>NZ_CAADHL010000013.1 GCF_900699045.1 Candidatus Williamhamiltonella defendens | reverse complement strand
GTCGACTCAGCCAGTTTTTATGTGCTATCACCGACATCAGATCTATCAGAATATTATTGATAGCGGCCTGGTACGTGTGATCGGATCGTTCTGTGATATTTCTAAATCAGACAAGGCTTACCATGAAATGGGCACATCTAGGCGGACAATTCGCAGTTCATGTTGTTCAATCTTTTTTGTAGCGTTATTTAGTCCGTGCTTACTGAGTCGAGTCAAGCAGTCTATTTGTTGTTC
>NZ_CAADHL010000012.1 GCF_900699045.1 Candidatus Williamhamiltonella defendens | reverse complement strand
CAGACAAGGCTTACCATGAAATGGGCACATCTAGGCGGACAATTCGCAGTTCATGTTGTTCAATCTTTTTTGTAGCGTTATTTAGTCCGTGCTTACTGAGTCGAGTCAAGCAGTCTATTTGTTGTTCTCCTAGTAAAATATCATTTCTATGACTGTCCTTCAGTTATCGTCCTGGCTCCGGTCTATCGAGTTTTTGTGCCTCCGATTTTCTGGCTGTGCTCCTGAATAAATTGCTTCGGCATCTCTTTTTCTCGATCAGAGAATGATCTTCTATTGATGTTCTTAAATAACCTCTGATGAACATTTTTAGCGTATTGGCGCATTTAAGTTGTTTCATGAAAAATATTGCATATAGGTTATATCATTATGATTATTTAGTCCCGTTTTTATTTATGTCATTAGGGTATAACTCTTAGGCGATAAATTTTAATGAAAATGTTACACTTAAAATTATAAATATATAAATATGTTTTTCTATGTTTTTTGAAACTGATATTTTTATTTAATATACTTTTAATCTTAAATCCTACTTTAATGAATTACAAATTCAAAATTTATCGTAAAAGCTATTAATTATGATGATATCAGTGTCGAACCAGACATGAGCTGCGAATTGTCAGCCTAGATGTGCTAATTCATGAAAAGCCTTGTCTGATCTAGAAGCATCA
>NZ_CAADHL010000011.1 GCF_900699045.1 Candidatus Williamhamiltonella defendens | reverse complement strand
GGTCAGAGCGATATTAATCACCACGTCGTGCGAGCGGGCACCACTCAGGAAAAGCGCAACATCTTCCGCGCCAGAGTACGCCGTCGAGGTAAATCCGTAATACTCTATATATTCTATTCCGTATCCAGCAAACAGCGGGCGATTTCCTGTGTAATATTGACCAGTAAGGGCCGTAATGTATTGCTTAGAAAAATCAGGTTCATCCCTTCCACGCTAGAAGCCAAACTGCTTTGTTTAGTAATATAACTGACTATAAACCGCAGAATACGATGCCAACGGCAGATTTATTCGACGCTATGATCGCAGATGTCCAGAATTTATGAGGTTTATGGATCAAGGGTGATACCATTAAATTTTATTCCAGCTTACAGCAACAGCACTTTGCTGGTATTTTCTGACCCTGCAAATCGCTCAAGTTCTTTATGAAACGTTTCTCTTTTCTCTTTGCTGAGTAATTTGTCAAAAGTAACAAAACCGGATGCCTTATATCTGAATATGGAAATACCTCGCCACTGTTGTTTCAAGCGATATTGCGAAGCCAAACACCCTACGACCCATTTTCAACAGCATCATGCCGTAAATACCATCTAATCAGAAACCCCCGTATATGTATCATGTCATTATCTGCAATCACCCGTGGTTTTGATAGGGAATAACCAAGCTTGCTGTCGTTGGTAACTGGTATTCCATCGCCCGTTATCACGTCGTTTAACAGTAATTTTTTGGGATAATAGAGGGACGATGGGGACTGGAAGCTGACCTACCTTATCACGATTACCAAATAAATCTAACCTACCGTGGCAGGGTAAGCTTGCTAACGTACTTGAATTCAGTGAACTTTCTTCACAAGCCATTTAGCTATCACTATTAATTCAGGTATTCTCGGCATGAACTTACTAACAGAAATCAAAAAGACGACCAGGCTCTCTTTGGTTGGCATCCCGCGGACTTTCGTGACTTGCTACTGTAGATAGCGTTCGCTGAACGTACGCCTTAATGAGGCATTCTCTTTTTTTTAACAACCGCTATCTTTACAAGGGTTATCGCCTTCGTCCCACGAACAGATGAACGTAAAAAAGCTTTCATCTTCAATACTCTTTCTGCTACTTTACGTCCGTATT
>NZ_CAADHL010000010.1 GCF_900699045.1 Candidatus Williamhamiltonella defendens | reverse complement strand
GCCAGACCCGCGTTTTCAAAACCGAGACCGGAGAGCAAGGTGTTTGCTTCTATCACTGATTCTACCGTCCGGTATGATGATATGATTTTCACCACCTGATAGGCGCTGTAGCCATAGGTGAGCAATGCCTCTTCACACAGAGGCGACAGCGATGGGCATACTAGCGATGGTGGGATTTTCTCCGGGCATCGACAAAGAATTCTTGCGTTCTATCGCCAGGGCTACACATCAGTAGATCAGCTATAGGCGATGTCAGACATAAAAACGCACCTGTGCCTGAACACACGACGCAGTATACAACAGCACCAGTTCCGGATGTTTTCCATAAAAACGGTAGCTCTCGAAGACGCCTTTGTCTGTATCAATCACAGGGCGCTCGCTGAAAGGCGCATCGCGCTGGATACCACTGTCGATACAATGGCAACACTGAGTTTCAGCTCGTCTGCCATCGATTTGATGATATCTAGGGGTTTCCCCCCTAGTTTTACGACAACAGAGGTTTACTCGGTCAATGCCAAGCTGGCCAAACTGTCGATTCCTTTTGAGAGGACTCCCCATTAAAACGTTTATAACGGTAAGTGATTTTAGCTTTTCCCAGATACGTTTTTACTCGGGCTTCAACAATTCTTCACACGGTATTACTGGCAAGTAAAAATGCTTTTCAGCCCAGCTGCACAAATAACCGCCCTAATTTATCTACTACCCCACTGCCTTGGACATATTTCCGGGTGAAGAAAAAATAAAATTTCTCATCATATTAACCTCTGCTCTTTGAAAACTAAAAACGGGCGTTTTTTTACCAACGCTAATTCAAAGTCAGACTGCCACTTTTGTAGGATGGAGATAAATTGACACTGACAAGCGGATAACAATATTTTATTGAGTCTGGCTTGTATCTCTCCTTTAAAAAACCACTCACATTCTGATCCTGGTGAGGAGGAATCTCTATTTTTTGAAGAAGTGAATAAATCATTCAACGTAGGTAGGGTCTCACTCCCTCTCTTCGCTTTTTGAGAAAGTATGAGTAAGATGCCTCCGCTTACACTCACAGAAAACACGGGGTCGAGTGACTAAAGCCTATGACCTTATGTAAGACGCTAAGCAATATGTGGGTTGCACCTGAACAGCAGGCTGCATACCTAAGATGGGTAATGCTGTTACGTTTGATTTGCGACTAAATGCCGGGTTTTCCTAATGTAAAATGGCACTTAATGGCAGAGTTTTTCGCAAGGTATGTCGTTTTGGTTTATATCTAATCTACTTATTCCACATTGCTTCAAATAAAACCGGGCTTCTTCACAGGAGGTCATTTGGGAGCAGGTACGTTTAGCGCCACAGGCCCATTGCGAGGGTTCAGATAGGGAAGAGATATGTTTTCCTTGAGTCCGCCTCGACTTTCTCCATTCCCAGGGCGGGACGCGTTGTGACTCTGGCAGGGCCCACAGTCCCTTCTTCTCTTTCCTAGCATGAGTTTCGAAGGCTAACAAAAGTGGGTCTCGACTGTGTCGACTATGTTGTCGATACACCCAGGCATCCCCTTGTTTGACCATTTCAGCATTAATCCACACCCCTCCCAGATACAGTTGCGCCAAGAATCTGCCATACTGGTCTTTTTGGTTTGAACGAGCCGTGAGATTTTTATCAAAAACTAAATCAGACAGCGATTTTTGCGCTTTTTTTCCATAGGGCTGGCCGATTTCTGGTGTATCGATTGCTGCCAGTCGAATTTTAATCTGCTTTTTTTCAGGCGTGAGCAAAATGAGGGTATCGCCATCATGAACGCTTACCACTCGTCCCGTGATTTCGTCAGCCCACGAGAAAGCGTTCAACAAACCGGTGATGAGCAGAATCAGAATTTTTTTCATAGGACGTTTCTTTTTGGATTAATAAGGCTACATAGCAAGACTGTCTGTTACGGATCATATTCGACATAACATTATAGTACCGGTAATCGAATTGTTCTGTGATGCTTCTAGAACAGACAAGGCTTACCATGAAATGGGCACATCTAGGCGGACAATTCGCAGTTCATGTTGTTCAATCTTTTTTGTAGCGTTATTTAGTCCGTGCTTACTGAGTCGAGTCAAGCAGTCTATTTGTTGTTC
>NZ_CAADHL010000009.1 GCF_900699045.1 Candidatus Williamhamiltonella defendens | reverse complement strand
AAATGGACTAAAGGAGTTGACTGGATAGAATAAGTACGTAGAATGCGCGGTCATATTAGGATTAGGAAGAAGCTCTTTAAAAATTTATCAGATAATGTGTGTGTGCACTGACGTGAGAGTGAATAATATTAACTTTATGATGTTAAGCAAACAGTAATGTTTGTAAGATAAAGAGAATAAGAAATAAGAATTGAAGAGTTTGATCATGGCTCAGATTGAACGCTGGTGGCAGGCCTAACACATGCAAGTCGAGCGGCATTGAGTGAGCGCAGTTTACTGCGCTCACGTCAGCGAGCGGCGGACGGGTGAGTAAAGTCTGGGAATCTGGCCGAAGGAGGGGGATAACTGCTGGAAACGGCAGCTAATACCGCATAAAGTCGCGAGACCAAAGTGGGGGACCTTCGGGCCTCACGCCATCGGATGAGCCCAGATGAGATTAGCTAGTAGGTAGGGTAAAGGCTTACCTAGGCTACGATCTCTAGCGGGTCTGAGAGGATAGCCCGCCACACTGGAACTGAGACACGGTCCAGACTCCTACGGGAGGCAGCAGTGGGGAATATTGCACAATGGGCGAAAGCCTGATGCAGCCATGCCACGTGTGTGAAGAAGGCCTTCGGGTCGTAAAGCACTTTCAGTGAGGAGGAAGTAATAAATGCTAATACCATTTATTTTTGACGTTACTCGCAGAAGAAGCACCGGCTAACTCCGTGCCAGCAGCCGCGGTAATACGGAGGGTGCAAGCGTTAATCGGAATAACTGGGCGTAAAGGGCATGTAGGCGGTGAGTTAAGTCAGATGTGAAATCCCCGAGCTCAACTTAGGAATGGCATTTGAAACTGAGTCGCTAGAGTTTTCTAGAGGGGGGTAGAATTTCAGGTGTAGCGGTGAAATGCGTAGATATCTGGAGGAATACCGGTGGCGAAGGCGGCCCCCTGGAGAAAGACTGACGCTGAGGTGCGAAAGCGTGGGGAGCAAACAGGATTAGATACCCTGGTAGTCCACGCTGTAAACGATGTCGATTTGGAGGTTGCGGTCTTGAACTGTGGCGTCCGGAGCTAACGCGTTAAATCGACCGCCTGGGGAGTACGGCCGCAAGGTTAAAACTCAAATGAATTGACGGGGGCCCGCACAAGCGGTGGAGCATGTGGTTTAATTCGATGCAACGCGAAGAACCTTACCTACTCTTGACATCCACGGAATTGTGCAGAGATGCGCAAGTGCCTTCGGGAACCGTGAGACAGGTGCTGCATGGCTGTCGTCAGCTCGTGTTGTGAAATGTTGGGTTAAGTCCCGCAACGAGCGCAACCCTTGTCCTTTGTTGCCAGCGCGTAGAGGCGGGAACTCAAAGGAGACTGCCGGTGATAAACCGGAGGAAGGTGGGGACGACGTCAAGTCATCATGGCCCTTACGAGTAGGGCTACACACGTGCTACAATGGCGTATACAAAGGGATGCGAACCTGCGAGGGAAAGCGGAACTCAGAAAGTACGTCGTAGTCCGGATTGGAGTCTGCAACTCGACTCCATGAAGTCGGAATCGCTAGTAATCGTAGATCAGAATGCTACGGTGAATACGTTCCCGGGCCTTGTACACACCGCCCGTCACACCATGGGAGTGGGTTGCAAAAGAAGTAGGTAGCTTAACCGAAAGGAGAGCGCTTACCACTTTGTGATTCATGACTGGGGTGAAGTCGTAACAAGGTAACCGTAGGAGAACCTGCGGTTGGATCACCTCCTTAACTATAAACTCTCACTATCAGTGTCCACTCACATTATCTGATAAATCAGAAAAAGACTCTGTCCCCTTCGTCTAGAGGCCTAGGACACCGCCCTTTCACGGCGGTAACAGGGGTTCGAACCCCCTAGGGGACGCCACAGAGATGTGTTTAAAAGTATTTTCAAGAAACTGCTCTTTAAAAATAAGGGATAAGCAAAAGATTGTAAGTCCGAAACAATTTCGGGTTGTAAGGTTAAGTAATGAAGCGTACAGGGAGGATGCCTAGGCAGTCAGAGGCGAAGAAGGGCGTGTTAATCTGCGAAAAGCGACGGTAAGCTGATAAAAAGCGTATTAGCTGTTGATACCCGAATGGGGCAACCCAGCGCATATATATTTATATATGCACTATCGTAATATGAATAAAATAGTATTGCGAGGCAAACCAGGGGAATTGAAACATCTCAGTACCCTGAGGAAAAGAAATCAATTGAGATTCCCTAAGTAGCGGCGAGCGAAAGGGGAGGAGCCCGGAGTCAACATCTTTGCACAATTAGGGGAATCGTTTGGGAAGACGAGCCATAGAGGGTGATGGCCCCGTACCTAAAAATTGCAGCAGAGTGAGCTCAAAGAGTAAAACGGGACACGTGATATCCTGTTTGAAGATGGGGGGACCATCCTCCAAGGCTAAATACTCCTGACTGACCGATAGTGAACCAGTACCGTGAGGGAAAGGCGAAAAGAACCCCGGAAGGGGAGTGAAATAGACCCTGAAACCCTGTACGTACAAGCAGTGGGAGCTTCAAAGCCACAGGCGTTGTGTACAAAGCCTGCAAATGAGAAGTGACTGCGTACCTTTTGTATAATGGGTCAGCGACTTATATTTTGTAGCAAGGTTAACCGAATAGGGGAGCCGAAGGGAAACCGAGTCTTAACTGGGCGACGAGTTGCAAGGTATAGACCCGAAACCTAGTGATCTAGCCATGTGCAGGTTGAAGATGTGTTAATCCACATTGGAGGACCGAACCGACTTATGTTGAAAAATGAGCGGATGACATGTGGCTGGGGGTGAAAGGCCAATCAAACTAGGAGATAGCTGGTTCTCCCCGAAAGCTATTTAGGTAGCGCCTCGTGGGTTTATCTTCGGGGGTAAAGCGCTGTTTTGGCTAGGGGGCCATCCCGGCTTACCAACCCAATGCAAACTGTGAATACCGAAGAATATGACCACGGGAGACACACGGCGGGTGCTAACGTCCGTCGTGGAGAGGGAAACAACCCAGACCGCCAGCTAAGGTCCCGAAGTCATGGTTAAGTGGAAAACGATGTGGGAAGGCTTAGACAGCCAGGATGTTGGCTTAGAAGCAGCCATCATTAAAAGAAAGCGTAATAGCTCACTGGTCGAGTCGGCCTGCGCGGAAGATGTAACGGGGCTAAACCATGCACCGAAGCTGCGGATACGTGCAAACGTATGGTAGGGGAGCGTTCTGTAAGCCGAAGAAGAGGCTCTGAGAAGGGTTTTGGAGGTATCAGAAGTGCGAATGCTGACATGAGTAACGATAAAGCGGGTGAAAAGCCTGCTCGCCGAAAGACTAAGGTTTCCTGTCCAACGTTCATCGGGGCAGGGTAAGTCGACCCCTAAGGCGAGGCTGAAAAGCGTAGTCGATGGGAAACAGGTTAAGATTCCTGTACTGAGTATTACTGCGAAGGGGGGACGAAGAAGGCTAAGCAATCCGGGGACCGGTGGTCCCGGTTTAAGCGTATAGGAGGGTGAGCTAGGAAAATCCGGCGCATCTTGACTCTGAGGCGTGATGAGGATTGCCCTAATGGGGCAAGAAGTTGCTGATGCCATACTTCCAGGAAAAGCCTCTAAGCGATAGGTAATAGTCAATCGTACCGAAAACCGACACAGGTAGTCAGGTAGAGAATACTAAGGCGCTTGAGAGAACTCGGGTGAAGGAACTAGGCAAAATGGTGCCGTAACTTCGGGAGAAGGCACGCTGGCGTTAGGTGAAGGGACATGCTTCTGGAGCCGAGGCTAGTCGCAGAGACCAGCTAGCTGCAACTGTTTATTAAAAACACAGCACTGTGCTAACACGTAAGTGGACGTATACGGTGTGACGCCTGCCCGGTGCCGGAAGGTTAATTGATGGTGTAAGTGTCAAAGCAAAGCACTTAATAGAAGCCCCGGTAAACGGCGGCCGTAACTATAACGGTCCTAAGGTAGCGAAATTCCTTGTCGGGTAAGTTCCGACCTGCACGAATGGCGTAATGATGGCTAGGCTGTCTCCACCCGAGACTCAGTGAAATTGAATTTGCTGTGAAGATGCAGTGTTCCCGCGGCAAGACGGAAAGACCCCGTGAACCTTTACTATAGCTTGACACTGAATATGAAACCTTAATGTGTAGGATAGGTGGGAAGCAAAGAAATATAGACGCCAGTCTATGTGGAGCTGTTGTTGAAATACCACCCTTTAATGTTTGATATTCTAACTTGGCCCCGTTATCCGGGGCGAGGACAGTGTCTGGTAGGTAGTTTGACTGGGGCGGTCTCCTCCTAAAGAGTAACGGAGGAGTACGAAGGTCAGCTCATCACGGTCGGACATCGTGAAATGAGTGCAAAGGCATAAGCTGGCTTGACTGCGAGAGTGACGGCTCGAGCAGGTACGAAAGTAGGTCTTAGTGATCCGGTGGTTCTGAATGGAAGGGCCATCGCTCAACGGATAAAAGGTACTCCGGGGATAACAGGCTAATACCGCCCAAGAGTTCATATCGACGGCGGTGTTTGGCACCTCGATGTCGGCTCATCACATCCTGGGGCTGAAGTAGGTCCCAAGGGTATGGCTGTTCGCCATTTAAAGTGGTACGCGAGCTGGGTTTAGAACGTCGTGAGACAGTTCGGTTCCTATCTGCCGTGGGCGTAGGAAGATTGAGAGGGGCTGCTCCTAGTACGAGAGGACCGGAGTGGACGCATCACTGGTGTACGGGTTGTCATGCCAATGGCATTGCCCGGTAGCTAAATGCGGGAGAGATAACCGCTGAAAGCATCTAAGCGGGAAACTTGCCTCAAGATGAGTCTTCCCCGCAAGAGATTGCGGTAAGGGACGTTAAAGACGATGACGTAGATAGGCTGGGAGTGTAAGTACAGCGATGTATTCAGCGGACCAGTACTAATGACCCGAGAGGCTTAACCTTACAACACCGAAACTGTTTTGGAGTGCATAATTTGCTTATTCTGAAGAATAAAAATTTGGCTTGGCGGCCAAAGTGCGGTGGACCCACCTGAAACCATCCCGAACTCAGAAGTGAAACGCCGTTGCGCCGAGGGTAGTGTGGGGTTTCCCCATGTGAGACTAGGACACCGCCAGGCTCCTTATATAAGCATCTAAAATGTTTAGATGCAAGCCCTTCTGTTGAGGATATACTTACCGAAAAGATATTTTAGGGGTGTAGTTCAATTGGTAGAG
>NZ_CAADHL010000008.1 GCF_900699045.1 Candidatus Williamhamiltonella defendens | reverse complement strand
TGAAGAAAAACGATGAGATACTCTATCAGCACGAAAAAAGTTAAAAGGATATGATCCAGCCTGAAGATTGGACATGCCAGATTTGCTTAGAGAGATTCAGTATTATCATTATTCAAAGCACAAATGGCATAATGTGTCGAAAGCTAGTGTATCAGCACTTAATCATCTTACTGCGGCTTGCTGTGTACACCTAAATATCAGCTTTAATACGTAAAAAATCAGAAGATTCCAGATGAGGTACTGTTATGTTGAGGTTGGCTGACAAACTCCGGGCGCGTCTAATAAAGCTGCCACGTCGTTACAAGCGTCTGATCCAGATTTCCATGGATGTTGTGTTGCTTTGGGCCGCCTTGTGGATGGCTTTTGTGGTGCGACTTGGGGGTATTAATGACATCCATCCGCTCAGCAAGCATCTATGGTTATTCCTAGCTGCGCCACTCGTTTCCATCCCACTTTTCATCCATTTTGATATGTACCATGCGGTTATGCGATATTTCGGAAATGATGCAATGATAGCTATTGTAAAAGCTGTTAGCTTGTCTACATTGATTCTTACCTTGATGGTGTATTGGTATCGGGATGCTCCTACGATAATTCCTCGCTCCATGGTGTTCAGCTACTGGTGGTTGAGTATTATGCTGACTGGTGGCTTACGTCTTTGCATGCGCCATTACTTCATAGGGAACTGGTTGACCAATCATCAGCATTCCAGATCTAGTAGCAACGATAACCTATTTTCGCACGTCGCTATTTACGGTGCAGGGTCTGCAGGTAACCAGTTGGCGGCAGCTTTACGTATGGCACGCATCATGCGTCCAGTGGCTTTTATAGACGATGATCATAATATTTCTAATCAGATAATTGCCGGCCTGCGTGTATATTCGCCAAACCATATTCAGCGGATGATTGATGAGACTGGCGCTGTGGAGATCCTACTGGCCTTGCCATCCGCAAGTCGCAAGCGCAGGCGCCAGGTATTGGAAACGCTGGAGCAGTATCTTCTGCATGTTAGAACTGTTCCCAGTTTTATGGATTTGGCCAGTGGCCGGGTAAAAGTGGAAAACGTTCATGAGGTGGCTATTGCAGACCTCCTTGGACGCGATGCAGTGCCGCCGCGGCAAATTCTATTAGAGCGTTGCATACGTGGTCAGGTTGTGATGGTTACCGGTGCTGGCGGCTCAATTGGTTCTGAGCTCTGCCGGCAGATCATCTCCACCGGGCCAAAGGTGTTGCTACTGTTCGAGCAGAGCGAATTCAATCTCTATAGCATTCATACCGAGTTGGAGAAACGTATACACAGAGAATCCTTTAGTGTGCGTCTCTTGCCTATTCTCGGTTCGGTGCGCAATCAGGATCGTTTGTACGAGCTTATGCGTATATGGGCTGTGAATACCGTTTACCACGCGGCGGCCTACAAGCATGTGCCGATGGTAGAACATAACATTGCCGAGGGTGTTTTCAACAACGTATTAGGCTCATTGTACACAGCACAAGCGGCGATACGAGCTGGTGTAGAACACTTCGTGCTGATCTCAACGGACAAGGCAGTGCGCCCGACCAATGTGATGGGTTGTACCAAACGTTTGGCTGAGATGGTATTGCAGGCACTTAATCTGGAAAGCACTTCAGTGATTTTTCAGGATAAGGAGGGTATACATACGGTCAATAAAACCCGTTTTACTATTGTGCGTTTCGGCAACGTGTTGGGTTCTTCTGGTTCGGTAATTCCGTGTTTTTATGAGCAGATCCGAAAAGGTGGGCCAGTCACGGTTACACATCCAAACATGACTCGCTACTTCATGACCATCCCTGAGGCAGCGCAGCTGGTGATCCAGGCGGGGTCGATGGGAAAGGGTGGTGATGTTTTCGTATTAGATATGGGCCAGCCAGTCAAGATCGTAGAACTGGCAAAGAAAATGATCTGCCTTACTGGGCTCAGTGTATGTTCTGATACTAATCCACATGGTGATATCTCCATCGAGTTCACTGGTCTACGCCCAGGAGAGAAGCTTTATGAAGAGTTGCTGATCGGTGACAACGTTAGCCCAACCGATCACCCGATGATCATGCGCGCCAGTGAGGAGCACATGCCTTGGGAAATATTCAAGGTAGTATTGTCTCAGTTGATTGACGCGGTAGAAAATGATGATTACGACCGCGTTTGCCGACTATTTCGAGAGACGGTCTGTGGTTATAAGCCAGAGAGAAAAATTGTTGATTGGATCTACATGAGGCGCAAAACTAATGATACTGTCTTTTAATTAAATAAACCCATGGGCTTTTGTTGCTTATTTTGCAAACTATATAGTTAATTGCAGTAATTTCTTTCTATTATTAGATGCTGGCTTTATGGCAGTAGAAAAGCTTGATGGATAAGTCAACATCCTTTTCCAGTGCTCATGATAAAAGATCATAAATTTATCATTTAAAATATCCAACAACAAAAAATGTAGTTTCCTTATTTGTTTACCAAATCATTTGAGGAGATCAATTTAAGAAATCACAATTTTTATGTTAATTATTTATATTATTCAAGTTTATATTTATAAAAGGCCTCAGGCCTTAATAATGTGCGATGCAGCTGAACGATACTTTCCCCTGCTATCAATAATTAGTCGGGAGGCAACTTTGATGAGCTCGTAGTCAAATTTATCGTGGTCGGTAGTGAGTAAAACCGCATCAAAACTGCCTATATTTTCTCGCGACAGAGTTTCGCTTTTTAGGTTGAAGTCATGCTCTCGCATCTTCGGGAATACGGGGACATGAGGATCGCTGTAAGCGATCGCGCAGCCTTTTGCTTTAAGCAGCTCCATGATTTGGACCGATGGTGACTCACGCATATCGCCCACATTTTTCTTGTAAGAGATGCCTAAAACTAGCACTTTACTACCTTTAAGTGCCTGACTGCGCTCATTCAGGCCATCGGCCAATTTTCTGACCACATACTCCGGCATTGTTTTGTTAACTTCACCGGAAAGCTCGATAAATCGAGTATGCAGACCATACTCACGCGCCTTCCAGGTCAAATAGAATGGATCGATAGGGATGCAATGCCCCCCCAACCCTGGGCCAGGGTAATAGGCGGTGAAGCCAAAAGGTTTAGTCGCAGCGGCATCGACAACTTCGAAAATATCGATGCCCATGCGATCAGCGACGATTTTCATTTCATTGACCAAACCGATGTTTACGGCACGATGAATATTCTCCAACAGTTTTGTCATTTCTGCAGTCTTGGTTGAGCTGACCGGTACTATCTGATCAATAGCTTGCTCATAGAGTGCAGTGCCGACTTCCAAACAAGCCGGCGTATCAGCTCCAATAATTTTTGGGATGGTTCTAGTATAAAAATCAATATTTCCCGGATCTTCTCGTTCTGGCGAGTATACCAAAAAGATATCTTTGCCCACAACAAGACCACATTCCTGAACACGCGGAAGCAACTCCTCTTCAGTCGTACCTGGGTATGTTGTACTTTCTAGTGATACAATCTGGCCAGAACGTAAGTAGGGCTTGATAGCATCAGTGGTATTAATGACAAAGCTCATGTCAGGTTCTCGATACTTATTCAACGGGGTAGGCACGCACAAAATCAGAGCATCGCATTCTGAAACGCGACTCAAGTCAACTGTAGCTTCAAATCCTGATTGACACGCTTCTATGATTTTGGTGGGAGGGATATGTTCAATATAACTGATGCCCGCATTCAATTTTTTGACTTTGCTTCCATCAATGTCTATGCCCAACACGCGAAAACCGATTTCGTTATAACGAAGCATTAAAGGTAACCCCACATAACCAAGACCAACAATCCCAATCAGCGCTTTCTTACTTTTAAACTTGGCAACACTCTCTTTTTTCTGCAGATACATCTGTAATACTCCGCATTAAATAAAAAATGAATGATACTTATAATGCTCCATTGATGCGATAGAATCCAACCAACTTACTCACAATGTGCTCAATATCTGCATCTTTCATATAAGGGTGCATCGGAAGACTCAATACTTCATTTGCAATACGATCACCTACAGGTAAATGAACAGCTGTATCTCTCATTACAGGCTGCTTATTTAAGGGGATCGGGTAATGTACTACACTAGGTATATTGTGCTCTTTAAGCTTGACTTGGAGCGCAGAGCGATTTAAAACCTGCACAGTATATTGAGCATACACGGATCTATTATGAGACTCTACGTATGGAATAGTTTTAACGCCTGCATTCAAAAATAGCTTATTATATTTATCGGACACTTGATTACGTAACTCAATTTCATCGGATAATATCGCAAGCTTTGTTAACAAGATCGCAGCTTGTATCGTATCTAATCGACTGTTAACTCCCACTCTAATATGATGGTAACGTTGCTTCTGTCCGTGGCGGGCTATTTGACGTACTACCGTTGCAAGCTGCTCATCGTTGGTAAATATGGCGCCACCATCTCCATAACAGCCAAACGGCTTGCTTGGAAAAAAACTAGTGCAAGATACGGTTGTCAAATTGCAAGAGTAGCGTTCCTTGTAAGTAGCCCCAAAACTTTGAGCAGCATCTTCTATTACTGGGATGCCGTATCGAGCAGCGATATGATTGATGGCATCATAATCAGCACATTGACCATATAAAGAAACAGGAATAATTGCTTTGGTGCGAGGCGTAATTGCAGCTTCCAGTAAGCTGGCATCCAAGTTATAAGTTTTCGGATCGACATCTACATACACCGGTTTCGCACCCAATAATACCACTGTCTCGGCAGTCGATATGTAGTTGAACCCAGGAGTAATGACTTCATCACTTGGGCCAATACCCAATGCCATTTGTACAATCTGCAGCGCGTCTGTGCCATTGGCACAGGTAATGCAGTATTTGGAACCCACAAAATCAGTTAGTTTCTTCTCAAGCTGAGAAACTTCAGGCCCCAAAATATATTGACCATGCGCTAAAACACGCTGTATCGCTTGGTCTATTTCAACTTTAATACGCGCTTGCTGAGCTTTAAGATCAATGAATTCAATCATGATTCAATTATTCAATTTAACAATAGCGTTTCCACTGAGACGATAGAGTGCATTGGTATGAATGCAACCTGTCTCTCCTTCTCCATAAAGTGGCAATTCAAGCTGTTCACCAAACTCACTCATCCAACCAATTTGGCGAGCAGGGACTCCGACCATCAAAGCGTAACTGGGGACATCTTTTTTTACTACCGCGCCAGCACCAATAAATGCAAAATTGCCAATCGTCACACCACAGACGACTGTACAGTTTGCACCTAGCGTGGTGCCTTTACAAACGAGTGTATTACGGTACTCATTTTTACGTTCAATTAAGGCTCGAGGATTATAAACATTGGTAAATACCATACTCGGCCCGCAAAATACGCCTTCCTCTAGTGTGACGTTATCATAAACCGACACGTTGTTCTGAATTTTACAGTGATCACCGATAACGACTTTATTACCAATAAAAACGTTTTGTCCTAAGGATACCCATTTACCAATGCGAGCACCGCTACAAACATGAACAAAGTGCCAAATTTTTGAGGATTCACCGATATCAGCTCCGGCATCAACGATGGCGGAAGGATGTTGATAATGTGACATGCTGGATACCTGCGTAGTCATTGAATGGTTATAGATAGATATTTTTTAAAATATGGTGCTAAGAACAGACCATAAATATGAGCCAAAAGTTCGTTTAAATGATGATTGTCAAAATAGATCAGTTAGCCGCGATAAGAGGGGGAACTTTCCTGAATTTCTCCCATATCCCGTTTTACTATGACACCCACTTTCTATCTCGGCCAACTATTTGTGCAACGTCGCTGTTAGCGTTTTCCCAGTCGTTGTTTTGACTAACATGGATAGGACATTCTAACGCGTATAAACGCCTTATTCACAGAGGACTTGAGCGAGCTAAATAACCTTTCATTACGCTAGAGTCTACTTTTTAAAAAATCAGTAAGAAATGGAGTGCATAAAGTTGGGATGATACGCATGCCACTGCCACATAGCGACGATAACGATCAATCGTTCTCCATCTATCTATGCTGCATGCACGGAAATCTATGAGTAAAAATCGCTTAGAGCATAGTCAGGTATACGCCACAAGCCCCACATCAAATTTACCGTTGCAGCATATCTTGTCTGCCGGCGCGTATCGAATCATATTCGATAGAAATTGTTTCTCAACCATATTATTCAACTTAACAATCAATAACATCACATACCAGCAGTCATTACCAGTGCGATCATACTTCTTGGTTTTTTCAAGAACACTCTTATGATAACGTGCGAGGTTCTCTACCTAATTAAAAGATAACGACGACAATAGAAACGTTATGGCGATAAAGACGAGTACCCAAAGTATCGTCAAGTCATAGTGTACAATATAATAACGCATAAAAGCCAAGACTGGACAATGCCACAGATAAAGTGAATAGGATAGAGCGCTAATTTAAACAAATCCATCAATCGAAAGCACTCGACTTACCACACCTTTTACTTGAAGTAATTAATAGAAAAGTAGAAAAACAATGGGTGTTCGATGCAAAACATAGAAAATTTTTCTCGTCGATAAATATAAAACACAGACCAAGAATCACCATACCTGCCAAACCAGAAAGTGTGGAAGATCCGCTTGACCAGATTTTACCCATACTAGTAAAAGCAATCCCGGTAAAAGCAAGCAAAGCACCTAATAAGAATTCTAGCACTCTCTAAAACAAATCGTAATAAATATAACGCTAGTTATCCTCAAGCCTTAGTTGCGACTCTGCATAAGCGAACAAAGAAACGTACAACACACCTATTAACCAAGGTAGAATCTGTCGTGGCGTAGTCCATACAAACAAAACTGAAAAAAGATAAAACTGCAGCATATCAATGGCTAATGACCAAGTATGCAACAGTGGAAGTTCGTATGCACCAGGAGCAAAATCACTACCAAATCCTGAAAATACTAGTTACTAAAAAAAGCAGCGCGGGCACGTTCAACTTTTTATAAAAAGGAAAATCGCACACCACAAATAATAAAGATGGCACAATACTGACAAGCGTAAGCATCATAATATAGGCAGGCACAATACGTTTTATACGTCCACAGCAGAAATTACGCAAATTAAAAATTTTATTGCTCTCAATAATTCGAGAAGAAATAATAAATCCAGAAATCACAAAAAGACATCAACTCACACAAAACAACTAGGCAGTAAGGTTTTACAGGCATGACAGAGTGTCATGGACAAAACAGCTATAGCGCGCAGGCCACGCCGAAACCTATTCTGACGATAAGCCTTGTCCTACAATATGGACAAGGTTGGATGTGTTATTGATCTATTCATACCCACGGCGATTACTCAATCTTCCAATGGCTGAAAAAAGGATAGATGCAACAGGAAATCAGGTTCATTAGAGATCAACGAAGCAAGCCAGCAAGCATTGGATGGCCATCGCAATTGGAAGGCGGAGTAACTTTAGAGGAGCGAATAAACTCGACTGTCTCGACGCAGTTACGGGCATCTTCTATTCCATAACCACGGCCAGACAGAATTTCCTGGTAGCTGGTAATATGTAGATCGGTAAACCCTTCAGAAAACTCGATTTCTTCACCATTCACGATCATAGAACGATAAGTCGGACTCTTTCCAGTCACAGAAGCAGGCAGATCATCAGCATCGATCGACAGGAACCAACGCACTTTGGCGTTCTCGTATTCAAGATAACCTGCAGCCTTGCATTCATCGCTAAAATGCACGACATTACGTTCAAGCCTGCAGAAGATAAAGTGCAACATATCATAGAAATGCACGCCAATATTGGTCGCAACACCAAAAGACTTCCGCGGATCGCCTTTCCAACTCTCCCTATACCACTTGCCACGAGAAGTTATATATGTGAGTTCAATCTCATACTTTTTCTCTGTACTTTTTTTATCAACTTTATCTTTCAAAGACAGAATAGCTGGATGGTGACGTAATTGGAGAATATTAAATACGCGCTTACTCGTTTCTTGCTCGACTTTGGATAGCTCGTTAAGAATTTCGCTTGTAGGTACTAAGGGCTTCTCACAAATTACATCACAGCCCATGCGTAGCGCTGCGGCAATATGAGCATGGTGTAGATAATTTGGTGAGCATATCGAAACGTAATCAAGTGCGGTTTCAGGATTTCTATTCAGACGAAATACGTGCTCCTGAAAACGCTCAAATTCGGTAAAAAACTCACTCTTTGGAAAGAGGCTGTCAATAATACCAACCGAATCATTAATATCGTAAGCGGAAACCAACATATTGTGGGTATTCTTGATCGCACACATGTGACGTGGAGCGATGTATCCAGCAGCACCGATGAGAGCGAACTTTTTCATTAGCAGTATTCCTTTTAAAACAAAGCAATCCCGGAACTCTGAGTTTTGGGCAACGAGACGCTAATTGTCCTGAAGCACATTACTAAGCAAGATTCTTCACATTGTATCATCTTCGCTTTTAAAGCTGCAGCTTTGTTGGCTGCGTGCGATCGACTGTTGCTCATCGGCCACTACCTGGCCGCCTTGCTGCAACACCAAATACTGTGGGTATATGGATTACAATATCATGTGGTGGTTACCACCACCTGCACACTTTTCTATGCATCAATACCGTTCGTATCAGAATTCTTTGTACCGGAAAATTTTGACATAGTGACCTCACCTTCGGCACTAATACCTTCACGGCTTAAAACTTTTATCACTGTCATAAAAAGTATTTTTATATCCAGCCAGATCGTATGGTTGTCCACATACCAAACATCAAGCTTAAACTTTTCTTCCCAGCTCAACGAATTGCGTCCATTGACCTGGACACAACCAGTAATACCAGGCCTGACTTCATGACGACGCGATTGCTCAGAGTTGTACAACGGTAAGTATTCATTCAAGAGTGGACGAGGCCCGACCAAACTCATGTCGCCCTTAAGAACACTCCAGAGTTCTGGGAGTTCATCGAGACTACTGGATCGTAAAAAGTTGCCAAATGGTGTCATGCGCTCAGAATCAGGTAGCGGTTTACCTGACAAGTCCGTCGCCTCACGCATACTACGAAACTTTACTAGCTCGAATGGTTCCGCATGCAGCCCAGTACGTAGCTGACGAAAAACAACTGGGGTACCGAGATGTTTACGAACTTTCCAGAACGTCCACGCAATAATCGGAGACAGTATAAAAAGGGCGAACACAGAAACTACAATATCCATTAACCGTTTCAAGAGGTACCACCTTTGAATAATACAGACATGTAGTCTCTCGCTAACTTCGGGTAGCGCCGGTTCGCCAATAACCACTCTCGGCCACGCATACCCATTTCTGCTCGTTCTTCAGCGCTCTTGGATTTCATTTCCAATATACCGGCCACTAACGAATCCACATCCCCGGCAGGAACGTAAACACCACATTTTGCCTCATTGATCATTGATGGATAACCGCTATATGAAGCAATGATTGGTTTACCAGAGAGCATGTAGTCGACAACTTTATTGAGGGACTGCCCGTAATGCCAAACTTTGGAGGCGTACACTGAAAAATAAAGAAGATCGGATTTTATGAGCGCAGACTGAACTCTATTCCTCGAAATTTTTGGGGAAAAAACGAGGTTAGGTAGATCACCATAAATTGATTGATATTTCTCCCTCAATGCCCCCTCACCGATCATCAAAAACTCAACATTTGTGTGATTACGCATCGCTGCTACAGCTTGAAAAAAAACTTCCAACGCATTGGTAATACCGATAGTGCCTGCATAAACAACCCTGAATTTAGGTGTCGAAAAATACTTCAATACATAATCATCAGGCAGTTCTTTGGCTTCAGTCAGATGATCATCACTGACACCAATGGGGATACAAAATACAGGACGATCCAGCCCCGTTTCGGCAAGAACGTGTTCGGCAAGATTAGGCATAGTGCCGACAATCACGTCTGAGCGTTTATATCCTATTTTTTCCAGTAAAGACAGGGACTTAACAAATAAATTTCGCTTGCTAAATCCTCCCTCTTCCACAATGGTTAAAGGCCATATATCCCGAACTTCAAAAGCAAGGCGACATTTATACCTACACTTCAACAGCAGTCCATTGACAATGGTCAACAGAGAAAGACTAGAAACAACAATCACATCTGGACGAAGTAGCTTGCTCTTATCAAGAAAAAACAAATTCCACTCAAAATGAAACCAACTCAGCACCCTACGGGCAGATTTAGCAACGGAATACTTAAGCGTTTTCAACCAAATTATCTTTACACCCAATGTTACCTGCTCTGTCACGCGGCGGTTTAAATCCGGGACATCAACTAGATTATTGGAGTCGGATGTGATGACTACAGTCTCACATCCAGCCTTCTTCATCTCCTCGATCAAAAACCAATCCCGTCCTCCGGGGCTGGAGGCCGTTTTAGGCGAAAAATATTTCGTGATATACCAAATAGTGTTTTTCATCTAAAAATAACCGAATGCTCTAAATTTTATAAAATTTTGGAATCGAATTGACCACGTTAATAACTTGTTTAAAATCCATACCTAGAGTATCCAGGTACCAACGAATATTTTGATACCTCGGCCGATTTTCATCCTTCACCAGATCGAGTGCCTTATCACGTGTCATGGAGCCCTCCCGAATCTGATTGCTACGGAACGTATCATGCTCAGAAAAACCGGCAACGGTATAGTAAATATAATTATAAAAAGCAGCCGTACCATCACCGATACGCCATGTCGTACTGGTGTCAACAGCCATTTCCCAATCGTATTGACCAATTAGCGTCTCATTGATCACTTGCTCATCCCATCGCCAATAATCAAAGATGTGATAATAATCTTTTTTTTCGGTAAAGCTGCGATGATATTCGCCAGACAACGTGTCCCACAAGGAAAAGTTAAAATAACCGGGGCTTTTCAGCATAGCCTTAAAGCGTAAACTTTGATATTCTAACTGCTTCTGCCAACCATGCATGTATACACGTTTTTCGTCAAAGTCAGGCGCGATACCCAAAAATCCAGCTTTGAAGTGAGTCACTTCAAGTGGGTTGACACCCCATAGATTTAAGCAGACTCCGGTTTGGCGTTTTACAGTTTCCACGTGTCGGAAGAAGTGCTTGTCACCAGCAGTTAAAATGCTGATCATCCCCAAGTTCGGGGACTTAAGCCATGCTTTTAAATTGGCCGCAATATTTCTACGTTTTTTATCAATGTCATCGGCGATAATTATATTTTCAACACCCAGTGCGGCACACATCCTGCTGATGTTTCGACGACCTAAATCTGTCACCATACCCCAATCGTATGTATAAGTTACCGGATGCATCTCCAGTTCTTTAACGATTAAATGTAGCCCATAGCAACTATCTCTCCCACCGGAAAATGGAACGATACAGTCTAAAGCACCGTTGCGACGGTAAGATTCAACAAGCTTGAAAAGCTCTTCCTTCGGTTTCGGAATGTTACGTGGCTTGTACGTATGGCAATAATTGCAAACGCCACTTTCATCAAACGAAATATAAGGCATCGTCTCAGGAAGAATGCACTTCGTGCAGCGACGTAACTCTGGAGAGTGATAAGATAATAACTTGGCCTCAGTCAGATTGTACTTGAACGGAGGAATAATGTTACGAGATCTCTGCTTATCGTCAGAGACAGTGATATCCGCACCAACGGGTGTATCGAGAACAATAGCGTTTTTACTGACTTGGGTAATAGCAGTACAGCCGATTTTAGACAATGGATAGCTTTCGGAAGAAAAGCAGACCACATTATTTTTTCCACCCAAATACAGGCTGCCGTTATTTGAAAAAATAATGGTTTTTCCAAGTTTTGGAATGATAATTACACAAGTCACTACACCTTTACATAACTCGAGCACTCGATCTGCAATCTCTTGTAAATTATTACTATTGTGCTGCAAATGCTGCGCAGCAATAGCTGCTATGACTTCACTATCTATTTCAAGCATGCGTTCAGGTTTGATCACCTCCCAAACCTCCGCATCATTGACAATGATTCCATTGTGGAAAACACACATACTATCGCGAATAACAGGCTGATTATCAGAAATACCATTAGTAATTAAACGACTGTGCCCCACAACAAAGGTAGCATTAACTACTGGCGTGCGCCTTAATAGCCTCACTACGTCGTAATCCGCCCTGACAACTTTATAGTTGGCATTATCATATATCAGCAAACCACTCGAGTCTTTACCACGCTGCATTGCATGATTTGCCAAAAGGTTGAGGTCACTTTTAAATATCTTAGATGAAGATATGAGTCCGAATATACCGCACATAATAATAAAACCCTGCGGAATTTTATATTCCGTAAAAATCTAAACTTGCTACCGGCATTAAACCTGATACATATTCAGGAATAGATATTCCACCGTTTCCCTGTTAGGAAGGCAACAAACTTTTGCAATAATTTGACAACACGATACATTCTATCCCAATTAGGAAAATCAGTGTAATGGTGGATTGGAGCGCTCATAAAGCCTTCAAATTCGTCACGAGAGATCCTCAATTTCTTACAGAAATATGAGATATCTAGCTCAATCTGAGCTGGATCATAAAGAGGCTCCTTGAGCTTTTCAATTGCGATTTCCCTTGTCATCTGCCCGGATACTATCAAGCTCGAAAAGTGTGGCCGACGCTTATCATAGCCAAATTTCACTGGTAAATAGTAATTTTGGAACAGTTTGGTAAATTGGGATTCCCCATGCTTTCGCGCGTAAGGCTTGTAACCGACTGTACGCTTCAGTTCTGCCATTGAAAACTCTTTATCATATGGCATGAAATTAAGTGGGCGAACAGTTCGCATTTTTTGAAATAGTGGATACCAAATATAGTATTGGAAAAAACTGATCGTTTTATAGTTCTTTATTTTTCCTGTGCCATACTTTTTATGAATGGCCTTTAAATTAATTGCATCCATTGCCGTGCCGTGCCAGGAATATGGGGACACGCCTTCAGTGGCAAAATTTCCGCCTGACAAAATATATTTGATGCCATTTTTTATCGCAAAATGATAAAGGCTCGAAAAAAAGATATGATCCTGCGGAACGTCTTGATTAGAAACCCCAGCTCGGAGGTATGACAAATGCAAATCACGCATCTCTTCCCAGTCTACAACATGAGTGTGCAAATCATACCCACAGTATTTGACTATGGCTTCAATATTAGCTACAGCGAGCTCACTATTCCAACCGGCATCAATATGAACCACAAGGGGACGGAGACCAAAATCCTTCAGCTTAATGGCTAAATAAGAGCTATCCACGCCACCGCTGAGGCCTAGAATACAATCGTAATCCTTGCCTTCGCCGGACGACTTGATTCTTTCTACAATCTCCCGCCATTTTACTTTGCCATCTTCCCCAGGAAACCAGCTAGTCTTAGAGAGATTTTTAAACTTCAGGCAATGATTGCATACGCCATCGGAGTCAAACTGAATCATCTCATCTGATGTATCCATTACACAGGCAGTGCACATTTTGTATTCAGTGTTTTTTTTAAACATAAATATTGTCCTGGATTTTTTTTACTGCAAACCATAACTCCGATAAGAAAGCTGAGTCCTGATGAAAGAAAGGCAGTGTTCACAGCCTGTTCAATTACTAAGATAGGCTCTGTCCTAGGAGAAATGCATATAGTCCATCGCCATGTCCCAAATAAAATGCACATAGGCGACTAAAACTACTCTTATTGTGCGATACGAATAAAATATTGTTATTAAAGGCCATCTAATTTATATTATTGTCCCTTTTGGCTGGATACGCGGTAAAATTCATCTTGTTTGACAGCAATTAAACGGAAGTTGTACTCGCTTGATGCCATCCCAAGTGCTACAGCGACGAGAGGGTAGGCAAAGTACTTTCCGAATATCAGTAACACGACCGTAGCCGAGAGCATCCCTAGGCAAAGCGTTGTACTTCTGGAGCTGTCACCATATTTTAAAGCGTTCCAAGCAAATCTTTTTGTCGGGACATAAAGCATTAGGCAGAAATACGCAAACCCGAAAATACCTAATTCTTGCCACGCCGAAAGAATATTGTGTATGTAATAACCGTGTTCATAGTTTCCATAGTCTCCAATCACCGGATTTTCCAGTATTTTTTTGAATCCTTCTCTGGAGATTTTATCCCGAATGTTTGATGATTCATCCTTAGATAAGTCTATAAGGTTCGTAATTCGGTTGTCTGCAAGTTCTTGGTCAATTGATACTAGCGTTACTAGTACAATTGCCACAAGCGCAATAGTTGCAATGAACGTCACTATTCTGTATCTGTATCTCGATGTGATAGCCTCAGAAACAAGAAAGAATATTACTATCGCGACAAATTCGCTCCGGGCGCTGTTAAGGTATAAGCACACCATTCCGATAGCGAAAATAACATTCCTGTAAAACCTTGATTTGGTCTTTCCTATTGTCAAAGCTAATGGGCATATATATGCGAGCGCAAAGGTTTGGTAGTTTGCAACGATCTCGGGGGTGGAGGACAAAAAATCAATTGAAAAGCGGCCGTCAGAAGATAGATAAATTATCGTCGTACTCATTAATAGAGTTGCTGTAGTGATGATTTTTTTAAAGCTTTCATCTGTAAGGTTTATATTTTTAAATATGTAAAAACACACGAATAGATTTATAAACAACAGGAAATTTTTTTGCGCGTTTTCGACGTGTTTGCCATTGATGTAGCTGTATGCTGATATGGCTCCAAATGAAACTATGAATATATAAAATGCCAAGTCATGTTTTTTGACTGTCCGATTTTTTATAGTTGTTAATACTGAGTTGGCGAGGAAAATAAAAAGAAGAGAGGCACCTACGATACTGATATAGCCCCCAAGAACTCGGGGGATACACCCAAGCCCGGTGCCCACATGATAGAAAAAAGCACCAGGGAATAGCATTAGTAAAGCAACTACGGAAAATCTTTCAATACGGGACATCAGGTTCCTTGGACACGTTTAAATTCCTATATGACAATATCTGTCGGATAATTTATTAGAACCGCGCGATGCCTTCCATGAAAAACAAACATACTTCCCGCAACAACGCCAGTTACTTTCCCTTCACGGATAGCATACGAAAGGTCATCAACCGAGCCTGCGCCACCACTTATCACTATAGGTACGTTCACTTTACTGGTGATGCTTAGTATTGGTTTAAGATCATAGCCGACCATCATCCCATCACGATCAACATTATTAATAAATATCTCTCCAGCGCCTGCTGCAACCAAATCATCTACATGATCATCGATACTGCGCTTTACGTCGACACTGGCCGATTTCACACACAACTTGTAGCACCCAAATAAGTTTTTTTTAATGTCGATCGCGCCCACGACGGCTTGACTACCAAAAATATCAGCAGCTTCACGTATAATATTGATAGAATTAACTGCAGCTGTATTGATAACAATTTTTTCTATACCAAGCCTGAGAAGCTGCTTAATCTGGGAAAGTGTTCTGACACCGCCACCATAGGCCATAGGCATGAATGCCTCTCCTGCCATTTCTTCAATCAACTGATAGTTGATTTCACTACCGTTCTTCGACGAATCTATATCAAGCACAATAATTTCATCAGCTTCTTTATCGCTGAATATTTTTACCGTATTGACAGGGTCACCAATATAAACAGGATCCTTGAATTTCTTTGTTTTAACTAAACCATTCCCATGTATCAGCAAACAAGGGATGACGCGTGCGTGATGCATTTATAGACCTCGAGCGAATGAATTTAGCAACTTCTTGCCGAATCGATGACTTTTTTCTGGGTGAAACTGGACCCCAGCAATATTATCCCGGCTAACTCCGGCAGCAAACTCGATTCCGTACTTCGCGCTGAACATTATCTCCTCAGGATTATTTGGAGTCATGTAATAGCTGTGAACGAAGTAAAACCGAGCGTCAGCCACCATATCCTCAAGCAAAGGGTTATTTTTATTTTTATTATGTGCCCAAACCTCTGTCCATCCCATATGTGGAATCCGCAAGCCATTAATATCAGGAAACCTGCTAACCTGCAGATTCAACCAACCGAGACCTGACTCTTCACCTTCTTCACTTTTGGTACCCAACATTTGCGCCCCTACACAGATACCAAGAAGAGGAACCTTTTGCGCCAGTACTTTTTCCTCTAAAACGGGTATCAGGCCACTCGCTCGTAAATTTTTCATACAAGCGTCGAATGCACCGTTACCTGGCAAAATAATCTTACTGGCCCGCTCGATATCTTGGATCTTCGCGGTCACAATAGAGCGGAGCCCCAAACGCATCAACATATTAAATACCGCGGCTATGTTACCGATATCGTAGTCAACGATCGCGATCATTTTTTGTCCCCTAAGCTAAAGCGGTATGACATGACTATATAGATGACGTAGAGCAAGGCATACCCGCCACTATAAATTTTGAGTGCATCTGCATATTGCTCAGGAACAATCAGAGATATGCAAGTCATTGTGAATAGAGATATCTGCCAAAAAAGGTCTAAATACTGTTTGTTGGAGATGTAAACTATATAGCTCAGCGGACTTGCAACGAAAGAAAGAGCAAAATACGGCAACATCCATATCACGATAGTACCCGAAAAACGCCATTGCTCGCCGAACGCAATAACGAATAGTGTCTCGCTGAGAAAAAACATTACAAATACAAAAACTAACGACCCAATCAACAATATTTTAAAGTTTTTAATATAAATGTCACGACATTCACCAAACTCGCGATAGTGGGTGGCTGCGTGCCGTTTAAATACATCGAGTACTGACTTCCCTAACAACCCTATCGGAGCGCCCAATATTCGTAACGTCATAGCCAACGAACCAGTAGCTTCCGCCCCAAAGCGACTCGCTACGATAATAATTGGTAATTGCGTAGCTGCAGAGTTAATAGCGTCTGCAGGCAGCGACAGTAGTGGAAATCGACGTTGCCTATACCAAAATGCTTTTATTGCCTCAATTTTTTTGTACTCCGTCGGTATCTTGCCAACCGGCATGAGCTTGGCGCAAAGGGCGCAAGTGATTAGCCCGCCAGAAAAGTAACCAAATGCCAGCATCATAGCGCCGCTGAACTGAAAAAAACTAAAAGTAAGCTGTGACAAGATTATAGCTGAGGCATTTGTGATCCTCATAATGCTAAGTTTTCGATAAGACCCCTCTGCTGCAGCCCAAGATTGCCATGTTTGCACAACTGCAACAGTCAAAGCTGTTGGAATGGAACACAACGATAGTGATAGCGCTATCTTTTCTGAGATAGCAGGGTATGAAGCCGCTACCACCGACAATAGAATTAATAAAAACAATGATACAGTACATGACGTGATTAACGTTGCAACAAACGAAAACTTGCGGGAATCACCATCTTCCTCAATAGCCAGAGAGGTTTCAAACCTACCTGTTATTATCACACTTATGCAAAGCACTACTCCTAACCACGAGGCGTACAGTCCAAACTCGCTAGGAGAACATATTCGGGCAAGTATCAGGGTGCCGAGAACAGGGATAATCTGAGCGACAATAGAGCCTGTAAATACAGAGGCAATACTTCGCCAATAGCCATTTTTTATATTAACGCTCACCAAACTTGCTCATCGAACCAATTTTCTTATCTAGGACGCCAACCATAAGTCTATTTGGATAACGGGAAAATAACGTTAAATCTTTCATAAGTTTTCGTACTTTATAGCGACCAACCAAAAATCCTAATTTATTAATTTTTATCCTTAACCTTCTAGAGCCTAACGTTTTTTATACTCTATAAACAGTTATAGATGTTACATCTTCAAGCGCGATCGTATTTGCTGGTTTTGTCATGAACGGTTTACACGGCCATTCATAGAAAGTGCTCAGACGCACTTGCATAACTTGGCATAAAAGTTTTACCGGATAGGCCTGCTTATTCTCATGAATAAAAAATTCGTCAGCGTGTAATTTATCTGACTTACCATCGTTAGTTTAAGCGGTGTTCTTTCATCTAACACCCTCTACAGAATTTACTCCTGTTTATCTAAAAATTGCGTCAGTCCTAATTTTGAGTCAAGCAATCTAGATATAATTCTTTTAATTTATTAGATATGCAAGAAGAATTATGCCATAACAAAGTGAAAGAACCATTGGTTTTATTGCATAATTTTTAGTGATTAAATTTTATTTAATGCTGCTTTGTCCGTCCCTAATCCTAAAGATCCAATGATAGTATCATCCATTACTATCAACGGAAGGATACGAATAGTTAGTAGTCTCTAGTTAAGTAGATTACATGCTGGGTATTCAAAACAAGTGCCACAATGAAAACTAGGTTGGTCAGCATAACCAAGTGTAGGATCATAATCCATACAGGCATCATTCCATGCCTGAAGCGTTGTCTGATGCTCTTATCGTAAGTGGTGCATCCCCTAGCCAGAAAGGCTGTTCTATATTTTCTTATACACAATTTTTTTTAATCTTCTATCTCCGCCTCTGATCATACCTGGACGCTGATAGGTAGCATAACTAGAATGTAAGCCAATTTAATGACTACTATTATTTATACGACGCATTAAATTACGGATAACAGAATATTCTGGATTATACAACACATCTGTTTCTTCATGAGTGCGTCCGCAAATAAAATACAAAGCACTTTGTAAATTATTTTTAAAATATCCATTAGATAATTAAACGTATTATACGGATCAGAAAAAAATAAATTATTTATAGCTAGTCAATTTTAGATAAGTTGCATGTATTAACGTTTTTAAATTTATATACTTAACTAAATCAACCAATATTATCCGGCATAGTGATAATCAAGGGGTGCAATAATAACTAAATCTATACACATTATGAGAGACTTTAGTATTAAATTATGTTCTTTTAGTTTTTATTGTGGCCAAATTCGTTTAATCACCTGAGTTAAAATATATAACTATTCATCAACAATAGCTCCTTTCAACATAATTATTTTATAGGAATGCAAATTCGCGGCAGGAAATAGGTCATGACAATCTAAATCTGTTCGGCCAATTTCTTTAATACGATTAAGCACCTAATAAATTACTCCTAGTATATCATAATGAATCTCAAAGTTACCTAAAATTTAAATAATTAATGACTCAGATAAGATATAAACTATAGGTAAGGATATAGGAAATCAAGTACACTATGTCAACCAGCTTTTTTCGCATCCAACAAACAACAAGGAATATCAGAACGAGATTGCAAGAAAGACTCGTTTAATCTTGTAAATAAGATATAATTCTTTTTTGTCCTGCTAAAGAGAGTCTCAACGCCTTATTTTGATAAGGCAATGTAAATTTATGCCAAATCATTTCTTTAAAATAAAACAAAACCAGTTGAATGCCTTTGAAGTAAAGATCGTCATATTGCAGTACTCTAAAATTTGGAGTCTATAGAATTTTTTAAAATACTTAATTTTCTCCGGTTAAGATATTACCAGACAAGAAATATTTTTAATGGCTTTCACTCAATCGGCATAAATTTAACATTGTTCGGTTAGTCTACGCTAGAGCTGTTTTCATTCACTCTGCTTTCAAAGTGTGTATAAAAATTTCAAATAAATCATAAAAATTAAAAATAAAGAAATGTTTGATGAATCAAAAAATCAAAATTGCTCTAGCGCTTCTTTTGTGAAAATTGATGACTAGAACCAGCATTTTCAAGCATTAGCAAGATGTTGGGCAATTCTACTTGCTGCCAACCCACCACCGTAAACCTGGGCACTATCGTTAACGAGCCTATTCAAATGAGTGTTTACGGCATCGACTATGCTTTCTTTGTTAGCGCTTACCAACAAGTTAACGCCCAAGTCAACGAGCTCTACCCACTCTGTCTGATCACGAACTGTTACGCACGCCTTATTGAAGAAAAAAGCTTCTTTTTGTAGGCCACCACTATCTGTGAGTACCAAACCTGCTCTTTGCAAAAGCCAAATCATTTCTAGGTAACCTACTGGCTCGATAGAATGCACTTCTAGTTTTATCCCTACCTTCTCAATAAACGACCGAGTACGCGGGTGTAACGGCATAATGACTGGCACTACAGTTGTGTGAACAGTATTCAGCGCCGTAATAATTGCCGAAAGTCTATCTAGATTATCAGTGTTTTCTGCCCGGTGTAAAGTCGCGAGAACAAACCCGCGGTATGACGTAAAGTCTTTTGGCGGAGTGGCTACCCGCGCAAAATACAATGCGCTATCCTGCATGACGTCACCAACATTTATCACTTTAACGGGCTTATTTGAAAACCCTTCACGATACAAGTTGTCGACCGCAGTTTGTGTTGGGCAAAAAAGTATATCGCTTACCTGATCCGTAAGAATTCGATTTACTTCTTCTGGCATCCGCATATTATAACTACGGAGCCCTGCTTCAATATGCGCAACCGGAATATGAAGCTTTACTGCTACCAAAGCACCCGCGAGTGTCGAATTAGTGTCACCATAAACTAGTATTAGATCAGGTTTTTCCTTTAGCATAGCCTGCTCGATTTCAATCATCATGCGCCCTGTCATTTCGCCATGCGAACCGCCATGAATACCCAACTGGTAATTAGGAGGTGGAATAACAAGCTGCTCAAAAAAAATATCGGACATATTGGCGTCAAAGTGCTGACCCGTATGTAAGATAATTTCTTCCAGTGCTGCATGTTTTGCAATAGCCATTGAAACTACACTGGCTTTTATAAATTGAGGACGCGCACCAATAATAGTAAAAATTTTCACCTGAACCCCAAAAACTAGAACTTTTTATAAAACTCGATTAACTTTTTTCCCTCAACATCCCAATTGTAACGTGTATGAACGGCTTGTTGACCGTTACGCCCCATCTGTTTTGCACGTTCAGGGTTATTAATAATAAAGTTAATTGCATCAGCAATAGCCTGTGGCTGCAAAGGATCCACACATATGCCGCAGTCATTTCCCTCTATCAAGTCGCGCCATAATGGGGAGTTTGAAGCAATAACAGGTATGCCAGAAGACATGTACTCAAACATTTTATTAGGTCGTGCATCTACGTGATTAGGGAATGGGTGATATGTTACCAACCCCGCCATTGAGCGCCCTAACACCTCTCTAACTTCACTTCGCCCAAGCTGGCCACATGAATTGACATAGGACCACGCAGATAATTTTTTAACTTCTTTTTCGACAGCAGTCTCCGAAAATTCACCTACCAGATTTAGGCGAACAGGGATTTTCAAAAGCCCCAAAGACGTTACCACCTCCATGATCCCGCGGGTATATGCTATGCCCCCCACGTAGCAAATTTCATTTTTTTTATTTTCCCATGGTACATCGGCATCAAGTTCGCCAATCATAGGATAGTTATTTATATCAGTAGCAGTAGGGTTTATTGCTAAATACTTATCACGAATAAATGGCGTCGCAGTAATAATGCCGTCAAGTTTTGAGAAAACGAAACGCTCGTAAACGGAAAATAGAAGCGATATAATTCGAAGAAATACCGGATGAAGATAAGGCTTACCAAGTAACTGTAGCGGCACATCTTCATGAGCGTCAAAGATGACAACCTTGCCTTTCTTTTTCAACTTGAGACCAATAGGCAGTAGATCGGGATCGTGCAAGTGGTAAATATCAGCATTAATGTCTAATGCTTTTTTATGTACATACCTAGTAGTACGAAAAATACGATTCAAACGCCCTTGAAGTAATCTTGTATCGACGATATTAAGGCCATCTACGAGCTCGTTTCCTTTACCATCAGCCACAATCAAAGAGACATCATATCCGTGCTCTACCAGAGTCCTGCATTCTTTTTGAAAGATACGGATATCGTATCGAGGATGCGCCGAGGTCAAATGAGCTACTTTCAAGATACTATCTCCAACTTAATAATAGTAATTGATTTTGATTTTTAAGTTTTCGCTTCATGATTGAAATAACCAATAATCTTTATTTAGCATACAACTGCATTATCGGTACGGTTACAACCTATTAAAAATCCTAATGAGAAAAGCCCAGAAAAGGAAAATGGGTAAAAACGGAGTTTATACTAAGTAAATGAGCATTTTGAGCTGCTTGTTTTAAAGTAAAAAGTTGACGCAGGAAAGGATTCAGCGATCGTAATAGCTTTTGAACAGGTTCTTAGTAGAATACGCATTATATGCCCTCAATGCAGCGCTAAGAATGCAACTCAACAACAAAACACACTCACCCGCCTGCCGCTGACTCCATCACCGTCTTCACTACAGCGCATGTCTTGTCGATTTCCATATCACTCAGGGTAGGATGAACTAGAAACATCAAGCTAGTTTCACCTAACAATTTTGCAACAGGTAAGCGCTTAGAAGGACACAATCCCGTATTTTCAAAAGCCTTTTCAAGGTACACCTCTGAACATGATCCAGAAAAACAAGGAACGCCGAGTGCTGCTATTTCCGACAGAATACGATCACGACTCCAGTTTGACCTGAGCTGTGTTTGGTCAACAAAAACATAACATTTATAAGCAGCGTGTACACAATCTGCAGGTATAGCAGGTACTCTCAAACCCTTCAACCCAGCAGCACATTCCCAAATACGTTTTGCGTTGGCAATACGCTTACCCCGCCATGAAGAGATCTTACGCAGCTGGATACGGCCAATAATGCCCTGCACTTCCAGCATGCGCCAGTTCGTACCAAAACCTTCATGCACCCAGCGAAAACCCGGCGGATGCTCACGTTTATAAACAGCTTCCCAACTCTTACCGTGATCCTTGAATGCCCACATTTCCGACCAAAGCTCACGGTCGTTCGTTGTCACCATTCCACCCTCTCCTGCCGTAGTCATGATTTTATCCTGGCAGAACGACCAAGCCCCGATGTGACCGATAGAACCGACGGCCCGGCCCTTATAGGTAGCACCATGAGCTTGGGCACAGTCTTCGATTACTTTCAGATCATGGGATTTAGATAACGCCATGATCTGGTCCATATCACAAGGCCAACCGGCTAGGTGGACGCAAATAACCGCACGCGTACGGGAGGTAAGTACCGCTTCAATAGTCTCAGCTGTAATATTTTGAGAGTCAGGATCGACATCTGCAAATACTGGAATTGCGCCAGCATTTACTATGCTAGAAACAGAGGCGAGAAACGTCCGTGACGTAACGATCACTTCATCCCCCGCACCAATACCAGACGTACGTAACGCTAAGTCGAGTGCAACGGTGCCATTAGCCAGTGCGACTGCGTATCCCGTGCCTACCCAAGCGGCAAACTCTTTTTCAAACTCCCTGCATTCAGTACCAGTCCAGTAGTTTACCTTGTTTGAAAGAATTACATTTCGTACAGCATCAGCCTCTTCGGCAGTAAAAGACGGCCAAGGAGAAAAGGGGGTGTTTAACATTGTTAGACCACTACAAAATGCTCCTTGAGCATCAACCATTCTCTCTCTTTTAAATCACTTTGATACATAACCTTTTCCCAGAAAAAATAGTTAGCTTGACATAAAAATTATTGTAAAACAGAATCCTTACTTCTTGATAAATATTATTAAATTATTTCAAGACGTTTTTTAAAATAAGGTGCACATGATCAGCTTCGCCATCAAACTCTAAACATTGAACCACACTTTGCACTATTCGCTAAATATTTTCCTCTCGTCGAATCAGTAAAAATCACACGTGAAGTACTTATACCCATAGTACTTCAAAATTCAGTGCAGCGGCAAATGGGCGAAACCAATAAGTATCGACACACTACATGATTCAGGTGAGCCCCGCGGCCAACAGGTCTGCCTCTTCAAAAGAGCAGGGTATATTTGGGTATATTGTAACTCACAATAAGTAGTAGTTTATCTTATATAGAGAGTGATAATGAGATTTAAGAATCATGTTGATTCTAGACGCTAACAATTATTATACTTTATGCTATTGTATGTTTAGTAGCAAATCCAGATAAAAAAGAAGACCGCACTAATTACCTAAATTAACCCTAGAGTAAAGGCATGGCTATTAGCTACCATGCCTCAGAGAAGCCCCCTTTTGTGAGGGCTCAGCACATCATCAAAAGAAAAGCTAATAATAACTAAAATTTCTATAGGTGCCTGAAAATATTCAGATATCTATAAAAAGTTAAAGCAAGAAAAACATGAATGTTATCGAGTGCTATAGCAATAGTGATGCATTAAACTACTTATTGTTGCTAATTCTTTGACTCGTTATATAGCAGATGTTCTATATAATCATTATATTAACTTGCTTTTTACCTCATCAACGCAAACTATTTGTAGTAATATCTTTTGCAAGATGTTTAATGTCATTATTCGCAATAATGCGAACATTATTCTGGCCACTCTATCTCGGTCCACTGAATCATCTTATCTAAAGGCAAAATATATAATTCGCCTTACAATTTACAGCCATTTTGACTGCTCGCACTCATCGCAGTCATATACTACACACTTTTGAGATTCGATTAATTACCGCCTCACCGTAACTCAAAATTCATTGGGATACTATACCCAACGTAGGCTGTTTTGAATGGATCAGTGTTTCATGACTATCGCAATTTTTATTTTTGAGGCATCCTGACAGGTACAATATTATTATTTGGAGATTATAATGAAAATTTATGGCATCGTAGGAGCTGGTGGTTTTGGACGTGAAGTTATTCCTATGGTCAAAAAAATGATGATCAATTCCGTGGTTAATTCTGAACTTGTATTTATTGATGATAATGACAATCTTAAGATCGTAAATGGATATCGAGTGATATCTAAAGAGGAATTTTTTTCTTCTAACTTTGAAAAAAAGTTATTTAACATTGCAATTGGCAATAGCCAAATTAGAGAAAAAATTGCTAATGAATTTATTTCAGGAGGGGCTAAGCCGTTTACTATAACTCATGATAATACAGTCATTCTTGATAATTCAAATATTGAAGACAGCTCAATACTCTGCCCTTTCGTTACTATAACCTCAAACGCAAAAATCGGAAAATTCTTCCACGCCAACACATATTCATATGTGGCTCATGACTGTGTAATAGGCGATTACGTAACCTTTGGTCCATCAGTAAAATGTAATGGCGGCGTCATTATAGAGGATCATGCTTATATAGGGGCTGGGGCCGTTATAAAGCAGGGTACCCCAAAGCGCCCTGTTATTATCGGACAGGGGGCCATTATAGGCATGGGGTCGGTTGTAACAAAGAGTGTGCCTTCTGGATTTACTGTTTTTGGTAACCCGGCCAAACCGTCAGGTAAAAGGTAATAAATGATAGATAATAGTGTTCCAATTGAGAAAATGTACATTGGTATTAGCTCCATCTATTATGAAACTATTACTAATTCAGATATTAAGTCATTCGTGGGAATATCCGGAGATCATAACCCCTCTTCATGTAAGAGATAATTACGCCGCAGAATTAAGATTCGCTAAAAAATCTGCACACCGTCTTAATTGAAGCAGAGTTCTTCATGAGGCTCGTATTCCTGTCTACGGATGCGCATTTACGTATCATAAACCCTCTGCTTCAAGTACCCCGTTTTTATCGAATATACTGTAGAGGCTACTATTATAGTTAAATCTATTGAGACACTATCAAAATAAAAGTGATATTTTATAAGACATGTAAAATTGGTAAAAAAGAGTAATAACTATGGAAGCAGAAATATATATACCAGAAAGAAAATAAACTGAAATCAGTTAATGCATCAACCGACTGCACATATGAGTATTTTATTTGTCCTTTTTCTCTTGAATTTTAGGCCACTAAATGGTCTATTCCCAAGAGAAATCCACATAGTAGGCTAGTTATACTGCCGTAATGTGTGCAAGAAAGACAGCATTTCATCTATGAAATGACGGAGTTCTAAGATAGATTTCGATTATCTTGTGTCAGAAAAACTCTCTTCAAAAAGCGGAGGGACTCAGGGACATTTTTACGTTGAGCAAAATATGGGGCTTTTAAAACGCTAAAATTTTTCTTTAGATTTGTTCTGTGTAGTTAAGAATTGATTGAATTTTGTTCCGTTTACCAAATTTTTCTGTATTAAGAAATTCTGAAGAACTAAGATAAAATCGATAAAAAACCGCCGCTATAATAAATGAGTCTCATTTAAATATCAAGCAATACCCTATGCGCACTAGAATTAGATATCGAAACAATGGAGGATAGGTTCCATCTGACGACTATGATAAAAATTTGAGATCGATTAACTCCGGCAAAGTGAAAAAATGAACTTGAGACACACATCGAGTTCATAATGTGTAGCGCATCTTTCCGAGAAAACAGAAAAACCTCAATATCCTTTCTCACCCAAATGAGTGAAAAGATTTGTTCCAAAAAATCTATTTATACCTCTGATAATCACTTTCATAATCATTCTTCTGGTGTAACATACTCAACACGCTGGATGGCGTGAATAAAATCGAGTTTGAACAATAAATGTTGCACCTATTCTACATCAAGGCGCCAGTATTATGTGAGTTATATTCATCTGTATGTGAAATTTTTTCTTCGTACTGTTCTAGAAATTTACTGTAATTCAAATCACGAAGATCCGGGAATACCAGGAAGTATTCACATATATCTGCAACATTGGCTCTCTCTTCTCGGCTCAATAACGCTTTATAAAGTTTTTTGCCGTGACGAGTACCAATAACCTGAATTGGGTTTTATGTTTTCATACTATTTCCCTTATTAGTGCTAAAGCACGTGTCTAAATCGTGGTTGCAGGGAATTCCCGCCGAAAAGTTTTTTGTAGGTTTTGGAAAAACAGGAACGCAGATCATGCACATGTTACAACAGTGTTTGCTCAGCTTTAATAGCTCTCTGACCGTACCGATCGCTCCTCCTTTTTCCCATATGAGGATTAACTAAAGTTATCCATAAGATTCAAACGCGAAATCGCGGTTAAAAATCAGTTATAGTTAAAAAAGTTAAAGAAATTTAGTTAGATCAAATATCTTATAAATATGTTAATTTATAAAATTTTTTTGATGCTTTGGTTTTTAAATCACGATTCCTTTTTTCTAGAGTCTTCAGAATAGACTACATTTGTTTCAAGTCTTGTCTCCACAAGGCGCAGATTTGCAGATCAATGCAGTTTTTGTACTAAAATTAATTGGGATTCTCTAGCGAGAACTTAGTATCAGACACCAAAAACCGTACAAAATTTTCATCAAATTTTACAAGTCATAGTGACGTAAATACGAATTTATTTCAGGTGATCAATGAAAAAATTATAGACGTTTTAGGTCATGCTGTTTTAGGGAAAGCGACTATCTAAAATACAAAGATTTTTCTTCGCGTTCCACTTAGATTAACTTTTTCCGATGACAGGCATGATTTGACTCGTCCTGATACGGGAAAATCACCTAGTGATAGAAAACCAAAATCACCAATATAAACCCGCGATGCTAGACGGTCGCTACCCGGATCCTTGTAAGAAGGAAAATGAGTAAAATCAAATTCATCTTATGAATCAGGATTTACTCTTAGGCGATAACTGTTAACGTAAATATTAAACTTCAAAATAATTAACATACTTTTATCTGTGGGATAGAATTTATCATCATATTTTGTCGTAAACATAAAAAAACGTATTTCTATGTTTTTTAACTACTCGTTTTTATTTGAAATACTTTTAATCGCAAATACCACTTTAATGAATTACTATTTTAAGATTTATCGTAACATGAAACCCATTTACATGGGTGGTAAAAAATCCGGGGATGATTGATGGCACAAGTTATATTGGCGACGAAAAAATTAAGCCATAGGGAAACTATATCATTATCAGAGGCGGATTTCTTCACATGTTTAATTGAATTACAACTGTAGTGGATACATAATTTTTAAATTGCCATGCGCGGGGTTTCACATACTGTGAGATCCAAGAGATCCAATCTTTCGACATGTTGAGCAGTAATGGATCATCACTTTTAAGGTTTTTAATAGAACTGATATTCGCTATTAATGCTTTATTAACATCAAACAAATCGGCTGAGTTAACATTAATCAACTCAACATCTACAACTTTTCTGTCTTATTCTTTTTCGTTTTAACAGTGAATGATTTGATTATTTGACGTTCGTTATTATCAGATTTTATATTATAAACCATAATTTGAGCGATGGTATTTTTAGTTAATTTAAATAATTTAGGTTCATTTTATCTTTATTTTCTATGAAAATATCTAAAATAGATTGTAGTTCGCCAGCAGCTGAATGTTGATGACACTCATAATGAATAAGATGCCATGTTTTATCTCCATAAAATTTATTAATATAAATTTTATGGGTAGTCTTTTTTAAAAGACTTAAGAGCATCATAATATTTATTCATACATATAGGAAAATACGAACAATGATCAAATGCTTTCACCCTAAAATTCGTGTCATAAATGACCATATATATTCATTATTAATCACTCCAATGAAGATAACTTTTCTGGGGTAAGATAATCTTAATATGACGTAAAGCAGGCATTGAATAGATGTGCTGAGACTGCTCAATTATTTTTTCTGACCATCCCCAAAGTAGAAAGCAACGCATTCTGTCGCCAACGTGCTTGTCATAATTCAGGCGCGGGATTTTCCAGTATAATTTGCTGTGCGGGTGTAAGTGTAACTTTGATAAATCAATCAGTTGCAATAAACTTGTTGTTTAATAGTAGAAGTAAAAACGATTTTTGGTAATTTTGAAGTGAATTTCACGCTATTGTAAGATAGAAATTTCATAAGACTGCGCTGATGAGAAGGAAGGTATCGTCAATAAAAAGTCTGCGATGGTCTGTTTAACCTTAATACGGAGGAAAGACATATTTTATTTTATTTCTGTAGGGGAGATAAGGGGTTTTTTATGGGTCCTTTCAGAGTTTTTGTATTAGGATATTGTTATCGATACATTGACAGCCGGTATCTACCCAGAGGGTTACCTTATGAGGAGTAGCCAACTATATCTGCTTTATCGTGACGGCGGCCATTTTTGCTCATTGTCATAAACTCAATTCGCCTTTTAAAGGCCATAAAATAAAAAGCAGTTTATCTTAACAGATTTAGTATCAATATTTTCCTCCCATCCCCACTTTACTGTTCACGAAATTCTCGACTCTTCTTTCGAATAATCAAAGAATAAGCTGAAAATTGAGCGGCTAAATTTTTCAATGCTTCGAGTGATAGCAGCACTATCGCTTTATATAAACTGTTATCTTTTTAACAGACGCTATTTATTGAGCATTTTGTCCCCTCCCTAGTCAAAAGTGAAGTGAGACTCTTGGAAGAGGTTAACATTAATCCGGGCGAGTGAATTGAAATCTGTCCAGGGGCACTGCCTCTGAAATGACTCTGGTATATGAGTGTTCTAGTTCTCAACTCTTAAAACCCTAGGATTGGATTTCCGCCAGAGTAATTGCATTGGATGAAAAAGCGATTTTTGTCGTGATCCTCTTCCCTTTTTCCAGCACAAAGAGAAAATATATCTTCTTTTTCAAGTATGATAAAAGCTTTTTATTGTCAGACGACAAGATAGCTCAAATCGCCTTTAATAAACAGGGTCAGCTGTTCTACGAGTTACTCTTTTTGTTATGGGCTGGCGCAACTTATTTAGCTATTGATTTATACATGAATAATTTTTCCATAACTCGCCTTTTAAAAATAACAATCGAATTAATTTCATCTTTTTCAAATAAGGCGATCACATTATTCTCTGACTTTATATAAAATTTGGGGATAGCGACAACGCATTAGATCCACCCTCAAACCCTACAAATGATTTAAGAGCGACGTACCACTTTAAAAAGTATCAGTTTTTTTTGTGAAATACCCTGATTGGGTCTGAGCCAAGAACGTAGCAGTGAACAGAAACCTTCAATCGTTGTAGTAGTTCAAACTTAATCTAACAGGCACTATCTAATCTAGACTATTTTTTTGATAGAGGTGTTATATCCGGCATATCTGAGAGCAATTGTGACCTATATCCTTAGATGTTTCTTGGATACTGAGTGTTTTCGTATTTTGGTAGTACCAGACATTGCTAATGTCTTTGATAATCGACATGTTTTTCCTGTACTTTCACTGTAAATGCGCTCTTCCAATCCCCTGTTTTGGCGCAGCCTTAGGATAAAACAGTCTTTATGATGATATTGCGGCCATCAGATCTATCTGCATATTATTAATATCGGCATGATACGGGTGATCGCATCGTTCTGTGATGCTTCTAGATCAGACAAGGCTTTTCATGAATTAGCACATCTAGGCTGACAATTCGCAGCTCATGTCTGGTTCGACACTGATATCATCATAATTAATAGCTTTTACGATAAATTTTGAATTTGT
>NZ_CAADHL010000007.1 GCF_900699045.1 Candidatus Williamhamiltonella defendens | reverse complement strand
TGGATACGGAATAGAATATATAGAGTATTACGGATTTACCTCGACGGCGTACTCTGGCGCGGAAGATGTTGCGCTTTTCCTGAGTGGTGCCCGCTCGCACGACGTGGTGATTAATATCGCTCTGACCAATGACAGGAAACGATATTGAAGATTTGGATAGCTGGCGACAGCGCATCATGGCACGTCGGTACGATACGCCGCAAGTAGGTACGGATAGTGATTATGTTCGCTGAGTAAAAAAGTCATGAGAATAAGCCGGGACATGCACACATTGACATAAGAACGGTATAGGCACAGTTGGGGTCTCATGGTGGCTAGTGATGATGTAGAGCATCCTACCCCAATATAGGAAATAGTCACCCAAGTCAGAGAGGATGACCTATTGCCCCATTTGCCGGAAGTGGCTAACGACTTTTGCGGTAACAGAAAAAAGAGTCCCCTTCCCTCTTTCCTTATCAACAGATACATCCAAAATTTGAGCTGCTGTTATCGCAGATAATAAAAGCCTTCTGACAGCGAGAAGGCGAACCAGGCAGCAAGCTTGTTCTGTTAAGATTCTCTAAATCCATCAGTCTTTCAGCAGGTGAAATCGCCCATCGTTTTATTGCGCTAACAGGAGATATTAAATTAACCCAGACGGAAGTGCCGGTATTGGGAGAGGTCACGTGGGCAAAATATAAGGAGTGGGCATCATGACAAGTCTGGACGACGAATATACATAATTGTTGAGAACGTTATTGCCGCTTGGCCACACATAAGATGAAGAAGATCCGATCATTAAAGATCTATCCTCTTCACTGGTACAAGCCAATCAACATTTTGATATCCTAATGCTTGCAATTAATCCGGCTCAATTTGGAATTCATTAACTGCTACGAGAAATGATGTGAATTTCTGGATAAATGCCTAGCAAATAGCAATCAGACGATAGAAGAACGGAAGCCAGTTCTTGATGCCAAGGTGAATATGGTTGGCGGTATAAGCGAAGCATTCTTTAAAAAGCAACTAGAAATGAAGAAAAGCGAATACAGGAAGAAAAGTATTAAGCATCACAAAGTGATGCTGTTCGAAATATTACCAGACGTATTGAGTATATGAGGCTAGGATATGGTGCCACGCCTGTTTTGGCCGATGGTACTGTTAGACAAAACTAAACTTTTGACGCAAGTGTAAAGTTTGGAGAAAGTGATGATTAGGGTTCGGTCTCTTATTTTGTGTCGTACCGACTGAAAATGAAAACGGACCCCACAACATCGCGTTTAACTATATCGTGAGGTCGGCATAATTATTTACTTTATGCGTCTTTATTAGGCGGTCTCGGCTACTCAATATCCAGAGCAGCGCTGATATCCAGATAGTTCAGCAGAACACGGTGCAATAATTTTTGCCTTCTATTCAAATACCCCCTTTTCTCAGTGGATTTCTTGCTCCCTCCGTTCATCTGCCGTGTAGACGCGCGGGGGGGACAGCCTAACAATTCATAATGCCCCATTTTCGATTGGCTGCCACCTCTTAAGGTCATTCAGATATTTCTGAAACACTTGAAAACTCTTCAGAATAAAATCCACTGATATGCTAGTCCAGTGAACGTATTACACCGTTGGCTTCATACTCAATTTTTATCGTTTCTAGTTGAAAGGTTTTCTGGCATTCATACCAGGGGTTACAACTTCTAAAAGTTTTAATATTTTGCATTATATGATACTCACATTCATCCAGTTACCATTAATATTTTTCTGTAATGGTCGTCTGTAAAGTAAATCAATTTAGATTCCGATACAGAAATAGAGACGGTGTATTACATCACAGGAAACATCATATTGAACGGACAGCCCTATCAAAGAATGACAGGTAAAAATGGACTATGTTAATTCGTTTAGGGAGGCGATATTTACTCTAAGACATTAAAGATAAAATATTGCCCTCCTAAACCGGGACAATTTTATGAAAGTATAGAGAAAAAAAGTGCAGAACGATTTGCCTCATTATATTGATCTGACTTTAGAAGACAGTGATTATAAATTTTACGACATTAAATCACTTTCACCTACCGATGACACAATATCTCTTGTCACTGAAGCGCATGCATAAAAGATTTTATATTTTAACAGACTAGCCGCGCCTTCAAGCCTTTCATCTTCTGATATCAAATTCAATACCACAAATTCTACAAACTTGGAGTACATTTATTTTTTTAGGGAGACAGAGGCGATGAAGCGGTCTGTTACTCACAAAAAAGAAATATTTTTGACTTTTGTAGCAGTGTCAAAAACTTTAAAAGAGGCAATCAGCCGAATATATTTGTCTTTAATAGCACTTTGACTTCCGCTCAACCCAGCGTATTCGATGGTATGAACTGGGTTAATTATTTAGTATCAAACAAAAGCCATCACAAGGCGGATATCGTTTCAATCTGGAAGAAGGCACTTTTTCTTTTACCGATTTTCAAAAAATAGCTATATTAAAAAACATCGATTATGTAGAGACATATGCAGAAATAGACGATGTAATTTTGGAAACCAAGCAAGCCAACATACTCACTGGCAAGGGGGGATACGATATACTCAAATGGTTTGATGGCAAGGATATTTTAGTGATGCAAGACGACGAGCTGTATGGAAGAAATGGCATAGATTGTTATCGTTTTTTACAAAAAATCTATTTTAATCCGACAACACTTATCATCAAAGAAAAAAATGCCCCAGAATCATTAAGCCCTATTTTTTAGAATACTCAGTAACCCAAATCATCGATATTAAAAAGCTGAAACAGCGGATGTTCATTCAATTACGTAATGACAATCAAAGCATCACCACCTGAAATTTATATGATTTCTATGTTTCTTCCGTTGATGAGCAAACTAGAAGATTAATTAAGCAATATATTTTTATACCCAATATAGCGTGATTTTTACGGGCCTCCCTCCTGAAATGGTGTAATAATCATTAACAGGGAGATGAGCACAAAAACACCTTACACAGTAAAAAAGGTCCAGATATTATAGAAGGCAAAGGCAAAAGAAATTCCTACATCATCGAATACAGACCCATGGGAACAGAAGTGAACATCAATAATTATGTTTCACCTGAAGCGGGCGAACCCTGGCGAGACATTTTACTGCTACCTTCTTACTGGATGATATTGAGATAAGACAGGAAAAGCATGTAATTTTGAGTCATCTTGATTCGTTCACAGAACATGTCACTATTTGTTTGATGAGTTTTATGAAAAAGGAAAGCTATAGAGATCTTTCCATCATTAATAAAGCAGGGCAAATACACACAGTGAGACTCAATTCCAACCATGCACTAGATCTGATTTTAGATCAATTGATCCTGGATATTAACGCGAGCAACGGCCAGCATATTTTAAGCCAGTTAAGACAAATCACCTCTAGATTTTTAGAGTTAGAGCAAGTCTTCAATGTGCCTCGCATCCAATTTTTGCAGACTTTACAGACAAAAATGATACCAGTTATCTCATCTTAAAGCCGCCTTCTCACTCTTTATAACTATCTGGTTGATCGTCCCTTATGAATACAGGGGACGAATTTACATTTCAACTATTGCAAAAAAACTATATGTATTCTGATGTGACAAAGTTTAAGCGACTACATACATGTATCGAATATTCAATTATTTATCATCGAAATAATGCTTCTATGTTTAAACCTTGTTTTGCAGCATTTCTTTCAAACGGAGCAAGCCTGCAACCTGAATTTATCAAACACGTTCACGCGTGAAATCAATTTCACATCCCACATGTTCAAGTATCGAGGGCTCATAACTTAATAATCAAAATCGTCTTGCTAAGAATTCTCGTTGCTTAGTACTCAATTCAAATAGCCATTTAACGACACTTTTTCATCTCGTCATTTTGGATTCTACTCTCAGGAGTATTGTCAGTTTTATCAGATAACACATCTAAAAATCCTTTTTCTGCTGCATTTCCAAAAGCAATATCAATAGAGCTGATACATTCATTAAGCCGTAACATACGGCTGACATAATTAATAGGTTTATTCAGTTGCTCTGCAATTTCTTTTTTACTGGGATCATGATCAAATTTATGGGAAAGTTCTCTTTCAGCACGTAAATATACATTTAACTCTTTGACGATATGAATAGGTAAACGAATGGTTCGCATTTTGTTCATAATAACACACCACCATGTGGCACAAGTTGAAAAACGAAAACCGCGCTTAAAATCAAATTTTTAACAGCATCAAGAATACCTTAATTACCTTCTTCAACTAAGTCTAATAATAGTAGGCCACGATTGATATAACGACGAGAAATTTTTACGACTAAACGTAAATTACTTTCTATTACGTCTTCGACGTGAAGATTCTTTGCCGTATGATATACTGCGAGAAAAATAAATTTCTTCTGCTGCTGTTAATAAGGGAAAATAGCCAATTTCACTAAGATAAAGCGGAGTTACATCTAGTACTCGCTGTATAACATTTTCTACTAATCATTCATCCTCTTCATCTTTATCTAACTCACTTTCAGTAGATTCATCGACTAGTAAAAATTTTTCGCTGTCCTGAGTAAAATTAATATCTTCATCTAACTCGTTAAATTTCAGCGTATTTTTCTTAATTTATCCCTGCGAAAGGTACTGCAGCGGGTTGACGGATTGCCCTTTATAACGAATTTCAAAATGTAACTTTACTGAACTGGCTCCGGAGCTACCCATAGTCGCTATGTTTTGCCCAGCTTTGACTTTTTGTTGTTCCCGGACCAGTATCTTATCATTATGAGCATAGGCACTCAGGTAATCATCACTGTGCTTAATAATGATTAAATTACCATAACCTCGTAATGCATTCCCTGCATACACCACTTTCCCATCTGCTGTTGAAAAAATAGGTTGTCTTCTGGAACCACTGATATCAATCCCTTTATTACCCCCATTGGAAGCAGAAAATTGCTCGATAATTTTTCCGGTAGTCGGCCATTTCCATTGAATCTTGTGAGCTGTACCATGATTTTTTGGGGTGTTAATCGGATTACGAAGAAAATTAACCTCGGGTGTTGATTTTGCAACAATAGCTGATTTTTGCAATATTTCGCTAACATTTTGGTTACCTAAATGTTGAGAATACGCATTAGTTAATTGAGAATCAATCATTGTTGTGTGAATTTCCTGGTGAGATGGGCGCAGAGGTAAGCCAATAGAAGTCACGTCGTTTTGTTTTATCATCTGTGTAAAGTTTTTATCTAACTGAATTAACTGATGAATTTTGAGTGTATAAGGTTCAGGAATATTATTTTTTTTTGCTAAATCACGATAATCATTTCCTGTAAGCCAAGCAATATAAAATAAGGTGTCACCTCGTTTCACTCGATAGGTATGGCCGTTATAACTGCCTTTAAGAGTATTATCATAACTACGGTTATAGATAATTGTATGTGTTCTCTCATGTTCTTGTTTAATAAAATATTTTCTGGCAACACTAATAGGCGCTAGTTTTGAGTCTTTATTGCTACAGGACAAAAGAGAGCAGTTGGCAATCATAAATAGAGATTGATATAAAATACGACGGGTATTTTTTTTCATTATATTATCTGCACTTTTTGATTAATAAAACCACTGCTTCAGATGCAATACCTTCACCACGACCAATAAAACCCAATTTTTCTGTTGTAGTGGCTTTGATATTAATATGATCTATGTTACACTGAAGGTCTTTTGACATATTTTCTCTCATTTCTGAAATGTAAGGTGCTATTTTAGGTTCTTGTGCAATAATAGTAATGTCTATATTCCCTAATTGATATTTTTCCCCCAGAATTTTCTCATAGCTTTTGCGCAATAAGGTGCGACTATCGGCATTTTTGAAATCTGGGGAGGTATCAGGAAAAAGTATTCCAATATCACCTAAAGCTGCAGCACCGAGCAATGCGTCAATCACTGCATGTAAGACCACATCCCCATCTGAATGGGCTATCACACCCTGTTTTTCAGGGATATAAACTCCCCCAATGATCAGGCGAGAAGCCCCTCCAAATTTGTGGACATCAAAACCTTTTCCTATGCGTATTAGATTTAACATATTCACGTTCATGATGATTCATCATCTTTTTCGTTTAAATAAAATTCAGCTAACTTTAAATCTTCTGGATAAGTGATCTTGATATTGTCAGATCTCCCTTGGATTAATAATGGATGATAACCATAGCATTCAAGTACAGAGGCTTCATCTGTGACGAGTTTTTTTTCTGCTAAGGCGCATGATAAACAATCTTTTAACAATACAAAAGGGAATAGCTGGGGTGTCAGGGCATGCCAAAGTTTGGCTCTCTCAGGGGTAAATGAAATAGTCATATCAGCCTGAGCTATTTTTATTGTATCTCGAACAGGCGTGGCTAATATACCTCCTACTTCAGTATGTTGAGCAATAGAAAGTAAATGCTCTATATCTTCATCACTGATACAGGGGCGAACAGCATCGTGAACTAAGATCCATTTAGAATGAACGTTAATGTAACCAAAATATTTTAACCCCGCCAAAACAGAATTCGCACGTTCTTTTCCACCGAAAGCTACCCGAATTTTCGGGTGTCGAGCAAGAGGTGTTGATTGAAAAAAATGATCTTTAGGGTGAATCACAATTATAATCTGTTCAATACAAGGATGAGATAATAAAGGTTTAACCGCGTATTCAAGTATTGTTTTACCTCTGATTGAGAAATATTGTTTTGGGCAATCTGTTTTCATTCTAGATCCGATACCTGCAGCAGGCACAATAGCCATTACCTGAAGAGAACGAGAAGTATATGTGTTCATTTTTATCTTCATTGCTTAGCAGGGGAACCGATATTGGTTTTTGAGGGTGCAGGAATAAAACGATAAAATTTTTCGTCTTGCTTGATCATCCCTAAATCATTTCGAACACGCTCCTCCAGTGCTTCTTTTCCCTCTTCTAAATCGTTAATTTCAGCAAAAAGTTGGGCGTTTCTCATTTTTAATTCATTATTTTTTATTTTTTGTTCTGCAACATTATTTTTAATTCGGACAAAGTCACGAATCCCATTTTTCCCTAACCAAAGAGAATATTGTAATCCAATTGCTAATAATAACAGCAGCAGTATAAATATTTTCATATAACCTCTTAAAAACGGCCTCATCATTCTGTTAATTTTCAGTGTACTTTAGTCCATAAGATTTTTAAGATTCTTATAAGCTAATAACGGTCTATAAAAATATCTTTAAAAGAAGCAATTTTATATTATGAACAGTAGTTTGTTTAAAGAATTTCAATTTGAGGCAGCCCATCGTCTTCCTTACATTCCTGAAGAACATAAATATCGGCGTTTACATGGTCATTCATCTGTCGTTCGATTAGAAATTATTGGTAAAATTGATGCTAAAAGTGGTTGGATTATAGATTTTGCTGATTTGAAATCAGCATTTCAACCTATTTGGAATAAATTAGATCATCAATATTTAAATGATATCGCAGGATTAGAAAATTTAACCAGTGAGTTATTGGCCATTTGGCTTTGGGATCGACTGAAGCCTCACTTACCTCAATTAAGTTCAATCACTATCAAAGAAACCTGTTCAGCAAGTTGTATTTATAGAGGCTCTGAGACCCATTTAGAGCAATAGATCCTCATACTTATCCTGCGCGAATTAATCTATCCGTCAATGTATCTCTGATTTCAGAGGGTTTTAGATGCCTTCCTACATTGCCTGATAACACAGACAACTGATGGCCAAACTGTAAAACCACTTCTCTGGATGTACGGCAAGGTGTTTGGCTTGTGATGTTAGCACTGCTTGACACCAAAGGCTTACCAAAGCAAGAACATAACTGTCTGACCAAAGGATGAGCAGATACTCTGACTGCTAACGAATTAAATTCCCCACTTAACCAAGATGGTGTTTGGATAATAGAGATTGGGAACACCCAAGTGAAGTGCCCTGGCCAGCTTGTAAAAATTTTTTTACGTTGTTCAGTACTGACCTGCTCATCATTAATATAGGGTTGTAATTGCTGATAACTGGCTGCTATCAAAATTAATCCCTTTTTTTGAGGTCGCTGTTTTAAACGCAATAAATTATTCACCGCCTTTTGACTATCTGGATCACAGCCTAAGCCAAAAACAGATTCTGTTGGATAAGCTATTACCTCCTCATTTTTTAATGCTTTTAGGACTGAAAAGAACGTAGGGTTATTTTTTATATTCATGTCATTATACCTCTTATTTAAGGCGAATATACCCACAATTAACGGAAGAAAGCCATCCTGAAAGTTCCAATTCAAGTAATTAGATGAGTATTTCTGATACTGGCTGATGTGTGCGTTTGGCAATCATATCAACAGGAGTGGCTTCATACTCTATGCTACTTAATAAAGCAGGAAATGTCGGATCTAATAACAACTCTGGTTGTGTAAAAGCCACGCTTGCAAAATGAGACATGGCTAACCATTTTAGCAAACTTCTTATTTGCTCAATAATATCTGTAAGATTTATTAACCAAATAAGCACTTTGTTGAATTAATCAATGACTCCCTTCGCTGGTAGGCCTTCCTAAAGGACCAGGTAAATAAAATACGTCTCGACCTTGTTCAAGTGTATAATAAGCAGTCATAAGAGAACCGCTTCTCAAAGAGAATTATACCATGACAACTGTGGCGATGAGTCCACTAATAATGCGGTTTATTCTTGTGAAATTTGTGACAAAGGCAGAGTAGTAGTTAAAAACTCAGATACAATAGTGCCCCCTTCTTCTCTAATACGTCTGGCTAAATCACAATGGCGTCGATGATAAATATTTTCTAAACCACTACCTAGTACAGCAATGGTTTTACCTGTTAAATTCAAAGCAGATTGATAGCAAATGCTATCGATTCCAATCGCTAATCTACTGGTAAGAATCAATCCGGCCTAGAAAGCTATTTAGTAAAATACTTTACCAAACGCTCACTATAGTGACTAGAATTTCGGCTCCTAACCATGGCAATTTGTTCTTAAGAAAGAGTGAAGGTATCTCCTGTCGCAAATAATAAAAGAGGCACAAAAGAGATATAAGTAAGTTGTTTTAGATATTCTGAGTGACCATATAACAACATATGATAATCATCTTTTCCTAACCAACTTAAGATAGCGTTAATGTATTTTGCATTTAAAGACAAAGTAAATTATTGGCATTGTTTTTGTTTTAAACCTTCGGGTATAAGTATATCCGACATGAATGTTATAATAAACTTGTACATACTCCCCTACTTTCATCCTTTGAGCTGTATTAAAACATTTAATCATACTCATTTGTAACCATATTTCCTTATTTAATATAATCTCTCTCTTTACAAAGCCTGCTATGAAACAGGATTAATATGATGCTGTTCATCAATAACAAAAATGATTAAAATGAGTATTCAGTATTTTTTATTACTTCAATAGATATCGAATAATTTATGTCAATATTACAAATATTACATTTTCCAGACGATCGGCTTCGCAAAATTGCAAGTCCAGTTAAAAAAATGGATGCTCAAATTCGGCAAATAACTGATGATATGCTAGAAACTATGTATCAGGCGGAAGGCATTGGTTTAGCGGCAACGCAGGTCAATATTCATCAACGGATTATTGTTATTGACATTTCAGAAGATCGTCATCAGCCTCTCATATTAATTAATCCGGAATTATTAGAAAAAAGCGGAGAAACTGGCATTGAAGAAGGTTGTCTTTCTATTCCTGTTGAAAAAGCATTAATACCAAGAGCAAAAGAGATTACCATTGAAGCATTAAATCGTGATGGGAGATCTTTTAGGTTGTATGCAGATGACTTATTGGCGATTTGCATTCAACACGAAATGGATCATCTTATTGGGAAGCTTTTTGTCGATTACATTTCACCCTTTAAGCGTCAGCGTGTCCAAAAAAAGATGGAAAAAATGAAAAAATTAATGAAAAAAAAGATAAATGAACCAATAGCACAAAATAACTTACCCCTTTCTATTGGTTTTGAAAAACGTCTCATATCAATTTAAGGAAGCTCAGTGTCCGAATCTTTAAAAATTATTTTTGCAGGGACGCCTGATTTATCAGCCTGTCACCTTCAACATTTATTATCTCATAAACAAAACATTCTCAGCGTTTTTACACGACCCGATCTTCCTGCTGGAAGAGGGAAAAAACTGGCTTTTAGCCCGGTAAAAATGTTAGCCACTCAACATCATATTCCAGTTTATCAACCTCATTCACTCGGTTTAAAAGAAGAACAACAAAGTATCCTTGATTTAGATGCGGATGTTATGGTTGTGGTTGCCTATGGTTTACTCCTTCCTAAAGCGGTATTGAACATGCCTCGTTTGGGATGCATTAATGTCCATCCTTCTCTTCTTCCTCGATGGCGGGGAGCGGCTCCTATTCAGCGGGCGATTTGGGCAGGAGATAAAGAAACGGGCGTTACTATTATGCAAATGGATTCAGGCTTAGACACAGGGAACATGTTGTATAAAACCGTTCATCCAATACAACCCGATGATACCAGTGCGAGTTTGCAGGCTAAGTTAGCCTCATTAGGATCTCAAGATTTATTGCTCACATTAAAAAAAATGGCCCGCGGTCATATTCATGGAGAAACGCAAAACGAAGCACATACAACTTACGCTCACAAATTAACTAAAAAAGAAGCTAAACTTGATTGGTCTCTGCCTGCTGCTCATTTAGAACGCTGTGTTCGAGCATTCAACCCCTGGCCTGTCAGTTATTTCATCATGAATGAACAAATTATAAAGGTCTGGGAAGCTCAATCTATGCTTGATTCGCAGCAAGTTTCTCATCTCCAACCAGGCACCGTCCTAAAATCGGATAAAAACGGAATCCAAATTCTTACTTCCGATGGTGTGTTAAACATGACGAAATTCCAATTACCTGGTAAAAAAATTATCTCAGCCCGAGATGTTCTTAATTCAAGAAATGAATGGTTTCAAATAGGGAAACAACTTTTATCCTGATGAAAAATACATATCAGCTTCGAGCTATTGCTGCGCAAATTATCAGTCAAGTATTAGATAAAGGGCGTTCACTCAGTGTTGTTTTGCCTGAAGTACAGAATCATGTCCCTGATAAAGATAAGGCATTGCTCCAAGAACTGTGTTTTGGCACCTTGAGGGTGCTGCCAAGGTTGGAGCATTGTCTGAAGCATTTAATGACACGCCCGTTAAATGCCAAAAAACGTCTTTTGCATTTCTTGCTGATGGTTGGCTTATATCAGCTCATTTATACCCGTATTCCACCACATGCCATTTTATCTGAAACAGTGAAAGCGGCAGCCGTTTTGAAATATCCACAAGTCAAAGGATTGATAAACGCGATACTGCGTGAATTTGAGCGGAGAAAAGAAAACTTACTTCAAAAAGTAAAGGCTCAAGATCCTTATTTACATCCACAATGGTTATTACAACGAATAAAAACCGCTTATCCTGAACAATGGCCATCTATTTTGAGGGCGAATAACGAAAGACCTCCAATGTGGATAAGGGTTAATGTGCTTCATAATTCTAGAGAAAAATATATGACTGAATTAGAAAAATCAGGAATCAAAGCAAAAGCGCACTCTATTTGCCTTGACGCAGTACAAATTTTACCCCCATGTTCAGTTAAAAAACTCCCTGGTTTTGATTTGGGTTGGGCAACAGTCCAGGATGTGGCAGCTCAAAGATGTATTGATTTACTCGACCCTCAAAACGATGACTATATTCTTGATTTATGTGCGGCCCCAGGTGTTAAAACAACTCATATTCTTGAGAGGGCTCCTAGTGCTAATGTATTAGCGATCGATATCGATGCAAAGCGTTTAGAGCGCATCAAAGAAAATTTACAACGCTTACATTTATCAGCCAGGCTAAAAGTGGCTAACGCTCTTGTACCTGAGCAATGGTATGAAGGAAAAATGTTCGATAAAATTTTACTGGATGTGCCTTGTTCCGCCACAGGTATTATTCGTCGTCATCCTGATATAAAATGGCTCAGGCGTGATAGTGATATCGCAACACTGGCTCAATTACAATCTAAGCTCATCAAAGCTGTCTGGCCAACGCTCAGACAGGGAGGGATGCTGCTTTACAGCACTTGTTCTATTTTACCTGAAGAAAATCAACAACAAATCACCGGATTTTTGAAACAGCAACTCGATGCAGAAAGCATAACAATTCAAGATGCAGCAATAATAGGTCTACAAAACTTGCCACAAACTGATGAAGGTGATGGTTTCTTTTATGCAAAAATCACCAAGCGCTCGTGACAAGGGTATAAAAAATTATGAGAATCATTATTCTTGGAGCAGGTCAGGTAGGTGTAACACTGGCAGAAAACCTAGCGAGCGAAAATAATGATATCACTGTTGTTGATATTGATGTCAATCGCTTACGTGAGCTACAGGACAGGTTAGATCTACGTGTGATACAAGGGCAGGGATCTTATCCTCGTATATTAAGAGAAGCAGGTGCTCAAAATGCAGATATGTTAATTGCAGTCACTAATTCTGATGAAATCAATATGATGGCTTGCCAGGTGGCTTACTCATTGTTTAACACACCCAATCGTATCGCTCGTATTCGTTCTACTGAATATATTTTTGAAACGGCGAAGCTTTTCCAACCCGAAGTCATACCTGTTGACTATCTGATTTCACCAGAGCAATTAGTGATTGATTATATTGATCAGCTCATAGAGTATCCTGGTGCTTTTCAAGTGATTAATTTTGCTGATAAAAAAATAAATATTGTTGCAGTCAATGCGTATTATGGCGGTCCTCTTGTCGGTAATGCACTTTCTTCTTTACCTGAACGTATGCCTCATATCAACACAAGGGTTGCGGCTATTTTTCGGCAAGATAGACCGATTCGGCCACAAGGGTCTACTATTATTGAAGCAAATGATGAAGTGTTTTTTGTGGCTGCTTCACAACACATTCGCGCTGTGATAAGTGAATTACAGCGTTTAGAAAAACCTTACAAACGGATTATGATAGTCGGAGGCGGTAATATAGGGGCTGGTTTAGCACTAAAATTAGAAAAACATTACTATGTTAAATTAATTGAGCGTAACAAAAATAGAGCAACCGAATTAACAGAAATACTAAATAATACAATTATTTATTATGGTAATGCCTCTGATCATGAATTACTGGCTCAAGAGCAAGTAGAGCAAGTCGATGTTTTTATCGCTGTGACCAATGATGATGAAGACAATATTATGTCAGCCATGTTAGCAAAAAAGATGGGCGCTAAAAAAGCTATGGTGCTGATTCAACGTAGTGCGTACGTTGATTTAGTGCAGGGTGGCGTCATAGACATTGTGATTTCACCGCAACAAGTCACTATTTCAGCGTTATTGGGTCATGTGCGCAAAGCAGATATTGTGAGTGTTTTTTCACTTCGACGTGGTGTTGCTGAAGCCATTGAAGCAATAGCTCATGGTGATGAAAGCACATCTAAAGTCGTCGGTCGTAAAATTAAAGATATTAAGCTTCCTTCAGGTACGGTTATTGGGGCTATTGCACGCGGTGATGAAGTGATTATTGCCAATAACAACGCTATCATTCAACAAGGGGATCATATTGTGATGTTTATTACGCATAAAAAATTTGTGCCTGATGTTGAGCGATTATTTCAACCTAGCCCCTTTTTTTTGTAACTAACTATAAAAATAAATAAAAATAGTCTCCTTTTTTGCCTCATTACGTTGATGATAAAAATCATAATGACTTCATTAAACCATCTTTTTGCAGAAGAAATTCAAGCCGATCCTAATTTGCCTGATAGACCGAAGCTTCGTACCAAAGGTTATATTGTAATCGAAGCAGGTCTTAAGTCTCTTGCTGAAAGGTTATGGCAGGATCCGCATAAAGATCTTAAGATCTTAGCGCAATAATATATCAATGCTGAAAAACATCACAGACATAAAATCTGATCTAGAAGGCGCCCGTTATATTTTCATGGAGCACGTTTTGCAGAAGACGCGGCATTGCTCTTAAAAGTGCGTCAATATCTTTGAAAAAATGCGAGTTTCGTTTTTCAGGTTGTACCTGAAAAAGAAGAAATTGGCGCTAAGTTTCGTGATTATTTTAAGTATCAGTAGCCTATTGCAAAAATTCCCTCACATCGTGCGCTTACGCTATTTCGCGGGCGTAGTGAAAGTGTGCTGCAATTGGTTTTAAAGGTGCTTTCAGACTAAGATCACAGCGAAGCAATTCTAGTAGAACATTTTAACATTCGGCTTAATAATGCTCCTTCTGATCATTGGCGCAAAACGGTGTTGCAATGGGCATGGCGTGTGAAAATACTCCCCCCATCTTAAAACAGAGTTGATTTGAAATGTAAGAAAAATGTTCAGAAAACAAGCCATTGAAGTCTTTGAAATCAATATGAAAGATTTTCTAATGGCAGCCTCTGCAGGGATGTAGCCCACGATGGGAATGGATCCTGTGTTAAGAACCGGGGTGAGAATTGCGTTAGTCCATGCCACAGGAAAATTGCTCGCGACCGATACGGTATATCCCCACACAGGTCAAGTAGCCAATACGGTTATTCGAGTGGCGCATTTGTGTCTTGAACATCAGGTAGAATGGGTTTGGATTTGGAACGGAACGGCATCCCAGGAAACAGAACGATTTTATGTAGAAGTTCAAAAGCAGTATCCGTCAGTCAACAGTCAAACAGTGATTGTCAGTGAAGCAGAAGCTTCCGTGTATTCCGCTTCTGAACTGGCAACAGAAGAGTTTCCTGATTTAGATGTGTATATTCGTGGTGCTGTCTCTATTGATCGACGGATATAGGATCCTCTGGTTCAATTAGTGAAAATCGATCCAAAATCTATCTAAAATCGATTGGGGTGGGCTAATATCAGCATGATATTGGCCCAACGCAGTTGGCTAAAAATTAATGGCCGTGGGGGAAGATTGTGTCAATTCAGTAGGCGTCGATCTCAATACCGACTCCGTTCCATTACTGACTCGAGTGGCTGGCTTAAGCACAAGCATGGCAAAAAATATCGTGAATTGGCGTGATCTTAACGGCCGTTTTATTCATCGGTAGCAATAACCAATTTGGCCTAAAAGCGTCTGAACAAAGCGCGTGGCTTTTTCGCATCAATAATGGAGATAATCCTTTAGATACTTCCACTCTTCATCAGGAATCCTATCCAGTAGTGGAAAATATTTTGAAATCGACGAAACAACACTTCTCTCAAGTAATGGGTAACATCTCCATTTTACAATCATTCAATCCAGGAATTTTGTGAATAACCGATTTGGTATCCCCACAGTACGCAATATTTTGAAAGAGCTTGAAAAACCAGAGAAGGCCCATGACCTGATTTTAAAACGCTGATTCTTTTCGGATGAAATAGAAACCATCAAGGATCTGATTACAAAAATGATTTTACAGGGCTCTGTCACTAACATCACTCATTTTGTCGCGTTTATTTATACAGGTTTACATCAAAACGGCCTAGTACATATCTCTTTCATGACTAATCAATTTGTGACAGCTCCTCATGAGCTGATTAAAACGGACGACATTGTACACGTTAAGGTACTTTCTATTGACATGGAAGGAAAGCATGTTGCTTTGAGCATGCGATTGGACGAAACGATCGCTGATAAAAAAGATAAAACAGCCTCTGAAAATGAATAAAAAGAAAAGAGACTGACAAAAAAAGACCTCTTAAAAATGCCCCAATCAGTCATTTTAAGAATTCTGCACTTAGCGATGCGTTTGCTTCTGCGATAAAAATAAACATTCATAGTCATTAGGAGCTTGGTAAATGAATGATTCCAATAAGCTATTGGACATTGCTCAGTATTTTATTCCAGAAGAGGTGAATTCTCTAGTACAGGCAAAGAAGTGGATAGTAACCCTTTCTTTGTAGAAAGGGCAGGTGGCGCCTATGTATATGATGTATACAGTGGAGCTTACATTGATTCTGTCGGATCTTAGAGGCAGGTGATATGTAATGCACTGACTAAAGCGATTGAAAATGGGATTATTTGGGAGCATTCACTGAACTAGAAGTGAAAATGGCGTTAATATTGACCCAATTAGTGCCCAGTATAGATATGATGAGAATAGTAAATTCAGGAACAGAAGCGACCATGCATGTCATTCGCTTGGCAAGAGAATTCGCAAAATGAGATCAAATTATTAATTTTGAAAACTGCTATCACGGTCATTCAGATTGTTTACTCGTCAAAGCCAGCTCGGGGGGTTTAACATTAGGGCAATCTAATTTGCTAGGAGTTCCAAAAGATTTTGCTCAACATACTGTAATCTATACTTATAACGATCTGAGCTTAGTCCGAAAAAACTTAGAGGATTATTTAAAAGAAGTAGCGGCTATTATCGTAGAGCCCGTTTCTGAAAATATGCACTACATCCTTCCATCAGAAAATTTCTTGCCTGGATTTCGTCAATTATGTAATGAATTTAAAGGATTACTCATTATGGATGAAGTGATGACGGGTTTTCTCGTGGCTTTAAGAGGCGCTCAAGAGTATTACAATATCAAACCTGATCTTACCTTTTTAGGAAAAATTATCGTGCATGGCCTGCCTGGCGCTGCTTTTGGATATTGCAAGGAGGTGATATCAATATTAGCGCCTTTAGATCCAGTGTATCAGTCATAGACGTTATCAGGCCATCCGCTCAGAATAGTGGCGTGTTTTTCCTGCTTAACAGAATTGGCTAGGATTGGTTTGCATAAAAACTAAATGAATTGAGAACATGATTAGTTCTGAGCCTAACAAGGCTGCTTAAGCACACAATATTCCTTTGATCATTAATCATCTCTGTGGGATATTTGGTTTTTACTGATGCGATAGCAGTCATTGATTATAAAGATGTACAAAATGCAATATTGAACGTTTCAAACATTTTTCGTTTTATGCTTAAAGAAAGGATTGATTTCGCGCCCTCTGCGTTTGAGTCAGGTTTTATGTCATTAGCACACGGTGTTGAAGAAATTTAAAAACCAATCAATTCTGAAAGACGCTGCTTTGCTAAAGTCGATTCTGATGCGATGAGCCGTATTTGATAAACGCAAAAATTTAGCATTTTCTAGCAATCGCAACTTTTTTGAATTTTAACCAATGAATTTTGCATGTCTAAGCTTCTTTTAAAACTTCTGAGAGATGTCATCAATTTTTACCTGTTACGGATTATTTTTATTTATTTTGAACTGTATTTTAAAAATCACCTAACATTACATTTAAATTCTCACTCTAATTAACATCTCTGGCCTTGTTGGCATCTCTTCTGACTGATACAGTAAGTGAATTTAGTGACCTCTTCATTTTTAGGACTCTTCCTCCATTATGTTTAAGAAATTTCGTGGCATGTTTTCTAGTGATTTATCCATTGACTTGGGTACCGCCAATACCCTGATTTATGTTAAAGGAGAAGGAATCGTACTGAATGAACCTTCAGTAGTTGCTATTCGTCAAGATAGAGGCGGCTCCTCTAAAAGAGTCGCTGCTGTAGGTATTGATGCCAAACAGATGTTAGGACGCACTCCGGGTAATATCGCGGCTATTCGTCCTATGAAAGATGGCGTCATTGCCGATTTTTTTGTCACCGAAAAAATGCTCCAGTACTTTATTAAGCAGGTTCATAGCAATAGTTTCATGCGCCCAAGCCCACGTGTATTAGTGTGTGTGCCTGTCGGTGCAACACAAGTGGAACGTCGTGCAATACGAGAATCAGCTCAAGGAGCCGGTGCCCGTCAGGTATTTCTTATTGAGGAACCCATGGCAGCTGCTATTGGCGCAGGTCTACCCGTTTCTGAAGCAACAGGCTCCATGGTAGTTGATATTGGAGGAGGTACTACTGAAGTCGCTGTCATTTCATTAAATGGTGTCGTTTACTCTTCTTCTGTTCGTATTGGTGGTGATCGTTTTGATGAAGCGATCATTAATTACGTGCGCCGCAATTACGGCTCCTTGATTGGTGAAGCGACAGCGGAACGAATTAAACACGGTATCGGATCTGCTTATCCTTGTGATGAAATCTTAGAAATGGAAGTTCGAGGCCGTAATTTAGCGGAAGGAGTACCACGTGGTTTTACTTTGAATTCAAATGAAATTCTTGAAGCGTTACAAGAGCCACTAACGGGTATTCTGAGTGCTATCATGGTTGCTTTAGAACAATGTCCTCCAGAATTAGCGTCTGATATTTCAGAACGTGGGATGGTGTTAACAGGCGGGGGAGCTTTATTACGTAATTTTGAACGCTTATTAATAGAAGAAATAGGTATCCCTGTGGAGGTCTCTGACGATCCTCTGACCTGTGTTGCTCGTGGAGGGGGAAAAGCCTTGGAAATGATCGATATGCACGGCGGTGACTTATTTAGTGAAGAATAAGCATCCATTATGAGGCGTCTTTTTAGTCATGATTCGTCACGTGAATTGCGATTTTTTTGTGCTATTTTTCTGGCTATATTCCTCGTTATTTTAGATGCTCGATTTGGTGCTTTGGTTAAAATACGCCATTATCTTGATAACGTAGTCACACCCTTGTATTTTTTAACAAATTCTCCTGGAAAAATATTAGATCGCGTCTCTAGAATGCTGAAAACGCATCAGCAGTATGAACTAGAAAATCAAACTTTGCGTCTAGATCTCTTCCTTAAAAATATTGATTTAGAAAAATTAAAACAATTAAAAAAAGAAAATAGCCAACTACGAGCGTTGATGGCCTCACCTTTAGTTCAAATAGAAAACAAAATGATAACAGAGGTACTTTCGATAAGTCGTAATCCTTACAGTGATCAAATTGTAATCAATAAGGGAAGCATTCATGGTGTTTATGAGGGGCAGCCTGTGATCAACGACAAAGGCATCGTCGGCCAGGTTATAAGTGTCAGTCAAGTGACTAGCCGAGTGCTCTTAATTTGTGATACATCACACGCTATACCTGTACAGGTTTTACGTAATGATATTAGAGCTGTAGCAGTGGGTAGAGGATGTCAATACGATCTACTACTAGACTATCTCAATAATGACGTAGATATTCATAATGGTGATATTTTGTTGACCTCAGGTTTGGGCGGACGTTTTCCTGAAGGGTATCCTGTTGCTGTCGTTTCTTCAGTGCAAGTCGACTCTCAGAGAGCAGACAGCATTATTACGGCTAGACCGACTGCAAATTTAAAAAATCTCAGGTATTTATTACTGATATGGGATAAAAATTATCATGCGAATATGCCGTTCGATCCCCAAATGCAGTCAACTAGGTGATGGATATAGGTTTCCAAAAAATGATATTAAGTGATGTTATCAAAAAAAGGTATATTTCCTCTTATTCCAGAATAGTGCCTTCTGCAAAGTCAGCCGCGACCTTTTCTCAGAAAAGGTAATATCAATGAGCTATTATAAAAGCCGGGGGCGCTGGGTTATTTATTTGTCATTTTTGATTGGCATCATACTGCAAATCATGCCTTGGCCCTCGCAAATTGATATTTTTCAACCCTCGTGGCTTCTTTTAATTTTTATTTATTGGGTGATAGCTTTACCTCATCGAGTTAACCTGGGCACTGGTTTTATGTTAGGGTTAATTACAGATCTTTTATTGGGCTCTACTCTGGGCATTCACTCATTGGGAATGAGTATTATTGCTTATTTGGTTACCATTAAATTTCAGATATTCCGAAATATAGCATTATGGCAACAAACTTTATTTGTTATATTGCTATCTACAATTATGACCATCACGGTATTTTTGACCGAGTTTTTGATTATTCATGTCTCATTTAATACTGGAATTTTTTCAAATGCCCTCATCAATGGTATTGTTTGGCCTTGGCTATTTTTATTGATGCGAAAAACTCACCGAAAATTTTCGGTCCAATAATAACAATTATATTACAATTTAAGAGAAATAACAGTGACTTCTGAATTATTAATCAATGTCACCCCTTTTGAAACCAGAGTAGCGTATATCGATGACAATATTTTGCAAGAAATTTACATTGAACGTGAAAATGAAAATAAGACAGGCTTAGTTGGAAATATCTATCAGGGCCGTGTTACTAGGATCTTACCAGGAATGCAAGCAGCCTTTATTGATATTCAGCTCGAAAAGGCGGCTTTTCTTCATGCTTCAGATATTCTTTCATTAAAGCCTCCAGAAAATGAGGATCAAAAACAAGACATCGCTGAACTGATTCAACTGGGGCAAAATATCATGGTTCAGGTAATAAAAGATCCATTAGGATCCAAAGGTGCTCGTCTAACTACTCATATTACTTTAGCTTCGCGTTATCTGGTTTTAACCATGACACCAGCAGTAGGAATTTCTCAGCGGCTTGAAAATGAACAAGAAATAGAGCGTTTAAAAAATATCGTTTTGTCTTATTGCGATAAAAAAAATGGCTTTATTATTCGCACTGCCGCTGAAGGAATAGATGAAAAATCATTGGCGTCTGATGCCGACTTTCTTAAATCGCTTTGGGCAAATATCATTGCAGGAAAAACACAAAACGGCATCAAAAATAGTTTGTATACTGAGCTCCCTTTGAAAAAACGGATATTACGTGATTTTACAGTAGTGTCTAGTCTTGATCGCGTTAGGATAGACGATCAACAAACCTATAATTCGTTAAAAGCATTCAGTGAGAAATATATTCCTGAAATGCTCCCTAAATTAGAACATTATCCTATTGAAAAAAAAAATAATCAGCCTCTCTTTAGTTTTTATCATGTTGAAAAAGAAATTCAATCTTTGTTGAATCAGAAAGTGCTATTGAAATCTGGGGGTTGCCTGATCATTGAACAGACAGAAGCAATGACAACCATCGATATTAATACCGCGGGTTTCGTCGGTTATAAAAACCTTGAAGAGACTATCTTTGATACCAATCTTGAAGCAACACTGGTGATTGCACGTCAGCTACGTCTACGAAATTTAGGGGGTATTATCATTATTGATTTTATTGATATGCAAAATGAGGAGCATAAAAAAAACGTATTATCTGCGTTGAAGAAAGCATTAAATCAAGATCGCGTCAAAACAACGGTCGGTGAATTTTCACCCTTAGGATTAATAGAGATCACTCGCAAACGTACCACTGAAAGTATTGAAAAGATACTTTGTGATCGCTGTCAAACTTGCAAAGGCAGAGGTTGGTTTAAATCACCTGAGACCATCTGTCATGAAATTTTCAGAAAAATGATACAGCTACATCATGCTTCTGATTCACAGCAAATATTAGTGTACGTGTCAAATCGTGTTAGTGATTTTCTTCTGCAACAGAAATCGGAGACATTAGCTAAAATACAATGCCTGTTAGGTAAAAAAATTCAAATAAAAACAGACCCGCTTTATACTCAAAATCAGTTTGATATTTTAATAATCTCACCCCCATCTGTTTAATAGATATGGCTGTCCTGTCACACAGGATCACATTGTGTGAATAGGTATTATAATTTTTTAACAATAAAAATAATGAGTGATACATATGCCTCTTAACTTTGTCAGCGAGCAGCTACTTGCTGCTAATAAATTAAATGATCAACATTTATATCAGGTATTAGGCCAACTATCAGAAAAGAAGTTGAGCTACGCAGATCTTTATTTTCAATCCACTTATCATGAAGCTTGGATTATTGAAGATAGTATTATTAAAGAAGGTATCTATAATATAGATCAGGGGGTCGGAGTACGGGCTATCAGTGGCGAAAAAACAGGTTTTTCTTATGCAGATCAAATTACATTGAACACATTACAGAAAAGTGCCTGCTCCGCCAGAAACATAGAAAATCAACCTCATCAAGTAACATCTATATCATTTAAAAAATATCCGCATCCTATTATTTATCCTGCTTTAGATCCCTTACAAAGTCTCCCCCAAGAAGAAAAAATAGCGATCCTACACCAGGTGGATAAAGTTGCTCGAGCGGCCTATCCAGGGGTTCAGCAAGTGACGGCCAGTTTAACTGGCACTTATGAGCTCATTTTGGTGGCCGCAACAGATGAAACACTTGCGGCCGATATACGACCATTGGTGCGTTTATCGGTCAACGTGCTCGTTGAATCTGAAGGAAAGCGTGAACAAGGGAGCAGTGGAGGCGGCGGCCGTTTTGGATATGATTATTTTTTAGGGATAGAAAATGGAGAAATCAGAGCAGAGGTGTTCGCTAAAGAAGCGGTCAGAATAGCTTTAGTGAATCTTTCAGCGCTCCCTGCTCCCGCAGGGAGTATGCCAGTCGTATTGGGTCACGGGTGGCCAGGAGTTTTACTTCATGAAGCAGTGGGGCACGGGTTAGAAAGTGATTTTAATCGTAGGGGAACCTCTGTATTTAGCGGAAAAATAGGCCAAATGGTAGCATCTGAGCTCTGCACTGTGGTCGACGATGGCACCTTAAATGCGCGAAGGGGCTCACTTGCTATTGATGATGAAGGTGTCCCAGGGGGATACAATGTGTTGATTGAAAATGGGGTTTTAAAAAACTATATGCAAGATAAATTAAATGCCCTTTTGATGGGAGTGGCCCCCACGGGTAATGGTCGCCGTCAATCTTATGCCCATTTGCCGATGCCCCGTATGACAAATACTTATATGTTATCAGGGAAATCAACGCCAGAAGAGATCATTAGCAGCGTCGAATATGGTCTTTACGCGATAAATTTTTTAGGTGGGCAAGTCAATATTACTTCTGGTGATTTTGTATTTTCTACTTCAGAAGCTTATTTGATTGAAAACGGATCTATAACACATGCTGTAAAAGGAGCCACTTTGATCGGATCTGGCATTGAAGCTATGCAACAAATTTCTATGGTAGGGAATGATTTAACTTTAGACAAAGGCGTCGGTGTCTGTGGAAAAAATGGACAAAATGTTGCTGTCGGAGTTGGACAGCCAACATTAAAATTAGAGGCAATAACAGTCGGCGGAACAATCTAGGCTATAAAGATCTATATAAACGTATGGCATAGATTTGTAATGGCTGCAGCCTATTACCTCTTTACAGTTCAAGTTCAATAAGAATATAAAACCTAAATCATATGATAAAATTTATTACTGACTTTGTTTCTGAGCATCAAATTTGGATGATCCCCATCATTTTTCTTCTCTCTTTTGGTGAATCACTCGCGTTTGTCTCCTTATTACTCCCCGCGACTCTTATTTTACTTGGTTTTGGTGCATTAATAGGTCAAAGTGCCATTCCTTTTTTTCCAATATATCTTTCAGCTGTGATGGGCGCTTTTTTAGGAGACTGGCTTTCTTACTGGATTGGTGCTCGTTATAACGACAAAATAGCAACAATTTGGCCTCTGTCTCGTTACTCGTATTTATTAAAACGTGTCCATGTATTTTTTGAGCGTTGGGGTATTTTTGGCGCTTTTCTTGGCCGCTTTTTTGGGCCTTTACGTGCTGTTATTCCATTGGTAGCCGGTATTTGTGGTATGTCTCAATACTACTTTCAGTTAGCTAATATAACCTCTGCACTCATTTGGTCATTTGGTGTATTAGCCCCTGGTGCTTTCGGTATACAATGGCTCGCTAATTGGATAGCTTAATCTAGAGTTTTAAAAATGACTGATCGGCACAAAGAAAATAATACGACTCATTTTGGATTTCGTACTGTACATAAAAATAAAAAATCAGATATGGTTGCAGATATATTTGATTCTGTCGCGGCTAAATATGATCTTATGAACGATCTGATGTCATTTGGTATTCATCGTCTTTGGAAAAGATTTACTATTGAATCTAGTGCGGTACGTCATAGCCAAAAAATATTAGATCTTGCAGGTGGCACCGGAGATTTGACAGCAAAATTTTCTAGAATGGTGGGTGAAAAAGGTGAAGTCATTTTGGCAGATATAAATTCCTCCATGTTAATGATAGGCCGTGAAAAAATAAGAAATCAGGGTAAGATTAATAATATTCATTACGTTCAAGCGAATGCAGAATCATTACCCTTTTGTGATAATTACTTTGATTGTATTACGTTTGCTTTTGGTCTACGAAATGTGACTGCAAAAGAAAAAGCATTGTCTTCAATATTGAGGGTATTAAAACCAGGAGGGCGCCTTCTTGTGCTTGAATTTTCAGCGCCTGTATTTCCTTGGTTAAGAAAAATTTATGATGTTTATTCATTCCATGTCTTACCTAAAATGGGAAAAATTATTGCTCAAGATGAACAAAGTTATCGTTATCTCGCGGAATCTATCCGAATGCATCCTGATCAAGAAACACTTAAATTAATGATGATTAATGCAGGATTTGAGCAAGTTACTTATTCGAATTTAACGGGTGGTATTGTAGCTTTACACCGCGGTTTTAAATTTTGAGAGGGCTTATTTCGTGCTGTTATTAGAGAAAGAAAAAAAGACAGAACCAAAAATGATGACAATATTTTTTTCTTCTTTTCTTGAGAGAGCTTTAAATAGCTCATCATTACATGACAAATATATCAATGTAGTTCGTTCACGTCTCTCAGGGAAAGTATTAAACCTGCAGTTAGGTGAATTAAGTTTCTCTTTATCATTTTTATTTACTGAACATCACATTGATGTTTTTACTAATTGGTCTGATGCAGCTGGTTGTACGATTATCACCCGCTTTGATACTCTGCTCAAACTGATGAAAAATCCCGAAACATTATCTTTATTAATACGTGAAGGGAAGATCATAGTAGAAGGCGATATTCATATTATTCAACACTCTGTCACGTTACTCGATATTGTAGAATGGGATATCGCGGAATGCTTATCTCCTTATTTCGGCGATTTAGTCGCAGAAACAATGAAACAGTTTTTTTGTAAAGGCCATGATTTTGTAGTTTCTCATTTAAAGCGAAAAAAACGTCATTTATCAGAGGCTATCACAGAAGAATGGAAACTCATCCCTCCTTCTCTTGCTGTTGAGTCTTTTAAAAAAGAGGTCTGTGTCATTAGCCTCGATTTCGAGGCGCTGAACGCCAGGATATCTCGATTGAAAAAAAATCAATGACGCTAAAAGATATTGGGCGTTTATATTTCATTATTAAAGTATTTCTTAATTATGAATTAAATGAACTCATTCCACGGACGCGTTTTACCCTTCCAATACGAGGGGTTTGTAAATTATTTTTTTGGATCCTATCGCTTGCTAAAGATAAGCCGCTCGGTGAACGTTTGCGTTTAGCTCTCCAAAGATTAGGGCCTGTTTGGATTAAATTTGGGCAAATGATATCCACTCGTCGGGACATTTTTCCTTCTGATATTATTGACGAGCTCGCCCTGTTACAAGATCAAGTTGAGCCGTTTGATGATTTGATTAGTCGCCAACAAATAGAATCTACTTTAGGTGGCACATTAGAAACCTGGTTTGAACATTTTGATCTTAATCCACTCGCTTCGGCTTCGATTGCTCAAGTATACACTGCCCGCTTAAAGAAAAATGGAAAAGAAGTGGTGCTTAAAATGATTCGGCCCGATATTCACGCCGTAATCTTAGCCGACATCAGTTTAATGTATTGTTTAGCCGGATGGCTTCCTAAATTACTTTCTTTTGGGTATCAATTACGCCCCAAAGAGCTCGTCAAAGAATATGAAAAAACGTTATTAAATGAATTGAATCTCTTGCGAGAAGCAGCGAATGCCATGCAATTTCGCCGTAATTTTGAACATAATGAGATGCTTTATATTCCTGAAATTTATTTCGATTATTGTCGTGAAAATCTGCTGGTTATGGAACGTATTTCTGGCATTCCTGTTTCAGATATTACGACTCTACAAAATCAGGGCACCAATATGGAGCTGCTCGCTGAACGAGGAGTTCAAGTCTTTTTCACTCAAGTCTTTCGAGACAGTTTTTTTCATGCAGATATGCATCCCGGTAATATTTTTGTTAATGTTGAAAATCCAGAAAACCCACAATATATTGCGGTTGATTTTGGTATTGTAGGATCTTTAAATAAACAAGATAAACATTACCTTGCAGAAAACTTTATGGCTTTTTTTAATCGTGATTATCGTCGGGTGGCGCAATTATATATTGATTCAGGGTGGATTCCTGTTGACACAGATGTTGAGGATTTTGAATTCGCTATTCGTACAGTTTGCGAACCTATTTTTAAAAAACCTTTAGCTGAAATTTCTTTTGGTCATTTTTTAGTGAATCTTTTTAATACCGCCAGTCGTTTTAATATGAAGATACAGCCTCAATTGATTTTATTGCAAAAAACTCTGTTCTATGTCGAAGGACTAGGTCGTCAACTTTATCCTGAGCTTAATTTATGGACAACGGCAAAACCTTTTTTAGAGAATTGGTTAAAAAGTCAAGTAGGAATACGGTCTGCATTATCGCAATTCAAAGAAAAGATCCCATCATGGACAAAAAAATTGCCTGAGCTTCCTGATTTGTTGTATGACAGTTTGCAGCAGCATAAAAGATGGCAATGTAATGTTAATCAATTTATATCTGGATTTCAAAAAGAAAAAAAACAGTCTCGCAAATCCCGTTATTTGTTTTACATTGGGGCCATATTAGTCACTGCAGGCGTATTCTTAGAGTGGATGGAAGATGGGCTTCTTTTCTTGATATTTTATATTTTAGGTGGGATTCTGTGGTTAAAAGGTTGGAAATATTTAAATTAATTTTACAAGCATAGGAATAGAATATGGGAGGAGTCAGTATCTGGTAAGTACTTGTTATTGCTCTTATTGTACTTTTATTATTTGGCACTAATAAGCTGAGAAACTTATATTCACACGACTGGTGTTGCTTCTCCTTTTTATGCTGCCTCTTAAACTGACTCTAATTCTATCCATATTTATTTCAGTGCCTTTCATTCTTTATGAAGTCTGTGGTTTTATACCCCGGTATTTTATAAAAATGAACGACGCCTTATGCTGACATTAGTGATTTCAAGAACCTGGCTTTTTTATGTGGGCTAGCATTTGCTTACTTTATTGTATTCCCACGTGCATTTGATTTTTTTGTAAAATCACCCCATAAAGGGGGTATTAATCGCTACAAATATCAATCACTATCTAGATTTTATCATGACGTTATTTATGGCGTTTAGTGTTTCTTTTAAAGTGTCAGTTGCTATTATTTTATTCTGTTAGATGGGAACGATGACTCCAGATCAATTGAAAAACCGCCCTTATGTGTTCGTAGGCGCATTTATCATTGGTATGCTTCTAACACGGATGTATTTTCACAAACTTTGCTTGTCATTCCGATCTATTTATTGTTTGAAATCTGGGTGTCGAGTACGAAATTCTATTTGCCTCAGCAGTCATAAAAAGCGTTTATTTTTTAAGCCACACGCTTTTTACCTCATGATTATCGCCCTTAGTCATAATCAAACTGGCTCGTTCACGTGTCGGTAAAATATTTTCATTTAAATTTAATCCATTAATTTCTGTCCATAATTGACGAGCGACAGTTATCGCTTCCTTTTCACAAATTTGAGCATAATGATGAAAGTAAGAATTGGGATTAGAGAAAGCCCCACGACGAAATTGAAGAAATCGGTTAATATACCAATGCGCTAATAAATCATAAGAAGCATCGACATAAATAGAAAAGTCTACAAAATCAGACACAAAAACATGATGAGGATCATGCGGATAATCCATCCCACTTTGTAATACATTTAACCCCTCTAAGATCAAAATATCCGGCTGTTGAACTATTTTTTTTTGATGAGGAATAATGTCGTATCTCAGATGAGAATAAACAGGTGCCTCTACTTTCGGTGTGCCAGATTTGATCTTAGAAATAAACTTAACCAAATTTTTCATATCGTACGACTCTGGGAATCCCTTTTTTTTCATTAACCCTCGTTCGGTTAAAACTTTATTTGAATGCAAAAAACCATCGGTTGTCACCAACTCAACACGTCGATGTTCTGGCCAACAACTGAGTAAAGCCTGTAATAAACGTGCTGTTGTACTTTTACCAACAGCAACACTGCCGGCAATACCAATAACGTAGGGCACGTTTTGCTTGTGAGTACCTAAAAATTCTTCTAGAATCTCCTTCTGCCGTAAATTTGAACTAATATAAAAATTTAATAATCTGGACAGAGGTAAATAAATAGCAGCCACTTCTTCTAACGAAAGATTTTCATTAATCCCCCTTAACCTGATAATTTCTTCTTCTGTGAATATTAATGGAACAGAATCACGCAATGAAGCCCATTGAGCTCGATCAAACTGTAAGTAATGCGTTGCCAAATGGGCGTTTTTTGGATTCATCAATTGACTTTACTCATTGTCAGGATTTCTAAATGACATCTATAGTACATCTCATCAATCCTATTACGAAGAAATCTATACCTTAATAAAAAATTTTAGCCATCTGTTTTATCTTCATGGAAGAAGATCTATTTTTGAGTTTCAGGTATGATCTTGTCTTGTATAAAACGCTATATTCTATATCCCTCGGCATGAAGCTCAAAGTGTTTGTCGCACTGTAGCAGAAGAGCATCGTCAAGGTAGCCTGTGATCAATGTGGTACAATGACAGAAAATCTTTTAATGAGTTTTGTTTGAATGGAGTTTGCCGTGTCACTTTCGCTTTGGCAGCAATGTCTTGCCAGATTACAAGACGAATTACCTGCCACAGAATTTAGTATGTGGATACGCCCTATACAGGTGGAATTGATCGACAATACTTTAACGTTTTATGCACCTAATCGTTTTGTTTTGGATTGGGTTCGGGATAAATATATTCATCATATTTATCATTTATTAAATGATTTTTCTCCTCATGAAATGCCGTCTCTTCGCTTTGAAGTAGGGAATAAATCATCCCCCCCAATCGACTCTGCAACGAACCGACCAACTTCTTTAAAATCAAGTTGGGAGCCTTCCCCTATTAAATCTGGGTATGTTTATCGATCTAATGTCAATCTTAAAAACACCTTTGATACTTTCGTAGAGGGTAAATCCAATCAGTTAGCTCGAGCTGCCGCAATACAGGTCTCTGGTAACCCAGGAGGTGCTTATAATCCTCTTTTTTTATATGGCGACACAGGTCTTGGAAAAACACATTTATTGCACGCTGTAGGCAATGGCATTATTGCGCATAAAACTAAAGCAAAAGTAGTATATATGCACTCTGAACGCTTTGTGCAAGACATGGTTAAAGCGTTACAAAATAATGCGATCGAAGAATTTAAACGCTATTATCGTTCTGTCGATGCCTTGTTAATAGATGACATTCAATTTTTTGCCAATAAAGCACGTTCTCAAGAAGAGTTCTTTCACACTTTTAATGCCTTATTAGAAGGCAAGCAGCAAATTATTTTGACGTCTGATCGTTATCCTAAAGAGATTAATGGAGTCGAAGATCGGCTTAAATCTCGTTTTGGTTGGGGATTAACCGTGGCAATTGCCCCCCCAGAACTTGAAACACGCGTAGAGATTTTAATGAAAAAGGCGGATGAAAATAATATTCGGTTACCAGGAGAAGTATCTTTTTTCATCGCTAAACGTTTACGATCTAATGTACGTGAACTTGAAGGTGCTTTGAACAGGGTGATGGCGAACGCAAATTTCACAGGCAAGGCGATTACTATCGATTTTGTACGAGACGCTTTACGGGATTTATTAGCCCTGCAGGAAAAGTTGGTCACCATTGATAATGTTCAAAGAACAGTTGCCGCGTATTATAAAATTAAGGTCGCTGATTTACTTTCCAAAAGGCGTTCACGTTTCATCGCCCGACCACGTCAAATGGCGATGGCTTTAGCTAAAGAACTCACCAATCATAGTCTTCCTGAAATTGGCAATGCGTTTGGGGGACGCGATCACACCACTGTACTGCACGCTTGCCGAAAAATAGAACAATTGTGTGAAGAAAGTCATAACATGAAAGAAGATTTTTCTAATCTAATTCGAACATTATCCTCCTAGTATATAAAACGATGACATGAAATTTATTATTGAGCGTGAACATCTATTAAAACCATTACAACAGGTTATCAGCCCTTTATCCGCGCGTCCAGCGATGCCTATTCTTGGAAACTTACTATTACAGGTCAATGAGAATATGTTGTTTTTGACAGCTACTGATCTACAAATGGAGATGGTCGTTCGAGTGGTTTTATCTCATTCTGATTTGCATGAGTCAGGTTCTACCACCGTTCCCGCTCGCAAGTTTTTTGATATTTGGAGAGGATTGTTAGAAGGATCGACCATCACCGTAACCTTAGATGGTGATCGCTTACTTGTCTATTCAGGGCGAAGTCGATTTTCGCTTTCTACTTTACCCTCATCTGGTTTCCCTAATTTAGGGGATTGGAAAACTCAGGTCGCATTTTCGTTACCCCAAGAAACATTAAAAAAATTAATTGATCTCACTCAGTTTTCTATGGCACATCAAGATGTCCGTTATTATCTCAACGGAATGTTCTTCGAAACAGAAAATAAAGAGTTACGTACCGTTGCAACGGACGGACATCGTTTGGCAGTGTGTTCTATGTCTATAAATGAGACTTTACCTTCCTATTCAGTCATAGTTCCTCGTAAAGGAGTGATAGAATTAGGACGTTTATTAGAGACTAGCGTTCATCCTATAAAGTTGCATATCGGTGAGCATAACATTCGAGCTCATCTGGATAATTTGACCTTCACCTGTAAATTAATCGATGCGCGTTTCCCTGATTATCGTCGGGTTCTTCCAAAAAATCCGAATAAAATACTTGAAGCAAAATGTGACCTTCTCAAGCAAGCTTTTTCCAGAGTGGCTATTTTATCGAACGAAAAATTTCGGGGTGTACGACTTTATCTAAGCCATAATCAACTAAAAATAACGGCTAATAATCCGGAACAAGAAGAAGCAGAAGAAATTGTAGATATTGAATACGAGGGAGAAGCACTCGAAATTGGTTTAAACGTAAGTTATATACTCGATATTCTCAACATTTTGAAATGTGACAAAGTCCGTTTTCTGTTGATTAATGCGGCCAGTAGCCTGCAAATTGAAGATCATGTAAGTCAGATGGTGAGCTATATTCTCATGCCGATGCGGCTTTAATGTTGATATGAGTATTCAATGACATGAACACGATTACTAATTCGTATTTTTCGTAAAATCGCTTACGCAGGCCTATTTTTGGGAATAAAATTTAATTTTTTATCGGCAGGAATGACTCAGGTAAAACCAACTTACTAGAAGCTATTTATACTTTGTATCATGGTAATATATTGCGCACTTCACCAACGGGATATCTTATTCGTCATGATACTCATGATTTTATGCCGCATGCGAGGCTAAAAAGCTCATGCAACCGCGGTCATCAGGTTAAGCAAAAATCGTCAAGGCGAAACACAAGTACGTATCGATGAATCGAGCAGACATACGTGCGATAATTTAGCGACAATGCTTCCGATATAATTCATGACACCTGAAGGTTTTTCTTTACTCTTTAGCGGCCCTAAGTTTCGGCAAGCTTTTCTGGATTTAGACTATTTCCATCATAAATCCGAGTTTTTTAATATATAGGCAAATTTTCAAAAATCACTCAGACAACGTAACACCTTATTACAGAGCATAAACTGTTATGATCATATCTATCTTTGGGATAAAGAACTGATTCCTCTATCTACAGATGTCAGAGAATGGCGAAAAAATACATTGAAATGCTTGTACCCGATATTACTGCTGAAGCTGTCACGGAACTTCTCTTTGCAACGGGGATGGGATCTGAATCTGGCATATGACGAGTTATTAAAAAAGCAGTTTGAACGCAATAAAATACTAGCTTACAGCAAGCTATGGCTCTCATAAAACAGATTTTCGTGTCAGAACAGAGGGCAAAACGGTATAAAATGTATTATTAAGAGGCCAGATAAAATTATTGATCTGCGCACTTAGATTAACATAGGGAAAATTATTGACCCAGCAACCTGGGCTAAATTTTTTATTTGTTTGATGATTTTCCTTCTGAATTAGATGCGACTAGAGGACAATTATGAATCGAATGTTTGAAATCAACTCAAGCGCAATTTTTTATCAATACCATCAACAACGAAGCTATCGTTGACATGGTCAATGACACCGCAAAAATATTTCTTGTCGAAGACGGCAAAATAGCGCTTCAATCATACAGTTAAAATTAAGAGAGAAACTGAATGTCAAATACTTATGATTCATCAAATATCAAGGTATTAAAAGGGCTGGATGCCGTTCGTAAACGTCCAGGGATGTATATTGGTGATACAGATGATGGAACTGGTTTACACCATATGGTGTTTGAGGTTGTGGATAATGCGATCGACGAATCCCTTGCTGGATATTGTAAAAAAATCACGGTCCTTATTCATGATGATAATTCTGTGTCAGTAGAAGATGATGGTCGAGGCATTCCGACCGGTATGCACGAGGAAGAAGGAGTTTCGGCAGCCGAGGTTATCATGACTGTCTTACATGCTGGCGGTAAATTTGATGACAACTCCTATAAAGTGTCAGGCGGATTGCATGGTGTAGGGGTTTCAGTGGTGAACGCCTTATCTGAAAAATTAGAGCTAACTATTTCTCGTGAAGGCTCGATACACCAACAAACTTATGTCATGGGTGAGCCGAAATCGCCTTTAAAAGTGATGGGTAAAACGGAATTAACAGGAACTAAGGTCCGTTTTTGGCCGAGCATGAAAACCTTTACCAACCAAACGGAATTTCAATACGATATTTTGGCAAAACGTCTACGTGAGCTGTCTTTTCTCAATTCTGGTGTTTTCATTTGCCTTCAAGACAAACGTAACGATCAAGAAAAGCATTTTCACTATGACGGTGGTATTCAAGCTTTTGTGACATATTTAAACAAAAATAAAACCCCCATTCACCCAAAGGTATTTTATTTTTCGACGGTTAAAGATGACATTGGTGTAGAAGTCGCTCTGCAGTGGAATGATGGCTTTCAGGAAAACATTTACTGCTTTACCAATAACATCCCACAGAGAGATGGCGGAACCCATTTGGTCGGTTTCCGAGCCGCGATGACCCGCACTATGAACAGTTATATTGAAAAAGAAGGTTTCAGCAAAAAATCAAAAATCAATGCGACTGGAGACGATGCGCGTGAAGGTTTAATCGCAGTCATTTCAGTCAAAGTGCCGGATCCCAAATTTTCCTCTCAAACAAAAGACAAGCTGGTATCTTCTGAGGTCAAAACAGCGGTTGAAACCTTGATGAATGAAAAACTGGTCGAGTATCTTCTTGAAAATCCCTCTGATGCAAAAACAATTGTCAATAAAATTATCGATGCGGCGCGTGCCCGTGAAGCGGCTCGTAAAGCTCGTGAAATGACAAGACGGAAAGGTACCTTAGACCTCGCCGGTTTGCCTGGGAAATTGGCGGATTGCCAAGAGCGTAATCCGGCTTTATCTGAAATTTATCTGGTAGAAGGCGACTCAGCAGGCGGATCTGCAAAACAGGGCCGAAACCGTAAAAATCAAGCCATTTTGCCTTTAAAGGGAAAAATCTTGAACGTAGAGAAAGCGCGTTTTGACAAAATGCTAGCTTCTGAAGAAGTCGCTACGCTCATCACGGCCTTAGGTTGTGGGATAGGCAGAGACGAATATAATCCAGACAAATTACGTTACCACAGCATTATTATTATGACGGATGCGGATATCGATGGCTCACATATCCGTACTTTATTGTTGACTTTTTTTTACCGACAAATGCCTGAATTGATTGAACGAGGACATATTTTTATTGCACAACCTCCTTTATACAAAGTAAAAAAAGGCAAGCAAGAAAAATACATCAAAGATGATGATGCCATGGAAAACTACCAGATGTCTTTAGCTTTGGAAGGCGTCGAATTTCATACTCATCCACAGGCACCTGCGTTTTCTAGTTCCTCGCTCGAAAAATTTTTGCATCAACACTATAGTGTGCAAAAAACGCTTAATCGAATGGAACGTCGATATCCTCGGGCGCTTTTAAATCAGATGATCTATCAACCAACCTTACATGAAAACGATCTCAAAGATCCTGAAAAACTTCAAGCTTGGATGACGCTTCTAGTGGATAAATTAAACGAAAAAGAAACGCAATGCAGTCATTATATTTTTGTGTTAAATAAAAATATAGAGAAGAAAATATATGACCCTGTATTGAGGATTCGTACCCATGGTGTTGATACGGACTATCTGCTCGATCTGCATTTTATTCAAAGTGGCGAATATCAAAAAATTTGTTACTGGGGCGATCAATTACGAGATCTGTTAGAACCTGGTGCTTTCCTTCAACGAGGAGAAAAAAAGATCTGTATCAACAGTTTTGAAGAGGCCATAGATTTGCTGATGAAAGAATCTCGTCGTGGCTTAGCCATTCAGCGCTACAAAGGATTGGGAGAAATGAATCCGAGCCAGCTCTGGGAAACCACCATGGATCCCAAAACGCGCCGTATGCTACAGGTCAGGATAAACGATGCGATCGCCGCAGATCAATTGTTTACAACATTAATGGGAGATGCGGTAGAACCTAGACGAAATTTTATCGAAGAGAACGCTTTAAAAGCAACTAATATTGATATTTAAAGTTAATTTCAGGCTTCCCTAATAGTACGAGCGTATTCGAATGAATGAATGGAAAAAATAGATAGATGGCACAACGCCGGCATACCAAATCGCATATAATCGACATAGTCGATTAATATTTTAAGCTAAATGTGCGTCTTGTTGATAAAATACATTATTTTTTTGAATTTATTTGAGATTTTTTAATACAGGTTAATATACCGCGTAGAATATTGAGCTCCTTATTCTCTAGTCGAGCACGTGTAAATAATCGTCGTAACTGATGCATTATTTGTCTTGGACGAGCCGGATGAATAAAACCAACGTGCAGCAAAACTTCTTCTAAATGTTGATAAAAACATTCTAACCCTTTGACTAAAGGGTAATTGGGTATTTTTGATATCTGAGATTCAGAGGCGCTTTTTAAATAAGCACGTCTAATTTCATAACACAAAATTTGGACTGCCATTGCTAAATTCAGCGAGCTGTATTCTGGGTTAGTTGGGATGAACACATGATAGTGGCATTTTTGCAATTCGAGATTGCTCAAACCTGTCCGCTCACAACCAAACACTAATGCAACAGGGCCACTCTCAGCCTGATGAAGACTATATAGTGCGCATTGTTTAGGATCTATTTCCGGCCAAGATAAAGTTCGTGAACGTGCGCTGGCACCTATCACCAGATTACATTCAGCCAAGGCAGTATCCAGATTGGCTACCAGAGTAGCCCGCTCGATCAAATCAGCGGCCCCGGCCGCTAATGCTATGGTTTTTGCGTCCGGTTTTTTAGATAGATTAACTAAATAGAGATTACTCAATCCCATGGTTTTCATTGCTCTTGCGACAGAGCCTATATTGCCGGGGTGAGAGGTTTCAACCAAAACAATACGAATATTATGCAATATACGAACCATAAAAATACTCAGTTAAAAAGCAAATCTTATCGCATGATGAAGTTTGCCCCTCTTTCATGATTTTATTAAAATGTGTATACTCGCCCGCTTTTGGCTATGGGTTCTTGATTTATAGACCTCTTGCTCTTTAACATCTGTTTATGGATACCAATCAATGCACCCGATACTCAATATCGCCATACGCGCGACCCGAAAAGCAGGGAATTTTATTGCTAAATGTTATGAAACTCCCTCTTATAATGAAGAAAATAATGAGTTTGTCTCTTTTGTGCAACAAAAAGCAGCGCAGAGGATTATTGAAACAATTCATCAATCCTATCCTACTCACATTGTGACTATAAAATATAACGATGCGGTACCAGAGAAAGAGTCTGATATTCATTGGATAGTGGATCCAATAAACGGTATAAATAATTTCCTGAAACGCCTCCCTCATTTTTCTATTTCTATTGCTTTACGTGTCAAAAGACGGACAGAAATAGCCATCGTGTATGATCCTATTCGTAATGAATTATTTACTACCACTCGAGGACAAGGTGCTCAACTTAATGGTTATCGTCTCCGCATTAATAATAAAAAGAAGGATCTCACAGGCAGTACAATCAGTACTCTTTTCTCTATCGAGCAAAAAAAGCACGCACCACATGAGCTGAGCCAATTGATCATGTTGCTTATCAACAAAAAAATAAATTTTCATTGTTCTGGCTCATCTGCCCTCGATTTTGCCTATGTCGCCGCAGGCCGTTTGGATAGTTTTTTTGCTATCTCCATTAAAAAACAAGATTTTTGGGGAGGGGAAATGTTGGTGAGTGAGGCAGGTGGGCTTGTCACCGACCTTGCAGGGGGCCATGATTATGAGATCTCTGAAAATATCATTGCGGCTCACCCCATAATGATCAAAGCGTTACTGAAAGCTATAGCTGAAATAAAAATGGACAAAGAATAGAAAAATAAAACTGTATGTCTTTTTTAAACTATTTTAGCGCCCCCTATATAAAAAACAAGGAGGGGCCCTATCAAATCTAATAAAAACTATATTTTTTTGTTTCCGACCATATCTTCTGGACACACCCACTTTTCAAACTGTTCCTCCGTCAGATAGCCTAATGTTAACGCCGACGCTTTAAGCGTAAGACCTTTTTTATGTGCTAACGTCGCAATATCCGCCGCTTTGTCATAACCAATATGCGTATTTAGCGCCGTCACTAACATCAGTGAATTATTTAATAACTGTGTGATACGTGTTCTGTTAGGTTGAATATCTTTTGCACAATATTGGTTAAACCCATGTATGCCATCTGATAATAATGCTATAGATTGCAGATAATTATAAATAATCATGGGGCGGAATACATTCAATTCAAAATTACCTGAAGCACCTCCAATGTTAATCGCGACATCATTTCCCATCACCTGGGCACATAACATGGTCATGGCTTCACATTGGGTAGGATTGACTTTACCTGGCATGATCGAGCTGCCAGGCTCATTTTCAGGAATGATGATTTCGCCAATCCCCGAACGAGGGCCAGATGCAAGCCATCTGATATCATTGGCAATTTTCATTAATGACGCGGACAGACCTTTTATGGCACCATGTCCATGCACTAATGCATCACAGGTCGCCAACGCTTCAAATTTATTTGTCGCACTGACAAAGGGCTCTTTTGTCATCTCTGCGATTTTTTGCGCGACACGTTCAGCATATTCTGGATGTGTATTTAACCCAGTGCCTACGGCTGTCCCGCCTAATGCTATCTCATAAAGATGCGGTAAAGTGTCTTGGATATGATCGATGCTATGAGATAACATCGCGGCCCAACCTGATATTTCTTGGCCTAAACTGAGCGGCGTGGCATCTTGCAAATGCGTACGGCCGATTTTCACAATAGAATTGAACTCAGCTGATTGTTCTTGAAAAGTTTTTTGTAATATTTTTAATTGCAATAATAAATTTTTCTTAAGCGCACACACCACAGATATGTGCATGGCAGTTGGAAAAACATCATTAGAACTTTGGCTTTTATTCACATCGTCATTAGGATGGACCAAACACGCCATGCCTCTTTTCCCGCCTAAAAGTTCACTGGCTCTATTGGCGAGAACTTCATTGATATTCATATTGGTTTGTGTGCCAGATCCTGTTTGCCAAACAGATAGAGGGAATTCGTCAATATGTTTTTTTTCTATAATTTCTTGAGCGGCTTTCATAATGGCCTCGCCCTTTGTTTTTTCTAAACATCCCAAATCGATATTCACTTTAGCGGTGGCATATTTTACGATAGCGAGCGCTTCAATTAATAAAACTGGTATTTTTTCAGTAGAAATAGAAAAATGCTGCAATGAACGCTGAGTTTGAGCCCCCCATAATTGTCTATCCGGTACTTCTATAGAACCCATGGCATCTTTTTCAATACGTTTTATGAGCATAAAGACTCCGGTTGATATTAGGATTAAATCCTTTTTAAGGGGCTCTTAAAAGAGGATTTTAATGAATTGGTAAATTCTAACATGCGATTTAAAGGAATCAATGCTTTTTCAATCAATCCTTTTTCAACAAAAATTTCATAAGGGCGGCCCTGTACTTCTAGTGCCTCGGCCATGGCTTGTAAATCATTCATTGCCATCCAAGGGCAATGAGCACAACTTTTACATGTTGCGCCTTCACCGGCTGTAGGGGCGGCCAGTAGCGTTTTATCAGGACATATTTGCTGCATTTTATAAAAAATGCCTCGGTCTGTTGCAAGGATTAATGTTTGATTAGGTAAGCTTTTGGCTGCTTGGATCAGTTGGCTGGTTGATCCTACGGCATCTGCCAACTCGATTACCGTTTGAGGAGATTCTGGGTGCACTAACACCGCCGCGTCAGGATACAGTGCCTTCATTTGAAATAAGGCCTGTGTTTTAAATTCATCATGAACAATACAAGCCCCTTGCCAACAAAGGATATCAGCTCCCGTTTTTTTTTGAATATAATGTCCTAAATGTTTATCTGGCGCCCAAATGATTTTTTTCCCTAAATCGTCCAGATGTTCTATCAATTCCACCGCAATACTCGAGGTGACAACCCAATCTGCTCTTGCTTTGACTGCAGCCGAGGTGTTAGCGTAGACTACCACGGTACGATCAGAATAAGCATCACAAAAAGCGCTAAATGCATCGGCAGGGCAACCTAAATCCAAAGAGCATTCCGCTTTTAACGTCGGCATCAATACCGTTTTTTCTGGGCTCAAAATTTTAGCTGTTTCCCCCATAAACCGAACGCCGGCAACCAGTAAAGTCGATGTAGGATGATGGAAACCAAAACGCGCCATTTCTAATGAGTCGGCAACACAGCCCCCTGTTTCTTCTGCCAAAGATTGAATATCTGGGCTGGTGTAATAGTGCGCGATCAATACTGCCTTCCATTTTTTTAACAATCCTGTGATTTTTTCACGATAAAATACGGTTTCATCATGGCTTAATGAAACGGGAGCAGTAGGGAACAGATAATCAGTTGAATTTAGATCTAACATAGGTCATCGCTTATACATCGTTCAATTTTTGCATTAAATGCCATACAGATTGCACTTGTTGAATCAAATTTTCAATAATCAAAAGGTACTCATGTATTCAATTTATTGATTGTTGTGCAAAGTCAATGTTTTTAAAGAGGAATGTATGACAAAGTAATTCGAATATTTATGAATGCGAATCTTATCTTTAAAGACCAATCAACAAATTTCATGTTTGACTAAAAAATCTTATTATAAAATTTCTCTAACGACTCAGGCATGCAGTTTTTTATCTGCTTTTAATGAGTTTAAAAAACTTTTGATCTCTTAATCGTTATATGTTGAAAGACCATGTCATTTAAATAAATAATGATAATATCGATCTATCTTGTAATTATTGTTTTTACAAATACTTGCTATATTAACATATGTCAAATTAGTTTTTCCGAAAAGTTCCTGTTGAAGTATGTAAAAAGCAGCTTGATCTACAAGACCTTAAAATCTGTTTTAGCAAATCATCTGTAGAATTTTATTATTAAAACCATGATCTTTCCCATTCTCTTCACATATATTTTTGATTTTTGAAATTCCTAGAAAATTATCTAATTCAGATTTAATATTTTCAAATAAAACGAAGGCTATCGCTATTCCAGTTACTTTTTCTTTTTTATTTGTATGCGCCCATTTTAAAGCGCATTGTATTTATTTCGATACTGGATCACTGTTTTAAAATTTATGCATTTGATTTTCTTGAATAATTTAGAAAAATTTCTCCTTGAGGACGTACATCTATTTTTAAAATTTAAAAAATTATTTAATTGAATATTGTTATTTAAATTTTTTATTTTTTTGAAATAATTTTTCACCTTATTTAAAAAGTATTTTTTTGATGGTATCTCAAAAACATATTTTCTATTTGTAGAAAAACAGAATTTTTATATGCATAACCACTCAATTAAAATATATAAATTATATTTGAATATTTTAATTGAAGTATTTAATAAATTTTTACAAAAAACGCGGTCTTTCATCTATAAGATGATCAAAATTAATCTGTTCCTATAAAATTTTTCAAGAGAGCATAGAAAAATATATTATTTAATTAATAAAAATAATTTTTTTGATATAAAATATGCTGAAAAATATAAAATGTAAAAAAAGAAAATTATTTTTATTTATAACGTTTATAGAATCATTGAAAACCTAAAAACAATCTAATAATAAAGTAGATTAATACGTTTTCTTTTAACGGTATAGTGCCCTCTAGCGCATTTTTAGTATCAAGGGCGCATGAGAGGCACTGTAATACCCAAAAAGAATGTTTAACCTTAGCCCTGATTTTCGCAAGAAAACCTTGATGATGAAGTGTTTTCCTCTACCTAGTGGTTTAAGAGCCAACCGCGCGAAAACTTACGATAAATAATGTTATGAAAATCATTTTCTATTTTTAAAATACTCGAAAGTTTCTATTTTATAAAAGCATGCAGTTAGTTTGATTATTCATCAGATTTCATAAATTTATTTTTGAAATACCCTCTCTTTCTATTTCCTTGAATCATAGTGCTTTCAGATTCAGTTTCTTTTATACAGGAAGCACTTGAACATATTAATACGTCAAGCTTTATCGTGGGTATATGTGTGCTCAATGTTATTGAAGTCAGAAGACGAAGTCCGAAGATATTTCAACGATTTTTGAATGATTTTAATTATCTTAAAAGGAGCACCCATCGTAATCATGGGTCAACACTGTTGTAAATAGTTGAAGATATGAGATGAAATTTAAAATTTTGTATTAATGATAGCAGTGATGGGGAGATTCGAACTCCCAACTCCCGGTTTTGGAGACCGGTACTCTACCAATTGAACTACACCCCTAAAATATCTTTTCGGTAAGTATATCCTCAACAGAAGGGCTTGCATCTAAACATTTTAGATGCTTATATAAGGAGCCTGGCGGTGTCCTAGTCTCACATGGGGA
>NZ_CAADHL010000006.1 GCF_900699045.1 Candidatus Williamhamiltonella defendens | reverse complement strand
TAATGAGGCATTCTCTTTTTTTTAACAACCGCTATCTTTACAAGGGTTATCGCCTTCGTCCCACGAACAGATGAACGTAAAAAAGCTTTCATCTTCAATACTCTTTCTGCTACTTTACGTCCGTATTCATGATATTCGTAGCATACACTGGTTGTGTTGTGGGTCGCTATTGATAATCATGAAAATCAATGCATGTTGGCGGCCTTTTGTGCCCACAGGCATCAGACCTGGTGACTTTGGTGTTCGTGAATTTCGTCAATCAAGGCACAGTGAGAACAGGGGCCGGATTGCTCATCATCGGTACTGATAGGCCGGGAACAGGCACTGAAGTAGAAAAAGACAAGATTTCACTTTACCGGCCCCACTATATTTGTGGATCCGTTCCGCCAGTTTAGCTGATTTATCTACCATGGCTCCCGCGTCATAAAAAAGTATTAACACCTGGTCTTTTTTGACGACAGCGATGTAGACTTCGGCTCGCGCTTTATCTTTGCCAGCTGCAAATAGCGTCAATGATAAACCACTGCCAAGGTAGTACGTGAAACGGATTGTCTTCATAAATACCGCCGTTCAATTTGAATACGTTGAAAAAACGATCAGTTAAATTAAACTAGATAATTTTTAAAATGTTGACTGGCATCAGACAACACAGAAACGGCGGGATTCGCTTTGATTAATAGACCATTCTGAGAATACACCTTAAATGTTTTACCCATGCTCTGTATCATGGCGCGATAGCATAGAATTTCATTGTAAATATCACACGACCTTTCTAAGAGTGCTTGCCAGTTTTTTTTATCCTAGACTAGTTTTTTAACTATCTTCAATTCTTCTGGCATCTTAGCGAAATACAGAGGGTGAGTTACGATATGGTCAACGACGGTTGCCGAATTGATGACGTTATTGTCTTAACACATCACACATAAAGGATTGCTGGTAAGAAAAACCCTGCACGGCGAGTTTAAGGAGGGCTCTGAGAGTGAAATAATCTCGTTGAGAGTCAGTCAGTCGGGTCGATTGCATCATTCACGGCGGAGTGGTGGTATTGGTTGACAGGTCATGATAGGGGGGCTTGACGCACAATCGGCGATGGCTATCATACAGATCGCTCTCCAACTTGTGCCATCCGGTTCTGTTCATCTTTTAACGTTCTGGTGTGTTGGGCATCCAATTGTGACACGGTATTTATCTGCTGTCGTAATTGTTCCAACTAAATTTGATACCTCTTTATCTCATAGACCCCTGTTTGACGGGTTTTTGGTCTACTGATCGTGATAATTCATAGCGGTAATAAGCAATAAAAGTAATAACGCCAACATTATTACAGAAATTTTCTAATGCATCAGGCAGTGACTTAGTATGGCGTTTTAATAAGAGATATTCCAGCCTCTCTGTTAGTACTTAGTCGTTAAAAATAGACTTCCGCTTTGTTGAGGCATATATGGTGAAAACGGGTGTTGAGGAAAATATCATTCGTTTTGATTAGCAAAAGGGTGTAAAATACGCAGCAGGTATTGCTAAAAAACGGATGAGAATATCAGGCATTATGCCTCATAAAAACGAAAACCCTTATGATAGCGAATCATAACAGATCAGGTTAAGGCACAAAAGTGCAATTGACGGAAGTGAAGGACAAGAGATTCAATAAAAATTGAGAGGTTCTTTAAAGCTCGTTTTAATAAGAACAAATATTATTCAGGGCATTGATATTTTATTCATTAAAATCATTTAAGTAATAGCAGGAAGAGCCTTTTGCCAGGCCTAGTTAGTAATCAAAATAATCAACCGATTAATCATCACACACTAACATCAAAATCTAATAAACTCAGTCGATTCTTAAAGGCTTTACGAAAGGTATCTAATGATATTTGCACCCGTTTCGTAGATTTATTTTGTTTTTCAAAACCTAAACCGAGAACAGAAAACACAACAAACAAAATCACAAAGGATGATTCTCCCTGCTTGAGCGATACTAATCATCATAGGGGAAAAATTGGATCCATATAAAATGGTTTATCTACTTCTGCAAACTCAATAATAATAAAAATAATAATAGAATTGATTGCAAAACATAACGAAGAGTACCCAGCGGATTTAAAAAAGTATGATTCTAAAATTGAGTATAAACATGTATTCAACCAGTTACAAGAAAAAAGAAAAACAGTGCTAAATGGACTACGTCTACCAGTAGGCACAGATGTAACGAACACGAACTTAAATGGGTTTTAATTACCCACATGCCAAATCTAGAGAAGGCTGATTTTAGAGGCTCAACAATGCAAAATACCGATATAGACTGCGCAATAATCTTGAAATCGAAACTAGATGACATAGACTTAAGAATAAAAAACCTACTTAGTACGAACTTTAGAGAAGCGAGTCTACAGAGGGTGAATTTCAGTGGAAACAAGTGCCTAAAGGACACTCGTCTCTCTGAGTTTGAGTTATAGAAAGCGAACTTTGATAACACTATATTTAATAGTGTTCAATTTATAAAAAGCCATATGGAAGATGAAGTTTTTCTGTCTTGGGCTATTTTAAATTAAGCGGAATTAAAGAAAGCGGAGTGTATTGGTGTCAATTGCAATGAGGTTTTTCTAATTGAAGCGAAACTAGAGGACACTGACTGCAGTAATGTGCGATTCAATGACTCGACCTTCAATGATGCAAGCTGATAAAGTTTGCCTGAATCGAAGATTTCATAAAAAATGATTGAAATCATAGAAATAAAATTTTTTTATGGTTTAAATTCCTTTAAATTTGGTGTAGTGATTCTCTGTCAGATGACATGTAAGCGACACCTGTATCCATAAGAGCGCCAGTGGGTTGTTTACCTGGCTTTTTATAGGGAGCGACTCTCTTGCTACCTATACTTTGACCTAATTTGTAGGCGATAGCAGGGCCTAAGAGGTCGGTCATTTTCTGTAGCAGATTCGTTAAAATACAACCTCTTTGAAACGCACTGATTTTTCTGTTGCCGATAACTGTCCTAGGTGAATGCCAGTGTGCTGCTTCCGCTTTCCTGCATCCGGTCCATCACCCGCTCTCCGATATAGTCAGCTAGTTTTCTGTTGGGGCCAGATTGCTGATGATGACACTGTGTTTCATGTGCTTGTAGCGAGGGTTGATTGCCTTGCGATACTGCATCCAGGAATCCTAGGTGCGTTCTAGTAGCCAAGTAGACAGTTCTACCTAGATTGGGTAAAACGATTTTGATTTTGTCAAAGGAGGGGTTTAAGGTAGTTGATATTTTTTAAATATATTGTCTTTTTTATCTTTTGTAATAGTGTTTTTTTGTGTCCCTGTTTTGGTGATATCGCAGTCACTTTTTCCATGACGCTTGTTGTACTAGTTGTAGTGACACTGTCATTTTTTTGATGACATCTAGCTTATCTAAGTGTGAGGAAATCTTTTTGTGTTATTTTATCTTTCTAAAAAAGTTTAATAGCAGAGAGGGGAATCATCGGCGCTTTTCCATTTTGCAGAATCAGGTTTTTCACTTCACTAAAGTTATACCCCTTGTCTGATATCACTTTTTTATGTTTTACCGGGTTACTACCGCACTGATAGGAGGAAATACCCTCATATCGGTCCTTTGGTCTTCAGATAAACAAACACTTCTAATTAGAGTACCTGAAAAGCCGAGATATGAATTTTAGGCTTACGCCTTTCCGGCCTGACCATATCGATTGAGGATTTTTAAGGATGCCAGAACCATGATGATGGATTAACACAGGTCTAACTATTTATCTACGTATAATCCATTGTCATTTTACTTTTTAAATCGCATTTCAATCGTATGCTAATAGCCATAAAATGGCATGATACTCGTTCTCAAGATGAAAAGATTTGGGAAAAATTATCTAAACTATTATCAGCTTCTAAAGGCAGACATGGAAAGGATATGATAGTGGTGATTTTATGGAAAATTAAAAGAGAAAGGGAGAGTAGCACTGACCACCTGGTAGGAACAATGGTGTATTAAAAATTGACTATAATGTCTATCTTTATAAAAAAGTAATTTTAATGAAATATTTTTCAATCGGATAAAGAATTTTAGTCGCATTACAACGAAATACAATCAAATATTATTGATGTTTGTTGGGGTTCTTGTTTTAAACGCAATTTAAACATGGTTAAAACTTTAGAGATAAGTCCTAGTCATAATCTTTTCTTGTTTTTTCTTCGTTTTTTTAGGTAAGCTAAAATATAAAAATCTCTTTGATTGTTCCTGTATTTAATGAACAAGATGCCCTTCCTGTTTTTTATCACACGGTTAGTGATTTTCAGCCGCTCTTTCGGTATGAAATTGAAATCATATTTATCACTGATAGTAGTCGAGATAAAACCTCGCATATCATTGGCACGTTATCACTGGCAGATCCTATTATTACTTTAATTAATTTTTTAAGAAACTTTAGAAAGAAGCGACTCTTTTTGCAGAGTTAGTTCATGCTACTAGTGAGTTGATGATCCAGATAGATGTTGATTTACAGGATCCTATTAATGTTATTCCTATGATGATTAAAAATGGGAAAGAGGGGTTGATATTATTCTGTCTAAAAGGACAGAACGCCCTTCAGATAGATACTTGAAGCGCATTAGTTCTTCGATGTTTTATAAAGTACATAACAAAATATCTTTGCAAAAATAGAAGAGCACGTAGGGGATTTCCGTTTGCTTTCTCGTCAAGTGGTCGATGATATTTTTGAACAACACAAATGTCGGGTTATCAAAAAATATCTTTTATCACCAAAAATTTCAGGGGATTAAAAAAGCGATTTCTGATGACATCAGTTGTGACTCACTTTTCCTCACTAAATTATCAGCGCTAACCTAGGGAGAAATGATAATTTTCACGTCAACTTCATTGAGTCTTTTTAAAGTTATTATGTAATTTTACCTAAAAATAAGAAAAATAATGGTCACTGATTAGAATGTTTTGCATCCATCATTGATGGCAAAAATTAAAATTAAATGTTAATTTTGTAATCAGCCGGATAAGGTTAAAAAATAAGGTAATGGCAACGGACATCATCAGTACTACAAGATGTCAATTTGACAAAACATCTTGCAGTTTTAATACACTTATCTTGTGTCAGGAGAGAGTCAAATAATAGAATGTTTCTCTGAATGCTTAAGAAGTGGATTCGAGAGATCACTGCAATCACTTTGTAATCAGAATCAATGCAATTAAGTTTTTTAAAAAACCCTCTCATTACTCTGGAGACAAATTGAAAATCATAGTTTATTCTGGTACCCATGGGAAACGAGAACTTCAAGCGTATTATCCGCTTATGTTTTACGCAACAGAAGTAAAAAAACGGTTCATATATTTCTGAAAAATAGAAACATTTTAGGTGAAATGTTAGTGTACAGCTTAATTTCGATCTGACAACATTTTGCCAGATGAAAAAACATGGAGTTGGAAAACATATACCTAGCGTATCCCGGAGAAGCTCACTCTACGTATTAGACTGAAAAGGTCTCATTGCGCGCAACATATAGATTATTTAAAGTATACCGAGATACATGAGAATATTATCGTAACATGTATTGAAAGAAATTATTATTTCTAATACTCGATCAATATATTCAACATATCCCACGCTTCGTACAAATCACCTTAAAATGGATATTTATCAATAAAAGCGGCTGCAATCGCTCCAGTTTAGGCATCTAGCCCCACAATGAAATCAGATATCCTAAAATGCATTTGAAATGCGCTGATCACTTTATTTTTGTCGGGATATAATTGACTTGTTTGTGGAATGATATAGTTCGTATTGAACGAGCAATCTTTGGATGTTAGCAACAGAAGCAAGATCTTTTGCATTTCGGGGATTTATATATTTTTACAAAAACCTGATCCGGCTAGTATCTTCACTCCTATTTTTTGCAAGTTGTTCCAAAAACAAAGGACTTGGATCATTTTTTCTCAACGGAGCAATATCACTATAAGCGAGCACATTGGTAGATTTTATATTATATCGTTTAACAAGATCTTTAGTGAAATGTTCAATATGTTTGATGAGGAGTTTCTGCTTATTATTAAAGGGATACCCAGCGATTCCCAAAAAACATTGTTGTATATCCTCAGTTCACAATCTCAATCTCTCAAGAAGTATCATTTAAGCTTGTGCAATTGCGCTAATAACTACGTGTCAAGCTTGTTTGACTTCGGGGACACGTTATAAAACAACTGCTTTATTACTAGTTGTGTTGAATTTTTCAGGAAAAGATAATGAGCCCTTACTTTTTGCTGAGTCAACGCGTTAAGAGCTGTGTAATGTAAAACTATCGAGTTGATTCGATCATTTTTTCCTACTGTAGGATAACGAGTATCTACTTTATAATGACAATGATCTATTGTATGAGACAAGTAGAAACTTGTCAGCATTAAAATGACAATCATGCTGACTAATTTAGTCATTAATTTATTTATTTTTATTTTAAATGTACTCAGTTATAAAACGCTAATCATCACTCAAAATTAATACGGTGATTATTGAAAAAATGAATTGTTTTTTACTATTATAAATACTGGCCGGATTTTAGCGCTGTAATTCGTCTCTCAATAGAAGGATGGGTCATGAATAATTCACAGAAAGCTTTGGTTTTCCCGTTAATACACAATGCCATCAAGCTATTGGCTTCCTGCGGTTCATAGCTACTTTTAAGTCTTTCTAAAGCTGATATCATTTTCTGACGTCCGACCAGTTTAGCGGCCCCTGCATCTGCATGAAATTCACGGTGACGAGAAAACCATAAAGTGATGATACTGGCAAGTATGCCAAATACTAATTCTAATACTGTAGAAATGAGGAAGTACACTATCGGATTCGGTGAGCTTTGTTCACCTTCACGCTGATCCGACATAAAACCAGAGACAATTTGAGCAAGCAAACGAGAGATAAATATAACAAAAGTATTAACTACGCCTTGAATCAAAGTCATCGTGACCATGTCACCGTTAGAAATATGACTCATTTCATGCGCAACGACAGCTTCTGCTTCATCACGGCTCATATTTTGTAGTAAACCAGTGCTGACAGCTACCAAAGAAGCATTACGTCGCGCGCCCGTTGCAAAAGCATTCATATCTTGTGCTTCATAAATAGAGACTTGAGGCATCTCCACACCTAGAGATTGAGATTGTCTCCGAATCATATTTATCAACCAACGCTCCGTCTCGTTATTCGGTGTTTCTATTACTTTGCCTCCGACTGAACGTAGTGCCATCCATTTTGATATCAGTAATGAAATAAAAGCGCCTCCAAAGCCAAAAAGGCCGGCCATAATAATAAGACCAGAGACGCTGCCAGATTGAATCCCAAGCAGACTCAATATCACCCCGAAAACTAACATGACTGATAAGTTAGTAAAAATAAATAAAATAAGACGCATCATAAAAAGTGATTTCCTGATTAATAATAAAAAACAACAAAAAAATGTAAATTAATAAAAATGTTGGGCTTGTATTTCTTGATAAACTGCATCAGTTTTAAAAGATTTTTTCCTATTTTCAAGTGAGCTACATCTATTGCAATATGAACACTTTCATCTAAATAAGAATCAGGGGGTTGATAATCTTTATGCAGCTTTTTCAAAGAGTTTATGGGTTTTTTCTCATTTTATGAAATGTTGATTTAAGCATTCTAAGTGTATATGGTCTTCATCCATATACTCTTTCATGCATTCAATATAATTAAGAGATACGGTATTTTGTTTTTTTCCAAATATGATAACGAGAAATATCCTGCTCAATATTTTTAAATTCAGGATCATCTTGAATTCGTTTTTTGTGAGTTTTTAACAAAATAGGTTGCATCGATTCTAAATCAGACCGTTTAGTACATTTGATGGCTTGAATGCTATCCCAATGTAACGCATTCTTTTCAAAGCTTTCACCTGTTTTTGAAGGATCTATTTCTGTTTGCATAAGAATATCGGGTATAACTCCTTTAATTTGAGTACTACCTCCATTGACTCGATAAAATTTTTGAATGGTATATTGTATTGATCCTATTTTAAGCCATTCTGGATGTAATACCCTATCGTAAAAACCATTTAAGGAGCGATGCAGTTGCACTGTGCCTTTCCCAAAGGTGCGATCCCCTACAATTAACGTTCTGCTATAATCTTGCATAGCCGCTGCAAATATTTCAGAGCTAGAAGCACTATGACGATCAACCAATAAGACAAGTGGGCCTTTATAATAAACTTTTGAATCGCTCTTTTTTGTTTTTAGATTTTATCGTGATTATATTTGATTTGTAAGATAGTTTCACCAGAAATAAATAAACCCAATAAAGACATAGATTCTGTTAATGCACCCCACCGTTGCCTCGTAAATCAATAACAATAGCGCTGAGATGCTAATTATGCGCTTGTTGTAATTGTTTTTTACATCTTCTGTCAAGCCAATGTAAAAACAAGGAATTTTTAGTATCCCGATTTTTTCTTCATTTAAACCTTTACCCGTACTTTTCATGGAAATTTTTACAGCACGATCTTTGAACTTGATAAATGCTCTCGTTAGTGTGACGATTTTAGATTTTTTATTTTTATCTACAGACAAAATCTCTAAACGTACTTTTATCCCTTCAGGGCCTTTGATCAGAGTAACCAAATTATCCAAACGCCAGTCAACAACATCCACTGTCGGTTGATTCATTTGCCCTACCCTAACAATATGGTCACCAACCGAAAGCACTTTGCTTTTTTCGGCAGCCCATCAGGAATCAACGATTCTTATTATCGTATACTCTCCATCGGTTTGTAGTACTGCCCAGATGCCTTCAAGATACAAACTAATTTCTATATTAAACTAATCTGTATTACAAGGGGAAAGGTAACTTGTATGGGGATCCAGTTCATGAGCAAAAGAATTCATAATTATTTGAAATACATCTTCATTATTGGTTTGTATAAGATTTTTTAGGGCAAAATGGTAACGTTTGATCAAAGTTTTTTTAATTTCACTGTCTGTTTTCCCTGCTAATTTGAGATTCCGTTGTTCGAACTTTACCTTGAGATCCCAAAGATGATTGAGCTCCTTTCATTTGATGGCCAAGGGGTATTTGAATGATCAACTGCAATTTTATCCTTACCCGTAAACATCATGGGTTTTTCTAATAAAGAGAGCGTATATTGATAACGCTCGAAGCGACGTTTTGGAATAATATTGAATAAATCGTTAGCCATCGACAAATGACCTGCTTTTAACTCATTAGATAAAATAGATTTTTCCATAAATGGATAAATATCAGAAATCAATAATATATTGTGACGAGGATCTAGCATATTAAGGTAGCAGTTAAAAAGTTTGTTTGAAAAGCCTTATCTAAATTAAATTGACGATAATGAGAATACATCAAATACAACACTACACGTTGACTTACATTAGCGTGCTGTATCTCTTGATACAACTAAGGTAGACTCGCAATGTTATAAACAGTACTTTTAGCATAACTGCTAAATACTAAATAAAAAATAACCCAGTAGTAAATCGCAGTTTCATTAATTTATTCATCACCCAGGTTGATCACGGTTTAAAATGGCTTAAGACTTTTTGTTCATTTGAGTATCATTTTTTATTTTTGTCGACGTATTTTTGCATCTGAAATCTGTTTGTGCGCGGGCTTATCGTGTTGTTCTGTAACCGTTTCGCATAAAAACCCCCTTTAAATCAATTTTTTTCTTCTTCTTTTATCGAAAAAAGATAACGTCAGCCTAAAGTATAGGTATATAAACGCACAGCTGAGAGTAATTGTGTTTGAGTCACTTTATCTCCTTGAAAAGGTTTAGTTCAATCCTGAACATACCAATTTTTAGAGGTCGTACTTTGCCTTGAAGCACAAAAAAACGTGGAAATTTTTGAGATAAAAACGTCAAAACTGATTTAATTCTATTAAATTGAGATTTATTTTCCATAAATTTACTTGTTGTCGTAATAAAAAATACTGTAAAGCAGTATTGTTTTGTTTTACACAAATCTCTTTTAATAAAGAGATTCTAACTTTACTCAAAGGTATTGAGATAGAACTCATTGCTAAAGGTAACTGAAAAATTAAAGATAATAAAAGAAGTTTATTCATAAATGATGGCCATTTTGATATATCAATACACCAGCAAGCTCATCGTTATTCACAAACATGTGTATTATTGCTGTCGGCAGTGCTACGACTTTGTCGACACAGACCTCGCTATGGTTTTGAAAGAGGTCGAGTGAGGTGCTTAGTCCCTGCTTTTTTGCAGGGAGTGTAAGATAGATTTATTTATTCTGAATGATAATTAAAAGTTTCTCTTCACCGCGTTCGATATTCAGTATTAATAAATGAGATTTTTTATCGAGGATTTTGCGTAGCTGAGCAATATTTTTAATTTTTTGCTGGGCGACATGAGTAATAATGTCTCCCTTTTTTAAGCCTAAGGAAGCGGCATTACTACCAACTTTGATATTGTTGACTTTTACACCTTTACCAGAAAAGTCGCTTAATTCCGCACCTTGAATACCCGCAATATTTTCGGACTCTATTTTATCACGAACACTTTCTTCTAAAATCACTTTCAGTGAAATTAATTTTGAATCACGTAACACACCTAAGGCCACGTTGCTTCCTACTGGTAATGTGCCAATTTTAGCCCTCAGTTCAAAGAAACTATTCAAAGGTTTATCGTTTATTTTGACGATGGTGTCCCCTACTTTAATACCAGCTTTCTCGGCGGCAGACTTCGGTAAAACTTGAGTGACCAATGCACCTTTTTGAACATTTAAATTCATTTCTTTCGCTAATTCCGCATTAAGTTCAGCACCTACAATCCCTAATTCAGACCGCTTTACTTCCCCCCCTTTCGCCATTTGGTTTGTTAAATCTTTAAGCATATTGCTGGGGATAGCAAATCCAATACCAATGTTGCCTCCATCCGGCGTTAAAATAGCGGTGTTCATGCCAACGAGTTCACCATTTAAATTCACCAATGCCCCACCTGAATTACCACGGTTGATCGCCGCGTCAGTTTGAATAAAATTCTCATAATTTTCTCTATTTAAACCACTTCTTCCCAGCGCTGAAACAATTCCTGATGTGGCGGTTTCCCCCAATCCATAAGGATTACCTATAGCGACAACGTAATCCCCCACACGTAGTTCATCAGAATCCGCCATTTTAGCTGCAGTTAAATTTTTAAAATTTTTAAATTGTAGTAATGCAATGTCAGTACGCGCATCCTTCCCGACCACTTCTGCATTATATTGACGACCATCATCTAACTGTACTTGAATTTTATTGACGTTTTCGACTAAGTGGTAATTGGTCACGATATAGCCTTTATTGGCATTTATAACTACTCCTGAGCCTAATCCATTGAATTTTTCTTTCATCGATGGGGAACTCCTTTGGCAAAAAGGAGAGTCTTGGAATGGAGAATCCTCTTGACAAAATGGGGATCTTTTTCCAAAAAAATCCTGAAACTGTGGCGGCATTCTCGAATTATTCACAGTAGTACTACCTTCAACACTGATGCTGACCACCGAAGGCATGACTTTTGCCAGCATAGGCGCTAAGCTTGGAAGTGACTGCTGACTATGAGAAAGCATTGTTTCAGCAGCTTTGACAGGTATTATTCCGATTGTTAATCCTATGTTTAATGCGAGCACACTCAATGCTAAAGTCATTTTTTTTATGGCTGTATTTTTCATGATTTGTTTCTCTTTTTAAAAAATAAAGAATTCTTTTTATTAAAAAAAAGATTGAATATGATGACAAAGATTTAATCAAGTTACTTTTTTAATATTTTTAATCGTAAGAATAGGTAGGACCTCACATTTTAAAAACTTATCCTGCAATCATCAAACGGCGATACTCATTATATGCGTAAAGGTCTGTCATACCACAGATATAATCTTGTATTAAACGAGCCATGTAATAATTTTCATAATTTTTTCTTCTATAGAGACATCCTTGAGTTTTTTACGGCTTCTTGATAAGCTAACTGGTGTTTATCCAGCAATTATATGAAATAAACGTGTTTCGAGAGCATATTGAGTATGATAATTCTCAAAAACTAATGGAGAAAAAGAATCAAATAGAATCATTAAAAGAGGGTGAGAAATGTTTAGTAAACAGATAATGATTCTGTAACCCTATAATTTAATTTATTCTACTTCTGGATGAGTAAAAACATATTTTGGGCCACTTTTTTAAAAGTTTAAGTAATGTAGTACAAGGACCGATATTTTCTAAAAGAGCTTGGTTAAAGATGACATAGAATATTTTTGGCAAGTGATTGACAAAAGGTTCGACTGTATACGGCACCAATACTTTCATTGTTTTAACTCTCAGACACATAAAAATTTAGCTTCTTCGTTACGCTAGTTTTCTTTCTATTCTTTGAATTCATTCTGGATGAATGTATCGAAAATCTCATTCTTGACAAAAGCGCCCGCCATTTCTTTTAAATAGTGAAACTGTTGATCAATATTAAAATATTTTTTTCAACAGCCTCCTCTAAATCAGAAATACAATAAGAAATATCATCCCCTGCTTCTATAATATGGTTCAAAGTAAAACGGGCAAATCTCTTCATATTAAGTGCATTTCTTATCTCTATTACAACAAGTTATTCTGATAAATAAAACCCGCATTTTTCATTAAAAATTAAAATTTTTATGGATATCTACTGACCAGTAATCGGGCTTTCTATATTTTAGAATACAGGAAATTTTGAGATAACTTAGATTTAATTGTAATAGCGTATGTACCAAACGAATCGCCTGTGCGTTGCCTTCAAATTGACTCAAATCTTGATAGATTTTTTACGTAATAAATTCAGCGTTTTTCGTTTTCCCTAAACCGCAATAATGGCTTGTCGTCTTTGTAGGGATCTGTTTTGTCCTTTAAACCAATTTTTGATAGTAGGTTCTCCAAAATGACAGAAAGGGGGATTCTTAATGTCGCGCATTAAACACGCCATCTCAACAAAACTTTTAAATGGGACCCGCAATTTTTGCACTCTTAATGCATTGATCTGATTTTTTTGTTTAAGATAAAAATAATTTCTTTGGAAATATAACGGCCAACCTGTTGAACTTCGAGAGAATGCGTTAAACGGCTGCGGACTGATGAATTACGTTCTCAAGGAAATACTTGTGTTGTTTGCTGTAAACGACGTATGGCTGCAGGATTAATAATCCTTCCTCTGTCACTTTCAAAAAATAGAAAGATGGAATCTTCATCTTTCATCATACGATCTTTATCATGAGGATAAAGCCGTTTACAGATAATTTTTCAATTAAAATCAAAATTCGGCATGGTATCTTCCAAAAATCCTTGTTTTTTATTATTTGATTGACATGATCAACTCAAAAATGACACTAATATTTTTATAAATCAAAACTTATAACAATTATTTTACATCAGGGGATTAAAAATGAAAGTGGGTATTATTGGTGCTATGAAAGAAGAAGTCACTCTGTTGTGTCAAAAAATTCAATCATGTCAAACTTTAACACGAGCAGGATGCTCTATTTACTCCGGCTTTTTAGAGGAAACGAATGTTGTTTTACTTCAATCAGGAATTGGAAAAACCTCTGCTGCTTTGGGTGCAACCTTACTCCTCGAATATTTTCAGCCTGATATTTTAATTAATACAGGATCTGCGGCAGGTCTTTGGCCTGATTTGAAAATAGGAGATATCGTGATTTCTACCGAAGTTCGTTACCACGATGTAAATGTCACTGCATTTGGCTATGAATTGGGGCAAATGGCGCTTTGCCCTCCGGCGTTTTTTGCGGATGCAAAACTTATTGAAGTCGTATTAGAATGTGTCAAAAACTTAAACTTAAACGCAGTGCAAGGCCTGATTTGCAGTGGAGATGCCTTTATTAATGGTGACCAAGCTCTCGATCGTCTTCGCACTTTTTTCCCAAAAGCCGTAGCAGTAGAGATGGAAGCAGCTGCGATTGCTCAAGTTTGCTATCAATTTAAGACGCCCTTTGTGGTCATCCGTTCGATTTCTGATGTCGCCAATCAAGCGTCTCATTTGAGCTTTAAACAATTTTTGTGCATATCTGCTCAACGTTCTAGCACCGTTATTGAAAATATGTTATCTATTTTACCTAAAACTTATTGCAGTATTAATTAAATATCTGCATTAAAAAAATTTTTCTAAGTAGCTTTCTAACTATAAAGATACATAAGGAAGTTAAATATGACGACTGTTGAAAAAATTCAGTTTCAAATACAAAATAACTTGATTCTTTTATATATGAAGGGAACACCTAAAATTCCTAGCTGTGGTTTTTCTGCACAGGTTGTCAAGATTTTATCTGTTTGTGGTGAGCGTTTTGCTTATGTCGATATTTTACAGCACCCTGACATTCGCGTTGAATTACCAAAATATGCAAATTGGCCTACTTTTCCACAACTATGGGTTAATGGTGAATTAGTAGGAGGATGTGATATTTTAACAGAGATGCATCAAAAAGGTGAATTAAAGGAATTATTACAATTCCAATATCAAGAAAAGTTATCTCCTATAACTGAAGATCTGGAGATAAAGAATCTAAATAAAACAGCTAAGAATGCAGTGGTGATGGTGGCCAACCACCTAAGCGCTTCCAACGATTGACCAATTCACAAAATAAGCGAGCGGTTTGTTGTGTGTCATAAAGAGCCGAATGTGCTTGGCTCATATCAAAATTGAGTCCTGCTGTTAAACAAGCTTTAGCCAGGACCGTTTGCCCAAGCGCTAAACCGCTTAAAGCAGCAGTATCGAATGTAGAAAAAGGGTGAAAAGGATTTTTTTTTAATCCTGTCCGCTGCGTGGCGTTCATAACAAATGCATGATCAAAGCCCGCATTATGTGCAACTATAATCGCACGTTTACAATATTGCTCTTTCATTCCTTTTTGAACCACTTTAAAAATTTTTTTCAACACCTCAAATTCGCTCTTTGCATCTCTAAGCGGACTATGTGGATCAATCCCATTAAAATCCAATGATTCAGGTTCAAAATTAGCTCCAGCAAAAGGTTCAACATGAAAATGCATCGATTGTTCTATATGTAACCAACCCTCTTTATCCATAAAGAGGGTTGCAGCAGCAATTTCCAGTAATGCATCAGTCTTAGTATTAAACCCCGCTGTTTCTACATCAATAACAACAGGGTAATATCCACGGAAACGATAGTGTAAAGTATTAATATTATTTTTATTTATGTTCAATGTGTTATCTTCTGAGATATTATGATTATAGCGTGTATAAAATTTTATTTTGAATTTCAATTTTAACACTTCTTTACGTTAGGATAAACTGTTCGAAATATTACATAAATTCAAACTATTACATAAATACCCATCGTGCAATTTTTAGTCTTACAAAATAATATTCAAAGATCTTACTTTAAAAAGTAGAAGTAGTTTGAATTTTTTCAAACTCAGTCGAAACTGTCATAAAGTTTTTAATATCATAGAATTTATGAGAGTAAAATTTGGGATGTGCGCTTAAATAAGAAAAAGTGGTATCAAGACAAGGACAGAACTGCTTTTTTTATTTAAAGAATGAATATGACAAGCTAACAATTTTTGTATAACACCTTATAAATTTAAACAAGTCAGATGAATATTGTCACAGAGATCAAATTTTTCTCTATGTACAATAGAGTGATCATTCGTTTTAATTAATTCAATACGTAGTGAAGAAATGTCACTGTCATTGATGGTATGATCAGAAAGATAATAATTAGGTTTCATTTTTTCAAGAAAACACATGATATCGTCGCAATCTTTGCAACTGTTAATTAAAGTGGAATGCAAAAAGTTCAAACCAGAATAAGTGTATTTTGAGAAACTCTGTATTAAAAAAATCATGGATCATTAATGAAGCACAGTGTTAAGGTAATTTAAAAGGAAGTACAGCCAAACTAAATTGGGATTCAGCGCAGCATTCTGACTGAGTCACGGGTTGAATAAATCGATAACTTTTTCCGTAAACAGTATCTATATAACGGTTATTTTATTTTGCATGAAGAAGACGACGTAATACATAAATGCAACGCCTTAATGATTCTTAACTAATAAATTCGTTAGGTTCTACTTTTGTAGAAACTTAATTAACGTTGCAGATGATAATCTTTGTTTAGTAAAAAAACGTAAAGCATATGTAAAGCCTTCAAAATTTTTTAAAATGCTCAAATTGAATTAAAAATTTTTTAAAACACATTTTGGGCTTTCGGTGTTTTTTGATTTTTATGATTGAAGAATCATCAACATGTATTTATGGAATAAGCTAAAGCAATCAGCATTGAATATAAATCAACATTAGAGTCTGAGTTTGATGCAGATATAAGCGATAAAATATCGGAATATATGTATATTAAAATTCATGATATCGTCGAATGAGAATTAAAAGATCCGTTAATTCTATCAGTAGCATCTGAGCATAAAAAGCTTTCTCAACAAGAAAAAATAATGAGTACACTTAAATTGAAGATTTTTAAGCCTGATTTTTCAACTGCTTTTATATAAAAATAGAGGAAGTTTGGCTAAGCTAATTATTGGTGAACTCAAAAGTGTATTACTTGATATGCAAAACAATGCAATGGCTATCATGAAGAAAATGAGTGAGCTATCTAAAATAGCAACATATGATCAAATAACGACTGGTATTAAAGAAATAAGGGGAGAGATAAAAAATATAAAAGAAAATGAGAAAAACGCGTAGTTAGTTGTAATCTGTAGCATGCAAAAGTGGTAGTCAAAAAACTGGAAAAATAGAGAAAGACTTGCAATCTGATTTTTGCAAAACTAAAAACCGTATTTGAAAAATCTACTGACCAATAGCATTCTTTTTATATGTTAACAAAAGCAAAAAACTAACTCAGTCTTTGCAGGGAACGATAAGAGAGATAGTTGATGATTTAATTAAGCATAATACGCACGAATATGAAAGTATCTTGGATATTTTTCTGGAAAAAATACTTATTTGAATTCAGATCAGATCAAAAAGCATGTTGATTTAAATGAGTATGAATTTAGATTACTAAAAATCATGTCGATCAAGTATAGACCCTATGTGCAGCCGATTTAATTTATTATCAAGATATTTATAATGCATTATCACAGGATTTACCCTTCTGCTATCAACTTAAAAGTGGTAAAAACGCGACATCTAATTCTAAGGAAATACCTCATCGATTAGCAAAAATAACTCATAGCCAGTCAGAGAAGTTATCTTTACGAGAAGTTAATAAGCGATCAAATGATAATCTAGAGTCTGTTGAAAATACACTTAGCCGTGCTACTAGTACAGTCAATCTAATGTATTTGATATACAAAAGATGAAACGAATATCTCTAATTCCATAGAAGGTAAAGCAGCTGAATCCACACTAGAGACCCTAAAAGCAATAGAAAATGAAGATTTACAGACATTTTGACAATGATTGAACTTGACCATTTCTTGTATTGTCAGAGTATCGGTTTTAAAAATGAAATTTTAATTAAAAATGTCATTTTTTTCTTGCCAGTTGTAAAGCAGCTCGTTAGTATTCTCTCGCGTTAAAAACCAATAAAAATATTGATATCTGCGTCCGTAGCTCAGTTGGTTAGAGCACCACCTTGACATGGTGGGGGTCGGTGGTTCGACTCCACTCGGATGCACCAAGCGGTCTTTTTTTTCTCTGCATTTTTTTCTTTATCTTCTTTCACAGATTACCCAACCCACGTGCCTATTTTATGAATAAAATACGGTCCATCAGGTTATGCATTCAATATGTTGATTTTTATATAATAAAAACTATACAGTTAATATTTAAGAAAAGGAAAACCTATGAATGACAAAAATCGCATTTGTTTTTTTGATTTTTTATTGATGGTCAATAAAACTTCTCATGCGAAGAACATTGTAAGATTAACCGCTACTGAGCCTGCTCAAAAATCATTAAACCTAATAGAAACAGATGATGTAAACATCATTTCGACACAGCTTATTATTCATAAGCAATTTCGCAAAAGTGTGGTTTTGTGACCTGTGAAGGTTCTACCAAACGTTGTAAACCGACTACTTGTTCATTATTTTGAGTACGGATCAATGTCACCCCTTTCGTGTTCCGGCTGATTGAATTCATTTCAGATGCACGAGTACGAACTAAAGTGCCTGCATCTGTAATCATCATTAAGTGATCGTTTTCATCTACTTGAATCGCACCCACCACATTTCCATTGCGTTCATTCACTTTGATAGAAATCACACCTCTGCAGTTTCGAGTCCGCGTGGGATATTCTGTGTTAGAAGTCTTTTTACCATAACCATTGGCTGTCACGGTTAAAATATCCCCCTCCCCACGAGGAATAATGAGTGACACAACGCGATCTTCTTGAGCTAAACGTATTCCTCCGACCCCTCTTGCAGTTCGGCCCGTAGCGCGGACTTGATCTTCTAAAAAACGAATGACTTTTCCTTTAGAGGAAAATAACATTACTTCATTAGTGCCGTCCGTTAGGTCGACGCCTATCAGTTTATCCCCATCATCTAAATTGAGTGTGTAGATGCCGGTGCTGCGAGGACGACTAAATTCCGATAAAGCGATTTTTTTGACCACGCCACAGGCGGTTGCCATGAAGACATATTGCCCTGTTTCATAATTTTTAATGGGTAGAATAGCAGTAATGTATTCATCTAGGTTTAATGGCAATAGATTCACTATGGGCCTGCCTCGTGCTCCACGACTCGCTTCAGGTAATTGATAGACCTTCAGCCAATAAAGGCGCCCACGGCTTGAAAAGCATAAAATATTGTCGTGCGTATTGGCCACTAGCAGTCGTTCAATAAAGTCCTCGTCCTTTGTTCGAGCCGCCGATTTTCCTTTCCCTCCCCTGTGCTGGGCTTCGTAATCGCTCAGAGGTTGATATTTTACATATCCTTGATGAGAAAGCGTCACCATCACATCTTCTTGTGGTATCAAATCGTCAAGATGAATATCCGCAGTGTTGATTTTGATTTCAGTACGACGTTGATCATGATATTGGGCTTTGATGGACGAGAATTCTTCTCGAATGACTGCTAATAAACGATCGGGATCAGAAAGGATTTTTTTAAATTCGTGAATGGCGTTTAACAGTTCTTTATATTCATTGAGTAGATTGTCGTGTTCCAAACCCGTTAATTTTTGTAAACGCAGATCCAATATCGCTTGGGCTTGCTGCTCAGTAAAATGATATTCCCCGTGATGAATCCCAAATTTAACTTCTAACGATTCTGGACGAGCGATATCTTTTGCATCTCCAACACAATCTAACATGCTCTTCACATGACCTAATGGCCAAGCTTGCGTCAGCAAGCCTGTTTTTGCTTGAGTTGGATTCCCAGCATTGCGAATTAATTGAATAATAATATCAATATTGGCTAATGCCACGGCTAATGCTTCCAAAATATGTGCTCGATCACGAGCTTTACATAATTCAAAGATCGTACGTCGCGTGACTACTTCACGTCGATGTCGTATAAAAGCCCTTAAAATGTCTTTTAGTGTCATGACTTTAGGTTGACCATGATCCAAAGCCACCATATTGATACCAAAGGAAACCTGTAACTGTGTCAGCGAATACAGTTGATTGAGTATCACCTCACCGATGCTATCCCGCTTTAATTCAATGAGAATCCGCATCCCATCTTTATCAGATTCATCACGCAAGCAACTTATTCCTTCTAAACGTTTTTCTTTGACTAGTTCGGCAATTTTTTGAATCAGCTTTGTTTTATTCACCTGATAAGGGATTTCATCGACAATAATGCTTTGCCGACCAGATTTTTTGTCTACTTCCATGCGTGCTTTAGCGCGAATATAAATTCGTCCTCGCCCTGTACCATAGGCCTGTTCTATACCTTTATTCCCGTAAATAATACCGGCGGTGGGGAAATCAGGGCCTGGTATATATTTCATTAAATGTGCAACACTGATATTTTCATCATCAATATAAGCAAGGCAGGCTTCTATGACTTCAGAAATATTATGAGGAGGAATATTGGTTGCCATACCAACGGCAATACCCGAGGATCCATTGATCAATAAATTCGGTATTTTAGTTGGCATCACCTCTGGAATTTGCTCTGTTTCATCGTAATTGGGCAAAAAATTCACTGTATCCTTGTCAAGATCAGCAAGTATTTCGTTTGCGATTTTTGACATGCGAATTTCTGTATAACGCATGGCAGCGGGAGAATCTCCGTCAACTGAGCCAAAATTTCCTTGGCCATCTACCAGCATGTATCTTAAAGAAAAAGGTTGGGCCATACGAACAATAGCATCATATACTGCGGTGTCACCATGAGGATGGTATTTACCAATCACATCCCCGACGACCCTGGCCGATTTTTTATAGGTTTTGTTCCAATCGTTTCCCAATACTTTCATGGCATATAAAACACGGCGATGAACGGGTTTAAAACCATCTCGAACATCAGGTAAAGCTCGCCCAATAATAACCGACATAGCATATTCTAAATAGGAATCTGTAAGTTCTTGTTCAATATTGATTGGGATAATTTCTTTGGCAAGCTGGCTCATTAAAGTGTTATTCCTTTGATATTCTTTTTGAAGATGGAGGTGATCTAAAACGATTTAATACTATCACAATCTGGATCTGATCCGGATATGATATCGTCAATCTCTCACAAAAAAGGAGCTATTTTTAATCATGCCAAAAATTGATAAATGGAATAAACCACACAACGTAGATAAACAAGAAATCGCCAAATTTTCGGCTCTAGCTTCCCGCTGGTGGGATACTTCGGGAGAATTTAAGTCATTGCACCGTATTAATCCTTTACGTTTGGATTATATTTTGCAGCATACAAAAGGGATTTTTGAAAAAAAGGTGATTGATGTCGGTTGTGGTGGGGGAATTTTAGCAGAAAGTTTAGCACGCGAAGGAGCTACCGTGACAGGATTGGATATGGATGTTCAATCGTTACAGGTTGCTCATAGGCACTCTTTAGAAAGTGGGCTTGAGATCCATTTTGTGTGTCAAACAGTGGAATCTTATGCAGAAGATCATATTCAATATTATGATGTGGTGACATGTATGGAAATGCTCGAGCATGTGCCAGATCCTGTGTCTGTTGTGCTGGCCTGCACGACGTTAGTCAAACCTTCTGGTCATGTTTTTTTTTCGACCATTAACCGGAATACCAAATCCTGGTTTTTGGCAGTCGTGGTGGCAGAATATATTTTAAATATGTTACCGAAAGGAACGCATGATGCAAAAAAATTTATTCGGCCATCAGAGTTGATTGATTGGTTAGAAGCGGCCTCTTTTCAGGCAAAACATATGATAGGCTTGCATTATAATCCGATACTGGACCATTTTAAGCTTGACCCGAATGTGGATGTGAATTATATGTTATATGCTCAAAAAGAAATTGACTGTTCTCATCATCAGTGGTGATTAAAAATAATTTAGGTAAAAAAACTAACCGCGCTTTCTATCACTTTTTGTTGTATTTCATCAGAAAGATTGTAAAAAAGAGGCAGGCGCACCAAACGATCACTTTCCTGGAGGGTGTTTGTATCTTCCCCAACGAAGCGCCCAAATTTTTTCCCCGCGGGGCTAATATGCAATGGAACGTAATGAGAAGTGATGAGAATATCATGCGTTTTCATATGATGAATAAAATGTTCCCGATTTTCCCTATCACGTAATTTAAGATAAAACATATGAGCATTTTGTATGCTATCTATAGAGATATAAGGAAGACTTATCTGGCAAGACAAAGCGAACCGTTCTAAAGCGGAATAATAATTTTTCCACAATATCATCCGGCGAGCGTTGATCTGATCTGCGGCCTCTAATTGCCCCCAAAGATACGCTGCTTGTAAATCGGACATTAAATAGCTTGAACCCAATGAACGCCAAGTGTATTTATCCACCTGGCCTCGGAAAAAGCAGCTTCTATCAGTGCCTTTTTCACGAATGATTTCGGCTTTTTCAATTAGGTCCTTGCCATTAATGAGGATCGCCCCTCCTTCTCCGCCTGCTGTGTAATTTTTGGTTTCATGAAAGCTAAAACAACCCATATCTCCTAAGGTCCCCAGAGCTTTTCCTTTATAGGTCGACATCACACCTTGTGCAGCATCTTCCACGACATATAAATGATATTTTTTTGCTAAATCAAGGATGAAATCCATTTCACAAGAGACACCGGCGTAATGTACGGGAACAATGGCCCGTGTCTTTTGAGTGATCGCAGCTTCAATTTTTGTTTCATCTATGTTCATGGTACCTGGACGAATATCAACAAACACTATTTTTGCGCCACGTAAAACAAATGCATTAGCAGTAGAAACAAAGGTAAAACTTGGCATGATCACTTCATCATCGGCTTTAATATTTAATAATATTGCCGCCATTTCAAGCGAAGCGGTGCAAGATGGAGTCAAAAGTGTTTTTTGGCACTTAAAACGTACTTCTATCCACTCTTGACATCGATGAGTAAATCGGTTGTTACCACTGAGTTTTCCAGATTGCATTGCTTGTTGCATGTAAGAAATCTCGCTTCCTACTATGGCGGGTTTGTTAAATGGAATCATTGAATCTTCTCTTCATTTTGCTTAATTTATTCACGTAAAATTTTATATGTCTTTCCCAGTGAGGTTTTAGATCATCGACACGATGTTTTACTTTATTTGATTGAGGTGTTGTTTGTATTTCGTGGGAACATTGCTGTAATTAAGACAATCTAGCAGAGCTGGAGCGCATGCAATTTTATGCGCCTCTTCTAACATACACCACTGATTTTTTGCGTTTGCATGATCTTCTAATGTCGACAAGTAATGAGGCAGCGTCTTTCAAGCAACGCCCCATTTTTCCATAGTTGGAAATCCTAACAGTTCTATGTAATGTTTTAGTAAGGTTAGATTAAGAACAAATCCCTTATCCTCAATATTTCTATATTGCTATTTTCTCTCTGGATGAGGTAGGTCAAAATCGGAAAAGTATTTTCTTATTATTTTAATAAGACTTTGCGTAGAAAGCGGTTTAGAGAGCACATCATTCATGCCTTTCTCTAGAGACTCTTTTTCTTTTTTAAGATATGATCTGCAAAAGTAATAAAATGTGGCAGTGACTTTTGATGATGATCTGATCGAATCTGCTGAGCAATCTCAAAACTAGTCATGTCTTGCAGATGAATATCCAAAAAATTAAATCAAAACGTTCAAAACTAAATACTGATAACGCTTTACTGCCACTTCAAAACTGATCTTTAATTTTTTAAAAACAGCGAAAGCGACAGTAATATTGATATTAACATATTTAACTAAAAGAACATGAAGCAGAGGAAAATTTATATCCTAATTCTTCAAAACAGCTGTTTTTTAAAATAAAATGGCGATTTTACGGATAAAGTAAAAGAAGATCTCTGACCCTTTATGCTCTTTACGGTAATATCCTCTCCTATTTTTTAGGACAACTATTTTGATGCAGCCAAGCCGATACCGGCCCCTGTATTTGCTATTTTTCCTGGAGTGTTTTGTATTTGATAATACAGAGTAAAAAATTTTATTTTGTTCTTCAATAAAAATGACAATACCGGAGTATTTGATATAAAATATTAATTTGTTTTTTGATTTATAAGAGACTTTAACAATAATTTTGCCTTAATCAGAAAATTTGACGGTATTACCAATTAAGTTCTAGAGTATTTGACGTAAACGCGTACTATTTATAATGAATTTTTTGGCAGATCAGGCAACATTTTTATTATAAATTCTAGTCTATTTGAATAGACTAATATATTAGAAATAATTTTTAATTCTAAACAAAAATCAGCAAGAAATCTTTCTTGCTCATTGAGGACCATCTTGGCCCGTTCAATTTTATTGATATTCATAATATCGTTGAAAATATGAATTAAATTGACCGCATTGATATAAATCATTTTGATATATTGTGTGCGATCAGGGTTTAATTCTAAATCCAGTAAAATATAACTGATTCCAATAATCCCTCTCCGAGACGAGAGTGAATCATGACTGATGGTGGAGATAAACCTGTATTTATCTCTATTGATTTTTTAAAATCATTTTGATGAAAAAATCCAGTGAGCACATTATTGTAAATTGATCAATCAAACGTGATAAACTTTGACGAGATTGCCTCACTTTTTTGATGACCATAGAGAGAAAATACAGTGTTACTACTACAATAAAAGAAATAAAAAAACGAGGCGTAATAAATTACACTCAATCATTTTTTTATCTAGTATCAAAACTGCATTAATTTCGATTAATGTGGATATGATTATCAGTAAAAATGATTATAAAATTGAAGTCTCCGATATTTAAGATTAAATGAATACATCTGTTTGTGAACATTTTAAGTTGCTTTATAAATATCTTTTACCTTTTTATTTATGATCACCTGAGATCATTTTACACATGGAAAAGAAATATAGATATGATGGAAATATAAAAATATGTTGCAATTACTTAAATGTTATTCTGCAAGACGTTATATTTGGTTTTTTATTGCTTTGACTGGTTTTTGCTTTTTACTGATAGCACTTTATTTTCAACATATTCTTCTGATCCCCCCTTGTGTCTTATGTATTTATCAGCGATGCGCTTTTTTGGGGCTGATCGGAGCATCGTTACTTGCTGCTATTTATCCTAAATCTTTGTTACGGCATATTGGTATATTGCTATGGATATACAGTTCCGTGAAAGGTCTTCAGTTCGCTTTGGAACAGGTTAAAATTCAATCTACCCCCAGTTTTTTTGATTCTTGTGTTTTAATGATAGATTTTCCTTCATGGCTTTATTTAGATAAATGGTTGCCTTTTTTATTTGCGCCTTATAGTTATTGCGCTAGCCAACAATGGCAGTTGATGTCACTTGACATGGCACAATGGCTGATCGGTATTTTTTCTATTTATCTGTTCATAGGGAGCATCATTTTTATTAGTCAATTTGTAAAACCAAGAAGACTTATCTATTCAGTAATGAATAAAAATTAATTACTTTAAAATCATTGGAATAAATGTATATTTATGCTTTATTTTATGCTGTGTTATTAGAGTTCGAGAATGTCATATTTTGTATTACTCTCCGAAACTAAATTCAATTTTTTCTTTGTTGTAATTGAGACTTGACAGGTACTTCTATCTGTTCTACATCCGTGCCTGAAAAAATGGCTTACGGTACGAAAAGTGCGATTGTAACTGGCATATCCATCATAATTTGATATTATACAAGTGATAAAAAGAGATCGGGATTAATTTATGAATAAAACTTAACTGATTGATGAAATAGCATAAAATGCTTATATAACCAAAACTAAAGCCACGGCGGCTTTAGATATCATCTTAGATCGAATCACTGCATCTTTGGAAAAACACGAGTCAGTGCAACTCATGGGTTTTGCGTAGCTTTAGGGTCAAACATCGTAATATGCGTAACCCTAAAACTGGTAAAACAATCGAACATTACTGAATGTCCTGTCCATTTTTTTAGATTTGGAAAATCCTTAAAAGCCGCACGTAAAGTATTAGAGAATGTGGAGCTAAAACAAAATTAGCAGAACCAGTCAAAAAAAACACAAAATTTTTATTAAATGACACCACTACCTGTATCTCACTATATTAATATCGTCCTCGTTTTTTTAAGGGAGAGGTTTTTTAATGTCTACACTGAAAAAACTGATGTAACTCGTTTATCGAAAAACCACGCCCCAATTCGCTCATCATCATTGATGATGTAAAATTTTTATAAGTTCCCCCGTCACGCCCTTAATTTTTCAGGACGCAAAAATGCATGAAAATGAAGATATTTATTCAAATCATATTGGCCAAAAATTGGGCTATATACATCTATACGTCTTCCTGATTAGCACCTCATTAGCACCTATCCCCATAACATTAGGCAGAGAAATAGGGCTAATCGACAACAATGTTCCATTTCATCGATTTGATTTATGAAATGCCTTCGAGCTGTCCTAGTTATATCAAAAAGGAAAACCGTTGGTTGGTATGGCTGAATTTAAGGTACCGGCCCAATCAAAAAATTTAATTGAATCAAAATCATTAAAACTGTATCTCAATAGTTGAAACTAATTTCATTTTGATTCCTTAGAAGTACTTCAATTTGTTTTGTCAAAAGACTTCTCCACCGCCGCTGTGTGAGCAGTTTCAGTAACTGTATTTTAAGGCCATGAAAAATAACGTGGATGTCACAGTTTTGAAAATTTAATTTCCTGGTCACTTATCAACCCGATTGGGGTAGTGTTTTTATCAAATATAAAGTCAATAAAATAGATAGAGAAAAATTACTCAGATATATCATGTCATTTCGACAGAATCATGAATTCCACGATCAGTGCGTAGAAAGAATATTCTTGGATATAAAAAATATTATCGTCCGAAAAAGTTAACCGTTTTTGCGAAATATACCCGTAGAGGTGGATTAGATATTAATTTGTTTAGGAGTGATGACGAATCTAGCTCTAATCTATGAAGATCAAGCAGGCAATAGATTTTTTCAAAATCAATTACCGACTGCGGCTTTTCTGTATTGGCTTTTTATGATCATGCTCATGCAGGCCTTTTCGAGGCCTCTTACTCTTAACTGCTTGTTGTTTCCTAAAAACAAGCTCAAAATGCGCCTCTTTTATTTATTTCTTTTTTCTTCTGCCGAGCAATTGTATTGCACAGAAAATTTTAGTGCTCTGGCATCTTCTGTCACTCTCCTGTAGGAAATTCATATGAATGATCGTCATGCCGAAAAAATTCGTAGAGCTTATAACGTTGCCTATTGGGGAAATGATTATTTTTATATTAATAATTTAGGCCACATCTGTGTTCGCCCCAATCCTGAGGTATCTCAGTATTTTATTGATATTGCAGAACTTTTGAAAGAAAAAGAAGGAAAGAAACCCCAACCGTTACCTGCTTTATTTTTTTTTCCGCAAATTTTACAGCACCGTTTGCATGCCATTAATAAGGCTTTCAAAAGCGCGCGTGATTCTTTCGGGTATCAAGGAGATTATTGTTTGGTTTATCCGATTAAGGTAAACCAGCACCGGCGTGTTATTGAATCTTTATTGAAATCGGGGGAATCTTTAGGTTTAGAGGCGGGATCTAAAGCAGAAATGGTCGCTGTACTAGCTTATGCAGGTGGTACGCGCTCCCTAATTGTCTGTAACGGCTATAAAGATAGAGAATATATTCGTTTGGCACTAATGGGAGAAAAACTTGGTTATAAGGTGTATCTCGTTATCGAAAAAATATCCGAAATTAAAATGGTATTAGAGGAAGCAAAGCGCTTCAACGTCGTCCCCCGTCTCGGTGTACGCACCCGTTTGGCTTCAGAAGGTTCAGGAAAATGGCAGTCCAGTGGCGGAGAAAAATCTAAATTTGGTTTATCAGCGACGCAGGTATTAGAGTTGGTGGGGATATTACAATCTGCTGACTGTTTATCTAGCTTACAGCTTTTGCATTTTCATCTGGGTTCTCAGTTATCTAATATTCATGATATTGCCACCGGTGTACGAGAATCGGCTCGATTTTATGTTGAATTACACAAATTAGGTGTCAAAATCAGTTGTTTTGATGTAGGTGGTGGATTAGGCGTAGATTATGAAGGCACCCGATCGCAATCTGATTGCTCGGTGAATTATGGGCTGAAAGAATATGCCAATAATGTGATCTGGGGGATTGGAGAAATCTGTAATGAAAACCATTTACCTCATCCTACCATCATCAGTGAATCTGGTCGAGCGCTCACAGCGCATCATACCGTATTGATATCAAATGTGATCGGCGTTGAACGTAATGAGTTTGGCCCTCCTCAAGCTCCTGAAAAACACTCGCCCCGTGCGTTACAAAGTTTATGGTGTACCTGGCAAGACATGCAAAAATCAGATCATAGACTCTCATTAAGAGAATGTTTACATGACAGTCAAAGGGATTTACAGGATGTGCATACGCAATATACACATGGCATATTGGATTTAAAGCAACGCGCTTGGGCAGAACAACTGTATCTTCAGATTTGCCATCACATTCAAAAAGAGCTCGATCCGACTGATCGTGCACACAGGACTATGATTGATAATTTACAGGAGCGCATGGCGGATAAATTGTACGTGAATTTCTCACTATTTCAGTCCTTACCAGATGCTTGGGGCATTAACCAATTGTTTCCGATATTACCGTTAGAAGGATTAAATCAACACCCTGAGCGCCGAGCGGTTCTTCTGGATATTACCTGCGATTCTGATGGCATTATTGAGCATTATGTGGATGGTGATGGTGTAGCGAACACCTTACCTATGCCACCATATGATGTAGAAAATCCTCCTATATTAGGATTTTTTATGGTAGGCGCCTATCAAGAAATCCTTGGAAATATGCATAATTTATTTGGTAACACAGCCGTAGTAGAGATAAGTCTGGATGAACAAAAAAAGATTTCAGTGAAAATAGAGAATCAAGGGAATACGGTCTCTGATATGTTGAAATACGTGAAATTAGATCCGACGGCATTACTCGCGTACTTTTCTCAAAAAATCAAAAAAACGGATTTAAATGCTCAGTTACAGGTGGCATTTTTGGAAGAATTCAAAGCAAGCTTGTACGGGTATACCTATCTTGAATACGACTAAAAAATGATCAGCAAAAAACACATATTCAAGCACTTTTTAATACTATCTGGAGCAAAATATGATTTTTCATCAACCTCTCTCTAGAAAAGAATGTGCTAATGCCATTCGTGTGCTCAGTATAGATGCGGTACAAAAAGCAGGCTCAGGGCATCCTGGCGCTCCGATGGGCATGGCAGATATCGCACAAGTGTTATGGTGTGATTATTTAAAACATAGTCCGCTGAACCCTGATTGGTGTGACAGAGATCGTTTTGTTTTATCGAACGGACATGCTTCTATGTTACTTTATAGCCTGTTGCATCTCACAGGTTACGATCTTTCAATAGAAGAAATAAAAAACTTCAGGCAACTACATTCTAAAACACCAGGGCACCCAGAATATGGTTATACGCTTGGCGTAGAAACCACCACAGGACCGTTAGGACAAGGTATTGCTAACGCTGTTGGTTTGGCTATTGCAGAGCGGACACTGGCGGCCCAGTTTAATCGTAATGGATATCCGATAGTAGATCACCACACCTATGCTTTTGTAGGAGATGGATGCATGATGGAAGGAATTTCTCATGAAGTTTGTTCATTATCAGGTACATTACAATTAGGAAAATTGATCGTTTTTTACGATGATAACGATATTTCTATTGATGGTCATGTAAGTGGATGGTTTACGGATAATACCGCCGAGCGTTTCATGGCTTATGGTTGGCATGTCATTAACAAGATAGATGGCCATCATTCTGAGTCGATACAATCTGCCATTGAAGAAGCCCGTTCTGTTTCAGACAAACCCTCATTATTGATTTGTAAAACCACGATTGGTTATGGTTCTCCGAACAAGGCCGGCAGTCATGAGGTTCATGGGGCGCCTTTAGGAGAATCCGAGGTTCAGGCTGTGCGATCAGAGCTCGGGTGGCCATATCCTCCTTTTGAAATCTCCAAAGAGATGTATCAGGCTTGGGATGCAAAAGAAAAAGGCCAAGCTCAACAAGTTCGCTGGAATCAATTATTTTTAGATTATGTAAAAGCGTATCCTGAGCTTGCTATAGAATTTAAACGCCGTATTCAGGGTGAATTACCCCATGATTTTGAGTGTCAATCTCATCAATTCATTGAAAAAATACAGTCTAATCCCGCGGATATTGCGAGCCGTAAAGCCTCTCAAAATACCTTGGAAGCATTTGGTCAAATCTTACCAGAACTGATTGGTGGATCTGCAGATTTAGCGCCTAGTAATTTAACCCTTTGGTCTGGTTCAACATCCATCAAAACAGATCCCAGTGGAAATTACGTTCATTACGGTGTAAGAGAATTTGGCATGTCTGCCATTATGAACGGTATCGCCCTTCATAGTGGATTTATTCCTTATGGCGCGACTTTTCTGATGTTTGTTGAATATGCGCGTAATGCCGTTCGTATGGCGGCTTTGATGAAAATTCGATGTCTTTTCGTTTACACCCATGATTCTATTGGATTGGGAGAAGACGGACCGACTCATCAACCGGTAGAGCAAATGGCTAGCTTGCGTGTTACACCAAATTTAAGTGTATGGCGCCCTTGCGATCAGGTGGAATCGGCCGTCGCATGGAAATTAAGCGTACAACGCATAGAGGGCCCTAGTGTGCTTATTTTTTCTCGTCAAAATTTACAACAACAATCAAGAACACAAGAACAATTAGAAAACATCAAAAAAGGGGGATACATACTAAAAGATGCTGAAGGTCAGCCTGAATTAATTTTGATAGCGACAGGATCTGAAGTAAGTTTAGCCATGTCCGCAGCTGAACGATTAAGTGAAATGGGCCATAAAGTGCGAGTGGTTTCTATGCCGTCTACTGATCTGTTTGATCAACAGACTGCAAAATATCGCGATGAGATCTTACCTATCAAAGTGTCTGCTCGATTGGCAATAGAAGCGGGTATTGCCGATTTTTGGTACAAATATGTGGGGCTGCAAGGCGACGTTATTGGCATGACCAATTTTGGCGCATCGGCACCCGCCGAGTGTTTGTTTAAAGCGTTTGGTTTTACGATTGAGGATGTGATTACTAAAGCGAAAGCGCTTTTACAATAACTATTTATCTTAATTTTTTTATTTCTAACAAGATATTAATTTAATACCTCAGATGATCACATGAACATAAGCCACTAAACGAAAAATGTACTTTTAATATTACCTTTTAATCGAGGTGCATGAGATAGGAAAAACAAAATTGAATCAAATATAACTGACTTTTTATAGGTAAAATAATATGAGCATTGATCTGGAAAAAATACTTCTACAGTGTTTCGTGATAATGATAACGAAATGCAAAAAATAAAAGCATCTTTTAAAAAACACACAATTGTGATATTCAGAGTATTTTACATACCTCGGTCTGTATCGGAAAGAGATAATATTTTTAAAATATTTTTTATAATTCAAAAAAATCAAATATTAAAAATATCAGACAATAAAAAATTGTATTAATTTGGCTATGAATAAACGACACTAGGAAAATACGAATTCAAAATAAAGAATATTTCTCATGCTGTGAACAATATATATTCAGTGATTCAATTGTAAAAAATATTACAAAAGAAATTAAAGAGATCTGAAAAAACGCAGATACTTGCAATATTTGCTCAAATAATTTTTTAGATATCATGCTAGATAAAAGACAAGTCAACTTGGAGACAGCTAATCAAATAATTTTGTTAGGGAAAAATATTTAAAGGAAAACCAGACGCTAAAATAATAGATGCAGAAAAATTAGCATTAAAAAAGAAGTTAAACACCTTAAATTGCATTATTGCAATTTAACCAACTTCACTGGTGAGTGAGGTTAAATTATCTAACTCTCTTATAAAACAAAAAGATGAAAATATGGAGAATGAAATAACTTAAAAATTAATATTATCGGCTACCATATATCAATAGAGAGTTTGTAACGTCATAATACTTCACTCATCGATAATCATAAATCAAAATATATGAAGATTAAATCTTCGCAAGAAAAAACACAGCCTCAGAAAGAAAAAATAAAATTTTAGAATGAGAAAAAAGATTTACAGAGTGAGCTTACTGAATGAAAGTGATCTATTAAAAGCTCAGATAATACAACAACGTTAGATTCAGTCGTTTTAACTAAAACGCATCAGGAAAATCAAAATGATGATCAAAATACTATCGATTTACATGAACAAATTAAACGCTTGTAAATCGACCTTGATAGTACAAAATTAGAGCTTAATACTGCAAAAGTAGATATTGATGAAGCATGCAACTTTACAGAAAATAAAATGAAGGAGATGAGTGTGTTTCAATGTAAATATAATTAGTTGCAGTTATAAAATGATGAGGTACCTAAAGCATTAGCGCTGATCTAAAAATAAAGCTTTATAATATCAATGAAAAGCTGATGCAGCTTCGTCAAAAGCCTCTGATGTATCTTGATTAATAATAGAATAATAGAAATAATTTTCTTAAAAATGTCACATGCGCACTGACCTCGAGGCCAGTGCGTTATCGTTAGATATTCTGCGTTTTATAGGCCTTGCTCACAGCATGAAAAGTCTTTATTATGGTTAAGCTCGTTATCACCACATGCAAATATGCATTTAACCTATTGGATTATTATTATAAAATAATCCCTTAATATCCTGATTAAATGATTGATAGTATGTGGAAAAAAGACAATAATTCATAGCGTTGGGTCGTTAGCTCAGTCGGTAGAGCAGTTGACTCTTAATCAATTGGTCGCAGGTTCGATCCCTGCACGACCCATGAAATTGTTCCTTTAATGACGTATTTTCAACATATTTTCCATTCTATATATTTCATATTTTCATTTTAATCCTTAATTAACAAATGTTTTCTTGTATAGAGAAGTCTTAACCGTATTATAAATAACTTTTTCTCGTACGACAATGTAAAAACACGGTATACAAAAATCGCTCACGCCCCTGTTTTTACAGTATCAAATTAAGCAATATTCTGCTCCGTGCGTTAAAGGATTAACTAGTGATGAAGAATATTAACATCAGGTGAATTATGTCCGTTTGTTTCTCTCTGTACAAGATTAACAAGTATTAAAGAAATTGGTATCTCAGATAAAAGAAGCCAGTCGATCACTGGATTTTGAAAAAGCCGCTTGCATTCGTGATCCAATTCAATCCGTTCGGCACCTCACCGAAAAGAAATTTGTTTCTGTAGATAGTCAAGATCTCGATATCATAGTAGTGGTTTTTGAGGCTAGATTATCTTGTGTCCATATTTTATTTATGCGTTATGGCAAAGTATTAGGTAGTCGCAGCTATTTTCATAAGGTACCTAGAGGCCCAAAATTGGGTGAGGTGGTTAAAACTTTTGTTGGGCAATTTTATTTAGCAGGTAGTGAAATGAGAATGCTCCATAAGGAAATTTTACTCAATTTCTTTTTATCTGAAAAACTGCGCTTTCTGCTTTACTAATATAACGAGCAGGTTTAAAAATTTAAATACAAAATTGTCCTAGAGGAGATCGCGCCCATTACTTAAAAATGGCCTCTACTAATGCTATTAGTGCCTTACGCACCCGTTTATTCCAAAAATCTACCTTTCACAGCAGCCTCAAAGCGTTAGAAATGGCCTTGAATCTCACACCGATAAAACGTATGGAATGCGTTGATATTAGTCATCATATGGGAGAACAAACGGTTCTTGTGTTGTTTTTAACGAACATGTCCCTGTGAAATCAGAATATAGACGTTATAATATAGTGCGTGCCTCCCCCCCTGATTATTATACCCTGTCACAGGTGCTACGGCGCCATTATAGTAAATCATTAAAAGACGAACAAATCCCTGATATTATTTTTATTGATGATGGTAAAGGGAAATTAGCAAAGGCGATCAATATGTTTTCTGCCTTAAAGATGTGCTGGAACAAAGACAAACCAAAGCTGATTGCTGTTGAAAAGGCAGTGCACGTAAGCTTGGATTGGAAATATTATTTTTGTGTTACAGGGAAGGTGCTGGCTTTACCTTCTGATTCATTGTCACTACATTGAATGCAGCATATTAGTGACGAGTCACATACCTATGCGATCATATGGCATCGACGACGTCACGCTAAAATAAAAAATACCAGCATGTTAGAAATGATTGATGGCGTTGGTCCTCGCCGTAGATAAATATTATTAAAATATATGGGTGGACTAAAACCTTTATAGAATGCCAGTGTTGAAGAGATCGATAAAATTCTAAATGTCTCTCGAATATTGGTTCAAAAAAATTATAATGCGCTGAAACAATGAGCTAATATTGCAAACTATTTTTGATAGTTAGACCTATTGTAAAACAGTGGCAAGGATGGTGAGCAAGACTCTCAGATCAAAGCCACCGAATCTATATAGAATAAAGACGGAAACCCACTGGTTTATAAAAAACGAGGAACTCATAAGTCATAGTCTGTAACAGGTTTTACAAGCCAGTCTCATCACCGATTCCTGACAAAGATTTCTAAATTATGCAAATAAATATACCCACTTGGCTTACCATATTACGCCTTGCCTTCATTCCTTTTTTCATTGTGGCGTTTTATTTGCCTTTTTCATGGGCCCCTATTACCTGTGCAATGATATTTGTATTAGCAGCAGCGACAGATTGGTTTGATGGATTTTTAGCTTCTCGATGGAAGCAAACCACTCGATTTGGGGCTTTTCTTGATCCTGTGGCAGATAAAATCATCGTCTCGATTGCATTAATACTGATCAGCGAACGTTATCATGTGTGGTGGGTAACATTACCTGCTGCAACGATGATATCCCGTGAAATTATCGTTTCTGCATTACGTGAATGGATGGCTGAATTGGGGAAGCATAGTGTCATTGTGGTTTCGAAACTGGCCAAACTAAAGACAACAATACAAATGATTTCATTGATAGGATTACTTTTATCTCCAGGATACAATGTTGAAATTATCAGCATGATTTTATTGTACGTATCGACCGTGCTGAGTTTTTGGTCGATGTTTCGATATTTTAATGTCATTTGTAAAAAATTTTTAAAGTGGTGATCAATAATCACTTCAAAAAGCTCAATATGCTGTCTTAATTAAATAATTTTTATTGACTCATCACGTTAGTTAAGTAGAATGCACGCAGTTTAAAGAGCAAGAAAATATGACCTTATTGCGGGAATAGCTCAGTTGGTAGAGCACGACCTTGCCAAGGTCGGGGTCGCGAGTTCGAGTCTCGTTTCCCGCTCCAAATTAAATAAATGAATGTCATTTTTATGAAATGACTCCGGCGCGTTAACAAAGCGGCTATGTGGCGGACTGCAAATCCGTATAGTCCGGTTCGACTCCGGAACGCGCCTCCAGATTTACACGCCCGGGTGGTGGAATCGGTAGACACGAGGGACTTAAAATCCCTTGGCTTATGGCTGTGCGGGTTCAAGTCCCGCCTCGGGTACCACTATTTATTTATATTATTAATATCCTCCTATTGAAATACTGTTTCGTGATGCAATGGGCATTTTTTATCAAAATAAAATGAAATATCAGATTTCAACACATAAATCATATACTCTCTATCCTGTACTGGTTGTATGGCACTGTTAATAAAGTCAATTAAAGAGCTCAATGCAAGCCATGGCGAAGAAAGAAAGGAAGGTAAAATCAAGCGTATCAAAGCGTAAAGAAAGCCTTTTATGTTTTTTTCAAAAAAAACGTTCAATAGTAATAGCAGATCGGAGAATCATATGATCTTTCCCATTTTAACGAATCAGGTTTCTCACTTAACTCAATTGATAGCCATTGTTCGATATCAATTCCTTCACCTTTGTCTAGTTTTCTAATGCTTATAGCTTAACCGGCACATCCGTCTTTTTATCCTCAAATATGCAAGCACTTCTAAGTATCTTGCCAGAAAGTCTCTAAAATCGTAGCCGTAGTTTTAAAAAACGACCCTATTAGAACGGAATATCGTCATCAAAACCTTCTACTGAAGGTACTGAATGAACTGGTGATGAAAAAGCAGTCGATCGTTCTGTAGTTACTGTTTTATTGCTATTGAATAAATGACCACTTTGCATTTTCGACTGCTGTGCCTCCCACTCCGAAGCGGTATTGCTAATAGAGATATTGGAAGCAGGGATGGTCGTATTTTGGCGATTTCCAAGCATTTGCATGCTGCCTGTGACACCTACTATCACTTCTGTCGTATAACGATCTTGGCCATTTTGATCGGCCCATTTACGAGTTTGTAAAGCGCCTTCAATATAAACTTGCGACCCTTTGCGCAAATATTTTTCAGCTACTTCTGCTAATTTCCCGAATATCACGACTCTGTGCCATTCTGTTTTTTCTTTTTGCTCTTCTGTCTTCTTATCTCTCCAACTTTCAGAAGTTGCGATAGTAATGTTAGTAACAGGGTTCCCACTTGGCATACGGCGAACCTCTGGATCTTGTCCTAGATACCCCACTAAAATTACCTTATTGATACCTTTACTCGCCATAAAATTCTCCCCATGAAATATGTGCTATAGTATAAAATAATAATTTTAATATTGCTAAAGTTTAAAATATGTTTTTCTCAAATTTGAGAAGCACATTGCAAATGCGTAAAATCATATGAGTACATACATATACCTAATTAACCATTAACCTGAAGATTGAGGATTAAGTATCTGAAAATGGTCGTTAATAAGACTTGTTAAATTTGCAGAAATCGCAGGTAAACTATTTTTAAAAATCCTTGGCAGGCCAATAAAATACCAATTGGTTTGTAGTGGTGGTTATCATGTTTTCTGTTTTTGCCATTGAGCTAATGCTTGGTTACGGCGACGTGTTAACTCCTTTTGTATGGCCTCTTTTCGAAAACCGCTTGCAAGAATTTTTTTAACTGAAACCGAACGCGCGATATTAAAAGCTTCTCTTATATACTGCGCTTGATAGTCATTCTTGCCTTCGACTCCTCCTTCTGTACTTGCATCCGATTTACTGATGAGGATCAATTGTTCTAAACGATATGGTTTTCGCCAAAGATCGATTTCATCAAAAAAGTTTAATAAAAGTGGAAAAGAGAGTCTGTTTATGATCGTAACCAGACCGCGATATTTGAGTGCGTGTTTAAGCAGTTCCCTGAACAGATGCGGTAATTTTAAGCGTTCACAGAGTTGCTCTATTTTATTCAGATAATATAAAGGAACCCGTTTTAAAACAGCGCGATCATGCGTACCTAAAACATCATACTCAGTGAGTTTTTCCCCTAAAATATGACAAAGTGCGGCAAAGCGGACTTCCTTGTTATCGGTGAGCTTAGCGGCAATGGAAAGACTCGATAATCCATGTGAAAGAGGGCAGCGTAAAGGGGAACACAGTGTATCTATTTCAGGGAAAAGCACCAATATGGCTGAACAATGCTTCAATACTTTAAAATAAATGTGGGGACTTGGACTAAGCAAAGCTTTTTCTGTTTCTTTCCAAACTCTTTCTGGTGATAGCGTCAGCAACTCGCCACTTTTGGATATCTTTGTCATCAAATCCAAAGTTACTGAAGAAATTCTAAAACCCAAATGAGCAAACTGAGCGGCAAACCGAGCCACTCTTAACACCCGAAGAGGATCTTCAATAAAAGCCTCTGAAACATGTCGCAATATAAGATTATTCAGGTCTTTTTCGCCTTGATAGGGATCTATTAAATCGCCTTTATCATTACAAGCAATTGCATTGATAGTCAGATCACGGCGCAGTAAATCTTCTTCCAGAGTTACGTCGTGTGAGGCATAGCAGGCAAAACCGGTATGGCCCTCTGCCATTTTTCGCTCTGTTCGAGCCAACGCATATTCTTCTTTTGTCTCTGGGTGAAGAAAAACAGGAAAATTTTTCCCCACTTTTTTGTATCCTAAAAGAAGCATTTCTTCAGTCGTAGCACCGACAACGACCCAATCACGCTCCGTGACGGGTAATTTTAGCAACCTGTTGCGAACCGCACCTCCAACCAGATAAATATTCATTTATGATGTTGATGACAGTGAGTCAACCGCATTTAGATCTGAAAATGCTTGCTTTAGACGATCTATCATACTGAGCTGAGCTGAGCGCATCCATACTCTGGGATCATAATACTTTTTATTTGGTCGATCAGCCCCTTCATGGTTGCCGAGCTGATGCTGCAAATAAAGCTCATTTTTTTTATAATACTGTAACACTCCCTCCCAGGTTGCCCATTGCGTGTCTGTATCTATATTCATTTTTATTACGCCGTAACCGAGCGCTTCTTTAATTTCTTTAGCGCTCGATCCTGATCCCCCATGAAATACAAAATTTAAGCTGTTAGGAGGTAAACTAAATTTCTTTGAAACACACTGTTGAGAATCGCGCAATATTGTCGGCGTCAGTTGAACATTACCAGGTTTATAGACTCCGTGGACATTACCAAAGGCGGCGGCAATTGTGAAACGAGGGCTGATCTGATGCAATTTTTCATAAGCATAAGCCACGTCTTCTGGCTGAGTGTAGAGCGATGAATTATCAATATGGGTATTATCAACTCCGTCTTCTTCACCACCAGTACAACCCAATTCAATCTCTAGAGTCATTCCTAATTTCTCCATACGCTTGAGATATTGGATGCAAGTATCGATATTGTCTTTTAAAGATTCTTCCGACAGATCGATCATATGGGATGAAAATAAAGGTATGCCTGTTTTGTCAAAATGTTTTTCTCCAGCATCTAATAATCCATCCAACCATGGAAGCAATTTTTTTGCACAATGATCTGTGTGCAAAATAACTGGAATACCGTAATGTTCTGCCATTTGATGGACATGATAAGCGCCAGAAATTGCACCAAGTATCGCTGGCCATTGAGTTTCTGAGGAAGTGATGCCCTTACCTGCAATAAACGCGGCTCCACCGTGAGAAAATTGAATAATGACAGGGGCTTTGGCTTTGGATGCCGCTTCTAATACGGCGTTGATGGAATCTGTCCCCACACAGTTCACCGCAGGCAGCGCAAATTGATGTTTTTTTGCGATAGAAAAGATTTTTTGTACGTTATCTCCCGTCGTAACACCGGGTTTTATCACATGAAATAGTGTTGACATTTTATGTCCTAAAATTGAGTGAATAAAAATAGGAAAACCCAAAATAAAAAGAGAGTTTAGTGTTATGCTTCTTTTTTATTGTAAGCATTAATTTCCATCTGATAACGCTTTTCTAACATCGTTACTGCGGGCAATTCTTTGCCTTCAACAAATTCTAAAAAAGCCCCGCCTCCTGTAGAGATATAAGAAATGCGATCATAAAGAGAAAAGAGATCGATTGCCGCAAGTGTATCCCCACCTCCAGCGATAGAAAAAGCATTGCTGTCAGCAATCGCGCGTGCTAATTTTTCAGTACCTTGTCGAAAATTAGGAAATTCAAACACGCCCACTGGACCATTCCATAAAATGGTTTTTGCGTTTTTTAAAATCCTCACTAAATGTGACGCAGAAACATCACCGATATCCAAAATTTTTTCATCGGAATTGACTTGATCAACGGGCTTGAGAGTGGCCTGAGCGGTTTCAGAAAATTCAGTGGCCACACGGACATCGGTAGGGATAGGAATCTTACATGTTTCTAGGAGTTTTTTGGCCTCAGGAATCAAATCTTCTTCGTGAAGAGATTTACCGATATTATGGCCAAGTGCGGCTAAAAAAGTATTGGAAATACCCCCTCCAACAATCAATTGATCTGCCACTTTAGATAAGGCTTCCAAAGCGGGCAGTTTGGTTGATACCTTAGATCCGCCTACAACAGCGACCATAGGTCGTGCAGGATTACTTAACGCTTGATGTAATGCCTGTAGTTCGTTCGATAATAATGGACCTGCGCATGAAATATGGGCGTATTGACCGACACCTTCTGTAGATGCCTGTGCACGATGCGCGGTACCAAAGGCATCCATCACATAGACATCACACAGAGCAGCATACTGTTGAGAGAGCTGGACATCGTTTTTTAATTCCCCCTTGTTAAATCGCACATTTTCGAGAACCACTAATTCACCAGGCACTACATCGATACCATGAAGATAGTCTTTAACAAAACGGATGGGAAATGGGCATTCAGAAGAGAGGTAGTTTTTGATGTAATTGACGACAGGAAATAAAGAAAAAGCTGCGTCGTATTTCCCTTCAGTTGGCCGACCTAAATGCGAGGCCACCATGACTTTTGCTCCCTGTTTAAGTGCCGCTGTAATCGTGGGCAATGATGAACGGATCCGCGCATCAGAAATCACTTCTCCGTTTTTAAGCGGAACATTGAGGTCAGAGCGGATTAGCAGGCGCTGACCTTCCAAATCTACATCAGACATTTTAATAAAAGGCATGAAAATTTTCTCTTGTATCAATAGAATTCTTGAAAAACCGTAGCAAGGGTTGTGAATTTGATAAACTGAAGAATTGGTACTTTATCATTCATATCTCACTTAAACATGATGATATTTTATTTTAAAAAATTATTAATAGATTAATTTTAATATAATTAATTTATTTCTCTTAAATCGTAAAGATATCAGGTTTTTACTGTAGTAAAAAATTGAACGAAAAGGTGCATACTTACGATCTCATAATACACATAAAAAATATCTGCGTTATTTCTATTTTATATGACACTTTAAAAAACGGTGGTCAAAATAAAAATTTTTATTATGCTTCACTGGGAAGCAGAGTTTAATGATAAAACAGATACACAAAGGTTTCGATATTTGGTAGAGAGCAAGATCGCCAAATGGCTTATTGGTTAAATAAAAAATATATTAATTTTAACCAAGTTTTAGTGAGCCCGTATTTACGGGCCCAACAAGCATGAAAAGTGTTACGTGGAATTTTAGTTTCACCTAAAAATAAAAAATGATATCAGAGCTGACGCATGTGGGAGATTATGAGCGGATCTCTCATTCCCTGAAATAGTAGCAAAAAGGATATTTATCGGTATTTCGTATATTCAATCCACCAGAGGTAGATTATTTAGTATCAGAATGTTCCACAAACAACCCCACTTGTATTTCATACAAGGCCATGACGCATATTGATTGAGATTTTAATAAAAATTAAACCTCTTTAAATTGGCACATCACCCCTGCTCAAGCAAAATGATTTTTATCATTATAAAACGAGTTATCTTTTTCGCCAGTTCGTGCCATTTTCAGTATCTTCAACCACAACGCCTATTTCACATAATCGAGTTCTGGCATTGTCTGCTTCCTCCCAGTTTTTATGAGCACGAGCCAGGTTGCGTTTCTCGATTAAATCGGTAATTTCGGCGATTTGATTCCAGTCATCTTTTTGAGGATTGAGAAGAGATAACAGGCTGCCGCTCTGTAGCAAACCTAAGACTTTACCCATCTTCCTTAATTGAGCCGCCAAGCCATCCGCTGCTTTTGGACATTCTTTTTTTAATTTATTAATTTCACGTGCAGTGTCGAATAATACGGCATAGGCTTCAGGTGTATTGAAATCATCATTCATTGCTGAAACAAAGCGTTTCTCGAAGGACTCCCCCCCTTCTGGAAAGGCTTTCTGATTGGTGCCACGCAAGGCGGTATATAAACGTGTCAGCGCAATACGAGCTTGCTTAAGGTTTGCTTGAATGTAATTTATCGGGCTACGATAATGTGCAGACAACAAAAAATAACGAATTGTTTCTGGATCAGAACGCTGCAATAGATCCCGAATGGTGTAAAAATTATTAAGTGATTTTGACATTTTTTCTTTATTGATCATGATCATGCCAGAATGCATCCAATAATTCACATAGGGAGCTTTATGAGCACATACAGATTGCGCCATTTCATTTTCGTGATGGGGAAACATTAAATCTGCGCCGCCACCATGAATATCAAAATGTGGCCCTAATGCCTTGCCATTCATTGCAGAACATTCTATATGCCAACCTGGACGGCCTTCTCCCCATGGCGATGGCCAATGAGGCTCATTGGGTTTAGACAGTTTCCATAAAACAAAATCCATTGGATGATGTTTGCTTTCCATGACCTCTATTCGAGCACCTGCCTGTAATTGTTCTAAATTTTGACGTGACAATAAGCCATAATCAGGATTTTTTTCGACTGAAAAGAGGACATCTCCATTATCAGCTACATAAGCATATTTTTGATCCAGTAACTGTTTGGTCAATGTAATTATTTCTGTAATGTTCTCCGTCGCCCGCGGCTCTAAATCAGGTCGTAATAGGTTTAGTGCATCAAAATCTTGATACATTTCTTTTAACATCTGTGCTGTTAATGCTTCACAACTTTGATGATGCTGAGACGCTCTTTGAATAATTTTATCATCGATATCAGTGATATTACGAACATAAGTCAGGGAGTATCCCAAATAACGTAAATAACGAGCTACAACATCAAAAACGACAAAAGTGCGGGCGTGCCCAATATGACAGAGATCATATATGGTGACACCGCACACATACATACCCACTGTATTTTGGTGAATAGGTTTAAATAGTTCTTTTTTTCGATTGAATGTATTAAAAATTTTTAACATACAAAGATCCCGTTTTTTTATTTTTTATGGGTGTTTTTAATTTTTACATCATTTTTTTGAATGATATTTCATAATATCATGCTTTTTTATTCTATTGAGGGATTAAAATGAGCACGCTTTTTATTGGTGATATTCATCTCAGCATTGAGTATCCAGAAATCACAAAAAATTTTTTCAGGTTTTTGAAAACAGAAGCCACTCAAGCTGAAAGCCTCTATATTTTAGGTGATCTTTTTGACACATGGATAGGTGATGATGACCCTCATCCTTTTTACCGGGAAGTGGCCGCTGAATTGTTTTCTTTGAAAAAAAAAGGGATCCCCTGTTATTTTATTCACGGCAATCGCGATTTTTTGATAGGTCAGTATTTTGCTGACGAAAGCGGTATGATCTTGCTTCCAGAATATAAGGTTATTCAACTTTATGACTATAAGATAGGTATATTGCACGGCGACACGCTTTGTACGAAAGATACTGAGTACCAAATTTTTCGTAAAATAGCCCGCCATCGTTTTATTCGGAGGTTTTTTCTATGCTTGCCACTTTCTTTTCGTTTTGACATTGCGAAAAAATTGCGGCTCCAAAGTGGAGAGAAAAATAAAAAAAAAGTGGAAGAAATCATGGATGTGGATCCGCAATCGTTGCGCGATTTGATGTCCTGTCATGATGTTGATTTGATCATACACGGACATACTCACAGACCTGCCATTCACAACATTGAGATAATCGTAACGCCTTTATTATCATCAAAAAAAATTGCGTGGCGTGCCGTGTTGAGTGCTTGGCACAATGAAGGATCCATGATAAAGGTCACCTTTGATGCGATTGAGCTCATTTTTTTTCCATTTTTGGTGCCTGATTTCGGAAAAATATGAGCGTTAACTTTATTATTAGATATGGAGATTTTTATTATATGACAAAAATTTATGTGTTTCTGATAAGTTTTCTAATGACATTCTGCGTCTGTGCAGCACCATTTCAAACAGATAAGCAATTTCAAGCAGGGAATCAATATATCGTTTTGGATACCCCTGATAAAAACAATGTGCCTGATGTATTAGAATTTTTTTCAATTCATTGCCCCCATTGTTACGTTTTTGACCAGCAGTATCATATTTCTGATACTTTAGTAAAAAATTTACCGAAAGGTGTGAAGTTGGCTCGATATCATGTTTCATTTTTAGGTCCGCTTGGGAAGGAGTTAACTCGAGCTTGGGCCGTTTCGGTGAAATTAAATGCCGAAAAAAAGGTGCTCCCCTTATTTTTTAAAGCAGCACAAGAAACACAAACACTGTCAACTCAAGAGGATATTCGTCAAATTTTTATACAGGCCGGTGTCACTCAGGAAGAATATGATGGTGCATGGAACAGTATCCCCGTCAGCGCTTTAGTGGATACACAAGAACGGACAGTATCTAATTTAAAATTACAAGGGGTGCCTGCCGTCGTTGTGAAAGGAAAATATATGATTAAAAATGAGAATATTGATACCAGCTCGAAGGAAGCTTATGCCAAAGAATATGCTGAACTCGTTGGCTTTTTATTAAAAAAGTAGTACGATTCGTTTTTTTATCCACCGTCAATAAAAAATGTTCAATTTAG
>NZ_CAADHL010000005.1 GCF_900699045.1 Candidatus Williamhamiltonella defendens | reverse complement strand
TGGATACGGAATAGAATATATAGAGTATTACGGATTTACCTCGACGGCGTACTCTGGCGCGGAAGATGTTGCGCTTTTCCTGAGTGGTGCCCGCTCGCACGACGTGGTGATTAATATCGCTCTGACCGTCGCTATCGCCTTAATGGGATAAAAGAAGGAGAAGTGGTACTGTATACGGATAAAGGCGATAGTATCCTGGCTCAAACGCGGACTATGAATAGAGACGGTGACAGAAAATTTTGTTATCAATGCAACAACAGGGTGGTACTCAACATTCAAGAAGTAGAAACTCCAGGAAGAATTACTACAGCGTAGTCTATCATTTCACAAGCTGAAATAAAGGACAAAGCAGGTTCCATGAGTACTATGCGGATACAGGATACAACACACTTTCATAAAAGTGATAGCATTGGAGTAATAGGTAAGCTCAATCAAGCGATGTAAATAATATGCTGATGAATAAAGAAAAGCCTTAGGCGGGCAGTGATGATATCGTTTTTCACCTGCAACGGGCTGAACCGGATGATGACACGGATACGCCGTTTGGATGGTGGGGTGATACGTGGCCGACCGTACAAAACGACCGGATTGGCTCTTGATTGCATTTGCTAAAACACACGACCTAAGTCATCAGACGGCGCAAAGAACGAATGAATAGATTGCTTAGGCGGTTACTTGGATGACAGACGACGATATCGCGCTTCGGATTGATATTGAGGTAGTACGGTCAGGTATCAATAGATTCATTGCCACCGTCATCCTGACTTTGGCCGACCATGACATAAAAACGATGACCCTCAACAATTTGTGGAGCGTAATCCATGTACAATAGTGGTTTTATCGCCTGATAATAACAAACTGTCGCGGGCGATCAAGGATCACCCTTACGGTACGGGAAGCGTGGAGTACCGGTTTCGCAAGAAGCTGGGGAAACATAAAAATAGAGCTGATATCTTAGATAAAAATCTTTTAGTGACTAACCTGGGGTTAGGCGAAGCTACTAAATTAAATATTGGCACCTCTGTTGAGACCGTCGCATCTGGGGGAGAGACCCCGCATAGTCAATGTCTTCCAGCTTCATTCTGTTTTATGATTAACTTAACTTTAATGAATTAGGTCTAGATGCATTTGGCCTCTATTTTTAATCGATGGACATACTTTCCACTTTAAAACAGAATAATCCGGTTACTATTTCTGCTTCATTAGTTATTTACCCCTCAACTTACGGAGTACAGCAAGAGTACACGAGTTACTATAGCAGACTTAAATATATTCGTAAGATTACGGGGGATGGAACGGTAATGACACATGGGGTAACTGGATTCAGATTGGTGATATCTTTGCCCGCGGGTATACCTATTTTTATGCGAGGTCTGTTGAAGATTTCGGTGGATGCATGGAAGTGGATTGAAAAAGCACCTCTGGTCAAAGTCAGGAAATCCGTTAGTCTGCGGATCCGCTGGTTCACACAAGATGAGGTATCTACATTGATTAAAGGTATGCCTGAAAGTTTTCGAAACATCGTTATCTTCGCGATGGATACAGGTCTACGCAGCTCAAATATCATCGATCTTGAGTATTCACAAGTGGACATGCGACGGATGGTTGCCTAGATACACTCGGAAAATGCCAAAGCAGGAAGCGCGATAGGCGTTGTACTAATATTGCTCTCAATATTCTGAAAGATCAGATAGGCCACCACAACCGTTATGTCTTTGTTCATACTAAAGCGAAACAAAAACAGGAGGGCGAAAAACACCCGAAGTCGGGAAACGACGCGTAGATGATAACTCATCGTGGATGACCGACCTAAGCGCTCAGGGATAAAAGATTTTAGATTTTATGATCTACGTCACACATGGGCGAACTGGTTAGTACGGACAGGCGTACCATTGTCTGATTTACGAGAAATAGGCGGCTGGGAATCTATCTAAATGGTACGTCATTACGCATATCTTGCGGCCAGACACCTGACTAAGCACGTCAGGAAAATTGACTAGGCGTTGGCAAATGATGTTACTCATCTGGCAATTTTAAATAATTTCTAGTAGATAAAACTACGTAACCTATTGATTTTTATTGGTACACCCTACTGGGTTCGAACCAGTGACCTACGGCTTAGAAGGCCGTTGCTCTATCCAGCTGAGCTAAGGGCGCAGTGAAAATTTCTATTGTTTTTAATGGTCGCATTATACGGATCCCTATGTTTGCGTCAACACCGCGCTAGTAAGCAGGATGTGCGAATCTTATGCAAATTCTTGTATCAAAATATCGCATTGAGAGTAGTTTGTTCAAAGGTAAGTTAATTTTCTATAAACTAGAGTTTTTTGAGTCTAAAATTAACGGTAAAAATAGAAATCACATGTCGATTTTGTGATCACCCGGATGAGGTTATAACACTGTTAACAAAACTTATGAAAGACTTTAAGACAAGTGACAGAGAACAAAAAAGCAGGTGATATCGAGTTTATCGAAGAGTAAAGCTAGCTCTAGAGCCCCCATTTTTACGCCATCTTTTAAAGCCCCCATAAACCTGTAAGATAGTATGTCAGTAACCATAAAATAGCACAATCACCCCGAGGGACGTCGTTTCTCAATAAGTACCAGTTAAGAAAAATACTGATGCACGCAGGTCTGCCTGAACGTTTATCATACCTAATCATATTAGGTTCAATTATTTTTATAAAATTACCATCCTTTAATGGGATAGGATCTGATTTTCATCTTTTATCACCCTCAAAAAACACGAATTGTTTTCACAGTGACTTTCTTAACAGTACATATTAAAAAATTAAGATAAAAGATATTAAAATGATGAAGACCCCGCTACGTTTTTGAAAAAGGTTTATTGATACACTCAAACGTTTTCTCAGTCATTTAGATTTTAAGGAATATCGTTTTTTGATAAAAAAATGCTAATCTTGTCAAATCATTATATTTTTCAAAAACGTGTTTTTGACAGTACAAAAATATATATAAATCATACAGGTATTATTATGTTGAACGCTTTAGTCTTAGTTCTCAATTGTGGTAGTTCATCTTTAAAATTTGCGATTATTAACCATAATACAGGTGAAACACATTTGTCTGGTTTAGCGGAATGCTTTCATTTACCAGAAGCACGTATAAAATGGGAGACAGGCGATAAAAAACAAAAAAAGCAACTGAGCAACAGGGCGGCACATGCACAGGCATTAGATTTTATTGTAAACACTATTTTGTCAAAAGAAATCGAGCTGGCTTCACAATTAAGCGCTATTGGTCATCGGATTGTACATGGCGGAGAACATTTTACGAAATCTGTGATTATCACTGACGAGGTCATTGAAGGTATTACAAAAGCGATTCCATTTGCACCCTTACATAATCCTGCACATTTGATTGGTATTGCTGAAGCTAGAAAATTTTTACCTAAACTTTCTAATAAAAATGTCGCGGTGTTTGATACAGCTTTTCATCAAACTATGCCAGAATGGGCTTATCTTTATGCTTTACCCTATGAATTGTATCAAAATCATCGTATTCGTCGCTATGGTGCACATGGCACCAGCCATTTTTATGTCAGCCAACAAGCGGCCAAATTTTTAAATAAACCTTTGGAAAAACTCAATGCTATCAGCTGCCATTTGGGTAATGGCGGCTCTGTGACAGCGATACGAAATGGGCAATCCATAGACACGTCTATGGGGTTGACCCCATTGGAAGGCTTAGTCATGGGTACCCGCAGTGGGGATTTAGATCCCGCGATTATTTTTTATTTACATCATGTCCTATCGATGAATATCGATGAAATCGATCAAATGTTGAGTAAAAAATCTGGCCTATTAGGGCTCACTGAAGTGACCAGTGATTGTCGTTATATTGAAGATCATTATGATAATTTTAAAAACCCAGAAGCTCGGCGAGCCGTGGATGTATTTTGTCACAGATTAGCTAAATATATTGGGGCTTATACCTCTTTAATGGAAGGGCGTTTAGATCTCGTTATTTTTACAGGGGGGATTGGTGAAAATTCGTCTTTGATACGTAAACTCACACTCAATAAACTCAGTTTATTAGGTTTTGAAGTAGATCCATCACGTAATTTATTGGCGCGTTTTGGACAATCAGGCGCTATTACAACAGACCATAGTCGTTTAGCAATGGTGATCCCCACTAATGAAGAGAAAGTTATCGCTCAAGACACCGCTCAGCTGACGAGGGCTTTGCAGAATCTGTAAAACCGCTGAATAAAATATGAATCAGTAAGTTATGACACACAAAAGAGGTGCATAGTGTTGCCATCAATTATGTTAATTCCAATTGGTACTGGTATTGGTTTAAGTAGTGTAAGTCTAGGTGTGATCCGTTCGATGGAACGGAAAGGGATACGATTAACTTTATTTAAACCTATTTCTCAATCAAGCTCTAATAAACCAGATAAAACGATCGCTATTATTCGGGCGCATTCTAATATTAATGTTGGAAAATCGCTTAATCTTGATTATGTTGAAAGCTTACTGAGAACCAGCCAACAAAATGTTTTGATGGAAGAAATTCTTGCGCATTATCACGAAAGTACTTTGGATAACGAGGTGGTATTGATAGAAGGATTGGTGTCTATACGCCAGCATCAGTTCGTTAATATGTTAAATGAACAAATTGCAAGAACGTTAAATGTTAAAATGATTTTTGTGATAGCGATGGAAAATGATTCACCCGTTCAACTGAGAGAACGTATTGAATTGGCTCTTTCGAATTTTGGTGGCAGTAAAAATAAAAATATTGTAGGTGTCATCATTAATAAATTAAATGCTCCAATGGATGAACGGTGTCGTACTCGCCCTGATCTATCAGACATTTGTGATGGTTCAAGAAAAACAAATTTGCAAAATATTAATATTGAACATCTTAAGAACCATATTCCTCTCTCTTTACTGGCTTGTATTCCATGGCATGCTGATCTGATATCGATTCGCGCTACCGATATCGCAAAGCATCTTGGTGCCCAAGTGATCAATGAAGGTGATATTCAAACCAGAAGAATCAAGTCTTTTAACTTTTGTGCTCGCAGTCTGCCTAATATGTTGCAATATTTTCGAGCAGGCGCGTTATTAGTAACCTCTGCAGATCGCTCGGATGTTTTAGTGGCCGCCTGCCTGGCAGCGATGAATGGGGTTGAAATTGGGGCAATTCTTCTCACAGGGGGTTATATTGTAGACCCAAGTGTGAATCAACTATGCCAGCAGGCCTTTCAAACTGGTTTACCCGTTTTTAAGGTAGAGACAAATACTTGGCAAACTTCTTTGAATCTACAAAGTTTTAGTTTAGAAATTCCGGTTGACGATTATGAACGTATTGAAAAAGTGAGAAATTATGTCGCTGACCATATTAGTAATCAATGGATTTGTTCTTTAACTGCTTTTTCAGAGCGAACACACCGTTTATCTCCTCCTGCATTCCGTTATAATTTAACTGAGCGTGCACGTAAAGCCAATAAACGGATCGTATTACCCGAAGGGGATGAGCCTCGTACGATCAAAGCCGCTGTTTTTTGTGCCGAACGAGGGATTGCACGTTGCGTATTATTGGGAAATCCAGAGGAAATTCACCGAATTGCAGCAGCACAAGGTGTAGAATTAGGCCAAGAGATTGAGATCATAGATCCTGTTACAACACGTGACAATTATGTTTCACGCTTTGTTGAGCTGAGAAAAAATAAAGGTATGACGGAAGTGGTCGCTCGTGAGCAATTACAAGATAACGTTGTTTTGGGAACCTTGATGCTCGAACGAGATGAAGTAGACGGTTTAGTTTCAGGAGCAGTACATACTACAGCCCATACTATTCGTCCCGCATTACAACTCATCAAAACAGTCCCAGGGAATTCACTGGTTTCTTCTATCTTTTTCATGTTGTTGCCGGATCAGGTACTGGTGTATGGTGATTGTGCGATTAATCCCGACCCCACGTCGGAGCAACTTGCTGAAATTGCGATTCAATCCGCAGATTCAGCATCTGCTTTTGGTATTGGGCCTCGTGTCGCAATGATCTCTTATTCTACAGGAAATTCAGGCACAGGCAGTGACGTAGAAAAAGTCAGAGAAGCCACTATGATAGCACAAAAAAAGCGCCCTGATCTGATAATTGATGGGCCATTACAATACGACGCGGCTATTATGGCAGATGTAGCTCAGTCTAAAGCACCTCATTCTCCTGTTGCAGGTCAAGCTACCGTTTTTATCTTCCCCGATCTAAATACGGGCAATACGACCTATAAAGCTGTTCAACGCTCTGCTGATTTAGTCTCGATTGGCCCTATGATGCAGGGCATGCGTAAACCGGTGAACGATCTTTCACGTGGTGCACTAGTAGAGGACATTATTTATAGCATCGCATTAACGGCCATTCAAGCTGTCTCGATTAAAAATAGAACTTAATGAAATGATGAGTAATAAGATTCAACAAAATACAGACTCCAGAATAATAGAATGATAAACCTCAGTTTTAATCATCAGAAATAAGCTGATTAAAGGTATAAGGTATAAGGACCCCATGAAAGCACCAAAACGACTCCAAACTTTGATTGATAATGGTCTGGTTGATAAAGTGATTAGACAATTAAAAAGCGGAAAAGAAGCCGATGTTTATGTTGTTAGCTGCGGCTCTGATATCCGTTGTGCAAAAGTATATAAAAAAATAGAAAATCGCAGTTTTAGACAAGCAGTAGCATATCAAGAAGGCCGAAAGGTACGTAGTAGAAGGCATGCTCGAGCTATGACAAAAGGATCTAATTTTGGCCGAAAACAAAAGGAAGAAATCTGGCAGAATGCTGAAATTGACGCTCTTTATCTATTAGCTCATGCCGGCGTTCATGTTCCTCAACCTTATGCTCACCTTGATGGTGTCTTATTGATGGATCTGATTATGGATGAAGATAACTTGCCGGCACCTCGTATCAGTGATGTTTTTTTCACTAAACAGCAGGCACTTTTAGATCATGAGATGATCATGCAATCTGTGATTCGAATGCTTTGTATCGGTTTGGTACATGGAGATCTTTCTGAATTTAACGTTCTCAGAGGATCTGCAGGTCCTGTGATTATTGACTTGCCTCAAGTCGTTAATGCTTCAGCAAATCATCACGCAAAATCTATTTTAGAAAGAGATGTAGGTAATATTACCCGTTTTTATGGGCAGTTTGCACCCACATTACTGCATCGAAAATACGCTCAAGAAATGTGGGCGTTATATTCGGAAGGGCAGTTAACACCTGAAACTCAATTAACGGGTTATTTTAAGGAGGATACTAAAATAGCAGATGTCAAAGCTGTCATAGAAGAAATTCATGCTGTGGTTAGTGAAAAGAAGGAAGAAGTACGTTATTAGGTTACACGAAAAAATTGCTTTAATGAGTCACTATAGCATTTATGCATATCATGAAAAATCTATTTTTCACAAACCAATTACCTCGATAATACCGAAAATATGATAGAGCAACTAAATATTTTCTGGCTGGGCCTATGGGTGCTGGCAAAAGTACTATTGGGTGGCAACCATCCCAACAGCTTAGTATGGAGTTTTTTGAGTTTGATCAAGAAATTGAGTGATGCACAGGAGCTGATATCAGCTGGATATTCGATCTCGAATGGGAACCAGGCTTTCGGCATCGTGAAGAAATATTAATTAACAACTCACTGAAAAAAGGCATTGTGTTGGCGACATGGAGAGGTTCAGTTAAATCTAAGGAAACCCGAAACGTTTTGTCAGCCCGTGGGGCGGTCATTTATTTAGAAATTGGTATTTAAAAGCAGTTGATTCGGACGCAGCGTGATAAAAAAGCGCTTACTATTACAATTAGTGGGGCAGTTTCTCATTTTTTCGAACACTGCTAAAAGAACAAAATCCTTTTTATGCAGAAATTGCGGATATCATCATACCAACAGAAGATCACAGCTTCAAAATCATTGCAAAAAAATTATTCACCTATTAGCAAAAACCTAATTTTTTGTATTTCAAAAGGTCATTAACGTTACTATGAAGAAAATGACGATTATTTTAGGTCACCGCAATTATCCTATTACCACTTCTTCAGAATTATTGAATCATTTTGATTCTTTTAAGCCGCTCAAAAAAGGGGATCAAGACATGTTAGTGACGAATCAAACCTTATCGCCTCTTTGTCTTTCTTTAATGCAGACGGTTTGAGAGCAAGGCAGCGTTAGATTCGATCATATCATTTTGCCCGATAGTGGAAAATACAAGTCATTGTCGTCTATTGAACTGATATTTAATGAACTTTTAAAGAAATAGCATGTGGCATCATGCCATTTTAATTGACTTTCGAAAGGGCGTTATACGAGATTTAACAGGTTTTGCAGCAGCCTGTTATGGAAGAGGAATCCGATATATTAAAATCCCCATGACTTTGTTAGCGCAAGTAGATGCTTCGATAGGCTGAAAATAGTCGTTAACCATCATCGGTTTCTATCTGTATGTTGATGGCCGATTAAACCTCTAAAAAATTAGGGCTCTTTCTAAGACCGATATCATATGAATAAAAAATTTTTATTACGGGGAAAGCTACCTATTTAAGGATTTCATCAGATTGATCCAAAATCCTGTTTATTGAATATGAAGCATGATAAAAAAGTTATGAATAAAAAATTACGATTAATTATCCAAACTGCTATAGCGCTATAGGTCAATCAGAAATATATGAAGGAAGCGACAATGATATTGTTCTCGCTTTTATTAAAGAGAAGTTAATGTTATCAATGAGTGAATAGTGCATAAAAAATAGGTTGCCAATCCTATAAAAAATAAATCGACTCGGTTTTATTCTATAACTGCTGGTTTAGAGAAATGAAATGGATGTGAAATTTTCAGTTTCTTTACAAAAAGGGTAAGCATTTTGAAGAAAAAACGGGCATTTTTAAAATGGGCTGGCGGAAAATACCATCTCATTGAAGAGATACGTCGACATCTTCCCTCAGCAGATTACTTGATTGAACCTTTTGTTGGGGCTGGTTCCGTTTTTTTAAACACTCACTATCGTTATTACATTCTGGCCGATATTAATCGTGATTTAAGCAGCCTCTACAATATCGTAAAATCACGTATTGATGATTTTGTACGTGATTCACGTTTACTTTTTCATCATCAATTTAATAATGTGAAACAATTTTATGGGCTTCGTAAAGAGTTTAATACCTGTGAAGATGAGTATAGACGAGCCCTATTATTTTTATATTTGAATCGACATGGTTACAACGGCTTGTGTCGTTATAATTTAAAAGGAGAATTCAACGTCCCTTTTGGATCTTATAAAAAACCTTATTTTCCAGAGGAAGAATTGTATTTTTTCTCTGAAAAAGCACAAAACGCTATTTTTATCTGCGAGCATTATCAACAAACTTTAATGCAAGCCTCAGGGAAGGCAGTGGTATATTGTGATCCACCTTATGTTCCTTTATCGATGACTGCTAATTTTACTTCTTATTTCCATAACGGTTTTAATGCTTTAGATCAACAAAATTTAGCTCAGCTAGCTCACCATCTCAGTCGTGATAATCAAGTTTCAGTTTTGATTTCCAATCATGATACGGCTCTAACACGGCAGTGGTATCATCAAGCTTCACTCTATGTAGTGAAAGCAAGGCGTACCATCAGTTGTAATGGTTTTGGCCGCCGTAAGGTGGATGAACTTTTAGCTTTATATTGCTAACTAAAGAAAAATTCATGAAAAAATATTTAATTGCGCCTTCTATTTTGTCTGCAAATTTTGCCTGTTTAGGTGAAGATACTGCCAACGTCCTCAGAGCGGGTGCCGATCTTATCCATTTTGATGTGATGGATAACCACTATGTGCCTAATCTGACGATGGGTCCGATGGTGTGTCAAGCCTTGCGGGATTATGGAATTGAAGCGCCCATCGATGTGCATCTTATGGCACAACCCGTGGATGCGCTGGTTAGCCGTTTCGCTCAAGCTGGGGCGAGCTATATTTCGTTTCATCCTGAAGCTTCAGAACATATTGATCGAACTTTACAGCTAATTAAACAACAGGGATGCCAAGCTGGTTTAGCGTTTAATCCTTCCACGTCTCTCCATTATCTCGATTATATTCTAGATAAGTTAGATCTGATTTTATTGATGTCTGTTAATCCTGGTTTTGAAGGGCAAGCCTTTATTCCTAGCACGTTTAAAAAGTTAAGCCAAGTCCGAAAAATCATTGACGACAGTGGCTATGACATTCGTTTAGAGGTTGATGGTGGTATTAATGTTAATAACATTGCTGAAATAGCATATTGCGGAGCGGATATATTTGTAGCCGGTTATGCTATTTTCAGCCAACCTGATTACCATGTGGTCATTCATGCGATGCGAAATGCATTACTTAAAGTTAAAATTAATTAGATATATGATCTATACTATTTGAAAATAGACTCATTCAAAAAATATTGACATATTCATTGAATTGGTTTTATATTAAAATTAATTATTTTTAATTATTACAAAATACATAAAATATACTAAACATTATTTTAAATTTTAAAAAATCATCTAAAATTTGTTTTAATAATTTGAGTTTATAAGCTAATTTATAGTATGCCTTGAATTAATCTCGCCTAATTTATTCGTTATATTTCATATGAAATTTAATATTACATTTTTTAATACCTATTATTTTTGAAATTTCTTGATAAGTAGTTCTACCTATACTTACCCAATGTAAAATTTCATTTTTCTCTTTTTGAAAAGCTAATATTTTTAGTAGGTATTTCAAATATTTCATAAAGAGAAAGTAACTTCTGATGTGTTTAACTAGTAAAAAATACATTGTCTCTCTGTCTATAAAAATCATTTTTGTTTTAAGATTTGTCATCAAAAATGGATAAAAGCGCCAGATTTTGTTTCTAATCATGTAGAATAAAAGTATGATCTCTACTAATATCGTATGTCTTAACTTGATCTAGTACCTTTGGTCAGACCAATTTCTATGAAATTAAAATATTTTTATCATATTCAAAATTCTTAACCCTAGACAAAACATTAATAACAATAAAATTAATTAACTGATAATTAAATTCTATGTATATATTAAACCATTCTAGACAGTTACTTATAATGCATATACGAAGAAAATTATTTTATGTATGACTAAATAAACAAACTTATTTTAAGGTTTTTTAGAATATTCTCTGCTAAATATTCTTTAACTTTTTTGTTGAGTAGATTTTTAAAAACATCGTGGACATTTTTATTCATCCAATGAAATACATGAAATTTAATAATATTCTTTAAAATCAATGATATTTAAAAAATATTTTAGTATGATGCAATAAATATTTTATTTTTGAAATTATAATCAGAAACGAGTAAATATAACTAATTTTATACTATGTAAAATTTCAAAAGGCATCAAATGAATCAATCAAATGTCATCAAATCCGTCGTATTTAGTGGGGCTCAGCCCTCTGGCTCTTTAACTATTGGAAATTATATAGGTGCCTTACGTCAGTGGGTAAATCTCCAAGAGAATTATGACTGTATTTTTTGTATTGTTGATTTACATGCCATTACCACACGCCAAAACTCAGAGTCTCTGAGAAAAAGCACTTTAGACACATTAGCGTTATATTTTGCATGTGGAATCGATGCAAAAAAAAGCACTATTTTCGTTCAATCTCATGTCCCTGAACATACGCAATTAAGCTGGATTCTTAATTGTTTTACTTATTTTGGTGAACTCAATCGAATGACACAATTTAAAGATAAATCTTCACGACATTCAGAAAATATGAATGCGGGCCTATTGAATTATCCGACTTTAATGGCAGCTGATATTTTGTTATACCAAACCCATCAAGTACCGGTCGGAGAAGATCAAAAACAGCACCTAGAATTGGCTCGAGATATAGCAAAACGTTTTAATAGTATTTATGGCGATATTTTTGTGATTCCTGAGCCTTTTATTGCTCAAAGTGGAGCACGGATCATGTCATTACAGGAGCCAAACAAAAAGATGTCCAAATCAGATAAGAATCGCAATAATGTAATTGAATTATTAGAAGATCCTAAAAATATCATCAAAAAAATAAAAAAAGCGATGACCGATTCTGATAATCCCGCTCAAATTTATTACGACATCAAAAACAAACCAGGGGTGTCGAATTTGCTAGATATATTATCTGGAGTGGTCAATAAAAATATGTCTGAGTTGGAGAAAAATTTTTCTGGTAAAATGTATGGTCATTTAAAAACAGAGTTAGCGGAATCTCTTACTCATATGCTAAATGACATACAGAAACGTTATCAACATTATCGTGCAGATGAACCCTATTTACAGAAAGTGATGAAGCAAGGGGCTGATCAGGCTAGGGCGCGAGGACAACTTACAATAAAGAAAGTATATGATGTATTAGGGTTTGTGCCTGCTTCTTTTTAAAGAAATAATAATTAATAATAAGGATAATAAATAAATATTTTACATTTTTCTTTCATGTTAGTTATCCTTACATTCACCTCTTTTCCTATTTTTCAGCACCGTTAAAAATTCTTTATATACTTCTTCTGGTAATTTAGAAAAAATAAAACGTCTATTAAGACGCCAAGATATTGATAGCGTACAAATAGTTTATAATTTAAACATCTTAGAAAAAGAAAAAATTAATATAATTTTTCTAAAATTGAAAAGATTTAGAGTATGTCAATAAATTACATAAAATTTATTTATGCAACTTCAAGATCTTTTTTCCACCTGATACGAAAAACGTACCCTATTATTTATTCAATTAGCCTATCTACAAGAAAGGACTTGTTAATCAGCATGATAATCCAGGAGAAAATAAACCGATTTCTTCAGGTCTGGTAGTGTAACAATAGAATACGTAGGTACAAAAAATATATAAAAAGTTAATAAGCGAATTAGACAAGAAGTTTAATGGCCGTATTTTTGGTATTCATTTATATGAATACAGCGATTAATATTAATATAAACAAATAAACAATAGAGTTTACTTGTGAAGAATATTTCAAGTCTGAAATAGAAAATGAACTTTTCATTAGAAAAGATTTTAAGAAATCTCATGTGGTGAAATATATTAATTTTTGGCCTTGCGAATGGAATATTGACCATTAATATATGTCAAAATTTTTTGTATTATAAGAAAAAATAATATTGGATTAAGTGGGTTCGATATTATACCGAATAAAAAAGAACATATGAAAATACCTATCATTTTTCATAAATATAAAGGAAAACTGGGTTTGGTCGCCATGGCAGTACAAGAGCCTACTTTTACTTATACAAATCCACAAACTTGTCGATCTTTTAAAAAAGCTGAATTCACAGATTATGCAGAAAATTATCTGGGAGCCAATATTATCTTTTGGAGTCTTTTGTCTCCTTGGCTCGATCGTTAATAAAAATAATGTGATTGAAATAATCAGAAAAAGTGATAATAAAAACCACTTTATTTCTGTAAGAGAAATTACTTATGTCCACGAAAAATTTATTATAAAATGTATTATTGATACTCTATTAGCGCTCTATTTAAGAGCCCAATTTGCTATTGGAAGTGGCCGGATGACCGATAGAAATAGGCTCTATGAGGAATGAGCGCTTTGAGCGACATTGTCAGCAGATAATCATCGATCTGAAACACGAAGGTTTTATTGAACATCAGGCTTTATATAATGAAAAGAGCTGCTCCCTGAGAACCTACGTTATTGGATACGAGAGGTCGTTATGTGTGCTGATGATAAACCCCGGGCGGCCGTAAAGTTATCTCATAGGATAACCTGTCAGGGCCTAAATCTGCGCTGTTGAATCTACTAGGCAAAACACATCTTGGTGCTTTTGTTTAGTAGTAAAGATCTGCAACTAGATTACATTCAAACGTGACATTAAGATGATCTCTGGGTAAGGCGATCCTTATTACCGTTATCCAAATTACAGTTATCCAATAAACCGCTATTATTAACAGAAGTTTTTTACCTGCTTCCCCGCTGTATTGCTATTTCAGGAACACCAAGTTTGTGTAAAAAAACATGGACAGCCTATTGCCGGCTCATGCGTATCGATAAACCCATAGGCATATTCTTGCTTTTGTGGCCGTCCTTATGGGCACTCTGGATAGCCAGTAAAGGGATCCCTGATATTAAAATATTGGCCATCTTTATATTGGGTGTTTTTTTTATGAGAGCGGCGGGATGTGTGATCAATGATTATGTTGATAGAAAGATTGACGGTCACGTGAAACGTACTGCAAGTCGACCCATACCCAGTGGCGAAGTTGATCGCAGATTTTGCAAAATTCTATTTTTTTTCCTAATTTTTCTTTCCTTTTGTTTAGTGTCGATGCTCAATCATATGACGATTGCAATTTCTTTGGTTGCAGTTTTACTCGCTTGGGTCTATCCATTTATGAAAAGAGTCACACATTTACCTCAGCTTATATTAGGATTGGCTTTTGGATGGTCAATTCCCATGGCTTTTTCTGCTGTGACTCAAACTTTACCTATAGTTTGCTGGCTGTTACTATTTTTAAATCTTTGTTGGACGCTCATCTATGACACCCAATATGCGATAGTAGATCGTAATGACGATTTGAGAATTGGTGTTAAATCTACTGCAATTTTGTTCGGTCAACATGATAGATTGATCATAGGTTTATTACAATTTATCACAGTTTTTTTAATGATATTACTGGGATATTTGATGCAGTTTGGAGTCTTGTTTTATATTTCCGTTGGATTAGTTGGAATATTATTTATATATCAACAAAAATTGATGATAAGTTCAGATGGATATTTTCAAGCTTTTATGAACAATCATTATGTCGGGTTCATTTTATTTTTAGGCATTTTTTCACATTTTTACTAAAAAATGGGGTCAGTATTCGTTGGTATCGGAAGTGATCCCCAGATAACGCATTAATATCTTGGCTGCTTGAGGAATTTCGTCATTCCGTTCTTGTCTCAAATTATCGTCATTCGGCAAATATTGGTCTGTGAAAGCATGGGAAAAAGCTTCTCATAATAATTCACTTTTAGTAGCATAGTGTAAATTTTAATTTGTTGCCGAGTTCTTTTGTCTGTCAGTATTTTGAGCACCTTTGTTGGAATGCAAGTAATAATTTTTTTAACCTGCTCACTTCTTTACTCTGTTCAGCATAAGGGCTGATATATTGGCCATTCTACTTCGCCATAAAACCTCTTGTTTTTAAATAACATAATTCTAATTATTATCCTTTTTTCCTTCAAGGTTAGGGCTTATTGTATAGTAAATCTTAAGTTAAAAATTAAGATAAATGCACTGCGGTGGTAATAGTTACGTTTTCTATCTCATCTAATAATTCAAACCACTCTGACTATAAATCTTTTAAAAGGGTTGTTTTATGTAATTCCTTTTCAATGACAACGCAAATTTTTTCAGTCAAGGCAACCCGCTATAAGCCGCTCTGCCATGAAGCTGGTGGATAACAGATAATATATTCGCTTCTTCCTCGGCGTTTATTGTTTTTCCCCTAAATCTACAATTTCATAAACTCGTTTTTTAACATCAGCAAGCAGTTCTAAAAGTATTTTCAAGAGATCACAGGCCAAATCTTTTTGATAATCGGCTTGCTTCAATGCCAGATCCCAGTTAGTGAAACAGGTGGCATTCTGCCGCCTACAAAAATGGCGGGTTTTAAAATGCTATTTTTTGCGATAGTGTAAAATCGCTTGAATCAGACGTGTTTCATTAATATGTTTTGTTAAATAATCTGTTATCTTATAGACTAACAACGGCTCATTCTGCCCCGTATGGTATATGCTGTCACGGAAATGATGAGAGTATTTCGATGTAAAAGCAATTAATGTATCACCGAACTGGTTCGAATCCCCTCTATTTTTGGCATATGAATATCTATTAAAATCATATCAATCTGAGCTTGAGTCGCTATAAACAATACTTCTTCTCCGTTGCTGCACAATATAATTTTATCTACTAATGGTTAAAGTAAAGTGTCGATTAATTGTAAATTTGCAGGATTATCGTCCACTGCCATCACTCGAAAAACTAAGTAGTTAGACAAACGAAGCTATTGAAACAACTTAGAAGGCGTATTTTTACGTTTTTTCGAGCAATAAAGGAAACAATCGACGAGCCGAAATGGGTTTAATAAGGCATCCTTTGGCACCGAGCTGTTTTAATTGTTTTGAATATACATGTAATTGACTGGGTAATGCCAAAATAATTTCATCCGCTAGTGCCATGGGGTCATTAATTGATCGTGGTGCTCCGCCATATTATCTCGAACGGGAATGAGAACACCGAGTAGTGCAACATCGTAATGTTGCTTTGGCAACTCCATAAAAGAAGTGGCATAAGTCACTTTTAATGGGGTCATATGCAAAATATGAAGCTTTTTGGCAACAACAAAAATTAGATTTAATATAAACCAGTTGATTGCCAGCTAAATATCGATAGGGAGAGGAAGATTTGCGATCTGTTAATTCAAACCGAGCTTAATATTACAGCTAAACGTAGATCCCTGATTAACTTGACTGTCAAAATTGACTCTCCTCATTGCTTAGATAAGTTTTCTTGTGATAGCAATACCTAAACTTGTTCTACTGTGACAGTAAGAAATACTCGCATCAGCTTGTATAAAATCCTGAAATGATTCGGCATGCTGTTTAGCAGAGATCCCCTTTCCAGTATCTGGGATTTTCAGCAGCAAGTGGATACTTGCCTTTTTTTTGAAATTAAAGGGATCTGAACAATAATATGGCCTTTTCTGTAAATTTAATCGCATTACCTAATAAATTAGTGATGATTTTCTGAAATTTTATTGGATCTCCCATTACCCAATCGGGTACATCATGATGTATTTTTAGAATTAATTCTAAGCCTTTTGCATTGGCACTGTGAGCGTGAGTGTGAGATAGAAAATCATCACTGTATCTAAATTTTTCTCAATTGCAAAGGAATATAATCTACAATGAGTTTTTTCGTTCAATTTCGAAAAGTCTAATACATCATTGATAATAATAGATAATAAATTATGAACAGATTGTTTTGTCTTTTCAATGTAATCGGTCGGACTGGGCGTCTCAGAAGTTTTGAGAGTTTGTCGGGCGAAACCTATGACAATATTGAGAGGCGTCCTCAATTCATGCGATATATTGGCAAAAAACCTGGTTTCATATAAGAGTCCTCTTGCACTTTTTTCTTACTCATTTCCAACTCTATATGTTGCATTTCCATTTTTGCCAAGGTTTTACGTAAATCTGAAGTGGCTTGAGCAATGATTTTTAAACGATAAATAAATAATGTGGTTATACAGAGACCAAAACTTAAGAACACCCATAAAATCAGACATTCATTCCGTTTTTGTAAGCGTGTGTCCTGTAAATTGAGATCGATGGCGATATACCCTAAAACGGGTTTCTGTCTATTATTTATAGATAAATGATATCCTAAGAAGCGGACTAAATGACACTCAGAAGTAATGGGAATTAGTAAAATTAAAGAATTATTCAAATGAGTGGGCATCAGCCTTGTTGGAATAAGGGTATTTTAGGAAGTTAATAAGGAATAATAATTAGAATTTGAAGTCACAAAAAGCGTGTTGTCTGTATTAAAAATGGCAATAGATTTGATGATACTTACATGTTGATAATGTTACCTATAAATCAGCCGCCTAGCAAACTCCTTGTTTTTATATGTCATGGCGTATTTGCTGACAACAGCTAAGGATTGAATAACATAAGTGCCAGCATGAATCATCTGTTTTTCTAATTCATGATAGCAATGCATCATAAAAAATGCGCTGAGCAGCAGCTCAAGCAAAGCCGTAGGAGAGAGCATTAAAATCATCATTCTGGCGAGTGCCAATAAAAATTATGTACTGCAATATGTTAATTTAAAACATTTTTTGTAAATAATATATCCACTGTAATGCATCATACGGTGTCATCATATCTGGCTTTAAGGTTTTTAATTTACGAATAACAGGATGATCTGTAGACTCTTTTTCAAAAGTAGGCTTTAAAGAAGGAAGGGATAATTTCGGATGCCCCTTCTCTTCTACAGTAAATTCCAGCTCCTCTAATCTTTGACGAGCCCTATTGATGACTTTCTTTGGCACGCCAGCTAAAGCAGCGACAGCTAAACCATAACTTTTACTTGCAGCACCTTCATGAACAGAATGCATAAACGCAATCTCATCTCCTTTCTCCAAAGCTTGCAGATGAACGTTGACTATGCCGTTGATTTTTTCTGGTAAGCATGTCAATTCAAAATAATGAGTAGCAAAAAGCGTCATGGATTTAATGTGGATAGCCAAATTTTCCGCACAAGCCCAAGCCAGAGAAAGGCCATCATAGGTGGAAGTTCCTCGCCCGATTTCATCCATTAATACCAAACTTTTCGCCGTGGCATTATGTAAAATATTCGCGGTTTCGGTCATTTCAACCATAAAGGTAGAACGGCAGGAAGCCAGATCATCTGCCGCGCCAATACGAGTAAATATACGATCAACGCATCCAATTATAGCTTTGTCTGCGGGTACAAAACTTCCGATGTGTGCTAATAATACAATCAGTGCCGTTTGGCGCATATAAGTACTTTTCCCACCCATGTTAGGACCTGTGATGATCAACATCCGGCGCTCAGGAGATAAAGAAATGGGGTTGGCAATAAAAGGTTGTTTTGAAACTTGCTCTACCACGGGATGGCGACCACCCGTAATTTCAATCACGGATTTTTCAGTCAAAATAGGGCAAACATAGTTGAGTGTATCTGCTCTTTCAGACAGATTAGACAGCACATCTAATTCAGCCAGCGCGGTAGAACTCGTTTGTAATGAGACAATATGAGGTAGCAACAAATCAAAAATTTTTTCATAGAGATCTTTTTCTATGCTTAATGCTTTTCCTTTGGAGGTGAGCACCTTATCTTCATATTCTTTTAATTCAGGAATGATGTAACGTTCAACGTTTTTTAGTGTTTGACGCCGAGCATAATGAGAGGGAATCAAATGACATTGGGCACGACTTACCTGAATATAGTATCCATGTATGGCGCTAAATCCTACTTTTAGGGTATCTAATTTTAATTCATGACGCTCGCGTATTTCCAGTTCATTTAAATAATCATGAGCGCCATCAGATAGTGCGCGCCATTTATCTAATTCTTCATTATATCCTGTGGCAATAACACCTCCATCCCGTATTAATACAGGGGGAATATCTACTATTGCTCGCCGCAGTAAATCAAGTAATGCATCAAATTGACCTATTTCAGATAACAATTTTTTTAAATGTTGAGATTTACACGTATTTAATATGTCATGAATTTCAGGTAACTGCTCAAAAGCTAAGCGCATTCTAGCTAAATCTCTTGGCCGTGCGGTACGCAATGCTAACCGGGCGAGAATACGCTCTAAATCACCGACTTTACGTAACAGCAGTTTTAAATCAGAAGTAAAATACTGTAATACCCTGGTAGCTTCTTGTCGATGAAGTAGTGTGCTTATATCTGTTATAGGCATATGAAGCCAACGCTTTAACATTCGACTCCCCATAGACGTCACCGTACAATCCAAAATACTGGCCAGCGTATTTTCTGTACCCCCTGATAAATTTTCAGTTAATTCTAAATTACGCCTACTAGCAGCATCTATGGTGACATTATCTTCCTCGTGTTGCAGGATTAGTTCTCTGATGTGAGGTAAAGAAGTACGTTGTGTATCTTTGACGTATTGCAGTAAGCAGCCTGCTGCTCTTAAAGCCAAGTGTGCCTGTTCTACACCAAAGCCCGTTAAATCTTGTGTACCAAATTGTAGATTAAGCTGTTGACGAGCTGTTTCGATCTCAAATTCCCATAAAGGGCGTCGGCGTAAACCTGGACGGGATTCAATCAAATAAATAAGCTCAAAGGTTTCTGGATAGAGTAATTCAGAAGGATGAGTACGTTGTAATTCGGTTTTTAAGGCTTCGACGTCTTTTGGTTCCATTGCGCGAAAGCGTCCTGAACTGATATCTAAGGTGGCATAACCCAAACCTTGTTTATCTTGCCAGACAGCGGCCAGTAAATTATCTTGTTTCTCATGCAATAATGCTTCATCACTAATGGTGCCAGGAGTCACGATACGAACGACCTTGCGTTCAACAGGCCCTTTGCTGTTAGAAGGATTTCCAACCTGTTCACAGATAGCCGCAGATTCACCCAATTGAACGAGTTTAGCTAAATAATTATCGATGACATGATAAGGGACTCCTGCCATGGGAATCGCTGTACCTGCAGATTGCCCGCGTTGAGTTAATGATATATCTAATAATTTGGAAGCGCGTTTAGCATCGTCATAAAACAATTCATAAAAATCGCCCATTCGATAAAACAAAAATACCTCTGGATGTTCAGATTTAAGCCGTAGGTATTGCTGCATCATTGGGGTATGAGATTCACATTTATGGATACTATCCATAGGAATATTGCTCCTGCTTTCAGTGAATTTAAAATTCACAGGGAATGCCATTTTTAAAAATGAAGGAGAGACAAATATGATCTGGCTTTTCGCACCGCATATTAGCTGATTTAGCTTAAAACAAATACTTCATTCACATTAATATTTTGATATGCATTCGATCACCAAGGATAACATTTTCATCGTACCCTGTGCAAAATTTGAAAGGAAAAAGGATAAAGATGAGTATTATCAGAAGAATGAAATTCTTGGAATACCATTTCCCACTGTTGTTCATATTCAGGAAAATAAGTATCACCTTGAATTTTTTTTAAAACCTCAGTGAGGTAAAGACGATTCGCTTGAGGTAAAAATTGACGATAAATTTCAGCGCCTCCAATCACCATGATTTCAGGGGCCTCCTGAGTCGCTTTTAATGCTTTTTCCATCGAAGAAACCCATATCACTCCTGGAGAGGTAATTCCTTGTCTGGTCATCACAATATTCATCCGCCCAGGTAGAGCTCGCCCTAGCGAGTCGAAAGTTTTACGCCCCATAATAATAGGTTTGTGAAGGGTATTTTTTTTAAACCACGCAAAATCAAGAGGGAGATGCCATGGCATCTTATTATTGAAGCCAATCACACGATTCTGAGCCATAGCGGCAATTAAACTGATGATCATAGTCTTAAGTCCAAAAATGAGAAAAATCAACAGACTTCTTATAAATTGACCTCGGATGGGGCTTGTGCTTTATGAGCAGCTCCTATCGGATATCATTTTATGATGTTGACACATTTAAAGCCCTTTTTTATAATGATTTTGTTTGCTATTTAGAGATATATGTTTAATAATGCCGGCGCCTTTAAAAACACGCAATTGTTTTAATTGGTAGCTCTGTTGGTCACCCGGTAATACTCACTTGTAAATCCGGTCAGATCCGGAAGGAAGCAGCCGTAGCAGGTTTCGTATGTATCTGGATGCTGCCAGCAGAGTTGCCACCTTAATGTTATTTTTCTACATATAAATGTAGATTTCTTAAGTATCACTTTCGGTTTTTATGAAAGCTATTTAAATTCCTTAAAATAATTTTTAGTATTATTCTAAGTTTTGAATAGAAACCATACTTACAATAAGTTATTTTTATAATAAATTATTTTAAATTTTTTAATCAATTAATAGATAAAGTGATTTATATATTATATTGTATTAGAAAATACATTCATTTTTTATCGAGCCAAAAAATAACATGGCTTCGAACTAAATGTTAAATAAATTATTTAACGTGTTGCCACACTGATGGAGGGATTTTATCGTAGAGTTTATTCATGGTCAGTTCGGCTAAACGATGATCAGCCGCAGAATAAAATAATTCAAGTTCATCGTCAGGAAGTTCATATTTATTCTTTTCGATGATACGCTCTAAAGTCTGAATAGTTGTACATTTTCTTAAACGCATCAGATACTTTTTTTTTGTCATAATAGGTTTTGTTGTCATAGTTTATTTTTCTCAATATTTAAATTTAGGGTCGTTCTTTATTATTCTATTTTTAGAATAATAGATGGATTAATTTCAAAAAGTATCATAAAATTGACAAGATAATTTCTATAAATGCTAAACAGAATAAAATATCCCGTTAATTAAATAAGTTTTTTATTTTAAAAGAATTTCTTTGATGTATATGATTGACGACAAGGCATATTTCATATCTTGTATCGTGAGATATGAAAAATCATATTATTTATATAGAGTTTAATACAAGGGAGAGAATTTTAATTAATATTTAATCCTTGTCAAGTAAAATTATGAGATATTATCTCTAAGCATTTATTAGTGAGATATATTTTTATATATTTACTTTGAAAACCAAAAAATTATAAAAATTAATTAACCTTAGCTTTTTATAAACAAGCTAAACTAGCTGATTAATCATTTATTAAGCATAACCTTTGATCGGACATCAATCATAAAAATCAGCTTATTTATCTGAATGTTGAATATCAAAATGTATTTTTTGAACAAATCACTGCAAAAAACCCACAGAAACACCGGAACAAAATAAATAGCTAAAACGGTAGAGGCTATCATACTGCCAATCACCCTAACACCAAGGGCATGTTGGGCTACTGAGCCTGCCACATGACTTATCGCTATGGGGTAAAACGCTCCACATGAATGCTAAAGAGGTCATCAAAATCGGACGTAAACGTATTCGAACAGCAGATAATGTGGCTTCTATCAGACCTTTCCTTTCTTTTGAAATTAAATTCTTTTAAAACTCAATAATTAAAATCGTATTTTGAGCCTATTAAGCAATCGTGGTTAACAAGCTGACCTGAAAATAAACATCGTTGTCCGAACCAGTTAAATAAATGGCTAATGGTGCCCTTATGTCCCCAACAGGTACAACCATTATCACTGAAAGAGGAATTGACCAACTCTCACAGAGCAAGGGCTAGCATAACAAGACAAGGATCAGGGACAGGGCATATAAAAATAGAGATTAATTAGCAGACATACGCTCGTGAAAGAGGCGTCACTCCAATCATAACCGAAATACCATTCGGAAGTTTCTTTGCGAGCTCTTGCATCAATGCCACAGTCTCTCCTGTACTTTTAGCAGGAGTTGATTGACCTTGAATTTTCATTGATGGAAATCCATTGTAACGTTCTAAACGTGGTGAATTATATTTCCATTGAGTGCTAGAAAAAGAAGAAAATGGCACCATTTGACCTTAATTATTATGAACTATATCAATAGTTAGTATCCTCTAGCAACATTCGAAAAGGATCAGCGCCTGGAAAGGCACTTTTTTGACTTGCCCGGTATCAATAAAATCGTTTACATAGATTACAGCGAATGCAGAACCTAGTGTCGTATTAATATCAGAAAGAGAATGCCCAAGTACTCATGCCTTTTCTTTATCCATTTTCATTTTAAACTTATGGCTGTCTTCCATTCCACTGGGACGTACATTAACTAATACATCTCGATGTTGAGATGCCATCGCCAATAATTGATTACGCACTTGAGTTAACTTTTGGTGACCTAAATTTCTTTGGTTAAGTCATTCAAAGTCAAAACCAGTCGCAATACCTAATTTAGTTATTGGGGCTAAATTAAAAGCGAACACCAGCCCATCCTTGATTTGTGAAAAAGCTCTAGATGCCAGCGCTACAATAGCCTCGACTGTATCTTTTTTCTTAGTATGTTGACTTCAATCGTTTAAACTAATAAATACAAGGCCTATATTTTGACCCTATCCATTAAAACCAAAACCACTTAACGTCAAGACAGACTTAAGTACATCGTTTTCTTAAGTTAAAAATAATCAGTGACTTGTGAGAGCGCAATTTATTTATGCTTTCTTGAATGGTGCCGACAGGGCTCTGAACTATCGTCACAAAAACACCCTGATTTTCCTCTGGTAAAAAAGAGGTCGGTAAAGGCAGAAAAAACACACATACTAATCACAATAAACAGATACATTATTAAGTAACGCCCGTTACTTTTAAAATATGTTTCACACTATGAGTATAGTGATGGCCGCTTTTTCAAAAATATGATTAAACCAGTCTAAGAATTCGCCGCTTTTATTTTTTTATCTTTATCAATAGGCGTAAGAATACTAGCACATAATGCAGGGGTTATGATCACAAAGCCACCAAAACCGATCATACCATGGCGGAAAAAATGGTGACAGAAATTGACGATACATTCCCCAAGTCGCACTTCCTAAAAAACTATTAAAATAAATACAGAAGACAAAACTAATGCTATCCCTACTAAAGCCCCCTGAATTTATTGCATCGATTTCTTCGAGACTTCTTTAGGTGAAAGCCCGTCTTCTTACATCACCTGTTCCACATTTTTAACGACAACTATGGTATCGTCCACCAATAAACCGATGGCGAGTACTATTCTGAACATCGTTAATGTATTGATGGAATAACCAAATACTGAAAGAACGCCAAATGTGCCGAGCAAGAGAACCAGAACCACAATTATCGGTATCAATGTCGCTCTGAAATTTTGAAGAAAGAGATACATCACAAAGAAAACTAAGACAATCGCCTCTAACAAATTCTTAATCATTTCTTGAATCGATATTTTAATAAAGGAACTCGTATCATATGGATGGACGACTTTAAGACCATCGGGCAACGATAGCTCAAGTTTGATCAACTCTGCTTTTAGTGCATTAGAGGTTTATAGAGCGTTTGCACCCGTAGCAAGTTTGATGCTTACACTAATAGCCGGCTTTCCATTGTAAAGGATATTAAGTTTATAAACTTCCGAACCGAGTTCAACATTACCGAGTTCAACATTAGCGCAATCTTTTAATGGTACTTGAGAACCCTCAGAATTGGCTTTAAGTAAAATCTAAGAAAATTCTTTTACAGAAGTTAAACGGGTTTGCACAACAATTGAAGCATTAAGCTGTTGACTAGCAATAGTAGGGGCTGAATCCAACTCTCCAGCGGAAAGCTAACTATTTTCTGCTTGAATGGCGTTCATCACATCAAGCGGCATGAGTTTAAAATCATTTCATTTATAGGGATCCAACCAGATACGCATCGCGTGCTGTGAGTCGAAAAGTTGCACGTCACCGACGCCGTTTATTCGACTGAGCTGCTCTTTTAAATTAGAAATCACATAGTCTACGATTTTTTTCATTAATCTATTTTCGGACATAACAGTAAGAAACATCAAAAAATTTCCTGCGGGTTTTTCTACTATAACACCTTCTTTTGAATCTCTTGAGGTAAAGCTAGCATCACTCTTTATAATTTATTTTGAACCTGCACCTGAGCAATATCAGGATCTGTTCCTAGATTAAAAGTCAGAGTAATATTGGCATTTCCAGAAGAATCATTGTTAGAAGATATAGACAGCAAGTTATCGATACGATTCATATTTTGTTTAATAACCTGAGTCACTGAATTTTGTATCCTTGTGGCATCTGCTCCAGGGTAGTTCGCTGCGATTAAAATAGTAGGAGGAGCTATCGCAGGGTACTTAGTTACTAGTAATTTTGTGATCTCTCATGCACCTAAAAACATCACGATGAGGGCGATAACTAAAGTAATCGATGAGGGCGATAACCCAAGCAAAAATAAGGCGCTCTATAAAAATCAGACATAATAACGGCTCAGTTAAACCTTTTAATGTTTTTAGTGAGATAAACTGTAAGCAGAGTAAAAATCAAGATGTTTCTTGTACTTTGACTTGCATTTCTTTAGTATTTTTTTGTAATCCGGAGACAATAACGCGATTGCCTGGCTGTAAACTAGAAGTTACAAGCTATTGATGAACTATCGCTTAATCGGTTTTGAGCTTACGTATCTCTACTTTATCGTTTTTACCCACCACTATGGCAGTTGCCAGACCCTCTGGATCACGAGTAATTCCCTACTGTGGTACCAACAAAGTGTCACTGTTACGCCTGCGTCTAAACGAACACGAACAAACATCCCAGGCAATAATAATTTATGAGGATTAGGAAAAATCACTTAGATTGTAATAGAGCCCGTTGTTTGATTAACTGTAATATCTGAAAATTATAAAGTGCTTGTTTTAGGATATTCAATGCCACTTTCTAATAATAACTTTAGCTTTGTTTTTCTGTTTTGATGTTTTAATTAGCCACTCGCGAGTTCCTGTTGTAAACGTAAACATCCCCGTTCGATTGCGTTAAGTTGACATATATAGGATCAAGCTGCTAAATGGTAGTTAAAAGATTAATTTGACCGCCTGTGACTAATGCACCTTTTGTCATAGATAACGGTCTACTACGACCACTCATGGGTGTAATAATTTTAGTATATAAAAGATGAATGGCGGTTTTTTCTATGGCTGCTTTGGCGCTAAGAACCTCTGCATCGGCGTGCATCGAAGAGAGTAATGCTTGATCGTAATTTTGTTGCCTAACATAATGATTGCCATTTAAACTTTTATAACGTTTTAAGGTGATCCTAGTGATTTTTGCATTTGCTTGCGATTTTGCTAAATCACCCTGAGAACTTTCATAGGATACTTTATAAGTATCTGCATTAATTTCATACAATGAGGCACTTTCAGTGGCATCACTGACTTACAGATAATGTCGTTTTAAGATTATCCCATTAACTTGTAGACGAACTTCCACGATCCGAAATGCAGATGTACGACCATGGAGTTCATGAGTCATATTAAGAGGCTGCGCTTTCAAAATCATCACACTGACTTCAGGCATTTATGGACGAGTATGTTTGGGAGAATGTTTGTTATTATCACATCCTGTCATCAGCAAACTCACTGTAACGATAAAAACTGTTGCTAGAGTTAAAATGTCTCTATTTTTATTTATAAAACCTCAATTTTTTGATGGAGATATACGAATGAACAAGATTAGATAAAAGGTAAATTGTATTAAATACACCTTTATAAAGATTTCTGTCAGATAATAGATCTGATAAAACAATCGTTAAAAACGATTTATTCTTAAAATAGATTTTATATAGAAATACTATCTATATGTAGGAAAAAATGTAAATCAGCTTTTGATGAAGAGAGAAAAAACTTTGATGAAGAGAGAAAAAGTAAGACCCTGCTTCTACTACCTAAAAACATTAGGTTTTATGGTATACTGGGAGATATTTGACAAATATCCAATAAATCCTTTTGATTCACTTTGACTAAACATTGAGCTAAAGATTCACCATCAGGGAAGATAAGATCTGGAGCAATATCTAATAATGGGTAAAGTACAAATACACGATTTTTTATTCCATATTGAGGAATTCGCAAACGCGGAGTACTGATGATTTGATCCCCATATAATAAAATATCTAAATCAATTATTCTTGGTCCCCACCGATTTTTTTCTCTAGTGCGTCCATGATTCAGTTCAATCAATTGTGTATGATCTAAAAGTGTTTCAGGAGAAAGTGAGGTATCAAGCGAAACTGCTGCGTTTAAGTAATTTGGCTGATCCTGTGAACCAAGTGGTTTTGTTTGATAAAACGCCGAAATTTTAATCGTATCAGGCCTATCAGATAAGCGAGTTAAAGCTGTTATTGCACTTTTTATCTGTTTTTTAGGTTTTGATAAATTACTGCCCAAACCAATGTAAACCCGGGTGTTTGACATATTTTACCTGCTACTTAGTGTGCAATGTTTTAATATTAGGCGTTCTTTTCGAACGAGAGTTCCGACGACTTGAGTCTTGCTGGAGAGCATCTATCATCAATTCTTTTTGCAAGACTGTACCTACTTGAAACTCGGCCCACCACTGAGCAATTTTTTTAAGATTATGCTGATTTTCTACTTCTGCTCTTAAAACTAATAAATCATATGCAATGCGAAATTTAGGATGTTCCGTCACTTGGAATGCGCGAGGTTTTTGAGAATCAGAGAAATGAATTTGAAATAACCAAATATCCTTCATCACCATAGTAAAACGTTTAGGAATCGCAAAAGAACGACAAATTTCATTCAAAATATCATCTGCCGCCATTGAAAAAGTTGAAAAATAGGTCAATTTCCCGCTTTCTTTTTTTATATTTTGAGTTCTTTCAACAAAGGGATACCAAAACATGGCTGAGAATAAAAAAGCTGGATGAATCCCTAATTTATTTTTCAAGCGTTCATCGGTATTTTTGAGCGCCTGAATGATAATCTTTTCCATAAAAGAATCGCTTGTTTGAGCTAAATTTCGAGAAATCAATGGAAATAACAATGGAAAAAGTTGATATTCACAAAGCTTAAGATAAGTCATATACCCATGACCGGACTGTAATAACTTCAATGATTCTTCAAATAATCGTGCACCGTGTACTTCCTTCAATAAGAAGGCGAAGCGGGGTATTGGCTTTCCTGTTTCAGAACTGATGGGCATACCTAACTTAGCTGAAAAGCGCACGGCTCTTAGCATTCGTACCGGATCTTCTGGATAACGTATTTCAGGATCACCGATTAAACGAATGAGTCCCTGTTTGATATCTGTAATGCCACCTGTGTAATCACGTAATGTAAAATCGGCTATCCCATAGTACAAACTGTTAACAGTAAAATCACGCCGATGGGCGTCTTCTTCAATAGAGCCAAAGATATTATCCCGAAGTAACATGCCATTTTGTGCGCGTTTAGAAGAATGACTGTTTTGGTTTCCAGATTTTACCCCATGATGGCCTCGAAAAGTAGCCACCTCAATAGTATCTGTACCGAACATAATATGTGCCAAACGGAAACGCCGGCCAATTAATCGACAATTTCGAAATAATTCACGCACCTGATCTGGCGTGGCATTAGTGGTAATATCAAAATCCTTTGGTTGTTTACCTAATAATAAATCACGCACTCCCCCTCCAACCAAATAGACCTCATAACCCGCCTTATTTAAACGATAGAGTACTTTCAGAGCATTTTCACTGATATTTTTTCGAGAAATAGGATGTCTTTTACGAGGTATAATGGTCATCCCATTTTTTTTCTGAACTTCTTTTGTCACGATCTTGGAGAAGCGTGTTGAATTCTTCCCCCGATCAAACCCGTTATTTTTATTCTTTTGAATAAAAATCTGATTAAAAAAATGAGTGACTCGACTAAAAATAGGACACCTCAGAAATGGATAATAAATTTTACGCTTTTTTAACTCATTATTAAAAGAAAGCACGAGTCTTATTTTAGACCATCCCTTGTTTTTCACGAATTTCAGCCAAAGTTTTACAATCAATACACATATCGGCGGTAGGACGTGCTTCTAAGCGACGTATTCCAATCTCGACGCCACATAAATCACAGAAACCAAAATCGTTTTTCTCCACTTTGCTGAGTACTTTTTCGATTTTTTTGAGCAATTTTCTTTCTCGATCTCGATTACGTAATTCAAGACTAAAGCCTTCTTCTTGAGCCGCTCTATCAACTAAATCAGGAAAATTGGCCGCCTCATCCTGCATATTAGAGACAGTACGACCGACTTCATCTTGCAGTTGACGGTACCGAGCATTCAGAATTTTTTTGAAATGCTGGAGTTGTATTTTATTCATATATTCTTCGCCGGGTTTCTCTTTATAAGGTTTCACACCAGCAATATTAAGAAGACTCAAGGATGACGTTTTACGTTTCTGCTGTTCTTGCATGTAATCCTCCTACTATTTATAAAAAACACCTAAACTGTATACAGAAAAATAAGCGGCGCTATAAATAACAGATGGTAGATAAGTTGGCAATTACTCTATAATCTTAGAGTCACTCTCCAGTCTGAAGAGAGACTGAAAACACAAATCAAATTTAAGTTAAAATTGATTTTTTAAAGCATTTTGCATGGAAGTCAATAAAATGCGTAAAGCATTTAAATTCCACTCAAATTTTAAACTTCCTGGAGATCAACATGAAGCTATTCATCAACTGAAAGAGAGATTAAAAAATTGTTTAATACTTCAGACATTATTGGGAGTTACAGGTTCATAAAAAACTTTTACGGTCGCGAATGTTATCGCCGATCTTAATCGGCCCAGGATGATCCTGGCACCTAATAAAACATTGTCTGCTCATCTGTATGGTAAAATGAAAGATTTTTATAGAAAATGCCGTGGAATATTTCGTTTCTTATTATGATTATTATCAACCTGAAGCCTATGTACCCAGTTCAGATACCTTTATTGAAAAAGCCGACGCCGTTAATAAACATATTGAACAAATGCGTCTTTCTGCTACGAAAGCGCTTTTGGAACTTCAGGATGTCATCGTGATGGCTTCGGTTTCTGCTATTTATAGATTGGATGATCCTGATCTGTATCAGAAAATTATACTTCATTTAACAAAAGGTATGATCATAGATCAAAGAGTCATCCTGGCGGGTTTATCAGAATTACAACACAGTCGTAATGATCAGGTTTTTAGAGAGGGACTGTTCGCGTCAGAGGCACGAATATTGATATTTTTCTATCAGAATTCAGCGATTTTGCGGTGAGGGTCGAATTATTTGATGATGAGGTAGAACACCTATCACTGTTTGCCCCTTTAACGTGGCACATACAGAAGACAGTTTCCCGTTTACCTAAAAATCCATTGTGTCACGCCTAGAATGCGTATTTTACAATCTATGGAAGAGATCAAAATTAATCTGGTGCAAAGACGAGAACAGTTATTGGCGAACAACAAGTTAATTGAAGATTAGCGCCTAATCCAGCGTACTTAATTTGATTTGTAAATGATGAACGAGTTAGATTACTGCTCTGGGATTGAAAATGACTCACGTTATCTCTCGGGTCGTTCTGCTGGAGAACAACCTCTAATCCTATTGGATTACCTTACTTTAGAAGGTCTATTGATAACAGACGAATCACATGTGACTATTCCGCAAATAGGTGGTATGTATAAAGATGACCGCTCTCGTAAACAAACCGTCGTAGAATATGGCTTTCGTTTGCCTTCTGCTTTAGATAATCTGCCCATGTGTTTTAATGCGTTTGAATCGCTTGCACCTCAGATCATCTATATTTCGGCGACTCCGTGCCCCTATGAACTTAATCGACAGAAGACCTTGTCAAACGGGTAGTTCGTCCAAAAGGCTTGCTGGATCCTATGATTGAAGTCAGGCACGTGGCTGACTAAGTCGATGGTCTTGTATCTGAAATTCGACAGAGTGCTGTCATTAATGAGCGCATAATAGTGACTACATTAATAAAACGCATGGCAGAATATTTCGCAGAACAGGGAGAGCGTATCCGTTATTTACATTCAGATATCGATACTGTATAACGTATTGAAATTATTCGTGATTTGTGACTAAGAGAATTTGATTTTTTAGTTAGAATTAACCTGTTGCAAGAAGGTTTGGATATGCCCGAGGTGTCTTTGGTGGCCATATTAGATGCAGATAAAAAAGGTTTTTTGCGATCTGAGCGCTATTTAATACAAACTATTGGCCGCTCCGTACGGAATTTAAATGGCAAAGCCATTTAATATAGTAACAAAATCACGCTTTCAATGAAAAATCCATAGATGAAACTGAACAGCGGCTTAAAAAACAAGAGTCTTACAATAAAGAAAAGGGTATTGTTCCAAAAAAATTAGAGAAAAAGATTCGGGATATTTTAGAGCTGGGCCGATCTTATACTAAAGTGAAAGCGAAAAAAGATACGATAACACTTGAAGAAAACAGCGATAGGTATACCGTCCTCTCCACAGAAAAAAATTAAGTAAAAGATTAATAAATTGGAACAAAAAATGCACGATCATGCACAGAATATGGAGTTTGAAAACACTGGGCAACTACGAGACGAGATTGAACAACTAACCCTATTGTTAAAGACGCCTCAATAAACCTAGTGAGACACCTCATATTCACTCTGCATTTTGTCATATTGAATGGATAAAAAGATAAAAAATGATTTCTTTACGCAATGTTTCTAAATGGTATGGTAGTTTTTCTGTGCTGCAAGAATGCTCTATAGAAGTGAAAAAAGGAGAAGTGGTTGTGATTTGTGGTCCTTCTGGATCAGGAAAATCCACTTTAATTAAAACCATCAATGGATTGGAAGGCATCCAAAAAGGGGATATTCAAGTCAATGGTATTTCAGTTCAAGATAAAAAAACACATCTGGCGTTACTAAGAATACAAATAGGTATGGTTTTTCAGCATTTTGAGTTATTCCCTAATTTATCGATTATAGAAAATTTAACACTGGCTCAAATCAAAGTATTAAAACGGGATAAATCTTCTGCCACTGAAAAAGCCCTGTTCATGTTAGGAAAAGTGGGGCTCTTGGCGCAAGCAGATAAATTTCCACCGCATCTTTCAGGGGGTCAAAAACAGCGGGTCGCCATCACTCGGGCGCTTTGTATGGATCCTCTAGCGATGTTATTTGACGAACCGACTTCTTCTTTAGATCCAGAGAACATCAGTGAAGTTTTGGATGTGATGGTACAACTCGCCAATGAAGGTATGACCATGATCGTAGTGACTCACGAAATGGGCTTCGCGCGTAAAGTAGCAGACAGAATAATTTTTATGGATGAAGGAAAAATTTTAGAAGACACCTTAAAAGAGGATTTTTTTTATCAAGCAAAAACAGAAAGAGCGAGGGATTTTATTGCAAAGATTTTGCATTAATTCTCTTCAAAATCAATAAAAAGCAATAGTTTTCGGTAGCTTTTTTATAAACCTGCTATTTATTATTTTGTAAGAAAATATCCTCACTGATTTTTTAAATTTCAGAAGAGGTTATAATGAAGAGGAAAAAATTAAATGCATTTGAAATAAAAAACGCATTTTTTAAAATGCGAATGACATAAAAGAAACTTCGTTTTACACCTACTATGATCTACACAAATTTAGGGGGATACATGTTCACCCTCAGTGAACTTTCACAAGCCAATAGGCATTTTATGCCCGTTTCTAAAGAGTCTCTCCACAAGTTCCAAATTTTCTTGATCACTACAGCAGGCTTATATGGCAACAATACATGTTGATTGTAAAGAATACGAAGTCAATGGAAGCGATAACCTATTACAGGCTTGTCTTTCTTTAGGTCTTGATATTCCTTATTTTTGCTGGCATCCGGCCTTTGGAAGTGTTGGGGCTTGCCGACAATGCGCGGTCAAACAGTATCAAAATGCAGAAGATACTCGTGGACGCTTGGTGATGTCCTGCATGACGCCCGCCATTGAGGGCACATTCATCTCTATAGCAGACGAAGAAGCGAAACAATTTCGAGCCAGTGTCATCGAATGGTTGATGCTCAACCATCCTCACGATTGCCCCGTATGTGAAGAAGGGGGGCACTGTCATTTACAGGATATGACAGTGATGACTGGGCATAACTCACGAAGATATCGCTTTAACAAACATACCCACCAGAATCAGCAGCTCGGCCCCTTTATTACGCATGAAATGAATCGTTGCATCTCTTGCTACCGCTGTGTGCGTTACTATAAAGATTATGCGGATGGTACAGACTTCGGTGTTTATGGCGCGCATGATAATCTGTATTTTGGTCGTCCAGAAAGTGGCACCTTAGAGAGCGAATTTTCGGGTAACCTCGTTGAGGTCTGTCCTACTGGGGTATTTACCGATCAAACACACTCTGAACGCTATAACCGAAAATGGGATATGCAATTTGCGCCTAGCATCTGTCACCAATGTAGTGTGGGTTGCAATACCAGCCCAAGCGAACGTTATGGTGAGTTACGTCGTATTGAAAATCGCTATAACGGCAGTGTAAATCATTATTTTCTTTGTGATCGAGGGCGATTTGGCTATGGCTACGTCAATCGAAAAGATCGTTTGCGTCAACCCTTACAGCGTTGTGGAGAAGATTGGATCACTTTAAATGCGCAACAGGCTATTCAAGTGGCACAGGGGATCATTAAAGCTTCTAAAAAAGTCATCGGTATTGGTTCTGCTCGCGCTAGCTTGGAGAGCAACTTTGCCTTAAGGCAATTGGTAGGTGCGGAAAATTTTTATACCGGTATGGCTGAATCAGAACAAAGACAAGTAGAATGGATGTTGAAAATTCTGAAAGAAGGGGGCATATACACTCCATCTCTGCGCGAAATAGAAAGTTATGACGCTGTCTTGATTTTAGGAGAAGATCTGACACAAACTGCGGCTCGCATTGCTTTATCGATACGCCAAGCTCTCAAAGGCAAAGCTAGAGCGATGGCAAAAGCACAAAAAGTGTCGGATTGGCAAATTGCGGCAGTCTTTAACATCGGGCAAAATGCCAAAAATCCGCTTTTTATCACTAATATTGATCAGACCAAAATGGATGATATCGCAGCTTGGAATTATTGTGCCCCAGTTGTAGATCAAGCACGCCTCGGATTTGCGATAGCACACGGTTTGGATCCTTGCGCTCCAGCAATTGATGACTTATCACCTTGTCTTCAGTCAAAGGTAGACATCATTGTAACAGCCTTATTTGAAGCTAAAAAACCATTGATCATTAGTGGTAGTAGCTTAGGAAGCGAAGTACTGATTCAGGCATCCGCAAACGTAGCGATGGCCTTGAAAGCAAAAAATGCGAAAGTAGGTATAGTCTATGTGCCCTCTTCGGCCAATAGCATGGGGCTGACAATGATGGGGGGAAAATCACTTGATCAAGGGCTACAAGAACTCACGAACGGTGCAGCTGATACTGCTATTGTTTTAGAAAATGATCTGTATCGCCATGCACAAGCTGATAAAGTCAGCCTGGCTTTAAAACAGGTCAAATCTCTCATGGTATTAGACCATCAGAACACAGGTATCATGGAAAAAGCGGACTTAATTTTCTCAGCCGGCAGCTTTGCTGAAAGCGATGGAACGCTTGTGAATCAAGAAGGCCGTGCTCAACGTTTTTTTCAGGTTTATGACCCCGCTTACTACGATAATCAAAATCATTCGGCTATCTTTGCGAGCTGGCATTGGCTGAGGGCGCTGTATAATACAGAGGCAGATTCTGTCAAAAAATCCGGTACTTTAGATGAGATCATCGAAGAGTGTGTCGATGCATTACCCCAATTCAAAGGCATTGCTGAAGCGGCCCCAAATGCGGCTTTTCGTATCAATGGGCAAAAATTAGCACGATCGCCTCATCGTTATAGTGGCCGCACTGCTCAGCGCGCGCAAATCAGCGTGCATGAGCCGTGTCAACCCAAAGATCAGAATTCTCCCTTTGCTTTTTCTATGGAAGGGAACAACAGCCCTTTTGCCGATCGGCAACAAATCCCATTCGCTTGGGCACCAGGGTGGAATTCCACCCAAGCTTGGAATAAATTTCAAGCAGAGGTTGGTGGACACCTCCGTTTTGGCGATCCAGGGGTACGTTTGATTGAATCTTCTAAAGGAAGCTTACCATATTTTAATGCAATCCCCCATATTTTTCAGAGGGACAGTACCTCTTGGGTGGTGGCACCTTATTACCACTTATTTGGGAGTGAAGAACTATCTCAGCGTGCAGAAGTCATTCAGAAAAGAATGCCTGATCTCTACTTTGTCCTTAATAGAGAAGAAGCTAAAGAACTAGGTTTACAAGCAGATCAAGAAATGGAATTCATTTGTGCCGGTCAAACACTTCGTTTGCCGTTGCTTTTAAGTAATCATCTTTCCCCAGGTCAAATAGGTTTACCCCTCGGTTTACCAGGTATTCCCCCTTTTTTTGTAGGATGTTCTATCGAACAGTTACGTGAGGTGTCCTTGTGAGTGAATCCGAATTTCAACTTATGCCTATTCTCATCGAAATCTTAAAATCGGTCCTGATTTTGGTTGTCGTTGTTTTGTGTGGGGTGTTTATGAGTTTTGGTGAACGCCGACTCCTTGGTTTATTTCAAAATCGCTACGGGCCCAATAGAGTGGGTTGGGGCGGATCACTCCAACTTGTTGCGGACATGATAAAAATGTTCTTTAAAGAAGACTGGACTCCTCCTTTTTCTGACAAAGTCATTTTTACTTTGGCACCTATGATTGCTTTCACGTCTTTACTGTTGGCCTTTGCTATTGTGCCAATCAGCCCCACCTGGGGGGTTGCTGATCTTAATATCGGCATACTTTTCTTCTTAATGATGGCTGGGTTATCGGTTTATGCCATTTTATTTGCCGGCTGGGCCAGCAACAATAAATATGCTCTACTGGGTGCGATGCGTGCTTCTGCACAAACCTTAAGCTATGAAGTTTTCATTGGATTAGCTCTAATGGGGGTTGTGGCTCAAGCAGGTTCTTTCAACCTACGCGATATTGTTCATTCACAAGCCCATGTTTGGAATGTCATCCCTCAATTTTTTGGCTTTATCACCTTTGCGATTGCCGCGATCGCAGTTTGCCATAGACACCCTTTTGATCAACCAGAAGCAGAACAAGAACTGGCCGATGGTTATCATATTGAATATTCAGGTATGAAATTTGGTTTATTTTTTGTTGGTGAATACATTGGAATAGTGACTGTCTCGGCATTAACGGTCACGTTATTTTTTGGAGGATGGTCTGGCCCCTGGTTACCGCCTGTCATTTGGTTTGCTCTGAAAACCGGTTTTTTCATGATGATGTTTATCTTAATTCGAGCGTCCTTACCTCGTCCTCGTTATGATCAAGTGATGTCTTTTGGCTGGACAATATGTCTGCCATTAACACTATTGAACTTACTGGTTACTGCGGCGGTGATTTTATCAAAAGGCTATTAACCGTGCGTTTGCAACGCCTATCTTTTCTCAGGCGCTAGGTTTGACCTCTGAAATTATTTCAGAAAGGGAACAACATGACTTTTAAAAAGCTTTTATTAGGCCTTGCCACTCAGTTACGAAGCTTGTGGATGATAGGCTTACATGCGTTTCATAAAAGAGAAACGCGGCTGTATCCTGAAAAACCAGTTTATTTACCCCCCCGTTATCGAGGGCGTATCGTGCTCACACGTGATCCTGATGGCGAAGAACGTTGTGTCGCTTGTAATCTCTGTGCCGTAGCCTGTCCCGTAGATTGTATCTCATTACAAAAAGCAGAAAAAAAAGATGGGCGATGGTATCCAAAATTTTTTCGAATTAACTTTTCTCGTTGTATTTTTTGCGGTTTATGTGAAGAAGCTTGCCCTACTACAGCCATTCAATTAACGCCTGATTTTGAAATGGGAGAATTTAAACGCCAAGACCTTGTTTATGAAAAAGAAGACCTATTGATCAGCGGTCCTGGAAAATACCCTCAATATAATTTTTATCGTGTCTCGGGTATGGAAATAGCAGGCAAACAAAAAGGCGATGCTGAGAATGAAGACAAGCCAATTGATGTGAAAAGCTTAATGCCATAAAGCTTTTTTCTAAATCATATCGGCTAATCGTGATCAAAAATGAGTTTAAAATACCGATTTATTGTCATCTTTTTTAAAAATTTTTTTAGCTCTTATTCATTTAAAGTTGGAGATCGTGCCATTGGAATTTTCTTTTTATACTGCCGCGTTGGTGTCTGTCTTAGCTACTGTTCTGGTTATTTTTCATACCAATGCCATCCACTCGCTTTTGTACCTCATCATTTCATTATTAGCGATTTCTATTGTGTTTTTCTCTCTAGGGGCTTACTTGGCAGGGGCGTTAGAAATTATCGTGTATGCCGGAGCCATTATGGTGCTTTTTGTCTTTGTGATCATGATGCTCAATTTAGGAAAATCCGAAGAAAAACAAGAAGGCGTATGGTTAAAACCAGTGTTTTGGGTAGCACCCAGCTTGCTCTGTTCCCTATTGCTCTTAGCGTTGCTTAAAGGATTTTATAGGCTTTCAGGAAAAAGTATGATAGGAACATGGGTGAGCGCAAAATCTATCGGGGTGCACCTATTCAGCGCTTATATTCTTGCTGTAGAACTGGCATCCATTCTGTTATTGGCCGGTTTGGTAGTGGCTTTTCATTTAGGAAAAGAAAATAAAAAAAGACTCGAAGAAAAAAAAGTCCCGCGTCTTTGTGGGGGAATATCAAAAATGATATATCAAAAACCATTTAAAAAATAGATCAACATAAGATAGATATCTCTTAAAAACTGAAGAGGCATCCCTGATACTGTTTGAGAAAAAATGGGTAACACAAAAACCAGAGCTATTTTAATAAATGATTGGAGAAAATAGCATGATTCCTATGCAACATGGGCTAATTTTGGCCGCTATTTTATTTACATTAGGACTGACAGGGCTACTTATACGCCGTAATTTAATTTTTATGCTGATAAGCCTTGAAGTCATGATCAATTCAGCTGCGCTGGCTTGGGTGGTCTCTGGCAGCCATTGGGGGCAACCTGATGGACAAATTTTCTATCTATTGACAATCACTTTAGCTGCAGCAGAAGCTAGTATTGGATTGGCGTTGCTTTTACAACTCTATCGGCGCCATCACACACTCAACATTGATATTTTGAGCGAGATGCGCGGATGAGCTTACTTTTTTTAACACTGTGTTTTCCCTTATTGGGATTTTTACTGCTGGCTTTTTTGGGAAGAAACTGGTCTGAAAACAAATCGGCACTGATTGGTGTAGGAGCGATTGGCTTATCCGCTTTAACAACACTCTATGTCGGCGTTAATTTTATTACTCAAAAAAACGCTTTATCGTCACCAGATATGCCTTTTGTATTTGAACAAACTCTGTGGCAGTGGATATCAACCGATTATTTTTATATTCCAATAACTCTGATATTAGACGGCCTCTCCTTAACCATGCTTTCTATGGTCATAGGCGTCAGTTTTTTAATTCATCTGTATGCCTCTTGGTATATGCGTGCAAAACACAGCTCTCACGATGAAAAAGAGCAGGCTAAAGTGAGCTACGCCCGTTTTTTTGCTTATACCAATTTATTTATTGCCAGCATGGTAGTCCTGGTATTAGCGGATAACCTCTTGTTGATGTATCTCGGTTGGGAAGGCGTTGGTTTATGCAGCTACTTGCTGATCGGCTTTTATTACACTCATCCTGCCAATGGTGCGGCCGCAATGAAAGCCTTTATCATCACCAGGATAGGCGATGTATTTTTGGCTTTGGGGCTATTTATTCTCTATCAACAGCTCGGTACCTTAAATATGCGTGAGCTGATGATCTTGACACCTATACAATTGGCGGTAGGCTCTGATGCTATCACCTGGGCCACATTGATGTTATTGGGTGGTGCTGTTGGTAAATCGGCCCAATTGCCACTTCAAACTTGGCTGGCAGATGCGATGGCGGGCCCGACACCCGTTTCTGCTCTAATTCATGCCGCGACCATGGTAACTGCAGGCGTTTATTTAATTGCTCGCACACATGGCTTATTTTTAATGGCACCAGAGGTATTGCACTGGGTAGGCATCATCGGAGCAATCACGTTGCTGTTGGCAGGCTTTTCGGCGCTTGTACAAACGGATATTAAGAGAATATTAGCCTTTTCAACCATGAGTCAAATTGGCTACATGTTTCTGGCCTTAGGTGTACAAGCTTGGGATGCGGCGATTTTCCACCTGATGATTCATGCTTTCTTTAAAGCGCTTTTATTTCTTTCTGCTGGCTCTGTGATCCTTGCTTGCCATCATGAACAAAACATCTTTAACATGGGAGGTCTCCGTAAACCACTGCCATTCCTTTATCTGTGTTTTTTAGTCGGCGGTTCAGCTTTGGCGGCGTTGCCCGTTATTACATCTGGTTTTTACAGTAAAGACGAGATTTTATGGGGAGCATGGCTTCATAACAATATAGAGCTGATAATCGCTGGTTTAGTTGGGACTTTTTTGACTGCAGTTTACACTTTCCGGATGATTTTGATTGTTTTTCACTGCGCACCTCCAGAACACCCGCCTTATAAAGCCTCTCCCAGAGAAATATCTCATTATGTGCCGCTCTGGGTGTTGTTAATACTCTCTACGTTTATAGGGGCTTTAATTATGCCTCCTTTGGCGGGGGTTTTGCCAGAAAACAATGCACTGAAAACCGGCAAAACAATCTTAGCATTTTGCTCAGGGCTGATTGTGATAGCAGGCATTTTACTGGCGAACTTTTTATATTCAGGGGATAGACACTGGGCTCAACGGTGCCAAAAAACCTCTATCGGGACTTTTTTAAGCGCCTTATGGTTCAAGGCTTGGGGGTTTGACCTTCTTTATAATCGTGTATTTATAAAACCTTATTTATGGATTGCACGCTGTTTAAAAAGCGATCCCCTCAATACCAGCATGAATTTTTTATCGCTTTTGTGCCTCTGGGGGAATCGCCTTTTTTCTTTGAGTGAAAATGGGCAGATACGTTGGTACCTAGCCTCTATGGGCACCGGTGCTGTCTTAATATTAATGCTGTTGTTGATGAATTAATAAAATAGCCTGCATTTTTTTAACTAGGAACCTAAAACGCTATGCTCGCACCTTCTACTGCTACCTTATTACCTTGGCTGATTTTTATCCCTTTTTTAGGGGGATTACTTTGCTGGCAGCTAGAACGTTTTGGCTCATTTGTCCCCGCATGGACAGCTTTAATCACTATGGGTGTCAGCTTATTAGTAATTTTTCAAATCTATTGGCAAGTGTGGGATAACTCTTATTCCGCTTTTTTAGCCCCCATTAAAATGTTTCCTAAATGGTGGGCAGAATTTATATTACCTTGGATACCGAGCTTAGGCATTGAATTTCACCTGGGATTGGATGGATTATCCTTCTTAATGCTGGGATTGACTGTTTTATTAGGTACCTTAGCCGTTCTTTGCTCATGGCAAGAAGTCAAAAAAAATCAAGGATTTTTTTATCTCAATCTACTCTGGATTTTAGGTGGCGTCATCGGCGTCTTCTTGGCTATGGATCTTTTTTTATTTTTCTTTTTCTGGGAGATGATGTTGGTTCCCATGTACTTTTTAATTGCCTTATGGGGACATAAGGCGTCAGATGGAAAAACCCGCATTAGTGCGGCCATGAAATTTTTTATTTACACTCAAGCCAGCGGCTTAATCATGTTGATTGCTATTTTAGGATTAGTTCTTCTGCATTATCGGGCCACGGTAGAGATTACCTTTAATTATGAGCATTTATTAAATACACCCATGTCTCATCAGGTTGAATATCTCTTGATGTTAGGATTTTTTATTGCCTTTGCGGTCAAAATGCCTGTCGTTCCCTTACACGGCTGGTTACCAGATGCACATAGTCAAGCGCCTACTGCAGGCTCAGTGGATTTGGCTGGCATTTTATTGAAAACTGCCGCTTATGGCCTTTTGCGTTTTTCTTTACCTTTATTTCCATATGCCTCACATGAATTTTCCCCAATCGCTTATTGGCTCGGCATTTTTGGCATTTTTTACGGTGCATGGATGGCGTTTAGTCAAACGGACATCAAACGTTTGATTGCTTACACCAGTGTTTCACATATGGGATTTGTTTTGATCGCCATTTATACTGGGAGCCAACTGGCCTATCAAGGCGCTGTGATTCAAATGATTGCACATGGGCTCTCTGGCGCTGGTATGTTCATAATTTGCGGGCAGCTTTATGAGCGTTTGCATACGAGGGATATGCGTGAAATGGGCGGGCTTTGGGGTCGCATCAAATATTTGCCCGCTATTTCTCTATTTTTTGCCACCGCAAACCTAGGAATGCCAGGCACAGGCAATTTTATTGGAGAATTTATGATTTTATTTGGCAGCTTTGAAGTCGTTCCCTTGATCACCAGCATCTCTACTTTCGGGCTCGTGTTTTCTTCAGTGTATTCATTGATCATGATGCAACGTACTTTTTATGGTACCCCTAAATCAGAAAGCCCCCTCTCACCCATGACAGCAAGAGAAGGCTTAATTTTAATGTCCTTAGTCATGCTATTGGTCCTGTTAGGATTGTATCCACAACCTGTTTTGGATATCGCTCATCTCTAAGAAAATCAATCAGTCATTAATATTTAATTAACAGTAAAATCAAAAATATAAAATAAAAAATTATATGGCCTATTAACAAAGTAATTTTAGTGAACTAACTTGCAATAACTTTTTAAAAAATTTATATAAATAAATTATTTCAATTGCTTTCATCAACGAAAATTAAGAATCTAATTAAGAAATATTAAGAACTAATCACTTTAATTTTTATTAAAGCATGATAAAGAATATAAATTCTGCGAAAGCTTAAATGATTAAAATTGAATTTTCTAATTCAGAAAAATAATTTTTTATTGCTCTATTAATTTAAAATTTTTAAAAAATTATTTTTTAATAACTCAAAATAATGGAAATATTAATTATGTTAGATTTTTTTACAAGAAACTAGAGACGTAGAAGCAATTTCTGTTCAATAAAAAATAAAGAATTTACTCAAAAATAAACGTTGAAGTTGGGTAGAAATAAAGAATTTACAATTAATTTTTATGGGGAAAATAAAAACATCTTTAATAGAATGAGTTAAAATGCTTTTAAGAAAGCGTTTAAAGGTATTTTACGGACTTCCAAAGACAAATTTGAGGAAATCATAATAAAAATAGTCCGGATACTTTTAATTTATTTATTTCTGAAAACTATAATGATGATAAAGAATTTATTAATTAAAGTAATCAAAGTGTTAAAGAAAATCATAATATACATGTCAATACTTATTGACACGATGCAAAGGAATAACCTGATATGATAAAATTAGTTTTTACTCAGGCCTTCATTCTGCATTTGGCTGATCAGAAAAATCTTGAAAATTTAATTCCAAAGACAATTATGGATGGTATCGCTAATTATATTTATTATTTGTTATAATCTAAAGATTATAAACCTATTATTATCAACGATAATTTCATTGAACAATTAAAGATAAAAGCTTCGCAGAAATTATAAAAGACACAGATCTTGTTAAAAAATATTCATCAATCAAATCCGCTATGATTTATTTTTGATGAAAATTCTCCTAATTTAACTTTAATTAATCAAAATACTTCATTAAAAGAATTGGAAAAAGTTTTCAATCAAGATATCCAGGATCTTAGCAACAAAACTCAAAAAAAGAATCTCCCATATCGGATAAATTTATAGAGAGAAAAGAATCAAAAGCGGAGTTTGTAAGTAGTGCTGGTGGATTTCAGCTATACACAGAAACAGATTCGTTGATGTTTCATGTTGAGAAACATAAAAAATCTTATATAAAAGAACCAGTATATCAAAAAACTGAAGAAATAATACCTGCTCAAGTTTCATTACCTACTCAACAAGAAAACACTTTCCATCTGAACAAGACCTTTAGATTTGATCTAAAAGGTGTTAAAAATCAACGTTAATCTTCATACGAAAAATCGCTGCAATGATACTTTTCTTTCTCAAGAGAATATTTCTGATGCATTGTAGTTTTGTTTTTCAAGAAATGGGTATTTATACTAATCATTCGCCCGTTCAAAACGGATCTAATAATTCAATTTTTATCTTTCTAAATAATTAAATAAATATATCCGGTCGTGTTTTACGACAAATATGACCGGTACTTGATTTAATAGTAGAAATAAGTGATAAAGCACCAACACTTAGATGAGAATTTTTTTATCTTAAGTGTCTCCCAAAAATAGGGTTTTTAGTTTTTCACGGTGTCTTTGTCGTCAATTCGGTAGTCGACGGGAACACATTTAATGCTCTTTATGCCATTCTATAAAATGGTTTACTAACCTGATTTTTATCAAAAAATCCTTTCCAAAAAACCTTCTCTTTACTAGTGATATTCGAATTTTTACATTTCAGATTCGCAATAGGCTTTAATTTGCTTTTGAATCCCCCGACTGTCTAACCCATATGCCGACCTCATTTCATTCTGTTCCCCCTGTGGGATAAATTGATCAGGTAGACCAATGTTTAAAAGCATCACTGTTTTTTTATAAGACATTAAGCATTCACTCACCGCACTGCCTGCACCACCTTTGATGACATTTTCTTCTATTGTCACTAAAAGACTGTGGTTTAATGCCATCGATAATATCAACTCAGTATCCAAAGGCTTGATAAATCGCATATCTACCAAAGTGGCATTGAGATGAATAGCCACTTCCCTCGCCACACTTAGTAAAGTCCCAAAACACAAAATAGCTATCTTTTCCCCCTGAATTTTGATTTCAGATTTACCAATGGTTAAAGGAAATAAAGGTTGTAAAGCCACTCCCGTGCCTTGACCTCGGGGATAACGTACCGCTGAAGGCCCAGGATGCAGATATCCAGTGTGTAACATTTGCCGACACTCATTTTCATCGCTGGGCGCCATAATCACCATGTTGGGGATACAACGCATGAAAGAGAGATCAAAGGCGCCTTGATGTGTTTGCCCATCTGCACCTACCAGACCTGCTCGATCAATCGCAAAGAGCACAGGCAAATTTTGTATCGCCACATCATGAATCAGCTGGTCATACGCACGTTGTAAAAAAGTGGAATAAATCGCGACCACAGGCTTGTATCCTCCAATAGCTAAACCGGCTGCGAAGGTGACCGCGTGTTGCTCAGCGATGGCGACATCAAAGTATTGTTTGGGATATTCTCGAGAAAAACGCACCATGCCAGATCCTTCTCGCATAGCAGGTGTGATCGCCATTAATCGCGGGTCAGTAGCTGCGGTATCACAGAGCCAGTCCCCAAAAATGTTAGAATAGGTCGGTATCGAATCAACTATTTTTGGTAAAGTGCCTGACATGGGATCAAATCGAGGAACCGCATGCCAAGCAATCGGATCTTTTTCAGCAGGTGTATATCCTTTGCCTTTTTTTGTCACGACATGTAGCAATTGAGGGCCTTTGAGATGGCGCATATTTTCGAGCATGTGGATGAGTGTGTAGATATTATGACCATCAATAGGTCCAATATAGTTGAATCCCAATTCTTCAAATAAAGTACCAGGTACCACCATTCCTTTTAAGTGTTCTTCTGTCCGTTTTAAAATCGCTTTAATAGGTGGTGCGACTGAAAACGCTTTTTTGCCTTTTTCACGAAGGCGGGTATAAAATGAGCCTGATAATAATTGCGCAAAGCGATTATTTAATCCCCCGACATTTTCTGAGATAGACATGTCATTATCGTTGAGTATCACCAACATATCGCTGTGGATCTCACCGGCATGATTCATGGCTTCAAAGGCCATTCCTGCTGTGATGGCACCATCTCCAATCACGCAAATAATTTTTCGATCTAAGCCTTCTCTTTCTGCGGCGACAGCTAAGCCTAAACCGGCACTGATAGAAGTAGAGGAATGCCCCACAGAAAGCACATCGTAATCACTTTCTTCTCGAGATGGGAAAGGGTGTAGCCCATTTTTTTGTCGAATGCGGTCAATTTTATCTCGTCTGCCTGTTAATATTTTGTGGGGATAGGCTTGATGGCCTACATCCCATATCAAATGATCAAATGGCGTTTTATAAACATAATGCAATGCCAGTGTGAGCTCAATCACACCTAGCCCAGATGCAAAATGCCCACTCGATTGGCTCACTGCGTTTAGTAAATATGATCGTAATTCTGAGCACAATTCTGGCAAAGATTCTTTAGGCAATAAACGCAGTGATTCTGGCGTTTCTGCTAGTGCTAAGGTAGGATATTTTTCTTTATTAAAAGTCATTTAATACTCATGTTAAGTGACATTTTTTAAAAATGACGCTCTAAAATAAAATAAGCACAAGCCTTTAAAGGCAGCGTGTTATAGACACTGGCCTCAGGCACTGTTAAAGCAGACAAAGAAGACTGATAAAGAGCCACCATTTTTTTTTGGGCGCCTTTTAAACTCAATAAGCCAGGATAAGTCGCTTTACCTCGTTGTTGATCTGATTTTAGTTTTTTCCCTGTTTTTCTGGCCTCCCCGATTTCATCCAAGATATCATCTTGCACCTGAAAAGCCAGCCCGATACTTTTGGCGTATTGATCTAACCATGGCAGGGCTTTTCTCCCGGCTTCACCAGCGGCTAGCGCGCCTAGACGCACCGCGGCCCGAAGCAAAGCCCCAGTTTTATGGTGATAAATCATCTCAAGGGTTTCAAGAGAAATTTCTAAATATTCAGACGCCATATCTAATGCTTGCCCTCCACACATACCAGTAGCACCACTGGCCCGCGCAAGTTCGGATAGCATTGCTAATCTATCTTCTGTGACGACAGCTGGCATGGGGTTATCTGCCAAAATTGAAAAAGCTAAAGATTGTAGTGAATCTCCCGCTAAAATAGCATTAGCTTCACCAAATTTGACATGGCCAGTTAATTCTCCTCGACGTAAATTATCATTATCCATAGAAGGAAGATCATCATGGAGCAGAGAGTAAGAATGAATGCATTCTATAGCGGCCGCAGGCGCATCTAGATTGCTCAATGACAAGCCGAGTATTTTCCCTGTAGCATATACCAAATAAGGACGTAAGCGTTTACCGCCCGTCAAAGTGGAATAACGCATGACATCTAGTAATTCAGTATTATAGGTGGGCAATTTGTCTAGTGCACTTGATAGGTATGCCTCAACGCGTTTCTGATATTTTGAAAGCTGCTGATCAAAATCAAAGGAAGTATGTTGATCCGAGAAGGAGATTTTATCAGGCATACCATTACTCATAATCACGGGTGAATAGATTTGATTGAGTATCAGGGGTATTGCTGAGTAAAATTTTTATATGTTGTTCTGCCTCTAACAACGTTAGTTGCGTTTTTTTTGTTAATTTGATGCCTCGTTCAAATTCATTAAGGGCTGTTTCTAATAAAAAATTGCCCGCCTCCAAGCGAGTAACAACCTGCTCCAAGTCATTTAAGGTGGTTTCAAAACTGATCAAGGCATTTTTTTTATTTTTGGATTTTTTTTTCTCAGAAAAGTCTGAGCTTACAGAGGTTACTTTTGGCATAAGGGGCCTCAAAATAAATCAATGGTAAAGATTGAAAATAGGTTTTAAAATAGTAGCATTGAATCTGCAGATGAAGATGAACCAACTATATCAGCTCTATTGTTCTTCTACTGGGAGCAAAATTATGAGTCAAGGGTATGTCGTTGGCAAAACCGCTTTCATCAAGATAAATCATCTCTTTTTCAACTGCACAGCATTTTGGGTTTACGATAACACCCCAGTTCCTGATAGAGGTGTGATATTTGCTCTTATTGCTTTCAGTGAATTACTTCATTGAGGTCTTTAAAATAAGCCGTTTTCAGAGACTCATATAAATAGTTTACTAACCGGACTCAGGAATGTCTGTGTAATATACTAATCATAACCTTTATGCGCCTGCAGTACTCGCTGAACTGAGATAAAGATTTAGACCCTGCTTTACGATATATGACCTGTAATTTATTTTCTACTGTACTGTACGGCCTGATAATCCTCAATGAAAGGTAACGATCTTACTATTCATATTTTGCAACACACAAAAATAACCTCGAGTTCTTTTTCGGTAAATGCGTTTTCGGGCGGATAAAATAAAAAGTAGACGGGCTTGACACGTGATAATAACTGTTTTTGAGAAGTTCTCAACTTTTCTAGTACGAAAAGTGGTCCCAATAGAAAGCCGACTGTGTTCTGCATAAAGTGGATATTTATCGAAATAATAAAGTCGCATCAGTTGATCTGGTTCATAGTGGTGAATGTCAATGGAGCAAAGACGATTCCTGCGCTTCATTTTGGCGATTATGCTGATGAAAAAGAGAGGCGAAACCCGCGATTTGAGAGGGTAATGCATTATCAAGGTGTCCGGCAATGCAGAACACTTTGGGGTTAATATTGAAAATATTGTAATAAGCAGCATTAACGTAAATATATTTTAAATTAATATCCTTGACGCCCCATAGATCCTGTGAGTATTCCCAAAATATGAGCAATTGCGCAGGTAAAACGGACGAAGAGTGCCCCGTATTTTGAGCCTGTCTCACAATTTTTTCTATATTGCTCACATAAATTCGCCTCGTTTGTGAGGTGGAATCTATATATTTGACATTATTGCAATTACAGTATCTATTATATTTTCTGATAGTTTAATCTAATAGACATTAATCCTGCATTTGCCTCACAAAATTTATGTTTTGGCACTATGTGAAAAAATACGCATAGATATTTTCTTATACCCAAAAGTTTCGTGGATTGCAAAATTGCCTTTTGCGGATTGTCTACCAAAGTATAGACTATTAAAAAAATTAAGCGATAACCTGAATTTGTCTTTGAAACGGGAAAGATGTAAAGGCATTATAATCGGCTCGTCATTAAGCTTTAATCATGAATAACATTAAATTAAATCTCTTAAAACATGGTAAAAATTTTTTAAGAATAAATTATTGATAATGTTTATTGACTTGGATTAATAAGCAAGTAAAAAATTTGTTTTTAGGTATGCTTTTAATAAGTTAAATTGAGAGTGAGAAGCTTAGAGTTTTAAATAAATAGGTTTATTAATCTCATTACTAAATTCTGCGGCAATTCCTTTTTGCATGTTGATCTTAATATTATTAATGAATTCAGCAAAATCATAAATCCACTCGTTTTCCGCTCCTGTTGTGTTTGTGATATCGATATCATCGATATCACTTATCTGGGATAAATTATTATTTTAACTTTGAACAGATAGCGACATGATATTTCTCCTTAAGCATGCTTGAAGGGAGAATCCTTTAAAATATAGCAAAAAAGAGTAAAAATACTTATTTGATGTTTTATTAAAAAATTTATAAAAGTCTTAAAAAGATTAATTGATTGGGACGCAATATTATTGCGCATATTATCAATGAAGATCTTATCTCGGATAGCAGATATTAAATATACGGGGAAGGCGTATTTAACCCGTTCAGAATCCTATATCGCAGGTTAAGTTGTGTGATTTTAGATAAACTGAAGATTCAGAAAAAAGTCATGATTATCTGGAATTAAGGTTAAAAAATGTATTTTCATAAAAATGAATCGTTTTTTAAATTTTTGGAATATGTATTAAATGTATCTACATCTGTTAATGCAGCAAATCCTCTGAATGCGTTTAGAAAAGGGATTTTTAACAACTAAAGAAACAAACAAACTCTAAATATTCACTTGCAATCGATGAAGGACAAAGATTTCCAAATTGATTATATGAAAGAATAAGATGTTCTAAAAACATAGCGCATTTCCAAAAAATACCGGAGCAAATCAAAAAACCGGGGGGGTTTTTAAAATTTACCAACGGATTATGATACATATTTTTTGGAAACAGATCATAAAATGAATAAATTTCCATTAAATTTTCAAAATAAATTGAAAGATAGAAAAGACGAAAACGTGATTTTTAGTGAAGTAACAGAAAAGATCCATCGTAAATTTGAAGCAGCTCTGTTTGAACCAGAAATAGTCCTAAAAGAAAATCAAAACAAATTTCAGGTGTAAGAAATAGAGGATCTTATTGATGTTTTAGCAGTTATTAAAAATAACGGCACTTCAACTTATATTAACAAAAGTTTAACTAAAAACATTCCGAATTCTTTACCCGAGACTTCTGTTCTTTTAAACACATCAGAGGCAGGAGCAGTAAAGAACGTGCAGAACGGTATTCCATTCTTCAAGGAAAGTGTTTCTAGTTTTTCTGGTGTTAATACCTACTGTCTTATATTTGTCAGCTTATCGTAGTTGTGTAGTTGTGAAGGTTTTTTCTTTAAACTCTATTTAGAAGATAACCATAAGTTAAATAAATTAACTCCGGTATTGTTTTGATGAACATTACTGAAGTCCCTATTTTAAAAATAGGGAGTACAATTTCAATAAAACATTATACAGACTTGGGCCTCTTGACCCCTCATAATGCTCTGAATCTGCGGTAAGCGTGCATAAAATACAACGTCTCTTCTGGGGAAAAATTAAGAGGCCTACCTAGAAAAATTAGTATCCACCTATTCTTTTATTAACATAAACAAACTCTCACCTCCTTTCTGACATTTCACCCATAAAAAAGGAACATTAGGATGTTCTTCTATTAAAGGTGCTTGACTGTTGCCGACTTCACCAATCAATACACCATTCTCTTTTAAAAACCTTCCGGCACTAGTTAATATGCGCTGTACTAGTTGAAACTATCTTCTCTTGCTTCTAATCGAAGACGAGGCTCAAAAAGAAATTAGAGTGGTAAATCGTTGATATCTTTGACATCCACATAGTGGTGGGTTAGTCACAATCAAGTTATAAGTGATGCGGAGAAAATCGTTAAATAGATCTGAAGAAATAGGGTAACTCTTAAAAGTGATCCTCAATGAACTCCCCTATAGGAGAACGCAGTATCAAAACTTGCTCGTTAACATAATACGACTGTCCACAGAACAAAGCGGTATTAGTGAGATAATAATGCCGGAATACGTTCATTGATTCTACGCATAATTCGCTCAACAGAATTAGGGTTAATCGTGCACTTTTTATTGCTTTTGGCATATTGATAGGAAGAGATAAACTGGGGAGAATGAGTTGTACCTCTTCATCCAAAGAGTTATCGGCTCCGTGACCGTAATAAATATCCGAAGCATTAAATTGGCTGGTGGCCTAGTGTAACCAATCTTGAATGATATGTAATTTTTAAGGTATCTTTTATAAGTACTGTATCAGAAAGGTGCTCAAAAATTTGCATTCTATTTAAAAGAAAAGGATTTCGTCTTCAACAATACGCTCATGATATTATCTAAAACTAAAAAATAGATGGAAAAATCAACTTCATTATATGATGCCTCTTAAATCTCTAAAACGTTTAAATACGTTTTCTATTCCTGCCCATGCAGTTGATGTGATTACCGTAGATTCAGTCAACATTTTAATTGAGGCTTTTTATAATACAAAAAATTTCAAACTTCCTTTTATTTTTTTGGGATCGGGCAGTAATGTCCTCTTTTTGGAAGATTTTTTAGGTGTTGTGCTATTAAATCAAATAAAAGGGATCAGTTACACAGAAAGTGAAACTGATTGGCATTTGCATGTTTGCGCAGGTGAAAACTGGCATGAATTAGTCTGCTACACATTACAAAATAATATCTTAGGTTTAGAAAACCTTGCTTTAATACCAGGCTCTGTAGGAGCAGCACCCATACAAAATATTGGAGCATATGGTGTTGAATTCGATCAAATTTGTGAATACGTCGATCTACTAAATCCCTGTACTGCTGATTGCCAAAGATTGAGTAGAAAAGATTGCCGTTTTGGATATAGAGACAGCATTTTTAAACATCATTATAAAACCTGTTTTATTATTGCTGTCGGCATTAAGCTAAAGAAGTGCTGGGCGCCTCAACTAGATTATGGTGATTTAAAAACACTAGATCCTTTTAAGGTAACGGCAAAAGAGATTTTTGATTTTGTTTGTGCGATTAGGCGAAATAAACTCCCTAATCCGATGTTAATCGGGAATGCCGGAAGCTTTTTTAAAAATCCAAATGTGGATCGAGATACCGCTGCTTTAATGATCAAAAATTATCCTAATTTGGTTTATTACCCTCAAGCGGACGGAACAGTAAAATTAGCTGCAGGCTGGCTAATAGATCAATGTCATTTAAAAGGATATACAATAGGCGGTGCTGCTGTCCATGCTCATCAAGCATTAGTCTTGATAAATAAAAATCATGCCTCCAGTCAAGATATATTAGATCTAGCACGTTATGTTTATCAAAAGGTTGCTTTAACATTTTCAGTTTACTTAGAACCTGAAGTACGGTTTATTTCTGCTGAAGGAGAAATCAATCCAATGGCTGTTTTATCGTGAAAAATTTTATCGAGCTTTTTCGCTTAATCCGAATTTTATCAACGGGGGATGCCTATTCAGGAAAACAATTAGAGGAATATCTTGAAATAAGTCTTTCAGTCTTGAATCAACATATTCAAACGCTCCGACATTGGGGGCTGGAAATCAAGTTTCAAACAATTAAGGGATATTATTTATTGTCTCCTATTGAATTACTGGATGAAAAAAAAATATTGAGAGATTTACCTGAAGGACGGATAAAAGTATTGGCTTTAGTCGATTCAACCAATCAGTATTTATTAGATAATATAGAGACACTCCGTTCTGGTGATGCCTGTGTCGCGGAGCACCAAACAGCAGGGCGAGGAAGGCGGGGCAGAGAATGGGTTTCACCTTTTGGGCAAAATCTTTATCTTTCGATGTTTTGGAGACTCGAAAGAGGGACGGCATCGGCTGTCGGATTAAGTTTGGTCATAGGGATTCTTATCACGGAAGTATTGCACAATTTGGGGGGGCTAGATATCCGCGTGAAGTGGCCAAACGATCTGTATTATCGGGATAAAAAATTGGCAGGAGTTTTGGTGGAGCTTCTGGGAAAAAAATTTAAACCCGCTCAAGTGATTATTGGTATGGGTCTTAATATCAACAACACTTTATCAAACAAAGGGATTGAGCAAAATTGGAGCCATCTCAAAGAAGCAGGAATAACAATAGATCGTAATAAATTAACTGTTTTATTATTATTGAAATTACGTTCTCAACTCATTGTATTTGAAAAGACAGGTTTATCGACTTTTATTTCGAAGTGGAACGAGTTGGATAATTATCTTAATCGACCTGTCAAATTAATCCTCGGGAATCAACAAATACAAGGCATTTCGAGAGGTATTGATCAATACGGGGGGTTATTATTAGAAACAAAAGGAGGCATCAAAACTTATCAAATTGGAGATATTTCTCTTCGTGGAAGATGATTTGTGTTCACAGAAGTTTGAGTAAAACGGATTATAAACATTTCAATTTGTATGACGATGAAACCTCGATTTTTTAAAATGACAGATAAAAATCTGGGATTTGCGCCTCAAAGATATAAAAAACATCAAAATATGGCTAGGGATAAAACAATCAGCCAATCGGCATGGTAATTACATATTTGATAGAGAAAATAGAAATGAATCAAAAAAAACGCAGGGAAATTTTAGCTCGTTTACGTGATCAAAATCCTCTGTCTAGTACTAAACTAGTGTACAGCACTCCCTTTGAATTGTTAATATCAGTCTTGCTTTCATCTCAAGCGACTGATCTTAGTGTAAATAAAGCTACTGCAAAACTCTATCCTATAGCGAATACACCAAAGGCGCTTTTATCATTAGGCGTCAATAGGCTCAAAGAATATATTAAAAGCATTGGATTATTTAATATCAAAGCCGAAAACATTATTAAAACCTGTTCTCTGTTGTTGGAAAAATACCAAGGGGCCGTGCCCGAAGATAGAGCAGTATTAGAATCTCTGCCCGGTGTCGGGCGTAAAACAGCTAATGTGGTTCTTAATACCGCTTTTGATTGGCCGACTATTGCTGTTGATACTCACATTTTTCGTGTTTGTAACAGAACGAAATTCGTATCTGGTCAAAATGTTGTTTTGGTTGAAAAAAAATTGCTTAAGGTCGTACCAGAGGAATTTAAAAAAGATTGTCACCATTGGTTGATTTTCCACGGGAGATACCATTGTATCGCGCGTAAGCCACGTTGTGGCTCTTGCATCATTTGGGATTTATGTGAATTTAAAGAAAAAACAGAATTGATGGCTTCGTTATAAATATTTTAAAATAAGTCGTTGTTCTATCCGTTTTTCCTATAGGTATTTTTATATCTTCCTTCAAAAAATAAATCCTATCATTTTTTATACTTTATAAGAACTTTTTTATTTTTTAAAAGTCATAACATATGCCATTGCTTTTACAATCCACATCGTATCGAGGATCCCGATAAATTTCCTTTTTAGGTTTTGTTTATCGGGTTTTTTATTATTTTAATATATGATATTTTAATGAAAATCCTTATTTTTATAAGGATCAATCCCCACAAAAATCATAGAAAATTACAATAACTATTATGAAGATAATTAAAAATTTCCCCTTGGTTTCAAAAACATCGAAAGATGCTCTGCCATGGTCCAAAAATGACACCATGTGGATGTTAAGCTTATATGGCACCGCTATTGGCGCGGGAGTTCTTTTTTTACCTATCAACGCAGGTATTGGCGGTTTATTGACACTGATAATCATGACGCTGATTGCCTTTCCAATGACTTTTTTTTCTCACAGAGGTCTTTGTCGTTTTGTACTTTCTGGGGTACATCCAGACAAGGACATTACAGAAGTAGTAGAAGAACATTTTGGTGTCAGAGCCGCTACACTAATCACATTGCTGTATTTTTTTACGATTTATCCGATTTTACTGGTTTACAGTGTGGCCATCACCAATACGATCGAGAGCTTTTTAATACATCAAATGCACATCTCTCCCCCACCACGTGTATTTTTATCCTTTATTTTAATTTTTAGCTTAATGAGTATTGTCCATTTTGGAAAAAGTGTGATTGTGAAAGCCATAAGTATTTTGGCCTTCCCATTTATTTTCGTATTAATGCTACTGACTTTTTATTTAATCCCCTACTGGTCAGATGCTATTTTTTTAAATCTATTTTCCAGCGAAACCACCTTTACCAAGAGTATTTTAATGACTTTATGGCTCATTATTCCTATGATGGTATTTTCGTTTAATCATTCGCCGATTATTTCGGCTTTTGCAGTAGCAAGCCGTAAAAAATACGGCGTAGATGCTGAAAAAAAATGCGGAAGTATCTTGGCATGGAGCCATATCATAATGGTGATCACGGTGATGATGTTTGTTTTTAGCTGTGTGCTTTCTCTATCTCCCTTGGATTTAGTACAGGCAAAATCAGAGAATATTTCTATTTTGTCTTATTTAGCAAATCATTATAATAGTCCTGTTATTGCCTACATCGCGCCTATTATTGCTTTTATTGCGATTTCAAAATCTTTTTTGGGGCATTATCTCGGAGTTCAAGAAGGATTCAGTCGGTTAGTGATCCAATTAATGTGTACTCAGCATAAAAAGGTAAATACGACGTATTTAAACCGTATTACGGCCATCTTTATGCTGATAAGCACCTGGATAGTAGCGACGCTAAATCCTAGTATACTGGGTATCATTGAAACCCTGAGCGGCCCTATTATTGCCATATTACTTTACTTAATGCCGATGTATGCTATCCATAAAATTCCGGCAATGCGTCAATATAGTGGATATATGAGTAATATTTTTGTGGTGATTATGGGGTTAATGGCAATCTCTGCTATTCTTTATAATTTATTAGATTTTTGGGCTCCCTAATCCGACCCAATGTATATAGGCCCACCTTTTGTATGAGTAAGACAATTGACGAAAAAGCAGTCTTATTTATCGTTTATGCTGCTCATCAGATAGGCATTTTGAGGGGAAATGCTCAGTGTTCACCAGAGATTTGATGAAGCCCAATTATTTGTAATAACGCTTTTTATATAAAAGTTGCATAGAAAAGAAGCTCGGGTATAATCGCTGTCGTTTTTCATAACCGACTTTTCTCAGTGCCGAAGTGGCGAAATTGGTAGACGCAGTTGACTCAAAATCAACCGCTTTCGGGTGTGCCGGTTCGAGTCCGGCCTTCGGCACCATCAGTAAATTAATAAAATTAACAGTAGTTATTATTGTTGGTCTAATATAACAACGTAAAACATCTTATTTTGTATCTAAAAAAGCTTGATCCAGAATACTTCTCATTCTTCCAACTCTTCTCTCATTATATCTTTTTATAGCATCTGATTTTTTAAAATAAGTAAAAATTACTCTAGTATGGCTTTTATTCAAGCATATGTTATGAAACAGCCGTGCTGCATTATTTAATGATGATTGCTCAATTGTTGGCCTAAGTGTTAAAATGCTCACCATTTTTATCGGAGCTGATAATTGTTAGATGTTATATAGATCGTCAGGCGAAGAAGAGTAAAAACTAAAAGCATAGAGTAAACATGGTTTGAGGGCTGTTACGGGATGAAATCTGCAAATGAGGGAACCACTTTAGAGATCTTATTTACAAAATAGGGGATGCCATTAAAGTTATTGAAAAACTTAAAGATAAATGTTGTTTAACTCAAAAAATAAGTATAAGGAATAATCAGCATGTCAGATCCTTTATCAAACAATGACGTGGATTATATCGAAACACAAGACTGGCGAAAGTCGATTGAATCGGTGATCCGTGAAGAAGGTGTTGAGCGTGCTCAGTATCTGATAGATCAAGTGTTAAGTGCCGCTCAAAAAATGGGAGCCCCTCTTTCTCAAAGATCTCTCCAAAAAAATTATATCAATTCTATCTCAACAGAAGACGATCCCCCTTATCCAGGAGATTTAAAACTAGAACGCCGTATTAGAGCAGCGATTCGTTGGAATGCCATCATGATGGTTCTAAAAGCATCGAAAAAAGATTTAGATTTAGGCGGGCACATTGCGTCTTTTCAATCTTTTGCGACCTTTTATGAAGTCTGCTTTCATCATTTTTTTCGTGCCCCTAATCAACACGACGGTGGAGATTTAGTTTTCTTTCAAGGCCATATCTCCCCGGGTATTTACGCTCGGGCTTTTTTAGAAGGTCGTTTAACAGAAGAGCAACTTGATTATTTTCGCCAAGAAGTCGAAGGAAAAGGTCTTTCTTCTTATCCACACCCTAAATTAATGCCGGAATTTTGGCAATTTCCGACCGTTTCTATGGGTTTAGGGCCTCTTAATGCCATCTATCAAGCTAAATTTTTAAAATATCTTGAACACAGAGGTTTAAAAAACACCTCTAAGCAACGGGTATATGCCTTTCTAGGAGACGGAGAAATGGATGAACCCGAATCTAAAGGCGCTATTACTATTGCCGTTCGAGAAAAGCTCGATAATTTGGTGTTTATTATTAATTGTAACTTACAGCGTCTTGATGGCCCCGTAACCGGAAATGGGAAAATTATTGATGAGCTCGAAGGGATTTTTAGTGGCGCAGGTTGGCAGGTCATCAAGATAATTTGGGGAGGGCGCTGGGATGATCTACTGAGTAGAGATATCAGTGGTAAGCTAGTCCAATTGATGAATGAAACTGTAGATGGCGATTATCAAACCTTTAGATCTAAAAATGGCGCTTATATACGCGAATACTTTTTTGGGCGATATCCTGAAACGGCAGCTTTAGTCAAAGATATGAGCGATGATGAGATATGGGCCCTCAACAGAGGGGGGCATGATCCTATTAAAATTTTTGCAGCCTTGAAAAAAGCACAAGAGACCAAGGGAAAACCCACTCTAATTCTGGCTCATACTATTAAAGGCTATGGGATGGGTGAAGCGTGTGAAGGAAAAAATATTGCTCATCAACTTAAAAAGATCAATATGGAAGGGATACGCTATTTTAGAGATCGTTTTGACATCGCTGTCAAAGACGAAGATATTGAAAAATTGCCTTATGTCACCTTTGAAAAGGAGTCTGAAGAAGAGAAATATCTGCATCATCAACGTCAATCTTTAGGCGGATATTTACCATCTCGTTTGAAAAATTTCACACAAAAACTAGAGCTCCCTTCACTAAAAGATTTCAGTGCTCTGTTTCAAGAGCAAACAAAACACATCTCTACGACCATCGCTTTTGTGAGAGTATTGAATGTGATGTTAAAAAATAAATCTATTAAAGATCGAATTGTGCCTATCATCGCCGATGAAGCACGTACATTTGGTATGGAAGGGTTGTTTCGCCAAATTGGCATTTATAATCCCCGCGGTCAACAATATGTCCCGCAGGATCATGAACAAGTCGCTTATTATAAAGAGGATGCCAAAGGGCAAATTTTACAAGAAGGAATTAATGAGCTTGGCGCCGCTTCTTCTTGGTTAGCCGCAGCCACGTCTTATAGTACAAACGATCTCCCGATGATTCCTTTTTATATCTATTATTCTATATTTGGGTTTCAACGGATCGGAGATCTGTGCTGGGCAGCAAGTGATCAACAGGCACGTGGATTTTTAATAGGCGGCACTTCAGGGCGTACGACGCTTAATGGGGAAGGTTTGCAGCATGAAGACGGTCATAGTCACATTCAATCGTTAACCATTCCAAATTGTATTTCTTACGATCCTGCTTATGCGTATGAAGTGGCTGTCATTATGCATAAAGGCCTTGAAAGGATGTATGGCGAAGCGCAAGAAAATGTTTACTATTATTTGACCACCTTAAATGAAAATTATCACATGCCCGCGATGCCAAATGGGGCAGAAGAAGGTATAGGCAAAGGCATTTATTTATTAGAAATCCTGCCTGGTAAAAAATCTAAACTTCAGTTAATGGGATCAGGGGCTATTTTGCGTCACGTTCGCGAGGCCGCTCAGATTTTATCTCAAAAGTATGACATTGCCTCTAATGTCTACAGTGTGACTTCATTTACTGAATTAGCACGTGATGGTCAAGATTGTGAGAGATGGAACATGTTGCACCCCGCCGAAACACCGAAGGTGCCTTATGTTGCTCAAATTTTGCATCAAGCCCCGGTGATTGCCTCCACGGATTACATGAAATTATTTGCGGAACAAATTCGGCCCTTCATTCCCACTCGTCATTTTCGTGTTTTAGGAACAGACGGTTACGGGCGTTCCGATAGCCGTGAAAATTTACGACATCACTTTGAGGTAAATGCGGCTTATGTGGTAATTGCTGCATTGACAGAGCTCACTAAAATAGGGGTTTTTAATCCTAAAGAAGTTAAAGAAGCGATGATAAAGTTTAATATCGATCCGAATAAACAAAATCCCCGTTTAGCATAAAATCATTTTCAAAAGGTAACTCATCAATGGTGATTGAAATTAAAATGCCTGATATCGGTATAGAAACCCCAGAAGTCATCGAAATCATGGTAAATGTCGGCGATGTCGTGGTGCCAGAGCAAACGTTGCTTTGTGTTGAAGGAGATAAAGCCTCAATGGACATTCCCTCTCCACAAGAAGGCACGATAAAGGAAATCAAAGTTTCCGTTGGAGATAAAGTCGAAACCGGCAAATTGATCATGCTTTTTGAATCTAGCATAGAGGCTGTCTCAGAAAAAAAAGAGAAGACACCAGCCCCTGCTATACCTGCTCAAGAAAACACAAAGACAGTGTCTTTGCCGGATGTAGGATCTGATGAATTAGAAGTCACTGAGATTTTAGTCAAAGTGGGGGACTCTGTAACAAAAGAACAGTCTTTGATCACCGTAGAAGGGGATAAAGCTTCCATGGAAGTGCCAGCTCCTTTTTCAGGCACAGTGAAAGAAATTCAAATAAAAACAGGGGATAAAGTTAAAACCGGTTCGATGATCGTGATCATGAATACAATAGAGAAAATCACATCTACACTCGATCAAAAAATTCAAAAAACGGCAGAGTCGCTGCCTAAGCAAAAACCAGAAATCACTCCTTCCAAGCCCAGTGCATCTTCGAACACGATAACAAGCATAGAAAAAACAACTCCTTCCTTCACAGATGAAGCTTATACGCATGCGACGCCAGTGATTCGCCGGTTTGCGCGTGAATTGGGCGTTAATCTTGAAAAAGTCTCAGGGACCGGACGTAAAGGGCGCATCTTAAAAGAAGACGTTCAATCTTATATAAAAAATGCAGTACAGACTGTAGAATTCACATCTTCTCGCCAAGGAAACCTAACGCCCATTTTGCCTTGGCCAAAGATCGACTTTAACCAATTTGGTGAGACAGAAGAAATAGTATTAACACGAATTCAAAAAATGACTGGGGATAATCTCAGTCGTAACTGGGTCATGATCCCTCATGTCACCCAATTTGATGAAACAGATATTACAAACCTTGAAGATTTTCGGAAAAAACAAAACATCGAAGCAGAAAAAAGGAAGATTGACGTTAAAATCACGCCTGTCGTCTTTATGATGAAAGCTGTAGCGAAGGCCTTAGAAACCTTCCCCCGCTTTAACAGTTCCTTGTCGTTAGATGGGAAAAAACTGATTTTAAAAAAATACATCAACATTGGGGTGGCGGTCGATACACCGAATGGCCTGGTCGTGCCTGTTTTTCGTGACGTGAATAAAAAATGTGTGATTGATCTATCCAAAGAACTGATGTTGATTTCTCAAAAGGCACGCTCAGGTAAATTAACCGCTTCGGATATGCAGGGGGGATGCTTTACCATTTCCAGTTTAGGTGGGATTGGAGGAACGGCATTCACGCCGATTGTGAATGCCCCTGAAGTGGCCATTCTTGGCGTGTCAAAATCTGCCATTAAACCCATTTGGAACGGGAAAGAGTTTCTTCCTCGTGTAATGCTGCCTTTATCACTGTCTTTTGATCATAGGGTGATTGACGGTGCGGTAGGTGCTCGTTTCGTGAGTCATATCAGCGTTATCATGGCTGATATTCGTCGTCTGATTATGTAACACTAATGAGGTTTTAATGAAGAATACGCAAATAAAAACTCAAGTCGTCGTGATTGGGGCAGGCCCGGCAGGATATTCCGCGGCATTTCGCTGTGCAGATTTAGGGTTAGAAACACTATTAGTTGAACGTTACGCCCTCTTAGGGGGAGTGTGCTTAAACGTAGGTTGCATTCCTTCTAAAGCATTACTCCATGTTGCTAAAGTGATCTCAGATACAAAAATACTAGAAGAACATGGAGTGAGTTTTGGTGCACCAAAAATTGATTTAAAGAAAATAGTAGGATGGAAAAACAAAGTAATTCAAAAGCTTACCGGTGGACTATCGGGCACGGCGAAAATGCGTCAGGTCAAGGTGATAACAGGCGAAGCTCAATTTAGCGGATCTCACACTATGTTGGTCACAACTCAAAATGCAGAACAAACTGAAATCCGCTTTGATAATGCGATTATTGCGGGGGGTTCGAGCTCAATAGAACTTCCTCTCATTCCGCATGCAGATCCTCGCATTTGGAATTCGACTGATGCATTGAAACTAGAAACCATTCCGAAACGTTTATTAGTGATTGGCGGAGGGATTATCGGTTTAGAAATGGCGATCGTTTATCAAGCACTGGGGTCAAAGATTGACGTCGTTGAAATGTCAGATCAACTAATCCCTGAGGCTGATAAAGACGTTATCAAAATTTTCACCAAAAAGATCGAGAAAAAATTTAATATCATGCTTCAAACCACAGTCCTTCAAGTCAAAGATAAAAAGGACGGTATTTTTGTCACGATGGAAGGCAATCACACCCCTGAAGAGCACCGTTATGATGCTGTTTTGGTGGCTATTGGGCGGAAACCCAATGGAAAATTGCTCAACGCTGAAAAAGCAGGCGTGACGGTGGATGAACGAGGTTTTATCTGTGTGGATAAACAATTACGCACTAATATTCGCCATATTTTTGCAGTGGGTGATATTGTAAGCCAACCGATGTTAGCTCATAAAGGCGTACACGAAGGCCATGTGGCCGCGGAAGTCATTGCTGGGTTCAAACACTATTTTGATCCCAAAGTCATTCCTTCTATTGCTTATACTGAACCTGAAGTCGCTTGGGTAGGATTAACAGAAAAAGAAGCCAAACAAAAAAGTATTGAGTATGAAATAGCCATTTTCCCTTGGGCCGCTTCAGGTCGAGCCATTGCTTCTGATTGTTCAGAGGGGATGACTAAGTTGATTTTTAATAAAAAGACGGGTCGTATTATGGGCGGTGCGATTGTCGGCAGTAATGGCGGAGAATTACTAGGAGAAATCGGGTTGGCCATCGAAATGGGATGTGATGCGGAAGATATGGCCTTAACTATCCATGCTCATCCGACCTTATATGAATCTGTGGGATTAGCAGCTGAAATTTATGAAGGCAGCATCACCGATTTGCCTAATTTGAAAGCAAAAAAAAGTAAAGCACAATAAAACTCAGGGTAAGCAAAACTTAAGCTATAGCACTGTTAATCAAGTAATTTTAATTAATTATATGCCTTAATTAGATACTAAAGCGTTTTCATTTATTCCAGATTATTAGATAATCCTACATTTGATATGATATTTTTATTTCAGAAGGAAGAAATCAACGACCAGGGATGGATACATTTGTTCAGATAATATATAACTTTTTTAGTTTAATATACTCCCAAACTGAAGCGGGTAAAAGAGATTGACAAGATTCCCCAGACTGGCAACGATGTCGGATTTCACTTGAAGAAATAGGCCATAATGGAGTTTTTGCTAAATAAAAAAAACCATATGGTTGTTGATGTAACTTTTGTGTGACATGATTTTGTTTTATTTGACGGGATTTTAGTCCGGGTTTCTGTTGAAGAAAATGCGTTATGTTTCCTTCACAGGCGCGGGCGCCAACCAAAATATGAAAAAGCTCAAAAAAAGATTCCCAATCATGCCATCTCGGTAAGGATAAAAAAGAATCTTCTCCCATGATAAAAGCCAAAGGTGTGATATCACCATATGCCTGACGTATTTGATTGGCTGTATCCAAAGTATAAGAGGGGCCGTTTTTCCGCAACTCACGATCATCAAGGCTAAATAAGGGCTGATGTTGTATGGCTAGTGATAACATATCCCAGCGTTGCTGTACGGTCGCGATAGGCTGTGATCGATGGGGGGGGATATGATTCGGCAATAAATAAACTTTTTTTAAACCAGTTTGTCTGGCTAATTCAGAGGCAACGTTTAAATGGCCTAAATGAATAGGATCAAAAGTACCGCCAAACCAAGCACAGAGAAGAGGACTTCCATATTTATCTTTATATTTAAGGTTCATCAAGAAAACATTCAGTGAAACTCTGAGGATAGAGGCCAAGCACAGGGTGCCCACATAACAACAAAGAAAGGGTCTCTAGTTCGGCCCATATTGAAAGTGTATAATCCTGCTTTAAAGATGTCTCTATTTGACAAAATAGATGGACACCTTGTTTTAAGACTTTCTGTGAAAGGCGTTGTAGCGCCTGAGTAAAATAAGTATGACGACTCTGCCAAACTTGATGCTGCTGAAATAAGGTTATTAGGGGAAATTCTGCCATGGCACGTTTTAAAGTCACTAATAACAACAGATCTGGCTGTAATATTCTCAGTAAAATAACAGGTTCATGTTCTTCTTGTTGCAATTTTTTTAAAATCAGTAAGGCGCGTTCCGTCTTACCCTCCAGCAGAGTATTTGCCCACTGGTATGGTGTAAAATGTGCAAAATTATTTAACAGAGGCTCAATTTTAGGAAAGCTGAGTTGCTCGTTTGGATAGACTAACGAAAGAAGGGTTAAGAGCTGTGAAAGCGCTAGAATATTCCCTTCATAACATTCACAAAGCCGCTCAATACAAGGTAAATCTATATCAAAACATAAACTTTTACTTCGCGTTTTAATCCAGGCCGGCAGCCTTTGGTGATTTGGTTTTTCACAATTGATTTTGCACGCATAAGGCGCTAACGTTTTATACCAAGGGCTATTTTCGTGTACCTTGGTCAGCTTACAAAAGCTCATCATTAGTAAAATATTTTGATGTAACAACTGAACTAATTGCCCTAATCTATCTTTCATTGAAGCAGGTAACAGCTTGTGTGGAAAAATCACCAAAATCGTTTGCCGAGAAGAAAAAAGACTCAATTCCTGAAAAATACGAAAGATATTCTCCCATTCTGTATCTCCTTCTATCGTCACGGTAAAATGCTCTGTAAAATTCCTCCGAAGAGCCGCTTCACGAATATGATCTTGGCTTTCCTGTAGCAGCAAGGGCTCATCACCATAGAGCAAATAACAGGCACTCAAATGCATTTGTAGGTGCTCCTGTAATTGCTCAGCATCAATCAGCTTCATTTCACTGTCACTTTAGGTTTAATATATGTCAGAGGTTTTCGAAGCTTTTAAAAGATCTTCATGAACTTTAGTGAAGTGTCGAATTAATTTTTTTGCCGCTTGTTTCATCATTTCTTTAGTCAGAATTTCATTCTCGGCTTCTTTAGGTAACGTCATTAAAGGGTTATCTAGAAAAGAGCGAAATACCGTCACTTGTATCGGATAAATACCACTACCTGGTATTAGTATTTCAGCTGATATGGTCAGTGAAAGCTGATTTTCAGCCTTAACCCCATCTTGAAAAATAGACACCGTATTTGTTCTTTGTGATGAATCTACGATCTTTAAAGTAGGGAGATCAGTGCGTTGGCTATCATCCAAAATGATCACCCGATTGAGGTGTAATTCTTGACGAATACATTGGGACAAAGGGCCATATGGATCACTGCTGTTCAGTATGAGAGTTTGGAATTCTTTGGGTACCTCAGTGATTTCTCTTAAATGAAAACCACAGCCTATGGTGGTGAGTATCATAAATCCTATCGTCCATGAAAAAAGAAGCGATACGAAAGAGTGTGTCTCTGTAATTTTATTTTTATTCATTGTTGAGCACTAAATTTAAGAGTTTATTGGGAATGTAAATGACATGAGACGGGGTGATGCCATTGAGATGTTTTATGATAGTAGGCTCTTGTAATGTAGATTTATAAACTGCTTGCTGTGTTGAATTCATAGGAACTGTAATTTTAGCGCGTATTTTTCCATTTATCTGAATTACGACTAACGTTTCATCTTCTATCAAGGCGCTTTGATCGACCACAGGCCATAAGCTGTCGTCAATATCAAGTGGATGTGTCTCATCATGAGATTTATGCAGATATTGCCATAGCACAAACGAAATGTGCGGTGTAAAGGGGTATAGCATTTTTATCACAGAAATACAGGCTTCTTGTATCAGAGCGCGATCTTGCTCTGTATTGATAGGCGCTCGATAAAGTTGATTCATAAGCTCCATAATGACCGAAATAGCGGTGTTAAATGTCTGACGACGTCCAATATCATCGGTTACCTTTGCAATAGTTTTATGTAAATTTCGTCTTAATTTTTTTTGGGCTGAATTTAAGTTTTCTTTTTTAAGAGGCTGAGTAGGGCCTTGAATAATATGATCAAAAACGAATCGCCAAAGACGTTTTAGAAAACGATAAGCCCCCTCTAAGCCCGATTCTTGCCATTCCAAATTTATTTCAGGGGCAGACGCAAACATCATAAATAAACGGACAGTGTCAGCACCGTATTTCTCTACCATGGTTTGAGGATCAATACCGTTATTTTTAGATTTAGACATTTTACTCATACCGGCATGAATGAGATGATGGCCCTTGGCATCAAACGCGTTTAAAAATTGGCCTTTATTGTCGCGTTCTATAGTCACATCCGTAGGAGAAATCCAAACACGTTCGCCATTCTGGGCGTTGTAATAAAAAGCATCCGCTAACACCATGCCTTGGCACAACAAACGTTTTACAGGTTCTTTCGAATACACCAACCCTTGGTCACGCATTAATTTATGGAAAAATCGAAAATAAAGCAGATGCATGATCGCATGTTCAATTCCACCCACATACTGATCGACTGGCAGCCAATAATTCGCTGCGGATTTCTCGATCATGCCTTGATCGTATTTTGGACAAGCATAGCGCGCGTAATACCAGGAAGATTCCATAAAGGTATCAAAGGTATCTGTTTCACGTATCCCGAGCTGACCAGAGATGCTTGTTTTGGCCCAGTCTTGATCCGCTTTGAGTGGATTAATCATGTCTTTTATAAATGTTTTCTCTGGCAGAATGACTGGCAACTGATCTTCTGGTGTTCCGATAATACGCCCGTCTTCGAGTGTGATTATGGGAATGGGCGCGCCCCAGTAACGTTGTCTAGAGACTCCCCAGTCACGCAAACGATAATTGACTTTTCTCTGACCTGTTCCTAAATCCACTAATTTATCGATAATCCGATCACGACTCTCCTTGTATAAAAGACCGTTAAATTCACCTGAATGACATAACCTGCCTGTTTCTATTAAAGGTTTTTTTTTTACGTCCGGTTCTGTACCATCTTCTAATAAAATGACCGTTTTTATCGGCAAATGATATTGAGTAGCAAATTCCCAATCCCGCTGATTGTGCCCCGGAACTCCCATGATTGCGCTAGTTTCGTATTCCATAAATACAAAATTGGCCACCCAAATAGGGATTTTTTCCCCCGTTAATGGATGCAGGGCAAAGAAACCAGTATCAATGCCTTTTTTTTCTATGGCCGCCCTTTCTGCTTCTGTCATCTTAATGTGACGGTATTCATCAATAAACGTGGATACAGATGGAAAATCTTTAGCTATCTCAGTAGAGAAAAAATGATCTGGTGCGATGGCGATGAAAGTTACTCCCATCAAAGTATCTGGACGCGTACTATAAACAGTTAAATCTGTTTTCTCATCATGATCGAGTGTAAATCGAATAGTTACACCTTCTGATCGCCCAATCCAATGGCGTTGCATCGTTTTGACCTGCTCAGGCCAGTGTTCTAATTCATCCAAATCATCTAATAGTTGATCTGCATAGGCGGTGATTTTAATAAACCATTGCGGTATCGATTTACGCTCTACTTTACTGTCACAACGCCAGCATCTCCCGTCTATCACTTGCTCATTCGCTAACACAGTGAAATCTTGTGGACACCAATTGACATCAGAGGTTTTGTTGTACACCAACCCTTTTTCGTAAAGTTGAGTGAAAAACCATTGTTCCCAACGATAATATTCGGGCTTGCAACTCGTGAGTTCTCGGCTCCAATCGTACGAAAAACCCAGAGATTGCAACTGTTTTTTCATATATTGAATATTGGCTTTCGTCCAATCAAGGGGCGAAGTTTTATTTTTTATAGCGGCGCCTTCCGCAGGCAAACCAAAAGCGTCCCAACCAATGGGCTGTAGCACATTTTTCCCCAGCATTCTTTGGTAACGCGCAATCACATCTGTAATGGTATAGTTTCGTACATGCCCCATGTGTAACCGGCCAGAAGGATAAGGCCACATCGCAAGACAATAATACTTTTCTTTTTTGGGATCTTCTTTAACGGTAAAAGTCTGTGCTTGGTTCCAATGCTGCTGAACATGAGATTCAATATCTTGAGGACGATAAATATCTTGCATAATCAGTATTATCCTAAATATAAAAATGAAATATGAGGTGTCAGATTGATACACTTTTTAGTATTAGTGTTTCTTAAAAAATCGTATCACTCACGCCAGAAAGTAGGAGTAAACAAAACCAACAAAGTAAATATCTCCAAGCGTCCAAATAACATGGTGAGCACTAATATCCACTTAGCTTCAGCATTGATGCCTGTAAAATTGTCCCGTAGGATACCTAAACCAGGCCCTAAGTTATTTAAAGTTGCGGTTACTGCAGAAAAAGCAGAAAATTCATCAACTCCGGTCGCAATAATCGCCAACATGCTACAAATAAAAACAGCCAGATAAGCAGAAAAAAACCCCCATACTCCTTCCAAGACCCTATCAGGTAATACCTTATTACCCAATTTGATGGTGTATACAGCATTAGGGTGAACCAATTTTTTTAATTCGCGCGATCCCTGCAGATATAATAGCAAAATACGAATCACTTTTAATCCACCACCTGTTGATCCCGCGCATCCTCCAATAAAAGAACTACATAATAGTAACATGGGTAAAAATAATGGCCACTGAGCAATACTATGTGTACTAAAACCAGCGGTGGTGACCATCGAAATCACTTGAAAAAAAGCCTGATTCAATGCGGTTAAACCCGTTTGATATACATTATGGATCCATAGTACAAAGGTGCAGAGTATAACAAGTATAAACTGAAGAAAAATGAATGTACAAAATTCAGGATCATGATAATATACTTTTATACTACGGCCACTCAATAGCCCAAAATGTAGGCCGAAATTACAAGCAGAAATTAAAAGAAAAATAGCAATAATGGTATTAATAATAGGATTATCGAAATATCCAATGCTGGTATCATGCGTAGAGAATCCTCCAATCGCAATTGTAGAAAAGCTGTGGCAAATCGCATCAAATATTGACATCCCTGCACCCCAAAGACAAAACATGCAGGTCATGGTTAATACAACGTAGATAAACCATAATGTTTTAGCGGTTTCAGCAATTCTAGGGCGCATTTTATTCTCTTTGAGCGGCCCTGGCATTTCAGCGCGATATAGCTGCATACCTCCTACTCCTAAAAGAGGTAGGATGGCAACCGCCAGTACGATAATCCCCATACCACCTAACCATTGTAACATTTGTCGATAAAACAAGATCGCTTTTGGTAGAGTATCTAATCCTACCAAAGTAGTCGCTCCTGTTGTCGTTAACCCAGAAAAGGATTCAAAAAAAGCATCCGTCACAGAAAGATTAGGTCGTTCCGAAAATAAAAAAGGTAATGCACCCACGCTGCCTAATACCGTCCAAAAAAGCACGACAATCAAAAAACCTTCACGAGCTTTTAATTCACTTTTGTGCCTGCGGTTTGGAAACCAAAGAAAAAAACTGATGATGAGGGCAACAAAAAAAGTTTGCGTGAAGGCTTTTCCTGCTCCATCACGATAAAACAAAGCGACCAGACCTGGAATAAACATGCTTCCAGAAAATAACATGACTAGCAACCCAACAATGCGGGTTATCGCACGAAAATGCATTTCATCAGCTTCCTTATTTTAAAAGCGGATTAAGGTATTTGAACCTTTGAGAGGGGCATACAATCAATCCTGAACTAATTTTTTCGTTCAATGGCCCTATATCCAATGTCTTTTCGAAAAAAACAGCCTTCCCATTGAAGCTTTTTTGTAAGTTGATATACCCTTTTTCTTGCCTTAGAAATATCATTACCTAATGTTGTTAAACAAAGCACTCTTCCACCAGAGGTGACGATATGATGATTTTCATTAAATCGAGTGCCCGCATGAAATATTTTTTCATCCGATCTTTCTTTATAAGGCAACCCTGAAATTATATGACCTTGTTGGTATTCTCCAGGGTAACCCTGCGAGGCCAACACGACACCTAACGCGCAGCGTTCATCCCAAATGGCATTTTTTCCTTTCAGTTGCCTTTTTGTCGCGGCTAAACAAAGTTCTACTAAATCTGAGCGCATTCGTAACATAATGGGTTGCGTTTCTGGATCTCCAAAACGGCAATTAAATTCAATAACTTTAGGTTTCCTATTTTTACAAACCATTAATCCGGCATAAAGAAAACCAGTATATTCATGCCCCTCATCCGCCATACCTTTTACGGTGGGGAGAATAATTTTCTGCATGACTTTTTCATATATTTCATCAGTAATAACCGGTGCTGGCGAATAAGCGCCCATTCCACCTGTATTGGGGCCTTGATCACCGTTATAAGCTTTTTTATGATCCTGACTGGTTGCCATGGGTAACACATTTTCTCCGTCAACCATGACGATAAAGCTAGCTTCTTCACCTTCAAGAAATTCTTCAATTATAATCCGATGCCCGCCATCTCCAAAAGCTTGACCAGATAGCATATCTTTGATGGTACTTTCCGCTTCTTTCTGAGACATTGCCAGTACAACGCCCTTTCCCGCTGCTAATCCATCCGCTTTAATGACAATAGGAGCGTTTTTGGATTGAACATAATGCAATGCTGCTTCTTGATCCGTAAAAGCTTTATGCTCTGCCGTCGGAATGTTGTGTCGGTTTAAAAAATTTTTAGTAAAAATCTTTGATCCTTCCAATTGAGCAGCGGCTTGAGTAGGACCAAAAATCACTTGGCCCGCCGAACGAAAAGCGTCAACAATACCCATCACTAAAGGGGCCTCTGGCCCTACGATGGTTAAGCCGATATGTTGAGTTTGAGCAAAATTTAATAATCCTGAAATATCACAGGTATCAATCAGCACATTTTCTAACATGGGCTCTAAAAAAGTGCCGGCATTGCCAGGAGCGACATAAACTTTATTCACTAAAGGGGACTGAGCCGCTTTCCAACTGAGCGCATGTTCTCTGCCTCCATTGCCGATAATTAAGACGTTTATTTTCTTCATACAAAATTCCGTAAATATTTTTAAGTTTTATGGGTTACTTTTTAGAATAAGGCTCGGATGTTTTTGTATTTAATCAATTTAATGGCGAAAATGACGCATATTCGTTAAAATCATTGTTATATTTTTTTTATCAGCACGGGCGATAACGTGAGCATCGTTGATAGAACCACCAGGTTGGATGATACAGGTAACCCCTAAAGCTGAAGCTTCATCGATACTGTCAGGAAAAGGCAAAAAAGCATCGGAGGCCATAGAAGAGCCCTCTAGGGTTAATCCTGCATCCACTGCCTTCATACCCGCAATTTTAGCCGAATAAATACGGCTCATTTGTCCGGCGCCAATCCCAATCGTTCTATTTTTTATTGCGTAAACGATGGCATTTGATTTGACATATTTGACTACTTTCCAAGCGAATAGAGCATCTTCTTGCTCTTTTTTTGTAGGTTGACGTGTTGAAACAATTTTTAAATCAGACGGCGTAATCATACCTAAATCATTTTCTTGTACCAGTAGCCCACCCTGAACGCTTTTAAAATGTAAACTGGGAAGAGGTTCATCTTGGATTTTAGCAATTAAAACACGAACGTTAGGTTTTTTTGCTAATGCAAATTTAGCTTCTTCGTTTATGGCCGGGGCAATAATGACTTCGACAAATTGGTGATGCATAATGCTATCAACGGTATTGAGATATAAAGTTCGATTAAAAGCGATAATACCGCCAAACGCTGAAAGCGAATCACTGGCATAGGCTTTTGCATAAGCTAAAAAAATAGAATCATCATCTATGGCAACGGCACAAGGATTAGCGTGTTTTACGATAACACAAGCAGGTTTAGTAAATTCTTTTACACATTCAAGTGCCGTATTAGCATCATTGATGTTGTTGTATGAAAGAGGTTTCCCCTGTAATTGCTTGGCATTCGAGATACCACTTTTTATTGATTTTTTTTCTACATAAAAAGCGGATTTTTGGTGATGATTTTCACCATAACGCATGTCTTGTTTTTTAATATATTGAAGATGGAGATTATCTGGAAAAGAAAAATATTTTTGGTTTTGAAAAAAAGGTTGAGAGGAATTTAATGAATCAAAATAAGGTTGAGAGGAATTTAATGAATCAAAATAATGACTGATCATACTGTCATAGGCAGCCGTATGTTGGAATGCTTTAGTCGCTAAAGAAAAACGCGTTGAATGACTTAACGTATTTTTATTTTTATTTAATTCATCTATGATCGATGAGTAATCAGAGAAATGAACAATCACCGCTACATCTTGATGATTTTTTGCAGCGGAGCGAATCATTGTTGGTCCGCCAATATCAATATTCTTAATCGCATGTTCTAAGGAGCAATCAGTTTCAGCAATAGCTTGGGAAAAGGGATATAAATTGACAATGACCATATCAATAGACTCAATCCCATGCTCTTCTAGTATAGGCTCATCTTGGCCTCGTCGAGCCAAGATCCCTCCATGTATTTTAGGATGCAGTGTTTTAAGACGTCCTCCCATTATTTCTGGGAACCCGGTATAACTAGAAACGCGTTGAATTTTAATATCTTTTTTAGAAAGCAATTCTGCAGTACCTCCAGTAGACATCAATTGTATTCCAAGTGAAGACAATGCTGTGGCAAAATCAACAATACCCGTTTTATCAGACACGCTGATTAGCGCGCGGCAAATTGGGCGTTTTATTAAAGAATTTAAAGACATGAATTTTATTCCTTTAGCGTATCACTAAAATTTGTTTACAAAATGATATACCGAATTTAAAAAAAGGTGCTATAATCTTTTTTTAAATAAATCAACATATAGATGTTGATTGGAATTAAACAAATGGACTAAAGGAGTTGACTGGATAGAATAAGTACGTAGAATGCGCGGTCATATTAGGATTAGGAAGAAGCTCTTTAAAAATTTATCAGATAATGTGTGTGTGCACTGACGTGAGAGTGAATAAT
>NZ_CAADHL010000004.1 GCF_900699045.1 Candidatus Williamhamiltonella defendens | reverse complement strand
TAGTTCACAGGTACAAATGTAGCAACAAGGAGTATACAGGAAAAGATTGGTTAAAATATAGCCGGGTACAGTTAATATAAATTGATAAGAATGTATTTAAGTTATTGATTATTTTTCGTTGCGAGTCCAATAAAACTGGGTTTTTCATAAATCAGGATTTGTCAGTGAGAATTATCTCTGGTTTTTTAATGCTACTAGTTTCATTGTGTCACCCTTATTGATCCAAGGCTTATGACAGTCAATGATAATCAGGTAATCAGGTAATCAGGTAAGCATGTAAGCCTCTTTAACTTTAAAAAAAGCACACTAAAATCCCTTCTATCTGAAAAAGGATAAATAAAAATACTCACCATCAATATACACTACAATAAAAAACATTCAGATAGGGGAATCTTGAAATAAACTTTTCATCTCAGTCTCCGTTAGACCGGTTAATTCCCTCACAGATTGTCTCGCCATACCGCTCCCATAAGCTGTTGGCTATCTTCATAGCAGCCTGTTTCCCCCATTTTAAATACCTTCTTGCATGCATTCCAATTTTCCTTTTCATGCCCTCTTGAATCCCTTCTTTTCTTAATGCTTGAACCATTATCATCAGTGCCTACTAATCTTTTTCTGATTGTTTCGCTATTTCAGTGATAAACTGCATCTAGTTTTTCGCATTCCCCTTTTTAATCAGATAGTTCATAATCGTGATGAGACTTGATTATCTGTATACTCATTATAAGATAACACTGTCATTTTATTGATCAGAGAGGCCGGTGACTCACAAGAACACACAGAGAAGAGCCGTTCATTAACCCATACATCAGTTTAACAGGGGGTGAGTTCTCATGAGAATTAGAAAAATAAAATAATGAAATGTAATTTAAAAATATGTAACATCATTAAATCTATAAAACATAGATATTTAGTTTAGTATTAATTTATTTAGCATCTTTTTGACATTTCAGAGAAGGCAAATAATAGATTAGTGCCGACGTATTCAGACCTTCCCACTACAAAATAGGGTCTTGATCAAGAAACTAACGCTCACTTCAGAACAGCTAGATTTAACACTTTTTACGGCTTCTATATAGAAAAAACTAAAATAATAACAAGTTTTTTGTGGGGACTGATTCGGAAAACAGTCACCCTAGTAATTTTTTTCTCCGTAAAATCAGGTGAAGGAAAGAACACCCCGTCGTAAAAACATAGAAAGAGGAGATCCCTTTGTAATGGTTATCAACATTGTTGATTCGTGTTCAGAAAAAACGCAACCAGGCAGGTGCGTGGAGTGTTGCAGCACTACACGCCAGTCGCTTCATTTACTTTTATTACTGTCTAAAGGAAACAAAACCAATGAAAAAGATAAAAACTATCTTAACAAAAATAGTTCACATTCTCATAGTAATATTCACTGGAAACACAACGGCTTTTTTTACAGAAACAGTAACTGAAGAATCCACGATATCTGGCGAAATTGTGGCACCAAAGGACCTGGATGGCTTGAATCAGTCTCATCAGAGAGTGTTCGGCAGGGTAAGGGATACGATACTGAGGGGTGACGCAAAACATTTTTCTCCACCACACTTGGCTCAGCAAGATATATTCATTGGAGGATATGCAAACAATATCACTATAGAAAATCAGGGGAATCAGGACATCTTTGGTGGAAACGTAGAGAATACCGTAATAAAAGATGAGGGTAGAGCAACATTAAAAAATCACGGCATATTCAAGGACGGTAAAATCTATAAAGGCGGTGTTTTTAATGCTCAATCCGGAACTGTAGAAAACATCAAAGTTTATAATAACGGGCAGTTTGATATCTCTGGTAATGATGATGGCGTAATAGTCGAGGGAGGGGAAATCACTCATGGTGCCAAAGGGATATTTATGGGGAAAGCGCGAATAAATAACCTGAAAATTAACGGTGATGTGAGTGTTCCCTCACAAAAAAGAGACAATCCACATTTTTCGCATGCATATATAGGAAAATCAGGAAAGCTTCTATTGTCCGCAGGGACAATAAAAGAAAGCACGATTGAAGGGGGATTACTTAGTGTTACTCACTCAGAAGCCAATAATACAACCATGAAAGGGGGCATTAAGGTAGGAGAAGGGGACCTTCTGGTAGGAGAAGGGGGTGTTTCAAAGAGAACGTATATGACAGGCGGAAGTATGCATATCAAAGACGGGGGACTGGCCGAAGAGACTGTTGTGAATGGCGGCGGCAGGATATTCAATGAAAACGGCACGGATATTGATACTATTGTTAATAGCGGAACATATACACTTGGAGATGCTCACTCGATGATAGCTCAATCCAATCATCTGACACTCAACAATGAAGGTACTGCCTACATCCGTAAAGGGACAGTTAACGGAGCTAATATAGGTAATGGTCAACTAATTTTAGGATTTGGGCATCTAGAAGCAACACTTAAAGGTGATGTAATCATCGGCGAGCATGGGCAACTCAATATTATCAATAACGGTGATTTGAACACACGTGAAGTCAATCTGAATATCTCCGGCCGTATTAATTTGGACAATGATTTAGATCCAGGAAAGATATCAAGATTCCGAAAGGTATCCATGAATAATGGATGTATTTATTTTAACTATTCCATCAGTGATGGATTCCAGAAAAATCATTCCATACTTTTTTTAGAGTCGCTGAATGGAAAAGGAACTTTCTGGATGCATACCGACATAGCAGAACACAAGGGAGATTTACTGCAAATCAGAGGAGAGGCCCATGGCCATTTTAGCGTGATGGTGACTGACAGCGGTAAAAGCCCCAAACCAGAAGACAAACTAAAAATCATTCAGACGGGGGGCGGTGATGCTAATTTTACCCTTGGTAATCCAGGACATGTGGTAGACGTAGGAACGTACCAGTATCATCTGGTGCCAGATCACCACAAACGAGGCTGGTCATTGATATCTCGTCCACCTCAACCTTCCGAAAAACCGCAGCCGGGGTCAGAAGCTCCTGTACCACCGTCAGTGACGGAAACCGTATCAGCCTCAAAACTGATATCTGAAACAAAGTCACATACGCTAAAACCAGAAGTTCCTGTGACGCCGTCTGTTAAAAAAGAAGGGGAGAAAAAAGTCGCCCCTTATCAGTTACTTTCTCCGACAACAAATGTATCTCGCACAAATCACGTACCTGATATTCCGTCCATCACCCCTTCAACAGCAGCAGTTTTGTCGATATCCACAGTGGACCCGTTAATTTATCACAGTGAAATGGCCCAGATTCAGGAAAGAATGTCATCTACAAGTCAGGCAAAAACTGAGTCTGCTGTATGGATCAAAATCATGAATGAACGCCATAACATCCTTCAAAAAGAAGGAGAAGGTTACGGGTTGAAATTAAATGGGATGTCTATAGGGTCAGACCGCACCATGCGCATGGGGCACAGTGCTTACACAACACAGGGTTTGTTCTTCACCTATAGTGATGCAAAACTGAATTTCAGGGGAAAAGCACTAGGGGATGGGAAGGTGAGTTCCTGGTCGGCGGGGGCGTATTCAGCTTATTGTCATGACTCAGGTTTCTGGCTTGATGGCATTCTGAAAGCAAACCGGTTCTCGCAGGAGATTCATGGAAGAATGACCGGTGGAGGAGATGCATTCGGGGATTTCAGCACATTAGCGTTGGGGGCAAGTATTCAAGGAGGGAAAGATATGGTCGCAAGAGAGATAACATTCACCCCATACCTCAGTATAGGTGGATTAAGAACAACCCGTTCTGGCCTGTTACTTTCAAACGGAATGAAGGGAGATATTTCCGCCCAGCGTTCAGTGCTTGGAAAAGTCGGTTTACGGGCCGTCTATCAGACAAGAGTAAAAGATATTTCAGTGACCCCTTGGATAGATATCGGTTCTGAGCGAGAGTTCATAAAAAAAACCCGGGTTTGGATTAATCACCATGATGCATTTGAGAACGACTTAAGTGGCATCACAGGGGTGTATTCTTTTGGTTTATCCTCCAATATGAGTGAAACATTCAATGTCAGTGCGTCGGCGGGATATAAACAAGGAAAGCATATCAAATCCCCCTGGAGTTCCTCACTAGGGATGAGCTGGAAATTTTAACCATCAACTAAACTCCTTGCCACTCAAATAATGAGTGGTTTGGTTTCAGAATAAATCTCATATCCGATTAGGAATCGCAGGGTGCACAATCAGGGTGAGGTGAGGAAAATAGTATTTCCCCCCCGTTTTTTGAAATTATGAGAACGAACTCAAAAAATCTAATATAAAGCGGTGGGTTTTTTGTGAGATATTTCGATCGGATCATGAGACAAGAGAAAGTGTAAAAGTGACCAAAAAACCGCCTTCAATTGTATTGAGATATATCTCATCAAATCTATTACTGTCATCATCTCACGCATATTCTCTATGACCATGGAAAACACTTTTATGTTAATACCACCATTTTTCGAGCCGGGAATAGATACGATATTCATCGGTATCAATCAGTGTACCGTCTATAATCATAGACTTCATCAGCGGTTAAATTATATTTTTTCCACGTTTTTTAGAAGTTTTGATCACGACATGACTACTGTGTTCAATCATACCAAATACCGGTGGCTTTTTCCGCGGCTCCCAAAACGGGCACCTTTTAATCGATTTCGTCTCCGGTAAGACGCTGTTTTTACAATAAGAAGTTGGTTTTTATGCTCCAACTTCATCACGTTCAACGATGCCGGATAGGATAAGGCGAACTGCCGGCTTCTACCACACCCGATCTCAAAATTTCAGCCATCCTCTGCGCATCGTTCTTGTTCAAATTTAATTCCGGCACGATCATGTCAAGTCGATCAATTCATACCTAGAAAATAAAAAATATTACCCATGCTTTTAGCTGTTGTGGATGTCCGGAAAATACGGTTTAGATCAAATCACTTCCCGAACGATTGACATTCATAGCGCTAGCAGCTCAAAGCCGTGTCGTCACGACCTCGGCTTACATGATATGTTTTGCCTCACAATCCAGACAGGCTATGCCTGATGTCTATATCAATTCTCTCACCACTCTGTAGCAACCCTCATTATTAATTAAATGTTGAATTTTAAATTCCATTTCCATCGTTTCACTTAAAAAGTCATTTTTAATATGAGATCTCATACTTCAATACCAAAAGAGCAAAGGTATTATAGATAAATGTACTTGCGTCTGTAGATAGATTAGAAATAATATTTCTTCTATCAAAGATAGCAAAATTAAATCACAATGCAGTAAAATATGATGGCATAAATGTTAAACCAGAACGCATTGGTAATCAGCCAAATTTAGATAAAAAATCAATACATTACATATACATAAAGTATTTTGATTATGAAATCCTACCGCTCATTAGCACGAGAATCCGTGCTAATGTGTTGTTCTCTTACGTATTGAGTGAGCTCACTTGAAAAATTCAAGATAATTCTTTATCTTTTAAACATACAATCCCAACCCAGTGAATTGATTGCATATTCTATAAGAAAGCCTTATTTTCCTGTTCCTGACGCGCAAGTTCTCGTGCATATATCAAAAACTTTTCTCGGCACAAAACAACGCTCCTAATATACTGCTATTGATTCAGATACATCTTCACAAATCGTTCTGAATCTTTTACCATTTATTCTATACCGACAAAAAAAGGAGACATTTGATGAAGCGTCTTTATCGTGATCTCTAAAATTCTATCGCTTCCATTACTGGCTTTGCCTACGACATGCTCTGCTAAAAAGGCCATGGGGTTATATTTATAAAATAATTTTAATTTACCCTCAGGATAAAAAGCTATATTTGGGTAAATTAAATTCCCCTTTCAATAAATTACGATGAAAATCGGCCATTAAAGGGCCTATATAATGAGCAGCGCCATTGTTGTGTTAGCATCCTCTTCTTGACAATATTGAATATATTTTTACCCATCATGGAAACTGAATCGAGTTTCCTGCGTTGATTAAATATAAATATCCACTGGATAAATAAATCATTTTTTTACACTATAAATCAATATAGTGAAGTAACCATATACTACATAACCTGCGGTAACATGAGCCATTACAGGTTGTAAAAATATTTTTCTGCGACTGATCTATGAAAGTGATACAGCGATAAATTGAAAATACTGCCACAGCAGAAACATTGACATCAATATTAGACACTACCCCATCAGTACAACATATCTAGCTTTTTATCTCATTCACCTTCAAAATAACGATATTCTCTTCTTCTATTAGACGCAAACCCTGAGACTTGACCACGGGCTTTCCATGCAGCTTTTAAAATATTGTTATCATATAAATCCAGCTTCATTTGTACTTCACCCTGAATATTATTTGTCCGTTACTACCAATAATATCGAGTAAGCCCTCCTTACTAATATCTCTATGAATAATTTTCACGCCTAATTTGATGGATTCATGAAATGAACAACTATAAGAAAATTAATCCAATTTTATTGGTTGCATTTTTTAAATGAATCCCTAAAAATAATAAAAATAAGCATGTTAGAATGAATTTTCGTACGAATGAGCGGATACGCCACATAGTAAATCAAAACAATTTATCTGTATGTAATATATTTATTATTGAGCTAAATTGGGCTGATTGCCGATGCGTGCTGATTTAACATTTATGCCATCATATTTTAATTCATTACGATTCAATTTAGCTTTTTTGATAGAAGCCATCTTTTTCCCAACTTATCCGTAGAATCAAGTACATGTATCTATCATGCCTTCAATGGAAAAAGAAAATGTATCAGTTCCGTTTTCTTTTTTGTGTAATTACTACCTGAAATTTATCCTGATAAGAAAGATAGACCATCTTCTTCCGTTCATAAAAAGCGGTCACTTTTTTAAAAGTGGATGCAGTATCAGATGCCTCATTGGAATGGGTTAACGTCTAAATCTTTTTCAGCGATTAGGGTTTGATTCCAAAAATCCCTCTTCAATTTTTTACCCTATTCCAATAGGTATCGATTTTTTATTTGGCAAGCGTTGAATAGCAGGGTTGATATTTTTATTACTCGGTGTATTAAATAGGTTATGCATTTAAATAGGCAGAGATATGATATTTTTCATTAAGGCAGTGCCTGAGTGGTGACTTTTTTAACTATAGAAAAAAAGAGTAAAAAATATTTATTTATGATTTTTTATTAAAATTTTATTAAATGCATGCTTCTTTTTTTAATTTGAGCTGGGCATTGAACAGGGATGCTTCGAATAAGTCTACCTGGCTATTTTGTGATAAGATCAGGCCTCACCTGAAATTGATTAAGTATAATAATGAGAAAGTAAAAAATTTAGCCATACGCCGCATGATGCAATATTCAAACAGTTTTAAAGTGAAAAAGAGACGCTGAAAGATCTCTTTTAAGTATGATAAGAAACTGGACTGAATCGCTTTTATCTGAAAGCGATCGAGGCATTGAGTATGCTGCATCGCCAAATTTACTCTTACATGACGACCCAACCGAAATTCTGCCACAAGAAATCGTGGCCCTACAAGACATGATGAGCCAATTTTTACTTCAGAAGAGAGAACATATGGAAAACTAGTTTTTTCAAGAGATGTCTAAAACCTCCTATAAGTTACCGAAATCACCTTCAGCTACGGTATACTCCGTTTCACAAGTTCAAACCCTATTGAAAAAGGGCAGTCGATTGAACCGTTTAATTGTGTTATGTATTTTACATATCGGCAATTGCTATTTTGTCAACGGCGAATCGCTTAACTAAGGTCATACCGACGCCTGGAATATTTTAGCGCGTCACAGAAAGATTGATGGCCTCCTTCTCAGTCATGTTATACACGGCCCCGATTTTAGAGCACAGATAGCCTTGATCATAAATAAAGAGTATTAGTATTTTAACCATAAAAAAGTCATGAGTCCGTTCTTAAATATTTTCAACATGGGCATATTAATAGTGAGCGTCGCTATTCTCTTCTTCTCTAACCAAAACCAAAAAGAGTCGATGACAAGGCATTGTTGAGTGACACATTGACATTATCAACTCGCCTGCACAATCCATCACACAAAGCCACATAAAAAAAGGCATGGTATAGTTATCCGATAATGTAAAATACTTATCAATATTATGATACATTATAATGAAATCTAATCCACCCATCACAACAATAAATCCATTGAACGAATATAAAAATCAAAGAATGCGACCATAGCGATATGCAACATATTGGCAATGGTGATATATGCAAAGCAAACCACAACCAGCGGAGGCTGATTATTAAAATTTGACATACCTTTCTTGATTTTCTCTTACGCTTTACCGCATTGATAGATTTTTGAACACTTGACGTTCTAAACCTTCTGGAAACTGATAAATATTATTTTTCATTTTCCACCTCCCTTTGCGGATAGTAAATTTTTTAACTTATAAATTTCTTTTTTTACCGCTTTCACGTTGCTGCTCTTTTTATTATTTCTCCGGTATGAGATTACGGTTATTAAAAATCACTATATCCGCTTTGACATCATAACGAAGGCCGTAATCAGGAAAGTCATTCGTTTTAGCCAATCGTTCAATATTATGCCGGAACATTTTCAACAAGACGGTGCTGCCCGTTTTTAAATGCAGTTTTTCAATGGCTATCGTAAACTCTCTCTGATGATCAAAATGCTTACGCGCGATCTCATAAAGTCGCCTGTCTATTGCTTTTCGGATACGGAAATGGTCTTGACTGATTTTCAGCATTTTCTTTTTATGCAATGCCTGATATAGCCAATCAGGCAACGTTATCTCAATCATACCAATATCAAGCTTTCCTTTCTTTTCATCAAGAATTTGCCAACTATCAATAAGACTAAAGCCAATACTTTCCTACGTTTCTTCTGAATAAAAACATGGGTCTTAATTGTTGTTCCCTTTAACCTATCTAAAGCTCTTTCTAATTCTTGATAAGTTCTATCACTAATTGTTCTATTCGTGGTTACAAAAAATCATAAGGCGTAAAACAAATTATTCTACTTATTTCTTGATGATTATTAATCGATTCCTATAGTTTTGATATAATATAAATTCAGACATCTTTATCAAAAACAGTGTCTAATCCATCAGCCATATCCTTAACAATAACGGTTACATTCCCATTTTTGTATTTTCTAACCTTGATATCTCCGCCTTTTAAGGCAAAAAAATGGCGTTCCATGCTTACCATCTCATCCCTGAAACTTAAAAGCTAGACCTCATCAGCAATAAAAATTCTAACTCATCTTTGCGGGGACATAACATTCTCAAGTTGCTTACTCTCTGATTAATTGTATGTGATCTGCCATAGCCTTCACCCTATCTTCTACTAGGGTTGTTGGTAAGAACCAGTTAGGTTTCAGCAGCACTTGATTAGCGCGTTTCTTTGATTTTAAAAATGCTAAAAATTGCAATATACTGTAATTTAAAAACCAAATTAACAAAAATGAGCTCAAATAAACAAACATATTCTTTCATACTGTGAATAATACCAAGAACTAACTGTGATTTAAAAACCAACATGTCGCAACACTTATGATATTTCATATACCTACAGCTAAAAAAATCTCTTTAACTTCTTTTAACTATACATAACTGATCTTTTAACCACGTTTTCCACCTTAAATATTGTGGATAACTTCAGTTGTTAACACATCAGTTAAACAGGAATAAATTCGAATACCAAAAAATCTGATTGCCAAATATTAGATAAAGAGTGACCGTGCTTCCCTCGACAAAATAGGATCTGCCGCTTCCTGGTTTTTGCTGTGCGTTCCTCAGAGAAAATCTCCTTCGGTACGCCTCAGCCAAAGACTGAGGCGAGCGCTCTTGGTTAAAGTTAAAAAAATTTTTTTACAATTCTTAGACGTTAGACGTATTTAAACCAAATACCTCTAAAACCGCATAAAACCATTTTAAGGAGCATAAAATAACACTCTTATGTAATAATGTTTGGCATAAAAAGAGATCTCTTACACCGATAGATAGAAGACGTTTTAAGAGGGTTTTTGACGGTTAAGCAAAGTAAGATTTTCAGATAAAGATATTTTTCAAGACGGCGAGGATTATCAATTACCTTTCGTCTTTTTCTTCTTCACATTCCACATAGTTAACGTGTTTCGTTGACAGACATTTCTTTACTTATCCTGAAACAAGGGAAACCATCTAGTAACAGAAAGCTAAAATCACCAATATAAACACACGACAGCAGATAGGCGTTAGCTACACAAGTACACATTTATCGTTCTGGCCCGCCACTACACTGGTTTTTTGGAGGATGTATAGGTATAAGCTATTTTAATGCTGTTCATGCAAATTTAGCTTGAAGAAGATAGAAAATAATTATAATTATGATAAAACATACAATAGCATAAATTTACATAATTATAGTAATCAAAAGAGCAAATAAACATATTTTTATGTTTACTAGCTTAGTTTTTAGTGCTAAATTTCATAAAATTTATGTTTTTAGTTTAAAATAATATTTTATAGGTTTTTTATGAAAATTTATGTAGATGACGGGTCAACTAGCATCAAAGTAAAATGGGATGGGGAGGAAGGTGTCGAAAAAAAAATTGCTGTGCCCACTACGTTTAAACGGGGCTGGAAAGCAGATTTTGGCAACAGTAATATAGTTAACTATGATATCGATGGAGAAAAGTATTCTTTTGATCGCCATGATTCAACAGCATTGAATACAAATAACATTGAGTGGCAATACAGCGCCGCTAATACAATCGCTATTCATCACGCTCTGTTGAAAACAGGAATAGAACCAAAAACAATAGATATTGTCGTGACCTTACCCTTATCAGAGTACTACGACACAAACAAACAGGTAAATAAAGAAAATGTTCAAAGAAAAAAATCTGGCTTAATGCGGAGAGTCAGTAATAGCAAAGAAACACAAATGTTTAAGCTCAATTCAATTACTGTCAGGCCGGAATCAATACCGGCTGGATTTGAAATCCTGTCTGAAATGGATATAAACCAATCATTGCTTATCGTTGACATAGGGGGAACTACACTTGATATTTCACAAATATCTGGACAAATGACAGATGTCATCAATATCTATGGCGATCCGCATACGGGGGTTTCATTGATAACTGAAGAAGCTAAGAATGCACTCATAGAAGCAAAAACATATGCATCAAACCATATGGCAGATCTTTTCATTATCAACCGAAAAAACCATGATTTTTTCGATAAAAATATAAATATTCCAGCAAAAATACAGAGAGTAAAAGAAACCATTGAAAGCGCAAATCGTCGTCTTAATGAGCGTATAATCAATTCGATAAGGCAGTTTAAAGGATATAGCCATGTTATGGTCATTGGAGGTGGATCTGAGCTTATCAGTCAAGCAATAAAAGATTTCTGCAATGTTCGTCACGACCGTTTTTTCGTGTCCTCTCATCCACAATTTGATTTGGTCAATGGCCTTTTCACTATGGGGTAAATACAGATGAAACAGAAAAGACTATCTATTGCATTAACACCTACGAATATCATTGATAAGTTTGCAATAGAAATCCTTGATACAAAAAATAACTTATCTTCTAAATCACTGTTAGTTGCAGGACTTGCATTAACATCAATAGATCCGCGACTTCCTAACATTATTTGCGCTATGATTACAGAAAAAGGAATTGAAGCATCTGATATATCCAAACTGATAAAATCCTTTTCACATGAAACCAGAATAGATAAGCAAATTCATAGCGAATTAAACATAGATAAAAAACCTTTATCAACTAAAGATATTACAAAAAATAACAGTAAATCAGTATTCGGAGATGATTAAATCATTTTAATTTTACTGCTATTTTCAAAACAGTTCACAGGTATACAATTCGGCAATACTGCCAACTTTTATCAAATGGATTTGGCAGATTTCAATAATCTTTCTTAATTCAAGTGTTGTCTGTTTTTTAGATTAATTGTGTAATGTCATTACCTTACATACTTTTTTATTCTTTACATCAAACAATACAAAAGATGCTGTCACATTATTGACTTCCATGAAGTCATAGTAAAATAGTTCTGCTCCATAATCAGCGATAGGTATTAAAAATACTGACGGTTTTTTAACAAAAATAACAACACCTTCTGGAATTAAACGGTTAAGATTACAATAGATTTCAGTTTCATCTTCATTTAACAGGTTACGCTATTTAATGTTCATTATTTACCGTTGTAGTTAAATTCAAACCCAACTTTTCCACTGGTTTTATCTTGTAAAACCAGCATTACCGAGAAAGGCTTATCCGTCTTTTTTCTAATCAATACTTTAATTTTAGAGGTTTTACCTTGTTCAATCAGGGTTTCAACCTATACAGGCAAACAGTTTAGGGTGAACCACAATATCTTTGGCACAGTGTGGGCAGGGGCGGTTAATCTTTCTACCTGTCCCTTATTGGGTTTTGCTTCGCCTTTAATATCCCCTGCACTGATTATATTGACCTGTTGGCGCAATTCTCTAACAAATTTAATCAGCGGTTTTATCACCCTATTCGATTTCGCTTTGTTGTGCTGACCAGAGCGCGGTTATATCGGGAAGTGTTGCTAAATCCGGCAAGACACGGAAAAGGCTACGCCAGTTTCAGTGGGGATAACCTTCCCTTTTTCTTCTGTGATAAATTGCCGGGCTTTGAGTTTTTCCAGCATGTCTGGACGTCTTGCGTGTATATCGATGCCCCTGTGCTCATATTTTTTATCTTTATCCTTTTCTTTCAGAAATTGCTTAATACGGAAATCTTAAATAAAATCGGCTACCCACACCAGTGCTGCCAGTAGCGTTGCCTCGGTAAATAGCGGCGGTAGCGTGGTTTTCTTTTCGTTCACGGTCACTGTTTCACAAAATCTGGTTTCCACGGGACGTAATGCCTGTAGTGCATCGAACGTGCTGCCAGGTATATCTTCATTACTAGCATCTAACTCTTCACCTTTGAGAAAGGCACTAAACCTGGCATCCATCATTTTTCTTGCCTGTGCGCTAAAGGTCTCTCCGTCAACCTCAACGACAACCAAGGCTGCCAGATAACGCTTGTTGTGCATTAACTAAACCGGATAATGTTATACGATAGCCAAATAAACCCGCCGTTCATACTCATTCATGGCGTTTAATGCCGCTACTTTAGCGGTGGGGGGGTAATCGCGGTATGCGACGTTACCTTTCCACTGTCAAACGCCTTGCTTTTACGGATCTGATCAAGGGCAAGTCCGTTAAAATCGCCTATGCTTTGCTGGGCTTCAAGCACTTGAGGCGCTTCTTAACTGCTCATCTGACTGATAGGAGCAATCAGAGCAATGATAGGTGATGGTTTTGTGTTTTTCGCGTAGCTGCTAGGTAATTTCCAGCGTTCGCGCCGCTGTCATTTTGTACTGGCAGTTTATCGTCTACTGCAATCTCACCAGATTGAACGGAAGGGACGGGGCGCTGGCCTTCTCCTACACACCATCCGACTTTATATCGGCTTTTTTCCCGTGCAAACGTATATCGCATCGCGCGAGTGCATTGACATAACTGTTTCTGGTAAGGCGATTTTTGTTATTCTTCGGCGCATTGTCACTGACCTTCCAGTTAGCGAAGAATTGCTGACTGCTCACCGCAAAATCACATGTCAGCTGATAGTAAAAACTTGATGGGTACGACTGATGGATAAGATAGCGGAACACTATCAAGCCACGGATCGGCGTTTGTACCCGCTAAACGGACAAGACGCCCCGATAGCCATTTTTCGTCCCTTGATGGCATAGGCACGGGTCATGCTTATGCCATAAATCAAATTGACAGCATGCCCGTGCCAGGGCTTTGCGGTAAATGCCATTGAACTGTTGATTGTCTTTGAGTTGGGAAAGGGCATTTTTAACGGCAGCATCTGTGTGATCGTTCATCAGCGGACGCTTAACCGGCTTGCAGTTGTCGGTATATTCCAGCAACTCCTTAACTAGCAGTTGCCCTTCGTTGTCCATATCACCTGCGTGGACCATCATATCATCCCGCTGAATCAGATTGATAACGGCTTGGGTATGCGCTTCCTTTCCGGCAATCGGCTTATAGCGTAACGGGTCAAGCTACAACGCCAAATTCTCGGCTTTCCACTGTGCGTAAGCCGGATGATAGACTTCCGGCTCAATCCATTTCAGTAGATGCCCGTAGCATCATATCACGATGTGATCAGCTGACTTAAAATAGCTGTTTTTTCTGGAAATAAGACCCCAATGCTTTGGCAATATCATGCGCCACAGAAGGTTTTTCTACTATATGTAAGTTCATGTTTTTTTTCCTTATAAGGTATTTTAAAATCAATGTATTTTAGGGTATTTCCGACACTGCAACGATAAAAACCATCACTACAACGCTATTGAGATTCAGCATGATATCCTTCCAAGGTGATTTCAATGAAAGAAGAGTATAGAGTGGGAGGTTAATGCGACAGATCGATTCTGATATCACTGCTCATGTGGTAATGGGCTGAGCTCAGTGCCACGCGGCGGTAATCGCCATGGGATATTTTAAAGCGATATTGTTTTGTACGACGCCCATAGTTTTGTAGCCCCAGTAGTGGCCACCCCTCCAGTTTTCGTGACATTTAATCCGTTCATGATGTGTTCCATCACTCTGACATTGAGCAATAGGGTAAGGTTCGCCATGGCTGTGTGTGAACCGTCGACCGCAAAAAATCTGGATGAAATGGAGACCAGTACAAAATAAAAAGCGCCTGTGGACTTTACCGATACTTCATTCTTGCCTGCGCGTGACAGTTGACCTCCCCCTGCGCACTGCCCATGCCCATGCTGACAGACCTTGCCGACAACCGATATCTTATTGAGCTGAACCGTGCCGCCCCGCACGATGCCTGTGGTCGTGATATTACCTGAGGTATTCATCCTGCCTGAATGATTGATATCTTTACTACATATCTATATGGGGTATGTATCCGGTTCAGTTCAAGCCTGTGCTTAACCTGAAATCGATACAGCCGATCGCTTTCCTGCAACACGCTACCCAGAATTTCTAACGATAACGCATGGTAATATGCCTGTGGCGGCAGGCCAAAATCACAGGGATCGCTTGTTCAACCCCATAAGCGCCGATGGCGATATTTTTCTCATCGATATACCCCATATCGTTAATCTGAGTGGCAATTCGGCGCATGCCTTTTTCTAAAAAATGGGCACCATGTACGCTACAGGCGCTGACCTGTAGCGCGGGTTGGGTTTTGATGCTATTTTGCACCACCCATGTTACGTACTGTTGACCAAGCCATTTTTCTCTGAAAACCCCTGTTGCAGATACCCGTTTTTAATCAGTAACAACGGCGTAATATGATAGGGTCGCGGTTAATTGAGTAATTTATAGCGATGGTCAGCAATATACTGCTTTGATGCTTCATGAAACTAGCTGGCATGACGGGCGGCAACCATACACTGCTGCTCATGTAGATAGTCACTGGGTTTCTCTGCACCAAACAATGCCGCTATTACTACAACCACCAACACACCCATGATTTCCAGCGAGATAAATCCACGATGGATTTCTGGCTTTTTGCTCGATGATTTTTTGAATATGTGACCTCAACATAAGTTCCTGTCTGTTTGACATATGCAATCGCTGCCACGCCACATAAAAAGGGAGCAAATGGTGCAGAACGATCATTGACGTTTTCTTGCCACTGAAACAGATGACGTGCTCTTCTTGCTAGCAACCCCCCCTGAAACGGCGGAAACACTGATAACCCAGACAACAGCAGGGAAGGAAAACCACATGCCAAAACCTGCTATCAGGTATACGTCTCCCACACCAAACTGTGTGCGATCATCACGACGATAAGAGAGGGTTCGTAGTGCCCATAGCACACCAAATATACTTAACACGGTGAGCAGGGCGGGTAATCTGCTCTCCGTGGACAATAGAAAACGACAGACGGCTCCGGTCATACCAAAGGCCAGCAGTGACTATCAGCCTTCTACCGATAGCTAATAGGGGCGCTCGTGATGAACATAAAGACAATGCCTGGCGACAATGACCACACTGCTTTGCATGAGAACGGCGCAGAGTCCCAGCCACACGAGACTCACCACGCTCACAGTTTTCTCCTGTCACCGCTGACCACCGGCCTGTAGTGTGCATAAATCTATTGAGCATAGTGCAGACAGTTTCTTGTTATTCAAGGAGTGGAAGCACGCGTTCTATGATCCCAGACAGTCCTAGTTCACGCCACATTCACGAAGACGTTTCACCAGTATCCAAGCGCCGATCTTAACGTTAAGGTAGGACTGATTAAGCAAATCCTCATGATGGCGGATCACCCCCATTTTCTGTAGTCTGTGGATATGCGTGGAATTCACCTGCATCAGCCCGTAATCCACGCTCAATACACACCCATTCACCGCTTTCGCAGACAGGCGACTTTCCTTCTGTGCAATGGCTGTAAGCAGTTTGGGTCAATCTGGTATATAAAACCCTCCCTTTATAAAATAAAATTCCTGTACCGCCGTGATCATGCTTATGGCAACCTAGAACGTCATCATTATCACGACATCTGCTCCTGAAATGCAGAAAAAGCCACCCATGCACTTTCTGCATCAAACGGCATTAAACATGAAATAAAGAATGGATTAATGATTAGATTTAAAGATGAGGCTATTCGCGCTGACAAAGCCGTTATCGGGTTTGCATTACGCCCCGGCTTTTTCTGCGGTAACTCTTCCCACGTTATGACTGATAGAAATTGTATCATGCACTGCCACTGAGTTTGGTTATAATCACGCTACAAGCTTCCTGCAGCACATTTTTATAGGTAACCCGTGTTATTAACAGAGCCATACACCTTTTCTGTCGCAATCATCACCTCACCGCCACAGCCGTTGGTGATTTTTGCCTCTCCCTTTGATTTCTCACCGTTAATGGTCATGTTGCTGTGCACACCGCCAAACTGCACTAGGGTGACCGTCATTTTTGCGCCATTGCTGAAGGGATATTCCCTATGTTTTTAACATGCTTTGTGATTGTGTCACTAATGCCTGTACGTTCTCAATTTCATCATTGAACGTGCTTTTATTAAACAGACTCGACACTGCCCCCACTGCTAGGACAATCGCAACAGTAATAATCGCCAGCACGCCCATCATTTTAAGACTTAAAATCCCAGATATAGTGTTGACTTGTTTTTCATACTGTCCTCTTGGGTGTGCTGATAACATGCCATTGAATTATTTTTCATTTTTACTTCATTTGATTGACCAGGGTACTCAAATCTCTGCTAGCCAATAACAACAGCAATATGTAACCGAACACCAATAAGCAGCAGAGTCTGGTTAAATAACGTGATGTTTTACTGACCTGTTGAATGGTGATAGACAACCATTGGTCGGCATACTGCTCAAGGCTATTTTCTGCACCCGTGCCCAGGTTCACAGCATCATCTGATTGACACAATCCCGTGAAGGAAAGTGGTCATCTGTACTTTTTAAGGCCAGCCCCATATGTTCGCCATGTCGCATATAATGTATAGTTTCATTGATGCGCATTTCCAGCCATGGACTAGTGGTTTCGCCGAGCATATGGACCGCCTGCATCACTGGGATATTGACCCGTAGCAACGCGGCGATGTTTAGCAAAAAGTAAACGCCCTGTACGACGCAACACACGGACCACGGCAGCATACTGTCGGCGATTTTTCGCCTTGTCCAATGCCACATTGACCAGACGATAAATACGCTTAGTGCCAGTAACCCGAACAGCAGTAACCATGCAAAGTGAACCATAAACTCCGAAATACTAGTTAACAGGCTTAATGCGCCCTCCTGTTTCTCACGCGATACCAGTCTGGCTAGCTTAGCTATAACATTCTCACACACCATATGCATCATCAGCACTACGATACCCATTAGCAAGCCGGGGTGGCGAGTGCGCCGAACATGGCGGAGACCATGGTTGTCCTGCCTTCAACAATCTGGCCGACAAGGCGAAGGGCATCTAAGATGCTTTCCGGATAGCATACCTAATCCAAGTGGATTCCTGAACCGGCACCCACTCGAGCAATACCTTCTCAAAAGCGCATTGCCCCTCATCCAGTGCAGACAGAGACAATCAGTCAACAGCACACCTACAAAGGATGATATTTACGGCAAAAATCGGTGACCACGTTACGCATATCGATAAAGGCGTGCTGTAAACGATTTGTTCTTAGATTTCTTATGATCCAGCAAAAGGCCAGCATGTCGTAGAAGGCAATGCGGTCTTTGGCTGAAAAGGTTTTCTGATAAATCCCTCTCACGATGCAAGTAATTCGAGGTTTGACGGTCATAATCAGCGAATTTAATGATGACCACATGATTTTTTTCTCAGGTTGAGTGGTCTATTTCACTGTCTCAAGACAACAACGTATAACTGTCTTTATCAAGCGGACAAATCAAATGGTCGGCCAGTGTGTCAACTGCTCCTACATGGATGTAGTGAAAAAGGTACTGATTACGCGTAATACCACCCATTTTACAATGCCAGTAGGTTTGCGCGACCGATTTACTTTTTGTCCGGTACAGTTCAAAAATGGGGCATCCGGAGTAATCACTTCGGCCACTACAATCCGCCCATTAATCCCGTGATAACAGTGTGCGCTGACTTCAACATGGCGCATAAACACCTTTTCAGAATGAAAGTGGTATTCAATCAGATTGAGATCGTCTATCTCAAGCTACCCGTCTACCCGCTGATAAGAGACTTTGTAGGGCGGGCATAAGCGCTGAACAAAGCGTTGACTTATCAGCCCCAATCAACAACTGCGGATCGGCCAGTAGCAGGGCGGATACCCCTTCTATTTACAGTCGCTAAAGGATATTCAGGCCATCATTGGCGGTGCAGTGTCGTCAAGATGCCAGGTCATGGCCGCTTTCAATGCGGTGAAGGCGGATTCCAAATCACGTATTTCACCGTTTAAAATCACATCCGGATCACATCGCAAGGCATAGGCCATCGACCGCAGCTATGCGCGTTTGATTTCTTTGGTGTTTTTCTTGTCCGAGATAATCTTGGACTGGATTTCGCCATCAATACGGCCTTCGGGTGGATATTCAATGGTTAACAGTCGTCGTACCAGTACCTGTTGATATAGCCCCATAGCGCAAGATAGGCGGCGGAGGCGGTGTCGAGCGTACTGGATTTCCCGGAGGTGCCCGGATAAAATAATCATGCCCTCTAGACGGTGCAACAGACGTTTCAGCACCCTAATTTGATCAGGCAAAAAGCCAAATGATTCAAAATCTGGGACGTCTTCGCCGTCCTCCTTAATCAGGCGCATCAACACATACAGATCCCCGACGGCAGGCATATGCGCATAACGTGCGCCAAATATCCCTAGTGGCTTTAAAAGCCGTTCAGCAACGGCTGCCATCCTGATGAAAATAGGGTAAAACTATTTTCCTGTGACATCAACACATCGACAGAATAATTGTGTACGCTAGCGCCATCTATTCGTCCTTGTCGATGCAGTCCAGACAGCACAGTTCACCGTGAACACGCGCCTCAATATGGCACACCTCCCATCCATCACGCCCAACGGTAAAATGCACGTCAGACGCTGATAGCACAATGGCCTTGCAGAAGTGGCTTGATGCACGCTGCTGGTTAACGCTGTGTGACGGGGTATCACCCGATGGCAGGAGGGAGACGTGGGCGATTTCATCCAGCGACAGGCTGACCCAGCGGGTACACACAGGAAATGCTTTCTATACCCTGCTGACAAAATGTTGAACCTTGAATTTTTTGCGGTAATTATCCGCAATAATAATATCAATCATGCCGTCCTCGGCCTGTGTTACCAGCACAAAACGGGCGATATCAGCATCTGGCTGCGGAAGGGGATTGGCCATCGGAAATCACTAGACACGCCATCAGCTGCTGACCCATGATGTAAATTTCCTCCACTGACGGGGTAATCCGCTATCGCGCTGTAATATTAAGATTTCCCGGTTATTGAGCAGTCAATTGGATCTATACTACTGTCTTCCAGTTCGTGCCTGAATCCGGGCGCAGGTCGCTTTCGCTTCCAGCAGGACGGTTTCGGCCTCTATCTGCTCTCAATGCGTTGCGGGATGTTGTCCTCTTCCATCAGGAGGCAACAACAATAACGGGGGTTTTCAGCATAGGTGGCTATGCTTAGCCACGAGGCAATAAACAGAGCACATTTATGATTGTGCATGTAATTTTCCTTCTATCAGGTAACGTAATCGCCCCTGAGTGAGCGTGATCTTGATGACGTGGAGGTGTAACCCAGATCATCCAGTTCATCAAACAACAGAGGGGTAGCGATTTAGAGTGAAAAACTAAAACTATGCCACGGCAAAATCCGCTCTTCCCCCTAAGCACTGAGCTAACGGTTGTCGTCTGCCTGCAGGTGAATCGGCCTTCGCATCCGTTGCACAAAGGTGGTGAATCGCTGTATCTGTCTATCGGCCTACAGCAAGGTGCGTCTATCCTTTGAGGCGATGAAAGTCACGGGTTGACTAAACCCGCCGGTATCGCCCTGACTAAGGAAATTGAAAGACGGCGTCGTTTTCCAAGCGTAACTCTGCTTTACCCGGTCGGCGAAGTCGCCAACGCTGGCCCCAACGGGTGTTTGCTGTACGCCAGTCGTAGTGTGGCCTTCCTGTGCGCACTGCACTTCTTTAAACCGCTAGGCCTGCCAGCGATAGGCGGGATTTTTTACCAGCGTTCGGTACAGGCGCTGATAAACGGGTTCAATCGCGGTGTGTCATTTCACGGCGGGCGCAGAGCGGGGACGTCTGCGTCTGTTGCTGTTTTAGCCATTCCGCCCGTATGGCCGCTTGACGTAACGCTTCCTCATGCGTCAACCCTACCCTCTGCTAGCCGAAGTAACCTGCCAAAATGAGGACTGATAGAGTGAACAGACCTAACAATCGCCGATGGCGTGAGGTCGCCTGAAAGCAGTCACTGGCCTGGACAGGCAGTCCATGATAGCAAACCGTCCGAATCAAACGGTAAACTGGAAAAAGTTTTTTGTGTCTGCACGATTTCGGCCTTTCCGCCCACCACATCGTTAATCAGCACCCCGTCAATGGTGCGCAACCCAATGCGTCTTGTCTATGGAGATAATGGCGTAAGCGGCCCACTTCCTGTGAGTTGGGGGCGATGAGCAGGGTGCCAGGGCGTAACTGTCCTGCAGCCTTTAGGCGACGCCAACGCTGACCAGTTGACCAGACCCATCCCCACACTGCATATTTTTCTGTCGATCTCGATAGCGGTAACTAACCACGCGGTCAGCCCCTTGCCCTCGCGCTTCGATTTTCACTTTCTTCCTTCCCTGCCCGCAACGTTACGGCAAGCTAGTCTATTCCGGCAAGAAAAACTCTTCTGCCCCGCCCGCACCATCGATGTAGCGGTCAACTCAGGTATTGTCGTCATCAATATCCCTCCTGAGACAGAACGGGGGTAATGAGGAGTAAGACTCCGATCACCGTTTTCTACCTGATGACCGACACCTAACCCAAAGAACTCCAGTTGAGCAACGCCCTGCTTACTCCATTTGCAGCTATCCTCCTGAAGGGCGGCTAACATAGTGTCTGACCGGTTTTCATTTTGACGCGCCCCAGGTGAAGGTGTTCAGTTGCGTATTGAGTAACTCGACCGCGCTTTCCTTGGCAGTAAAGGTATATTAGGTGGCTGGTCAGAAAGATTAATCGCGAATTGAAGCAACAGGTGCTGTCCGTCCGGTAGGATATTCGGCAGCAGATTGATATAAAAACCGGTGGTAATCGTAGCGGGTTGAATCGAAGTAGCGTTGCCGATATTCGCTGTTGATTGTGTCGTTACTTATGCCACATAATCCTCCTGTTCAGTCACCTGCATGGCGACTGGAGAAAGATTGGTGGTGGTAATAGATTGTTGGGTCATCACTCTTACCTTGGCCTGCTCTGCCAGAGCTTCAAGAAAGAATTTTGACCCCGCTAGTCAAGCATAGACGACAAAAAAGCCTCCCTGTATGATATTCTATGACACACCACCAAAAGCCTGACTCAGTGACAAACCCCAGCGACTGTTGAGCTCTAACTGGTCTTTTTGCCGTGCCTCAACGCTCAGCATTCCAATATTGAGCACCACCTATAGATTTAATGTTTGGTGTCGCTCGTCAACAAAACGCTTAACTGTATTCAGAACTCGTGGCACGTTGGTGACGGTCAGATTCCCGACAGATAGGAACAGGCGTCCCAACCACGGTGTCAGCATTGATTTCACCGCCACCAGTAAAGGCGCCGCAGAAAAAAATAGATCGCATGGGGCATCCTTAGGTTTTTGAACTTTTAAAGGAATGAGATGAGAGAATGCAAGTAATATTTTCTTACTTTCATGAATTAGGACGCAGTGTATCCATTGATGATGCGTGCACAGAGTATTTTCCCAGCAAGCTGGAAGAAAAAGGCGGTTCACTTTTTTCTGTAGTGATCGTAATTATGGTGTCACGATTACTGGAGTTACCTACGACACTAAAGCTGCAGTACACATATTAAAAATGCTCCAACCAATAAATACAACAGCGTGGTATATGGCGGTGCAAAATTTATTAAACGTTATAGTAAAGGATTTTAATTTCAATTCTTTGATAAATATAACAATATGCCAATAAAGTTATATGTTAATAAAGAAATTATAAAAAGAGAGAGGGTTGTCCACAATATTGATGAACTTCTCAAAACACCTAATGTTAGATATTGCACCATGTTTTTACTTAATCCTAAAGTTTCAGAAAGTGACAAATTTGGAAAACTCACCCTTAATATTTAAATATCAACGCTGAAGCAATCAGCTATCTATTTTGAATTAAAAACTAAAACATCTGATGATGTCTGATGCACTTCTTAAGTAAGGTTTTAACTTAAATTTATGAGCAAGTTTAGTTATAAGGATGAGTACGTCAGCAGCATTAGCTAAAGAGACTTGCTTATGATTCACCTTAATCTCTTTGTTAGAAACTGGCGAGAAATTTAAATCATCTGAAAAAATTGTTAAAAGCAATATTTTTTTCGTCGCTGTAATGAATAATGAGCTCCATGATAGCCGTGCAACCGCAGTTATAATTAACAAAACTTGTAGTTATTTTTGACATGTGTTGTTTAACACTGCACAAAAATTTATCCCATTCCTGACTCTGTTCAATTTCTTCAGTGAAGGTAATATCAAATAGGTCATCCGAAAAACATCCCATTTTTTCTCCTAATGAAGATAAACCATCGCCCCATCAGAGATACGTGCCGGTACAACCACCTGCATATCGCGCCCGCTATTCTCAAAAAGACGATGTTTTTTGACGCTACCAAATAGTGCGGAATATTGGGTTTGAGTTTTGAGCGCTGTCATTAATCCCCGTGAAACTGGTTGCCATACAAAAACACGTTCGCTGGCAATGAGGTGCTGCATTGGTGTATACGGCGAAATAGCGATTTGTGCCGATATGAGCACAACCTCATTAGGATTTTAAATCACATCAGGATGGCGATAGAGATAATCATTAATGGCGTTAATATCGTGAACCGTTTCTATCGCCTGTTGTATCGTAGTCTTCGTCATTTCGGTACTGTTGAGATTGTCGGCAGACTGCTGCTGATAAAATCCCGACAGAGATAACGTCACTAATAGAAAAGAAAAGATTAAATAGTCCATCATCCTCCTGGGGGGGTTATCGGTGATCTGTATCAGGCATTTGGAACTATAGATTTGAGCATAAACTGGATCCCTAGCAGGGAGGTATAACTTCAACACACTTCTCATACGGATTTAAAATCTACTCTGAAATGTAAGGGAGCCTCAATCTGATAATGGACGGGCGTTTTGCCAGTATACCATCCAGTTTTTTACCCACAGCCAGAGACAAGGAGCTTTGAGGGCCCATGCCATTATGCCCTCTAACGTCACCCCCTTTTTCTATCTGCTATGTTTGTGCTGGTTTTTGATGAGCCGTAAGTATCATCAACGTCAGCGGTTTATCTGTGAGCCCAGTTGTTATTTTTTGGGGTGAAACCATGGGTTGATCAAGAATAGAAAATTTATTCCCATGAGGGGGTAAATTATTTTTAACGCTGATAATCTTCGAGGATTGAGTCAGCGGTTTACTTGTGATTAACGGATTATCTTTGATGGGATTGTCAGATTACAACATTTGTTCAGGCGGTTTCTTTTCCGAAATAAGATGAATATCAACGGGTTTATCAATGCAATAGAAATAGATATCGGTGGTGCTACATCCGAGACATCCCTGCTTGACCTGATAGTCAATGACCCCTTTTGCACCCTGCGTTCTTATCTAGTGTTTGGCATTTAAATAGCCTTTTGATATTTGACTTAATACTACAATCTGATTGGCGTGGGTCACGGCAAAGTAATCACCTGGAAGATAGTTTCCTTTTTCTCCCTCAAAATCATACATCGCTTTTATCCAGTGACCTGTGATAACAGGTAAGGGTATGACCACATAGTTTTCTTTCCAGTCCGGTATTGTGCTGTTGATTTCAACCGAAGAGCCTGACCAGTTTACCGTCAGAGTGGGTATCGGTACAGAACACACAGCCAACATGATCCCCGCCACGGTTAGCAATTTTTCATGGATATTGCCGCTGATTGGTACTGTAGTTAGTTAAGTGATTAACATCACAGGGAACAATGTGAGAGTTATCAAAATTCACTTTATCTTTTTTAAGTGGTTAATTGATCTCTATCAATCTAATCAAAATTGATGGCTTCCAGTTCCCGGCGTAACAACGAATGAGCCAAGTCTAGCTTGCTTGAGAATTGTCCTTTTTTAGATTTGACTTTACATTTTGTAAATACAGAGAAAGGTCAATCAACTTATCCATAAATAAATTATCATTTTAATACATAGCCTTGTGGCACTTTATCGGGTGCTCACCTTATTAAAATAATAAACTGCTCTTCAAATTTCAGTGTCCCTAGTTCCTGTGGTAAGACTAATGCACGTTGTGAATCATTTTCTGATTCTCCCTGCGATGTACCAGTTTTATTGCGGCTTTTACTTTTTTCTTTGGCTTTTAACGTGGTATACCCCAATTTTCCAGACACTTCATCGGCATCATCTTTTTCACTTACGGCATAAATCACCCTGCAAGGGTGCATCGACATTAACGTTTTGACGCTATATACATCGTAAATCTCTATCAGTTGTGAAAGGTTCTAGTAAATAGTCAGTAATTTGAGTTTAAATCCGGCAATAAACCCAGATGTCTTTTTAATGTAGTGCATGGCACCAATCGCGGGAAATTCATCAAGAAGGGAAAGGACTTCATGTCGGTTATCAGGCGAAAAATCGGGGTTTTCGCCCATGTCCACATCAATGGCGACGTTAAAAAAACAAGTGCATGAATTTATCAGCAATATTGACATCATCTGCACTCATATCCGGATACACCGTCATTTTTTCTTTTCTGAGCAAGCGGCGATCAGAGTCGTTGCGATCGGTGGCCTTGCGAAACAAGAGTAAAGTAAATAAATGCAGCTGTTTCTAGAAGGTTTCTTCCATATTGGATTTAGCTTCCCCTGCTGACTCAAATAGCTGCTTGATTTTATTCAGTGCATCGGTAATAAGATAATAGTTATTATCATGTTTTACTTTTTTAATCTATCCCTCACGGTTATTAAGTAAGTCCTGCTGATTAACGTTGTAGTAGAAGTCTAGCATTGTGCTGATGGAGAACAGCGGTTTTACGTCGGCCGTTTCCAGATATTTACGGTCATATGTCATGGAAAAGTGCAATAATCCGATGCAAGCAATAAAAAAACGACCCGCACGACTCTTAAAATGTGCATCAGCTTTGGACAGTCCAACCACCGGCCAAAACGTGGTAGACAGGTTAATCAGGTTATAGCCCTCTTTTTATAATGCAGATCAACATAAAACAGCGGATTAAATCCATAGGGTTTTCTGGAAAAGGGATCAAGAAAAAATACCTTTTGTTTCAATACCTTTTGTCCGTATCGGCTGTTAATATTGTAGCATTCCTGCTTAGTGTCAAGAACGACTATCGAATCTTTAAAATCAAGGAGGTTAGGAATAACAATTCCTGCACCTTTACCTGCACCCATTGAGACAAAATCTGGGTATAACGTAATAATAGTTTGCCACTGTACATAACGATTATAACACCGCTTTTTTCCTCATTTCACCATGATATATATTTCGATTGACGAATATCAGCATCTGTCGCAAAGCGGGATCTCTATCAAGAGCGCGATCTTCGAGTACCGGCCATTAGAAATAGCCACATAATTCATACCCCCGCTTCCGCATAAACCCAAACCCAGAGATTTGATGCTATTAAATCATATATCATATCGAACATGACTATCTGTCAACACTTGTCATAATATCCAAAACCGCCATGTTTTCAGCAACTGAATCAGTCCGACACCGTTTATCTGATAGACAGCGTTGCTGTCTATCAGCCATGTCACCCTCAACGAGGCAATAAGCAGAAACAGAAGTTGACCTTTATCAATAGATTTCATCTTTCAATCTCCTAATATAATCGGCTTTATCTGCTTCCTTGAGGTAGATTCCCCCATATGACGTAGATCTCCCTCTATCTGGATGATAGCGATCACATCGACACTGTTTAATACTTTGCTCAATAACACGCTGTAGAGCAGATTAGCACTGCGGTATTCTGAAAGCACCATTCTACTCATACCTGCATCGCTGCATAACAGGATCCTGCATGAATACTAGTGACACATCCTTCATTCCCTGAGCCAATGATTTTTGTAAATTCCCATACCTCTCTGCCTCGGATCTAGTTAATCAGGATGAGGTCAGGATTCATACGGCAATTAGCGCAAACCAGAGAATCGGTGGTGATAATCGCTTTATTACTGTGACCACCTTCACTAGGGTAAAACAGATAAGCATAATTTTTATGGCGAGTAAAAAACACCACCGAGTTATCTTCAATAGTGGTAATACGCAAATAGAGTGTAATAAAATCAATCAGCATTTTTAAATACGTGGTTTTTCCCGATCCACTTTCACCACAAAACATCATCGTTTTTCCATATTCCATGCACTTTTCAATAAAACGCAGAATATTTTTATTATTGTAAAGTTGCAATAACTCCTTGTTATGTACTCCAGATGACGATTTCCCGACTACCCGGTCATCAAACCCGTTATCCATATAGCTTTGGTGAGATAATTGTATCGTTGAAGGTTTGCGTAACGTAATCGATACCGTGTCACGCTGACAGGCTGGCGGTAAAATAATCTGCCCTATCTCACCACTTTCAGTGTGACAGACAGCACGGGATTTATGTCAGAAATAAAATTCCCATTTTCATAAAACCGCCGTTTTTATGTTTTTCATATATTTTTACTTTTTCTCAACAAAACCAAGCACGATAATGGCTAAAATTAGGGCAATCATTTATTTAAAAATCGATCTTTATTTTCTTTTTTAAATTGAGTGACCTCTGGCTGGGAATCTGCTCTTTTCATTATTTTTTTCGCTTAATACTTTCTCTTTTTCTAATTTCAGCGTTTTTCCAACGTGACAGTCGTCATTGCGGCAGGAGTTCCGCTTTTATCGGATAACTTTATTTCCTGTGATTTTTTTAGCTAGTTCGAGCATGATTTTATCTGGCTTTTTATCATTTTGATCACTTATTCTTTTTTCTCCATACGCTCAACCGGTAGCAATACCGTATTACCATCATGCACTTTCACTCGTCCAAATCCTTTATTAACGATACCAATAATGGCATTGCCATACCGTAGTACAAACGACGGGCTCACTTGCTGAATGACTAGTACCTTGTAATTACCTTGTTGCTCTACCGTGCTGTTAACAATCTGTTCCCTGCCATCAATAAACAAAACAGCCCCCGGGAATTTTGTAACAGGGGAAAAACTCAGATAAGTAACCCGTCCATCATCATAGGCAAAATCTGGGATGATCATACCGCTGTTTTGACCCGGCTGCATCAAGTATTCCCAATTTCGTGGAGCCTGAGAATTTTTGATCGCCTTGATGATGTTTTTGCTCAAAAACCTGCTACATTTCGTTCTGACGTGCTTCTTCCCTTTTTTCGGCTTTTTTAAGCTCTTTCTGTGGATAGCTGTAGTGCACAAATAAGCTTGCTGCCCTGCTGTTTTACTAGTTCATTTACCCGTCATTCCATTGAGTAATTACGTTGGGTAGTCACTACAAACAGAGATTGGTTGTCCAGTTCTCAAACCCGCTCTAGGCGCGTAATATTACCGTCTCTGCCCATCACTTCCTCGGTCTGTGTGACAGGTACAGGAGTGATATAAACTAGATTAGCATTATTCTGGACATCCCAGCCTTTTTTAATTCCTGTCCGAGCATCGAGTACGACTGCCTCGTCATTAAAAAGAGTGTTGATAAAAAGTCCACCCGCGTGTTGATGACGGTCGTGTTATCATCGTTATAGCTTACTGCTACATCCGGCTATCAAATCGGCTTCCCTGCGGAAACGCTGCCGCCTACACTCCATTAATAAACAGCCACAGGGTAAATCTCGCTATTTTTCGTTGCATTAGTTTATCCCTTGCTCGCGTTCAGTGGTGTAGGTTGTAACGATAAAGCCCAACAAATTAACTTCACTCTGGCTTTCTGTTAGTTCTTTTTCCGGTATATAGCGAACTGTCAAACGCGCTACCCAGAACTTAACCTTCTCTAAACGTGTCTTAACATCCCTGATGGTTTTTTAAAATGCACGGTAGCCACTTTATTTGTCGCTTTGGCCTCGGTAATAAAATCAGACACAATCCGTTATCAGTACCAGTGATTGCGCATTCTGATAAGACGTATCCGACGAGGTTGAGCCAGATAAAATATCGAGGTAGGCATTATTAATTGACATCGATGCTGTTAAATTCCTGCGTCACGTCATAATCATTTTAAAGCGAAAAATAATTATATCCTTCCCTGCGTTTGATGTACTCTGCCCGCCAAAACTTTTTGGTGAACTCACTTGCATTAAATGTTACACGATTAACCAAGGTGCCGCACTCTATTCGTCCAGTCATACCATCCGTCACATACAATGCGGTGTCAGTCTGTGTAATGGTCGTATAATTACTGCGGCTCTCACCAAAATCGCTCTAATCCACAGAAAAATCCCGACAAAAAATCCCTCTTTTCGGTCACGCCAATCCTGTTCAAGCATATGTTGCTTAAAGTTCTTTGCCGTGCGCGCTACCTGCTCGACTTCAGACATAGTAAATCACCTCCGAGGAATTTATCGGAACCAATTCGCCAGATACACCGCAGGGTTTTTGATATGACGAGACACATCTCTCCAATACGCTAATTAGCGAAAACAAAATAAAAGTTTTCATGATTATGATTACCTGATAGATACGTTTTTATGCGCGAATTTTTGGAGGGATTTTATAGGACGTAATAACTGATTAATTGAAATCCATGAAACATCACGCAAAAAAAGAACATAAAAACTCACACCACTAATTCCGGCTAGCCACAACAATTGATTTGCAATTATTCCTGTCACCTTGGACGTCGTTTCTGAATCTTCTGCACTACAAAACGGATCGCTCTCACCACGCCATATCTAGCCATTGCAGCCTAACACAGGGATTTTTTTCATCGAGCGCACGGCTACTTCAATCTTCATAGCTCTTGTGAATTAATCCATTCGTACTACTGATCTCCACTTTAGTTGAACCCATAGCCCCCTTTACTGCCATCCCCGTACTCATGCCCCAGCATTACCATCTTTACACTGCCGCATTCACACTGACACCGGCAATTTGCCGAGCAGCTTTTGACGAAAATACTACGAGCGCATCCGCAATCACTTCAGCAACAAAGAACATTAATCCCATTGTCATTAAATTAGACTCGGATGCTTGATCAACCATTTTTGTGAAAATAAGATTGATAAATCGAATGACCCCCATCATCACAATAGACGCAAACTTGATAGCCAATATGGCGGAAAATCGCCTGTAACCAGTTATTTAATATCTGTTCGTAAAAAACCAAACATCAAACCAAATCCAAAGATTGGCGCAGTAACAGACATCAGCACAATAGTATACTCAGCCGACAGATAAACTAGAGCAGTAAAAACAAGTATTACTCTCCCGCCAATTAATGTTAATAATGCACCGATACCCAGCCATTTTTACATATTTTGAAGTATCGAATTTTAATAATCTAGCTGATATATGTTGCATTCTTATCCAAAGGTCGTCTAGATAAGTCCACGGTTCACCCTTGCTAATCCCCTTTTTTAATCTTTTCATTGCCATAATAGAGAAATCGAGCCATCCTCCCGCATTGGTAATAAACAGGGTGATTACACACATTTTATCAACATTGTAGATTCAATCTTCCAAAGGCTTTTGATACTTACCCGCGATAATTTGATAACCCGTCACTAAAAGATATCAGGTAAATGACGCAGTCAACAGCGTAGAAAACAAACTTCCATAAAAGCCCATCTTCCACAGCGTGGCTGTGGTTAGCGCTGAAATAATAAATGTAGCCATTGACTTAAAAAACCTGATCCCATATTTATTCCTTCATCATTATAAAAATGAGTGATTACGAATCATTTAGTAATCACCCTAAATGAGGTGTTGAATTTAACTTTTTTCAATAAATCTATGAATTTATCACTTGCTTCTTTTAAATTACCTAGCGGATTAGCAAAACCTAAAGCAGCATGATGTGCGTCATCATAGTTGTCATTATTACCGCCTATTTACAGGCATTTTTTATAATCCTTATAGGTTTCATCAGGATGTTGTTTATACCACGCTTCAGATTTCTCCTCTTCTTTTTCTTTACATCCCGATATTATTAACACACTAAACAAAGCCAGTAATATCATTCCTGTTTTTCATGCGCCTACATCTCCAAAATGTGGGATGGTGTCGTTATACGTTTGCTCTGCAAACGCCTTTCTCTTTTTCTATTCTAACAATTTATCACGTTGTTCCGCTGCTTTAATATTCATTTCCCATTGGCAAATTAATGAATGCAGTTGAATACTCTTCGCCTACACTGCGTTAGCCAGATCTTGTGATTCCTTAGTATCTTTGGCATAAGCAATGCGATTGGTCATTTTTCCTATTGTATATAACGTCTTGTTGGCTTGATTTTACACATCAAGTGTTTGTTTTCAGTGATAGCCTTTGTTGATTGCTTCTTTTTCACACAATGTCGAATAGCGTTTTGCGCGGGCTTTTACTTTAAGATCGCAGTCATTAAAGTCACTAAATTTCTGGTAAAGATGCTTCATATCTCCTGTAATCGCGCCATCACGAATTACTAGATCATTGAGACTGAGTCCCTGCTTCTGAAAGTCTTGAATATCATATTTCAGACCCTTAGACTACGATACAAAACCTTGAATATCGCGTAAGCCCGTTGCAGTTGCTAATTGATTTTATCAGCGTTTATCTGGGCCTTGTAGTGCGCTTCCATCCACTGCTTATCTTTAGCCCATTGTTAGGCATTTAACAGCTTTGCTACAGGGTCAAAAACAAGGATCCCTTCCGCAGAAATTGTAATAGAAAGCGACAGGAGGAATGCCGAAATAAATGTAGATCTCACCTTGCGATTCCCCTCTTATCACGCCTTTTCCAGATAGCTGTCTAGCTAATCCTCCGCCTGCATCTGCAGTTGCTAGATTTCATCAAATATTTTAAGGTTAGATTCGCCGGCACTGAGTACCTTGAAATAATTACCTAACACGACCAGATCAAAAGAGATCAGCCCCGCAAACTTTTTTCTATCTCCGCATCTCAACGTACTTTTCACCAAGAGAAACTGAGAAGAAGCCGTGTCAAGGTTCCTGATCACCTTAAAGTGCGCTAGAACAACCTTTGCTTTTAGCACGTAATCGTCATAATCCGCGGCTGGGTTCGGCAACCAAATATCTGTTTCAGTCACTTCCAGCGCATCTTTAAGGCCACCCATAAACCGGCAATCGTCGCAGTGGCAATAGAAATAGAATGCATACCGACAATTAACGCTTTCAGGAATTTATGTACTGGCTCAAATCCAGCTGAAAATGTCGGCGCAGCAAACAGGTAAAAATAGCCACAGAGCAGTCTGTGCCGAACGATTCATTACATTTTTTAGTTTCAATTGGATACTTTAATGATTTCAATATTGTACGTCTGCACGTATAAAGTGAGAGGGATAGATAACAACCGACGTGGAGTCCATTAATAGTATATTGACTCTTTGGTTGAATGATTTTGTTAATTCGCCTTTATCTTCTATTACTTGTAGGATAGTGAGAAATAACACCGTTATTGCTAGGCTTGCGTTCCGCTTATGGAATAATTTCAGCAAGGGCGTATAGATTAAAATCGTACTTCTACTCGTGCAATGTCAAGTGTAGGGATGAACCATTGTTGCGCACTGCATCACCATTTTGATCAGGCGGACTTTCCTGAGTGATATAGACGTTATAAGTTGGTTTTCTCATTGTGAGTTTCTCATTTTGAATTATTCGTTTATGTCATTTCTATGGTCGGTCTCTTTCTTCCTCCGTTCCCAAAATATGTTTTAAATTCATCTTTTTTTATGACTATCTCGTTCAACGACATAGTGAATAAACTCAGTGATAGTCACGGGACGTCCAATATAATAACCGATATTAAGCACGATTTTACCGAGACGATTACGTAATACCTCGCCCATATAAATCTTTTTTCCAGGACGCAAAAAGTTGTTTAAACATTAACTTTTTCCTTGATAAGGATGACTATCAGCCTCAGAGCTTCACCGCATAGAGGTAAGTCTTGGCTAAGCAACGGTTGGTACAGCTGGCTTCTTCTTTGCTATTTATTATGTTTACTCTTTTTGTAAGAGTATCAAGACAATCGACCAGTCTATCAATGTTATCTCTTTTTTGATCTAACGTTTTCCTTCTTATTGAATCAATTATGTCTTCGGTTAAACGGGTCATTTTTTCACCCCGTAGAAAACGAAGTCTTAATAGCCGTATTTCATCTTCTTTTTTACACTATTCATAATAGCGCATTTGACGACGCTTACAGCAGCGTTGGCGAGCGTTCATTCATTCCCCCTAAAAGAAGATTAATGGTAAGTACACAAGAAGATACTTACTACAAATCCCCCTGTTGATGATTTATGTAAACCTGTGTCTGCATACATCCAGACAGCAAGTATTATAAGCTCCGCCTTGAGCGTAAAAATCAAGGCTATCGGTGATCACTGCATATAACTTAACTGTTTCCCGCCATGCCGGACCACTCATACTGATTTATTAAAGAGCAGGCGCCACGGTTCAGATAATAGGCGCTTCTACCAACACCGGATGTTTTCAGTATCAGGTTGCTAGAAAACGGTGAGTGAGGGCAGATGATGACAGAAAATTTTGGGATCGGGCATCACCCTGAGGGTGATTTTTGGTTAAAATTTAATCAAATAACACGCTGTAAAGAATAAAAATACTTTGGTAGCCTTTATCTAATTACAAAAAAATCATTTACAGCAACAGAAACGACAACAATGACAGCAATCGCATGAGCACCCTCCTTTGTAATGATTAATCAAAAAATGAAATAATACTTTTAGCTCTGAGGTGTGATCTGTATTAAGCTTTTGTATGTCATTGCTCCAATGTGATTTAACTGTGTTAATCGATATATTTAATATCAAAGCAATTTTATTGCTTTGATATCTAGAACAATAAAGAAAAACAACCTTAACCTCTTTAAATGAAAGTTCTGATAAGATTTCAGCATAAAATGCAAAATCTGCGGCCCTTAATTTTCTTATTTCTCTCTCTTTCATATTAGCAATTATTCTTAGAGCACGTCGCTCTGACAATGACTCTTAAATGATAATGACGTGACTACCAGAAGGAAGAAATTCAGGAGGAAGGTATCGATTTATACCGTTATCGTGGCAATAGTTTATAAATTGTCTACAATTATATACCCTGTCTATTGGATAAGTAGACTGCAAGTTGTTTTCTATCACCCAATAAGACAAATTCAGTTTCTTGCCAACTTCCTTACTACTTAATCGCTCTACCAAACAAAATATAATTTGTTGCTCTCGCGGGATAAACCTGTTATTTGACTGAATAAGATTAATGAGATAAGGGGGATCCTCATTCGATATATTCAATCACCGATAAAAATAGGAAGGGCTTGGCATAAAAAAAGGCTCCTTGGTAAATATTCTTTTCATCGAATCGTGGTAAAAAATTAAACCGACAAGGTTGAGGGGGTTATTTATAAGCAGTGAGTGGTGTACTCAAAAGCGATAACGGCAATCTCTTCTCGCGCATAACCTCTTACTGTGGATAAAAAACGTCTAGAAATTGAGAAGACGCCGCCGTCATCCCCAGAATATCTATCATCGCGGCATTGGTATAAACCTGAGATTCCGCATCAGTAAGGACACAGGAGATCGTGAAACTTTGCAACATTGCTTGATGGAACTATTCATGCGACATCCCTCTATCTTCAGAATGGATGCACGTTGGCGAGGCGTTAAGTTTTTAGAAATGCGGCAAATTTCGCCAGGATGGCGGGTAGAGCGTTACAGATATGCTGTCAAATGGGATGCAGACTTTCTTGAGGTCACTAGATTCTGCTACTACCGAAGGCGCTAATCTTATAGGTGGTAGACCAGACGGGGTTAGCACTACCGGACTTCAAGGACACCGGCTATCCTTAGGTATTCCCAGACTGAGGCATCATAAATTACAAATATGCTAAAGGCTTCTTTGACACATAAAAAAGACGCTTTTGTCATCTGGTGTCGCCTCGAAGAGACGCGGGATGCTAATCTCTGTTAACCATGAACGGTTAACATCTCAATTATAGAGACTGGTCTAAAAATCGGCAAGAAAATATTAATGGAGGTGGATGTACTTTGAGGTTCTGGAATCATCTCTAACTATGAAAGCCAAACAGGGGAGAACAGTAAGACAAGGAGAAAAGGGATTTTTAACGGTCTATGATGTATTTTGTGATAAACTAATCAATCACTTAACTATTGATAATGATAACAATGACTAAAAAATTTACCCAGACTCCCCATAACGCCGTTTTTTGCCAATTTTTCCATGAAAAAAAGACGGCGCAAAACTTTTGAGATATTGACTGCTAGATCAAATTAAAGCCCTGTATCATTTTGAGGCGCTTAAAGTCGAGGCGGGGTCTTTATCTATGAAGACATGAAAGCGCCTCAAAATGATATTCTCTATTCATTGAGTACCGAAAAAGGAAAGTAATACCTCTTCATTGAGGCGAACTCAACCCCGAATAAGCTGAGTGCGTGGCGATTAATGCGGTATAGGTATAGCATGGTGGCGATGCAAAAGCATCTCGACTCGGGGAATAAAACGCTACCATTGGTCTTTGCAGTTTTATTTTATATGGGTAAGAAAAATCCCTATCCTCATAGTACCCATTGGTTAGATTGTTTTGAAGACAGGGGATTAGAGGAGCGTATTTATACCCAGCCCTTCAGACTGGCGGATGTGACGACACTGTAGGATGGGGAAATTCTGCAGCACCGCTGGATGGCATGGTTATAATTAGTACAGAAACAATTCTCCGACGGGATATGAGCGAGTTACTCAATGAAATTATGGCCATTTTATCGTATAATGAGTATACGGATAACCAAGTTATGATGACGATGAATTATCTAATTAAAGAGGGGATTCAAAAAGTGGAAAAAAGGCTTTAATGAAAATCGCGATTTAAATGTTGAAAAGTGGTATAAATAGACGATCTGTGATGAAATTTACTAAATTGACGAGAGAATAGATCAATACGCTGTGCAAACATAATAATTAATTTTTTGTAGATTTCTCTCTTACCTTTTTCACGTTGTTACTCTTTTTTCTCCTCCTATGGAGTCAGGTTACGATTTCTGTTCTACTGTAAGTCTAATCTGAGTCACTCGGTGTCTGGTGAGAAACCTTACTACGATAGAAGGGTGAACACGGAACAGGCGGGCTGCATCAGCGTCTTTTTTCTGCCCCGATGTGACGAGAGAGACAATTTCTTTTTCTGCGGGGGCGTCGTCCACCGGCACGACTATCCTGATGTGCCGACGCAAGTCTGTTCTTTGTCCGTTAAAGAAGCATGGCGTGCTCAAATTCGAAGGAGCCAACAATCTGCATCGTCACCACATCCTGCTGGAGTGGATGTGTCAATATTTGTGGTAATGATGCAGAAATCAGCTCCCGTGTTTCACACCTTTTCCAGCGTCAGCAATAAATCCTTCAGAGAGCGTGAAATACGGCCTAGTTTTCGTACAAAAACTAGTGCATCTTTGCGTAGCTTCAGCAAAAGTCGTTGTAATTCGGGACGATCCTATCGTCCGCCTGATATTTTTTCTTCGAATATCAATTCACGCCCAGCTGACTTTGGTGTTGATAGTTAAGCTTGAGTATCCTTTTCTTGTGTTGAAACTCGTGCATAACCGATGAGCATAATTGCGATTTCCTATTGCCATTTATTTTTACATTGCAACATATTTTTACAATGCACAAGTCCGCATCGCTACGTTGGGATAGAATAGGTTGCACAAACATTCGTTTATGCGTCGTATTTAAAGTGAAAAAAGTTGGCAATTATCTCAGCTACCAGGTCATTAACTTTCATCAATTATGTGAAAACACGCTGTTGCTTCAGCAACTGCTCTAGGGTATCTAGCAGTTTCAGCTTGTCAAACGGCGCAGGTTTGATTCCAATTGCCCCCTGATTTTCGGTGCACTAGTTATTGCGCTTGTGATTTAATCATCCCTGCTTGTTGCCATTACCATTGGCCAAAGGCACTGTTACTGTGGTTTAACCTTCCTTGCACATTTTTTTCACGCTGTCGACTTTTACTCCTGTACGCTTGATTTCAAATGTAATTTTGCTACTTGTTTTGTGAATCACAAAGGTAATTTATCCGACTAAAATTAACCACTTCAAAAAGATTCGGTAGACGATCAGGATCACATTTAAGATCTTCTTTCTTACCGTACCTATATTTATGGGTACATTTAACGTTGTAGACCATCTTTTCAGCTTTCCGGAAAACTTCTCGTGTAACTCGAGCAGGTCTTTTTTACGAATATTAATCTGCTTACCACCATTATCAGGAATGCGAAGTAATGTATGATCATGTGGGTGATGTGCTTTATCCATATGGCATGCCTAAGCCTAAAAAGCGATTTTCAGGATATTTTTGCTTTAGTGTCTCCTCTATTGCTTAAAAAATATCTTTTTCTGATACCTCTGCTATTTTGGGGGATGTAAACACCATGTTATGCACCAGATTAGGTGATCTGCCATGGGTCTGCTTTTTATCTTCATCATCGATAAGAGATTCGTACGCTTCTTTTTTTGTTCACGGTCAGCGATGTGATATTCTACCCCATTATTATCACGGAAGGTAATTACCCCTTCTCGTGCAATATAGTTTATTTCATTTTTACCCCGCGATGCGCTAGCCGGCCTCGCGGGGACTTTACCATTATCTCATGGCCTTCTCCCTTCTGCAACATCTGGCTAGTGATAAGGGGGTCGTCTGGCCTGTTCGTGTTGCCCCGTAATTTACGCGATTTATATTCAACATCCAATTTTTACCTATTCTTTTTGACATAAAATCCCCTTGTCATTTTGGCGTATTACGGATTTTTAAGCTACATACATTCACGGCAGCATTAGTCAATTGTCTAACGGATTTTTTCACGGTCTCAACTTCCCTATGAAGTTTTTACCACCCCCCATAACTCAGTGTCTTTTACATCATGATACTGACGTTGACAAATAATCGTAGCCAGATTACGAACTGCCGTATTGACGGCATTTCTTACCCGGCATAATTCTTCCACTTCCTCATCTAGAAGAACAGGCTCTGTAGTCATGGCAAGATTTAACATAAATCTGATTTCTTTAGATACTAATCAATGCCGGAAATCAGCTTGTAGAGTCAACTGGTTAAGCATCTTGTTGGATAAACGGATTTGCCTCACATTTGATAATGTCGACTCTTTTCTGGCAATGTTATCGACTTCTTCATGTTTTGAAAAATAATTTCATTTGTAAACACATAAAAAAACGGGCGGTGAGAACGACAAATATGCATATTTGTCGTGGCTACGCATATCCGGTATCGTCTGTTTATATTGTTGGTGATTTTGACTTTTTGTTACTAGATGGTTTTCCTCGTGTCAGGATAAGCCAAACAATGCCTGTCAGCGGAAAAAGTTATCTAAGTGGAATGAAGAAAAATATTTGGATTACGGCTATAATTCTTTTATTCATCATCTGCAAGAAATTCGTATTTAAGTTACTATGACATTGTAAAATTTGATGAAAATTTTGTACTAGATTTTTAGTACAGAATCCCAATTGATTTTAGTACAAAAACTGTGTTGATCTGCAAATCGCGGCTTCCCTAACCTTCAAAAACCCTCTTAAACCGTCCTGTATTGATTTTAGTACAAAAACTGTGTTGATCTGCAAATCGCGGCTTCCCTAACCTTCAAAAACCCTCTTAAACCGTCCTGTATTGATCTATGAGAAGAAATCTCCTTTTGGTAATGCACATAGAAGGGGTTTTTATTTGATGCTCTTTAAAATGGTTTTTATGAGGTTTTAGAGGCGTTTCGTTCAAACACGTCTAATGTCTAAGAATTTTAAAAAAATTGTTTTTACTTTTAACAAAGAAATCGCGCTAAAGCGATGGAACGGGAGATTCTCTTTTGTCGAGAAGAGCACGGTCATTCTTTAGCTAATATCTGGCAATGAGGTTTTTTAGTATTCGAATTTGCGCCTGTTAAAATAACAGGGTAAGAACTGAAGTTATCCACAAGATTTAAAGGGGAAAACGTGGTTAAAAGATCAGTTATGTATAGTTAAAACAAGTTAAGAAAATTTAGTTAGATAAAAAATATTATATATACAATAGTTTAAAGTGTTTTTTTCAACGCTTTGGTTTTTAAATCCCAGTATTTAGTTTCTAAATCCCAGTATTTAGTTTCTAAATCCCAGTACTTTAGTTTCTAAATCCCAGTTTGAAAGCTGGGTTATCCACAGAAAAAGGACATTTTTATGCGATTTTTATCATGCTTATTGACTTGGTTTTTAAATCCCAGTACTTTAGTTTCTAAATCCCAGTATTTTGAGGTTTTTTATAGGTTTTTAAATCCCAAAACGATCGAGTCAGTGCTGAACGGTCACTCAGCACTGACTCTTACCAGCAACCCTGATAACACAGGATTGAGGCTATGGTAAATAATATAATTAATCAGAGAGTAAGCAACTTGAGAACGTTACGACCACGTAAACATGAACTGGAGTTTTTTATTGCCGATGAGATTGAGCTTTCAAGTTTTAGGGATGAAATAGCAAGCATGGAACATCCTTTTTTTGCTATGAAGGGAGGGGATACAAAGACTAGAAAATATAAAAATGGAAATATAACCGTTACTGTAGAACCGACATCATCAGGTATGGCAACTATCTTTGATAAGGATGTATGGATTTATAGCATATCTAAGCTACAGGAAGCCATGAATAATAACGAGGAGATAAGCCGAACTATTTGTTTTACGCCTTATGATTTTTTAGTGACAACGAATAGAGAAATAGGCGGGAGAACATATAATGAATTAGAAAAATCTTTAAAAAGATTATCTGGTACAAGAATAACGACGAACATTGTATATTCTGATGAAAAACATGAATCTATAGGATTTGGACTTATTGATAGTTGGCGAATTCTTGACGCACAGAAAGGTAAATTGGATATTGGTATGATAGAAGTCACCCTACCTGAATGGCTCTATCAGGCTTTGCATAAAAAGAAAATGCTAAAAATTAGTCCTGACTATTTTCGTATCAGAAAAGCGACAGATCGACGCATTTATGAGATTGCTAGAAAACACTGTGGCCATCAAGGAGAATTCAATATTTCTGTTGAAAAACTACATTTAAAAACAGGCAGCACCGCCTTGTTAAAAATGTTTCGACATAATATCAAACAACTAGTTAAATCTAACGACTTACCAGATTATGAAATGCGCTATGATATGGAACGAGACAGCGTAGTTTTTTATAATAAAAATTTAACATCTAAGAAAAAAGAAATAGAAAGGCAACGTGAAAAAGGTAAAAAAGAAATTTATAAGTTAAAAAATTTACTGTCCGCAAAGAAAGGTGGAAAATAAAAAATAATATTTATCCGTTTCCACACGGTTCAGAACGTCAAGTGTTAAAAAATCTATTAATACGGTCAAGTGTAAGGGAAAATTAGGAAAGGTAGGTCAAATTTTGATAATCAGCCTTCGCTGGTTTTTGTTTGCTTTGCGTATCATCATTGCAAATATATTGCATATTGCCACGGTCGCATTCTTTGCCTTTTTACATGCGTTCAAGCGATTTATTCTTGTGATGGGCAGAGATTGGATTGCATAATAATACATTATTATCTTGATAAGCATTTTACTGTATCGAATAACTGTACCATTCTTTTTTGGTGAGGATTTGGGTGATGGTTTGTACAGATAACGTCAATGATTCACTTAACGATGCCTTTTCATCGACTCTTTTCGATTTTGGTCAGAGAAGAAGAGAATAGCGACGCATCACTATTAAGATGCCCCTGTTAAAAATATTCAAGAATGGCCTCATTACTTTTTTTATGGTTGAAAATACCAATACCCTTTATTGATGAGCAAGGTTAGCTGTACTATAAAACAGGAATCCTGTATCACGTGACTGAGCATGAGGCCATCAATCTTTCTGTGGCGCGTTAAAATATTCCAGGCGTCGGCGTGATCTGAGTCGAGCGATTCGCCGTTGCAAAATAGCGGTTACAGATATGTAAAATACATAACCCTATTAAACAGTTCAATCGACTACCATTTTGCAATAAGGTGTAAACTTATGCAACGCAGTAAACCTTAGCCGCAGGTGCCTTCGGTAACTCATCGTCGGTTTGAGATATCTCTTGAACAAACTAGTTGTCCAGATGGGCTCTTTTTTGGACTAAGAATTGACTCATTATTTCTCGGAGGGACGTGATATCTTGAGCTAGTATTTCCGTTAGGTCCGCACGCAAGAGTAAATCGGGTGAGGGGGAATATTCAATGCCTAGATGGCTTTCATCTGAAAGCGACTCAGTCCAATGTCTTATCATACGCAGGCCGTTGTCTGTCGAGCAATTCAGGCAGTAAATCATGGTGGCTTCGGACGAAATGGCGTCATGGAGAAATTCTTTTTGGGTATACAACACATCCCCGGAAATCAACCCTTGATTAATGAAGGGCTTAGCAAACTCTTTCTTATTATAGTTATAGTGCTTAAGCGATAACAATTGATGCTATACCCGCCATCGGCTACTTTCCATTTCTTGTATCACCAATACGTCAGACGGTTTAATATGAGGGCCAATACCACCGCCGGGTACTGAAAAAATATCGTCAATTCTTCTGTGTACCAATCTGGAAAAATACGGAAAAGCAATAAGAATTCTTCAGCAGGCTCTTTGCCAATGGTTGATCGCTTCCACTCGTAGTGCCCAGTTCCTTTGTCCCAATGACCCATACCCATGAAAAGCTTGATACCCTAATTGACATTTTCCGTGACGCCTTTAAATGAGTTTCTATTCGAACGATTTTTTATCACTAGTCTTTCCAACTCTTTAGGAGAAATTGGGCTCACAAAATCATAAATCGCTTGAACGCATGTAAAAAGGCAAAGAATGCGACTATGGCGATATGCAACATATTGGCAAAGATGATACGAAAAGCAAACCAAAACTAGTGAAGGCTGATTATCAAAATTTGACCTACCTTTCCTAATTTTCCATTACGCTTGACCGTATTAATAGATTTTTTTAACACTTGACGTTCTGAACCTTGTGAAAACGGATAAATATTATTTTTTATTTTCCAACTCGCTTTGCAGACAGTAAATTTTTTAAATTATAAAGTTTCTTTTTTACTTTTTCACGTTGTTGTTCTTTTTCTTCCTGCTCCGGTGTGAGATTACGGTTATTAAAAATTACCATATTCGCTTTGGCATAGTAACAAAGGCGGTAATCATGCAAGTCATTGGTTTGAATCGGTTTTTTAATGTTATGTCGGAACATTTTCAACGAGGCGGTGCTGCCCATTTTTAAATGTAGTTTTTCAATGGCTATCGTAAACTCTCTCTGATGATCACAATGCTTACGCGCGATCTCATAAAGTCGCCTGTCTATTGTTTTTCTGATACGGAAATAGTCTGGACTAATTTTCAGCGTTTTCTTTTTATGCAATGCCTGATACAGGCAATTAGGTAAGGTTACCGCAATTATACCAATATCGAGCTTTTCTTTCTTTTCCCCTAACATAACCAACTTATTAATCAAACCAAAATTTTATGTTTTTCTAGAGTCTTCAGAATAGACTACATTTGTTTCAATTCTTGTCGCAGCAAGGCGAGATAGTGACTTTCTTAAATCTTCATATGCCATACCACTCTTCGCTCTATTCGTTATCAAAAAAAATCATAGGGTGTCAAATAAACAGTACGCTTAATTAACTGATGATTATTAATAGATTCTTGTAGTTTAGAAATAGCGTAAATCCAGGCATCTTCATCAAAAACGGTTACCATCCCATATTCAGCATTAGGCGCTAAAACTATTATTGTGTTAACCCTTTTGCACCGCCGCGTGTAGATATCACTCTGTTTTAAAGCAAAAAATGGGTTTTCCATACTCGCCATTTCGTCTCTAAAACTTGAAAGTTCTATTTCATCAGCAATAAAAAATCTATCTCATGTTTTCAATGGCGTAAACGTTTCAAGTTTTTTTCTTGCTCTTTATCACTACTATATGTCATCGCTTTAATCCTATCGATTCTAGGGTTGTTCTTAGAGCTAGGCAGATGTGGCGAACACTTAGCTAGCTCATGTTTTGACTTTTAAAAACCGTAAAACATGATAAAAAGATAGATATTTAAAAACTAATTATCGACATTTAAAAATTAACATGTCGTAAAACTTATGATATTTCATATACCTACAGACAAAAAATCCATTTAACTTATTAACTTATTTTAACTATACCTAACTGATTTTTTAACAGGGATTTTCGTATTTTATCCGTGGATAACTGCACTCCTGAAAAACCCACGAGATAGCGGATTCTCACTCTTTCTTGATAAAATCTATGTACCAGGATCATACATCAGTGTGACCGTACTCTATTCTACAAAAGAGGATCTTCCGTTTCCTCGTTTTGGCTGTTTGTTCCTCTGAGAAAAGCTCCTTCGGTACGCCTTAGCCAAAGACTGAGGCGAGCATTCTTGTTTGAAATTAAAATTTTTTTGAAATGCGTATACTTTAGACGTGCTTGAACGTAATGCCTCTAAAACCGCCTAAAAACCATTTTAAGGAGAAAACCCGCCACGGCACACGAGATGTCTTCACACAGAGAGATAGAGGACGTTTTAAGAGGGTTTTTGAAGTCTAAGTAAAGCGGGATTTTCAGATTAACAGATTTTGCAAGACGGCGAGGATTGTTAATTACCTTTTGTCTTTTTCTTCTTCACGTTCACGCCTAGAAATTTTAAAGTGATTTCGGTTAAAAAGTGACCAAAAAATACAAAGCAGATCACCAATAACTGACCAAAAAATATAACGCAGATCACCAATAACTGACTTTTTACGCTGGTAAACCTTTGGAATAGATAAAACTCCGTAGTAAAAAAACAGTAAATATCACCGACTGTGATCCCTATTTTTGTGACCTCAGGATCTTAAAATTCCTCAGTTTCGAGGGTTACAGGGGCCTTAAAATCAATTGCTGAGCCAGATCTTTGGCACAGATCTATCAGATAGCAATTTGCAGCCGTTAGGCTACTTCGTTCATATCCGCTTCGCGATCGGCCACGTACACTAGGCGTGTGTTTGATAGCTATGAAGCGAGTTCAGGAACTCGTTTGTATCCCTCGATCCGGCGTGTGCTCTCCTTAATCTCATCGCGTTTTCCGTCTACATCATTCGGCACAGTTGCGGAATTCTGGCTTCTAAATTCTCAGCCAGCCGTCCGAATCACGTGTCATTTTGCATCGCCCTAAATGGGGAGAGCACACGCCGGATTTACTTCATTTACGTAAGCGTCATTGGAACTATATTTGTTTTTATGATCGCTCAGCCGCCATACTTTTGCTTTTAATCATTACGAGGAGCTTATGCATGAGAACTAACCTTACACGCGATGAGTGGAATAGCATTTTTAGTTCGCATGCGCGTTCCAGCCTGAGCTAGAATAAATTTTGCCGCAATTGGGGCATCACCCCCGTATTCTCTAACGCAAAACAGCGTATTTTTGCAGCCCAGTCGCATAAATCAGCCTTTGTTCCAGTATGACCACCGTAACCGTGCACAGAGGAGCCTACGAGCGTTGATACCGGCTCAGCCATATGAACTGATGCCGTCAGGCAGATCCGCGATATCTACTTCGCAAACAGTTTCTCCGATTTCAGTTTTTCTGCATAGCGACATACTTTGCCTATCAGCCGATATTTCACACCGCTGTCTGGCAACGTTCATCTGAGAGATGGCGCAATGAAAATGTTTATTGACGCACCCGCCATCTATCTCTATCCCGGCCACGTGTATTTTCGAAAGAGCATCAATGGACTGGCCTTGATTGTCGAACAAGAGGGCAGGTACTTCCCCTTCGGCGATGTTCTGTTCGTCTTCTTCAACCGCAACCGCGACAAGGTCAAGGCGCACTACTGGGGAATGTCAAAAACGCCATAACAGGCACTTACTACGAAATTTTTGGTTAATATACACTTCGTTACCTGGCCGAATTTGAGTATCTATTTAACCGACGTGATGACTTGGGAGCTCTGATATTACGCTTCTTGGTAGCGGGATTGAAAGCACCGCAAATTCCATATGGTCTGTTCAGTCTAGTGTCTAGACACGAAAAAATTAACTGGATTTTCATTTCCATGTATTTTTAACTTTATAGCATATCGATGATTAACAGCTATCTAAAGGGAAAAGTAGTACGTTTGATTGAATTTTTGCTATGTTTTCATCTGTCTATATCTTTTCTATTTGTGTCATTTTTGGCATATTGTTTAGTTAGAGCACTTTTCATCTCTTACGGTTTTTTTCGCATACAGCACTACACTAGTAGATAGAATACATAACCGATTGGTGAACCGTAAGAGATGAAAAGTGCTCTAACTAAACAATATGCGTAATCAGGAAAAATTTTACAGACTCTATTTGCATATCATGCACAAAAACCGATGGAATTCATTATGGCATCAACCTTTGGTTTTACACTCAAAGATTGGCATCTGCGCTATCAGCAGGAACCGCAGCAGATTACTTCGCTGCTAGAAGCCCATCTCGCCGCAATTGATCCGCAGGATAACGCCTGGATTTATCTCGCCACCCCCGCGCAATTACAGTCGCAGATTGAGCCTCTGTTGGCAAGTTACATACGTAATCCAACCGAGTTACCACTGTTTGGCGTGCCCTTTGCCGTTAAGGACAATATCGATGTCGCTGGTTGGCCGACTACCGCCGCCTGCCCGGCGCTGACCTACACTGCCACTGCGGATGCCTTTGTTATCGCTCAACTGAAAGCGGCTGGTGCCGTGGTGATCGGAAAAACTAATCTAGATCAATACGCCACCGGCCTAGTTGGTATCCGTTCCCCTTTCGGAGCGGTGAGCAATACCTTTAACCAGGAATACGTCAGCGGCGGTTCCAGTTCCGGCTCCGCATCGGTGCTGGCTCGCGGACTGGCGGGCTTCTCTCTTGGCACCGATACTGCCGGTTCCGGACGTGTCCCAGCCGGATTTAACAATATTGTCGGTCTGAAGCCGACAAAGGGCTGGTTATCGGCTAGTGGTTTGCTGCCTGCCTGCCGCCTGAACGATACCATTTCCGTGTTTGCCCTGACGGTGGAAGATGCCTTTGCCGTAGCCAGTATCGCCGGTAACTATGATGAGGTAGATGCCTACTCACGTATCAATCCGCATACCGCCCCGGCTAGCATGAAGGCGCATCCAGACTTCGCCATTCCGGCTAATCCGCAATTCTTTGATGATAAACATGCCGAATTTGCATGGGGCAACGCGCTAGCGAGCCTAATAGCCAGCGGTGCTACGCTGCACCCGATTGACTTCTCTCTGTTCCATCATCTGGCCGAGCAGCTTTACCACGGCCCTTGGGTGGCGGAACGTACCGCAGCGGTAGGTGAGATGCTAGACCGCCCGGAAGAAATGGATCCTGTGGTCTATGGTATTGTCAGTAGCGGTCTGAACTACAGCGCGGTTGATGCCTACAAAGCTGAATATCTGCGTGCCGATCTGACGCGTCAAATCCTGCAAACCCTAGCACAGTTCGATGCGATGGTGGTACCTACTTCACCAACCATTCATACGATAGAAGAGATGAAACAGGAACCGGTACACTACAATTCGCAGTTAGGCACCTACACCAATTTTACTAACCTAGCAGATCTCAGCGCGCTGGCGCTGCCTGGCCCGTTCCGCTCTGATGGCCTGCCCGCAGGCATCACCCTGATAGCACCTGCCTGGCATGATCGTGCGCTATCTGAGTTTGGTCTGCGCTGGCAACAACAGCTGGCGTTGCCGCTCGGGGCTACGGGTAAAGCGCAACCGGCGCAGCGTGCTGTACTGCCGCCTTCTGTAGAACACGTGCGTATGGCAGTGGTTGGCGCTCACCTCACCGGCATGCCACTTAACTTTCAGCTCACCGCCCGCCACGCAGTTCTTGTTGAGCAGACCACCACCGCCAGCAACTACAGGCTGTTTGCCCTGCTGGATGAGCCGATCAAGAAACCCGGCCTGCTGCGTGATGAGCAAGGTGCCACAATCACCGTCGAACTGTGGGATATCCCGCTGGCGCGTTTTGGCGAGTTCGTGGCCGAAGTTCCACCGCCGCTTGGTATTGGTTCACTAACGCTGGCTGATGGCCGCATCGTGAAAGGCTTTATCTGTGAACCGGTGGCGCTGCAGCAGGCACTGGAAATCACCGAATTTGGCGGCTGGCGTAACTGGCTGGCAGCCCAGAAGAGTAACTAATTATGTTCAGTACCGTTCTAATTTCTACCCGTGGTGAAATCGCCTGCCGTGCTATCCGCACTGTGAAACGGCTCGGCGTGAAAAGCGTTGCGGTTTACTCCGATACAGACCGCAACGCGCGCCATGTTAAAGAAGCTGACGTGGCGATTGCCATCGGCGGCGACAAGGCCAGCGACAGCTACCTGCACATCGACAAAATCCTTTCCGCCGCCAAAGATACCGGGGCGCAAGCCATCTGGCCGGGCTACGGTTTTCTCTCCGAAAGCCTGTCGTTTGCGGCAGCATGTGAAGAGGCGGGCATTGTCTTTGTTGGCCCGACCGCCCAGCAGATTGGCGAATTCGGGCTCAAGCACCATGCGCGTGAGCTGGCGGCCAGTGTTGGGGTGCCGATTACGCCCGGGACCGCGCTGCTCAACTCGCTGGACGAGGCGTTGAGTGCCGCAAAAACTATCGGCTATCCGGTGATGCTGAAAAGCACCGCAGGCGGCGGCGGCATCGGCCTAACGCGCTGCGCTGATGCCGATACCCTTCGCAACGCCTGGGAGAGCGTTTGTCGTCTCGGCGAACAGTTTTTCAATGATGCAGGCGTATTTCTTGAAAGCTGTATTGATCGTGCACGTCACGTCGAAGTGCAGATTTTTGGTGACGGTAAAGGCAAGGTGGTATCCCTCGGCGAACGCGATTGCTCTCTGCAACGCCGAAACCAGAAAGTAGTAGAGGAGACCCCGGCCCCCAATCTGCCGCAGGCGACCCGCGAAGCGATGCTGGACTCGGCGGTGCGTCTCGGTGAGCTGGTCAGCTACCGCAGCGCGGGCACCGTGGAATATATCTACAATGCCGAACAGGACACCTTCTATTTCCTTGAGGTCAACACCCGATTGCAGGTGGAGCATCCGGTCACCGAATGCGTCACCGGCATTGATCTAGTTGAGTGTATGCTACAATTGGCCGCAGGCGACAACCCCGACTGGGATCGGATGCAGCAGGCACCGCAAGGCGCATCAATTGAAGTTCGCCTGTACGCCGAAGATCCGCTGAAAAACTTTCAGCCCAGCCCTGGCGTACTGACCGGTGTCAGCTTCCCAGATGACGTGCGCGTTGATGGCTGGATCGACATCGGTACCCAAGTCTCAGAGTATTACGATCCGATGCTTGCTAAGCTGATCGTCCATGCTGACTCCCGTGACGCCGCGCTAGCAAAAATGCAGCAGGCCCTCGAGGCCACCCAATTACACGGCATTGCGACTAACCTCGATTATCTGCGTCAGATCGTCGCCACGGACGCCTTTCGCAGCGGCCAGGTATGGACCCGTTTTTTCGACAGCTTCACGCCCTCCGCTAACGTGATTGAAGTGTTGAAACCCGGCAACTTCAGCACCATTCAGGATTTCCCAGGTCGCCTTGGCTACTGGGATATCGGCGTACCTCCATCAGGCCCGATGGACGATTTCGCTTTCCGCCTCGCTAACCGCCTCGTCGGCAACCACGAAGCCGCTGCCGGACTGGAATTCACCCTACTGGGCCCGACGCTGCGTTTTCACAGCAACACGGTGATTGCCCTGACCGGCGCGAATTGCCCGGCAGAACTCGACGGTGAGCCGGTCAACTACTGGCAGCCAATTGATGTAAAAGCCAGCCAGACTCTGACGCTCGGTCGCGCACAGAGTGGCTGCCGCACCTATCTGGCTGTTCGAAACGGTTTTGATGTACCGGAATATCTCGGCAGCCGTTCTACCTTCTCACTCGGCCAGTTTGGTGGCCATGCCGGCCGCCCCCTGCGTATGGCGGATATGCTCTCCATCTCCCAGCCGCAGCTGCCGGCATGCACCACGCCTGCTCCGGTTAGCGAACCACAAGCGCTAGATCACGCGCTTGTGCCACATTATAGTAGCGAATGGCGCATCGGCGTGATGTACGGACCGCACGGTGCACCGGATTTCTTCACCCAGGCCGCCATTGACGAGTTCTTTGCCAGTGACTGGCAGGTACATTACAACGCTAACCGCCTTGGCGTGCGTCTAGTGGGACCGAAACCAAGCTGGACGCGTGCCAACGGTGGTGAAGCCGGTCTGCATCCCTCTAACGTGCACGACTGCGAATACGCCATCGGAGCGGTGAACTTTACCGGCGACTTTCCGGTGATCCTGACCCATGATGGCCCGAGCCTTGGTGGCTTTGTCTGCCCTGTCACCATCGTTACAGCAGAAATGTGGAAAGTAGGCCAGGTCAAGCCGGGCGATCGCATTCGTTTTCACCCGATCAGCGCCGACGAAGCGGTCGCTCTGGAGAAAATCCAGTCGCACAGAGTGAAAACCCTGCGCACTGCCCATGCCCCCGCATTTGAGGTTCCGTCGCTGGCGGCCACCGGCATTGGTTCCGCCACGCTACTAGCTGCATTACCCGCCAGCGCTACCACCCCAGCCGTGTGGTATCGTCAGGCCGGTGACAAAAACGTGCTGATTGAATACGGCGACAACGTGCTGGATCTGGCGCTACGCTTGCGTGTGCATCTGCTGATGAATGCGCTGCGTGAGCGCGCAGTGGCAGGCGTGACGGATCTGTCGCCCGGCGTGCGCTCGCTGCAGGTACGCTACGACAGCCTGATCCTCAGCCAGCAGCAGCTGATGATGTTGCTGCTGGAGTTGGAATCCGGACTCGGTGATGTCAGTCAGCTGAAAGTACCGTCGCGTATCGTCTGTCTACCGATGGCGTTTGAAGACAGTGCTACACTGGGTGCAGTCGATCGCTACAAAGAAACCGTTTGTTCCAATGCTCCCTGGCTGCCGAATAACGTCGACTTTATCCAACGTATTAACGGATTAGACAGCCGTGAAGCGGTACGCGATACTATTTTCGACGCTAGCTATCTAATTCTTGGCCTCGGCGATGTCTATCTCGGCGCGCCCTGCGCGGTACCTGTCGACCCGCGTCATCGCCTGCTGAGTTCAAAATATAACCCATCTCGTACCTTCACTCACGAAGGCACGGTGGGCATAGGTGGTATGTATATGTGCATATATGGCACGGATTCCCCGGGCGGCTACCAACTAGTGGGACGCACGCTGCCGATCTGGAACAAATTCCTAAAAAATGATCAGTTCGCCGATAACGAACCCTGGCTACTGCACTTCTTCGATCAGGTACGTTTCTATTCGGTGAGCGAAGAGGAGTTAACGCGGCAGCGCGACGATTTCCGCGAAGGCCGTACGCGTATCCGCATCGAAGAAACGCTGTTCGACTTCGTCGCGCATCAGCAATTCCTCACCGCACACGCCGATTCAATCTCGGAATTCCGCACCCGCCAGTCCGCCGCCTTCAAGCAGGAAGTGACGATGTGGGCACAGGAGGAGCAAAACGCTCTACTGATCAGTGAGGAGACGTTTGTAATAGTCGAAGAGGATGACGATGCACTGGCGGTATGCGCCGATATGAACGGTAACATCTGGAAAGTGCTGGTGCAGCCTGGTGATCAGGTAGAAGCCGGTCAGGCTCTAATCATCGTCGAAGCGATGAAGATGGAACTTGCAATTTGCGCGCCGCAGTCCGGCATTGTGAAGCGCATTGCCTGCCAGGCAGGCCGTCCGGTCAGCTTGGGCGATACCCTCCTGTGGCTGGAATAAGGAGACACATGAGTATAACCCCGCAACGCAGAAAAGGCCGTCCGGAAGCGCTGGAAGAGAGAGTCTGCCAGGTGACGGAGGATGATGTTTTTAAATTTCTTCTGATGCTCGGCGACCGCACTTCAAAGAGAATGTGCACATTTGTCGTTCTCGCCCCCGGTTTTTTCTGTTTTTGCAAATAAAATTATTTTTCAAAACATGAAGAAGTCGATAACATTGCCAGAAAAGAGTCGACATTATCAAATGTGAGGCAAATCCGTTTATCCAACAAGATGCTTAACCAGTTGACTCTACAAGCTGATTTCCGGCATTGATTAGTATCTAAAGAAATCAGATTTATGTTAAATCTTGCCATGACTACAGAGCCTGTTCTTCTAGATGAGGAAGTGGAAGAATTATGCCGGGTAAGAAATGCCGTCAATACGGCAGTTCGTAATCTGGCTACGATTATTTGTCAACGTCAGTATCATGATGTAAAAGACACTGAGTTATGGGGGGTGGTAAAAACTTCATAGGGAAGTTGAGACCGTGAAAAAATCCGTTAGACAATTGACTAATGCTGCCGTGAATGTACGTAGCTTAAAAATCCGTAATACGCCAAAATGACAAGGGGATTTTATGTCAAAAAGAATAGGTAAAAAGCATATTTTTGGCATCGAGGAAGCAAGAGAACGACCACAGCAAATGACATAAACAAATAATTCAAAATAAGAAACTCACGATGCGAAAACCAACTTATAACGTCTATATCACGCAGGAAAGTCCGCCTGATTAAAATGGAGATGCAGTGCGCAACGACGGTTCATCCTGATATTGCACTTGACATTGCACGAGTAGAAGTACGGTTTGAATCCCTACGCCCTTGCTGAAATTATTCCATAAGCGGAATGCAAGACCAGAAATAACAGTGTTATTTCTCACTATCCTAAAAGTACAGATGAAGTTATCAGCATCATTGACCGGATTGCAAACAAAAAGCGTTTTTATTCGGTTAGGTTAATGCAGATAACCCGTACCAACTTTAGCCGTTATGGCATTAGCGCCCGTGATGTATTGACACCCTGTACTAATCTTTCTATTTTTGAAAGTATTATCACGGATTGCTACTAGAGAGGCGGTATGCTAAAAATGGCACTGAGTTGCTATTACGCATGGAATTTCTCAACGGGACAGAAAAAAGAAGAGACGTTTAATCGGACCCGTTATATTGAAAAATATGGTATAAAAACACGACAATATTTCAGTCATTTCTTTGAAAAAGCGAGATGCCTAGAGGAGACTGACAGTCAGTCTTTAAGTAGCCTATCTATCAGCTTTTTACTGATAAGCATTTTTTATTCTCAATAAAGTTTTTGTTACAATGTCATTAACCCAGTTTATTTTTTACAGACTCGTTTTATCTTCATTAAAAACCAATAAGGCATTCCTGTCACTTAAATAGAATTTAAAGAAGGTATGCCAATTTTAAATACGATGCCAACAATAGTTCCTAAAATAAAAGCCATAATGACTGACTAACTAATAAGTGGCATAGATGAATCGTCCGGTAATAATTATTTTTCTCTTGTTTCATCGAATTAATGATTGTCTGTTTTTTGTAAAAATATAATAATCAATTAATATAACCCCCGCTATTGGAGGAAAATAATACCAAGCATTAATAAAAATAAAGTCAGATGTTTTAAAATACCCACTTATAATAATGTTCAAAATAATCCGTAGAAAATAGTTATTCCCGCATAATTAAATCTTCTGTAATTGATAGCTTTTAATAAGCCTCACATATGAATGAATGAAGAATTAAAGGTTTGTATCATTAACTTTAATTGCTAATAAAATAATAGTAAGCAGACTAATAAAACCTGCACTATTTAACATGGTTTTTACAACATCATCAGTACCTAAAGCATGAGCAATAAATATAAAAATCTCATTAATAAAAAACTTACCAACAATAATAGAAATAAATATCATCTAAAAAACATATTTACCATTTTTACAATACCTACTGATATCTAGTGTAATTGAATCTTCAATAATAAATCATCCGGAGACCATTGTATTACCATTGTGAACAGAGAGTCATCCCCCCATTTAGATATAAAAAATTAAAATGATTAATGGTTTTTAAAAATATTTCATTTAAACTGATAAATGATATCATCATCAAAAATAAAAGTACTGTCACCTTATCTGTAATATTCAGAATTTTTCTTTCCTGTATCTCCATTGTAGGTTTACAATATAATTTATCTAATTAATTTTAAAATTAGAAGGTAAAAAACATGAAAAATATTGGAGATAAGATATCATTATATGTGTTACCACCTTAATCATTAATGTCCTTTATCAAAAATAGTTTAGACAATTGTCTTATAAAAGATAGCGAAGCTAGATATATTTTTGTAAATGACCTAGCATTTAATTTTTCAGATGTCTTAAAAAATGCAATCTATAAGGAAAATCTGATAAAGAAGTTCCAACTGATATATGTGAAGAGCTCTGGATTAAGAGAAAGACGATATAAATAGATGCCGCTAATGATTTTTTCCCAAAAGAGAACTTGAAGTCATTTTTTTGGCACAGCAAAGGCTCACTTCTAAAGAAATAGCTATACGGTTATATATTTTTTTGTCAAACTGTAGAAGGGCATTTAAAGAGAATTTATAGAAAGGCAGATATTCACAGTATCTTTCAGCTTATTGAATACTGTAAACATACTGGTCTTGATAGTTATATCCCTGCTGATTTTATTTGCAAAGGTGTAGAGATTATAGAGCAAGTTTATTATATATTTATAATATCTGTTTTTAATAGAAAAATTAATTAATTTTATTGATATTTTATAGAGATATTAGTGTAATCAATATTAAGTTTTTAGCTATAACTCTTATATTTCTGCATATTTTATAATGCATAATATTTAGGTATGTTTTATTGAGTAATGTTTACTTATAATTAAGCTACATAGAAGTTTGAATTAATAATAAATGACAATCAAAAATTTCATTTCAACACTATAAAAATATTGAAACACAGTAACTGAATCACTGCATATTTTTACTATCGATAATATTTATTATAAATAGAGGAGAAATAAATTTTTCTAAATATTATGTATTTAAATTATTTAGAGTATAAAAAAATAAAATCACGGATTTGTCATGAATCACTTACATCATAACACTACAAATTAAACTTTTTTATATCACTAACACTAGAACACTATGGATTTTTTTCTGCATCGACCGCGCGCTATTCTTATGGGGCACTCTGATATTAACGCCCCCTTCAAAAAAGGGAGGGGCGAGATGCACGCGAATCCAAAAGACATTTCTCCGCAGAGAAATTATTTACTGAAGCATCATCCTCATCCCAACCACATCCGAGATAAAGAATACCATTATCTTTATATGAATCTCGAGATGGATGAATTATTCAATGTACCCGCCGATTTTCCTATTGCAGGGAAAGGGTTATCTGGAGTTGGCGGGATTTTTTAAGTTATCAAGAAACAGGAGGATAGGGTCATACAAAGACAAACCTCGGTCTCTTTACTGATAACATGTCATTTTGGAAAGCAACCCGTCTTCAACCCACTATTGTCTATATTCATCCATTCTTTCATCAAGACAGTCAGCTTATGAGGCCCTCTCATAAAGCAAGACAATATCAATTATCTCACCCTTGGAGTATATGCAGTGAAAATTATCAACACATTCATCTCTTCACTGCCAAATACGATGTTAACTCAACACGAACTTGACATCATTTTTTATTTTTCTCAGAGGTTAAGTCAAAAAGAAGTGGCAAAATGTTTACATCTCTCTCATAGAACGATTGAAAATAAATTACAGGGGATTATGAAACAATGGAGGTTAATCATCAGGAAAAATTCAAAAAATATATTGAAGAGTGCGGATTGAATCAGTTTATTTTTCCGCATTTATTGGTATCGAATATTAGAGTCATTAGTTGAGTATAGAAAAGATATTTTTTTGCCTTTATTTATCTTGTATTCTTGAGTAATAAATCAAAATAGAAAAAACCCTCTGAAACATGCTTTTCAAATAGTTTTTTAAACTTAATATTAGAGCAATGTTAAAGTAACATATAAAAAGAGTCACTTCTTCACTTCTTCTTATGGAACAGTTGATAAACTTTTTTAAACATACCGCCCTGAATGAGGTCGCTCCTTTGTTGTAAAAGGTGAGCAGTTTCTCAATGTCTCTTGTAATCACTTGGAGTGAAGAAGACACTTTATGCCAAAACATCACATCAAAGCGGTTTTGCCAGAGGTGGTTAGCTAAAAAATGAAAATGACTGAAGTAAAATTCCATTATTTTTAATGATTCATCCTCTCTAATGCGGGTTGAATATCTATCCGTTGTAACAGTTTTTCAGAGGATGCCTTAATGAATTCAGTGCAAAAACGTTCGATATCCGTTCATAATTAGATGGCTTGTCAGATGGTCCATTCATGATGCAAAGACGGAAGTTGAGAACCCCACCAATCGGCCAGATTTTCTGGCAACAGGGTGTCATGGGTTGACAAATAGACCAATAACACTCGGATGGAGCTGTTGCAGATTGTAAGCCCGTAATGATAAAGAAATCCCACGAAGCACGGCTGTCTTTTTTTCTATGGCTAAGTCAATTCCGATTACTGTGAGCAAATGTTGATGCTTCTCTCAAGCTATAATTTGAACTTTTTCTAATGTCAATTAGATAGAAATGAGCAGAGGCTGTATGCGTGATTTTTCCGATAGAGGCGTCAACTTGACTTTTTTGAGCAATCACTCTACTTCAGGTAATGATAATAAAGCAATGTGATGGGCATATTCTATGAGTGCATAGTAAGACGCAACAATACTGAGGACTCGTCCAAAATAATCCAGATTGACTTTTCCTAAACTATTTTTTTAAAAGATGTCTTCTCGTGCTCTATTTGACTGTCGTCATGAAAAGACAAGGCCGCTTTATAATTTTTTTTGTTAAAATTTGAGGTTCATTGAACGCGCTATCAGGTTCAACATAATAGTGTTTCCATGCCACAAAACGGATTGTCTTTAGGCATTAGCGTACTGTCTTTAATAGCCTCGGCGTTTTGTTCTATATCAGAAGCGTCAGAGGATGAACATCCTAAACGATTCAAACCCCGCGGTGACAGCATGATAAATAAAATCATGAACAAGCCTCGTTTGATGAAAACAAACTTCTTGTTTCTTCGGATGCACATTTACATCAACTTGACGAGGATCTATATCTATATAAAGAACGTAGATCTGGTTTTTCACCCTGTTTAAATGACTTCATAGGATTGGCGAACGACATGATTTGCGACCCGATCACGAATAATCTGACGGTTAATAAAAAATACTGCATATCTTTTATTTTAGGACTCTGCGCATCCGCTATCCAACCCTGAAAACTTAAGCCAGCGTGATCGAAAGAAAGTCCGTGCGCCTGTTTTAAAAATGGGGCGCTCCAATAAACGAAGAAGGTGCCGTTTATTTTGTGAAGCCGACTGGATCCCGACGTATTGACGTAATAATTTTCCGTTATGCAACAGATCAATGGACACATCAAACCGCGATAAATTCAGACGCCTAGCCACCTCATCAATATATTGCCATTCTATTTTGTCTGTTCTCAGAAATTTTCTTCGAGCGGGCGTATTATTAAATAAATTTAAAACCTCAATCGTACTGCTAAAAGGATGTGCAGCCGGCTTTAATGTGACCCTCATGTCTCGCCTCTCTGTATAGGCTTACGAAGCTTCCTCTTGTTCAGCGGGGCAGGAAGTTAACTGTAAGCGTGAGATAGAGCTGATACTGGTCAGAGCTTCTCCCCGAAATCCCATACTAAACAGGCCTGTAAATCTTCTAAAGAGTCAACTTTATTCGTGGCATCTCGCGCCCCAGTGCTAAGGGGAGATTTTCTTGACTGATCCCATAGCCGTTATCCCGGATCTGGATCTGTTCGATGCTTCCTCAATGAATGTCAATCTCAATCTCAATTTTTGTGGCCCCGGCATCCAAACTTTTTTCAAGCAATTCTTTGACTACAGAAGCAGGTTGTTCTACTACTTCACCCTCGGCAATTTGATTCGCCAATTCAGGCGGTAAAATCTTAATAGGCATGGACAATTCTCTGTTCGGTTCTTTCGCTTAAAGATTTTTAAATTTAGATAGCCCATGAGATTGGGGTTGAGTCTGCCAGATAAAACGGACTCTTGTGCTCAGTTGGGTGTTCGTAATGTGACAGAGGCGTTTTTCAAAATCACCGTAAATACTTTTAGCAGCGGATGAAAGCGCGGTCCTGAAGTTTATAAAAGTTTAGTCGTTCGCGTCGCTCACATCTGGGCGTGCTTCTATTTATCTTGATCCTTTCATAACCATAATGAATTATCTGATTCAAAAGGGGAACGCGAAAAATGCGATGCAGTTTATCACTAAAATCGCAAAAAAATCAGAAAAACACGAGAGCATACTGATGACGATAGCTCAGGCATTAAGGCAAGAAGGTATGCAACAAGGCATTCAAAAAGGCAACATGGAAGGTGGAAAAGAAACGACTGTAAAACTAGCGAAACAGTTTTTGTCTAAGAGTGTGGACCGCTCTATTATAAAGAGTGTTACGCGTTTATCTGATGATGAACTCAATAGACTCTGAGACTTGCTCACATTAGAATGGGGATTGTGACACCTTATAAAGGCATGTCATTAGCTGTTGAAAATAAACGACTGAGTTTTTACGTGAATAAATGCCTGTATGTACATTCAAAAAGCTTACAAAAGGAGACCTCTCACATAGCACAGTAAAAAAAGATTGTAAGGCATTTATAATAATCTAAAAACCAGTTCTCTGTAACAGATAATATTGCAAAAACAATGGAGGTATAACCCCTGTCGCGGGTCGACAGCCCACAACGCCTGTTCTAACGCATCTAGGACGAGTGACGTCTTCTTTGTTGAGGATATTCACTATTCCACGATGACGCAAAAAAGACATTAATCATGAAGACAAATAAGCCGCCCCTTTTCTGCCATCACGTAGGTGAAATACCCGACCACAGCTGATTAGGGCGTTCAGATATGGAAAAGCTTTTCTAGACATGGCCACAGAATAAAAAATCTAGACTCTATTTATTGAAAATATAAATACCCTTGATTAATCGGCACAGTTAACTGTGCCATAAAACAGGAGTCGTGTGTCACGTGACTGAGTATAGAGCCCCTAATCTTCCTGTGACGCGAGAGAAGATTCCATGCAGCGGCATTATTTGAGGAAAGCGACTCGACGTTGATAAAATAGCGGTTGCCGATGTGTAACATACGTAGCCCCATTAACCGGTGTAATCGACTTCCCTGTTGCAATAGGATTTAAACTTGTGAAGGAGAGTACATCTCTGTCTCCGGTACCTTTGGCAACTCATAGGCGGTTTGAGACATCTCTTGAGCACACTAGGTGTCCAAATGTTCTCTCTTATGCAGTAAAAATTGATTCATCATATCTTGGAATGCGGTGATATCTTGAGGCAGAATTTCGGTGTGGTCCTCACGCTGAGGTAAATCTAGCGATAGGGAATACTCAATGCCTCTATGATTGTCATCTGAAAGTAACTCAGTCTGATTCCTAATCATACGCAGGCTGTTGTCTATCCAGAAATTCAGGTAGTAACTCATGCGACTTCGGACGAAATCACTTCATGGGGAAAGCCCGTTTGAATATACAATATATCCCCGGCGCTCAGCTCTTCATTAATAATCATCGCTTCAGAAAAATCGTTCTGACCATACTCAACCAGCGATGACCCATGATCCCCGGCACGCTATCGACTCCGGTGCATAGCGCCTGACTTTTTCTACTCGTTGATCTAGTAACTTCATAAAAATTCTTTTAACATTTTTCCTCTCGCTCATATCAATATAAATACTTTATATTTTACTATTAAGAAAATGAAGTTAAAAGCCATAGGGGATATGGCCATCTCAATGTGCTGTCAACAGTCTGTTACGCCACCAATTTTATTTTTCCCCGACAGATGCGATATCAAGGGAGCCTCACCACCACTCATGGAAATGATGGACAGGCCCGATTCCTTTTCCTACGGTTAAATCGTCCGCATGCATCAGCGCCTGCTGTAGCCATGCCTTGGCTGCTTGAAGCGTCTGCGACCAGTCCTCGCAGCAGGGCCGCTTTGCGGCCAGGGCGGCGGACAGAGTACAGCCTGTGCCATGAGTGTGTAGGGTATTGACCCGCGGACTATCAAAGCGCAATTCTCGAGCTGGAGTTATAAGCCAGTCAGGACTCAACGCTCCGGGTAAATGACCGCCCTTCATAACCACCGCTTGACAGCCCAGTGCCAGCAGATTGCGCCCCTGCTGCAGCATTTGACTTTCATCCTCCGCTGGCTCGCAGCCAAGTAGTACGGCCGCCTCAGGCAGGTTGGGGGTAATAACCGATACCAGCGGCAATAACATCTCTCTCAGCGTAACTACTGCATCCTCATCTAGCAGTGTATCTCCACTTTTGGCTACCATGACAGTGTCCAGTACAAGCCAAGGAATGGGATATTCTCTGATCTTATCGGCCACCACACGGATAATGTCGGACTGGCTGAGCATACCAATCTTGGCGCTATCGATACGCACATCGCTGAGCACCGAGTCCAGTTGAGACGCTACAAACTCTGCACTGACAGGGTAAACCGATTGCACTCCCTGGGTATTCTGTGCCACGAGTGAAGTGATGACCGTGGTACCATAGGCACCCAACGCCGAAAAGGTTTTTAAATCCGCCTGAATACCGGCGCCGCCACTGGGATCGGTACCGGCAATGCTTAACACATTACAAATCTGGCTCATGACTGATCCTCCATACCCTGGCCATACAGCACGATGGTGAAAAATGCCAAAACCTGCCGCTTTATCAGGATCTCTGAGGCGTTGCAGCGCAACGCACCACCAACTGCGTCATGTTCCTAGTGCATGGTGATATCGACGAGACAAATTAGCGAACGGCCCTACACTCACTGGACCTATAGTTTTTATCATTTATATTTCTACTTTTATAGAAAGTTATCCGCTTAATCAAGGGGCATCACTCATAGATGACATAGTAGTTTCGATCTTGTTTTAGCCGGATATGCTCTGACATGGAATGAAGTGACGCGGTTTCCCCCATTTTTACTGACGACGTAGCTGCATCAGGGGCGGTAGATCTTAACATTTCTGAAACCCCGCTCACGTAAGTAGAGCACCTGCAGTCGGCTCATTACTCCGCGCTCACAGTAGAGTAAATAGGATTTACGCTGATCCAGATCGCCAAACTGGTTGGCTAGATTGTAGAACGGCAGAGCCTGTACCGGCACGTTATCCAGTACGAGAGGGTGCTCTTCCTGTTCATCTTTCGGACGGATATCCAACACGATACACCCTGGACCTAACTCGCCGACGGTCTCCACTGCGGTAACCTGATGAATCTGAAGATCATCTTGGACGATCATCTCTGTGATATCCAGCATCTGCACACCCTTTCTCTACGCTAACATGTTAATTCACCTTGCTGCCTTTTTATCACGTTCCTCAAGGCTCGATAACATTCCCAGTCTGCGATTTAGTATGATCGCCGAAAGTTCTCTCAGAACCCCCCCCGCCGGCGGAATAGCGCCCCAGATGTGGATCCCAATCTTTCCATATCGGCTGTAGCCCAGCCAGAGATAGTATCTGCGCCACCTCCTGCGGCGAACGGTTATCGTGTGGTAGAAATTGCTCTAACTCCAGGCGGTCGTTGGCATATCCTCCCGGCTGTGTTTTTGATCCCGCACTGACGTTGTTAACGACGATTGGTACCGCATGATCGCGGAAATGCGAAGATTCGCGGGTCGATAGGGAGATCTCTACCTCTGGCACTAGCAATCGGAACGCGCACATCACCTGTAACAGCTGAGCCTCATCCATGATTGAGGCCGGCACCACCACTCCGCCGGCGCAGGGTCGTAGTCGTGGAAAAGACAGCGAGTAGCGGCTTTTCCAATAGGTATTGCGTAGATAGAGTAGATGACAGGCTACCATATAGCAATCGGTGCGCCAGTTATCCGATAGTCCGATCAGCACGCCCAGGCCTATCTTATCTATCCCTGCGCGTGCCAGACGATCTGGTGTTTCAAGCCGCCAGAAAAAGTCTTTTTTCTGACCGCGCAGGTGGTGGTGGCTGTAGGTCGGCATATGATAAGTCTCCTGATATACAAACACGCCGTCCAGCCCTAGTCCCTTCAGTTCCGCGTATTCCTGTTGCGACATCGGCTGGACTTCCATCATCAGCGAACTAAAGTAGTGGCGTATTAGAGGCACATATCGTCGAAAATAATCAATCCCGACTTTGGTCTTGTGCTCACCGGTGACCAACAGTAGGTTGTTGATGCTTTTGGCGCGGATGGCCTCGCATTCTCGGATGATCTCCTGTTCGTCGAGTGTTTTGCGTCGTATGCGATTGCTCATGGAGAAACCACAGTAGGTGCAATCATTGGCACACAGATTGGAAAGATAAAGGGGCAGATAAAAATTGATAGTGTTACCGAAGCGCCGGCGGGTAAGCTGCTGGGCCCTTTGGGCTAAGGGTTCCAGATAGGGCATCGCCGCCGGCGATAGCAGCGCTATAATCTCCGACAGACCGGGATTTTCCACCGTCAGCGCCCTCTCTACATCCTGTGCAGTCTGGCTGTCAATACACAGGCTGACGCTATCCCAGTGGATTTTCTGCCAGTATTGAGTAAAGGTCTCCATTATATCGCCCCCATGGGGGGGGATAAGAAGCCGGTCAGAGGGCTGGAAGCGCTGGCCTGCTGACAGCGCGGTGCCAAACCTGCCTGTCTGGACTGTTCACCCGCCTCCATCGCCAGCCGGAAGGCGTGAGCCATGGCCACTGGATCCTGTGCGACGGCGATGGCGGTATTGACTAGTACCGCATCGGCACCCATCTCCAGGGCTTCCAGTGCTTGACTCGGCGCACCAATGCCGGCGTCCACTACCACCGGTATCTTCGCCTGTTCAATGATAATTTGCAGAAAATCGCGGGTTTTGAGCCCCTGATTTGAGCCGATCGGCGATCCTAGCGGCATCACCGCCGCGCAGCCCGCTTCTGTTAGCCGACGACACAGCACAGGATCCGCGCTACAGTAGGGCAGGACCACAAACCCTTCTTTCACTAGCCGCTCGGCCGCTTTCAGGGTTTCTATCGGGTCTGGCAGCAAATACTGCATGTCGGGATGAATTTCGAGCTTTATCCAGTGAGTGCCCAGTGCTTCTCGCGCTAAACGTGCGGCGAACAGTGCCTCGTCGGCGGTTTTGGCACCAGAGGTATTCGGCAGCAGCCGTACTCCTGCCTGACGCAGCGCCGGCAGCAAGGCATCATTACAGGCGCCGTCGAGCATATCTACCCTACGCATTGCTAAGGTGACCAGCTCACTGCCGGCGGCGGCGATGGCTTCTAACATCAAGTTCGTGCTGGCGAATTTACCGGTGCCGGTGAATAACCGAGACCTGAAAGGAGTATCAGCAAGGGTAAACATGGTTCAGCCTCCGGCGATGACCTGGAACAGAAGAATTTCATCACCATCCTGTAGCTGATATTCAGGCCAGTGCTGACGCGGAATAATTGTTTGATTAACCGCCAGCGCACTGCCGGAAGCAGTGCCGTACCACCGGGTGAGCATGGCATCAAGGGTCATCGATTGAGCCAGCTCCAGCGGACGGTCGTTAAAGGTAATTCTCATTGCGGGGGTCTCCTTTTTTTTGTTGCCCCTTCTGGCTGGGTGGTTTGGCTGGCGTTCTCTGTCCCCTGCGCGCAGACATGGCAGTGATTGTCCCTGCTTAGACGCAGGGTACGCCATTGCAGGAATTTTCCGTCGAACAGCCGCAGCAGGCCGTCTTCAGGCTGCAGGCCGCACAGCAGTTTGATCGCCTCCAGTGCCTGCAGGGTACCCATCATCCCCACTACTGGCCCCAGTACTCCTGCGGTGCGACAATTGCGCTGCACTTCCTCCCTGCTGGGAAATAAACAGGCGTAGCAGCCGTATCTCCATGGGGGTAGCAATACCAGCATCTGACCGCTAAAACCGACCGCGCTGGCGCTGATAAGTGGCTTTCTGTGACGTACACAGGCGGCGTTAATATCGTGGCGTGTAGCCATGTTGTCGCTGCAATCCAGCACCAGATCAGCGCGCGCTACCTGCTCATCTAGCCAGGCACCCTCCAGCCTGCACGGTAGAGAGATATAATGGCCGTTGGGATTAATTGCCGACAGATGGCACTGAGCCACCTTCGCTTTCAACCGTCCAAGTTCGTCGGTACGATAAAGTATTTGCCGCTGCAGATTGGTGATATGCAGCTTATCGTCATCCGCGAGTAGTAGCATGCCGACACCGGCCGCCGCCAGATAAAGTGCGGCCGGTGAACCCAACCCCCCCAGACCAGCCAGAAGTACGGTGGCGGCCTGCAGTCGCTTTTGACCCACCGAGCCTACCTCATCTAGAAGTAGCTGGCGGCTGTAGCGTAAAAAAGCCTGGTCGTTAAGCATATGTCTTCCGATCCCCGCAAGACTCAAGTCTTGCGGGCGGCGTGCACAGCCAATCATTAGGCATGGCTATGCTCCCACCCTTCAATTTTCGCCAGCAGGGAGGCGGTCGCCTGACGCCAGTTTGGCATACGGGTGATGGCGCTTACCACCGCCACGCTGCCAACGCCGCAAGCCAGAACCGCTTCCACCCGATCGAGAGTGATACCACTAATGGCCACTGTCGGAATATGCGTCAACCTGGCGGCCAGCCGCCGTAACGTCTCCAGTCCCTGTGGGCGAGATGGCATCTCTTTTGTGGCGGTGGGGAAGATGTGGCCGAGTGTAATGTAGGAGGGATGCCATGTCAGTGCGCGTTCCAGCTCTGACTCATCATGGGTAGACAGACCCAGCCGCAGGCCAGCTCTGGAGATGGCAGCGGCATCTACATGATGCATGTCCTCCTGGCCCAGGTGCACACCGTAGGCACCATAGCGGATGGCTATGCGCCAGTAGTCGTTGATAAACACCCTGGCACCATATTGTCGACCCAATAGCACTGCCGCCTCGATATCTGCAGTCACTCGTGCTTCCGGTTGATCTTTTATACGCAGCTGCACTGTAGTGACGCCGACATCCAGCATGCGCACCAGCCAGGCTAGAGAATTAACTACTGGATAAAGGCCCAGCCGGTGTGGAACCGGCGCAAACCTCCTATCAGCGTTCATCGGCCCCTCTCTGTGCGACTGCAGGCAGATAGATTTCACCGCCGCGGTCGCGGAATTCTGCCGCCATGCCGGCCATCCCCATTGACTTAGCTTCCGACGCCTGGGCGTCGGCATAATCACGGACCTCTTGGGATATTTTCATCGAACAAAACTTAGGTCCGCACATGGAGCAGAAGTGGGCTACCTTACCGGACTCTTGTGGCAATGCCTCGTCGTGGTAAGCGCGGGCGGTAATAGGGTCCAGTGCCAGGTTGAATTGATCCTCCCATCGAAACTCAAAGCGTGCCTTCGACATAGCGTTATCACGAATCTGTGCACCGGGATGTCCCTTGGCCAGATCGGCAGCGTGGGCGGCGATCTTGTAGGTGATTAACCCCTGTTTTACATCCTCTTTATTTGGCAGACCGAGATGTTCTTTCGGCGTGACGTAGCACAGCATGGCGCAACCAAACCAGCCGATCAGAGCGGCGCCAATACCGGAGGTAAAGTGATCGTAGCCGGGAGCGATATCGGTGGTCAGCGGCCCCAAGGTATAAAACGGTGCTTCATGACAATGCTGCAATTGTTCGGTCATGTTTCGCTGGATCATATGCATCGGCACATGACCCGGGCCCTCGATCATGACCTGTACATCGTATTCCCAAGCAATTTTGGTCAACTCTCCTAGGGTATAGAGTTCGGCGAACTGCGCTTCGTCGTTGGCGTCCTGAACTGAACCGGGCCGCAGACCGTCCCCGAGCGACAATGACACATCATAGGCTGCACAGAGTTGACAAATGTCGTGAAAGTATTCATAGAGAAAGTTTTCCTGATGATGCGATAGGCACCATTTAGCCATAATCGATCCGCCACGCGAGACGATACCGGTCAGCCGCCTTGCAGTCATTGGCACGTAACGCAATAGTACGCCGGCGTGGATAGTGAAATAGTCCACCCCCTGTTCTGCCTGCTCCAGCAACGTGTCTCTGAATACCTCCCAGCTGAGGTTCTCCGCGACACCGTTCACTTTTTCTAGTGCCTGATAGATGGGGACCGTGCCTATGGGAACGGGGCTGTTTCTCAGGATCCACTCTCTGGTTTCATGAATATAGCGCCCTGTGGAGAGGTCCATCACGGTATCCGCTCCCCAACGAGTGGCCCATACCAGTTTTTCTACCTCTTCTTCGATGGATGAAGCGATTGCCGAGTTGCCGATATTGGCGTTTACCTTCACCAAAAAGTTACGGCCGATAATCATCGGTTCAGACTCCGGATGATTGATATTCGCTGGAATAATGGCACGACCCGCAGCCACTTCCTGTCGGACAAACTCTGCAGTGATGTTCTCTGGCAGAGAGGTGCCGAAGTCTTGAGCGGGATGCTGATGAAGTATGCCCTCGTCGTGAATTCGTTCGCGACCCATGTTTTCGCGCAGGGCAATAAACTCCATTTCAGGTGTGATCACCCCTGCGCGAGCGTAGTGCAGTTGAGTGACGCGGCGGCCTTGCCGCGCGCGGCGGGGTTTATGCGGGGTAGCAAAACGCAGATTCTCCAGTCCTTCGTCGATGCTTCGGTCTCCACTGTAGCGGGAGCTGAATGTATCCAGGGATTCGCTGTTCTGTCGGCTGTCGATCCAGTGTTCACGCAGTCGGTTGATCCCAGCGCGCACGTCGATAACCACCGAGGGATCGCCGTAGGGACCAGCGGTATCATAAACTGGCACTGGCTCATTCTCCTCATATAGGATATCCGTATGTTTTCCGCCACCAATAGGCGTCGGGCTTAGCTGTATTTCACGCATCGGTACCCGCACATCGGCACCCTGCAGATAGATGCGTCGGGAGTTGGGGAAGGCGCTGCCGGTCAGGGTATCAATGAAGTTTTGCGCCTGTGCGCGGTTTTTACGACGTGATAACGACATAGCAATTCCTCAGTAATGTTAATTGGAGTTTGCTTGGTAAGGGTGACTTGAAAAGATGGTGCCAATATAGGGCAAAGACCAAGTAAATTGTGACTATACCAAAGTATAAAAGCAAATGATACTTATATATGACTTTTTATCAAAAGTCATTCATTAAATGCATCTTTCTTTTTTAATTCCTTCAATTTTTAAACCTTTCCTGTGGAGGATATCAAGCCCCTAAAAAACGGCTTAAAATCCCACCATCGCTAGTATGCCCATCGCTGTCGCCTCTGTGTGAAGAAACATTGCTCACCTATGGCTACAGCGCCTATCAGGTGGTGAAAATCATATCATCATACCGGACGGTAGAATCAGTGATAGAAGCAAACACCTTGCTCTCCGGTCTCGGTTTTGAAAACGCGGGTCTGGCGGGTGCCCATGCCATCCACAATGGATTTGGCGCAATCCAGGGAGATATCCACCATCTAACCCATTTGGAAAAAGTGGCCTACGGCACCCTGACTCAGATGGTTTTGGATCAGCGTCCAGATGAAGTAATCCATCCTGATATCCGTTTTTACCGCTCCATCAAAATGCCAACCACGCTAAAAGAAATCCACTTAGAAAACGAATCTTTTAACAATCTGTTGAGAGTAGGGAAACTGGCCTGCAGTGAAAAAGAAACTCTACCTCATCTTAATCCCTTCTTGAGTGTAGAGGACGTGGCGCAGGCAATCTATCCTGTTAAAGATGAATTTTGACCTTATTTTTAGGTTATCTCTGGCTCATTCATCAGCGACAAAATAACCCGCAGGTTACATGACTATATCTTTTTTCAATTTAACGAATAGTCTGTTCTGTAGTGTTAACACCTCAGCTCACTTCGTCCGCTTTCCGGCCAATGTCGTCGCAGTAGTACTTTTCACAGGTTATGGAAAATCATGACAAATGATTAACATCATTTCCCTTTTTATGAGAAATAAAATGCTAATTTAGACTTTTCTGTCGATAAAGATTTTGTATCTGCTATACCTGAGAGCAGCTATAAACTTTTGCCTGAGAGGTTTCTTCGATATTGAGTTTTTTCATCTTCCGGTAGTACAAGATTTTTTGATGTCGCTGATGATCAACCTATTTTCCTCGTACTTTCCCTATGCATGGGTTTTCTCAATCCCCTGTTTTTGTCTCAGACGTCGACTCAGCCAGTTTTTATGTGCTATCACCGACATCAGATCTATCAGAATATTATTGATAGCGGCCTGGTACGTGTGATCGGATCGTTCTGTGATATTTCTAAATCAGACAAGGCTTACCATGAAGTGGGCACATCTAGGCGGACAATTCGCAGTTCATGTTGTTCAATATCTCATCTAACAGAGTAGTGGCATGACATGTGAAAATGCGGAAGAACACTGGCTGTTGACGTTAGCCGAGCGCGAGTTAGTTATGACTAAGAATTGGATGAACCGTCTGGGCTTCTTGAATTGTTTTTTAATTTGAAATTTATTGATTTATTCAGGAATACTCACGGTAAGTAATAACAAAACTGATGATCCTGTCTTATTTAAAAATTTGGTAAATTTTTATTATGTTTATAATTTATACTTCATAAGTATCACTTTATTTCTTATTTCTTATCAAGAATAAGAATTAAGCATGAGTATTTATATTGATAACTATCATAAGCTATAATAAGGAGGCGCCGCTAAAACAACGACTGCTATAGTTATTGCGGTCGTATTAGCATTGCGTGGAAAAGATACGTGTTTAGTAGACGCCGACTTTAGGCGTTCGGCATCTCGTTGGCATTCAAAAAGCGAACAAAGTCAGATTTTACCATTAATCACATTAGTTGAAAAACGTGACAATATCTTACAAATATTGAAAAGCCTAGATGCAACATACACTCATGTCATAGTTGATGTTGCTGGGCGAAATAGTCGGGAATTTATCACTGGTAGTACAGTCGCTCATTAAATTATTACTCCTCATCAATGTTCCCAACTTGATTTATATATATTCATAGAATTACAGCAAATACTGCACAGTATGCGTGATTTAAACACAGAACTTCAAGCCTATTGTTCTCAAAGTATGGCGACTACTAATCCCATTTTACGTGAAAAGAACGCACTGAATTTCTTGATTTTGTCAAGGACTGCAAAGAAGTCATACCCCTAAGTTCTGTGGCACATTGTCGTAAAGTGTACAGGGATGTGATGACAGAAGGAAAATCTGTATTGGAGTCTTCTAACGAGAATATTAAATATGAAGTATTGAGTTTGCTTGAGGAGGTTTTTAAATAATGGTTAAAAACTATACACAACGTCATGAAGTCATATCAGAAGATGCGGTTTTTAGCTAATAAGCTTGCAGATAAACATTATGGAGAAGAAAATAATAAAGGAGAAAAAATACACGCATCTCAACATGAGAGGTTAAAGAATACAATATGACTTCCTTAATAGCCTATTAAGAGAAATTGAAGACAAAGCGTTATTTAACAAACATTCAGGAATTGAACCAAAAAATGTCAGTGAGATCATTAGAATGATCTTGAATAAATATTTTTCTGAATAATATTTCGATTAAATGTTTTATTTTTGTATTAAAATTTTAATCAAGAAAAAAGACTAAGTCTGATGCAATCATCAGACATTTTTTTGAAAATGTGATTATTTTTACAATTTCTCTAATAGTATGAACTTGTCGGTGACAATAATTTTTTAAAATTAAGTTTTTAGATCTCATGCAGTTACTAGAAACCATTATTCATTAAGTAAATAACTCATATGCAAAGCACAGTCTTTTCCAGAAATTATCTTGCTTTTTTAAATAAAGCGGTTTCGTACAGATATAATTATGGATAACAAATTTTATAGAGGTGGCTGTAAAATAGTAAAAAAGCAACGAAGTTTATTCTCTCTCTGAGAGAATAAATAAAACTATTCGAATCAGTAAAGTTTTCGAGAAAAAACTTAAATAAAATGCTTTTTATCTTTCAATGAAAGATAATCGCAGAGTCACTTCGTCTGATATCATTGACGAAGCTTTAGAAAAATATTTAATTTACATTACTCAATAAAAAGCAATTTTACCAGACTAATTTTTAATACTCATTGTTTATTTTTTACATTTTATAATTTCTACTCATTTTTTACCTGATTATTTTAATCCTCTTTACTATTATTTTTAAAAAAATTTAATATTAAAAATTTCAGTAAAACCGACTGAAATTTAATCATCATTTAAAAAAATTTCTAGTACAGAACAGATTTTTCTTTGACCGAATGACATTAGAAAAAATTAAGCCATAATATCAAAATTACCCTTCAACAGAAGGGTAGGATATGTTTTGTTAAACCGACAGCCCGCAGTCGGCCCAACAACCGTTCCCTTGATTTACTGACACTCTGGTCATGGCCTCGCCCAAACACCCGATTCATCAAAGACATCAAAATCAACTCCTAATAAAAAACGCCATGAGCTCCATTGAAAAAAGAAAAAACCTGGTTTATTCCCAGTATGTGTTGCTTTTCATAAAAAAAACTCATTCAAGAAAAGGAAAAAGTTTTAGGACTGCGCCTAGGTGAATACTTAATTCGTTGTGAATGAAATCGCCGAATCAAATCTAGAGTTGAACTAGAATTGCTGATGGAATTGAGTCACCTAGGTTATTTACAAAGACCACTTTTTAACGAAGGTAATGGAGTTTTGAGTCAAAAATACGCCCAAATTTTCGTAGTATTTAAGAAGCTATTTTGACTTTAGGACGGGAGGAATAAATGATTGTATGCAAGGCAAAAAAAAGGCAAGATGAACAATCAAGTTTTCTGAAACTGGTGTCTTATCTCTCTTTGCGTGAATAGAAAGCAGGAAATATGTACGTACACTCTGAGTCATTCTCATCGTCCTTCCACTTCTAAAATCGCTACTTTTGATCGTTGAATTGATTATATTAATCGCAATTCCTACCATGAATCACAGAAGCGTATCACGCACCTACCCGATGGGAGTCATCGGATTCTTTGTGAAGGCGTTTTATGTCAAACGAACACGTTGAGTTTGGAAACAGCCTCCTCTGAAATGAATGCGGTGGCCTCGAATAATCGTCGTTATCTCGATCCCGTTTATCATGTTATTTTGTCTTGGCCTGAGGAAGAAAAGCCGGAAGACAGTCACATTTTTGACAGTGTGATTTTTTGTTTAAAAGAAATGGGGCTGGTCGATGATTAGTATGTTTTTGCGATTCATCGTGACACAGATAACCGCCATTTTTATATTGCGGCTAATCGTATTGATCCCATCTCTTATAGTGCAGTGAACCTCTATAACGACGTTAAAATTTTGCATAAATAAAGCATTCCGACAGTTAGAGCTGAAATACGGTTGGAAACCGGATAATGGCGTCTGGGAAAAAGAGACCCAAAATCACATTGTTTTATCTCAATGTCAGTTTACTTCGGCCCCCAGAGCGGTGACTCAATTCGAATATCATGAAGATAAAAAGAGCTTTTATTTGTATGTGCCTCATACGTGTCAGAGAGACGTGGCTTCTGTTTTAAAAGGGTTCCTTCAAGACTGAAAGGTGGTGCACGCTGTTTTTTAAGGGCACATCTGGAATTGAAAAAGAAAGGTTCAGGGTTAGCGATTTATGACAAAAATTCTCTGAAGAATTCCCCTTGAAAAGCCAGTCGTTTACATCCTCAACTCACTCTGTTGAAATCAGTGCTTCGCATTGGCAAATTTGAAAGGGCGCCCAGAGTGATTGAATTTAAAAATAAACAAGGGTAGGTGACCTGAACAAACTATATTGTGAGTTCACATTATGATGATCGACTTCATTTGCGTGATCATCAAGCTCGAATGACTCACCAATTAGAACGTGCTGAGGCACGAGAAGATTTAAAATTGCGTTATAAAAATTATAAAAAAGAAGCGAAATACCCCTCTTTTGATGCAAAAAATCGTTTCAGAACTCTTTCCATGATCTCTCGTTTTCGAAGAGCCCATTTGTGTGTTGCGGTGCCCGATTCTTTACTGAGAAAACTGGCCTAGCATGTGGTTGCTTTTCAGTGATAAAAATCGATGGATCAATTGCGTTTACAATTAAAACAAGACAGGGCGCACTAGTCAGAAAATTGGCAACTGTCTCATCTCGCATGGGTAAAACAACAGGCATTAACAGGAGATAAGGGGGCGATTAGCCAGTTAAGAGGGTGGGGTTACTGGGCGAGCGCACGGCTTATCTCAGTGATACTGTCATTGAATGTGCCGTTTCAGATTATATTGCACCGGTTGAGCTCAAAGGCTATACTCATCATATCAATCGTGACGGTGTGATTTTATACAAATAGTAAGGGGTCACTACAAATGATTGACCGAGGAGAAACCATTGAGATGGCCATACCGTTTAAAAACTAGTGTGGCAATATAGTACCGGGTTTACGTTCGGCAGAGCAAAAAAGTGGAGAGAAACGGGTTTTCTCTGGTCGCCTGAGTAGATCGAAAAAGCGTGTTCGTTGGTTCGAGATTTTAATAAGAAGTGTCAGAATTCCTTCACGTTCACAGACCCATGTCTGCTGAATGGGGTCCGTGAAATGTGCCATCAAGATAAACCCGATCCCACTGCGTCTGACTCTCCGAATTTGACTCCCTGAGCGTCATCACCCCTTTTTATTTTTACTATTTTGCTGTAAATGGCTTGTTGTTTGTTGATATTTCGTTAAAAATCAGCCGGGATAGCTTATTTATCGGGCGGTAAATTTGATAGCAATTTAAAAAAATAAAGGATAATTGATGAATAAAACTGAGTTAATTGAGGCAGTACGAGATAAGTCTGGACTGACGAAGGCGCAATCATCCGAGGCGGTCACCGCTGTTTTTTCGAGTATTATAGAAGCATTGGGGAACAAAGAGCCTGTCCAAATCATCGGATTTGGGATTTTTAAAGTCCGCTATCGCCCAGAGCGAATGTCTCGTAATCCCAAAACGGGTGAAACAATGAAAACACCTGCTCGTGAAGTCGCTGTATTTTCTGCGGGGAAAAGGCTGAAAGAATCGGTTCATTTAGAATCTCCCAAAGGAATCCCCGTGGCTAAAAAATCAAAAAGCGTAGCTAAAAAATCTTCGGTCTCTTCATAGAGGAAAAAGTAAATTCCATTAAAATGTTTATGCCGCACGATGCCCTTTTAAAGCAGTTTTTTAGGGACATTGCCCATTGCGCACAATTTTTTTAAATTCATCTTCCGGCGTCTGTTTTGAGTTTTGAATCAATCTCATTCAGATACGCTGTATTGGTTTGAATACACTGACGGGAAATGACGGGTATTTATATTGTTTACTGGAGCATGTGCGACGTGAAAGTTGCACCACAGAAGTCCCTTGAAACAGTGTAAGGTTGATCCGAAACCTTATTGCCACCTTCTCGGTGCCAGGAGAGGATTTTTTGTGCTAAGAGAGAATGAAAGCCTAACTAAAGTATTAAGCTGAATAAGAAATAGGGGCGAGGTGAAATTGAAATTGGCTTGAATAAAGTGAAGCTCTGTTATTAAAACGGGTAAATAAGAGTGTTCGTTCGTTCTTTACAACGTATCCTTTTCCCCTGCATAGAAGAGGCAACCCATTCAATGTATCTTCATGGCGTGAAACACGGTAACCCCCTTCATCTCTGAATTTTCATGTAAATATGTAAGAGACAGTGGGCATAAGACGTTCCAAAAAGCGAAGGCAATCATCCGAAAAAACTAGAAATCATAATAGAGGTAACTCCCTCACTCTGAAAAGAGACTGACGTGGAACGGGTGATTTACCCATAGAATCCTTTATGAAGATTATGAATTGATGAAGAAGAGTTAGATGTCTATGGTAAACGTAATAAATCCAAACCATGAGTAATTGGAATGGCATGCTATTGATTGGCGTGCTTTGACAGCCACGATTAATAATCTAAGGCGCAGGATATATAGGGTTTCAACAACTGGTGACTTAAATAAAGTCAGAAATTTGAAAAACTCATGATGAAATCAAGAGCTAACCATCTTATGGCGATCAGGAAAGTCACACAGATCAATCGGGGAAAACATACGGCTGGAGTAGCTAATCAGGGCATTGATGACCATAAAGGACGAGAACACATTTATGAGCTATTAAGCCAAACAACTTCAAAAAAATTTTATCCCGCAAAACGGGTATACATAGCAAAAAAGAATGGGGGAACCGCCATCTCGGGATCCCTACCATTCTCGACCGCTGTAGACAAGCTATAGTCAAATCAGCTTTAAATATTTAT
>NZ_CAADHL010000003.1 GCF_900699045.1 Candidatus Williamhamiltonella defendens | reverse complement strand
TCCCCATGTGAGACTAGGACACCGCCAGGCTCCTTATATAAGCATCTAAAATGTTTAGATGCAAGCCCTTCTGTTGAGGATATACTTACCGAAAAGATATTTTAGGGGTGTAGTTCAATTGGTAGAGCACCGGTCTCCAAAACCGGGAGTTGGGAGTTCGAATCCCCCCATCCCTGCCATCCTTAATACGAAAGTTCAAATTTGATCTCACATCTTCAACTATTTACAACAGTTTTTACCAATGAGTGCCATGGGCGCTCATTTTCAATACAATTAAAATCATTCAAAAATTCATGATGGAAGAGCGAGATACTTATGAACCATATTACATCACTTTACTGATTTATGGACAATTTTTGTAAAAAGTTTGAACCCATTTTTAATGCATATCTTGTGATAAATGGGTAAAAAACGAATCATGGCAACCTCTCTTTCTTTAGTCAGACCTGATGACTGTAGTCATATTCTTTCATCAATTTTGCTACCGCTACTTCAAATGATTTTACATTCATTATGCGTATCAAAATATAGGATAAGAGTTTCAGACTCTTATTTCATAGTGACGCTACATTCAATCTATTCCTCTTTATGTAATCGTTCTTCATGATTTATTTAAAATCATGCAATAAACATGCACCGGTCTGTCCATCTTAGATTCAATTAGGAGAAATACTCACCATGCGTTTTATTGGAAGGAATGTAGACGATAGAATGACTTCATCTAACTTAGGAAAAATATTATAGATTAACTTTGCGCAGATAATTGAAACCGTTTTTTGATCAACACACAAGACTCGCTTTACCCTTCTATAAATTGAATGGCGCCTTCTTTTCTTTCTTCACTATCGTTTATCTTAAAGTCTTTAAATGACTTTGTTAACAACGCCATAATCTAAATATCATTGGAATTTTGAAATTTTTCAAAATGATTCCAGATAAATATCGAAATAGACTAAATGCTTTAGACTCTGGTTCAATTTCATTGCTAAAGTTTATAACTATAAATTGTATTAATAGAGGTTAGAAAGAAATCTAAGTAAATAACGAACAATTTTTGTTTTTAGAAACTTTCAGGTTACTCCAACAGCAGCAAAGCAGGATGTAACTCACAAACAGGTGCGGCTCGCATTCCGACTACAAATATTCTAGTTTTTAAAGCGGATAAAAATTTTACATGGTAGGGGCTATCAAGTGAGCTATTATCCAAAATCTATTTTTAAACCAATAGATTATTTAATTATCTACTTCGTGACAGGTGCTTTTTCAGTTTGTGATGCACAGGAACTGACAAGTGCTGAAATGAGCGATAAGGAAGTTAAAAAGAAGAGTATTGTTGCAAATTTACTGCATGATGAAGGTAATATCTTTCATTTGTACTCTTATGAAAAAAATTTTGTTATTTATACCGTCACAAACCACATTAACAAAAAAGCGATAAGTAAATACTCGTGGGCTGAAAAAGCTAAAAAAAATGAATTATTATTCCAATTTAGTGTTGGATTTCCTATATGGAGGGGTATTATCGGTGATCACTCCTTGTTAGGGGCTTCTTATACACAGCGTTCTTGGTGGCAAATGCTGAATATAAAAGAATCTTCTCCATTTAGAGAAACTAACTATGAACCACAGTTGTTTCTAGGATGGGCCACCCATTATAAATTAGCAGGATGGGTATTTCGAGATATCCAAATAGGCATAAATCATCAATCTAACGGACGTTCTCAGGAGACATCCCGAAACTGGAATCGAGTATTTTTGAAACTTATGGCACAAAATAAAAAATGGCAAATAGATTTTATGCCTTGGCTACGCGTCGGAAAAATTGAAGACAATCCAGATATCAGTAAATATATGGGTTATTATGGTTTAAAAACAAGCTACAAGTTAGCAGCAAATGAGATTAGCGTAGAAACTCGGTATAATTGGAATACTGGATACGGCGGAGTCAGTATTGGCTGGAGCCATAATATTTCATCAAACTTAGCTTTATATACTCAGCTCTTTGGCGGATATGGGGAATCACTGATTGATTATAACCACAGACAGACAAGATTTGGCATAGGTTTTACTCTCAAAATATAGTAAAAGAGCTCCTTAGATGTAGGGATTCCTTGTTTTTTAATGATAAAATCTACCATCAAAATAAGGACCTTACAGTTAGTGTCTGGTACCCTTAAGTCGAATGAAATATAACCCCATTGGGACGCCCTCTTGACTCATAAGCCATTATATATAATGCCTTGCAAGTTCATTCACTATAAATGCCCTATACATATCTTTCGTAGATTATATGCCTAGCTATCTCATCACACCCTTAACTTTTTCCATAGCATTTACATTCTTTTATAGCAGGGAACAACTCGTGTTTAATGCAGAAATTTTAATGAGATAGCCGTGGTTAATCAACTTGGTGTCTGGCACAAAATTTGTGAGTGTGATATAAAACGGAGTTTTTATCCGTGAGTTCATAAAGCATCGGCCGCCAAGGAGAGGATATTTAAAGCGGTATGGAATACTATGTTTACCTATGGATACAACTGAACTTACTCTGTATTAAACACACACGTTGGTTGACAAATAATCCGTGGTGCCCAGATATTTTGAGTCGGTATTACGGGACTGGTGGAAGTATAACATAACCCCAACAATACTAAAGAGGCGTTAATTATGGTAGCTATTTCTATGCGTGAGATGCTCGAAGCCGGTGTGCACTTTGGTCACAAAACCCGTTACTGGAATCCAAAAATGAAGCCTTTTATTTTTGGTTCTCGTAACGATATTCATATTATTAATCTTGAATTTACTGTCACGATGTTGAATAACGCATTGAGTGAATTAAAGAAAATTTCTTCCCGTAAAGGAAAAATTTTATTTGTAGGTACAAAGCGGGCTGCAAGTGAGGTAATAAAAGAAGCTGCAGGTAATTGTGCGCAATTTTTCGTTCATCATCGTTGGCTAGGTGGAATGTTAACGAATTGGAAAACAGTGCGCCAGTCTATCAAACGTTTAAAAGATTTAGAGACACAGTCACAAGATGGTACATTTGAAAAATTGACTAAAAAAGAAGCTTTAATGCGCACCCGTGAACTCAATAAATTGGAGAATAGTTTGGGGGGGATTAAAAATATGGGAGGCTTACCTGACGCTTTATTTGTTATTGATGCTAATCACGAACATATTGCTGTTAAAGAAGCCAACAATTTAGGTATTCCTGTATTTTCTATAGTAGATACCAATGCAGATCCAGATGGTATCGATTTTATTATTCCTGGAAATGACGATGCTATCCGTTCGATAAAACTTTATCTCAATGCTGTTTCTGCTGCGATTTTTGAAGGTCGTTCAGAAAATTCTGTTATGCAAAAAGAAGAAAGTTTAATAGAAATGAAATAATGCAAAACAAGAATATTTAGAAAATCATTGAGGAATAAAACATGGCTCATATTAGTGCCACTCTTGTAAAAGAACTGCGCGAACGCACTGGCGCAGGGATGATGGAATGTAAAAAAGCCTTAGTTGAAACGCAGGGTGATGTCGAACTGGCCATTGATAACATGCGCAAATCTGGTCAAGCAAAGGCCGCAAAAAAATCAGGCCGCGTGGCCTCTGAAGGTGTCATTTTACTGAAAATTTCTTCAGAGCAAAAATTAGGGGCGATTCTTGAATTGAATTGTGAAACTGATTTTGTTGCCAAAGATGCCAGTTTCAAAGCTTTTGGTGAAGAAATTATCAGTATTGCGCTGAAAGAAAAAATTACATCTTCTGAGCTCTTAAAAGCCAAATTTGAAGAACAACGGACTGCTTTGGTAGCGAAAATAGGCGAAAATATCAATATCCGTCGCATTGCAATGCTTGAAGAAGCGGAAGCATTAGGCAGTTATCTGCATGGTGTACGTATTGGTGTGCTTGTTTCAGCTATTGGGGCTGATCAGAAATGCCTTAAAAATATTGCGATGCATATCGCAGCGAGCAAACCAGAGTATGTTCATCCTGAGGATGTCCCAAGCGAGGTCGTGAATCGTGAGCATCACGTTCAATTAGAAATTGCAATGCAGTCTGGAAAACCTCGTGAAATCGCTGAAAAAATGGTATCCGGTCGCATGAAAAAATTTACGAATGAAATTTCTTTAACAGGCCAAAATTTTGTGATGGAGCCAATTAAAACCGTGGGCGACTTGCTGGCAGAGCATGGGGCGACTGTGCTCAATTTTATTCGATTTGAAGTGGGTGATGGGATTGAAAAAGCGACTACAAACTTTGCTGATGAAGTTGCTGCGATAAGTAAAAGGGAAATCTGATTTCATGGCGGCAAAACCAATATATCAAAGAATATTACTCAAACTGAGCGGTGAAGCACTTCAAGGAACGGAAGGTCTTGGTATCGACGCTACTATTTTGGATCGTATAGCAAAAGAAATCAAAGAATTAGTTGAGCTCAACATGCAGGTTGCTTTGGTGATTGGAGGAGGGAACTTATTTCGAGGTGCAGGGTTAGCCAAAGCTGGCATGAATCGAGTAGTCGGTGATCATATGGGTATGTTGGCAACTGTCATGAATGGTTTAGCCATGCGGGATGCCTTAAATCGTGCTGGTGTTAATACAGGTTTAATGTCTGCTATACCTCTTAATGGTGTTTGTGATAGCTATAGTTGGACAGATGCCATCACATTGTTAAATCGTAAAAGAGTTGTTATTTTTACCTCTGGTACTGGTAACCCCTTTTTTACGACTGACTCTGCAGCTTGTTTACGTGGCATAGAAATTGAAGCTGAAGTTGTTTTAAAAGCTACAAAAGTCGATGGAGTTTACTCAGAAGATCCGATGAAAAATCCTCATGCTAAATTTTATACAGAACTCACTTATCAAGATGTATTAGACAGTGAGTTAAAGATAATGGATCTGGCTGCTTTTACCTTAGCTCGTGATTATCAACTTCCTATTAAAATATTTAATATGAATAAACTTGGAGCTTTGAAACGTGTTGTGATAGGAGAACAGGAAGGTACTCTTATACATCAGAAAAGAATGAAATAATTCAACATTACCTTACTAGCTCGTTTCATTATGAATGATTAAAGGTTTACAGATGATCAGTAAAATAGAAACAGACACTCAAAGTCGCATGGAAAAATGCACAGAATCTTTTAAAAGTCAAATTAAAAAGATACGAACTGGAAGAGCTTCTCCCAGTATTCTTGATAGCATTCAAGTAGACTACTATGGAGCTTCGACTCCGCTGCGTCAGTTAGCCAACATAGTGGCCGAAGATGCAAGCCATTTAGCAGTAACTGTCTTTGATCGTAATTTAACCCCTTATATCGAAAAAGCCATTCAAAATTCTCCTTTGGGCCTTAATCCTTCGTCAGCTGCAAACCTGATCAGAGTGCCTTTACCACCGATCACTGAAGAGCGCCGAAAAGAATTGATTAAAGTGATACGTTCAGAAGCAGAAGCAGTCCGTGTTGCCGTTCGTAACATACGGGCTTCTGTTAACAAAAAAAGCAAAGAGATGTTAAAAAAGAAAGAAATCAGCGAGGATGAAGAGCGTCAAATTCATGATAGTGTCCAAAGGCTAACAGATCGATATATTAAGAAAATTGATGAATTTTTAACAAAAAAAGAAAAAGAAGTAATGACATTTTAATAAAAAATTCTTTACTTCTCTGCAACAGATTTGATATCAAGTTTCTCCATTATTTATAAAGCAAACCGGAAAAATACTTAGGGAGGATTTCCCCTTAAGGCACCTATGAAGCAGCTGGCGATTCTTGGTTCTACTGGTTCTATTGGCTGCAGCACTTTAGCCGTAGTACGAACCAACCCTCATTTATTTTCTGTCACCGCCTTGGTTGCCAGCTCCAATGTTCAATTAATGGCAAAACAATGCGAAGAATTTCATCCTCGTTATGCTTCTATGTCCAACGCAAAATTGGCAGAGGAGCTTCGTTTGTTATTAGCAAAAAAAAATATAAAAACAGAAGTATTTTCTGGTTCTAAGGCGGCTTGTGAATTAGCCATGTTAACAGAGGTAGATCAAGTGATGGCTGCCATAGTGGGTGTAGCTGGCTTACCACCGACCCTTGCTGCCATTTGTGCTGGTAAAAAAGTGCTTTTGGCTAATAAGGAATCTCTCATTACTTGTGGTCGTATTTTTATGAATGCTGTAAAAAAGTATGGCGCACAACTGTTACCTATTGATAGCGAACATAATGCTATTTTTCAAAGCTTACCCCAAAAAATACAACGCGAATTAGGTAATCTATCTTTATCGGAAAATGGAGTTTCAAACATCATTTTAACTGGCTCCGGTGGCTCATTACGTGATATTCCCTTAGAAGAATTTTCTCGCATTACACCCGAAAAAGCATGTGCTCATCCAAATTGGTCTATGGGGAAAAAAATATCAGTAGATTCGGCTACTATGATGAATAAAGGTCTTGAATATATTGAGGCCCGTTGGCTATTTAATGCCTCTGATCAACAAATTGAAATTTTACTACATCCTCAATCTGTGATTCATTCTATGGTTTGTTATAAAGATGGCAGTATACTGGCGCAATTAGGAGCCCCTGATATGCGAACACCGATTGCTCATGCCATGGCCTATCCAGAACGGATCAACTCGGGTACTCCCCCTTTAGATTTTTATAGTATGAATGAATTGACTTTTTCAAAACCTGATCCCGCTCGCTATCCTTGTCTACAATTGGCAATACATGCCTGCAAGAGCGGTCAATCAGAAACCACGATATTAAATGCTGCCAACGAAGTGGCAGTAGAGGCCTTTTTAAACACAAAAATTCGTTTTACGGATATTGCGATGATTAATCAAAAAGTCCTAGACCAACTCAGCTTGCCTGAGCCCAAGGATGTGCAAGAAGTACTAGATATTGATCGCCAAGCTCGTCAAAAAGCAGAAAAAATTCTTTTGGCATAACTGCACTTAAATTTAAATAGATTTTTTCATCAAAATTTTTTTTGCCTAATAGTAAAAAGAGAAGCTTCAGTATAAATGAAGTGAATTTCAATTCATGTAATGGATTTTTATTAGCATAAAAACTCTTGCGAGCAGATAAAAAGACTCCGAGATTAATGCAACTTTCATAGTGACTTATAATCTTCATAATAATTTGATAAATTAAGCAGTTTCAATGATTACGACTGTGATGTTTCCTAGCATTACTTAATGCGACCCAATCTCATTTATCACTATCTTATCTGCTTTCAAAGTATACCTCCTACTTCCATCAAACCTTTCTAGTACTGAAAAACAAACTTCGCTGTATATTAGAGGCGTCAAACAGATATCCAGAAGATGTGTTGGGTGATGTGTTGATATTTCATCGTATTTTCTGTTTTTGATGATGAGCTCATCTTTTTGATGACTTAAAACAAGAGAGTAAAAAAGTTAAAATTGATAGAGTGATCATCGATCCAGGTGACGATCTGACCTTAATTTTAATAGTGGTTAATTTTTTAAAAAAATTGACAATAATATGTAGAAAGATATTTTTAATGTAAATTCAAATAGAAATATTACAAGATTGAGGGGGTTTCATGTCTTTGTCCGATTTACAACAAAAAAGCGGTGCCGAATTAGTGGTTGCTGATCGTCGTTATTATTATTACAGTTTACCTAAGCTTGAAGCATTAATAGGCTCAATCGACCGTCTCCCAAAATCCCTAAAAATATTATTAGAAAATTTATTACGGCATCTTGATACGAATAGCGTACAACCTGACGATATTTATGCTATGGCCGCTTGGTTAAAAACGGGACATGTAGATCGTGAAATTGCTTACCTCCCTGCTCGCGTATTGATGCAAGACTTTACAGGCGTACCGGTGATAGTCGATCTGGCCGCCATGCGCGATGCCGCCGCTGAATTGGGAGGAGAGGTCTCACAGCTCAACCTTCTATCACCAGTAGATTTGGTGATTGATCACTCTGTGACGGTCGATCAATCGGGTCATGAAGAGGCTTTTAAGCAAAATGTTTTTTTAGAAATGGCCAGAAATAAAGAGCGCTATTCTTTTTTACGATGGGGGCAGCAGGCGTTTCATAACCTTCGGGTGGTGCCTCCAGGCACCGGTATTTGTCACCAGGTGAATTTAGAATATTTGGGTCAAACAGTATGGTTTGAACAACAAGGTTCTCGACTGGTGATTTATCCTGATACCGTTGTTGGCACCGATTCTCACACAACCATGATCAATAGTTTGGGAATTTTGGGATGGGGTGTGGGTGGTATTGAATCTGAAGCGGTGATGTTGGGTCAACCCATTTCAATGTTGATTCCAGATGTCGTAGGTTTAAAGTTAACAGGGCATATGAGATCGGGCATTACAGCAACAGACGTGGTGCTCACCGTCACAGAAATGCTTCGTGAATATGGTGTGGTTGATAAATTTGTTGAATTTTATGGTAATGGATTGGTACACTTATCATTGCCGGATCGCGCGACTATCGCTAATATGACACCAGAATATGGCGCGACCTGTAGTTTTTTCCCAGTAGACGAAGTCACTCTTCAATATTTGCGTCTGACCGGTCGCAGGGATGAACAAATTGCTTTGGTCGAAGCATATACAAAGGCGCAAGGCATGTGGCGATATCCTGATGATGAGCCTGTTTTTAGCAGTCAACTTGAGCTTAATATGTCTACAGTAGAAGCGAGTTTGGCAGGGCCAAAACGCCCACAGGATCGCGTTAAACTCAGTCAGTTACCTCATGTTTTTTCTCAGTTTTGTCATCAAATTGAGCGTGTTCCCTCCTCTGAAATTCTTTTAAATCAACAAAATGTGCAAAATGGGGCCGTGGTTATTGCGGCTATTACCTCTTGCACAAATACGTCAAATCCCAGCGTGATGATGGCCGCAGGATTGCTGGCTAAAAAGGCATATGAAAAAGGCCTTCAAACGAAGTCTTGGGTCAAAACCTCTTTAGCCCCGGGTTCTAAAGTGGTGACTGAATATTTAAATTCAGCAGGATTGAGTCCATATTTAAACTATCTCGGTTTTAATTTGGTTGGATATGGTTGCACAACCTGTATTGGTAATTCAGGGGATTTGTCAGCGCATGTTGAACAAGCGATTCAATCTGGTCAATTGACAGTGGCAGCTGTTTTATCCGGCAATCGTAATTTTGAGGGGCGCATTCATCCATTGGTCAAGGCAAACTGGTTAGCCTCTCCTCCTTTGGTGATAGCGTATGCGCTGGCGGGCAATATGAGTATCGATCTGGATCATGATCCTTTGGGTCAAGATAAATACGGAAACCCAGTATATCTTAAAGATGTTTGGCCAAGCAGCACTGAAATTTCAGAGGCCGTTCAAAAAGTCACTACAACTATGTTTCGTCAAGAGTATGCTCATGTATTTGAAGGAGATGCCAGTTGGCAGTCGATTGAAGTGATGAAATCCACTACCTATGCTTGGCAAGAACACTCTACTTATATTCGACATCCTCCCTATTTTAAAGGAATGAGCATCACACCTGATCCGATAACAGACATAAAAAAAGCCAGAATCTTAGCCATACTAGGTGATTCTGTTACCACAGATCACATTTCCCCTGCCGGTAATATTAAACAAAATAGCTCAGCAGGTCACTATCTTCAGGCGCATGGCGTCGATATCAAAGATTTTAATTCTTATGGCTCTAGGCGAGGCAATCATGAGGTGATGATGAGGGGCACTTTTGCAAATATTCGTATTCGTAATGAAATGGTTCCAGGTATTGAAGGCGGAATGACTCGGCATATACCTTCACAACATCAGATGTCTATTTATGATGCTGCTATGCTGTATAAGCAAGAAAAAGTACCTTTGGTGATTATTGCAGGTAAAGAATATGGCTCTGGTTCTAGTCGTGACTGGGCTGCAAAAGGGCCGCGATTACTGGGTATTAAAGTAGTTATTGCAGAATCTTTTGAACGTATTCATCGATCTAATCTCATTGGTATGGGAATTTTACCTTTAGAATTTTTATCAGGGATAGATCGCCTGTCGCTTTCTTTAACCGGCAATGAACGGATTGATATTAAAGGATTATCTTATTTGATTCCGGGCCAAGACATTTCTCTCATCCTGACTTCTCCTAACGCACAAAAAAAGGAAATAAAAACACGGTGCCGAATTGATACCCATAATGAGCTTCTTTATTTCAAAAACGGTGGAATTTTACATTATGTCATTCGAAAAATTTTGTCTAGCAATTCTTAGAAGATATCTTAAATCTGTGTCGGTTTAATTCATCTCATTATTTGCAGGTAAAACCAGTTTAATTATGACAGCGATAGGTATTAGCCCGTCACCTGAAATGCAGGTACATATTAAGACACGATAAAAAAATTTCATTGAGGTACTTAATGCGATCATAATAAAAAGAATAATAATGACTTTATTGAAGAATTTATTTTTCCTTTTTCACTTATCAGATTTTTTTAGAATTCGAGTAGTTTTTGAAAAATGGGTTCTGTCAAGGTTTATAGACAGTTAAAATAGCTCTAAAAGGAGTAAGATCCTCTTCTATAGTTTTTCTATGATCTTCAGGATCAAGAAAATAGAACAAAGACTTACTGGTCATCCAACATGTGTGGCGTTGTTTATTAGTGCTAGTGTCCGTCACATAAACCAGACGCACATAAATAAAGGCGCATTTTTTAAAATGCTTTTAAAAGAAACACAGAAAGAATGTAATAAACATTACGCATCTTATCGGATTCTTTAACTTGGATTAGAACTTACTGGTCGTTTCCATCAATCACTAATATTTTTAATACCAATTGATCAGAGGAGCGAAATTGATTTTTTAGTTAATAAAGATGGTTGAATAGAGAACGACGATGATAAAAGACACTCATCAAAAAAATGGTATTGAACGTTTCCACTGAGGCTATCTTTTCAATACAAAGGTAAAATCTGTGCTTTTAATGCCTCACCTAATAGGTTTTTAACCGCCATAAATTGAAAAAAATAAAGGCATGAGTTCGACCCTAATTGCCATACGAGCGCTTTTGCCTAGCATACGCCACAATTAATAACCATTGCCGCATCTTACATCAAGCACTTTTTTGCCCACTAATGAATCGAGATGCGGCAATATTCTTTTCCATTTACAATTAAATTGCCACTCATTATCGATATGGATTCCATATATGGAAAAAGGCCCTTTGCGCCACGGCATTAAGGCTTTTCAGCGATTTTCAATCCTCTGTTATAAACTTTCAGAAATTGGATTAGCAATGTCAACTTGTATTCTATCTAATAGATTTAAATAACAAGGAAGCAGTTCGAGCAAACCCTAAACAGTATTCAATCAAGCCTTTGCTTTAGGGTTTTTTAAAACAGAAAACCGCTCAGCGGGCTGTTGGTGGAGAGGTATTGAGTCAGATTTCAAAAGGATTATTAACAATCCATTGATAAAAATGGCTGAATTCAGTCATTCTTGAATTATTAGAGCTGGAATTTTTTCATGCGAACAAGATCTAAAATTAAAAGATTGAAAACAAAGATCCATGTGCTTAAATCTGGCTTGACGTAGCTGATTTTAATGTGTTTCTACTGAAACTATCTGCATCACGTTTTTTAACGTAGTGATTTTTGACTAATTTCTAAAGCAGTAGTTATTCGCTCGCTGGAAATCATGGTGCATATCAAATAAAAGCGGTGCAATATTAGGATTTTCAAAGTGAATTTTTTGGACAAAACCAATATGTTCTACGAATTCAAGCCTTGATAGATGCGATTCAATACATTTTGACGATTGTTTGGATCTAAAAATTGCAAAATAAATTTTAATATGACCATAGAAACACGGTCTATTTTGATATTTAAGATAGCATTATCGATGCTTTTTATTGGAATCTGATCGCAATGTGCCATCAGATTTTCATGATGGTATTTTATCATCGCTGGTGATACTTCGACGGCGATGATTTTACAGATTAAAATATCAAGAATATTGTGATAAATACTCAGACACGCGGCACTGTGAGAGCACCACATATCATAAATTTGTATATGAGGTTTTACGAACCTCTTCGATAACCTCCCTATGATAGTCATGATGATGTAACCAGGGATAGAGCGTGTGTTTATATTGGGATATAGCATCAGAGACTTGCTCATCAAAATTCCTATTTCCTAGTTTTTTAATGAAGGTTGCAAATAAATGGTATAGTTATGTGTTTTTGAGCTAAATAGCATCAAACTGCAATGTTTGATAAAACTTTATTAAACTGACAGTCTTTTCGAGTTTATTATTCAAAATAATTGGTGGAGCTAAGCGGGATCGAACCGCCGACCTCTTGCATGCCATGCAAGCGCTCTCCCAGCTGAGCTATAGCCCCAAATGTGTCATTTTGGAAGCGGAGATAGTATGAAACTAATGAAACAGTGTCAACGCTCAATAGGATTTTTATATACAATTCAAAAATTTATATAAATCAACATTTTAGACATTCAAAAAAGGGGCATATATCCAATAAGCTAATTGTTGTGAGACCGGCGTTTTTGAATCAAGTGAAATTATATTTTATTTTTTGCTGATTTTGCAATTTATAACCCTGAATTTTTTTTCAGTGATCATTTACAATATAAAGAATGTAAAAATATTTACAGTCTCAATAAATTATTTTAAAAATTAATAAAGAGGTTAATATGGGAATAGATTTAGCGCGCACTCTTACTATCGAGGCTTATTATTTATCAAATGACCCCCACTAAACTTCGCTTTACTTTACCTTGAAGCGCGGTGAATAATAATACGAATTCAGTGCGTGACTCTAAAATTCATGATGATTATCATGAATGTATGGATCTGGTTGCTGAAAAAATAATCAAATAATCAGTCAATCTATTCTAAAAAACCAGTCGGTAGTATCGCAAGTCTAAACCTATTCGGTGATGATTTTGCAACTCATGCATTTTAAAAAATGCATGTTGATCTGCCTACTTCTATTAATGACGCTAAATCTCTTAATAATCAGAAAAACCCATTCTATGATGATATGAAATTCGATACTAAAAATATTATTTTTTAAAATAATAGCGGATAAATTTTTAGAATATATAAATAATTATTACCTAAATAATAAAGATATCTAAAAAACTTTCTTAAAAATTAAAAGAAAGATTAAGTTATTTTAGTCAATCCTCAAACAATAAAAATAAATTTGAATGGCTTCCATAGAAAGAGCCTAAAAAAAGAAGAGTTTGATGATATTGTCAAAACAATAAAAAGATTTCTAAAAAGTGGCTTTTTATATAATAATATAAAATTTTTTCAAAATAAAATAAATGATAAAGTTGATTTTTCTGGCTCAACTGATGTACTTAAGTCATTTACTAATTATGAAAAAATTGAAGTTAATCGAAAAAACGAACAATATTTGAATATACTGAATAAATATATCAAAGATAATCCAAATATTTTAAATATATTATAGAATCTATTAAAATTGCGCTGGAAAGAAATTACATATTGAGAAAAAATACAGCAAAGATTATTAGATGATATTTGTAAAATAGAGGGATGAAAAGCTGAGTTGGTGAATCCGTTTAACACATCAGAAGAATTTTATAATATTATCACACAAACTTGCGAAGCTTTAAAAGTAGACAAGTTGTCGTTACGTGAGAATTTAAAGCAATACTTTCTAACAGAAACAAGTAAAATAATAGTTAAAATAGAAGTTAAAAGATAGACAGTAAAATTAAAGAACTTTTAGAAAAAAATAAAAAAATTTTAGAACAAAAAATGAATAAGTATCAAAATAAACTTAATAACGCTAAAAAATTTTTTGACCTTCAGGATGTATCAATAAAATTAAGTAAAAATAAAAAACTTCTTAAAGAATTTAAGAAAGATATGAATAAATTTAAGATTTCAGATGATACGATAAATAAATTTGAAAACAGTTTTAATTCAGAAATAAAAAATAAAATAGATGAGTTAAATTTAAAAGAAAGTATAAAAGCAATTGTAAAGAGTAAAACAGATGTTATTTCTTCTTTAAGAAGCAGACTCTGTATTCAATCTGATGCAAAATAAATGAGCCCTGATAAAATTACTCCGTTACTCATTATGGAATGATAATCAATAAGAGAGCGGATAATATAACCGCTCGTGAGATACAAGAAAAATGGGAGAAAATAAGCAATACAGGAGGTTATAAAAATAGCCTCTGGTAAACTCAATGCAATACAGAACTTTCATCCCTCAAAAACTTTTAGGCGTCACCTTTTAGAATTAATGACATTGACCCTGACAGTTGCAGGATCAGTGGCTAGAATGAGTACAGCTGTTTTAATTTTTTTTACAGATACAGTTAGAATCATACTCGCTTTAATTGTAGGAGTCGCTCTTTTATTAGGAGGTCTGTTAATAGGTTTACGTAAGATGTTACAAAATCTTACAGTGCTAGAAGCCATTCTAAGAGTTCTGGAAGATTTAGAAGAAATATCAAAAATATAAAATTGACTTATCTCAGACATTGTCGTAGGTGCAATAAAGTTCAACGCTAGTGGCTTCTTGCTTCATGTAAAAATTTGAATTTAATCTGACATTTCGATTTTTTTATCTTAACGTATAGGAATGTTAAAAATAAACCAAACCGCAAAATCATCAAAGGATAAAAAGTGGCTAAAGGGATAAAACGGGCGTTTGTATGTCATGAATGCGGGGGCAATTACCCTCGTTGGAAAGGACAATGCAGTGAATGCCATTCTTGGAATACGATCATAGAGACACGTCTATTACACCCTGCTGCTCATGACCACTGTATTGTCGGCTATGCGGGTGAGATGCGCCAAAACCGCATTCAAAAATTATCTGAAATTAGCTTACAAAAATTACCTCGCTTCTCGACCGGTTTTCTCGAATTTGATCGAGTATTAGGCGGTGGCGTGGTTCCAGGGAGCGCCATTTTAATCGGAGGAAACCCCGGGGCAGGTAAAAGCACTTTGTTATTGCAAACTTTATCTCAACTGGCGGAAAAGATGAAGACGCTGTACATCACGGGCGAAGAATCACTGCAGCAGGTTGCTATGAGATCTCATCGTCTTAGTCTGCCAATGAACCATCTTGATATTCTTTCTGAAACCGGTATTGAACAAATTTGTTTATTAGCCCAGCAACAAAAACCAAAGCTCATGGTGATTGATTCGATTCAAGTGATGCATATGTCTGATATTCAGTCCTCACCAGGCAGCGTGGCACAAGTCCGTGAAAGTGCCGCTTATTTAACCCGTTTTGCGAAAACACAAGGGGTCTGTGTGATCATGGTAGGACATGTCACTAAAGACGGCTCTCTGGCAGGCCCTAAAGTGTTAGAGCATTGTATTGATTGCTCGATTATGTTGGATGGGGATACCGACACTCGTTTTCGAATTTTACGTAATCATAAAAATCGTTTTGGGGCAGTTAACGAACTTGGTTTTTTTGCTATGACAGAGCAAGGTTTACGTGAAGTCAGCAACCCATCGGCGCTTTTTTTGAGCCGTACCGATGAAATCACCTCTGGAAGTTCAGTCGTTGTTGTCAGAGAAGGCACTCGTCCTTTACTGGTAGAAATTCAAGCTTTAGTAGATCGTTCTATGATGCCGAATCCAAGAAGGGTTACTGTAGGGTTAGAGCATAATAGATTGTCTATGTTATTGGCTGTATTGCATTGTCATGGGGGGATACAAATGTCGGATCAAGACGTTTTTGTGAACGTGGTTGGGGGTGTAAAAATAACGGAAACCAGCGCTGATTTGGCATTATTGTTGTCTTTAGTGTCAAGCTTGCGAAATCATCCCTTACCTCAGGATCTAGTGATTTTTGGAGAAGTCGGTTTGGCGGGTGAAATTCGACCTGTGCCAAATGGCCAGGAGCGTATTGCTGAGGCGGCTAAACACGGGTTCAAACGAGCGATTGTCCCTTATAATAATCTTCCTAAAAAATCAGTACCAAATATAGAAGTCTTGGGTGTCAAAAAACTCTCAGATGCCTTAACGGTATTTACTCTCGATGCACCATAAAATCCTTATATCTGTCTCTAAACGACTTCATAATGATTCATTGAGGTTCGTTGTGGATATTGTCATTGCGAGGATTAAAATTTTAAATGCATCCCTAGTAATGCATTCCAGGAGGAATCAACATGATTCCCTTTTTATATCCAGGTGTCGCACTGATACTCCATGTCTGGCTTATATTTGCGGACAGACCAAAATAATAACCCCTCTGATGCCACTAAAGTCATTATCAAAAGAATCCTGCTTATTAAGTAGCACTCGGTTATGTTGAATGAACTCTAGCTCGGTGTCCACATCTACCAAGGGTTCACTGAAACATTTTTGATTCTTTTCTGATAGTCGGCCCGTAAACCGACGTTGACAATCATTGAACTCTGGGCGGAAATATCTCCCTTCATTCCGTTTGAAAGTAAGAGGCTTGAACGAGTTGTTCTTAATCTACCTCAAACTGAGGTATTGGCTGAATTTCATCTCTCCTGCGAGAACTAGTTTGATTTCAAAATGCCATTTCTGCACCTATACTTGAGGTAACCGAACCAGGGGAGGTATTTTCACTGGTTGTCAGTGTAACGAGTGTATCTTGAGCGCCTTTCAAAATTAGCGTGGCTCCGTCACTCATTGTTACCGCAGGGTTTTTTTTGATTTCGTGTGCTCACCGATAGAGCGCTTTTATTCTCGACTGCATTTTGACCTATGACTTCTATCCCTTCATTGTAAATTTCTTTATCTAAAATATAATTTTTATTTTCGATAGTTTCTGTTGAAAAACGGATTTAGTTTGTATCAAAAAGATAAGAGCAAAACGTCTGATGCTATTTTCTGATCTCGCATAGTTTTTAACTCTGTTTTATTTTTCGTTCTTTGCCTTCCTTAAAGAGAGTGATCAAAGCGAGACGAGCTTAAAATTGATCAACTAAGACCGATGGAATTGACGCAAGCATCATATTTCTTAAAAAATTATGTGAGTAATAATTACATGTAGATGTCTATACGAGATTAATTCTCATTTTTGTCACTCTTATCAGGGAATAATTAAAAACATTTGATCTGAAATTTAGTGATATCCGCTAATCGCAATTTTATATCATCACTTTAAGCATCATACTTTATACATGAGTTGAAGTTCGACCATCACTGTCTGTCATGGTTTAACTTCTGAATCTGTCATCTTCACTTTTTGATATTTGAGCTCTTTTGTTCGATTTCTCTACTAGATTATTAAAGTACTTAAGATCAATTTCTTCGAACGGAAAACTTCTTTGTTGAATAATTTTTAAGATCATGAAATAAAAATTAAGAGATATGTATGGAGGAAACCTCCGGTTTTGAAAAAAATTATTAATTAAATCCTCAGAGGCTGAGTGAACTACTTTAGGTTAGGTACTTCAAATCGGTGTTTTAGCTACATCAAAAACTGGGTATAAAAAGAAGGCGAGAATTAATGCGAAGTACATTAGCGCCCACGTTTTGGTTGGGAGAGATGGAATGGAATAGAAAAAGGTAAATAATAAAGACATATTGCCGAGGCCCTATTTTTTCGCCTGCCCTACCCATACTAGAAGACAATCTCTGTCAGTGATTTTAAAAAGCTAAATCAGACTTCTCACTGCAAAAAAGAAATATCCGCGACTCGTAAAAACAGAGTCCTAAGTTTGTTTAACAACGCTAACCGGTTTAAACGTAGATCTTGATCTGGCACCATCACCATCACTTGTTTAAAAAATATGTCTAGAGGCTCTCTTAAAGCAACAAGTTCTAATAAAGCGTCTTTATAAAGACCTGCAATAAAAAAAGGGGCTAATTTTTTTTCTAATTCTAAAATATATTGAGCTAATTTTATTTCAGCAGGTTCTTTCAACAACCCTGTTTCGATAGAATTTTTTGGAATATCAATCGATTGAGACAAAATATTAGAGACGCGTTTATTAGAATCACATAGCGCCCTGGCTTCATTCATGGTACGGAAATAAGTGACAGCTTGTATGCGTGCATTAAAATCAGCGGGTTTGGTAGGGTAGCGCGCTAGTACAGCTTGAATGCTGTCAATTCCATGTCCTGCTTCTTGATACCAAGAGCGAAAACGTCCTAACATGAATTCAATGATTTGATCAATCAGATTCGAATGTTTCAATTTATTGCCATATAAACGTACAGCCTCGCTGATTAAAGTCAGTAAATCCAACGGTAAATTTTTTTCAACAATAATACGCAAAATACCTAAGGCTGCTCGCCTTAATCCAAACGGATCTTTATCCCCCTTGGGCAATTTATTGATACCAAATATACCTGTTAATGTATCTATTTTATCCGCAATGGACACTGAGCAGGATACCAAAGTAGAAGGTAAATTATCGCCGGAAAAACGAGGCTGATATTGTTCATAAATAGCGAGTGCAACTTCATCTGGTTCGTGATGATAACGAGCATAATGCATCCCCATGATGCCTTGTGTTTCAGGGAATTCGCATACCATGTTTGTCATCAGATCAGATTTTGATAATAACCCTGCTTTGATTGAATATTCAACATTCGCCCCTATTTGAGAGGCAATCCAGCCAGATAATGCTTGAACACGCTGAACTTTTTCATAAAGTGTTCCCAGTTCTTTCTGGAATAAAATCGTTTTTAAAGAAGGTAAACGTTCTTCTAACGATTGTTTAAGATCGGTTTCAAAAAAAAATTGTGCATCAGCCAAACGAGGGCGAATGACTTTTTCATTTCCACCGATGAGCTGTGGCGGATCCTGAGAGAGAATGTTAGCGACAAAGATAAAATAAGGCATTAACTGCCCGCTTTTATTGTACACCGGAAAATATTTCTGATCATTTTTCATGGTGTGAACCAGTGCTTCTGAGGGAACCTCTAAAAATTTCTTTTCGAATTGAGCTGTATATACCACAGGCCATTCAACCAATGACGTGACCTCTTCTAGTAAATTATCACTGATATTTGCGATGGCGCCTATCTTTTTAGCTGCTTTTTCAATATCTGTTTTAATCTGCGTTTTTCTTAGAAGGAAGTCGGCCATAACTTTGCCTTTTTCAAGCAAAATTTGAGGATATTGATCGGCATGTTCGATAATAAATGAAGGCTCACCCATAAATCGGTGACCTAGTATCTTACGATTAGAAGTCACCCCAAAAATAATCCCAGAAATTAATTCATCACCTAATAACAGAGTGACCGTATGCACAGGGCGGACAAATTTAGCTTCATGCATACCCCATCTCATTAATTTTGAAATAGGTAATTGACTTAGTGCTATTTTGACTGTCTCTGCCAAAAGACTATTGGCTGATTTTCCTGGTAGCATTGAAGAATAGAGTAGCCATTCGCCTTTTGCCGTGACCAAAGACTGTGCTTGATCCAGGCTGATGCCGCAAGATTGTGCCCAAGCTATTGCCGCTTTCGTCGGATTCCCGTCAACGTCATAAGCCTGAGCTATAGATGGCCCCCTTTTTTCTATTTTTTGATCTTTTTGAATGGTACTTAAGCAAGCGACTTTCACTGCCAAACGGCGGGGTGTGGCAAACCAAGTCACTTCACCATGATCTAAATGAGCTTTATTGAGCTCCTGAGTTAAATAAAAGGCAAACGATTCAACCAAAGAACGAAGAGATTTAGGTGGCAACTCTTCTGTCCCTATTTCCACTAAAAAAGTTTGATGCGTCATTAATGTCTACTTCCTTTCGTTTTTTATTTTTTATTTATTCGGATCATAGGAAATCCTAAGACCTCACGAGAAGCATAATAAGCTTTGGCTACCATATGAGTGAGCGTGCGAATCCGTAAAATATAGTGTTGACGTTCAGTCACAGAAATGGCTTTACGAGCATCAAGTAGATTAAAAATGTGGCTCGCTTTTAGAATCCGTTCGTAGGCTGGTAAAGGTAACGGTTTTTTTAGAGACAATAACGTTTGGGCTTCTTTTTCATACTTTGAAAAACAGAAAAATAGAAAATCAACATCTGTATATTCAAAGTTATAGAACGATTGTTCTACTTCATTTTGATGGTAGATATCTGAATAGTATATTGGACCAAATCGACTGTTTGACCAAAGCACATCATATACAGTGTCTACACATTGTAGATACATCGCAAGACGCTCTAGACCATATGTTATCTCTCCCGTGACAGGTTTACATTCGAGCCCGCCTACCTGTTGAAAATAGGTAAATTGGGTAACTTCCATACCATTAAGCCAGACTTCCCAACCTAATCCCCAAGCACCTAATGTCGGATTTTCCCAATTATCCTCAACAAATCGGATATCGTGCACACTAGAATCTAGTTCCAGCTCTTGGAGAGAATTTAAATAAAGTTCCTGCATATTGTCAGGGGAAGGTTTGATAATTACCTGAAACTGGTAATAATGCTGAAGTCGGTTGGGATTTTCTCCATAACGGCCATCAGTCGGGCGCCGTGAAGGTTGGACGTAGGCTGCCGCGATGGGCTCCGGGCCAATCGCCCTCAGAAAGGTTATGGGATGAGAGGTTCCTGCGCCGACTTCTATATCTAAAGGTTGAACAAGGGTGCATCCTTGATCTGACCAGTAATTTTGTAATCTAAAAATAAGATTTTGAAAGGTATTATCTTGAAGTTTTTTCATATTAAATTGATACACAAAGCAGACGAATTAAAATTAAGGCACTAACTAATATACCTATTATGAGATTAACAGCCTGTATTTATCATTTCTTATCAGTATGCCGTCTTTTTGAATTATGTTATCTATAGACCTTTTGGAATGCGAGAAAAAATTAAATTACTGCGTATATGCGATCTCTTTCACATAAATTTTATCACTTTGTATAAAATTTTTTTAATAGTTATCACAGATCTCGTTAATAGCTATTTCTATTATAAAAATGTGCATTCTACATTTCCTCTTTATTGATGATACGTAAAATCAAAAAAACCGAAATTTATTTGATTGTATGCGGTTGAAATTGATTTCAAATATTTATAATTAAAAGGGATCTAAGAAGAAATTATCGATATGGTTTTACTTTGATTGAATTAATGGTGACAGTGATTTTTATTGCTATCCTCACTAGGATAGGTATGCTTTTTCTCTAAAAGACACAGTGCCCTATAAAATGGCAGTAGAGCGTTTTGTTTTAGAACAAGGGATTTAACAAAATGTAATACGGGGAGTCAAGGTAGTGCCTACTGGAGAAAGTACACGCTACGTTATATTAAGAGTATCACGGTGGTCAAGGGAGCGATTACATTAGTTGCAGAGAAAACCTTAACATGGTTAACTGTAGTGATGATTGACACAAAAATAGCAACGGGCACTTAAATTGGAATAGGGTACGTACCAGTGCTGATTGAAGCATTTCATAATCCTGTAAAAGTCTTTTTTGATTTACTAATGTGGGAGATGATTAATGAAAGATCAACTCATTTCTTCTCAAAAATAGATAAAAATTGATTGATCAAAAGCAAGAAGAAACTGAAATCGAAACACGAGAATTTATCAGCAATGAATTGCATCTTTTATGCCAACAACATCATGCAATTGTATTAAATATTGATTTGGAAATGCTTATAATGCTGTAATTTCTGAAAATTTATCACATGAGTGAAGAAATATTAATGAATTTACGTTTTTATTGCAGATGTAAAATCAATGTAAAGCAATCGCTAAAAGCTAAAATTGAGAAAATACTTCATCGTTCTTCTTCTAAAGATATTTCAAAAGGCCAGCTGAAAATTCAACGTCCTTAGAAAAAAATCACTTCAGTCGATTATCTTGAAATTCACATATCAAATTTTAATGAAAAAAATGACACACCCGTCATATAGTTTATTCACAAAACTTTAACTGCTACTATTGAAAAAAGAGCTTCTGATATTTATTTTGAACCATACTAACACTTATATCGTATTCAGATTCGAGCAAATGATGTATTGCAGAGATTAACTCACCTGAGTTTGAATTAACACCTTGAATAAATAAATTTTTGAAGGTCATGGCTATGGCTCAATCCAACATTGCGGAAAAAGATTGCCTCAAGATGGAAAATTTACATTGAAATTAAATAATATCTGCTACTCAATGCGTATTGTTACCGCGCCTACTAAATATGGTGAAAAATAGTATTGCGTATTTTACAGGCCGAGCAGAAAATGACATTAAATGAATTTGGGCTCGTTCAGCAGGCATTGGCGCAGTTTATCAAAACCCTATTTCTCCCTGTAGGGTTAATATTAGTGACAGGCGCAATAGGAAGTGGAAAAACAATGACCTTATACAGCAGTTTATTACACTTAAATCAACATACAAAATATTTGTAGCATCGAAGATCCCGTTGAAATACCTAGTAACGGAATCAATGAAACTCAAAATCATCATAAAATCGGTCTAGATTTTTTCTGTTTTACGCACATAACTGCGTCAAGATCCGGATATCATTATGGTTGGTAAAATTATGGATAATGATACTGCTGCAATTTCATTAAAAGCGGCACATACCGGCCATCTTGTTTTATCTACCTTGTATACAAACTCTACCACTGAGACTTTAGAATACTTGACTCAAATAAATATTTCAGGCTATTTACTTGCATCTTGTTTGAAATTAATTTTTGCTCAAAGATTAATGCGTAGACTTTGCTTGTATTATAAGAAGCCCTCGCTAGCCGCAATAAATTATCCTGAAGATATTTAGACAACACCTTTGCATCATTGTATTTCCGAAGGACGTGAACAATGTTGTGATAGCTATTATAGTTGTATTGGCATTTATAAAATGCTGGTAATGAACACTGAAATAAAATAGGCTATTGATAATGCTGACACTGACACATTAAAATTAGAGCAAATCCTCAAAAAAAGAGAATATTACATTATTAAAAGCAGCTTTATCACTAGTCGCACAAGGTATATCTATCGTTGATAAGATTTATTGTGTTTTGGTTGTATAAATTAAAATGGAATAATTTCATGAAAGATCATCGATTATATAAACAGAAAGCAATTCATAAAAATGGTTCATTAGAAGAAGGTATGTCTTTAGGGATACAAACTCATCCCGGTTACAAAAATATCATTTAAAGTGGACTACAGTCCATAAGTATCAAATTTTATAAAAGCATGACTTAAATTTATTGGCAAAAAGAATATTTAATTAAATTTCCGTGTCAGTTAGCCACTACTTTTACAAGTAGGCTTATCTTTAATGAACAGTTTTCAGGTTTTGACTAAAGATATGAATATTTCTATCTGGCGCTGCATTTTACAAAACTTCAGACAAGAAGTGATGGCTGAGCTGAGACTTTTTATGATGCCTTATCGTAACAAAAGGAATGATTTTCCTATCAATTATTCCCTGTTTTATGTCAACAGTTTATTCGAGTAGGAGAAAAATCTGGATCATTGGATATTTTTTGGAAAAACTAGAAACTTTGTATCAAAAACCAACATAAGAATTAGCAGCACATGTCACACAAATGATTGAGCCTATTTTAATGTTGATAGCGGGTATTATTGTGAGTATTCTCATTATCGTAATTTATGTGCCTGTTTTTCAATTAAGGTATGTTATTAAATGATTATTTTTGGAGCTGTTTATGTTTTTTAATATTTTATTTTTTTTCTTTTCTCCTTTTTTAAAATTTATTTTTAGCAGACCTCAAAAATTTCTACTTCTATTTTTATGTATTCCAATCATAATTGAAGCTCAACCAAAAAAACCGGTTTTAGTTATTTATACTTATGATTCTTTCATAGCCGATTGGGGAGCTGGTCCGGGCATTAAAAAATCTTTTGAAAAAAATTGCGACTGTCAATTGAAATGGGTCTCTTTCAAAGATGGCGTTTCTTTGTTAAATCGTTTAAAGATGGTAAACACAAATAATTCCGCAGATATAGTATTAGGGTTGGATAATCATCTACTCGTCGCCGCCGAAAAAACAGGTTTATTTTTGGAAAGTAAACTAGATACTAGTCGCATGAATTTACCAAAAAATTGGGAGAGTAAAATTTTTATTCCTTATGATTTTGGTTATTTTTCTTTTGTATACAACAAAAATAAATTAAAAGATCCCCCGAAAAGTTTATATGAATTACTCAATAGCAATAATTCTTGGAGATTGATTTATCAGGATCCACGCGCCAGTACTCCTGGCTTAGGTTTATTATTTTTTATACAAAAAGTATATGGTGCTGAGGCCCCGAAAATGTGGACAAAATTAGCTGCAAAAACAGTAACCGTCACCAAAAACTGGAGTGAAGCCTACGGATTATTTTTGAAAGGGGAATCTGATTTTGTCTGGAGCTACACCACATCGCCCGCTTATCACATAATAGAAGAAAAAAATCATCAATACGCGTCCATAAACTTTAGAGAAGGTCATTATCTACAAATAGAAACTGTTGCTCAATTGGCTACAAGTAAACACCCCAAATTGGCGCAGCGTTTTATGGAATTTGTTTTAACCCCTGAGTTTCAAAAACATATAGCGACTGGGAATTGGATGTATCCGGTGATAAAAATTACCCTACCAAAAGGGTTTGATGAATTAATCCAGCCTCAAAAAGTACTGCTTTATTCCTCTAAAGAGACTGCAGAAAATCGCAATAAATGGATAAATTTATGGCAAACCGCCGTCAGCCTCTGAATCTTAATTCATTAACTGCAGGTGTTGTAATAGCAGCTCTATTGATTCTTTTGAGTTTATCGGTTGTCCTTAGTATTTTAAGTTATGGCAGTTTAACTGAAATCAAAACTCTGAGGCATGATCATTATTTATGGCATGTGATTTGGTTCACCTTCTGGCAAGCGCTATTATCAACACTATTATCTATATTACCCGCTATTTTTGTTGCAAGAGCGCTGTATCGCCGGCAATTTTTGGGAAAACAACTTTTTTTAAGGCTCTGTGCGATGACATTAGTCTTACCTGTTTTAGTCGCCGTGTTTGGAATACTAAGTGTTTATGGGCGAGAAGGTTGGATATCACAGCTATTTTCTATTATAGGTATGCAATACACTTTTTCGCCTTATGGTTTAACAGGCATCCTCTTAGGACATACTTTTTTTAATTTGCCTTTAGCTACGCTGTTATTGTTACAGGCACTAAAGAATATTCCGATTGAACAAAAAAAGCTGTCGGCTCAACTTGGCATGAACGGTTTTCAGCATTTTCGATGGGTTGAGTGGCCTTATTTAAGGCGTCAAATTTTGCCTACAGGAGCATTAATCTTCATGCTTTGCTTCGCTAGTTTTGCGATCGTTCTTTCTCTTGGTGGTGGACCAAAAGCAACAACGATAGAATTGGCTATCTATCAGGCATTACAATATGACTATAATTTAAACCGAGCGGCTCTATTATCATTGATACAAATGGTGTTTTGTCTTGGACTGTTTTTTTTAAGTGAAAAACTAAACGGTGTGTTAGCGGTGAATAATCATTATGAATATTTATGGATTCAATCAAAAAATAATCTATGGGAATTAATAGTTGATATATTAATCATAGGTGGAGTATTGCTCTTGTTGTTACCACCCTTACTGTCTGTTATTATCAATGGCTGCCATCACGGTTTATTGCAATCACTAAAGCAATACGCACTTTGGAAGGCGGCTTTCACGTCATTAAAAGTGTCAATCAGTTCAGGAATACTTTGTCTTATACTTACCATGATGCTTTTATGGAGTCATCGTGAACTGAAAACCCACGGTTTTACCGGTTATGCCAATATACTTACAATGAGCGGAATGCTGATACTGGTTATTCCTAGTATTGTTCTGGCGACTGGAATTTTTTTATTGTTAAAAGATAGTACAGGGTTACCTGAATCTCCTTATGGATTAATTATTTTAACCAATGCCTTGATGGCAATGCCATATACATTAAAGGTGTTGGAAAATCCAATGCAAGATTTAGCTGAGCGTTATCATCAATTATGTTTATCTTTGAATGTAATAGGTATGAAACGATTACGCTGGATAGAATTACTCGCCTTAAAACACCCGTTAGCACAATCGTTAGCTTTTTCCTGCGTCTTATCCATGGGAGATTTTGGCATCGTCGCTGTATTTGGCGGGGGAAATTCACCAAACAATGATGAGCCTTTTCGGACTCTTCCTTTTTATTTATATCAGCAAATAGGAGCCTATCGTACTAATGATGCAGCAGTGACAGCTTTACTTCTCTTATTATTGTGTTTTGTCATCTTTATTTTTATTGAAAAATTACCAGGGTGCCATGTTAATTCTTGAAGATGTGATCTATTTATATGACGGGTTGCATATGCATTTTAACTTTCAAATAAAGCAGAGCGAAAGAGTCGCTATTCTTGGTCCAAGTGGTGCAGGTAAAAGCACTTTATTAAACCTTATTTCTGGATTTTTAACAGCAGATAAAGGGCTCATTTTTTTAAATAATCAAAACCATACATCCACCACCATAGATAAAAGACCAATATCCATATTATTTCAGGAAAATAATTTATTTTCTCATCTGACCATTGAGCAAAATATCGGATTAGGATTGAATCCGAGTTTAAAATTAACATCAAGTCAAAAAATATCTCGGTTAGAAATTGCTAAAAAAATGGGAATAGAAAATTATTTACAGCGTCTTCCAGGGCAGCTTTCTGGGGGGCAACGTCAACGAGCGGCGTTAGCTCGTTGTTTTTTACGAAGTCAACCTATTTTGTTATTAGATGAGCCTTTTTCTTCATTAGATCCGGCACTACGCCATGAAATATTGCAATTACTAGATGAAATTTGTACAGAGCACCAGATTACTTTATTAATGGTGTCGCATAATTTAGCAGATGCTGCCCGTATTGCTAAACGTACATTATTAATTGTAGAGGGTAAAATTTATTACGATGGCGCTACTCACGATCTGCTGATAGGAAATAGACCAGAAGCCAGCGTTCTTGGTATTCACCCCATTTTTTCAAATGATTGAAAACTACATGCGCATTCCTCGTATTTATCACCCATATCCTTTCTTTTCTCACACACAAATTGAACTGAGCGAGGAAGCCGCTCATCATGTCATAAAGGTTTTACGTATGAAGCTAGGGCAGAGCTTGTATTTGTTTCATGATAGTAATGATATTATTCAGGCGAATATTATTCGTATAGATAAAAAAAAAGCGTATGTTCGGCTGAAAGAAACCATATTACAAAATAATGAATCTCCGTTGTATTTACATTTAGGCCAAGTGCTTTGTCGTTCTAAAAAAATGGAATATACACTTCAAAAATCGGTGGAATTAGGTGTTCATTCGGTCACTCCGTTGTTTTCGGAACGCTGTGGTGTCAAAATAGATAAAGAGCGTTTCCAAAAAAAAATTCAGCAATGGAAAAAAATCGTGGTTTCAGCGTGTGAACAATGTGGGCGGAATAAAATTCCAAAAATATATAATGCGCTTCCACTTCATAACTGGTGTGCACACCAAGATGATAGCTTAAAGTTAAATTTTGTTCCGAGAGCAAATAACCGCATTAACACTTTAATTCCTCCTGTCAGCCGTGTCCGAATTTTGATTGGTCCGGAAGGAGGGCTCTCCAATGACGAGATTGCCATGGCTGCAGATTATGAGTTTTTACCCATTTCATTAGGTCCGCGGGTCTTACGTACGGAAACTACCGCTTTGACTGCAATAACAGCGCTACAAGTTCGTTTTGGTGATTTAGGCTAACGGGGATGACCAAAAAATGATAAAAAAAATGGGTATTGTGATGGATCCAATATCTTCCATTAACATTACAAAAGATACCAGTTTTGCTATTTTGTTAGAAGCGCAAAATAGGGGATGGGAATTACATTATATGGAAATGGGTGATCTTGCTTTACGAGATGGAGATGCTATGGCGAGAACCCGTTTGCTGAGTGTGAATCATGATGAAAAAAATTGGTATTATTTTACACAACACGGGGAAAACGCAAATTTACCATTAGAGCAACTTGATGTGATTTTGATGCGTAAAGATCCGCCATTTGACATGGCGTTTATTTATGGAACCTATATTTTAGAACGAGCAGAAGCCAAAGGTACACTGGTCGTTAACAAACCACAAAGTTTACGAGATTGTAATGAAAAATTATTTACTTCTTGGTTTTCTGCATTCACACCAACCACCTTGGTCAGCAGTAACATGGAAAAGCTTCGTAAATTTCATAAAGAACAAAAAGATATTATTCTAAAACCTCTTGATGGTATGGGTGGTGAATCCATTTTCCGGATCACAAAAGAGGATACTAATCTTTCTGTTATTCTAGAAACGCTCACAAAAAATGGGCATCAATTGTGTATGGCGCAAAAATTTTTACCGGAGATTACAGAAGGTGATAAGCGCGTTTTAGTCATAGATGGTGATCCAGTTCCTTATTGCTTGGCACGCATTCCCGCCCAAGGGGAAACTAGGGGTAATTTAGCTGCTGGGGGTAAAGGTGAAGTGCGCCCATTGACTAACAGTGATTGGAAGATTGCCAATAGTATTGGGCCAATTTTAAAAAAAAGAGGATTATTATTGGTTGGCCTGGATATTATTGGCCACCATTTAATTGAAATTAATGTCACAAGCCCTACTTGTGCTCGTGAAATTGAAACCGAGTGCCATATTTCTATTACGGCTATGCTGATGAATGCCATTGAAAAAAAAATATTTTAAAATCAAGATCATTATAAATAAGAGTGATTTTTATTTCGATAGTTAGCGCTCATAATAATTTAAAATGGTTAATCTACAACTCACCTAATAATTTTTATCTTTATATATTAATTTTGAAAAATACAATGAATTTACAGCATCATTTTCTTATTGCAATGCCTCTACTCCAAAATACTTATTTTGAACGCAGTGTGATTTATGTCTGTGAACATAATGAAAATGGAGCGATGGGTTTGATGATTAATCAACCGGTTGCTCGTTTTACCTTAGAACGGTTATTAAAAAAGTTAAATATCTCGTCGGTGCATGATGCAGGACATTTAAATAAGCCTGTGATGAGCGGAGGCCCCCTGTCAGATGATCGAGGTTTTATTTTACATTCTCCACAATTAGGATTTAATTCTAGTATTCATGTTTCAGATGACACTATGATTACTACATCAAAAGATATTTTGAAAACCCTCGGTACAAAAAAACAACCTAAAAATATTATGGTCGCTGTAGGATATACCGGTTGGCAAAAAGGTCAGTTAGAGCAGGAATTAATAGACAATGTCTGGCTAACCACAAAAGCAGATACAGAAATTTTATTTAATACACTAATACCTAATCGCTGGTATGAAGCTGCCAGTAAACTAGGAATTAATATTTTTCATATTGCGCAACAAGCAGGGCATGCTTAATGAGATGGGCCAATATTATTGCTTTTGATTTTGGTACAAAAAGTATTGGTGTTGCTATCGGTCAAAATATCACAGAAACCGCTAGACCATTAACAGCCTGTAAATCAAAAAATGGCACTCCGGATTGGATCAAAATAGAAAGATTATTATTAGAATGGTATCCTGATTTAGTGGTGGTAGGATTTCCCTTAAATATGGATGGTACACAACAACCGATCACTGAAAGTGCCCGTCAATTTGGTCATGCTTTATATCGACGGTTTGGTATCAACGTCGTCTTTCACGATGAAAGACTCAGTACAGTAGAAGCTCGTGCTTACCTGTTTGATAAAGGGGGATATCACGCACTTAACAAAAGTAGTGTAGATGCCACTTCTGCCTTCATCATATTGGAAAGCTGGTTTTCTTCAAAGAAAGCACAAGATCGTCTCTTGTGAAACAAAAAAGAAATCTAACTATTTTTTACATTGATAGTTTTTTATGACACATGTCAAAGTAGCAGCAACTCAAATGTCTTGCTCTTGGAATTTGCCTACAAATATTGAGAAAGCAGAAAAATTAATACGAAAAGCACATGCTCAAGGTGCTCAGATTATCTTAATTCAGGAGCTCTTTGCCACTCCGTATTTTTGTATTGATCAAAACCCTGCACATTATAGTTTGGCTGAAAACGTCGAGAGCAGTGTTTTGATTAAGTATTTTTCTACTCTGGCTGCCGAATTAGCTGTTGTATTGCCGCTAAGTTTTTTTGAATCTGCTCACAATGTCTATTATAACTCTCTAGTGGTCATTAATGCAGATGGCACTGTATTAAATCTCTACCGAAAGACACATATTCCTAATGGCCCAGGGTATCAGGAAAAGCATTTTTTTACACCCGGAGATACCGGGTTTCAAGTATGGGACACCTCGTATGCCAAAATAGGTGTGGGAATCTGTTGGGATCAATGGTTTCCAGAAACGGCACGTTGCCTTGTGTTAAAAGGTGCGGAGATTATTTTTTATCCTACTGCTATTGGCTCTGAGCCCAATTTTCCTGCAATCAATAGTCAGCCCCATTGGACCTTGGTGCAACAAGGTCATGCTGCAGCAAATATGGTACCTATTGTTGTTTCCAATCGAATTGGAAAAGAACTCAGTCGATACGTTGAGGGATTAGAAATCACTTTTTATGGATCTTCTTTTATTACAAACCATCTCGGAGAGATAGTTGCCGAGGCCACTCAAGCAGAAGAAGCAGTTTTAGTGTATGAATTTGATTTGAAAAACATTGCTGTTCAACGGTCATCATGGGGTCTATTTCGCGACCGCAGACCCGAAATGTACACAACTCTTAATACCAGTGATGCCAAAACAAGGACAAGGAGGCGATAATGTCTTTTCCTTTATGTTATCTACCTAACACACCTCAAAAAGACGGATTTTATATGCCTGCGGAGTGGGCAGTTAATCAAGCTATATGGATGCTGTGGCCCTATCGACACGATAACTGGCGTGATCATGCTCTTCCAGTACAAAAAACATTTGCTCAGATTGCGGAAGCAATATCACAAACCACTCCTGTTTATATGGGAGTGCCGGCTACTTTTATGTCACAGGCAAAAAAAATCATGTCATCTCAGATTAATTTGGTAGAAATGAACAGCGACGATGCCTGGGTGCGCGATACGGGTCCTACGATGGTTACAAATGGGTCAAAAATTCGGTCGGTTCATTGGAAATTCAACGCTTGGGGAGGGGCATCTGGAGGGCTGTATGATGACTGGAGAAAGGATGAAGAAGTAGCCCAAAAAATCAGCCAGTTCCATAATTATTCGCTTTATAAAGCGCCAATTATATTAGAAGGGGGATCTATCCATACTGACGGAGAGGGTACGTTACTCACTACATCAGAATGCTTACTTCACAAGAATCGTAATCCAGATTTAACACAATCAAATATTGAAAAAGTACTTATTGAATATTTGGGGGTTACTCATTTTATATGGTTGCCTGAGGGATTATGTAATGATGAAACAAATGGTCATATAGACAATATATGTTGTTTTGTTAGACCAGGAGAGGTTGCCTTGCATTGGACAGACAATGTAAAGGATACACAATACTCGCGGTCACTTTCTGCTTATAGAACGCTATCGCAAGCGAAAGATGCCAGAGGTCGCTCCTTAAAAATATGGAAAATTCCAGCGCCATCGCCTCTTTATAGGAAGAAAAAGGAAAATCTCGGTATTTTTGCAAATGGTTCTTCTCGTCAACCAGGGGAACGATTAGCTGGATCTTACATTAATTTTTTACATACTAATAATCAAATTGTTTTTCCATTACTTAATGATCCTCATGATACAGAAGCCGGTAAGATATTTAAAAAAATATTTCCTGATTATCAAATCACAGGTATTTCTGCTCGAGAAGTCTTGCTAGGTGGGGGAAATATTCACTGTGTTACTCAGCAAGTTCCAAAATAAAAATGAGTTCTTTAATTAAGCGTTAATTGTGATTATCTGATGATTATGCAGCTCTAAAGATCTTAAAGTTTAGTCAGAGATTGCCGAATCGGTTTAACGAACAATTTGGTAGGCAGTAAAAAGTGATTAAGCGTGTATTTTATTTTCAAACATTCTCGTTTGAATACAGAGTAGATCAACGTGAATACCCGGGTGTGCTGTGTTTGAATCAGGCGGGTAGGTGATTTCGAGAGTGAGGTATTTGATTGTAAGAATTGATGAAACCTTTCTATTGTCCACCAGATAAAACCATCCCACGCTGCCGTGTCTTTTTTTGTAAATACCCTGAAATCAGAAGAACTTCTTTTTTAAAGTTTTTATGACAGCCTCACTCATTCTTTTTGCTCTGATAATTTCAGTTAATTAATACGGATAAAATGCCACTGCTTCATATCTTTTTTCACTACAACACCTCCAACGGTTCTTTTCAGAGAAGAGATAACATCCCTCTTTTTTGCACAATAAATTCGAAGTTTTCTTGATGTGAATTTTAACTGATTAATCCCGCAGTTTTATATTATCACGTGCATTTTTTTATTTTCTCCACCCTCACTGTTGGGTGGCAATAGCATAAAATCAAATCAGGTCATTGACTACTTTAAATGTAAAGTATATTGATACGCAATCAGTATGATACAACGCATTGAGCAAATTCACTTCTTTAACAGAGAGATTTTTACCGGGGTCATAATGCCAACAGCACATGATCTCATTCTAATATCTCCCCACTTTTTCTATAATTGTATCCTCAAAAATAAGACACCCCTCTTTACGTTTAATTTCATGAACACTAGCATTGCCTCCTGACATAACTCTTTGGATATGTACTCTCGTTTAGATAATAAACGGGTTATCTTCTAGTGACTTATCATCTGCTCCATAGCGTTAGATAACCCTATCGCCCTTGTTTGCCAAGAACTTGTTATAAAAATCAGGGTAGAATTTAAATGCTTTAGATTTAATTCTGTCACTTTTTCTATTTCATGACTGATGGATTATGTTTAGTATTATCTTATCCTTAAGAGCTCTACATATATCAGTGATTTAAGCAACTCGTTTAATTTGTTCCTAAAAAATTAAAATGTTATAGTTTTAAAAATTTTAATAAATTAAAAATTAAGGAACAAATGGATAATGAATACAAAAAATCACAATCATGTTTTTCAACATCACCAGCACATATTCATTACTCATATCAGAGAAAAATGTTTTTATGTAGAAGCTGCTTCGCTTCATGTCATGTAAAAAATTACAGATGGACAGCTTGCGTACTCATTGGCCTCGCCATGTCGCTATTATTATGGATGGAAATGGTCGATGGGCTGAAAAAAAAGGTAAATTAAGAATTCTTGGCCATAAAGAAGGGGCAAGATCCGTACGTAGTGTGGTGAATTTTGCGGTTAATCATCGTTTATTTTCCCTTACGCTTTATGCGTTTAGCAGTGAGAATTGGCATCGCCCAGAAAAAGAAGTGACCGCTTTGATGCGGCTTTTTATGCAAACTTTGGAAAATGAAGTCAAAAATTTGCATAAAAATAATGTTTGTTTTCAAATTATTGGTGATATAAGTCGCTTTACTCCACGGTTACAAAACCGTATTCGTAGCGCCGAAGAGCTCACAGCAAAGAATAATGGTTTAAAACTTAACATTGCTGCTAATTATGGTGGTCGTTGGGACATAACACAAAGTGTTCGCTCTTTAGCAGAACTTGTGAAAATAGGGCAACTGGAGCCTTCACACATTAACGAAGAATTAATAAATTCCTATCTTAGCCTTAAAGAACAACCTGATGTAGATTTGATGATCAGAACGGGCGGGGAATATCGTGTGAGTAATTTTTTATTATGGCAAATCGCTTATACAGAATTTTATTTTACTGATGTACTTTGGCCTGATTTTGATGAATTCATTTTTGAAAGTGCATTAAATGCGTTTGCCAAACGTGAGCGTCGTTTCGGCATGACAGTACCTATTGATGTTGATATTTCCTAAGGAAAGATTTTGCTAAAGCATCGTTTCATTACCGCTTTAATCTTACTTCCGATTGTTATCAGTGTAGTGTGTTTATTATCAACATTATGCTTTGCGATTGTAACCCTGATGATTTGCCTTTTAGCAGCATGGGAATGGGGAAGATTAGCGGGATTGACTGTGTTCTCTCAAAGGATTGGTTTAATAATTTTTTTTAGTATTTTTTTAATATCACTAATGTTAAATTTTTTAACCGATCAATCCTCTATTCATTTCTTACCATTTGGTTTTAGTCTGCTTATTTGGTTATCTTTAGGATGGTGGATTATTGCGTTAATACTAGTATTAACCTATCCGAATTCCGCGGTTTTTTGGCAGCACTCCTCTTTTTTACGTATCATTTTTGGAATATTAACAATTATTCCTTTTTTTTGTGGGATGTTAGCTCTGCGTCAATACGCCTATGCACAAGATCATAAAATTGGCATTGTCTGGCTTTTTTACCTAATGCTATTGGTGTGGGGAGCTGATTCTGGAGCTTATATATTTGGTAAAATATTTGGTAAACATCAATTAGTACCAAAAATATCACCAGGTAAAACTTGGGAAGGATTAATAGGCGGCTTGTTGGTCTCTACCTTCATATCTTTATTATTTTCTTATTATTTCCCATTAGGGATCACGCATCAAAAGCTTTTCATTTGCTCAGTTATTTCTGTACTTGCTTCGATCTTGGGTGACCTCACTGAAAGTATGTTCAAACGTCAAGTCAAGATCAAAGATAGTGGCTATTTGATTCCAGGTCATGGTGGAATATTAGATCGTATTGATAGTTTAACTGCAGCAGTACCTGTTTTTGCTTATTTTATGTTATTTACATTTTAGTTATTTAAAGAAAATATGAATAATATCCACATGTGTATGTAGGTAGAAATTATCATAATTATGATCGATCTACTTTGGAAGATGTTCACATTTATCATTTCACTGACTATTTTAGTTGCAGTGCATGAATTTGGCCATTTTTGGGTGGCGCGGCGTTATGGGGTTTATGTAGAACGTTTTTCAATTGGTTTTGGAAAACGGCTATGGTCAACTAAGGACGCTAAGGGTACTGAATATATCATTGCCCTCATTCCATTGGGTGGATACGTTAAAATGTTAGATGAACGTATTCAGACGGTTCCTTTGCAGCTAAAGGATCAAGCTTTTAATAATAAAACTATTCTACAGCGTACCGCTATTATCAGTGCAGGTCCACTGGCTAATTTACTTTTTGCCTTTCTGGCCTGGGTCTGCGCTTTTATGATAGGTGTACGTGATGTACGTTCTTTAATCATTGACGTAATACCAAACTCTATTGCTGAAAAATCAGGGATGAGCATAGGTATGGAGTTAAAATCGGTTGATGGTGTTAAAACTCCTTGTTGGAATTCAGCTCGTTTGGAGCTTTTGAAAAAAGCCGGACATCAGCGGGTTGCAGTAGAAGTAGTTATGACAAAATCTAGTCAATTAGAAAAAAAAATACTGGATCTAAGAGATTGGGATTTAAGGAATAATACGCAAGATCAACTATTTAATTTAGGTATCATGCCTTGTTGTTATGAATTTACCTCTGTATTATCTCATATAGTGCCGAATTCTCCTGCGGAAAAAGCAGGATTACGTATAGGTGATAAGATTGTTAAAGTGAATCATGATCTCCTAGATAGCGGGTTATCTTTTTTGACGCTGATACGAAAAAATCCAAATCAGTCTTTGATATTAGAAATTGAAAGGCAAGGCGCCCCGGTAATTTTAACATTAAAATTAGGTGAAAAATTGGTCAATTTTGGTCAAAGTGAAAATAAGATCCAAGAAGGGTTTGCTGGAATTATGGTAGAGATACTTCCTCTCAAAGATATAGAAAGATACGAAGTTACTTGCCGATATAATCTATATATAGCACTTTCTCATGCTTTCCAGAAAGTTTGGGAAAGAATTTCTTTGACGATGATTACGTTAACAAAATTAATTTTGGGTGAAATATCACTCAATCATCTAGGAGGGCCGATTTTTATTGCAATAGGTGCGGGGGCTGCAGCTAATAATGGCTTCGTTTATTACTTAATATTTCTAGCATTAATCAGTATAAACTTAGGTATAGTTAATTTACTTCCATTACCCATTTTAGACGGTGGGCATCTTCTTTTTTTAGCGATGGAAAAATATATAGGAAGGCCAATTTCTGAAAAAATACAGAATTTCAGTTATCGGATTGGGTTGATTTTTTTGCTGTTATTAATACTTATTGCACTTTATAATGATTTTTCTCGCTTTTAACGGCTCGAAGCTGACTAGGAAAACTTATAACGACGATGGTAATGAAAAAATTATTCGTAGCATCTCTGCTTCTTAGCAGCGCTACAGTGCATGGTTCAGATAAATTTACGTTAGAATCTATTAATTTCGAAGGTTTGCAAAGAGTGTCTCCCGGAGCAGCTCTTCTCAGTATTCCTTTTCATATTGGTGATGAAATAAATGATGCTGATTCCGATGTCGCTGAAATTATTCGTTCACTATTTGCGACTGAGAATTTTGAGAAGGTTGATGTTGCTCATGATGGCGGCAAGTTGATCATCAAAGTCAAAGAACGCCCTACCATTGCTAATATTAGCTTCTCAGGTAATAAATTAGTGCAAGATGAGGTGCTTAAACAAAATCTTAACTTATCTGGAATTAGAGTAGGTGAAGCATTAGATGCTTCTACTTTATCTCACATTGAAAAAGGATTGGAAAATTTTTATTACAATATGGGTAAATATAGCGCTTCGGTGAAAGCGATTGCGACACGTCTGCCGCGCAATTGTGTTGACTTGAAACTCGTTTTGATTGAAGGGGTCTCTGCAAAAATACAGCAAATTAATATTATAGGCAACCATGCGTTCAGTAGTGAAACTCTGCTTTCACTTTTTCAATTACGTGATGAGGTACCTTGGTGGAATTTAATGGGTGATTTAAAATACCAAAAACAAAAATTAGTAGGAGATCTTGAAACTTTGCAGCGTTTTTATCTTGATCGTGGTTATGCAGGTTTTAAAATTGATTCCACTCAAGTCAGCTTAACTCCAAATAAAAAAAGTATTTATGTAACAATTAATATTACTGAAGGGAGCCAGTATAAACTTAAAAATATTACTGTTAATGGAAATATAGCCGATTATATTTCTCAAGCAAAAAAAATAGCCACAATTAAACTTGGTGAACTCTATAACTTCAGCCAAGTCACTCAAATTGCAGATAATATTAAAAAAATGTTGAGCAGTTATGGCTATGCTTATCCATATTTACAGATGCACCCTAACTTAAACAAAAAAGATAAAACAGTAGAATTAGAGATTGAGATAGATTGTGGAAAGCGGTTTTACGTTCATCATGTTATTTTTTCAGGTAACAACGCGACAAAAGATATTGTTTTACGGCGTGAGTTACGTCAAATGGAGGGCGCATGGTTGAACAACGATAAAGTGCAAATAGGTAAAGACCGGCTCAATCGGTCGGGATATTTTGAAACTGTTGAAGTAGAAACTCAAGGTGTTCCCAATACTTATGACCAAGTAGATATCATCTATAAAGTTAATGAACGTAACACCGGTATTATGAACTTTGGTTTTACCTATGGCACAGGGGGAGGGCTTGGATTTCAGGCAGGCGTTGATCAAGATAATTGGTTAGGTACAGGAAATAAGGTCAGTATTAACGGAAATAAAAACAGTTACCAAACTTATGCTGAATTTTCTTTAACCGATCCTTATTTTACTGTAGATGGCATGAGCTTAGGCGGGCGAGTTTTTTACAATAATTTTAAGGCAGATAAAGCGCAACTTTCGAGTTATAAAAACAGAAACTATGGTATCGATGGTAATATTAGCTTACCCATCAATGAATATAATTCATTCAGCCTAGGTTTAGGATATGCATATAATAGTCTTTCTGATATGTCACCGCAGCTTGCAATGTGGCGCTATCTTAAATCTTTAGGTAAAAATATAAACTATCCTGATCGTCTTAATTTTAAGACGCACGATTATATGTTCAATACAGGTTGGATTTTTGATAATCTGGATCGTGGATATTTTCCAACATCTGGAATAAAATCTTCCATCACTGGTAAAGTAACTATCCCAGGTTCAAACAATGAATTTTATAAACTTATATTTGACACTTCTGCGTATTATCCATTAAGCGAAAATTGCTCTTGGATCATGCTATTCACGGGTCGTATTGGATACGGTGGTGGCTTCAGGCATAAAGAAATGCCCTTTTATGAAAATTTTTATGCTGGAGGAGTAGGCAGCCTGAGAGGTTTTCAATCAAATAATATAGGCCCTAAAGCGGCATATTATATAGATGATGGAAATAGAATAAAAAATTCTACGGATGCTATTGGAGGAAACGCACTCGCCGTAGGTAGCCTAGAGTTAATTACTCCGACTCCTTTGATTAGTGAAAAATATACGAACTCTGTTCGTACTTCTGTTTTTATTGATTTTGGTACAGTATGGGACACAAATTGGGAAGATACAGAAAAAACACGATCGGCAGGAGTTTCAAATTATAGTAACATGGCTGAAATTCGTATTTCAGCCGGCGTCGCTTTGCAATGGATATCACCATTAGGCCCATTAACATTTTCTTATGCTACTCCACTTAAAAAGTATGAAGGCGATCAATCAGAACAGTTTCAATTTAATATCGGCAAAACTTGGTAAATTTTTTAAAAATATAGGAAATAAACATGAAAAAATTTTTAGTAATACTCAGTATTTTTTTAGGATTATCTCTTAGACTGCCTGCTCAAGCAGCAAGTAATATTGCTGTTATTGACATACAAACCATTGTTCAAAACTCACCTGAAAAAAAAGAAGCAGATAAAAATTTCGAGAGTAAATTTAAAGAACGCGAAACAAAGCTGAAAATAGAAAAAGTTGATTTAGAAGATAAAATAAAGAACTTTGAGAAAAATTTTTCCACAATAAAACAAATGGAACGTAAAAAATTTCAAAAAGAAATTGACAACAAACGTGACATCTTTATAAAAAATATGAAAGCATTTCAAAATGATACTTATAAATTTCAAGCAGAAGAAAGTGCGAAAATTTTTCGTAATATAAAAAGTATTGTCAAGTCAGTTGCCTATAAAAAGGGATATGAAACTGTGATTGACTTTAATACTGTGATTTATAATAAAAATGACAAAAGCGACATCACTAATGACGTTTTAAGAGAAATGCTTAAGAAAGCTACAAAATAAAATCAATGAGACCTCATTTTGTATTATCTGATTTAGCGAATCAATTAAATGCGAAATTGCAAGGGGACGGTAATACAATTATTACCAGTATTGCGCCTTTGCAATCTGCCAAAAAAAATCAAATCACCTTTTTAACCAGAAAACCTTACAAAAAGTACCTTTCTGATTCTCAAGCCGGTGCAATTATACTAACGGAATCTGATTTACCGTTTTGTAATACGCCCGCTTTAGTGGTGAAAGATCCTTATTTGGCCTATGCCCTTTTATCTAAGATAATGGATACTACCCCTGCACCAGCAGAAAATATTGAGCCACAGGCAGTGATTTCGCCAACGGCTTGTTTGGGGAAGAACGTCTGTATCGGGGCAAATGCTGTTATTGAATCAGGTGTTATTTTAGAAGATGGAGTAGTGATTGGTGCAGGCTGCTTTATTGGTAAAAATGTTCATATTGGGTCAGGTACTCGTTTATGGGCAAATGTGTCTATTTATCATGATGTTCAAATTGGAGAAAGATGCTTGGTTCAATCAGGGGCGATCATTGGTTCGGATGGTTTCGGTTATGCAAACAACAAAGGGAAGTGGGTAAAAATAGCTCAACTTGGCTCAATAAAAATCGGTCACGAAGTAGAAATTGGTGCATCTACCAGTATTGATCGAGGAACACTTGGAGATACTATTATTGGGAATGGTGTTATCATCGACAATCAATGTCAAATTGCACATAACGTGACGATTGGAGATTACACTGCCATTGCGGGTGGTGTTGTGATGGCAGGGAGTCTGAAAATTGGGCGTTTTTGCCAAATTGGAGGCGCCAGTGTCATCAATGGTCATATTGAAATTACAGATAAAGTCGTGATTACCGGCATGTCAATGGTTATGAGGCCTATTACTGAGCCAGGCATTTATTCTTCAGGTATTCCCTTACAATCTAATAAGGCTTGGCGTAAAACAGCGGCGTTAGTGATGCAGATTGATAGTATGAATAAACGCCTAAAATCTTTAAAGCGTAAAATAGATAGGCAACCTATAACAGATTAATTAATAAAGGTACATCGAGAGGATTTATCCTGCCATTATAATCATAACTCGTTACCGATTGTGATGGAGAGAATTTCAGACGAAATTAATATGTTTATTTAATCCTTAAATAAAAATTATGAATTTTAAATTTGCGGCCAGCCTAAGATATTTTCATGATCATCTCGGGCCGTGTTGTTAATAATCTCGGTTTCCAAAGAAGGAAGAGTACTTTGACAACTGATACTGATATTTTAGATATTAGAGAAATTTTAGATTTATTGCCGCATCGTTACCCCTTTTTATTGGTAGATCGTGTTATAGATTTAAAAAAAAATAAATCCTTACGTGCTATAAAAAATATTTCTTTTAATGAGCCTTTTTTTCAAGGACATTTTCCCAAAAAACCTATTTTCCCGGGCGTGTTAATCTTAGAAGCCATGGCCCAAGCTACAGGTATTTTAGCTTTTAAAAGCAAAGGTAAATTGCAATCTGGTGAAATTTATTATTTCGCGTGCATTGAGAAGGCCCGCTTTAAACGTCCAGTGCACCCAGGAGATCAGATGATATTAGAAGTCAATTTTCTTAATGAGAGGCTAGGCTGTGCCCGATTTACTGGCGTTGCTAAAGTGGATGAAGAGCTTGTCTGTGAGGCCACCATGATGTGCGCTCGCAGTCGAGAGGTATAATAAATGATTCAAAAAAAAACTTTTATTCATCCAACTAGTATTGTTGAAAAAGGTGCGATTGTTCATGAGGGAACTCATATTGGTCCCTTTTGTTATATTGGATCACAGGTAGAAATCGGCTCTGGTACAGAATTAAAATCTCATATTGTGATTAATGGTATAACTAAAATAGGAAAAAACAATATCATTTATCAATTTTGTTCTATTGGTGAAGTGAATCAAGATTTAAAATATAAAGGTGAATGCACAAGGGTTGAAATTGGTGACTCAAATTTAATTCGAGAAAGTGTGTCTATTCATCGGGGCACTGAACAGGGAGAGGGTGCAACCTGTGTTGGTAATCATAATTTGTTAATGTTTAACACTCATGTTGCGCACGACTGTCTCATTGGTCACCACTGTATTTTAGCTAATAGTACAACCTTGGGAGGGCACGTTGAAATACACGATCATGCAGTTATTGGTGGTCTTTCAGCTGTGCACCAATTTTGCAAGGTAGGAAGTTATGCAATGTTGGCGGGTTGCTCTGCAGTTGTAAAACACATTCCGCCTTTTATACTAGCTCAAGGTAATCATGCTTCTCTTGTTGGCCCTAACACTGTAGGGCTAAAACGCCATTTTTCTGAAGCAAAATACAAAGCTATCCTTAAGGCCTATCAGCTGCTATATAAGCAGGGTAAAAGTTTAGAGGATGCAAAACTTGAACTTGCTAAGTTAGCGGAGTTATATCCTGTTGTTATATTACTTTTGAATTTTTTAAATCAAATCGATCTTAATTCTGATAAGAACCGTGGAATTGTTCGTTAAAATGCAAAATCGTTCGTTTACGATTGGATTAATTGCAGGTGAAGCCTCAGGCGATATTTTAGCAGCAGGATTGATACGAGAACTGAAAGCTCAGCTTCCGAATGTATCTTTTGTCGGGGTTGCTGGCCCCTTAATGCAGGCTGAGGGTTGTGAAGTATGGTATGAAATGGAAAAGCTTTCCGTCATGGGTATATTTGAGGTGTTGTATCACTTACCTCGTTTAATGCATGTTCGAAGAGATTTAACTCGTCGTTTTATTATGCTTCGCCCCGATATATTTATTGGTATTGATGCCCCTGATTTTAATATCAGGCTTGAAAAAAAATTAAAACAAAAAGGGATTCGCACGCTTCATTACGTGAGTCCTTCTGTTTGGGCCTGGCGTCAAAATCGTCTCTTTACTCTTGCTCAAGCGACCGACATGGTATTGGCACTGTTTCCTTTTGAAAAACACTTTTTCGATCGTTTTAATGTCCCCTGTGATTTTGTTGGCCATATGATGGCCGATGAAATCCCTTTAATACCAGACAAATCAGCAGCAAGAACTGCTTTGAGAATTGATCAAAACAGCTTATGTTTGGCTTTGCTCCCAGGTAGTCGGCACGCAGAGGTGGCTCTGCTGAGTGCTGATTTTATTCGCACGGCAATGCTTTTGCATCAACAATTGCCTCACTTAAAAGTGCTGGTGCCACTTTTTAACAATCAACGGCGAAAACAGTTTGAACGTATTAAAGCGAAAATAGCCCCTCACTTTTCTATGCATATTTTTAATGGCCAAGCTAGGTTAGTGCTAGAGGCGAGTAATGCAGCGCTATTGGCATCAGGGACGGTTACTTTGAAATCAATGTTGGCAAAATGCCCTATGGTTGTCAGTTACCGCTTAAAATATTTTACCTATTGGATTGCAAAACTGCTTGTCAAAACCCCTTATGTTTCACTACCAAATTTATTGATGGAAGAAAGATTAGTGCCAGAATTATTACAAAAAAACTGTGATCCTCAAAAATTAAGCAATGAATTATTGCCTTTACTGAAGGGAGGGAAAAAGGTTGAAATGTTAAAAGAACGTTTTTTGCTTTTACATCAAAGTCTCCGTTGTGGAGCAAATCAAAAAGCGGCGAAAGCTGTTTTGGCGCTCATAAAATGATGAGATCTGATTTTATTTACCATGAAGCTAAATGGATTGCAGGTGTTGATGAAGTGGGCAGGGGCCCATTAGCTGGGCCAGTTATCGCTGCAGCGGTCATCCTGGATCCTGAAAATCCCATTATCGGTTTAGCTGATTCAAAGACATTGAGTAAAAAAAAGCGGCTGGCATTATATGAAGAGATCACGCACAAAGCTTTGGCTTGGAGTCTGGGCCGTGCTGAGTCAAAAGAAATTGATGAAATCAATATTTTTCATGCTACTTTGCTTGCCATGCAAAGAGCAGTAAATGCTCTTAGCATCAGAGCTGATCATGTATTAATTGATGGTCATATTTGCCCGATTTTATCTATGCCCTCATCCTCTATTATTAAGGGAGACAGCAAGGTTTTAGAGATCAGCGCAGCTTCTATTTTATCTAAAGTAACACGTGATAAAGAAATGGAAGTCTTAGATACGATATTTCCTGAATATGGATTTGCTCAACATAAAGGTTATCCAACGGCTTTTCATTTAGAAAAATTGGCGCTTCTTGGCCCAACAAAACAACATAGACAAAGTTTTCGTCCGGTCAAGCGCGCTCTTTTTTCATTAAAAGTTTAATAAATCAAAAATCAACTGATTTTAAATAAATTGTTTCCATTCTTGAATTTGTACGCACCGGGAAGTATAGTAGTGCGCTATTTTAAGCTGCATATCAAAAAAGTTCCTTGCCTTTATCAACAGCGGTCGGTTATTTAATAAGAGGCTTAATAATCCAAAAGGAGCAACACCATGCGTCATTATGAAATTGTATTTATGGTTCATCCGGATCAAAGTGATCAAGTGGCCGGAATGATCCAACGTTATAGCACAGTGATTACTCAATCAGGGGGTCAGATTCATCGTATTGAAGACTGGGGCCGCCGACAGCTAGCGTATCCGATTAATAAATTACATAAAGCACACTATGTTTTGTTAAACGTCGAATCCCCTCAAAACGCCATTAATGAGCTGGAAACTAATTTCCGTTTTAATGATGCAGTGATGCGTAATTTTATAAAACGTATGAACCATGCGGTGACTGAAGAATCGCCTATCATAAAAATGAAAGATGAACGTCGTGAAGTCGTCGAGTTAACAACATCAGGATCTGAAAACAACCAAAAAAATCACCATCAAAAAGATCTTGATAAGAAAACAAATGAATTTTCTAAAGAAAATTGACCTTGTTGACGATAAACAACTGGCTCTTGTCTGGTACTGTATGTAAAGCTCCGATACAAAAAGTCAGTCCTTCTGGCATTCCGCATTGTCAGTTTTTGCTTGAGCACCGTTCTCAACAAAAGGAAGCGGGATTATACCGACAAACATGGTGTCGTATTCCTGTTGTGGCGAGTGGTCATGAGTTAAAAAAACACACTCATAACATCAGGTTTGGTACTAAACTAACTATAGAAGGCTTTGTTAGCTGCCATCAAATCCGTAATAAATTGGTGCTGCATGCTGAAAAAATAAAGTTCATAAATTTTGGAGAATAGCCTTATGGCACGTTATTTTCGCCGCAGAAAATTCTGTCGTTTTACCGCAGAAGGTGTAAAACAAATTGATTATAAAGATATTATCATGTTGAAAAATTATATCACTGAAAGTGGCAAAATTGTTCCAAGTCGTATCACCGGTACCTGCTCTAAATATCAGCGCCAGCTTTCTCAAGCTATCAAGGTTGCACGTTACCTATCTTTGTTGCCTTATACTGATGAACATCAGTCGTAGCAGTCTCCATTAATTCACTCGAGAGGATAATGGTAATGGAAATCATATTGTTAAATGAAATAGAAAATTTTGGTCAAGTAGGTAGCAAGGTAAAGGTCACAAGAGGTTTTGCCCGAAATTTCCTTCTACCAAAAAGGCAGGCAGTTCTTGCCACTAAAAAAAATATGGCGTATTTTGATGAGCGGCGATCTGAATTAGAATCCAAAGCAGCTAAGGCTATTGAAGAAGCTCAAGCGCGTGCGCGTGCTATTAACGAATTAGCTAGCCTAACGATTGCCTCTAAAGCAGGGAGTGAGGGTAGGCTCTTTGGTTCCATAGGAACTCGTGATATCGCGAAGTCACTAAGCGATGCAGGTATTCCTGTTATGAAAAATGAAGTTCGATTATTAAATGGCTTTTTGAGAACTTTGGGTGAACATGAAGTTCATTTCAAAATATACAATGGTGTGTTTGCACAGCTGAAAGTTATAATTATTTCAGAAGATTAGACAATCATTTTGAATTAATAAACGCCTCTTTAATGGCGTTTTTTTTAACATGTTTTTCTTACTAAAAAAGCCTCGTTCGCTTTGAATCATAATTGTCAAAAAATATGAAACTAACCTTATCTGATATTCAGCAGGCTAAAATATTAGTAGTAGGAGATGTGATGCTAGATCGCTATTGGTACGGGCCTGTTGATAGAATTTCACCTGAAGCTCCTGTTTCGATTGTAAAAGTGGATCAAATCCGAGAAACCCCAGGGGGCGCAGCGAACGTGGCTATGAACATCGCTGCGCTGGGTGCAAAGGTGCATTTAATCGGCTTGATTGGTAAAGACGAAGCTGGGAAAATCCTGACTCAAAAATTATCTGAAGCTCAGGTTGATTGTGATTTTGTGTCATCAAGTACCTATTCTACTCTGATTAAATTGAGAGTCCTGTCTCGTCATCAACAGCTCATTCGACTCGATTTTGAAAAAAATGCTCACACATCAGATGCCCAAAAAATCAAAGTTAGGATTGCTTCTTTATTTCCTCATATGACTGTTGTAGTGTTTTCTGATTATGCGAAAGGCACTTTAAATAAGATTCAAGAAATGATTCAACTTGCAAAAAAAGCTGAAATCCCGCTTCTAATTGATCCTAAAGGAAACAACTTCAAACGTTACAGCGGCGCCACTGTTTTAACCCCTAATTTATCAGAATTTGAAGCTGTTGTAGGACATTGTAAAAAAGAGCAAGATCTGGTGGATAAAGGATCTCAACTGATAAAACACTTAGATCTTTCTGCTTTACTAATAACACGTTCTGAGAAAGGTATTACTTTATTACAAAAAGCTAAGCCCCCTTTGCATCTTTCTGCTCAAGCTCATGAAGTGTTTGATGTCACAGGAGCAGGAGATACGGTGATAGCTGTGTTAGCGACCGCATTGGCCTCTGGTCAGTCTCTTGAAGAATCCTCTTTTTTTGCAAATGCAGCAGCAGGAGTAGTGGTGGGTAAATTAGGAACCTCGACTGTTTCTTTTAGCGAGTTACAAAATGCATCGGATGGCAGTAAAAAAGCAGATCTTAGTATCGTAAACGAACAACAATTAAAAAGTGCGGTGCAGACATCTCGTTCTCGTGGTGAAAAATTGGTTATGACAAACGGATGCTTCGATATTCTACACGCTGGGCATATTGCTTATCTGTCAGAAGCAAAAAAATATGGAGATCGTCTCATTGTCGCGGTCAATACAGATGATTCTGTGCGAAACCTCAAAGGTCAAATGCGTCCTATTAATCCATTGGCTCAAAGAATGGCGGTACTCAGTGCATTAAAATATGTTGATTGGGTAGTTCCATTTTCAGAAAATACTCCAGAGCGTCTTATCTCAGAAATTTTACCGGATGTATTGATAAAAGGGGGGGACTATCGGCCACATCAAATTGCCGGAAGCAACGCAGTGGTGGCAGCAGGTGGACAGATTAAAATATCCTCCTATCAAAATGGACTTTCAAGCAGCAAAATCATTAAAAAAATCAAGAATAACTCTTTATGAGAATAGCGTTAAATGTCTTTTTTTTCTGATAATTTTGATTCCAGCTTTTGAATCCGTTGCTCTAACAAAGTCAGATTCTCCCTAGTTCTCAACAGCACCTGAGTTTGAACATCAAACTCTTCACGGCTGATTAAATCAAGGCGACTCAACTGAAATTGTAATCCTTGTCGGATTTTTTTTTCTACATCTTCTCCGAAAGTCAGAACATTTTCAGGAATAGACTTTTTCAATTTTTCAGTCATTTTTGAAATCATTTCTGGATTAAGCATCGTATTTTTATGAATGTATTTCGTTTGCAATAGCATGGATTGTGCGTAATTTGAAGAGCAGGTTGAGCGTTTATTGGAGCCTGACAGCTCTTTGAACCATCATAGCCACTGATATCTTGCTCATTGCTCAGAAAACACTTTAAAGCTAAAACAATCCAGGTTTTGGAATCACGGTTTTGGCTATCGTCGTTATTCACTATGGCCAGAGTAAGCTTTCTACATTCACCCTTTTAAAAGTTAATGACAAGCATTTGAACATATTACTAAATTTAAATTAAACCCCTATATCTCATAGGAATTAAGCATGTGTAACTCAATACATTCATTTTGATAAAGATTTAATAAAAAATTAAAATTTTGATCCATATCAAAAAAAGGTTTTTCAGTTTGGGATTACTAAAAATGCCTGCTAGAACGCCTGCAACAGTGGTATGAGCAGGAACCGCTTCTAACACAACAGAACCCGAACCAATTTTTGCCCAACGCCTACTTTAATATTTTCTAACACTTTTGCTCCAGCGCCTATCATAATGCCTTCACGAATAGTAGTGAGGGCGATCACTACAATTTTTACTAGTGCCACCTAAAGTGACAGATTGTAGTATAGAAACATCATTTTCTATCACTGTAGTTTCATCAATGATAATACCTGTAGTGTGATCTAGCATGATACAAAAACCAATAGTCGAAGCGGGGTGGATACTACCACAAACACGATAAAAATTTGATTCTGTAAATAAATAGCCAATCCTGAGCGCCCTTGTCACCATAACTAATGACTAATCGCTTGTAAAGCGTAAAAACCTTTAAGTTACAGTAAAGGCATTGAATATTTATCAACCGCAGGATCACGAGCACGGACAGCTAATATGTCTCTTGCCGCAGCCAGTATCATCGTTTTATCTGAGCAGTATGCTTTTCCAATATCTCACTGAGTACTATTGTAGGCATACTACAATAAGAAGGAAGCTTACTGGCTAATATATAAGCGATGGCACTGACTAAATTTTCATGTTTTAAGATAGTAGCATGAAAAAAACTAGCTAGGCAGGTTCACTATTACCATCTTTTTACTTCTAATTTAATGCGAGAGCATATCTTTTCTAATTCGTATTCAGACTCTCCATAATAAAAGGAGCTTCATTATTTTTGCTGGGATTAAATAGGCTTAATGCGGCTGCCTGAGAATTTTTCTGGCAATAAAGAACCTGATAAATTTGTTCCGTAATAGGCATTTTAATTTGATGACGCTGAGCAAGGGCAAATACTTCTTTAGTATTGCCATATCCTTCAATCACGTGCCCTATTTTATTTTTGGCTTCCTCTACAGGGATTCCTTGGCCTATCATCATGCCAAATCTGCGATTACGTGATTGATCATCTGTACAGGTCAAAACGAGATCACCGAGTCCAGCCATCCCGATAAAGGTAGAATGATCTGCCCCTAAAGCGACACCTAAACGAGTCATTTCGGCAAGCCCTCTTGTAATTAAAGCAGATCGTGCGTTGGCACCAAATTGCATGCCGTCTGATATACCTGCACCGATAGCTATTATATTTTTTACCGCTCCTCCTATCTGTACGCCGATCAGATCACTAGTTCTATAGACACGAAAGCTTTTTTCACAATGCAGTAATTGATGAAGATCGGCTGAAAATTCATCATCAGCACAAGCGAGTGTGATGGCAGTAGGCAAACCGAACGCAAGCTCTTTAGCAAAAGTAGGGCCTGAAATCACTGCCAAAGGAAGGCTATCGGGTAAAATTTCTTTAGCAACTTTCTGCAATAGACGCCCTGTTCCTGCCTCAAGCCCTTTAGTGGCCCAAACGAGACGGGTATCTTTGCGTAAATATGGTCTTAATTGTCGTAAGACATTTCCAAAAACGTAACTGGCCACAACAACTAGTAGGTTGCGGCTCAAAGACATAGCATTCTGTAAGTTAGATTCCAACCTTAATGTTTCTGGAAAAGAGACATCAGGCAAAAACTCTATATTACAACGATTTTTTGTTAAGTTCGCAATATGCGGAGGGTGATGACCCCACAACACAACAGAGTAACCTTGCCGAGCAAGAGTAATCGCTAAAGCGGTGCCATATGCACCAGCACCTATCACTGTCATTATGGAAGGATAATCTGGAAGACTCATTTTAATCTTGTTCGCTATTTTTAATAATGATGGGATCTAATTCGTTTTGTTTTTCAGCTTCCTGCTGTACATAATTCATAAAAATGATATCAAAATTAATCGGCTCTAGGTGAAGGTGAGGAAAAGATCCTTTTGCAACTAAGTTGCTGATACACTCACGCGCATAAGGAAATAAAATATTTGGGCAGTAGGCACCTAAGCAATGCTTTAATTGCATATTTTCAATATTTTTAATGAAAAAAATCCCTGCTTGTTGAACTTCACAAAGAAATGCGGTTTGACCCTCTGTGGTGGATGTGAGGGTAATACGTAATACCACTTCATGTGTATTTTTAGCTAATAGATTTGAACTGGTGTCCAAATCAAGTTTGATATCAGGGATCCCCTCCTTTTGAAAAATTGCAGGGGCGCTAGGGACTTCAAATGAAATATCCTTGGTATAAATACGGTAAATTTGACAGATCATTTGTGAATTTTCTTCTTCTAACATTTTGATTTTTAATCCTTGATATAAAAAATGATGATAAACACCATGCTTTTTTACTACTTGCTTTTACCCTTTGCCAAAGGCAAATTTGCTTTATTCCAACCGGATATACCTTCTTTTAGGGAATAGATTTTTTGAAAATCCATCGTATACAGCTGTTTCGCAACAGTTAGCGAAGAAATACCATGGGCACATACGATGATAATAGGGAGAGCTTTATGCTTTTCCAATTCATATAATTTATTGTTTTTAAAATTACTTTTTTCTACGTTGATAGAGCCAATGATATGGCTCTTTCTGTATTCTTCTTTTGCTCGAATATCAACGACTAAAGCTTGTTGCTTATTCATCATCAGGATGGCTTCAGTCGGGATAATTTCTTTTACTTTAGAAAAATAATTTTTTATAAAAGTTAGAGTGACGCCAACAAGTAAAGTCACCCAGGTTACACTTAAAATGGGATGCCGATCAATAAATGGTATGAGCTCTCTCAACATAAAATACAAATTCCTGTCAATAAACCGAAAATATAAAACACTTATTTTAACTCTTATGATCTCCTGGCCAACGTTTAAATAAGTCTTGAGGCAATGAAATAGAAAATTGATCTATCACCCTATTTACCGTTTGATAGATGATATCTTGGATGTTTTGAGGATGATGGTAAAAGGCGGGCAAAGGGGGCATTATCACAGCACCAAGCTCAGCGGCTTTTTTCATTAATTGTAAATGCCCCAAATGTAATGGAGTTTCTCGAACACACAGAATTAAAGGCCTTCGCTCTTTGAGCATGACATCTGCCGCTCGTGTCAGTAAATTGTCGGAATAACTGTGAGCAATAGCAGCCAAAGTTTTTATCGAACATGGCAATACGACCATGCCTATGGTTTTAAATGAACCTGAAGAAAGAGTAGCAGCAATATCACAAACAGAATATACGACATCTGCCATTTGTTTAACCTGCTGTAAACTCAATCTTGTTTCTAATCTGATAGTACGACGACCTGCATAACTTATAATCAGATGAGTCTCTACTTCAGGCACACTCTGTAGTACTTCTAAAAGCCGAATTCCATAAATGGCACCACTAGCTCCAGAAATACCAATAATCAGTTTCTGCACGAATCTTTTCCATTTTTATTTTTCATTATAAATTTCAAGATGTTCTGATTCAGAAGAGGAGATTGTTGATGTATCCTGCCCACTTCTGATTGCATTGAGATGAGTCAAATAATTTTGATCAACATCTTTAGTCACGTAATGACCATTAAAAACAGCACAATCAAACTCGGTGATTTCTGGATTATCAACTCTAACAGCGGCGATCAAATCTTCTAAATTCTGAAAAATAAGTGCATCAGCACCAATATATTCTTGAATTTCATTCACACCGCGACCGCGTGCCACCAGCTCATTCACACTCGGCATATTAATACCATAAACATTTTGAAACAAAATTTCTGGTGCAGCGGAAGCAAAATAAACCTGCTTTGCGCCCGCACCACGAGCGATTTCTACAATTTGCTCAGAGGTTGTGCCTCGTACAATTGAGTCATCGACCAGTAAGACATTTTTATCGCGAAATTCTGCCTTGTTAGCATTGAGTTTGCGGCGTACTGACTTACGACGCTCCTGTTGACCTGGCATAATAAAAGTGCGGCCTACATAACGATTTTTAACAAAGCCCTGTCGATAAGGAATGTGTAAAATACGTGCAATCTCTAAAGCAATATCACAAGAAGTCTCAGGAATGGGGAACACCACATCAATTTTTAAATGCTGCCATTGTCGAGCAATTTTTTCACCTAATTTTTTCCCCATTCTCACCCTCGCATTGTAAACAGAAATCTTATCAATGAAAGAATCTGGCCTTGCGAAATATACATATTCAAAAATACAGGGATGATATTGAGGATTTTCAGCACATTGTTGAGTGAATAATTCCCCTTCCTCAGTTACATATACACCTTCACCAGGAGTAACGTCTCGTAAAAATTCAAATCCTAATGTATCTAGTGCAATACTTTCTGAAGCGACCATGTATTCATTTTTACCACAAGCTAAAGTGCGGCTTCCTATCACTAACGGACGTATGCCATTAGGATCACGAAAAGCCACCATACCGTGATTTATGATCATAGCAACACAGGCATAAGCCCCCCTGATGCGTTTATGCATTTGTGCAATGGCCAAAAAAATATCATGTTTTGTCAATCGAAAATTTTTAAAACGATCTAATTCACTGGCAAACATATTTAATAAAAGCTCTGAATCAGAGTGAGTATTAATATGACGACGAATTTGTACTAACTCTTTTTTGAGTTGAGCTGCATTTGTTAAATTACCGTTGTGGGCTAAAGTGATCCCAAAAGGAGAGTTAACGTATAAAGGTTGTGCTTCCGAGACATTCGAACTGCCTGCGGTCGGGTAGCGGACATGTCCAATCCCTATGGTGCCCTGCAGTCTAAGCATATGCCTTGTATCAAAAACTTCTTTGACTAATCCATTGGCTTTCCGTAAACGAAATTGGCCATCGGCATCAATAGTTGCGATACCTGCGGAATCCTGACCACGATGCTGAAGCACTGTTAACGCATCATAAATCAATTGATTAACAGGGGTGAAACCGGAAATACCAACAATACCACACATAATATTTTTCCTTATTATTCTTTCGAGACTACTAATTGTGCTAGCGAAACAAAAGAAAACTTTTCTTTTAAAAGTGTTAATAGCCATTTCATCATTGAATGAAATTCTGGAATTAGGCGAGATTGAGTCAAAGCGTTATTTTGTGAAAAATGTGTAAAGTTTTCTAAAAACAATAATAAAGTAGTCACAATTAAAATCCCTCTTATTACCCCAAATAACATTCCAAGTATTCTATCAGGGCCGGATAATCCTGTCTGTTTGATGAAAGAATCCAGGAGATAGTTAATTATAGTTCCTATAAGAAGCATCGCTATCAATAAGAGACTCATTGCAATCAGATGGCGAATTTTTCGATCAGCAAAATCAGTAAAATACTCTGATACATAGGGATAAAAATAACCTGCCACAAAAAACGCACAACCCCATATCACCAGTGACCATGCTTCACGAATAAATCCACGTATGACACTAACCGCCGTTGAAAAAACCAATATACCGATGATGATGTAGTCAATCCAAAGCATAAATTATTCCACTGGAAAATGATAAATATAAAAAAACGCGGGAATTTTTACTAATATGTTTTAATTTGTCCGTTTAAACCAACGAGTCGATAAAGCTCAGGTTGCATAGATTCAAGTTTATCTTTCGAAGGATGAGGACCAATCAAAATCCGAGTGATTTTTCCTTTTATAGGCACAGGAGGAAAAGTAAAAACTTGATAATCTGATAATCGTAATTTTGCGATAATTTGATTGACTCTAGCTATATCATTAAAGGCCCCCAGCTGTATGACATACTCTTTCTGGATTTCTGATATTGCTTGTTTTGATCTCCATTCCTTTTCGGAAGGCGGTGATTTATTTTGATCTTTATAATCAACGGCATCTTCTTTTGATATCTTTTTTTCTTTAATTTCAAAAGAAAGCACTTTAGTGCTTTGAACTAAGGCAGGAGAATCTAAAGACACAAAAGGATTCATCCCGAGCGGGCTACTCAATACAGAGTTGGAAACCGAAGTGATGTCATGTTCTTTTTTGCCATCAAGCAACCATGGCAAAAAAATAATGGCCAGAATAACCAGAATGGACATACCCAGAAAACGATATTGAAATTTACTGATCACCGGTACTCCGGAGATTTAATGCTGACATCACAGGAGCAATGGTATAAAAAGAACCAAAAACCAACAAAACATCTTCTGGATTAGAAGATTGCATCGCCTGATCCCAAGCACTTTTTACATCAGGAGATAAAAATACAGATTTCTGTAAAAAACTCGCCAAAATTTGAGCAGGCGCCCCACGAGGTTCGCTTAATGTGGCGCAGTACCAATGGTCAACCCGTTCAGATAAAATGTCTAATGTGCCTTTAATATCTTTGTCCTTGAGCATTCCGACCACGGCATTCAGCTGTGCACCGGGTTTGGCTGAGTTTTTTAAAAATTGAGTCAGCTTATTAAGCAGATAACGAGCTGAATGAGGATTATGCGCCACATCGAGGATCACTAAAGGCTTTTGATCGATCATTTGGAAACGTCCCGCAAGAGAAGCCCCTTTCAAGCCCCTTTTAATCGCTTCTTTACTAATTATCTTAGGAAAATAATGTAATACCGCTAATGCGCAGGCCGCATTGATTAACGGGACATTAGGCAGGGGTAGATCAATTAACATGCGTTCTTTAGTTTTCCAAATCCATTGATTTTCCTGATGGCGAAATGTCCAAGACTGATCAATCCGGCGAAGATGAGCCGCTTTTTCTTTCGCTACACGAATAACAGAATCTGGGATGTCAGTGTCCGCGACCACGGCTGGTTTATTCGTCCGAAAAATGCCTGCTTTTTCTCGACCAATACTCTGACGATCTTTGCCTAAAAATTCGGTATGATCAAAATCGATATTAGTAATAACCGCAACATCTGAATCCACAATATTAGTGGCATCTAGCCGCCCACCTAAACCTACTTCCAGAATAACCACCTCCAGTTGATGTGATTTAAAAAGAAGTAAGGCCACCAAGGTTCCAAATTCAAAATAAGTCAACGAGATTTCACCACGAACTTTTTCAATCCGATCAAAGGCACTAGTAAAGCACTTTTCAGGAAGCATTTTTTCTTGAATACGGACTCGTTCCCTATAGCAAAGAAGATGGGGAGAACTATAAACCCCTACTTTGTAACCGTCTTCGATTAAAATTCTTTCCAAAATACGACAGGTGCTCCCCTTTCCATTCGTCCCTCCTACAGTGATGACCCACTCTGCCGGAGAGAGTAAATCAAGTTTTTCAGCGACTTTTTTCACTCTTTCTAGACCAAGATCAATCTTTGTAAAATGCAAGTTTGCGACGTAATCAAGCCATTGACTTAAAGAATTATCTGCGTGAGGGATAAAGGAGTCATTCATAACAGACCTGTTTCAAAAATAGACCTTTGCAAAATCTACTGAGAGTTATGGTGCCTACATTATCCGTTTTGAGTACCGTTTTTGTTTTTTTGGCGATAGATAAGTGATGAGCATCCCAAGCGATTTTTAGGTATCTTCCTTCATAGATTTTCAGTGACTGCCTTCTCTCATGTTTTGCAATTTGCATAGCATCATCGAAGGTTCAGGTTGATGAGTCAATTTGGATAAAAGACTGGCCAACTTGTATCGCATATCGAGACGGCTAACAATCATGTCTATGGCACCTTTTTGGATTAAAAATTCGCTGCTTTGAAAACTTGAGGGTAATTTTTCTCTAACAGTTTGTTCAATGATTCTAGGGCCTGCAAAACCAATTAACGCTTTAGGTTCAGCGAGATTAATATCGCCGAGCATCCCCAAACTAGCAGAAACACCGCCAAAAGTAGGATTAGTCAGAACCGAAATATAAGGCAATCTCGATTCCTGCATTTTAGCAAGGGCCGCGCTTGTTTTTGCCATTTGCATTAAAGAAGTTAGCGCTTCTTGCATCCTGGCTCCCCCACTTGAAGAAAAGCAAACGAATGGGCAGTTGTCTTGCAAAGCGTGTTTGACGGCACGAACAAAACGGGCACCAACGACTGATCCCATAGAACCAGCCATAAAAGAAAATTCAAATGCAGCGCTCACAATAGGCATACCAAATAACGTCCCTTTGATGACTATCAGCGCATCTTTTTCACCAGTATCTTTTTGTGCTCCAGAAAGGCGGTCTTTATATTTTTTTGTATCTTTAAATTTCAACAGATCTTTAGGTGTTAATTCTTCCGCTAAGTCGATTCTAAAACCTTTATCTAAGAAGGCATGTAATCGCGCTCGCGCTGATATCCTCATATGGTGGTGACATTTAGGACAAACCCTTAAATTTTGCTCTAATTCTGCGCTATATAATATTTGCTCGCATTTTTCACATTTCGTCCAAACGCCCTCTGGGATATTGGCTTTCTGAGTGCGGATAATATGACTTTTATTATAAATTCGCTCAATCCAGCTCATTATTTACCTTAGATAATTAATTTTTTATAAAAATAGAAAAATATTCAGCGCTTACATTCATTTTTTAATATTGACGTACGCCACAATGAGGCCATATTTTAAAAAGGCTCTGAAAAATCGACAGCACGATAATGAGCAAGATTAATAATTTCAAATGATTTTGTACCATGGGCACATAGCCAAAAAATATCCTGTGTAAGTGAAAGACAAAATCTACAAAAAAGCACCTAAGATTTTATAGAAAGTAAAATTAGGATAAGACATCTTACCTATACCTGCAATAAACGGAATAAAAGTCCGGACGATTTGAATAAAACAGGCTAAAATAACCGTCTTACCTCCATGCTTCTTATAAAATTTCTTAACGAGGTCGAGAGACGATCATTTTAAAATTTTTGAATTTAGATCACAAAAAAATTTTATCCGAAAATATAGCCTATGTAGTAATTCAATGTATCATCGATAATAGCCGCGATGATCATCAGACACATCATGAAGTGAACATTTAACTCATTTGAAGACAGTAATGCTAATAATCCCGACATAAAAAGCAGTAAATTGCCTAGCAGGCGAGGGGTTATGATGAAACCTGTTTTACAAAATAAAATAAAAAACAGTATTCCGTAAACCCATAGACCGTATTGTGACACGAGTTCCGTTAAATAAATGTCATATTCAGTATAAAATTAATAAAATGGATAAATTTCATAAAAACTCAGATGAATGAAAATGGGTTAATTAAAAGACCTCAAGTCACTGTGGATATCTTTTATTTTCTATGTATAAAAAAGGGGCCCCAGAGGGAGATTAGGTAAAGAAAAATGCGAGGGGTAATCAACTGAAACCAGATATAGACCAGAGGCTTTAGCAGTCACCGCCGCTTGAGTTCGATCTTTGAAAGCTAATAATTGAGCAATCCAATGTTCATTTTGATGACCAATCCCTACTTCTATTAAGCTTCCTACAATATTTCTGACCATATGATGTAAAAAAGCATTTGCTTTGATATCCACCATAATATAGTCTCCCCCAAAACGGCTCACCTTTAGATGATGCACATAACGCCAAGGCGTTTTTGATTGACATTGAGCGGCTCGAAATGAACTAAAATCATTTTCTCCGAGTAAGCATTGTGCTGCCCGTTCCATCTTATTTTCATCGAGTGGCATACTGTAATGAGCGATTCCTTCTGAAAAAAGAGCTGGTCGATGATGATTATTAAAAATAAGATAACGATAACGGCGAGCTCTTGCGCTAAAGCGTGCATGAAAATCTTTTGCCACTTTTTTTGCCCAAAGAACTGTAATATCGGGGGGTAAATAAGTATTGACACCCATGATCCAACTGACTTCTTTTCGGACCGCTTTGGTTAAGAAATGAATAACCTGAGCAGTCGCATGAACACCCGCATCAGTACGCCCAGCACAGCACACCGTGATAGATTCATTGGCTATTTTAGACAATGCGTGCTCCAAACATCTTTGTATACTTGGTACATGTTCTTGACGTTGCCATCCGTAGTAACGGTAACCGTTGTATTCAATCGCCAGTGCAATTTTGTGCTTTAGACCAGACGATAAAGTAGGTAACTTCAATATTGGCATTAATGCAATCGCTCCATAATTAAGAGTTCGGCAGTTTTGATGAGCATATTAGCGCCTGTGAAGCGGATATTATCCGCAACCGACCAAAATTGTACTATTTCTGGAATACCGTAATCATTTCGGATACATCCTATGTTGACAGCATTGTTTTCTAGATCACTTACCTGGGTAGGATAATCATATTCTGAAAATAATTGAATATTTTGAATATTTTCAAGTTCACTACGTACTTGATTGAAAGAAATAGGTTGTAATGCTTCAAAATGAACTATCTGAGCATGCCCATAAAACACGGGTGCCTGTATACAGCTAACTGAAATAGGTAGATGGGGATCTTGAAGTATTTTTCGGATCTGATTGACGAGATGACGTTCTTCATAAACACTTTCTTCTTCATCATTGATGAGCGGCAATAAATTAAAAGCTAACTGTTTTTTAAAAACGCTTTTTTCTGGAGACACCCCATTAAGTAACTTGGCTGTTTGGCCTGCTAAATCATCTACGGCCGCTTTACCGTAAGCAGAAACCGAGATCATATTAGTCACATTAAGACGTGATAACCCCATTTGCTCTATCAATGGTTTAATAGCAACCAGTAATTGACTGGTTAAACTGTCTGCTACCGCAACGATATTATGGTATGGGATCTGTGACAACACTTGTGGATTAACCATAGGTACTATTAAGGGAACATGAGAATCCATAGAAAATAATCCACTATTGTCGATTACCCTGCACCCTGCATCACTCGCTGTTTCTGCATAAAATGCGGTGGCTTTTCTTCCTGCAACAAAAAAAGCAATTTGTGCTTTAGACCAATCAAATTCAGCGGCATTTTGTACAGGTACACTTTTCCCTGCAAAACGAATCACTTCACCTGCACTTTTTTTCGTAGCTAAAAGATATAAATGGCCAATTGGAAATGAGCATTCTTGCAACATTTCTATTAATGCTCGACCTACCGCACCTGTTGCACCTAAGAGGGCAACATTCCAACCGTCAGACATATTTGGTTCTCTCCAACTATCATTAGAAATGAATTATTTTCCTTAATCGAAAAGCCATTAAAGATAAAGGCCATTAAAAAATCACAAAGATGAAACACTAAATCCCAATTTTTGTAAAAGTGATCGACTTTCTAAATAATGAGATTCAACACAAAAAGAAGACCATTCTCTACGTTCTTGATAATGTTTACGAATATCATCGAATCCTCCTTTGATGCCTGCTTTTTTTCGTAACAAAGCATCATCACGGCGCACATCATACACCAGGTGTATTAATTGCTTTAATTTGCTTGGACTTATCTCACCATTCAATTTAATTAGATTAAAATCTTCTGATGCTAATAAAGCATTCAGATCAATTGTCTGAGGTTGATTTAAAAATTGGCTAAAAGCAGAAAATATTTGAAGGGTGCCTCTGGCTTTACCTTCTAAGGTGTAACCTGCTATATGAGGAGTTCCAATGTCTACCAGAGACAATAATTTTAAACAAATGTCAGGTTCGGCATCCCATACATCTAATACTGCCCTTATCTTTTTCTTTCTTTCTAAAGCTTTCAGTAAAGCACGATTATCAATCACTTTGCCGCGGCAAGTGTTGATGAGAATTTTATTCTCAGGGAGAGCGGTTAACACATCATCATCTACTAAATGCAGAGTTTTATATAAACCCGTTACATTGAGGGGAGTATGAAAAGTTAGAATATCTGCCTGCATCACTAATTTTTCGAATGGCCAAAATTTTTGAATAGAATCATCCACCTGGGTTTGCTTTGCTCTTGGAGGATCACAAATTAACGTACGCACACCCAATGCGTTTAAACGTTGATAAAGTAAAGATCCAATATGTCCTACACCGATGATCCCGACTGTTTTATCCTGCAAGCAAAAACCTTGTCGTTCTGACATGACGAATAGAGCAGAGAAAACGTATTCCACAACTGCAATTGCATTGCATCCAGCTGCAGAGGAAAAATGTATTTTTTGCTGATTTAACCAAGAAATATCGATATGATCGGTACCTGCTGTTGCGCTTCCCACAAACTGTATAGGGGTTCCCTGTAAAAGTTTAGAACCAACATGGGTGACAGAACGAACCATTAATGCATCTGTTTTCTGTAAGCTTTCTCTTGTAATGTTACGCCCACGTATTAATTTCACCTCACCCATACGGTGAAATAACGTTTCAGCATATGGCATATTTTCATCTACGATAATTTTGAATTTTTTATCTGTCGGCATTAAATAAGTCAAGGTTAAATAAAAAAACTGTTTTTAAAATGGTAGAATATTTCAATTTGAGAATAGGCATGTAAAAGAAAAAAATTCTTTTAAAACAAAATAGACTTAGTAACAACAATTCTGTCACATTAAGAATTTTTAGATTTCTTTAAACACATTATATTGTGTTTTAGTCACTATTAGAAAATCATATTTTGAGGTTGATCGGATCAATGAAACAGAGAAAAAATAATGGAGCTTTTACTGTATGTTTGAGTTAACACTGGTGAAAATGGATTGAATCGTATAACCTCTAGCCGTTATATTTTATATAATATCCTTTTATTTTTAATAAATAAGTCAAATACAAAAACGGCATGAATAATCGCTTATTAACATTTTTAATTACCATCATTTTATTTCTATTTTACAGTGAAAAAGCCATCTCTAATATCACAAAACAATGTTCATTAAGTATTCCTCGTTACAACCAGCCCCTTGTTGCAAATAACCACCATGATCTCCCTATGTATATTCAATCAAATCAGGCATCAGCTGATTACCCTAGCACTATTATTTTTTCAGGTAATGTCACTGTTAAGCAAGGTAATTGCACTTTAAATGCAAATAAAATGACCTTAAATCAAACTCAGGGTCAAAATTCACGCCATAACCCTATTCGTACTACAGTGGCTACTGGGGATGTGAAATACTTTGATCCTGAAATAAAACTCGAAGGGACTCAGGCTAGGTCCAATATTGATACCAAAGACGCAGAGATCGATGAAGGAAAGTATCAGTTGGTTGGGCGTCAAGGTCAAGGTAAGGCGGACCTTATTCAAATACGTGATCAAAACCGTTATACCATTTTGAAAAATGGGACTTTTACTTCTTGTCCTCTTGATGATAATAGTTGGAATATTATCGGTTCAAAAATCGTTTTTGATAGAAAAAAAGAAGTGACAAAAATATGGAATGCCCGCTTTAAAATCTCGAAAATGCCTGTTTTTTATACTCCTTATATGCAATTTTATTTGGGAAAAGAGCGACACTCTGGTTTTTTAGTGCCTACTAATGAATATTCCAAAAAAAATAATTTTGAATTTACATTACCTTATTACTGGAATATTGCACCTAATTTTGATGCGACGATTACGACAAAATATTTGAGTAAAAGAGGGGTTCAATGGCGAAATGAATTTCGATATTTGTTTCCACAGGGCCAAGGTATTATGGTTTTTGAATGGCTACCTAATGATAAGCTTTATAAAGAAAAAAATAAAAATAGTCAGCGATGGTTGTATTATTGGAGTCATTCAGGAGTCATGGATAAAGTATGGCGATTTGGCGTTCATTATACCAGAATCAGCGATCATGATTATTTTTCTGATCTGAGATCTCCTTATGGTTTTTCTACAGATGGTTATGCCTCTCAAATTTTCAATGTAGGTTATTTCCAAAAGCATCGGAATTTAATGTTTTCATTAAAGAAATTTCAAGTATTTAACGAAAGTGGAAATAGAAATGCATACCGAGCTGAGCCGGAATTGGAGATCAATTATTATAAAAACGATATCGGCCCTTTTGATATGCATATTTATGGGGGAGCCGCGAGATTTACGAGTGTGAGTGCAGATAACCCAAAGACTGAGCGCTTTCATGTAGAATCTCAGTTACACTTGCCTCTCTCAAATAGGTGGGGGAATCTGAATATTGCAAGCAAGTTAATGGCGACTCATTACGAGCAATCTATCCCTGAACAGTTTTCTGATAAAAACTTGCAGTCTTCGTACAGTTTAGAGAATTCTGTTAATCGTGTCATCCCACAATTTAAGGCTGAGGGAACACTGATCTTCGATCGCTCCATGGACAAACTCTCTGGTTTTACACAAACTTTAGAACCACGAGTACAATATGTCTATAAAACTTATAAAAATCAAAATAATATTTATATTTATGATTCAACCCTTATGCAAAATGATTATCATGGTTTATTTCGTGATCGTACCTATAGTGGACTAGATCGTATTGCTTCGGCCAATCAAGTGACCACAGGTTTAACTTCCCGCATTTATGATAATGCTATGTTAGAGCGATTTAACATTTCTATCGGTCAAATTTATTACTTTGCTCCTTCTCGTTCTGTCAGCAATACTAAAATTGATAGCAGTCGTATCGGTAGTTTAGTTTGGGCTGGTGACAGTTTTTGGCGTATAACGGATCAGACTAGCTTAAGAGGGGGCATGCAATATGACACCCGTTTAGGCAGTATTGTTCAAAGCGATGCCGTTATGGAATATCATAAGGACAATAATCACATTTATCAATTAAATTATCGTTATGCAAGCCCAGAATATATTCAGGCTTCATTGCCGCATGTGAGTAGGCCCAATTACCAAAAAGGAATTTCACAAGTAGGTACGACGGTGAGCTGGCCTATAAAAAATCGATGGTTTCTAGTCGGTGCTTACTACTATGATATGAGAGCACATCAACCTGCCAGAGAATTGGTTGAAATCCAATATACCACCTGCTGTTGGAGTGTTAATCTTGGCTATGAAAATAGCATTAACGGTTGGAATGCTAACAATAATGGAAGTCAGTATGAAAATAGATTTTCAATTAATATTCAATTACGTAGTCTAAATACGAATGACAGCTTCAGTACACAAAAAGCACTGCAACGGGGTCCTTTACCTTACCAAAAACCTTTTTAATTTTAAAAAATGATAAAAACACAGAGCTTAATAAACTGGATCTCGTACCTATTCGCGGCAGCTTGAGTCAATAATCTACTTGATGAGATAAGGTAAAAATATGAAATATTGGAGAATATATGTTTTAGTATGGTTTTTAGGAAGCCACTTCACTGTTTTTCCAGCACCCAAAGAAATCAATAAAATCGTTGCTATAGTGAACGATTCCGTCATACTGCAGAGTGATATCAATCATAGGCTAAAAGTCATCAAAATGAATGCGAACAATATGCATCAGTCCTTGCCCGAGGAGGTGATTTTAAGACAGCAAATCCTCGAACGGCTCATAGTAGAAAGTATGCAATTACAAATAGCTGACAAAATAGGTTTCAAAATTCTTGATGATGATTTGGACAAAATTATTACTGATATTGCAAGAAAAAATCGTCTGACCGTTGATGAGATCCGTAACAAGTTGGCCGCAGAAAATATTCATTACGGTACTTATCGTAATGAAATTCGTAATCAAATATTAATTGCAGAAGTGCTTAAAAATGCGGTGAAACCTCGAATCAACATCTTTCCACAAGAAGTGAATGCTTTATCAAAGTTAATTTTGAACGAAAAAAATCAACATATGGAGCTAAATCTCAGTCAAATCTTGATTCCTATAACAGATAATTCTTCCCAGAAAGAGATAGATAAAGCCGAAAAAAAAGCCAATAAATTAGTCTCTCAACTTAAAAAAGACGTGAAATTAGGGGTCGCCTATTCGGCTGACTCGCAACCTTTGAAATGGGGAATGATAGGTTGGAAAAAAGTGCAAGAATTACCCACCTTGTTTTCTGAAAAATTAAAAGGCATTCATAAGCATAAGTTTGATATTATTGGCCCCATTCGCTCGGAGATTGGTTTTTATATTTTGCGCATTAACGATCTGCATACTATTTTTGAAAATAGTGAAGATATTAAAAACCAAGCTTACAAAATCCTGTTTAATCGCAAATTTTCTGAACAAGCCGAGACTTGGATACAAGAGCAGAGGGCTTCAGCTTACGTTAAAATTTTTGAACACGATAATGAATGACAATAAACCTATTCTCATCACGCCAGGTGAACCTGCTGGCATCGGTCCAGACCTAGTGATCGCTTTGGCACAACAGCATTGGCCTGTCGAGTTGGTTGTTTGTGCTGATCCTTATTTATTATCGGCACGAGCCAAACAGATGAATTTACCCCTGACATTGAAACAGTATCACCCCAAAAAAGACAGTCAGCCCTGTTTGCCATCCACATTGAGCATTTTACCCGTGAAAGTAAAAACTACCGTGATCGCGGGTAGGCTGAATGTCAATAATGCACCTTATGTGATAGATACACTGATGCAATCTTGTGATCGTCTTTTAGCTAGTGAATTTAGCGCCCTAGTCACTGGGCCGATTCAAAAGAGTATTATTAATGAAGCGGGCATTCCTTTTATAGGTCATACTGAATTTTTTGCGCAACGATGCAAATGCTCAATGGTCGTGATGATGTTAGTCAGCAAAAAACTTAAAGTGGCATTAACGACCACTCATTTGCCTTTATCAGAGGTATCGAAAGCGGTGACTCAAGATCACCTCAAACAAGTTATTCGTATTCTCAATCACGACCTTAAAACCAAATTCGGGATATCTCGTCCCCACATCTATGTTTGTGGGCTAAACCCTCATGCTGGTGAAAACGGCCATCTAGGAAAAGAAGAAATTGACGTTATCATTCCTGTACTCAATTTGTTACATCAAGAAGGGATGACACTTATTGGTCCTTTATCTGCAGATACGATATTTCATGAAAAATACCTAAAACACGCTGATGTGGTCTTATCTATGTACCACGATCAAGGATTACCTGTATTGAAATATCAAGGATTCGGCCAATCTGTCAATGTTACACTAGGGTTGCCTTTTATTAGGACATCTGTAGATCATGGTACTGCATTGGATATAGCAGGCACAGGTAAGGCTAAAGTAGGGAGTTTCGCTAGCGCAGTCAACCTATCCATCGATATGATTGTTAAAAGCGATGAACCGTAGACTTTATCAGGGGCATTTTGCAAAAAAACGCTTTGGACAAAATTTTTTAACAGATAAATTTGTTATTAATCAAATTATTTCATCGATCCATCCTTCACCTAAACAAATATTAATTGAAATTGGCCCAGGATTAGGAGCGTTAACACTCCCTATAGCCGCTCAAATGGATAAAATTTTGGTCATTGAATTAGATCGTCATTTGGCTGATCGCTTAAATCAGCATCCTCAATTAAAAGATAACCTAATTTTGTATCAACAAGACGTCATGACCGTGAATTTTTCAAAATTATCAGCGACTTTTAAGAAACCCCTTCGAATATTTGGTAATTTGCCTTATAACATTTCTACACCATTGCTGTTTCATCTATTTAAATATATTCACTGTATTGATGACATGCACTTTATGTTGCAAAGAGAGGTTGTTAATCGTTTGTTGGCAGCTCCAAATACGAAAGCCTACGGGCGTTTAAGTATCATGGCACAATATCATTGCAAGGTGATCCCCATATTGGCGGTACCTCCTAATGCTTTTACCCCCATACCTAAAGTATATTCAACGATGATTCGATTACTTCCACACCGATCTTTTTCTCATCCTTATCCTGTAACAGATATAGAGCGGCTTAACCTTGTGACAAGACAAGCTTTTAATCAAAGGAGAAAAACACTGCATAATAGTTTATGCGCTCTATTTGCTGACCAAGAATTGGCTAAAATAGGAATTTACCCAAAACTTAGAGCAGAAAATGTGTCCGTTGAACAATATTGCCTTTTAGCAAATCGGCTTCATTAGAGTATGTTTAAAACTTTTTCTAACCGCTTTTTCAACCTAAAACTGATATCAGCTTAATATGTCTAACTACCTGATCGGAGATGTCCACGGTTGCTTTGATGAGTTTAAAGCTTTGTTGGCTAAAGTGAATTTTGATAAAGAAAAAGACACCCTGTGGTTAACAGGAGATCTCGTTTCTCGCGGCCTTCAATCTTTAGAAGTATTACGATATGCCCGTTCTTTAGGAAAGGCTTTACGTATGGTATTAGGGAACCACGATCTGCATTTATTAGCGATATATGCAAGGATGAGAAAAAATAATCCCAAAGATCATCTTACTGCTTTATTAAGCGCTCCTGATGTAGATGAGCTGATCGATTGGTTACGACAACAGCCCCTTTTGCAAATAGATAATGACTTAAAACTCATTATGACGCACGCTGGGATCCATCCTCAGTGGAATAAAAAGACGGCACAAAAATGCGCTAAAGAAATAGAAAACATGCTTCTCAGTGATCATATCCCTTTATTTTTAGATAAATCGCATACGGAGACTCCTCACTTATGGAGTCCTGAATTAAAGGGTGATGTGCGTTTGCAATTTATGACGAATGTATTAACACGAATGCGTTACTGCTTTTCCGATGGAAGTTTGGACATGACTCACAAAGAAGTACCTGAAAAAATGCAGGGTGATTTATATCCTTGGTTTTTATTACCCCGTTTGTTGGAGCCTGAATATGCGATTGCCTTTGGTCATTGGTCATCCTTAAAAGGAAAAGGTACTCCAAATAATATTTATGCTCTAGATACAGGCTGTTGCTGGGGAAATGAATTAACTTTATTACATTGGGAAGAAAAGCGCTATTTTATTCAACCCGCTTATAAATGTAAACATGTGTTCTGAATAGGGAACTTGATGTCACGATGTCTGATTGTTTTCTTTTCATCATGTCTGATGGTGCTTTCGTTTTGTAGTTTTTCTAGCTCTTTAAAAAAGACTGCTTTGTCTTTGGACATCGAAGGTGTTGGAGGAGAGGTAGCTCGTAATGTTAAAGCTCGTCTGTTTATGATTAATACAGAATACACCACCGACAACCATCGTTTGAGATCACGGGTTAAAGCAGAAATTACCCTCGCATTGGAAGCCTTAGGTTATTATCATTCTGACATCAATTTTGAATTCACCCAGCAATCTGTATTGCTGGCTAAAATCACTCCAGGTGAACCCGTGCTGATTGCTGGAATCGATGTGATGTTAATGGGGCATGCTAAAAACGACCCTGATTATCAGGCGTTATTGAAAGAAACACCAATAATAGGCTCAATATTAAATCAAGGGAAATTTGACCAATTTGTAGATGCTCTCAATGGGCTTGCCGTGAGCAAAGGGTATTTTGATGCTAAAATGAAAAAAACTCAGCTTCGTATCGCCTTAGATCTGAATAAAGCTTTTTGGAAAATTTGTTTTGACAGTGGTGAACGTTATCACTTTGGTAAAGTGACTTTTTATGGTTCTCAAATTAAAGAACCCTATTTGCAAAATTTAGTGCCTTTTCATATAGGGGATCATTATAGTTCGGATAATACCGCTGAACTCAATCGGCGACTTTCTGCTACTAACTGGTTCAGCACTGTTTTGGTTTCTCCAAATTTTACCTCTTTAACAAGGAGTCAAATTTTACCACTAGATGCTGTGTTAACACCTCGTACAAAAAACAATGTGGAATTAGGGGGGGGATACTCAACCAGTATTGGCCCGCGTCTCAAGGCAAGCTGGAACAAACCTTGGGTTAATTCGCGAGGGCATAGCTTAACGACAAAAGGCAATCTTTCTGCTGCTGAACAAAACTTGGCTTTTAGTTATCGTATTCCATTAATCAAAAACGCATTGGAGGAATATTATTTATTACAAGCAGGTCTTAAAACCTCTAGGTTAAACGATACTAAATATAACATCAGTACCATGAATGTGGCTCGTTTTTGGAATTTTTCAAATGGCTGGCAACCGGCCATTCATTTTCGTTGGAGCTTAGAAAAAATCACCCAGGGTAAAGTAGATTCTATCACTGGTTTGCTCTATCCAGGGATCAGTATGAGTAAACCACTTCAAAGTGGTGAGGCCATGCCTCATTGGGGTGACAGTCAACATTATTCGTTAGATATTTCAAATAAAAAATGGGATTCTGATATTAATTTTGAAATTATTCAAGCTCAAAATGTTTGGATAAGGACCTTAGGAAAAAAATACCGTTTTATAGTGAAAACGCATCTGGGGTGGATAGCAACCAAAGATTTTCAATGGATGCCGCTTTCATTACGTTTTTTTGCGGGAGGTGATGGCAGCATCAGGGGTTATAAGTTAAAAAGTATCTCACCCCGTGACAGTGACCATAAACTCACTGGTGCTACAAAACTGCTCACTGCCTCTATTGAATATCAATATAATGTGATGGGTCGCTGGTGGGGAGCTGCCTTTGTTGATAGCGGTGAGGCTATCAACGATATCCGGCATAGTGATTTTAAAACAGGGGCCGGCATAGGGATCCGTTGGGCTTCTCCTGTTGGTCCTATCAAATTCGATATTGCAACTCCGATTAGCGATAAAAAAAATAAAAAATTACAGTTTTATATTAGTTTAGGGCCTGAGCTATGAGAAGAATAAAAAAATTCACTCTGGGTTTTTTTTTAGTTTTTTTATTGTTGTGTGGCATTTTATGGGGTTTGATTTGTACTACGGGAGGCCTCCATTTTTTAATCAAAAATATCGTTGATTGGGTGCCTGGGCTTAGTATTAAAAACATTGAAGGAAAATCAAACGACTTGACATTAAAAGGCATTCAATATCAGATGCCGGGTTTTAAATTAAAGATCAAAGAAATACATCTTGCTTTATATGTCTTTTGTCAAACATCGCTGAAATTTTGCATTGATGATTTCACACTCAATGACCTGGATATGGTGATAGAGACGAAAAAATTGCCTTCTACTGAAAAAGCATCGGATCAACCATTTACTAACCTTCGCATCTTTTATCCTCTGTTTTCAAAAAACCTCAGATTCATAAACCTAAATGTAACCATTGATGACACACATATATCTTTAGCCAATTTTCGTACACAAGCAGATTTACAGGGGCGAACACTGTCTTTGATATCCCCTCAACTCTCAGGACTGCTGGTCAGCTTGCCAAAATCTTTGGAAAAATTACAAGCTCCAGCACTCATCTATCCTGTCAAATCTAACGACCAAACCACTGCTACAGAAGCAACAAGACCTTTAACGAACTCTTCTTTTAATAAAAACATACATCCCGATCTTTTGGATTTTTTTGCTCAACCTATTTTATCTGCCTTGCCTGATTTTCACTTTCCTTTAAATATTCAAATTAAAAAATTAATAGCAGAGCAACTCAGGATCGTGAGGGATACAGATATTGTTATCAATTCTTTGCAATTAGAGGCAAAATCCTATAACCAACATTTTCAGGTGAATACATTAAAAGTCAGCCTTCCTTTTGGTTCTTTTTCTGTACATGGAGAAGCGAATTTTGCCGATCAATGGCCAATCGCCCTTAAAATTGACAGCCTGATAAAAATTCCTCCCCTATTAAAGGAAGAAAAAATACAGTTAAATTTAACAGGAAAACTCAAAAAACAACTTAAATTCACCGCTGATTTTTCTGGTTCTATCAGCGCTCAGTTAAATGCGACTACCACGCTCTCCAAATCGGGGCTACCCCTTATGATGACCTTAACATCGAGCCAACTTCAGTGGCCGTTTAAAGGAGATCCAGAATATAAAATCAACAATCTTCAACTGCAATTAAATGGCAAAGCTACAGATTATGCTTTGTCATTGACAGGAAATATGAAAAGTGAAGAGCTGCCACACGCGGAATTTAGTCTTGATGGAAGAGGTAATTTACAACAGTTTCATTTAATTCTTTTACGTTTAAAGCTTCTTAAAGGTCAGGTGGATTTATTGGGAATAATAGATTGGTCAAAAACCATCAGTTGGGACTCTATATTAATGTTAAAAGGAATTGATACAAAAAAACAATGGCCAGAATGGCCAGCTCAATTCAACGGAAAGATATCTACTCGTGGCACTATCGATGGTGAACGTTGGCAATTGCAAATTCCTGATATGCTCTTGAAAGGGGAGCTACAAAACAAACCCTTCAAAGTGTCTGGTTCTTTAAAAGACGATGAGGCTGGACAGTGTAAAATCTCCTCGTTTAATATAGATTTTGGGAACAATAAACTCAAAATCAAAGGAGATCTGACTCACCAATGGGTATTAGATATGAACATCGATGCGCCGAAATTACAGGATGGATTGCCGAGTGTCTCTGGTCAACTTAAGGGAATATTAAAATTAAGAGGGGACTTAATAAAACCTAAGCTAGAAGCGCATTTTATTGCCAATCAATTAAAATGGAAAAATTTCAGCATTTATCAAATTAAGCTCGATGCCAAGCTCCACTTTTTAGAACACATCAAAGGTCAATTCGTTCTACAGGTAGAAAAACTGAAACAATCTGATTTCATGCTTCATCATCTAATGCTCAATGCAAAAGGCACAGAAAAGCAGCATCAACTGGCTCTTCAATTTAAAAGCGAGCCTCTCTCTGGAAATTTTGCCTTACAAGGGGATTTCAATCGTCAAAAACAAATATGGGATCTCAAACTCAACAAAACAGATATTCGAACCCTATCTTGGAATTGGCATTTAAATCACCCAACAAGCATCAAATATTTTTATCATGCCCAAAAAGTCACTATTCAACCTCACTGTTTGGAGAATATACAGGCTAAATTGTGTTTAGCCGATATGATAGAGGCCACGAAATCAGGCGGGCAAATGAGTATGCAACTCAATCGATTTGATTTAGCGATGCTAAAACCATTTTTGAGCTCAGGTACATCCATTTTTGGACATATAACCGGAGATGCAAAGATGAAATGGACTGCAGAAGATCATTTGCCAACAGTTCAACTCGCGCTTGTAGGGCATGACGTTAAAATACGTCAAAATATTGCAGACAATCCTCTCAATATTGTATTCAATAATTTAAAGCTAGGGGTTCAACTCTCTCATAATAAAGCTCAAATCAATACTTTGATCTCATTGAAAAATAATGGTCAGATGCAACTGGATTTGAAAATATCTGATTTACAAGGGAAACGCACACTATCTGGAAAAATTGACATCGATCAAATTTCATTGGAACCTATCAACACAGTGTTAGACAAAAATGAAACAATAACGGGTGTCTTAAACAGTCACTTAGATATAAGTGGAAACTTAAAAAACCTTTTGCTATACGGTGATATTTCGCTCAATCATTTTTCTATTCATAGTAGTTGGATGCCAGTGAATATGGCCTCTCCCAATCATTTATTGATCAATTTTAAAGGGACGAAATCGACGTTAAGATGGGTAATTATAACAGAAAAAAGTCAAATTAACCTCTTAGGTAATGCGAACTGGGATCATATTGATGATTGGCGCGCCAACCTTTCGGCCAAAGGTGATCAGATTCGAGTCACTTGCCCACCTATAGTAAAGCTGGACATTTCACCCGATATACTATTTGAAGCTAGGCCAAAATTAGTAACACTTAAAGGTTTTATTGAGGTCCCATGGGCGCGAATTAAAGCAGAAAAAATTCCACCTAACGTCGTGGACGTTTCTTCATATAAAGTTATGCTAAACGATCAACTACAACCTATCATCCCTCAAAAAACAGCAATGCCGATTAATACTCATTTAAATATTAAAATTGGAAACGATGTCGCATTAGATGCATTTGGTTTAAAGGCGCAATTACAAGGGACACTTAAGGTTGAACAAGATCAATATGGAATAGGGCTACAGGGTCAAATCAACACCTCTTCAGGCAGCTTTCACGCTTACGGCCAAGACTTACTAGTCAAAAAAGGCCACTTGATATTTTCCGGGCCTACTAAACCTTTTCTCAATATTGAAGCCATTCGGAATCCTAAAAATATCACCCCTGGATATACCGCAGGAATTCGAGTCACAGGGAATGCGAATACCCCTAAAATTGAAGTATTTTCTGACCCCGTATTACCCAAGCAAGAAGCGTTATCTTACCTTCTTAGAGGTCAGGCTATAGATCAGTCTTATGGCACTGATAGTAGTTTAATAACTTCCATGCTAATTAACATGGGTATTTTACAAACTGAAAACTTGATTGGAGAAATAGGAGGTGCCTTTGGCATCAGTCGTCTTACTTTAGATACACATGGCGTAGGAAACGATTCTCAAGTTGTTGTGAGTGGTTATCTTAACAAAAATTTACAGCTGAAATATGGTGTCGACATTTTTGATTCGTTAGCCACACTGACATTACGTTATCAGTTAATGCCTAGATTATATCTAGAAGCCATTTCTGGGATTGGCCAAGCATTAGATCTTTTATATCACTTTGGATTTTAATCGTTTTCATCAGTATTCGAAAAGGATCATAAGTATGATCTGAAACAGGGCTTAATGATCTCATGTTTATAAACTGTATTATTTTTTCTTTTTTTGCGACGTAGATCATAAAATGATGTTTAACAAGTTATTTTTGAAAATTTAAATCACATATTTTGATATGTATCAGATATAAAATGATAAAAAATATTTAATATTGTGTTAATTGTTTTATTAATCATTGCTGATTGCTAAATCACGCAACATTAAATTTGATGAAAAGCGAGCAAAGAACATATGAGCTTAAGGTTTTTATTCTATATTCCATCGTCGATTTACCAGTTATTCATTGAATAAAAGTTAGAGAACAATTTGACTATTGGTACGATGAAAAAAATATTGGCAATAGTAAGCGTATCAACAGCAACGGTCTCTAGAGCTCGTAAGAGCACAGAACAAGTTTCCGTGTTGAACAGGGATAAAGTGGAAAAGTCCGTTACCAACGCAGATTACTATTCGAATGTTCTTTACAAAATATTAAACGAACCGAATCTCGTACTATCTTTGTATGTGTGCCTAACTTCGGTGACACTTTCTTTGATGATATCATTAAAGGCATTACAGAAATAGCCCTAAAAAAATACTATCAACTTCTCATTAACGACGCCGCGTAAAATAAAGGCAGATTAAATCCATTTACGATTGCAAGACAAATAGCATATATTGTGTTCTGTGGTTCTAATTTTAATTTAAATTTCACTAAAGCATCTCGGGAATATTTACTCCCCTATAGTGATGGTCAATGAATGTATTTATCAATTTAATCTGCCAACAGTGCATATTGACAACCTGGTTGCTTCTTTTCATGTCACGAATCATTTACATTATAAATTAGGTCATCGATGTATTTCCTGTATTTTAGGAATAGAGAGTCATCTGTTCTACCAAAATAGGTTACAGGGGCATATTCAGGCCCTTCATCGTAGTGCTATTCCGTTACAAAATAATTATTTTATACAATTTGATTTTGGTTATATAGCAGGTGTTCAGTCATTTAAAAAATTAATGGCTTTACCTAAACCTCTGACGGCCATATTTTGCCACAACGATCTTTTAGCAGTAGGAGCCTATCTATCAGGCAAAAAACAAGGAATAGAAGTTCAAAATGATATCTCAATTATGGGATGCGCTGATCTAAAACTGTCAGAATATATTAATCCTATGTTAATAACGGTATAAACCCTTCGTCATAAAATGGGTGAAAAAACAGCTGAACTCTTACTGGTTCATTTAGATGAGCATAAAATAGTAAAGGGATCTTATTTGTTAAAGAGTTCGTTATTGGCGAGAGAAAGCACTGGTTATTTCAAAAACCTGAGTTCTAGATAAGAAATTGAAATTTAGAGATTCTAACTTTAGAATCAGCATCACATAAATGAATTATGCGCGTATAGAATAAGTTTTGAGAGCCTGCTTTTTTGGTACAAAAATTTCTGGGGGTTAAAATAATGGATGAAATCAAAGATAATACAACTCACTGTAAGTGACAATTAATTAATATGGTTAAATCTATACACTATTTGCGGGGTCCTGAGTGTTTTTTGTGTTTTTGTACTATAAGGGATATGTTCAATAACGTATATGCAATAAAAACTTGGGCTATATCCTATTCTCTAGTGGCTATTTTCGTGTTAACCTGTTCTTCATGATAAGTGGTTTTATCATTATTTACTTAACCGAAAATCACAACAGTATTTTTCTTTCTCGGTTAAAGGACTGTGTACAGTACATCCAGTCTATTTGTTTTTTTAGTTTTACATACTGCAGTTATGTATCCATACGTCATTGTAGGAATTATCAAGTCTCCGTTTTTCTTATATATTAATTATAAGAGTGCCGTACTTTTTACGGGTATAGTACTATATACCCTGATTGAACTTTAACATATAAATTCATTTTCTATATGTTCTTCTTGATTTGGCTTAAAATTTCACATCGATACAGAACGTTAGTAACTTTAGTAATAAAGCTTTTTCTATACGCCTATTTAAACATAAAATACAATAAATTATTGACCTGAAATCCAAATCACGGATTAAACTTTACTGTGACTAACAGTATGCAAGGTCTTATAAAAACATGTAGTCGCCTCTTGTGATTGAGTTGATCCTTGGCATGATTACATGTGAGATATTTATGAGAATAAGAGCGAACGCTAAAATATTGATTTCGACTTGCAGCATTATATTTTACTCGTCGCTGTTCATATGATTTTACTATGTTTTTGTCGATATAGGTGGCACGGAATGCTATTTATCGGTTTTCCCTGCTTTTAAATTCTTTTTCATCTGTGATTTTAGAAAAAGTTAAGGAGGTAAAAGAAAAAATATCTGAATTTTATCGGAAAATATCCTATCTATTATATATGACATACACAACAGTGTTAGCGTCAATATCATTAAACAATGCTTATTTTACCCATAGATGTACTTATTTGGTTTTAGTCGGTTGATTTTTGTACTATTTTCTCAATATATAAGTCAATGCTTCTAAATTAGATAACATTATGATCGATAAATGCAGGGTAAGGAGTGTCATATAACTCTATAAAATTCTACTAAAAAACCAGAGGAATTTCATTTTTATGTCATTTATAACATTATTCATCCTCAGTGACCTTATATTACACCTTAGTTTCTTCTGGTTTTGACGCTTTTAAAAACTCTATTAACTCAGGTTCATGCATTATTTTTATACCTAATTTCTCTGCTTTATGAGCTTTAGAGCCCGGATTTTCCCCTGCAATAAGAAAGTCTATCTTTTTGGATACACTACCGTTGACTTTTGCCCCTAAAGAAATCAAATGTGCTTTAAGATCATCTCGGGTAAATGCATTTAATGAACCAGTCAAAACCATCGTTTTATCCTGAAAGGGATGGCTCAGTTTTTCTATCGGCTTTGCAGCTGGCCAATCTAAAATAGATTCCAGTGCAGAAATCACCTGTTGATGATATGCGTTTTTAAAAAAATCCACCAGATTTTTTGCGACAACTTCACCAACATTAGGCACTTTTTTTAATGTTTCTAGGTCCGCCTTCCGCAAAAGATTAAGTTGACCAAAATATAACGCCAAATTGGCGGCTGTTGTTTCACCGACTTCTCTGATTCCTAGCGCATATAAAAAACGCGCAAAGGTGGTTTTTTGAGATTTTTTTAAGGAATTTAATAAATGTTGCGCTGATTTTTCTCCCACCCTATTCAGAGACAGTAACATCTCTGATGTTAAATTAAATAAATCTGCAGGGTTTTGAACATATTTTTTATCTACTAGCTGATGGATGATTTTATTGCCAAGACCTTGTATATCGATCGCGCGTCGCGCAACAAAATGTTTCAATGCCTCTTTACGCTGAGCAGGACAAAATAATCCTCCTGTGCAACGGATCACGGCTTCACCTTCAATACGTTTTGCAACTGATTTACAAATAGGGCAATGGTGAGGAAAAATAATTCCCACCGTATTTTGAGGTCTAGATTCTATGATCACGTTGACAATTTGTGGGATCACATCACCTGCACGTCGCACGACTACAGTGTCCCCAATACGTAACCCTAAACGGGCTATTTCATCTGCATTGTACAAGCTGGCGTTGCTGACCAGCGCCCCTCCTAATTCAACTGGCTCAAGGCGAGTCACTGGAGTCAGAGCCCCAGTTCTGCCGACTTGAAATTCCACTCCAAGAACTTGAGTGGTTTTTTCTTGGGCTGGAAATTTAAAGGCCGTCGCCCAACGAGGGGCCTTCGCTAAAAAACCTAATTTTTCTTGTAATAAAACATCATCTACTTTGATCACGATGCCATCGATATCAAAACCAAAAGTCGCACGTACTTGTGCTATTTCTTGATAATAGGTCATGACTTGCTCAGCACCAGTGCATAATGTGATTCGATCATGGACAGGTATTCCCCAAGCTTTCAATTGCATCAAACGCTGTATATGACTTTGAGGTAAGGCCCCGCCTTCAAGAAAACCAATGCCATAACAGAAAAAATTTAAAGGCCGTTCCGCCGTGATATGAGGATCGATCTGGCGCAAAGATCCAGCCGCCGCATTACGAGGATTGGAAAATATTTTCCCATGATTAGCACGAGCTTGTTTGTTGAGCTCTTCAAATCCTGCGTGAGGCATATAAACCTCCCCCCTGATTTCTATCAGTTGGGGTAATAACTTCCCCTTTAAACGAAGAGGAATTGATTGAATGGTGCGAATATTATGCGTGATGTTTTCACCTTGAAAACCATTGCCTCTCGTGGCCGCTCGGATTAATTCCCCTTTTTCATAGATGAGACTCACTGCCAAGCCATCTAGTTTGAGCTCACAGCAGAAAGTTAGCTCTTTTTGAGCATTTTTTTCGCTTCTATTTTTAGAATCTGAGTCTCGAATAAGTGGATTTAAAGACGATTTTTGTGCAGATGATGCCGCTCTAAGTCGTTCAGAAACACGTTTCTTAAACGCTAAAAACCCTTTTTCATCAAATACATTATCGAGCGAAAGCATAGGCACTTGATGCGTCGCAGACTTAAAAGCGGTTGAAGGAGATGCGCCGACTTTTTGGGTAGGAGAATCACGGCTCATTAATTCAGGATATTGCGATTCTAATTCCCGTAGTTGTTCCAGCAAAGCATCGTATTCCGCATCGGTTATCTCGGGGGCATCGTTGACGTGGTATAAATATTCATGATGTTTTAGCACATCCCGCAATTGGTTAATTTTTTTAAGGATAGATTTCATAAATGAGGGGTACTTTTGATGAGGGCGTTATAATCTTCTAATTTTTGAGGGGTAATCATTTTGCGTTGATCATCTAAAACTAATCCTCCAAGCTCATCTGCTATTTTTTGTGCTGACTGCAACATTAATTTAAAGTTTTCAGAGGCATGACTATAGCAGGGCAATCTCATAAATATTGAAATGCCTGGTGTTGAAAAATGATCCATTTTTTTAAAATTAAAAAAACCGGGTTTCACCATATTGGCTAAGCTAAATAAAGTGATGCGCTCGCCTGTAAGAGTAAGATAGCGATGAAAAATGTTCATATCGCCAAATTGAAAATTACTATTTAAAATGCTTTTTAAAAGCATTTCTCCAGAAAAGGTACGCGATGAATGAGCAGCAACATGTAAAACTAATACCTTTTGTTCTTTTTGAACAGATGGATGATGGGTTTCTTGAGATCGATGAGATAAATCATCACTTTTTTTTTGCAATTGAAGCTCGGTTTCTGAGATTTGTGAAAAAGACGAGGTAGTTACATAGGTAACTGAGCTATCAAATTTAAGCGCCTGATATTTAGTTGGCGGCGGTATTTTTTTATGATGTGCTTTATCAAAAGCATGTTTTTTAACATTTGGTGATGCCTTTTTAAGAATTTGGATTTCGCTCACACCTGCTTCATCCAAAATTTGTAACAGAACATCATCTTTTTTTTGATTTTGATCTTTTGTTGTCTGATCATAAAAAAGGGCAGAGCGTTCTTTACGCCGCACCCGTAAACTATGTATAAATAATACGATGATGGTAATCACACCAAAAAGCAATAATATCAAACGTAAGTCTTGCATGATTAAAATCTCTATCGTTTTAATAAAAAAATAATCGATATTCAGTTCTATATTTTTTGTCGAATTTATCAGTGAAACGTTAAATTCTTGATTTTTTTGATCAGAAAACCATTATTAAAGTTGACTTTGAAACTTCAAATTTTCGCTCACTTCTTTTTGATTAGATAAAGCATATTTTAGACCTTTTAAACGTAATTCGCACGAGAGACATTTGCTACATCCATCGCCTTGAATACCATTGTACTAAGTCAGCGTTTTATTTCTAATCAGTAGCATTTGTTGATAATAATCGGATAAAGCCCAAGTTTCCGCTTTATTCAGCTACATTAAAGGGGTAAAAATAATATTTTTACATCCCTAATGTCACTGCATAATTGAGCGATTTGAAAAACTCATACCTCCAATCAGGATACCTAAAACAATCAGTTTAGTAGACACCTGCAATAACTATATCTGCGTCTACTTGAAAAGCATAAATCGCCGCAAAGTCAGGAACACAATATTTCTACCAGGTACTAAAGTATTAGGCAGCGATCCTTCTCTGTTTTACTTTATTGTAAGAGGAATATTTTCCTTCATCAAACTGATCACCGCGAGCTCGGATCGATGTTACTGACTATAATCAAAAGTAATGAAATAGACTTCATGATATTGAAGTAAAGCTTAGATCAGGCAGGTCGTAGAATCCTGCCCCATTAAAAACCAGAACTGCATGTTTGATAGGATTATTTTTCTTATATTTTAGATTTTTTAGTTGAGGGAACACTTTTTCAAAATTGACGAGGAACTGGCAATTTAAGCTCTCCTTGGCAGCAAATCGTTGTGTCAAGGCGATTATCTCTTAGCTTTGACCTTGCACTTCTTTTAAACCCTTAAAAAGAGCACGTTCACCCAATGCTTCTTCAATCCGTATCAATTGATTATATTTAGCCACACGATCAGAGCGGCTTACAGAACCTGTTTTAATTTGGCCTGAAGAGGTGCCCACCGATAAATCAGCAATGGTGGCGTCTTCTGTTTCACCAGAACGGTGAGAAATAATTGCAGTGTAACCTGCTTCTTGCGCCATTTTAATCGCAGCTAATGTTTCAGTCAGAGAGCCTATTTGATTTAATTTAATTAAAATTGAATTGGCAATCTTTTTTTGAATGCCTTCTTTGAGAATTTGAGTATTGGTGACAAATAAATCATCTCCAACTAATTGAATTTTATCGCCTAATACTTGAGTTTGATATTGGAATCCTTCCCAATCTGATTCGTCTAACCCATCTTCAATTGAAATAATAGGATATTTTTGAGTCAGGTTTTCCAAAAAATGCGTAAATTCTTCTGATGTAAATGTTTTTCCTTCTGCTTTCAACTCATAACGATTTCTTTCTTTATTGTAAAATTCAGAAGCCGCGCAATCCATTGCAAAGGTGATGTCTTTACCTAAAACATACCCCGATTTTTCTACGGCTTCTTTCATCGTTTCTAGAGCCGATACATTAGATCCAAGATTTGGCGCATATCCGCCTTCGTCACCCACTGCAGTACTCAGATTTTTAGACTTAAGTACTTTGGCCAGATGATGAAAAACTTCAGATCCAATGCGAATCGCTTCTTTAAAGCTCGTCGCCCCGACAGGCTGGATCATAAATTCTTGAATATCAATGTTGTTGTCAGCGTGTTCACCACCGTTAATGATATTCATCATCGGTAATGGCATGGAAAATTGATCAGGCGTGCCATGAAGCTCAGCAATATGTTCATATAAAGGCATGCCCTTAGAAGCAGCACCTGCTTTTGCAACCGCTAAAGAAACGGCTAAAATGGCATTAGCCCCAAAACGAGATTTATTTTCAGTCCCGTCTAAATCAATCATCAATTGATCAATATGTTGCTGATCTTTCGCATCCTTACCTAAAAGCGACCGTGCTATAGAACGATTCACGGCCTCAACTGCCTTTAGAACGCCCTTTCCTAAAAATCGGGCAGGGTCACCATCTCGTAATTCTAACGCTTCACGTGAGCCGGTGGAGGCCCCTGATGGCGTAGCGGCCAAACCGATAAATCCCCCCTCTAAATGCGCTTCTACTTCTACTGTGGGATTACCACGAGAATCAATGATTTCTCGGGCGAGTATTTTTGCAATTTTAGACATCGTATTTTCCTTAAGTAGGTATTCAATATAATTTGTAGAAAACTTGCCTTTTAAGCAAATTTTTCGACAGCATGTTTATTTTAGTGAATCTTGATGATGATGTGCTAAAGCGGATTTCACAAAACCAATAAATAATGGATGACCATCACGAGGCGTTGAAGTAAATTCAGGGTGAAATTGACACGCAACAAACCAAGGATGATGCGGTAATTCAATAATTTCAACGAGTTTTTTATCCATAGATCGACCTGAGACACTCAGCCCTGCCGCTTCTATGATGGGTAATATCATGTTATTGACTTCATAACGATGACGATGCCGCTCTATAATAATAGGTTTTTCATAGAGTTGATGTGTCACGCTCCCTTTGAGCAAGTGACATTTTTGAGCCCCCACCCTCATGGTGCCCCCCAGATTACTTTTTTCTGAACGAACTGCGATTTCACCATCTTCGTTTTTTTGCCATTCCGTAATCAATCCAATCACAGGATAACGGGTATCAGGGTCAAATTCAGTCGAATTTGCTTTTTCCATTCCCGCAACATGACGAGCAAATTCTATCAAAGCAACTTGCATACCCAAGCAGATCCCTAAATAAGGAATGCGATTTCCACGTGCATATTGAGCAGCGACAATCATGCCTTCAATTCCCCGATGTCCAAATCCTCCAGGAATGAGAATAGCATTCAAGCCTGCCAATTTTTCAATTCCAACTGTTAGGAGTTCTTGTGCATCTATCAACTGAATATTAACTGTGACCCGATTTTTTAAACCCGCATGTTTTAAGGCTTCAATTACTGATTTATAAGAATCAGGCAATTCTATATATTTTCCTACCATACCTATGGTCACAGTGCCTTCACAATGATATTCTTCGTATAAAATTTGCTCCCATTTCTCTAAATTGGCTTTGGGGCACTTTAAATTAAATTTATGGCAAATATATTGATCAAGTCCTTGCGACTGTAATATTTTGGGGATTTTATAGATAGAATCCACATCTTTCAGAGAAATCACCGCTTTTTTTTCTACATTGCAAAATAATGCAATTTTTGAGCGTTCATGATCGGGTACTTCATGATCTGAGCGACAAATTAATACATCCGGCTGGATGCCAATAGAAAGCAGTTCCTTGACTGAATGCTGTGTTGGCTTAGTTTTGACTTCACCGGCAGTGGTGAGATAAGGCAATAAAGTCAAGTGAATATAAAGAGCATGACTGCGACCCACATCTGTCACCATTTGACGAATGGCTTCTAAAAATGGTAAAGACTCAATATCACCTACTGTGCCTCCAATTTCTACCAAAGCGACGTCATAGCCTTGCGCTGCCATTACAATACGTTCTTTGATGGCATTTGTGATGTGAGGAATTACCTGAACGGTCGAGCCTAAATAATCCCCCCTCCGCTCTTTTTGAAGAACTTCAGAGTAAATTGCCCCTGTTGTAAAATTGTTATGCCGTGTCATTTTAGTGCGAATAAAACGCTCATAGTGACCCAGGTCTAGATCGGTTTCTGCGCCATCTTCAGTAACAAAAACTTCGCCATGTTGTTTTGGGCTGATAGTGCCGGGATCTAAATTGATATAGGGATCAAGTTTCATGATGGTGATGTTCAGAGAACGGGCTTCTAGTGTAGCAGCCAAAGAAGCAGCAGTTATCCCCTTACCCAGAGAAGAAACCACCCCTCCGGTGACAAAAATATAATTCGTTATCATATGCACCTAAAGGGTAAAATTTTAATAGATGAGATTCAAAAATCTGTTTATCCTGTTTTTAATGCATTTAAAAATCATACAAAGTGTTTTCGCCCCGCAAACTCACGGTACGATTAAATACCAAATGCTTTTCAGAAGAATCTTTATCGGTACAAAAATAGCCTTCACGCTCGAATTGATACGTTTTCCCTTCTTGCGTGTTAGCTAGACTTGGTTCCACAAAGCCTTGACGTATGCATAATGATTCAGAGTTGAATACCTCTAAAAAGAGAGAGGTGTCTGCATGCGGGGCCGTCAATAAATGATGGTATAAGCGCATTTGAGCAGGAACAGCGTCATCGGCAGAAACCCAATGAATCACCCCTCTTATTTTTCGGCCATCTGAGGGATTTTTATTGAGCGTCTCGGGATCATACTCACAGTGAATTGCCGTAATCATGCCTTGCGCATTTTTTTCAACATACTTTGCTTTAACGACATAGGCATGACGCAGCCGCACTTCTTTGCCCAACATCAAACGCTTATATTTTTTATTGGCTTCTTCGCGAAAATCGGCTCGATCAATATAAAGAACACGATTAAAAGGCATCTGGCGATGTCCCATACCAGGGTTATTCAGGTTATTAGGTACCGTTAGCCACTCTTTTGCATTAGAATGATTGTCAATGATTAATTGAACAGGATCTAATACCGCTAAAGCGCGTGGCGCATTTTTATTGAGATCTTCACGAATACAAGCTTCTAAAGCACTCATTTCGACCTGATTATCCTGTTTAGTGACACCAATGCGGTGACAAAACTTTCGGATAGAAGTAGGTGTATAGCCTCTTCGTCTTAACCCTGAGAGCGTCGGCATACGGGGGTCATCCCAACCGGTCACTTTTTTTTCTTTGATCAAAAGATGAAGTTTTCGTTTAGACATCAGGGTATATTCAATATTCAAACGAGAAAATTCATATTGTTTCGGGTGAAAATCGATGCTGATATTCTCTAGAACCCAATCATACAAACGTCTGTTATCCTGAAATTCTAACGTACAGAGCGAATGGGTAATCCCTTCTAATGCATCAGCAATACAGTGCGTAAAATCATACATCGGATAGATACACCATTGATTACCTAGTTGGTGGTGCTCAGAAAATTTAATACGATACAAAATAGGATCACGCATGACCATAAAGGGAGAAGCCATATCAATTTTTGCACGCAGACAAGCGGCGCCTTCTGCAAAACCGCCTGCCCGCATTTTTTTGAATAACTCTAGATTGTCTTCAACGGTGCGGTCACGAAAAGGGCTGTTTTTGCCAGGTGCTGTTAAAGTGCCACGGTATTCACGTATTTGTTTAGCATTTAACTCATCAACATAAGCTAATCCTTTTTGAATCAACTCAATCGCATATCCGTATAAGGACTTAAAATAATCTGAGGAATATCGCACTGAGCCGCTCCATGCAAACCCTAACCACTGCACATCACGTTTGATAGATTCAATATATTCCTGCTCTTCTTTTTCTGGATTGGTATCGTCAAAACGTAAATGACATTCACCTTGATAATCTTGTGCCAGACCAAAATTTAAACAAATGGATTTGGCATGACCAATATGGAGATAACCATTCGGTTCAGGTGGAAAGCGGGTTCTGATGAATGAATGCTTACCTTGAGCGAGATCCTCTTCAATGATATGACGAATAAAGTGATGCGGACGTTCGCTGGCCTCGTTCATGACTGTATTCCTGTTATTCTCTAAAAAACAAATATTTTAAGCTTTTTTATTGAAGGCCGCTACTATGTTGAATAAAGAAAGATATCAAACCTGCAGTGCTATTGAATTTTTATTTGGCACGATAAAAGAATACAACAGGCTCGTTTTACGCTTCTATAAACTCGATGTCGCCTTCTTTTCTTTCTCCGCTATCGCTTGTCTTAAAATGTTTAAATAACTTTTTAACAACGCTATAGCAATGTTCATGGTATTAGAATATTTACGTAAATATTGGATCTGTTTCCATTTTAGTAAAATTTATGGGGTCAGTGAGGGTGATATATACAAGCTAATCCTCTGGGTTGAGGATCCCTTGAGAAGTAAGGTATTTAGTTTGCCTGAGCGACAGACGTTACTAAAGAGCAATTTTGACTATGAAGTCATCTTCAGTTGATATGAGTGCAACCCGAATGCAATGTCTGCAAAAAAGTAAAGCAATTTCTACTCAATAAATCATGGAGAAAAAGCGACATACCTTAAAAATCCAAAGCGTTATATGATAAAGGCAGTAGATGTGTTTCACGGGTATCAGTCATTATGACTTTTTCTCGGCAGTGTGATACGTATTGAGAACCGTTATCTACTGGCGTGACGTGTCTACTTTTTATGGCCACTAGCATACGATTTACACGCGTTTGTAAATGCTGGAGTGAGAATAGACTAGTCTGGTATTTGCTTTATCTATTGCAGAACAAAAGAAAATTAGCTTTGACTTCCTCTGGATAGACAGTACTACAGTGAGCCTACACTGTCATGACTCAGGAAGTTAAAAAAAGGAGCTCAGTTGATAGGGTGCAGGTGTAAAGAAATGAGCACTAAAATTCATGTCGGCCTTTCAGGCCGATTATCTCAGAAGTGTTTGTTTGGCTGACGGACAACGTACCGATATTAAAGTCTTTCCTATTTTGTAGGCCAAAGGAGACTGGAGAAAGATAAACGATGTTATTGCGGATAAAGGCTATGATTTTTATGATATCAAAAAGCGTATTCGTGATAGCAGAAAATACTCGGTTATCTCTTGTCGATTAGACGGGATTTATCCCGGTATCCAGCAAAAAGATAAAGAAAAATATAAAATACGTAATACCATTAAACATTTCTTCGGCAAAATAAAAGAACATAGAAGACTCGCTTTACGATTTGATAAGCTGGACGTTCACTTCTTTTCTTTTCTTGCCATCGCTTGTCTTAAGGTTTTTAAATTATTTTGTTAATTTAGCTATAGCTAAGCGGCTTCATTTGGATTAAGCAATATACTGAGAAAACAAGGAATCGCATCTTGCAGTGAAGTTCTCTTCTTGTCTGTTTAGCGTTTGCCCAATGAGATGCAGGTCGGAGTAAAGAGGTCAATCTTCAATCAGATGCTCATCTTTATCATGGCTTATTGAATATTTTCTCTCGTAGAAAGAGGCGTTATCCACAATGATAACGCACTAGTGAGCGCCAGGAGGAAAGAGCCCTCGTGTGTGAATTAAAGAAACAGACAGAGGTGTAATGGTCTAATATTTACAGCGTCTTCAAAAGACTGCTATTAAAATTTCTTGAGGAGGAAAAATAAACAATAAAATTATGCAAGCGAAATACAGTCGGAAGTTTAAACAAGACGCGTCAAAATTAGTCATTGAAAGAGAATATACCTGTCAACAGGCGGAAAACAGTTTGTGGGTTTCATTAAGTGCTATAAGACGCTGTGTCAGTGCTGAACAGTGGCGATATCCGCGAGAGGCTCTAAAGAGATATTTTGGCCTGGCAGAGCATGAAGAATTAATTCGCTTGCATAAATAGCGCAATAACATTTTGATAGAGAGTAAAATTTTAAAAAATCGCCGGTCTTCTTTGCAAAAGAAAACGGATAAAATTTCAGTTTATTCGTAAGTAAAAGAAGATCTATCCTAAGCGCTTGTTAGGTCGTGTGATAAAAGTCAGTCGTAGTGCTTTCTATGAGTGAGAAAGAAAATTCCCTTAAGTAAAGTCTCCGGCCATGAGGGTGTTAGAGCGAACAGCGGTCAGGATATTTTGTGAACATAAACAAATACTGGCTTCACGCAGATTGAAACTGAAATTAAATTATGCAAGATTTTAGGTAGGTCGATTTAAAATCGCGTCGTTTAATAGCTTCGTTATCATTAATCGTCCGTTATCCGCAGTGTTACCGGGTGACAACAGACAGCAGCATAACCAGAAGATTGCCCGGAATCTGCTGGACTGACAATTTACCGTGAATACACCCAGGAAATTGTGGACAACAGATATTAGCTATATCCGTACCTATTATGGTCGGCAGTATGTCGCTATCGTAATAGATTTATACTCACGACAAATAGTAGGATTTGGTCTGGCGCACATCTCTATTGAGCAGCTCTACAAATAACATATTGGCGTAGCAAGCCAGATAAATGGCTATACTTCTCCACTCAGATCGAGGTAGTCAAGTACAACCATACAGGTAGTCAGAGTAAAAAAAGCCAGTGCTGGGATAAAGCGCTTACAAAGCGCTTCTTCTGTAGTCTGAAATATAAATATTTACACTACAAAATGCTGGGGTGACCTTGGTGTCAAGCTGATGGGGCTTGATTATTTGGCCTATTATAATAGAAAACGTCCACATAGTGTACTAGAATATCTGTCACCCATGTAGTTTAAGCGAATACAATTAATCAATGTATCTTAAAAATGTGTCCGGTTTTACTTGATCATTACTTGATTGAACCCCAATAAAAATGGTTAATCAAGTTAGTGAGGATTTTAGCCTGCTAATCTGTGTCAAGCAGCGCTAACCTTTTTAGCATACGCATAGAAAGGCATTGACTCGCTTATCCAAAACTCTCGTTAATTAATTTAACTTTTTTTTTAAATGCGTTCTCAGTCGTTTGCGTTTACGGACTTGATTGGGTGTTAAAGTATTTTGTTTACCTGCAAAAGGGTTCTCTGATTCTTTAAATTGGATCCGGATCGGAGCTCCTATCATTTTTAATGAACGACGAAAATAGTTCATAAGATAACGTTTATAAGAATCATTAATTGTGTTTACTTGATTTCCATGGATCACGACAATCAGTGGATTATAGCCGCCAGAATGAGCATATTTAAGTTTAACTCGTCGGCCACGGACGAGAGGAGGTTCATGTTCTTCTTTTGCTAATTGCATAATACGTGTAAGCAAAGCAGTGTTGATCCGTTTTGTAGAACAGTCATACGCTTCTTTAATGGATTTAAATAAATTTTCAACACCACTACCACGCAAAGCAGAAATAAAATGCATTCGTGCAAAATCGATAAACCCTAAACGTAAATCTAAACTGTTTTTTATTTGCTCTCGCTTTTCTGAAGAAATAGCATCCCATTTATTGACGCTAATCACTAATGAACGCCCGCTGTTTAAAATAAAATGTAGTAAAGACAAATCCTGATCAGAAACCCCTTCATTTGCATCAATGACTAACAACACAACATTGGCATCTTCAATTGCTTGAAGGGTTTTTATGACAGAAAATTTTTCAACTTTTTCCTTTATTTTTGCGGATTTACGGACACCGGCAGTATCAATAAAAATATATTCTCTGTTATTACGGATTAAGGGAATATAAATACTGTCTCGAGTGGTGCCTGGTATGTCATAAACCAACATACGATCTTGAGCTAAGATACGGTTAATGAGTGTAGATTTACCCACATTTGGACGGCCCACAATGGCCAGTTTAATAGCTAAACTTTCAGGATTAAAAGGGAATTTTTTGCTCTTTAAAAAATCTGTTTTATTAACCTCATTTTTTTGCTTTTCCCAATAAGAGCAATTAAGTTTTTCTTCACTGATCTCAACAATGGGCTTTTCGGGTAGAAAAGGTGTGATCACTGAACTCATCAATTGAGCGACACCACGACCATGAGAAGCTGCAATACCATAAACTTTGCCTAAGGCTAATGAATAAAAATCAGTCAATGCAGTATCAGAGTTCATGCCATCGATTTTGTTAGCCACCAAAAAAGTGGCTTTTTTGCGTTTACGTAAGTGTTGAGCTATTTCTAAATCTGCAGGCAGTAGACCAGCACGGGCATCCACTATAAAAAGCACGACATCTGCTTCTTCAATCGCTAAAAAAGATTGTTGTGTCATGCGTTTTTGAATATTTTCTATTCTTTCAATGCCATTTATCCCCCCTGTATCAATAATAATAAATTTATGGTTTTCAATTTCAGCGTGACCGTATTGGCGATCTCTGGTTAATCCTGGGAAATCGGTGACTAATGCATTAGCTGTTTTGGTCAACCTGTTAAAAAAGGTAGATTTACCTACATTTGGGCGTCCAATTAACGCAATAATAGGAATCATTTTGATTCTCACGACTTATTTTCATTTAATTTTTTTGTAAAACTTTGCCGAGTGGCGTGAAAATTTTGGGATTATTTTTAATAATAAAATCCACATCATTTTCCTGTTTGGCGATCTCTAATCGGTCATGTATTTTTGTACAAATGAATAAACAGTACCATTTCTAGCTTGAATAATCAGTTTTCCTGATATTTCTATAGGAGCACCTAAAAATCCAGAACGATTGACTTCTTGTTGTGTGACAAAACGTCCGTCTTCAGCATTCAACCAGTGTAAATATCCTTCGGAATCTCCTACGACTAAGTAGCCATTATAAATCACTGGGGCCGTTAAACCACGATGCAATAAATCGCTTTGTTTCCAAACTGGAATACCAGTATCAGATGTTAACGCGATAAGTTGATCATTTTGATCTACAAGATAGATATAACCTGCATGTATTGTTAAATCATTCACTGATCCTAAGTTACATTTCCACAAAATTTCTCCTGAATTCAGTTGTAGTGCAACGAAATTACCATTATAGGCTGCCGCATAAACAATACCATCTACTATAATAGGCCTCATATCAACGTCCTTAATACGCTCAATTTCTGTTGAGCCCCTCACTTCAGAAATCACCTGTTGCCAAATAAGCTGTCCTTTATCTATCGTAACAGCACTGACGCGCCCGTTTTCACCACCAAAAACAGCGGTGCCAGATGATGAGATAGCAGGATCTGATTCACCTCGTAATGAGAGTGTTGGTACGTCTAAATTTAAGGTCCAATAAATACTTCCATTTGTTTTATTGATCGCTTGAATCATTCCGTTGCCAGTATGAATTAATATTAAATAACTGCTGATAATAGGACGAGATAATACTTCACCTGCAACCTGTGTTTTCCAAACAACGCTACCATCAGAAGCATTGAGCGCAAAAAGGATAGCGTGTTCACTTCCAACATAGACAAGATCGCCATCAACTGTTAAGCCTCCGGATAACATGGCAGAATCATTTTTAATAGAGATAAAACCTGTTTTTTGAGATAAATTTGTTTGCCAAATCACCTTGCCTGTATCAAGGTTTAGCGATTTAACCCATCCATTGCGGTCCGCAACAAATAAGGATTTATCGTTTCCGACAGGACGTAGACGAGAATAGTATTCTCCTATCCCTCGACCAACGGATGTACTCCACAATGGATGTAAGGTAAATTGATTTTTGACTTCTGGTAAAGGTGATAGAGTGATCACATCTTCTTCGCTATTAAAAAATGCACAGCCATTAAGTAAAAACAGACAGATCATGCCTGACCAAAATATTTTATAAAATTGCATGAAAACTTCCTTTAAGCGGATAAATTATTCAATTTAAGACGTAATAATTGTGATGAAGCAATAGATGACTCTATACTTTTTTTGTACGCCGCCCTTGCGCCTGGGATATCATTTTTTTCTAATAAAATATCTCCTCGTATGCTCTCAGCCATGCCTAGCCAAACATCAGAGTATATATTATCTAAGCTTTTTAAAGCTTTATCGAATTGTTTTAACTGTAATTGTACTCGAGCTAAACGTAGATAAATTAACGAAAGCATATTATTATCTTTTGTACTGAGCAATGCCGACATCAGTTGTTGCTCTGATTTATCAAAAAACTGATTTTCAACGGATTTTTTCGCTAATTGCAACGCGATAAATCCAGAATAATTATGATAATTTTTTTGAATAAATTTTTCAGCCTTTGAGATATTTGGCTCACTTATGTATTTATCATTGGAAAAAAGCTGACTGATATCTTGATAAGAGGAAGAAGACATTGACACGAAGCTGCCCTGATATTTTTGCCAATAACGCCAAGAGAAAAACGCTATTACGCTTATTAATAGGCCCAGTGCAAGTGCTTTCCAGCTGTTACGTAAAAAAATTCGGAAATCTTTAGTTTCAATACTTTGAGTTGAAGATCTGTTCAAAATGCATCCCATGTAGTTAAAATTTATGCAATGAAAATTTTATTAAGAAATAAGATAAGATCTGCTTGCATTAATAAATTCTGTTCTCCTGTAAAAAGGTTTTTGATCGCAATTTGTTGTTTTGTTATTTCGTTCTCACCTAATATTAACGCAAAAGTCGCGTTGCATTTTTTAGCAGAAGATAATTGTTTAGATATTTTTTGCTTACCGTAGTGCAGCTTTAATTTTAGTTGAGGAAAACTGTCACGAATTTTTTCTGCTAATTTTATTGCTGTAGCTCGAGAGGTATTGTTTTCAGAAATGAAATAAACATCTAATTTTGGAGAAAGGTAAAAATTAGGGTTCACCTTTTTCACCAACAAAACTAACCGCTCGAGTCCAATAGAAAAACCTACTGCTGGGGTTGAATCTTTTCCTCCGAATTGTTCGACCAGACCATCATAGCGCCCCCCTGCACAAATAGCTCCTTGAGATCCTAAATGATTTGTCACCCATTCAAATACCGTTTTGTTGTAGTAATCTAAGCCTCGTACCAAGTGTGGATTTACACGATAAGAGATGCCCGATTCATTCAAAAATTGACAGAGTGTTAAAAAATGCTGTTTCGATTCATCATTGAGATATTCAGATAATAGGGGGGCATCAGCGAGTATTTTTTGAACGATCTGATCTTTTGAATCCAATAGCCGTAATGAATTTTTGTGCATTCGATGAATTGCTTCTTCAGTCAATTGATCTTTATTTTTTTCTAAAAATCTCAATAAAGATTCACGATACCTTGCACGCTCTTCTATCGAACCAATTGAATTTAATTCCAATTGAACATAATTTAAAATGCCTAGCTTCTTCCAGAAGCGGGCTGTCATTAAAATGAGTTCTATATCAATATCTGGTCCATACAAACCAAATACTTCTACACCTAATTGATGGAACTGACGGTAACGGCCTTTTTGTGGCCTTTCGTAACGAAACATGGGGCCAATATACCAAAAACGTTGTTCCTTATTGTGAAAAAGACCATGTTCAACACCGGCACGAACGCAGCCCGCTGTTCCTTCGGGACGCAAGGTTAGACTTTCACTATTGCGGTCATCAAAGGTATACATCTCTTTTTCTACTACATCAGTGACTTCACCAATCGCTCGTTTAAACAATGTTGTGCTTTCTATGATTGGGATGCGAATTTCGTTATAACAGTGGGTTGCAAGTATATTTTTCAAACTATTTTCAATTTGCTCCCATAATTTGGAATCTGGAGGAAGACAATCATTCATTCCGCGAATAGCCTGTAACTTTTTTATCACATTTGTCATATTTTCATTATTTCCGAAAAGATTAAAATTGACTGATTTGAATCCGATTTTTTTTATCTAATAAGGCTGCTTTGGCACGAATTTTGGCTTCGAGTTGATCAATAATTTGTTGATTATCAAGTCGACCTTTACGTTTACCCTCGTCGAAAAAGCCACTTTTGTTACGTGCTCCAGTGACGCCTAAAGTAGACACTAACGCCTCACCTAAACCATTAACAACACAACCAATAATAGAAACATCCATAGGAGTGACGATATCTTCTAGACGTTTTTCAAGCGCATTAACGGTACCAATAACATCAAATTCCTGACGCGAACAGGTTGGGCACGCAATAAAGTTAATACCTCGAGACCTGATACGCAAAGATTTTAAGATATCAAAGCCGACTTTAATTTCTTCTGTGGGATCGGCGGCCAAAGAAATGCGCAAAGTATCTCCTATTCCTTCAGAGAGAAGTATTCCTAAACCTATCGCGGATTTTATAGAGCCACTACGAGCCCCCCCCGCTTCTGTTATGCCTAAATGTAAAGGTTGATCGATACGAGTTGCTAAAAGGCGGTATGAATGGATAGCTAAAAACACATCTGATGCTTTTACACTGATTTTAAATTGATCAAAATTGAGGCGTTCTAAAAACGAGACTTGGCGCATTGCCGATTCTAATAGTGCCGCTGGTGTCGGTTCTTTATATTTCTCTTGAATGTCTTTTTCTAATGAACCGCCGTTAATACCGATTCTGATTGGAATTCCGTGATGACGTGCACTGGCAACAATATCGCGAATACGAAGTTCACTGCCAATATTACCAGGATTAATGCGTAAGCAATCTACACCATACTCTGCTACTTTTAGAGCAATACGATAGTCAAAATGAATATCAGCAACTAATGGAACAGAAGCTTGTTGTTTGATCTGGTTAAACGCTTCCGCAGCCTCCATAGTGGGTACAGAAATCCTTACAATATCAGCACCAACAGATTGCAATGCTTTAATTTGAGCTACCGTCGCAGCCACATCTGTAGTTTTTGTATTAGTCATGGATTGAACGCTGATCGGTGCATTCTCTCCGATAGGGATTTTACCTACATAAATTCGGGTCGATTTGCGTCTAATGATGGAGGATAAGTTATACATGATATTCTCTTAAACACCTGTAAGTCAAAAATTGCGCCCAATATTGCCATTTACTTGCATATTAGAGTGCAGTCAGTAGTAGTGTAGAGTCAATTGACTTTTTATTATTACTGTCGGCGACAGATAGGTTTTTTTGAACCAAACCAAAATAGAGGCAGGAGGTAGTTGAACTTCGGTCATCGGTGATGTTGCGTCGTTTTTTATTAATGAGTATTGTGTTAACAATTTTACTGATGCTTAGATATTCATGCTGTTAATTTCTGTTTTTTAAATTTTATTATTTTGATACCACCAAGCTCCAGTTAATCAAAAATGTTAATAAAATAAAAATAAGTATATAACATTAGACATCTATGCCATTTTTACTCTTTTTATTATATATAAATACAGTTTATTAGATGTTTTTATTACCTAAATTTCTTCATTAAGTTTTGATAATACTGATTCTCTTAGTAGATTGAATAATATTGCATAAGAACGAATACAATTAATCTCAAAAGCAGAAAAAATTGGGCGTAAGATTATTTTTTCGATTTTTTGAATTGTAGACAATCTTCAGCATAAACGATCCGCTCCCGTTTGTTGTGTTAATTTTGATGCTTCGCGAGACTTTTTTAGGCGAGCTCCAATTGTTTCTATTGGATTTTATGTTCAATACATCTAGCCCTGCATGGGCTAAATAATCTTTACACTCTTTTGAGTGCGAGGAATCTTTTGTTAATTGTTTGACGAGATTTTGTACGTCTCCTCATCTCCAAATTTATCGGATAAATAAATTTGTAACAATAAAACTTCAACACAAACAGGTAAAATACTTTAATGCACATTTAACAAAAATTGAGCGTGGTCATGTTTTTTAAATTCAATTTTTTGATTTTTCTATGAGAAATCTGCCTTTTTGTGCCTCATATTTTAAGGCTCTGCTTATCAGCATTTAACCAAATTTATATTGCTTAGCTTCAAAAACAGTACCCTGTATTTTCCAAGTTTTCTGTAATTTCAATATAATCTGTTAAAAGTACTGCGGCAGTAAATTGTTCCTGTGCAAAAGCATAATTTCCTTGTTTACATAAAAAGTACCGTAATGATTCGTCATCGTAACATTTAACGGTGCTAATTGCAGAATTTTTTGATAACGTTGATGGGCGGCTTTATTTTCTTCCACGTTTTGTTCTTAGAGAGCCATACCTAACTGAGCTCGATAATCCTCTTTATTCTCAAGCAGTGCTTTTGTAAAAATTTGACGCACCAATTTTTAATCACCTTGTTTAAATATTCTAAGCCCAACTGTAAACGTGGTTGCCGTGCTGCTTGTTCGCGTGATTTATTGGATATGTGTGTATCACCCAATAAAAAGATCAGATCAAAAAAATTTTCCAAAACATATGAAAGGTTATATTTTAGTCTTAACTTTTTCGTATTGATTTTTAAAAAAATTTACGGTGTAAGGGAATACTTTAAACATTTTAATACCTAATAATATATGGGTTCACCATCTATTCTTGTTTAATGTACGTTTGGTGCGATCAATGACATCTCCTGCTAATTGACCACAAGCAGCATCAATATCATTCCCTCTGGTTTTACGTATAATCGTCGTGAAATCATATTGCATTAATACCTTTGCAAAACGATCTATCCGACTATTGGAGCTACGTCCATAGTCAGCACCAGGAAAAGGATTCCATGGAATTAAATTAATTTTGCAGGGGGTATTTTTTAAACAATTAGCTAACTGATGAGCTTGTTCTAAACTGTCATTCACATGATTCAGCATGACGTATTCAATCGTCACTCTGCCTTGATTGGCATTAGATTTTGTCAAGTAACGGCGAACCGCTGCTAACAAGGTTTCAATATTATATTTACGATTAATGGGAACCAATTCGTTGCGGATATCATCCGTCGGCGCATGAAGAGAAATCGCTAATGCAACGTCTATCATATCACCTAATTTATCTAAAGCAGGCACAACACCAGAGGTGGATAATGTAACTCGCCGTTTAGATAAGCCGAAACCAAAGTCGTCCATCATAATAGCCATGGCTGGCACAACATTATTGATGTTCAGTAAGGGCTCTCCCATACCCATCATCACAACATTAGTGATGGGGCGTTGACCTTTTGATTTTAAAGATCTGATACTTTTAGAAGCACGCCAAACCTGGCCAATAATTTCGGAGACGCTCAGGTTTCGGTTAAAGCCTTGTTGAGCGGTAGAACAAAATCGACATTCAAGTGCACAGCCGACCTGTGAAGAAACACAGAGGGTTGCACGCTCTGATTCTGGTATGTAAACGGTTTCGACCTGTTGATCTCCCACTTTTATTGCCCATTTAATGGTGCCATCAGAAGAACTTTGTTCTTTTGCAACCTCTGGCGCACGAATTTCTGCGATTTTTTGTAATTTATCACGTAAATGTTTGTTGATATCTGTCATTAAAGAAAAATCATCATAACAATAATGATAGATCCACTTCATGATTTGATCAGCTCGAAAAGGTTTTTCACCTATTTTGATAAAAAAATCTCGTAATTTTTGTCGATTAAAATTCAGCAAATTGATTTTTTTGTTAGTGGGTTTGATAGTCTGCAGTGTGTTTTCAGATGGGATTATGCTTATAGGAATATCTGATAACGAAACAGAATACGGTTTTAATTGAGACATAAAAATGATCGCCTTTTTTAAAAATAGATCACAGATATTTATCTTTTAAATAAATGATTTTATCTAGAAAAAATTTCGTCAAATTTAAAAAAATAAGCAATCTCACGTTCAGCAGATGCAAGGGAATCTGATCCATGAAGTGCATTGTCTGTCAGGCTGTCTCCAAAATCTGCACGAAGGGTTCCTGCTAAGGTTTTTTTAGGATCGGTTTCACCCATGATTTCACGATTTCGTTTGACTGCATTTTCGCCTTCAAGGACTTGGATCATAACTGGGCCTGATGTTATTGATTGAATTAAATTCGTAAAAAAATCGCGGTTTTTGTGTTCTACGTAAAAACTTTCTGCTTGCTCTATCGTTAGAAGTAGCATTTTTGCTGAAATTATTTTCAATTTCGCCGTTTCAAAACGGGTGTAAATTGCGCCGATTACATTTTTAGTAACCGCTTTCGGCTTGATGATAGAAAAAGTACGTTCTACTGCCATAGAAAATTCCTGATGATTGAGCTGGTTTTTATATCACATAAAGATAATTCAAAAAGCTTAACACAGGTTAAAATGAAAACCTTCTTTTATTAAAGTGAATCGAACTTAAGTTTTAACTTTGAGATCTAGATCTATTGTTTTTAATTTAAAGCCTCAATTTTAAATTAAAAAATACCGATTAAAGTCATCATAGGAGTTAAATCCCAGCATCGAAGTGTTCAGCATTTCATTATTGTGATTTTTAGTGGCATTAGATTAACTTCTTGTAGAGAAATATAATAGAATTAAATTATTTTTATCATGAATAAATATATAGAGTACATGATCGCGTATTTCATATTAATTTATAGAAAAATTGAAGTTTAAAAATGTACTTAGTACTGGCACACTGATGTTGACTGGAATGATTTTTGATCATGTACTAATGCGAATAGCAGTGTCAGTATGTGATCGGCTAAGGAATGTGCCAATATGTAAAGTAGGGATACAATTACGAGTTCTCATCCTATGAGCTATAATCTTCTACGTCGTGTCAATTTTAGATACGTCAACTGTAACGGGGTGATAAAAACTGGCAACATTGTTTTTCTTGATTCTATTGCAGAATAAGTCGAAGAAATTTTGCCTGAATTATTCAAACAACGGTTTTTCATTCATAAGACCGTGGTTAGAGAACATTATCAAGGTAATGACGAAGCATCTATGGTTGATAACAAGACATCCGATTTTAATGGGCGTTCAATGACAGGTGGAGCCTCGTAGTTGAAGCACGTCTATGACGTCTCCATTGATATCAACTTATTGTAAAATCCTTATATGTTATATCTCGAGCAGGGTAGTGTAGTGCTAATATACTTCTTTTCAGCAGTAGCAAATTTTTTGTAAACAGAAATAATAATCGTTACAATAAAAAGCAACGAGCAGGCATGGTAGAAAATGTGATCGATGTTTTTGCTGGCTACGGTTTCATCATATGGGGTGGCGATTGGGATACTCAACTCTTGTTGACCATCAACACTTTAAAGTAGGAAGTTACAATTTTATTCATAAAATCATCAATCAATCGCCTTACTCTGCTCTTCAAATGTTTAATCAGTATATTCATCATTATAATGATTAATATCAAAACATATTCAATAAAGACTATGTGTCAAAATGTACCATTTGTATAAACGCAGTTTATCGGTGAAAAATATTTTTCATATAGAAATAAAAATATATCTGAGAATAAGAAATATTAAATATTTTTAATAAAAATAAAATAACCTAGATTATTGTTTGCTCTCTGATGATACAAATGTATCAATATTTAAACAGACATATATCCTACCTTACTGCCTTTTTAAGTTTTACCCTTTTTTCTTATAACTGAAAAATTTCTTTTCAATCAATAGATTGAAGTTGAATAAAAAATCGCTCAGTTGTAAAACCGAAATTTTTCCATATAATCATTTAAAGTAATAAAATGTATTTTCATTAAAAATGATGATACAAAAAATTATTTTACCTCTCTATAAATGAGAGAGAAATTTTTATTATGTCAATTTTATTGCTGGATGCTGTTTGACAGCGGCGGCAAAAACTGTAAATAAAATCAACGTTTTTTCTACCGTAAAATCAAAATGAGCTCTTTCTATAGATAGACAACATACTTATACAAAAACATTTCATGTTGCTTTAAGCAATAATACTCAACAAGATATATAACGATCAACTTTATGCTTTAAAAGCCTCGATTTGCATGGAAAAGAATTTAAAATTGATACAGTAGATAAAAAATTAATTCCAAATAAGTTAAAATAGGAAAATTAGTGAAAGAAATCGCCATTTTTGCATCGGATGATGCTTCAGTTTGTGACGAAAATATAGTAAGGTTCGCAAACGAGCGTGATAAAAAAGTTTAATTTTACTGGTTTTGTCTTACTTCGAGTCAAAAGCAAGTGGAAATCATATACTAAATTGACCTTATTCAAATAATATATCAAACAGTGAAATAAGAAAACACTGGCTATACATGACAGAGATAAAAAGAACACGCCGGTTGAGCGGACATATGCCCAGCCCACTGGCATGTTTTATCAATCCTTTTTGTTTTGTTTAATCAATCAAAATAGTTTCAGATGCTTGAGCGGAATAAAACATATCTCAACAACGACTGTTGTTTAAAAAGAGATAGGCTGGTAAAGCAGGTACATCACCAAACAGACCAGATGTGGTGACATTGATGATCAACTAAAAAGAGTTGCCTTCGAGGGTGTTTATCTCCGATATTTTTATTTTATCAAGGCCCTAAAATAACTCTTCTAATTTTTGAGCGTGACTCAAAGTACGACGGTTAGTGATAACGAGCTCGCAAGCCTCTTTCAATAATGCATAGATGATGCCCTCTGACGCCACTCCAGCTCCAACTAATAAAATATGAGCCCAATGAATTAACAGATTTAATCTTTTTGAATCAGTTAACAAACGTACCCCATCTGTGTTATCACCAAATAATTGATTTTTATCTAAAAGCTTTAATGTATTGACAACTCCGGTGCATTTTGCATGTTCTCTGTGTTGATCAAAAAGCTGGTATGCTCGTTCTTTTAAAGACGTTGTAATATTCGCACCGACCCCACCTTGGGTGAAGAAATCACTGACGATGGATTCAAAGTTTTCGTAAGGAACTTTTCTTTTTCAGTAAACATGAGGAATGACGACCTGCTCTGCGAAGCTTTGATGAATTTTGGGAGATAGGTTGTGTTCAAGAGGGTGACTAAAAATCGCATAGCTTTTGACAATTAGCTCTTTAGCTAAAGGAATTATGATCTCTGATCTATATGTTCAAATGAAATTATGCTGTTTATTTCTTGTTTTGTTAGTAAACGATACTGACCCGGCATCAGTGCTTCATCCAATTTAATACTGCCAATCTGCATACGGTGTAATTCTGTGACATGATGACCTATCGCCGCAAACATGCGTTTAACTTGATGATAACGACCTTCAGTGATGGTCAATTCTATTGATTGAGGTGTTACAATTTTAAATTGTGCAGGACGCGTTAGAGTTTTTTCATTTTTAAGGCGCAAACCGTCCAAAAACTTCTGTGTTGGATCGTGAGAAATTGGAGAAGCCAGAGTTACACAATAGGTTTTTTTACAATGATATTTTGGTGAAGTCAGACGATGCGACCACTGACCATCATCCGTCATTAACACTAATCCTGTGGCATCTATATCTAGACGTCCTACGGCGTGCAGTTCACTAGACACTGTTTCATCAAAAAAATCATTCACGACAGGATGATGAGGATCTTTGGTAGCACAGAGATATCCCTCGGGCTTATTGAGCATAAAATAATGCCCCATTATAGGATATTTCAATAATTTCTGATCAAACAACACGTTTTGTTCAGGTAATAATTTGACTGCTCCGTTCGTTATTACTTTTGAATCTAGTATAACCCGTTTTGCTTTTAAGGCCCGTGTCACCTGTTTTCGACTTTTTCCCAATTGATGAGACAAAAAACGGTCTAATCGCATTGAATGAATTGCATTCATGATAACGTTTTTAGGATGTTTCTAAATTTAAAATACTGATCCACATAGGGCCTTTGCCGACAGGGTAACGAGACAGGAGTGACAATTTTCCTATTAATGAATGAATAAGATAAACAGCAATTGTATTTGAAATCTGTCCTGCAGAGATTAAAAACTGTCCACTGTGATCGATATTAAATCCTCTTGGCTGTGCCTCTGTTGCTTGATAGCCTACGAAGGAAAGTACAATCCCCTCTTCTGAGACTTTAAAAATACTCAGCATATGAGAAGTGCGATCAGTGGTATACAGGTAACGCCCATCAGGTGTCATATGAATATCAGCCGCCCAAGGTTGACCAACAAAGCCTTCAGGTAAAGCGTTCACTGTATTAATTAAGGTATAATTTTTGTCTTTATCCCTGATCAAATACAGATCAATCGAGTTTTTTAATTCATTGATACAGTAAGCGATCCTATTGCTAGGATGAAATGCCATATGTCGAGGTCCGGCACCTTTTGATGTGATGAGCTCAGTTTGATAATGGGGGCTCAATATCCCTTCTATACTCAATTCAAAAAGTTTTATCCGATCTTCTTTTAAACAGGGAATGAACAATACTTTACCTGTGAGATCAAAATTAACTGAATGAGGCGCGCCTAAATTAGTTAATTGTTCACTCCATTTTTGCACAATCCCTTGCTGATCAATCGGGCTGATACTGACAGAGTTTCCACTGTAAGAAGCGGACAATAAAAAACGTCCGTCTGGATCTGTTGTGATATATGTAGGTCCGGCCGGTAAAGCTGCAGTGCTAACTTCCTCTAATTGACCGTCATCAGCGATATGATAAGTGACGATAGAAAATTCAGGTCGCACTCCCGCGTATAAATGGCTTTTATTCGGGTTGATGGCCATAGGTTGTACTTGCCCTGGGACTTTTTTTGTTTGGATCAGGGTTAATTTGCCAGATAAATTTAATTGAAAAACATCAATTTGGTGGCTCTCAGAACTTGCTACATAAACGATTTGTCGCATCCTAACTCCTTGTTTTTTAAAGCGAAGATGAGTGGTCATTTTTGTATGATATTAAGTTAAAAAATTTGCCAAAACCATAAATCAGCGACAGAATGATAGTGATCATCACAGGCACTATGAGTAAGAAAAATAAGAAACTTATTAATAATTCAAACATGATTAACAAATCCCAAAACGTAATTTAATTGATATTGACAATTAAGATAGTCAATTAATTTATCGATCGTCGTTAATTGAATGGTCGTTAAATATATAATAGACTATTTACAAAACTTATTATGGTATTAAGTTTTATAAAACATACCTATATATGTATCACAACAACCAACTAAAAAACTGTTTATAAAACTCAGCTTATCAAATCCTTCTAAAGGCAATCATTTCAGTGATAAATTTCAAAGCAATAGATGAAATTAAAATTTTTTTGCTTTTTTTGCAGAAAAAATTTGTGAAGACATCAAAAAAGTCGAAAACGATGGGAGTGTAAAAGTAATAAAATGGGCAAAAACGCAGGAGGGGTGGCATTAGCTATATGCTTTCAGGCGGCTTGGTGTTGGAGCAGGCGGGCGTTAATTTTTCAGAAGTTTTGGCTCATCCCTTCCTGTCTCTGCAACCTTATCTCCCCCAGAATTAGCAGGATATGCTTATCGAGCATTCGGGTTTTTGATTATTATCCATCCTATCAATTCGTATATACTGATAAGTCATGAAAACATTCGATTTTTATGGCTAAAAAACCGGGAGTTCCTCCCGTTTGGTGATTTTATGTGAGTGTTGATCTTAACCAATTTTACGGTTTTGAAGAGGATGTTCGTTATTAGCATGAGAAAGCCTGCGATCTCTGCCAACCTTTTTGTGATAATCGGTATAAAGAATATAAAATGCTGTGATGATTATTTTTCTCAAATACCGTAACGAGGAAATAGGTATTGGTGGATTATTTTTTGATGATCTGAATAAGCCTTATTTTTTAAACTGCTTTGAGTGTATCCAAGCGGTAGGAAATGGCTCTTCAAAGGCTTATTTTCCTATTGTTGAACATCGTAAAATATCTTCTTTGGGAGAAAAAGAATGTCAACTGCAGCTTTATCGCAGAGGCCGTTATGTAGAATTTAATTTAGTTTGGGGCAGAGATACTCTTTTTGGTTTACAAAGTGGTGGCGTACTGAATCTATTTTGATGTTATTGCCCACGACACGATGGTTCGTTGGGAATCAAATTATCAACCTGAGCCGAATAGCCCTGCAGCTGCTTTATACCAAGATTTTTATCCGTAAAGGATTGGCTGGCTTTTCCTAGGAGCACCGTTCATGGAGGATTTTCACCCAGAAACACATGATTTTTAAATCATTAAGAATTGCTGATAATAATATTTTGTGTTTAAAACTGAACTTAAGTTAAAAACCATTCGATTTTTAGCATTAAATTATCTATAATCTAAGGCTCCCGCCTTACAGTATCAATGGCTCCCAAAATTATATCCACCTACTATTCGAAGGGATAGATTAGTCGGAATTAATCTTGGTTTAAACGAAAAAACAGGTTTGAACGATTAAACCTTCACCAGTTTGTGACTTAATGATTAATTGAGTAAGTTTCAATGAAAACTTTTACAGCTAAAAAAGAGACAGTAGAGCGAGAGTGGTATTTAGTTAACGCAGATGGAAAGACATTAGGTCGTTTTGCAACTGAGTTAGCTCGGCGTCTCAGAGGAAAACATAAGCCAGAATATACCCCTCATGTTGATACTGGAGATTATCTTGTTGTGATTAATGCAGAAAAAATTTCTGTAACAGGCAAGAAGTGTAAAGATAAAATTTATTATCGCCATACAGGATACGTGGGTGGTATCAAACAAACCACATTTGAAGAGATGATTGCCCGTCATCCCGAACGGATCATTGAAATTGCCGTTAAAGGGATGCTTCCCAAAGGCCCTCTCGGGCGTGCCATGTACCGTAAACTAAAAGTTTACAAAGGGGCTACGCATGATCATATTGCGCAGCAGCCAAAAGTTCTAAACATTTAATCGAGATAATAGCAATGCCTAAGAATCAATATTATGGCACTGGTCGCCGAAAGAGTTCTGCAGCTCGAGTTTTTATAAAACCTGGCAGCGGTAATATCGTCGTAAACCAACGCAGTCTAGAAGTATATTTCGGGAGAGAAACTGCTCGCATGGTCGTTTATCAACCATTAGGGCTATTGAATATGATGAATAAATTTGATCTATATATCACGGTAAAAGGAGGCGGAATCTCAGGTCAAGCTGGGGCTATTCGCCACGGTATTACGCGTGCACTTATGGCTTACGATGAGTCTTTAAGACCAGAACTGCGTAAAGCAGGTTTTGTGACGCGCGATGCCCGTGAAGTTGAGCGTAAAAAAGTAGGATTCCGTAAAGCAAGACGGCGTCCACAATTCTCGAAGCGTTAGTACTTACTTTTTAAGTATCATTTTAATGATTTAAATAAACCTTATCAGGTTCCCTGTTAGGGATTATTTATCTTTTTTGTTTACATGTATTTATTACTAAGCCTATCTCGATCTGATCTGTAAAACATCCCTACAAAATGACCAAAGTCTGGTAGACTCTATTGTCTTTGGAATAACTATTTTAAAAGTTTGGAGATTTTTATGTCTGTTGCCGCTAATAAATGTTCGGTAATAACGCTTTTTTCAGGGTCCACAGACATCTTTAGCCATCAAGTTCGTATTGTACTGGCAGAAAAAGGAGTCAAAGTTGTCATTAAATATGTTCAAGAAAATGAACCTCTTCCTAAAGATTTTATCGCACTTAATCCTTGTGCTAGCCTGCCAACTTTAGTAGATCGTGATCTCATCTTGTATCGATCAAGCATTATAATGGAATATTTAGATGAACGATTCCCCCATCCCCCTCTGATGCCCGTTTATCCAATGATTCGTGGACATGCTCGCTTGATGATGCACCGTATTGAAAATGATTGGTACAGTCTATTTGATAAAATCCAAAAAGGGCCAGCTTCTGAAGTAGCATCGGTTCGCCAACAATTAAAAGAAGAATTATTAGCATTAGCTCCGATGTTTCAGCAAAAACCTTATTTTATGAGTGATACATTTAGCTTAATAGATTGCTATTTAGCGCCTCTATTATGGCGTTTGCCTGAATTAAATATCAAGTCAGAGGAACTTGTAACTGGCGTAAAAGAATTAAAAAATTATATGACTCGTATTTTTGATCGTGATCCGTTTCTTACAGCTTTGACCGAAGCTGAATCTCAAATGAATCTTTTTCATCAAGAGACTGATTTCAACACGCTCACCAAAGCGGTGAATTCAAGGCGATCTGAGTACTGTCATCAGAATCTATATAGAAGTCATAAGGATAAAGAGTGACTTGTTTATTAAAGAAAAGACAACCACAGAAGTCGCCGCCTGAAGTCAATTTCACAACAGATATAATGATAAAGTAATGACGGGAATTTTCACTATGATCCCACGACGTCCCTATTTATTACGTGCATTTTATGATTGGTTAATCGATAATCACTTGACTCCTTATCTGATGGTAGATGCCACTTCTGAAGATGTCATAGTACCTAGAGAGAGCGTTCAAGATGGTCAAATTATTTTGAATATTGCACCCTCTGTTGTTTTCGATTTGTCATTAACTAACAAAGAAGTTTGTTTTGATGCTTATTTTAGTAGTGTGCCTTTTTCTATAGTAATCCCTATCAGCTCAGTATTAGCCATCTATGCCCAAGAAAATGGATTGGGCACTTTATTTGAAGTAGAAATATTTGAATCAGCAGAAGTGCAGATATCGCATCATTTCTTAAATCTGGTCGACACTTCTATAAATACAGAAAAAAATACAGAAGAGGCATTAGGAGTTAAGAGGAAAATACATTCCCATAGAAAAAAATCAAAAAGTCAGCCTCCTACTTTGAGAATTATTAAATAGAGACTAACAATTTCAATTCAAAAAACAGATTTCCTTATTAAGTATTTTTGAGTGAATGCCAACTGAGTAACGATTTGGGCGATCAGTTTATAAAAAGTAGAAGCGATATCCTGTATGAAAAGGGTTTTGTCTTTTGAATTAAAAGCAGACAGAAGTGTTGTAATCACATCAGGGGGTGATATCGCCATCATTGCTCATTTGAATATTTTTTAATTTTTCTCTTTCTGCCGCCTGAAATGCTCGTTATGTATTAAATGAGAGAGTTTTTTAATGCAAGATCTGAAATAGTTAATTGTATCCCGTTTTTTCTTGAATTAGTATTTGTATTTTTTCTATTTTTGAGCCGTATTGAGCTTTGCAGCTTTTTTGATGGTAACTGAAAATTAATTTTCAAATCCATTCTTTGACGTTTTAAGATAGTATATCTTCGCCTTCTGTTATTGCCTTGAATTCATCATGACAAATATGACATATAGCCAAAGTATCATTAGATACGGTGATCTTCGATCATGGTATGACCATCGTTATAGCTAATTAATAAATATTATCACCCACACCCCCTGAAAGGAAATCATCTCCTATGCCATCACAAATAAAGTTTTATCCATGATAAATAAATATTTTATCGCCTTCTGCATTTTCATAGAGTACTTTATTGCCTGTGCCCGTTGCAATAATACGGGTATGCCTCTCACCGCTATGCAAAATATTTTGATTATGTCTAGCATCACCTGCACAAGAATCAAATTTTTTCAGTAAAAAGAGCTGCACCTGTTAAAAAAGCATATCCTCCTTTAAATGATGCAAAGCATTTTAAGAAATGGACACCTGATGTCAATTTGTAAAAATACACGCCACGCGATTTTAGATTTTAAAGGTGATGTTTATGCGGGTTTACAAGAGAAACATTTCACTCCGTTAGAATTTGATTTTGCTCAGCGAAATTTACGGATTTTATCTGGGCTTTATGATGTGCTTTGCCATCTGGATTTGATACAAGCCTATTGATTAGAGACAAGAACGAAGCGCATCAATGCTAAAGGTAAAGAGCTATATACTTTTTGGTAAAATAATTTAACTAAGACACTCCATCAGGCGATCAAATACAAAGATCAAGGCGACAATATTATCATCAATTTAGCCTCAAAAGAGTATTTTTAAATCTTAAAACCACAAAACTGGCCGGCGCATATCATAGAACCAATTTTTCTCGATGAAAAAATGGAAAATATAAAATAATCAGTTTTTACATATAAAAAGCCATAGGAATAATGAGCCGTTTGATGATTGAAAATCAGCTGACTGATAAAGAAAAAACGCATGATATTGATTCGGATGGTTATCAGTTTGATCCTCATTTATCTTCTAAAACGGACTGTATCTTTAAGCGTTTAGAAGCGTCGATATTCTCGTTTCTGGAATCACAAAAACGCATGGACATATCCAATGCTTGAATATTTTTTGTTAAATCGCCTACAGAAATGTAATCAATCCCTGTTTTGGCATAGCTCCGTAAGGTTTTTTGAGTGACATTACCAGAAACCTCTAACAAAGGACGATATTGAATAGCGTTTTTCATCACCGCTTTATCACGGATTTCAACGGCTTGTTGCATCATTAAAATGGTAAAATTATCTAGCATAATAATATCGCTCTGAGTTGATAAAGCCTTTTTGAATTCATTTAAAGATTCGACTTCAATCTCAATGGGTAATTTAGAATTTAAGGTTTTTGCCTGTTTCACCGCATTTTTGATACCACCTAAGGCAATGATATGATTTTCTTTGATCAAAAAAGCATCATTAAGATCGAGCCTATGATTGTCGCCACCTCCACAAAGCACCGCATATTTTAAAGCAGTACGTAAACCCGGTAATGTCTTGCGCGTGTCTAAGATTTTAGTGTCCAGCCCTGATAACAACTTGACGTAATTATTGACTTTGGTAGCAACACCAGAAAGTGTTTGTATAAAATTTAAGGCTGTCCGTTCCCCAGAAAGCAAGGTAGACACAGGCCCGAAGAGTTGACATAAAATTTGATTGGTTTTTAAAAGATCGCCGTCTTTGACCAGCCAAGTGATGGTGATCTTGGAATCTAATTGAATAAAAACTTCTTCTAGCCAAGCTTTCCCACAAAATATTCCGTTTTCACGAGTGATAATTTCAGCGGATACATGTTGATTTTGTGAAAAAAGTTGTGATGTGAGATCCAGTTGAGGATTCACTTGCCCAGCGAGATCTTCTTTTAAAGCGTCCGTCACCCTGCTAGGGATGTCATATTTCAATCTCTCTAGCAATAATTTACGCCTGATGTTTGTATTTTTAAGTCTATTTGGCATCAAAACTCCAAATTCTAAATAATAAAAAATTGATTGGTAAAAATTTTTGTAGGTTTTGGGGTTGACTCAAAATAAAATAAAAATCTATGTTACAATTTTATGAAAATAATTTTTTATCCAATAACTGAAACATAAAAAAGCAATCCAGACTGGAATTAATATGACAGAAATTTGCATAACAGGTGTTAGATACATGATCACTAAAATACCGACCAAAAAGATCAAGCAAACATAATTACTCAATGGGAATAAAGGCGATTTAAATTTTGGGGTTAATCCTTCACTTTGTTTTTCTACCCGAAATTTTAAATGTGAAAAACTGATCATTGCCCAGTTAATAACTAGAGTAGAAACTACAAGCGACATCTGCAACTCGAATGCTTTTCCAGGAATTAGATAATTAATAATGACACATAAACCAGTGCTAAAAGCAGAGACGCCAATTGCGATGACGGGGGCTCCTTTTTTACTCACTTTCAGTAAAAAATGAGGCGCATTTTGTTGTTTTGCCAAACCAAACAACATTCTACTATTACAGTAAACACAGTTGTTATAAACGGATAAAGCAGCCGTTAAGACGATGAGATTTAATATACTTGCCACTAAATTGCTGTTTAATTCGTGAAATATTAACACGAACGGGCTACCGTCTTCGACTACCTTGCGCCAAGGATAAAGTGACAACAGAACAAAAAGCGATCCAATGTAAAATAATAAAATGCGATAAATTACTTGATTTGTTGCTTTTGGAATACTGTATGCAGGATTTTTTACCTCAGCGGCTGTCATGCCAACCAGCTCTAAGCCACCGAAAGAAAACATAATCACGGCCATCGCCATCACGAGACCCATCATTCCATTTGGGAAAAAACCGCCTTGTATCCATAAATTAGTGATACTGGCATGCTCTCCTCCATGACCGCTGACTAACAAATAGACTCCAAAAATAATCATAGCCAAAATAGCCACAATTTTAATCCCAGCAAACCAAAATTCCATTTCACCATAAATTTTAACGTTCGATAGATTAAGGATGTTAATGAGAACAAAAAAAACATCGGCTGATATCCATATTGGAATTTCAGGCCACCAGTACTGTATATAAATACCGACTGCAGTTAATTCAGACATACCTACTAAAATAAACATGACCCAATAATTCCATCCCGCTGAAAAACCTGCAAAACGGCTACAGTATTTATTCGCAAAGTGACTAAATGAAGCTGCAACGGGTTCTTCGACTATCATTTCACCTAACTGACGCATAATCAAAAAAGCCACAAAGCCAGCAATAGCATAGCCTAATAGTACAGAGGGTCCCGCCATTTTTATCGTGTGAGCTATTCCAAGAAATAATCCCGTGCCTATTGCTCCTCCGAGCGCAATAAGTTGAATATGCCGGTTTTTAAGTTCACGTTTGAGCTCTATGTTTTTTTTATTGACACTCATTATGACATCCTTCATTTTTTATTGTGATTAGTGATCATGAAAGTGTGCCACCCTCATGTAATTTAGTACAACGTTGGTGGAGGCTATTAAGACGATTTAAATAGACGCCCTTTATACGTTTTTAAAATCCTTTAATACTAATAGATCTTTTTTTGTAAAAAATAGGGATTTGTCATTTTAATCTAAGAAATGATATGAATAGTTTAGCAAAATGAGCCTATTTCAGTAAAATAACCAATAAAATTGATTATCTGGTTTGAACCCTTATTTATTCAAAACTCTCTGATCTACAAAAATGTCAAATAAATCTTGCAGCACAGCGCGGAATAATAACAGTGATACGAAAAGATTATGTCCGAAGAGATGATTCTCAAATAATCTATAAAAGACAAAAAAAGAAATTAAATCGCGTTGGGATATCAAAGGCTGTAGTTACATTAGGTATTGCATTAGTAGTGATATTAATTGGCTGCTTTTATTTTATTTCACGAGATAAACCCAAAAGCATAAAGCTGTTAATGACTCAAAATATTAATACTAATTCTTTACTCCCTTCTAAGCCGCAAGAGCGTTGGTACTATGTTAAAGAATTGAAAAATCGTCCAATAGATGTATTGACGTCCTCAGAATCTTTTTATGATAACAATCCAAAAGTGCAAATTCCTTTGACACATGAACAACATGAATTGTTAAAACAGATTCAGTTTGATATGCGTTATACAGGAACTCAATTGCCCATCGTTTTAGATACTACAACGCCAAACATTCAAGCAGCCAGAAAAGAGATGATGAAAAAATCTCCAAAAAGTCAATGGTTACAATGCGCTGCTTTTCGTGAAGTTTACCAGGCCAATCAGCTTCGAGTACAGCTTGCATTAGAAGGAATGGAAAGTAAAATTCATTCATTAGATGGTTGGAATCGCGTGTTATTGGGGCCTTATAAGAATGCATCAGACGCTAGACGCGCTTTTCAAAAATTAAAAAAAATAGGAATAAATACCTGTATTTCTATTAATGATAGGGGTTGAAAAACGTTACTCTTCACCCAATCTATACTTGCTGTATTTTTGATATTTTGTATATCATTTTATTCAACCGATAGTGGAGGCTTTCTGGTGACAACAATCGTAAGCGTGCGCCGTCATAATCATGTTGTCATCGGTGGTGACGGTCAAGTGACTTTGGGAAACACAGTCATGAAAGGCAATGCAAAGAAAGTACGTCGTTTGCATCATGATAAAGTCATTGCTGGTTTTGCAGGGGGAACTGCCGATGCGTTTACTTTATTCGAATTATTTGAAGCAAAATTAAAATTTTGTGGTGGCCAGCTAACTAAAGCGGCTGTTCAAATGGCAAAAGATTGGCGTACAGATCGTATGCTCAGACGTCTAGAAGCATTGTTAGCTGTAGCAGATGAAACAGCCTCTTTGATCATTACTGGTAATGGCGATGTGATTCAATCTGAAGATGATTTAATTGCGATTGGTTCTGGCGGCCCTTATGCTCAAGCTTCAGCTCGAGCGCTACTAGAGAACACAAATTTGAGCGCGCGTGAAATCGTTAAAAAATCACTGACCATTGCAGGAAATATTTGTATTTATACAAACCAATATCCGACCATAGAAGAATTAACAATTAAAACTAAGGGATAGATAAGTATGTCTGACATGACTCCAAGCGAGATCGTAAAAAAGCTGGACGATTATATCATTGGCCAAGATGACGCAAAGCGTGCAGTTGCGATCGCTTTGCGTAACCGTTGGCGTCGTATGCAACTTGATACAGAATTACGTCAAGAAATCACGCCAAAAAATATTTTGATGATTGGTCCTACTGGTGTTGGTAAAACTGAAATTGCTCGTCGCTTGGCTAAATTAGCAGATGCTCCCTTTATTAAGGTTGAGGCAACAAAATTTACTGAGGTAGGCTATGTTGGAAAAGAAGTGGAGTCCATCATTCGTGATTTAACTGACACAGCAGTAAAAATGGTACGTCATCAGGCTATTGAGAAAATGCGAGATAGGGCAAAAGAACTTGCTCAAGAACGTATTTTAGATATTTTAGTATCTCCTGCGAGGAATTCTTTAGGTCAAGTCGAAGGATCACAAAATACCTCTACTGCTCGGCAATTTTTTCTTGAACCTTTAATAAAAGGTGAGCTGAATGAGCAAGAAATTGAAATTGATTTGGCAGTAACACCAGTGGATATAGAAATTATGTCTCCTCCTGGTATGGAAGAAATGACGAATCAATTACAATCTATGTTTCAAAATATGTCGAGTCAAAAACATAAGATACGGAAAATTAAAATCGGTGATGCATTAAAATTACTGATTGATGAAGAAGCCTCGAAATTAGTTAATCCTGAAGAGCTTAAACAGGTTGCTATTCACTCTGTGGAACAAAACGGAATTGTATTTATAGATGAAGTGGACAAAATTTGTAGACATGGTAGTAGTACATCAACCTCTGATGTATCTAGAGAAGGTGTTCAGCGTGATTTATTACCATTGGTAGAAGGTTGTACTGTTTCTACCAAACATGGCATGGTTAAAACAGATCATATCTTGTTTATTGCGTCTGGGGCTTTTCAAGTAGCTAAACCCTCTGATTTAATTCCTGAATTACAAGGGCGATTTCCGATTCGTGTTGAATTAAAATCGCTGACTCCAAAAGATTTTGAACGTATTTTGACTGAGCCTAGCGCATCTCTTACTTATCAATATAAATCTTTGATGAAAACAGAAGGGATCAAAATTGAATTTACCAAAGATGGAATTACTAGTATTGCTGATGCGGCAGGTCAGGTGAATGAAAATACAGAAAACATTGGAGCTCGTCGTTTACACACGATATTGGAACGCGTCATGGAAGATATTTCATATGACGCTGATAAAATTAAGAAAAAATCAATTACTATTGACTCAAAATATGTTGACACACATCTCAGTAAATTAATTAATAACGAAGATCTGAGCCGTTTTATTCTTTAATATTTTTTATTTGTTTGAAGGACTCGACCTTATATCACAACTATAAAGAGTTGAGATACAAGTCTTATTTGATAAAATACCTTATTCTCAAATTTAACGTTTGTCAGGAATAGAGCAACACGGCAAGAACATTTTACTCCTAAACGGCCTGCCATAGCACTGACGATTACTCATAATAGTAAAGTAAAGAATGACTACAATGCAGATTTAGTAATGGCCTTTGTGGATTCAAAGGCCCGTTGGAGGCTTTTTGTTGAAAAAGCTGATATCTCTATTGGGTTCAAACCATTTTCGCTTTTAATTTCTTAAAATTTTCGTTGATCATTACTGCATTTTTTCATTGGCTTAAATAATATTATCCGCAATTTGATTAACTTTCTCTTGTGTTAAATCGGTATTAATAAAAAGGGCTTAAATTAATTCATGGCGATCAATTTTTTTGTATTATTATTTGATTGCGTTTTTTTAGATGATCAAGTAATATTGAACGATCTGATCTGAATCGTTAGGATTCATCGCAATTTGTTTTAATGATTGAGCAAGTTCTTTCTTTGTTACCTGTAATTATTTTTTTAAAAATTCGGATTTTAAGATTAAAATATTACTTTTATATAAAAGTTGGATAACATTTTTTAATATTTTGAGGGCTCAGTTAAACATAAGTTTTAAAATTTTTAAAAAATCTGCTTCCCTGTTTCGATCATTTTTAAGAGACTATTACCGATAAAATCGCTTGTGACAGAGACGATATTACCTGTTATTTATGTGATAGAGCCTAAGAAGTTTCCTGTTTATTTAATAGCACTTTTAATTAAGATACTTCCTTAAAATAATAGCAAAAAGAAGTTTGGTTGCCCAGACGGGAAAATCATGCATAAAACCATTTATAGAAGCTAATTTTCTGGAAATAACAGTCCCAAAGAATACGCTAATCATGAGCGCAATAGCAGACTATATTGCTACGGTAGTTGCCACACCTTTAACAGGTTCACTAGATAGGGGATCTGTAATGGAAAGTCCGAAGCTAGTACTTAAAGTGAAAAATAAGAGCGAAGCCGATAAAACGGTAATAACATCAACTAAAATACTACAACAGGAAATTCCTTCCATCATTTTTAAATCTTTTTATTTCCATACCTAAAGCTCCTTTAATGTGCATATCTATTAAATAAATGTTAGCGAAAATAAGTATAGACAGCATTAAATAATCTGCATGAATTAAAAGTGTTTTTAGATAAAATAACTTATTATTCCAAAATTAAACTATGACTACTATGAAAAATTATTCCATACCGTACTGAATGTAATTTGACCACTAAAGTTTTAATATGATTACATCTTAAATATTGGGAAAAATTGCTAAACATTATGTAAAAATCCGTCTTTTTTTAGTTTGTGTATAAATCATTTTTTGTTTTATGAGCTAAAATATATTGACTCAATGACTTGGGATAATTTTTATTATCAGTTTGTAGAATTTAAATTGATATAAATAATTTCATAAAAATATATTAAAATGACTCTATATCTTCCGATACCGAACACTTCTTTATCTGATTTAAATTATGGTCTGCACTTTGTGATAAAAATTCATTTGGTTTTAGTCAATATAAGGATTTTTTTAGAAAAACAAAAGATAAAATCTACTATATTAATGTTGTATCAAAAGATTATAATAAAAAGGAATTATGTGTTGCTTTGTCTATTTAATATATAATTGAATAACATAAGTTTAGTTTAAGGAGCTGTGGCGGTAAAGGCTATATTTTATGATTAAAAAGTTTGGCAGACAGTGATAATGAAAATAATTTAAAAACAAAAGGAAATGAAGATATCTATAAAATTGAAAAATATTAAAAATCAACTTCGTCATCAACATCTTTCAAGTGAACTTGAAAAAATCATCAGGTTATATAGCAGCCAAAATATTGAAATTACAGGCAGGCAACTTTTATATCAAAAATCTAATTTTTACGATTGAAATCAATATATTAAATCAACTGCCTCTTCTTTAATTTCATTAGCCAATGAAGAGTATTCAGAAAGTATCAAAAGAAATGATTGATAAATCAATATGGCGTATTTTTTAAAAATGTCATGCCTTTAAAATCACGTTTAAAAACATATTTTTCTACTTTTTAAAATCATTTTTTGATCCTAATCTTGGTGCTTATTTTAAATACGACTTGATCAAACGGGAAGAAATTATATAAATTTGAAGATACAGAAGCAGGAGAGAAGACTAAAATAGAATATACGTGTTTAGTATAAAAGATAATTCAGCTTATAATGGTATTTAGAAAGAAGGACAATCACAGAAAAAAAGACATTTGATCAAATCTTTAGTGAAAAAAAATTCAAGTAAATTTTTATCCTAACGTGACAGGTTAATTCGTGTCTTATACTTTGAATGATGAGAATAAAATCCATGAAATTACTTTTAAAAGAATGAATCATAAACACTAGGAATGCACAACAGTCTCTCCTATCATAATTTTCATCAAATACGTGAAGCGGTTCTACGTAGAATTAATAAAAATGACATTTATTATAAATGAATATTTCAAAAACTATTTAGAGCATTTATAATCTTTCACAGATTGCATCGGGCGTGTTAAATAAGTCATGAAAATCATCAATGATATTGCCAATCAAAAATTAGATTTTTAATCTATTAAAAAGATAAAGAAATATTAAATTTATTAAAAAGTTTTTTCAAATATACAGATCGACTTTTTAATTATAAAGAGTTTATCAAAATTTGTTTTGATCCATTAAAAATGTTGGATATTAAAAGCCAAAAAATTATTAATAATTAACAGTGTTGAAAAGGAATTTAATATACTGAGTGATCAAGAAGCCTTAGTAAATTCCTGTTATTTAAGTGTAATTCAAAAAATTAAAATATTTAATTTTTATGGCCTCTAAAAAGGATATCCCATTCTGGGATTCAAGTGAATATTAGTGAGTATTATTGCACATAAATCTGTTTATATTACAAATAATATTTATATTGGTTTTTAATTTGGTATGATTGAGTTACTTAAAAAAATAAAAAACAAATTCCAAAAAAATTTTTCGTTAAAAATGACAGTTTTGATGTAATGAGTGATGATGATAAAAAATTAAAAGAATTTGAGGATTTATGCAAATCTTTTTAAAAATATAAAAGAAAAACCAATAATATTTTTTAAAAATCCCCGAAATTCATTTTTACCTATGAATCCTGCAAGTTATTTTTTGAGTTTTACTCAATTGAATTATGGACATATCCTGGTTTTAGATATCACCCGAAACAATCAAGATAATACGATGACATTATATGATCCGATGATTGACGATATAACAATAAAGATGTTTATTAACATAATACTGCATTGCATCAATTTCTTAATGATTATCTGGATTCTAAAGTCATGATTAATCGAACCCGAGGTCAATTAGATGGGTTTAAAAAATTTCGAGGCAATTATTATTTTAATAATAATGACATTAACTGAAAATACGTTAACTAATTTACATCAATATGAATCATATGGAGCAATTTATCTCTAATTTATCGCCTTGATAAACAACGTATTTTTGAATTACACAATGACTTTAAATGAAGTGACTGTGTCTCCTTCTTTAATTTATAAAATGAAGGAAAATAACGCGCTCCCTATTTAAAAAATATTTTTTAACAGTTAATGATATAAAAAGTGAACAGAATCGATACTTTTATACAAATCTCTAATTACTTTCATGGCATGTATATAATCATTAAAATTAGACATTTTTACAAAATAAAATTAACCACAAAAGAGATAAAAATATTATAAATTTAAAAAGAAGCCCGTATCCCTCTCTTTTTTAGCATAAGTCTCGATCTTGTGCAATATAGTCTTCATAAACTACATATTAATCTATCGAAATACTTAAGCATCAATTACCACTTTATTCTCCTCGTATCTAAAAAGGCGTGAATCAGTAGATCCAGTTTCTCCCTTTTATCAATATGAGGTTAGGTTTATTCATTTCTTCTTTGATTTTTATTATGCATATTTTAATTTTAAAAAATATTCAACGCTGTTGATCCAAAAATCCGGCAAGATTTGATGGTCAATCATTCTTTATTACTGTTAAGTGGCGGGCTTGTCGTAGGTATGAGTCTGAGCGCGATTTTTAAATAAAAGAGTGTCTTTTTAAGCTGATCTACTGCAGAAAAACTTGTTATGATGAGCAGACTAATAGGGATCCATAGGCGGAGTAGCTATTCTGGTCACCTCGTAATTATATGTTTTTTGTCAGTTAGAAGATATAAAAACTATTTTGAACTTAATACAGAAGAGTTTTTGAAAAATTGCGCACGTCCATTTGTGGGATTAGACCCCACTGTCGAATTATAAAATAAAGAATTAAAACAAAAAAGTAAATATGCGGAACGTGAAAAATATTATCAAATGTTGTACGTACATGCTCAAAAATATTATAAAAATTATCACTTCAAAAAATTAATATTTATTTTATAGTCAACAATATTTTAAGATAGAAATGAGACCGTATAAATTATTCATTTATAATAACTGGAATGAGACTTTACTTAGTCTGCACTATTTAACGGAAATAAAAGATAAATTTTATCCTAAAGAAGTCAATCAATTTATTGCTGATAATGTTCATCAACATAAAGATATAGAGATTAAGGATAGCGAATATCATTATCCTGAGCATTCAGCTTTAACAATAGTAAACGGTAAATGATCATATCAATGTGAATGAGGATGATTAAAATAACGCCAAGGTTAAAAAACATTTTTGGATAATCCGGACATTTTTTAAGAGGAATCGAAGGCTTTATTTGATGTCAGTAATGAGGATGATATTACGGTGGGGTATCGTCAAAGAAAAAATATTTTTTAAAATCAGCTACTGCTACAAACAATATACAAGAGGAGATAAAGTCGATATTTTTTACTTATCAAAGCCGGATTTATTGGCATCAGCTAGTTATTTTAATAGTTTAGGCGGCGAAGATATTATGAATTACTTATCAAGATTTTCCAGAGTATAGTCATTATTTCATTCATTTAACTTTAGGAGAAACTCATTTTTCATCATACTAATGATGAAAAGTTAATAGAAACGATAGAATATATCGAATAAGCTTATGGCAATCCAAAAACCAATGATGAATTTAAAGGAAAGCATGCAGATAATTATCTGCATGAAAGAGGCGGGCGGAAACGATCAAATTTTGGGATATTTAGGCGATGCTGTTCTGACTTTTGCATAAAGCTATATTCATGGCGGTAAGGGCAATGATCATTATATTTTTGCTACATTCGACCTCTAAAAATGTCATCGCCCATATTTATGATACTAAAGATGATTTTTCATTTTTCAGTTTATATCATCAAGTCAATGACGTCTCCTTCGTTCTTTTAGAACGACATAATAAGATTTATTCCCTCAAAATAACGTATCTTAATCAAAATTAGATAGAAACCATATGCTTTATACATGATATTCATTCATTTGAATGAGGGAGATATTGAGAAAAAATATTTAGTATTAAATAACGAATATCTATTTTCTACTTTAGATGGTTTTTTATGAATTCCTCATTGGCCCAACATCATATAGCAAAATGCTGAGGGTATTTTCCTTTCTCTCCTCAATTTAATGCACAATATAATCTATTGGATGATATTTAATATCACTCTGATATTCCCTCTTTTTCAAAAGAAAAAATGCAGGTCTCATTTCAAAAAAATACTTAACAAGATTACCCCGTTGTGGGTGACAAAAAAGTCATTTTCCCTGAAATCGTTAAATTGATAATGATAGATACTACTTGCAACGATCAATTCGTCAGTAATGCTAAGCATAATTTATTCGTCAATCGTAGAGGTAAAGATAAATTAGAAAGGAGAGGGAGAAAAAGACATTTATCGCATTGAATAACTGGATGTTCATAAACGTATAATATAGATCAATAATCATGACAATATAGCGGATCTCGACTATGACCGTACCTGTGGTAATTGAACAAATGAATATCTTCGCTTAGGTAGATTATGACATCATAATAAGTACCTGACCTTCACAGAAGAGCCAATTATTAAAATAAGTTTTAAGGGATTTATGCAAAGTCAATCCTATCGCCATATCACCATGATGTATAGTCTGCAGCAATTATATCATTTAGAGGTCGACAAAACACATAAAATTTATTTGGGTCAATATAAACCTTATCCTATTCACATAGAACATGTGCTAATTTATTACTGATAGATATTAACTAGCGTATCTGTTCTAGAGAGGTGATTGAGGCGATATAGACGTCTAATATTGAGTATACTATATTTTTATAGCCCTCATATTTATCTAAAAAAGAATACGAACTGCGTAAAGGATAAAATATCCGTTTTGCTTAAAAAAACAATGTACCTATTATTGATGAATATTACGACACAGACAATTGGTTTTCCCATGCACAAAGCATGGGAAAAGCGCCTGAATGAGGTATTTGCGGCATCATGTGTTTTGGTGTTTCAAGCACACTGCGCTCTATGCTTTTGAACATGTCTATGACAGTATATCGAGTTATCTTGGGATTTCACGTTGGAAAGATATGCAACAAATTAACGCATGCGGCTCCGCGCTGCGTGAAAATACCCTAATTTAATCTATTGGGACTACCATTGGCGTAAAAATAATGGCTTTGCACGCATGATTGAGATTATACAAACGAGGGCGTTTTTATCAAAAGGAACACTGTGGTTGCATTTATTCGCGTCGTGATATGAATGCGCATAGAAAAAATTACGGGCGGGATCCGAAAAATAGGGATGCTTTATTACGGAGATCAATAAAACATTTCATCAAACGAGGAAAAAATGCCCACACATTTAGTCTGGTTACGTCATGACCTGCGTGTCACAGACAACAGAGCATTAAATGCCGCTTGTCAACATTCTCAAGCAAAGGTGTTGGTGGTGTTTATTGCAACACCTATTCAATGGAAAACGCACCATATGGCACCGCGTCAAGCGGCTTTTTTATTGGCGCACCTTAAAGCCGTGCAAGCGCGGCTTATGGAGCTTGATATTCCTTTGCATTATCATGAATGTGATGATTTTCAAGATGCAGTAAAATGGCTGATCAATTTTTGTAATCATCACAAAGTAGATAAACTTTTTTACAATTATCAATATGAGATAAACGAATCTCGCCGTGATCACGCGCTTGAAAAAAAACTGCGCCATCAGGTGATTTGCCAGGGGTTTCATGATGCGGTGCTTTTACCACCTGAAAAGGTTTTAAAAGACAATGGTCAAATGTATCAGGTGTTTACGCCTTTTCGCCACGCATTTTTGAAACAATTACCGCTAAGTAATCTGAGCTCTATTCCTGTACCCAAAAAGCGTGATGCTCCCCAGATGCGAATTTCTCTTACTGACCTTTCTTTTGATTATCCTCTCTTAGATTTTGATACCAAACTATTTCCGATAGGCGAAGCCGCCGCTCAAAAACAATTAACACGTTTTTGCGATGCAAAGGTAAGTGCATATCATAATGCACGCAATATACCTGCCATTACAGGAACGAGTGGTTTATCACCTTATTTAACGCTTGGGATCTTGTCACCAAGACAATGTCTGGGTTGTTTGCGCGATGCGTTTCCAGAAGGAATCGTGAATCACAAGGGCGCTTTTGATTGGCTCAATGAACTGATTTGGCGCGATTTTTATCGCCATCTTTTAATGGCGTATCCTCGTTTGTCTCAGGGTCATCCTTTTATTGGTTGGACAAAATTTGTGAAATGGCATCATTCAGATAATCTTTTTAAAAAATGGCAGCAAGGGCGCACAGGTTATCCCATTGTAGATGCGGCGATGCGTCAACTCAATACTACAGGTTGGATGCACAACCGTTTACGGATGATTACGGCGAGCTTTTTAGTGAAAGATTTGCTGATAGATTGGTGTTTAGGGGAACAGTATTTTATGTCTCAATTACTTGATGGAGATTTAGCTGCGAATAACGGGGGTTGGCAATGGGCGGCTTCTACAGGCACAGATGCAGTGCCTTATTTCCGTATTTTTAACCCAAACACTCAGGGAAAACGTTTTGATCCAAAAGGCGAATTTATTCGCCATTGGTTACCAGAATTAAGCGCAGTACCAGAGAGTGAGATTCATCAACCTGAGTCTTGGGCGGGCAAAAATCAAAAAAATGTAGATTATCCTTCTCCTGTAGTCGATCATAAACAGGCAAGACAAGCGACATTATCCGCTTTTATTGCCGCTAAAAATTTGTCTGAGGAAATGGAACGCAATCATGCTCAATAAAGAATTAGAAAAAAAGATTGACGAAGAGTTAAAATCAGAGCAATTTCAAGATTATGCACCCAATGGGTTGCAAGTGGAAGGGAAAAGAGAAATTAAAAAAATCATCACAGGGGTGACAGCTTCGCAAGCTTTGTTGGATATAGCGGTTGCGCGAAATGCGGATGCTGTCCTGGTCCATCATGGATATTTTTGGAAAAATGAGCCTGTGGTTATCTGCGGCATGAAGCACCGGCGCCTCAAAACATTACTCACACATGACATTAATCTTTATGCCTACCATCTCCCGTTGGATGCACATCCTTCACTAGGCAATAATGCAAAACTGGCCGAGTTGCTTGGTATTACCAGCATGGGAATGATAGACCCATTAGTGCCTTACGGTGAATTTGCAGTGCCTGCTGACGCCATGCATGTAAAAGAAATATTGGAAAAAAAACTTCAGCGTCAGGTGTTGCATTGTGGTGATTCTGGGCCTGTGTATATCAAGCGAGTTGCGTGGTGTACTGGTGGGGGGCAGGGATATCTCCAGAAAGCGGCTGAATTTGGCGTAGATGCATTTATTACGGGCGAAGTCTCTGAGCAAACCGTTCATATAGCGCGTGAGATGGAGTTGCATTTTTATGCGGCGGGGCATCATGCGACAGAGCGTTATGGTATTCAGGCATTAGGGGAGTGGTTAGCTAAGTGTTATTTATTAGAGGTATTTTTTATTGATGTGCCGAATCCTGCATAAGTTTATGCATTCAATATTCTGCTTCAGTCATTTTGGATCCAAACTAAAACGTTTTATTCGAATTGATATTTTTTGAGCAAAAACCACGTTATAATCGTTATTAAAAATCCCTTAATTGTACACAAATGTTCACCTAAAATAGGCAGATAAATACATGCTTGATCCACATCTTTTACGTAAAGAGCCTCATATTGTTTCTGAAAAACTAGCTAGAAGACATTTTTCTCTTAACTTGGGTATGCTATTTGATCAAGAACAACATCGCAAAATGCTACAGGTCAAAACAGAAGCACTTCAGGCAAAACGAAATTTACTTTCAGCCTCTATCGCCGAAAGAAAAAAGACAGGAAAGAACATTGATTCTCTTTATATCAAGGTTAATAAACTTAAAATTACATTAGACAGTGCTCAAAAAGAGCTCGAAGAATTACAAAAAAAAATCAGGGCGTTTCAGCTGTCTCTTCCTAATTTAGCTGATGATTCAGTACCAGAAGGTAAAAATGAAGAAGATAATCGAGAAATCATGCGATGGGGGCAACTAAAAAAATATTATTTTCCTGTGCTGGATCATGTCGCTCTGGGTGAAAAATTAACAGGAATTGATTTTGCTGCTGCCGCCCAGCTGTCCGGTAGTCGATTTGTCGTGATGAAAGGGCATATAGCCCGCCTGCACAGAGCACTTGCTCAATTTATGCTCGATTTACATACAAAGCAGAATGGCTATACAGAATTTTATGTGCCTTATTTTGTCAATCACGATAGCTTATTGGGCACAGGTCAACTCCCCAAATTTGGCGAAGATTTATTTTATATAGAATCTATGGGGTCAGAAGATAAAAAATACGCCTTGATACCGACTGCGGAAGTCCCTTTGACCAATCTGGTACGAAATCAAATTTTAGAAGAATCCTCATTGCCATTAAAAATGGCTGCGCATACACCTTGTTTTCGTTCTGAAGCAGGTTCTTATGGGCGTGATACCCGCGGTTTAATACGGATGCATCAATTCGATAAAGTTGAATTAGTTCAAATTACACGTCCAGAAGATTCAATGAGAGTGTTAGAAGAGCTGACAGCACATGCTGAGCAGGTGCTGCAAAAGCTGGAATTACCTTATCGAAAAATGTTGCTTTGTACAGGAGATATGGGATTTGGCGCGAAGAAAACCTATGATTTAGAAGTCTGGTTAGAAGGTCAGAAGACGTATCGAGAAATTTCGTCTTGTTCAAATATGGGTGATTTTCAAGCACGTCGAATGCAGGCACGCTATAAAACTGCATCAAAAAATTGTTTTGTTCATACTCTAAATGGATCCGGCCTGGCTGTGGGTCGTACTTTAGTCGCAGTGATGGAAAATTATCAACAGGAAGATGGCAGCATTGCAGTGCCACAGGTTTTGAAACCTTATATGGAGGGGCTAGAGTATATAAAAAATATATAGAATAACTAAACAGGATATTCTCAATAAACTCAAGTCTTTTGAGGCACAACGATTCACTGGCTCTACACTAACGTCATTGACCCCTAGAAGATATTCGATTCCCTATCACAAATCAAAGGCCGAAAATAATCGCACTATTGATAAATGATCTAAATTTAAAAAGAAATCGATTTTTAAAATAACATGAGAAAAACAATTGAATATTATTGAGTGATCATTATTAAATTTGTTATCAGTTTTGGTATTGTAATGACTCATATGAATTTAGTGGGTAAAACACAATGATTACAGATGATGCCCATCGATTTTATAGGTAATTTTGAATGCGGCAGGATCATAGGCGGGGTGATTTATAATGAATAAATCCCAATGTATCAGTATGTTATTAATTTATTGCTCGGTGTTTTTCTTATTTCTTTTTTAATTTTATCAGTATAAATTTCATTTATTTCGAGCAATTGCAGTATGAGATCCCATTCTAATTATAAACAATAGCAGTTTTTAATAGAAAAAATTCGTGTAAATAAAAATAGAATCGATATTCTCAGAGTCGCTTCCTAGTTACATTCTAAGGGTATTTCTTCATTTAAAGAACTAAAATATGCGTAAATTGAACCTGATTGCTAAATTACCGCTATTTCTAAAAAAATGATGCGCCATCTATTATTATAAAGGATGGTAAAATCAGAATTGATAAATAAAAGAAAAGTGAAAAAATAACGATTGGTTATCAAATAAATTAAAGTTTTACAATATTTCAGATATAAAAGATGTATTTATTTCTGCCTTTTGGAAAGGTGAAGTGATTTTTATTATGAACAATGTAGAAATAAAAAATATTAAAAAAGACTTTTTAAGGAGCATTTTGTAATGTTCAAAATTAAAATAAGTTTTTATATTTCAATATAATTTATTTTTTCACTGCTCAGGAAATGTTAATAAAACAATAGTGGATGAAGATATTTAATTCATTAATATTTGATTAATATTGACGATATTACTGATTGATTGTGAATTAAATTCATATTAATTTGATACAGAAGAGACAATCAATTTATTAACATCCATTGTATAATAAAAATATTTTTTCTTGTTGTGTATTGATACTAGAGTAAGAGATTTCTTTAGATTAAGGAAAACTAGAACTGACATTAGCAAGTGAGTAAGTGTCCGTCGAAGTAGTAGAGAGATTTACTGAAGCAGTAGAATTCAGAGTCTCTTACTTCAGTGCAATCTCATATCTTTGAGAGTATAATAAAGTTATTCTGATGTGTTTTTCCACACTTTTAATACCGGAGTGATTATATTTAAAACCCAGGTTGTTGGTTGTGTATTTTTTTGAAATATTCTTTCTATAAATTGCAAACGTTCTGCAAGATTTTTATGATTGTGAATAGAAATATTTAGGTAAGTCTGAGTATTTTGGGGTTTATCATCTACATTTATACGAATCTATTTTAACGAGTGATCTTTAATATTATTGATTTCTTTTATATTATTATCAATAAGTTTTTTGTTAGCTTTAATATTATCTTTATTAGCATTTATCTTGCTTTTATTATCAGTAATACGTTTATTTGTTGCTTCTATCGTATTCTCTAGAGAGTTCATTCTATTGTTTAATTTTGTATCTATTACACTAAATTTTTTCTATATCTAAATTTGATGATATTGAATTTTCTTTATAACCTTTATTTAAAGACTTCGATACTGAATTTCATAATATTACCAGTTCTAGTAGTTTCGTTTGTATCTAATTCTGTAAATTTTTTCGTATAAAGAATATTGTAGTTTATTTTTCTGCATTAAATTCTTCGATTGTTAATTTATTTTGTATTTCTAAGATAATTTTCTTCACTTAATCTAAAATATCAAATAGATTTTTTTCTTTTTTTGAATCACATTAATTTTCATTGAAATTGTATGATGTATATGTTTTAATATTGACAACATTTATTTTTTCTAAAATTATTAGTGTTTTATGACATTATTTGTTTCCTTTTTTAAAAAATTTCTTTACAGAAAATTCAGTGAGTTTGTTTAATTAATAAATAATGATTAAAAATATCATTTTTACTTTATTTCAAGTAACCGAGTTAAAATACAAATCAACTATAATAATTTTTTAAATTAAAAATTAAAATTTATTAAATAAAATTTAAATAAACTATTTATAATTTATATGTTTTTATAAAAAATTTTTATTAAAAATAAATTAAATATCCTTGATTATTATTGAGAGATTTTCATAGTTTTTCTTATTTTGATTATTGTAAATTTATATCAATATTATTGAAAATAATATTCGCAAAAATTTTAAAAAGAGTTTTTATAATATCTTTTTAGTTAAAAAGAGAATGAATTTATAGTGATAAATAAAACAGACGGAGGATTTAAATAAAAATAGGGAGCGTTATTTAGAAAAATAATCTGAATAATCGAAAATCGTTTTTAACTTTTTTAAATTCTACAACTTAGATTTTTAGACAGCCTCTCTGTAATCTAGTGCTTACTTCATCCCCTATTTATACCTGCTTAATTTTTTCCAGCATAGATCCAGAAGAAAAACACGTTACACTATAACCTCTTGCTAAAGTCGTCAGTGGACTGACCACTTCCAATCAACTAGATACCACCGCAAAACGTTATGCATAATGATATATTTTTCTTTCCATGGTTGCTTTCAGTTGATAGAACTCTTCTTGTATTTGCTTTTGATACTGATAAATCTGGATCTGAGGAACTCGACGTAATCCGCTTTTTTTGAGGTGAGCTTTTTGATTTATTAACCCCCCTCACCTTTGCTTGAACAATTTTTCCAGTCTGATTTTAAAATGTATCAACTGCGTTTTTTGTCGCTCTAATTCTAACTGTAGATGCCGTTGCTCAATATAATGGCTCAGATTCGTAAATCGTTGGCGCAGCTTTGAAAAATAATAATTCATGGACATTGCCATACGTTGTTGATGTGATGCACGCTTCTGGATGATGTCTCTCCTATCTCTTGTAACCCCCTCGGCTGCAGAATAAGGCGTGGAAGCACGGAGATATGAAACCAAATCAGCAATACTGACATCTGTTTCATGCCCAATCCCACTGATAATCGTGAGGTTGCTATTAAAAATGGCGTGCGCTACTCTCTCATCATTTAAACAGGATAATTCTTTAAGAGAACCGTCCCCTCGCGCCAAAATAATCAGATCGCATTCCGCCCGCCGATTTGCAATGCTGAGCGCTTTTACAATCTGAGGGTGGATATTCCCCCTGTACCTTGGTCGGATAAATCACCACAGGTAAAGAAGGGTCATTGTGTTGTAACACTTTTAAAAATATCAAACAACGCAGCGCCACTGACCGAACTAATAACCCCAAGTTGCTTCACTGAATTGGGAAGGGGTTTTTTGTGTTTTTCTGCAAAGAGTCCGTCTGTAGCTAATTTTTTTAAACTGTTTAAATTTCTGACGCAACATCCCCCTCCCCTACCGGTCGGTTACATGCTTTCCACAATCAGTTGATATTCTCCTCTTGGTTTATAAAGACTGATACAAGCGCGTGTAAGAACCTGAAGGCTATTTTGTACTTTGAAAAAAAATGGCGATTGTTATTACGGAACATAGCGCAGCGAACCTGTGTTTGTTCATCTTTTAACGTAAAATACCAGTGACCCGACGAAGATTTATAAAAATTAGAAATTTCAGCGATCAGGCAAATTTGCCCTATGTTTTTTCTAAAGTGTCATGCACATGGACAGTGAGTTGAGTCACTGTCTAAAGATCAGAGAAATGAGAAAGTGGCATAAAGTTTGAATTCGAGATAGAGTGTTAATGACAAGATATTATCTTGATTGCCATCTGCAGACAACCCAAAACCTCCGAGGGTACTGATGAGAAAAATACTGTCGGATAAACTGATTTAAATCGGTGAACGTATTACATACGTAGGGCTAAATTTGCCTCCTTTTTTTCTTTTTTTAATTCTTGATTATAAACTATTTTAAGTAATTCATTAAATTGACCACTGTTCTCTAAATTTCTTTGATGGTGTGCCGAATTTAGTAAAAGATTTATAAAAATTCTGGGTTGTATCTTTACGATAAGCAATATCGCTGGGTGCTACGCTATAAAGAAAATATTTTCCATTCAAAGGTTTCTTAAAATTTTTTTTATCAAAAAACCCGTATTAATAATTTCTATAAGATTTAGGTATTGATCTTTTTCTATATAAAAGCGGTAAAATCGCTTGCAATATCTCCTTTTCTGACAGATAAAGTATGTTGACAACCCTTTCATAATAATAGAACCAAGATTTGTTTTACCTGTCGCGTAAAACGTCAAGGCATGAATAAACGCCGATTTTATTATACTCAGCGTGTTTGTTTTTTAAAAAAATAACATTTGTCTAAATTGACATATATGTTACTGATATAAATTTCTTTTAATGATAGCTCTGTAAACGCATAAAATTGATTCTGATCAACATCATGTTTGTCGAAAATTGAGCATAATTATCATCTTCTTGAAAAGAAGATAATTGAAAATTCACTTGATGTTCATCGCTTGCAATAGGAATAAAATTTTTAAGCAAAATTTTTGATCAAAAATAGCTAAAGAACGTTTTAAGCGTGCATATATTTTATCTTTAGTAAAATGTTCGCTACTATTTGAAAATACCATTTCTGAAAAACATCAATATTAAAAACTAACTTAGGATTAAAATAAATTGATGTTTTATTTTAAAATTTTAAACCGGTTTTTTCTCATAAATATAAAATTGTATTTTTATCTATTTTTAGTAATTTTTAAAATTTTGTATTTATTAGCTTAGAAATAAGGTCCTTACTATATATATTGACAATATATATAATACTAATTCTTGTATGAAGGAGATTTCAGATATTTTTTATATAACATATTATATTGTTCTTGATTTGTGGTTTTTAAAAGAGATATATTTAAAAACTATTAATTTTTGCTTTTTTGATCCTGGCTATTGATGTTTTCGAGTTCTTTTGTTATTTTTTGAAATGTGGGTTATTTCTTTTAAAATATTTTTATATTGTGGGATTTTTTTTGAAAAATCAGTTATATTTTTATAAGAATAAGTTAATTTTTAAATTAAATCTTTTGAATCAAGACGTTTACTAAAAAATGTAATTCATATGATAAATATGAGTACTAATAAACAAATTAAGTTCTTGTTTTTAAGCAAAAATTTATATAAACCATTTGTATAAAAATAAATTTTTTTATTTAATTTATCATTGTTATTTGTTTGAACACTTTTATTTTTATATGAAAATATTTTTGTGTTTTTTATATTGTTAGTTTTATATATTCGGCGGTTTCTCTTAATTGAGATTACTATTAGTATTGAATTTATTATCTTGTTATATTGGAATTTTAATTCATCTTCTATAAAAAGATGATTGTGTATTATCCAGTTTATTTGTTGATTTATAGTAATTTATTACATTTTTAATATAAAATCTGTCTTTTCATAAAGCTGCCTGTCCCATTTTCAGAAATATCTTTATATAAATAATTATTTTCTTTGTTGTAATATACCCCTTCAAATATTTTTACGAATCAACTCATAAAAATTATGATCGTTTGTGATCAATAAACGATTATATTTATCTTCCAAATTTCTTGCTGAATTTTCCATTTCAGTTTTTTAAATACTTTTTATAACCATGGTTTTATTCTGAGTTATAGATATAAATTATTTTCACGTTAATAATTTTTCTGAAAAATTTTCAGAGATTAATTTTTATGTTGTGATAAATACATTTTATTTTTAATAAAACTTTTAAAAAATTGAATTGTAATTTATCCTAATTATTATTAGAAATAATAAAAATTATTACTTATTATTTAATAAATATAAAAAATTTCATTTTTTATTAAAAACTCAACAGTGATTTACGTTGGGTCATTTCAGCTTTACATCAATACCTTCAAAAATTATACTCTTAAAAATTTTTAACGGAGAGTTTGATGGATACGCTAAGTTGTTATAAAAAATACATTGATGATTAATAAACACAAATAAAGAAGGTTGACTTATCTCCCTTGATTTTTTGCCTGCACCAAAAAAGCGTAGGCAGCACTCCTTTACTTATGGGGCTCGTCGAGTTCTACACACCCGAAATCCACAATATGTTTTATGCGTTTAAAACATGTCGGATATTGTAAACAGGTTTTTGAGCACAAACAGATACGCGCAAAGTGTAAAAAGCGAGATAAATGATGATCACAATTCTTGATAAAACCTTTGGGCGTCATAAACCCAAAAAATCTTTTTTGATCCAAAAAGAGGCTAAAAACAGCTTAGATGCTACCTTATTTAAACTGAATACGCATTTGCAGGGATTAACAGAGGAAGACGCGAAGGAGCGACTTGAGAAATCAGGAATCAATAATGTCGCGCATGAAAAAGCACCTAATGCGTTGATTCAGTTGATTTATGCCTTTAATAATCCTTTTATTTTTGTGTTAATCGTTTTGGGCGCGATTAGTTTTTTTACAGATTATTGGTTGCCCTTACAAAGATCTGAATTTGCCGATTTAACTGGCGTTGCAATTATCTTTATCATGGTGATATTGAGCGGTTTTTTGCGTTTTTGTCAGGAATATCGCACCAATAAAGCCGCTGAAACGTTGAAGTCAATGGTGCGTACCACGGCTACCGTATTGCGGCGATCGGATCGCAATGGGCAAGGCGTGAAAAAAGAGGTGTCTATTCAAGATCTGGTTCCTGGAGATATGATTTATTTATCAGCAGGAGATATGGTGCCGGCAGATGTTCGTTTAATTCACTCCAGAGATCTTTTTATCAGTCAGGCGATTTTGACCGGTGAATCCATCCCTATTGAAAAATACGATGCGCTTAGCTGTATTACTCAAAAATCGAATGCTGTGAATACGGATAATGAAAACCAACTCTTGGAATTATCTAATATCTGTTTAATGGGCACCAATGTGGCGAGTGGGACGGCCACCGCCGTCGTGGTGGCGACAGGAGATAAAACCTATTTTGGATCCTTGGAAAAATCTATTGTGGGGACAAGAGCTCAAACCGCCTTTGATAAAGGCGTCAATAGTGTGAGCGGGCTTTTAATTAAATTTATTTTGGTGATAGTACCCGTGGTGTTATTGATCAATGGTTTTACAAAGGGTGATTGGATGGAAGCTACTTTGTTTGCTTTAGCTGTTGGCGTTGGTCTCACCCCTGAAATGTTGCCTATGATTGTGAGCGCTAATCTGGCTAAAGGGGCAATTACGATGGCTAGACGCAAGGTGGTCGTAAAACGTTTGAATGCCATTCAAAATTTTGGGGCGATGGAGGTACTTTGTACAGATAAAACAGGCACTTTGACGCAAGATCGGATTATTTTAGAACATCATTTAAATGTAAGGGGAAATAAAGACAGTAGGGTATTGCAGCTGGCTTGGCTGAACAGTTTTAATCAAAGCGGTATGAAGAATTTAATGGATCAAGCGATTATTAAATTTAGCCGAGCAAAACCTGAAATTGATTTGGTTCGGGGTCATCTCAAAATAGATGAGTTACCTTTTGATTTTATTCGTCGACGTTTATCTATTGTCATGCAGGATGAGGATCAAAAACAAAAATTGATCTGCAAAGGTGCCGTTGAGGAAATGTTGTCTATCGTGACACACATACGCGATGGGGATACAGTTTATCCATTATATGAAGCGAGACGAAACGCATTGTTAGCGTTAGCCAATGAATATAACCAAGATGGTTTTCGCGTGTTAATGTTGGCGACTCGTACATTAGAAGCAGAAGGGGTGAATTTACCTTTAAGCGAAGCCGATGAAAGAGATTTGATTGTGGAGGGGTTGTTAACCTTTCTTGATCCTCCAAAAGAAAGTGCGCAGGCCGCTATTGCCACACTCTGTGAACACGGAGTGTCGGTTAAAGTGTTGACCGGCGATAACCCCATTATTACTAGTAAGATTTGTCGTGACGTGGGGTTAGATCCCGGAGAGCCTTTAAGCGGCGTTGCAATTAAGCAAATGGAAGATGAAGAATTATCGAAGCAGGTGGAGGCACGCACTGTTTTCTGCAAATTAACGCCGTTGCAAAAATCACGAGTACTGAAAATGCTTCAATCGAACGGGCATACTGTGGGTTTCCTGGGTGATGGGATCAATGACGCGCCTGCGTTACGTGATGCCGACGTGGGAATTTCTGTTGATAGTGGCACTGATATTGCAAAAGAATCCGCCGATATTATTTTGTTAGAAAAAAATTTAATGGTGTTGGAAGAGGGCGTTATTAAAGGGCGAGAGACATTCGGGAATATTATCAAATATTTGAATATGACAGCCAGTTCTAATTTTGGAAATGTGTTTTCCGTTTTAATCGCAAGTGCATTTATTCCTTTTTTGCCGATGTTAGCCATTCATCTTTTATTACAAAATTTGATGTATGACATTGCGCAACTTTCTTTGCCTTGGGATAAAATGGATAAAGAATTTATGCGTAAACCTCGTCAATGGGATGCCAAAAATATTAAGCGTTTTATGATCTGGATCGGACCGACCTCATCTATATTTGATATCACAACCTATGCTTTAATGTGGTTTATTTTTGCCGCGAATACAGTTGAACATCAAGCTTTGTTTCAAGCAGGTTGGTTTATTGAAGGTCTTCTTTCGCAAACCTTGGTGATGCATATATTGCGGACCAAAAAAATTCCTTTTATTCAAAGTACCGCTGCGTTACCGGTATTATTGACGACAGGATTGGTAATGGCCATAGGGATTTATATTCCTTTTTCCCCGTTGAGAACGTTAGTAGGTTTACAACCTTTACCATGGCAATATTTCCCTTGGTTAGTAGCAACATTAATCAGCTATTGCGTGCTGGCTCAGTTGATGAAGCGTTATTATATTCGACGTTTTGGTGAATGGTTTTGAGTATCTATTTTTGATTATTCTGGGTGTCATTATTTAAAAAATAACATGAGATAATGGCGACCTTGTCTTAAATAGGGCGATAAAAAAGTTGCTTTATATAACTTTTTATGATTGAATGTGAGCCGGCCTGTGGTACAGATTTATTTATGAACGACATATTGAGTAAAGTAGTTCATTTTAAGCGTTATCCTCGATAGCTCTTCACTGACAATTTCCTTCATAGTGCCCTCCATAAGTAACGACTGATAACTGGCTTTAACACGCCCACTGATGGCAATATTTTTTATATACAGGAAATACAAGATGTCTTCTCAAAAACAAAAAGGTTCAGTAAAGTGGTTTAACGAGTCTAAAGGCTTCGGCTTTATTACTCCTGCTGACGGCAGCAAAGATGTGTTTGTGCATTTTTCAGCTATTGAAAGTTCAGGGTTTAAGACTTTAGGTGAAGGTCAAATGGTCGAATTTAGTATTGAAAATGGTGCTAAAGGCCCATCTGCCGGAAATGTTTCAGTGATCAGCTAATTTTATACGCCTTAGGATGAGGTTGAACCTCATCCTTTTTTATCCTCTTTTTTAAAGTTCAGTGTCTTCATTTTTAATCATTTCTTAGATTGATTTTTTATTGCTGCTGCCATAGTTTTTGGCGCTTCCTTCCAGTCTTTCGCCAATGTATACACCAAGGCATCCTATCCATTGTTTATTTGTTTTAGTTCAAAATAAAACGACTGTTTCTTCATTTACTCATGATGTTCTATTAACCAGTCACCAGAAATGATCATACTACCATCGTAACGCCCCCGAAAGGCATCTACTCCGATACTTAGTCTCCATTGATTGGTATTGATCAATTGGCTTGACAAAAACCAACCTAGCAGAGCATGGCTTAAATTTATGAGTAACGCTTACCGCAATTGCTAATCCAATGAGCTCGCCCATAGATGATGTTGGCAGTGACGTAGCGGACACCATTAGTTTCATAAGTCAATTCATCGCTGGCTAAATAATCAGAAAGTTGTACAGGCTTAATCCAGAGTGTTTACGCCGTTTGAGTATATTCGGTCGAAAGCGAATCTTTCAACAAAGGCAGAGGTAGTTGATAGTAAATTATTTTTTGTAAGTCTATTTTATCACTACAGGCGTTGAGTAAAAAATACAAAGCGTCAGTTTTACATGAGCTGCGCGACCTAATGGAGACGCGTGCTTTCAGTGTTATTATTGATCAAAAGCCTAATTATAGGCCTTTGGTATTTGCTAAGAAAACATAGGTAAAAGTAGACCCTACGCAACGTTTGCTGATGATATAATCTGTTTCTCTAGTCATTCTGAGCCGGGTTAATACCTTATTATACACTACGGTATCATGAGATGGCTAAAAACTTAACAGCTAGATAACGAACTGGGCGGCTTGCCGCCTGAGGTGTAGGTAAATATTAAAATATTGTCTGTGTTAGAGAAAATTTTGACTGTTTCTGAGCTTGGATCGATAATTTTACCGACACCGCACCGATACCGACACCGATGGTAATAAAAGAGGTAATAATCCGGACGGTGAAACGGCGTTAGTTGCCGTAGTAGTCACCAAAGGCAACAGGGGTACGTCATTATGGTGCAGGATTATCCCGAAAGCAGAAGGTTTACGCTTCGGTAAGATTAAGCGATGAATGCTGAGGTTAAATTAGAGGATTTACAGGAATAGATATTAATTAATCTCTGATTAACAGTCATGAACCAACCCGAAGGATTCAGAAATATTCTTCTGTCTGATCGATAGTGAATATCGATTTAAGCAGTGAAGGTTATATTGGTCAGCTGTTAATGCTGGTTTCTGTCGAGTATTTTCAGGAGCTGTGGTATTTTTATCCTGTCATTTCAGATGATATTAAAGAAGTTGATATTACGTTACGTTAGTTATCCCAGATGGCATAACTCAACCGAAAGTTAAAATCAACTTTGAGGGTTAAATTTATGTTCGTTAAACCAAGAAAGAGTTGTGAAGTTCGCAATTTGTTTAAGCGTATATTATTGCCGAATGAGGAGGATGAGATTGTAGATAGCAATCTTTTTTGGCAACGTCGGGTCCGCAATAAAGACATTATTGTACTAACTAAAAAGAAAACAAACCGAAAAGGAGTAATAAATGATCCCTTTGTAGAATGTGCTAAGTAATTTAAGAATGCCATTATTTTTCTGAGGTTGACAATTCTCAGGTAAATACCGTCACTGATAAGTGTCTTATTTATTCTAGTTCGGCAAATGCTAATGTCATTTGTAGTTAGGGCTTTATGCTGGCGGCCATGATGCATGTGTATTTACAAAATGACAGTAATGGAAGTATTTATCTGTTGCCGGTGGCTGATGCTTCTACTGGAATGACGGGGTCGGATGGTAAATTAACAATTACCGGGGTTCCGACTGCCAATGAAGTTATTTCATTCTTTTTACCTGCAGGATAATGATTAAGTTTAAATTGAGAATGTGATCACCACATAGCAGTTAAATGAGTATAGCTAGTTGGATGACAGCTATGTACAGGTTAAGACGTTGTTCTTGATGATGTTCTGTATGCGGGACATGTGTTCGATCGTTACATCTAAATTTAGCCGCGTGAAGTTAGCCAAAGATGGGACGAGATTGCGACAGACTCAGCCATTGTTACGCTATCAACTATCAAAGTTGAATTGATTGCTGAGTATGAGTCTCGAGAATGGCAAGGCTATGTTCAGGAGAGTAGGGGTTTTCTGTTGCTCTGATTGTTGCACAGAACACGAAGAATCTCAATCGTATGATGTTCTCTGGGATGGTTTATTAATTAATCAGTTACGGATTTTCGCTATTTTAGCACAATGCCGCTTACAACCATCATCATAATGTTTCAGGATCTGTTATCGTTGATACAACCGATTTACTCATGGGGGCTACTTATGTAACTGTTAATGGTTTAATACTGATTGTCGAGGGTTCATTTAAATATAGACCCACTCGCGTTAAACGTGAAATACTGCTCTGAATAGATGGAGTTCACGGTTACAAAGAAAAACCATCAGCAGGGTCTATTTAGGGTCTATTCCAATGTTATTGCGTGATAGTCGTGGGACGTCTGTTATTCGATTTAACAATCAAACTAATATCACTATAGTTGCTCAATTAGCCAATGGTAAAACTATTCTTGCTAGTAATATGTGGACCGTCGATGAGTAGTAAGTAGATTCAGAAGATGCGAAGTTTGATGTTAAATAGGAAGGTCTTTCAGTTACTGCGAATTAATTATGACAACCGTAATTAACGATTTAGATTTTCTTGATAATCTGTAATCATTATTTACACTCGACCTTATTAAGCAGTTATCCATTCGTCCGTAGATGGTAAATAAAAATTTTGTAGTAACCAACAAATGCAGGCGACAGGCCTGCCCGGGGCTGGGTCGGGATCTCTATGCCATTTACGGGGTAGCTATGAGCCTAATTAATACAGTGACAGACTTTTTTGATCTAAAGTGGTCTAAAAAGTGCTTTGAAACGCTTCAGAAAGTACAATTTAGAGGTATCCCTATCTCATTCACCATTCTTGTGGGGGGGATCATTTGGCTGTAAAACGCCCGTCTATGAGTACTATTATCGTGATACACCGTGTGTTGAGGATTTTGGAAGGGAAACACATCTTATTGCGGTATATGAAACAGCCAGCGCCGGAACACTGATTCACCCGCATATGGTGAGTTAACGGTAAGTATTTCTTCTGGAGGGACCAAGATTGTTGAGCAATGAGATAACGGCCGCTACTTTGAGTTTACGCTTAGGGCAAACGAGTCCGGGTTGAAGGTGTTGCCGGTTACGACCGTCAACAGCATAACCGATGTTTTTGACAGCAAGAATTATGGCCAGTTTCAGCCATCGAGTAATATTGGTCTGGCGAGAGTAACCAAATCTATCCGGTCCTCATGCAGAAGCAAAAAGCCGTTAGCGCTCAGAATCGCGGCAAAGTGGCCACATTCGGTGATGAGTTAGCTAATCTGTCGACGCATAAAACTTATGCAGGCATCGCCAATGAGCTGTTATCCGCCGTTGTGTTGTCGATAAGTGAATTACAGGATCAGATCCGAATTGTGCGGCTGATATAGGATGCAATGATACATACCGTGAGAGAATGCCATTAGACTTTGATATTTCCATAATGAACTATTTTCCAGGTGGCAACGACAGTTGGTTAGTCCTGGTGATCAGTGCGTTGTGCAGTTGAGAGAAGGCATAGTAAACCGGCTACGTTGACCGCTAGTGCCCATCAATCCGCCTAAATCAGTACTGATCCAGGCCTTGGCCACGTTATTGCAACGCGTGACTGGTGATTTTCCGGTCACCGCACTGTAGTTGCTACCGGAATAAGAGGAGTCATTAGGTCTGTTGGATAATTGCATGATTAGCGAAACATATACCATTGATCGCCGTTTCCAGGCTGTTATCCTGGCTGGTGGAAAAGGATCACTATAAAAATAGTTTGATATCAGTTTGGCTAAAACGTTAGAATATGACATTACCATTGATAATTTTCGTCAGGCTCTGGTAGGGTTTAGCGTATGTGGTTAGGCAATTAACGAGGATGACTGGCGATTTATCTAGCGGGTTAACGCCCAGTAAATAATGGGGGATGTTCAGGCTAAATATAGTGTGACTTATTGTGGAGCGTCGCTGGCTACCTGAGGCAATAAAATTCTGGAATGTAGGGTTAACCAACTGGCCACGTCGTTCAGAGTGATGTTATTTGGTTATCACTGATTAAATAAAACGTTTTTTTAAATTAAGAAAATTAACTTTTGAGTATTTTCTATGCCAAAAATTGGCAATATTACCAATAACGCCACGCTAGACGGTGAATGTACCGCTGGTAATATGGGGCTAGTAGGGCAAGGCCCTACATTATTACCTGTTAAGCGGTTTCATACCATGTAGCGCTCGCTATGTAATGTTACCACCAAAAATGGTAGTTTATTACATCCTGATGATGACACCCAGATTTTTGAGATTTTAAACTCAGTGTTTTTATTTCAAAACAAAAACAGGGCAGACATCTTGGATAAAGCGCAATTTATAGAAAACCTGGGTTTGTCAGAACTGGTAGATTGTACAAAAAATGTACTGTATGAGAGGCATGTCGGTGAAATGCCAGGTAAAATCCACGTGTACGACACCCTCCTGCTGTCAAAGAACAGCAGGATCGCTAAATACTAGAGAGACGGTAATATTGAGGAGACTGCTGGGATGGACTATGAATCCAGTGGATAACCACCAAAATCTAGGAAACCGTATAAAACCGGGACAAGTGTGGGGAAGTCAAGCGCACCTTTCTCCGGGATATCAGATTATTTAGTGCGCATCGTATGAGTGTTGAGTAGCATCACCGATAACTTCCCGCAGGTGCAGTGGTAACTGTGTTTAAAACGAATTGTATATAAGAGATGCGTGGTGTCGATGATTATGCCTATTACCGATTCATAAAAACATCAACGGTCAGTGGAGAACCGTAGGGAAAGGATAACTCACATGAAACTCTATCGACATTTTAAAGAAACCACAGCTGAGGACTTATCTTCCGATCAAAAAACCAGCGAAAACAGACCTCTCAGTGCCTCTTATATGCAGATGAGCAGGGTCGCGACTGGTATGACATTCAAAAAACCTTTAAGCTAGACAGGGTTACAGTGGTGTTGGATGAAAAAAACTGTGGTCTCAATTTCAAAAGATGCCTCTACCTGATTTCCGTTCAACGCCATCGTGGTAGATCTCAACTCTCTCCCAGAGGGGGCGACATATCACGGGAACTGGATATTTGACGGTCATCAGGTTATCAAACGTATCGACATCAAAGCAGAAAGCCGCCAGAAAGCCATAAGAAAAAATCGCGGTTAATGAACGTTATCACGATAGCCCTGGTGTCACTGGCGGATGTGGTAGAGTTGGGTTGCGCCCGAACAAGAGCTCCAAGTTCTTAAAAGCTGGAAAATCTATCATGTCGCCCTTCAGCGACTTGACTCCTCAGTATAAGAAATAAACTAACTAAAACCACAGAAGGGGTAGCATGAATCAGATTTGTAATCTCTTCTTTATTTTGTTAGTTTAATTATCGGTTCAGATTAAAACTAAATTCACTTTATTTTCAGCCATGTACTTTTTTCTCTACTCTCAATGTAACAATGTTCAGTGATAAATGAGAGTGTTATTATTCTTAACGATAGCGTCAAGCCAATGTGAGTTGTTATGTTTTGTCCATTTCCCATATAGCTGATTAAATTTTTTCTACTCAACGTTGCTTGTCATTTTATACTTTTTATTTTCTAACCACTGATTCATTTTTTCTTTAAAACGTTTTCTATATTAACTGGTTTCACATAATTCCCGCCTAAGGATCAACAACTCAATAGTTATCGTAATATGAGAAATAAATAGCGTCCTTAGCTGTGCGAAAGGAGGCACCCCTACTAAACTAAACGTATGTGTTCCTTTATTATCCACTTTGCATTGGGTAGCATATCCTCAACTTTTATTAATAAATTGAGTAGAAATACAAGGCATTTCCTCATAGTTGCCTGCTCCCTTTTGACACGATTCACTGTAGTTGGTCATATGCCCTTGAATATTATGCCTTCGAATATTATGAAGCGCATTAATAGCTTTGTTTTGGCGCTCTAAGTTTTTAGGGTCTAAAAATTTAATTTTATTTACCGATTTTACCTATTTTAAATTGGCATTTGACTAATTCAAATGTTTTTTTTCTAAAAACTCATTAGAGTGTATTTTATTTTTAAAGCTTTAATTAAAGGTATTTCACCTGTATGATATGTTGTGTTTTGAATAGGTACTTTACCTTGATGAGGAATTTTATTTTTTATAAATCGTTTATTAAGAAACTTAATGATATTTTTAATATTTTAAGTGAATAGGTAAATTTTTTCGTAGAAGAATGAGAAGTTGTATCAACTTCCATTTGTCGATACGGTATTTTTTGTAAAAATCTATGGATTTTATATTATTTCTTTCTTTATATTTTAAAGATTTTAATAATAGATAGATTATTCAAATAAAAAATTTAATCTCTAATAAACCTCAGCGAGGTGCTCTAGACTTTTCAATGTTATTCACTTCTCTTAAATCCAGTTTTAGATAACTCATTTTATTTTATTAAATCATTTTTAAACGTTGAGACTTTTTAATTTAAAATATTTTACAAATTTCAATGAAAATAAATGTTAAATAAAGTTTATCTGAGTCATTTTATTCAATTTTTTGTAAATTAATTAATTTCTTTCAAAAATACATTTTTGTATGTGCACTTACATTCTTTCGGTTACGTGTCGCGCTGTCTACTACATCAACCATTCAGGGAAACAAGGGCAATGCAATTGAATTGCCATCTCGATCTGAGCCAACACGTGGTCTCATGATGCGGGCGACTTCCTGCATGACCAGCATGAAGACACTATTTCTGCACTGACGGTAAGCCTGCGTATAACTGACAGGTCTCTGCAAAGAGTCAGGGAAGCCTATCAGTCGTGCGCATTCATGTGGCGTCAGGTGTGTCTGGCAGTTCATTGTTGGTGCCCTTACATACAAGGATTTTTGACACATCCTTTTGATATCTGGATGACAGTATGTGTATAACACTGTTGGGATAGACCATAAAGCCGAACCCATTGCCGGCGGTGCGGCGATTTGTAATGCACGTCATAGCTCACCTTGTCCCTGAACGTTTACAGGATCACGTTGAAGGTGTGGACCTTTGTATGACAGCAGGTTCTTGATGTTTTACAGAAGGAAGGCCTGTAGTACCTGGTTGCGATAATACGAGACACGTAAAAGAACAGGGTCTCCTGCGTGGTGCATTCGAAATCATGTGGGTTACCCAGCGAATTCTATTTACTTACGCCTGTCATACTGCACGGCTGTCCGGGAAACTTGCCGCGCATACATCATGGTCCGGCATATCCTCTGCCAGATATGGAACGATATCCTCAACAAAATGATGGTAGACACCGTAGTTCTCAACGTAGTTCTTTTCGAGAACCTGTTCCATTGGCCGGTAAAAACGCATTCAATGACGTGAGCATCGAATGCCCATATGGATGTTGCTAATGACTGCGAATAGCTCAATGAAGCGAAAGTGGCGACAACCTTCTGTTGTGCCGGCTGCAGGTTGTTACAACAGGTTGCGCAACATCGAGTATTGACGGACATGGTGTTTTGCCTTTTTCCCATCGACTTACGGTTTTGGTTTCCTTGCATGCATGTTCGGCTATTTAGCGCTGCGTGAACCTGCTGCGAGCCTGTTTCAGGAGTTCCGTCGGCTAGGCATGTGTCATATATTGCTCTCCGGCAATTTTTGCGGACATTAATCCGTGCGCGTGTGCATGTATGGGGGCATGTTACTCAACAAATCGGAAAATAAGAGTACACAGACACCTGAAGTAAAATCGGGGTCAAATATCATTTTCAATGACCGCCGTGTCTCACTGCTTATATTATGACGTCGTCCGGCTGGAGGGGTGTTTAAGAAAGGAAATTGATTGGAAAATGAAAATTAAAAAAGAACTGAATATCCTGATTTTGAGAAAAACACAGGTCATATTAAAAATTAAGTGATTGTTAAATGACACTTAAAATATCACCTTGGATCCGATTTTATTGTCTTTTATTGCTTATTTTAACCGAAAGTTTATTATCTGTTGGTTTTGAAATAATTTTTATTTAAAAATTGCCTATTTCGGGGTTAATTTTCAAAAATCTGAACCACGGTCACTGAAAAATTGCCGTGTGACAGACGGAACTCTACACGCTGGGCTGGGTAGCCGATTTGCTTGACCTGAGCGTGGAGAACGACAAAGAAATAGTTGACGACTACGGCTTAAGCCGTAAACGAACCCTGTTCGACAAAACCCGAAAGTGGGCATACCGAGCCATCCGCCGCTGGACCAAATACGATCAGTGGCTGAAAGCCTGCTATGAGCGCGACAGCGCTTATGATTTGCAGTTTGATGCTCCTCTGGATGAAAATAATGTCAATGGAATAGTCAAAAGTATTGCTAAATAGACAATTTTCAAACATCTCAGAAATTCTGAGTTAAAGAATATATAAAAAACGTACACATCAAAAATACAAGCTTTGAGAGGTAGCGTTAGAGGTTGCAAAAGCAAAGGTGGGAGCGCAAGAAAAATTCTAATGGTCCTACATCATAACGGACTATAAAACTATGGCTTTTACTTTATATTAGTCGTTCAACCTATAATAGGTTGAAAACAATTTTAAGATTTCTGTAAAGGTCTTCTGTAAAAAGTTTAGATATTGATTTCATTAGATGCGTTGCTGTTATTTCAGTGATTTTAATACATATAACTATGGGGCGTTTTCTGATGCCACTCTCATGCATAGTAATAAATCAGCATGTATTTCTAGTCATATTTATTACACATTAACCAGATTTTGCGTTCCTATTTTTATCATATCGGCTTATTTAGTTTTGAATAATAAATCGAATAAAAAATTGGCATGAAAGATTAGTAAGGCTTAGTTTGCCATTTGTTACATGGTCGGTTATTTATTATGTGAGATGCTCTATCATTCCTAATAAACCTACTAATGAATAACACATCATTTCATCTTTTTCCTCCATTATAGGTTATACGCTTCTTCTTCCTGCGATTAAATTTTTGTTTACCAATGATAAAAAAGATAGATTGAAGTATATTTTCGTTATTGTCTTTTCATTGTACATTGTCATCCATGCAGTTACTATGTGGCTAAATTATTTTGTTGGGGACTATAAATTTATCCTCAGTATAAATAATTGTTGCCTAACATTAGCGCCTTTATTGATTTATACATTCGCATTCCCGTATTTTTATAAAAAAGTTAACGTGATCAATTGAGGTGGGTTGCTTAACTACACTGATAGTTAATTTGATACTTAATGTTCTGATTTCTAATAAATTAGACACACCTAACGAATGGTTTTATAGCTCTACATCACTACTGGCTTTTATTTCATCTTTTATTTTTATTTTGTTTAATGTGCTTATGTTAGTAGACTTTTCATGTCTACCAAGGATGGTTTGTAAGGTTATTTTTATTTTGGACAGTGTTTGCTTAGGATATACTGATCTCACTGGTTAATATATTTAATTTTCAATAACTATGGTTTCTTATTTTCTCGCCGTGCTATCGTTGATCAAATACTAAATATAGTAATAGTCTTTTCTGGTTCTATCGTGTTGACGTTCTTAGTGCACAATATTAAACTGTTACGCTATTTCTTGTATCTCAATTTTTGTGAGATAAAAACAAGCCTATATCATAAAAAGCTTTCTACTGTAGAAGGCTTTTTTGTGCAGTCAGCACGGAATATAACATACTGCACGATACCATAAGTCAGTACACACAGCGTCCCCTCTACGAGAAGTTTTCTATGACTAGTTCAGTAGGCTCGCCGATCCATGAAACCCACGACGTCCACTCCGAAAAATTCTCACAGTAGTACGAATTTTCTCTCAGCGGAGCCTATCAGAAAGTGAACGAAAGAAATCACAAGCCGGCTCGCCAAAACTAAGTATTAACGAATTTCCGATCGCCGCGACCAGACTCACCTTGCTGAGTAGCTGCGACTTTGACCGCGTGGACCGTCCCCGCGTAAACGCTTGCTAGACACTGACTAACGACCGGCAGGATGTGGTGACGCCGCCGAAAATATGTGGCATACCGTGTGCGGGAAACTAAAAGTAGCATTAGTATTTCTCATTCGGACGGCGGCCGAAATATTAGGTTAAAAGAAATAATTTATGAGCGCGATTTTAAATTTGGCAAATAGATTCAAGGAGAAATCAAAGCAGCAGGTGCAGGATACCGAGCAGCGCGTGAAGCGCGAGTTCGTAAGTCTGGAGCTTTCTATCAGCGCGGAGCTGTAATGAAGCTCTTAGAGCATCAGTTATGTTATCCGTGAGCAGAACGGCAGGCTACAGGTATACTTAGATCCTCCGTTTGAACGGAGATAGCGTGTGTATTCGGTTCGCCTTTCTGATCGGCATCCTTGGCGGGATAATCTGGTTTCATGGCACGATTATCACATCACGCCTGAGCGACATGGACACCATCAGCAGCTTTTAGCACATGTTCTGGACTACCTCACAGGCGCTGACGCATAGCGCCAGGGTGCGTCATCACTTGAGAAAGCAGCTGGACAGTTTGCGCGAACAGGTTTAGAACTTAATCAGGAGCGTCAGCCGCTTGACGCGCTGAGTAAGTAGCATGACCGCATACGTGCGGAGAAGCTAAGCGAACAGAAGCCATCGCCGCAGAAAAAACCAATCGGCTACCATGGCTTCTCGATGTGACCGCTGTCCTGAATCAGAGCATGGTGTACTATATGCCCCATTGCAAACAGGAGGCAGTCGTGAGTCACGCTATTAATTTTATCGAGGCCCCGATATTTACTCATCAGATAAAACAGATTGTCACGGCTGAAGAGCTCAGGGAGCTGAAAACGACGCTGATTAAGTCGACAGACAAAATCACTTTCATCTATCCGGTGGGCTGTGCAAAATAAGATGGCGACGGGCAATCAGGGGACAGGCGGCAGCGAGAGGGTAATACTTCCTGGCACCTTGATGATGAATTACCCTCTCCCATCTCTGAGTTTGCTTCTCATTTTCAGCAGAATGATTTCTATAAAATGGAGCACCAAGATCGCCTTCGCTCTATTGAAATCCACTCCTATGAAGCTGATTAACTGATGCGATCTTATTATTTTGCTAAGGATCCCCTCTATGAAGAACAGACACGATTGTGTATTGGCACCATTTTCACGCCAGAAAAGTGGGGAATGTATTACTCAAAAATAGTTATTGTCACGCGCCAAGTCTAGCTACTTTTTATTTTATCGGCCAGTAAATATCTTTACCGCAAAAGAACTCGAGGTTATCTTTTGTGTATCATAAAATATGAGTAGAAAGCTTATTACCCTGCATTTTGGATTATCACACCGTATAGTGGAAAATAAATTACAGGTCATTTATCGTGAAGCACAGGATCACTTTTTATATCAGTTCAGCGAGTACTGCTGTTATAAAGGTGACTATCATTATACTCCATAGAAACTCCTGAGGCCGGCTTGTCATCTACTAGATATGAGTCTGTGACAAGCGGCTGGGCTCTGTCTTGTTGAATTGACTGCAACAGAATTTTACTTCTTTTTATATCCTACGAATAATAAAAAATATCAATATAAATAAGAAATGCCAATCAATGTTTTATTTGATATCATCATTTTAATAAAATGCGATACCATTAAAAAACTTAATGGTAGGCGCGTTTTATTAATTTTGATAATAAAAACAGGGAGAATGTAGTACATGCATCTCATCGTTAATTGGGAAAATTTTTTGCATCACCACTGGCAAAATCGGCCTGTTTTGTTAAGAAAAGCAATTTCTGATTTTATCAATCCTATTTCACCTGAGGAACTAGAAAAACTAGTGAGAGAAAAAGTGATTGAGAACCAAGTCATTCAAAGGCGTCACGGAAAATGTCAGTTAGTGCATCAAGCATTTAATGGATATGCCTTATTAGGTCAACGGAACTGGTCACTAAAAGTTGAATCAATAAACCATTGGCATAGAGCTTCTGAAGAATTCCTGTCTTTGTTTCGTGTTTTCCCCGATTGGGTCAAAGAATCGCTGACGGTATTTTTTTCAGTACCCGGTGGTGGGATTGGCCCTCAGACTAAACCGTCTGACGTGTTGGTGATACAAGGGATTGGACGCAGCAGATGGCGTGTAGGAGATCGATGGTTATGGCCGGTTGGTTATGGTCAGAAAGACTTTTCTGAGTCTATCATTAATGAAGAGCTGAGTTCCGGGGATATTTTGTATATCCCCAAGGGATTTCCACATGAATCGATGTCGTCCGAAACCGATATGAGTTACTGCCTTCATTTTTGGACAGACAACAGCCTACGTATGATAAGGAATTGGACTGAATCGCTTTCAGATGAAAATCATCGAGGCATTGAGTATTCCCCCGCGCCTGATTTACTCCTGCGTGAAGACCCAACCGAAATTCTGCCTCAAGATATTACCGCTCTCCAAGCCATGATGAGCCAATTTTTACTCCAGAAGAGAGAACATCTGGAAAACTGGTTTACCCAGGAGATGTCTCAAACTTCTTATGAGTTACCGAAAGCACCAGAGGCTCAGGTGTACTCCCCTTCACAAGTTCAAACCTTATTACAAAATGGCAGTCGATTGAATCGCTTAATGGGGTTACGTATGTTACACATCGGCGACCGATATTTTGTCAACGGGGCGTCGCTTTCCTTAGATTATGCCGATGCCTGGAATATTCTGGCTCGTCACAAGACTATTGAGGGCCCCCTACTCAGTCACATGATACAAGACGACGATTTTATCGCACAATTAACTGTGCTGATTAACCAAGGATATTGGTATTTTGAATAAATAGAGTGTGGATTTTTTATTCTGTGTCCATGTCTATAAAAACGTTTTCCTCGCCGCTCGCCCAATCAGCTTTGGTTGGAGATTTCAGTTATGTGAAGCAGAAAAAACTGAGCTTAAGTGACTGCATGATTAATGTCTTTTCTGGCATTATCGTGGGATCGGGATTATATCCTTAAAAACGAAGACGTGACTCTTCCTAGATGAGTCTTATACTAAGTGTTCTAAGACAGGGATTATCCCTTGTTTTTGCAATAGTTTTTAACTGATCCAGAGAACTAATTTTTATAAATACCCAGCAATTTTTTACTGCTCTATTTAACAGGTCTCATTTTTGAAGCATTTTGAATGCACGTCCAGGTATTTATTCCAGGGAATAACTCAGTCTTTTGTTTTCAACGGCTCATGACCTTCCTTTAGAAGGTGTCACAATCCCCATTTAAATGTGAGCGAGTCTCAGAGTCTATCGAGTTTATGATCAGATAAACCCGTAGACATGTTGACGGTATAACGGTCAACCTCATGAGCTAAAAATTGTTTAACCATCTCAATTTTGTTTTTTCATTTTTTCTTGAAGGTCTTCAAGTTTGCTTTTTGCATGCCTATCTCTGTAATTTTTTAAGCCATTGTCATTACTATCCACTCATGTTTCTCTGATTTTGTTTCACTATCCTATGATAAACTGCATGTGGGCTATCACGTTCACCTCTTGAATCAGATAGCTCATCATCGTCATGACTTGATGATCTGTATATGCAGTATACGATAAGATGTCTACAATTTCATTGAGTAACTCACTCATATCCAGGTAGCGAATGTGCTTCTGGATCAATTCTAATAACATCATCCGGCGATACTGCAGAATCTCACCATCGTCTAGCGTTGTCACATCCGCCAGTCTGAATGGCGGCGTATAAATACGCCCCGCCGAGGCTTTATCTTTAAACACTTCATCCAATAGGTGCTGTAGGGATGCGGGCTTGTTTCGCCCACGTAAAATAAAATCGGAAATACCAACAGTAGCGTTTTATTACCAGCATCTAGATGCTTTTGCATCGCGGCCATACTATAGTGCATTAATCGCTAGGTAATCAGTTGATCTGGGGTCAACTGGGATTCAATCAATATGTAGAGGTATCCTTTTTTTTGGGACTCAATGAATACAAAATATCACTTTGATACGTCTTGATGTCTTCATCGACAAAAGACCCGGACTCCACTTTTATTGTCGTGAAATCATACAAGGCTTTAATTTCATCAGGGAGCCATATCTCAAAAAAGTCTTTCGCTGTCTCTTTTCATAGAGAAACTGTCAAAAAACAGCGTCATAGGGAGTCGGGATGAACTTATTAGTCATCGTGATACATTAAATGTCAAAGTGATAGATGAGGTTATCATAGAATGCGTGGATTTTCGCTAGTATGAGGGGGGCCGATTTAAAATGCCTTTTTAAAAAGGATTTTTTACTTAAGAATGCCAGCGCGCCACGATTCTCGCAAAGCGTCAGCCAATCGCCGCTTCAATATCGGCGATTTTATTGATGTTCTATAGTCGATCCGTTGATTTATCACAGTGAGATGTCACAGATTCAGAAAAGAATATCAGCCATAGATTAGTTAAAACCGATGAGACTGTATGAGTCAGAATCATGAATGAATGTCAGAACATCAATCAAACAGCAGGGGATGCTTACTAGTTAATATTCAATGGGATATCGATAGGTGCAGACTGTACAATCCGACTTGGGAGAAACTACACCCTTCGGGGGTCTTCTTCATTCATAGTGACTCCAAGTTTAACTTTAGGGGTACAGTCATTGGCGGTGAAAACGTGAATTTCTGGTCGGTATGTATATATTATCATAACTCAGGTGTCTGGTTGAATGAGATTCAAAAGCAAACTGATTCTAGTAGAAGATTCATGGAAAATAACGGGTGAGAGAGTTCATCTAAAACAACCGAGTGCGGATTAATCACCGTGATACTTTTCCTCTTTTTTTTGAAAAAAGCGTTCATTAGAGTCAGCAGTATTCACAATATCTTGAGATAAATACATACGGGAAAATCCCGAGTGGTTAGTGGATTTTTTTTGTAGTAGAGATAGTCACCAAAGCCCAGTAAAACAGGTAAAACTAAAACTGAGTTTTTATGACTTCGAATGAGAGAATGAAAAAATTATTGATTTCTATAGCACATCCAGACAGAGTAAAGAATAAAAAACTCACCTGAAATAGCGTCATAACTCTGTTTAAAGAGTGAGCCTGATATTATTTTTAATATTATCTAAGATGACTGCTACCGTCCTGTAACTAATATTTCGCATGGCGGAATCGCTTTTTTAGTCAATCCAAAATAAAAAAGCATTGCCGTTTCAAGTTGCTCTGTCGTGGCAAGCTCTGGAAAAAGCTGTCGGAATTTTTTGATTTGCTTCAGGTTGAAAGTTTTTATAAGAGTCCCTCCCTTAAAGGTTAACATCCAGACTAGAGAAGGTTGTCTTCTTTGAACATCTCGTTAAAAGAGCTTCGTTCTTTGTGGGTCAATAAGACTTCGCAATAAGGAGTATTTGAGTTTTTAGAGATAACCCAGTATATATCGATAAATTTAGAACAGGTTTTAAGAAAAGGTTTGGTAACAGACATAGTTTCGATCTCTATTACAGGTATAAAACTTTACCTACTTGCTACTAAACGGGCTGCTAAGATATAATAGTGTTAGTAGACCGATGTAAGAGAAACCGGAGAGCTATTCAGCTCTCCTCGATACGCCTTACCATAATGCAGAGGTAACTATGGATTACGACGGGCATAAAAAACCGCATATAGCGGTAGTCCGCTCTTACATTTAGACTACTAAACCTAGTTACCTACCATTGGTAAAATATCAAATGTAACTTGAGGGTTTTTATGTCAATGGGTTTATTGAAGGTGACAGTAGGAAGGGAATATTACTCATTAATTTAACATTGTAATAGCCAACCCATTCGCGTTTGTGTTTTAGATTTAATGCCATTTAGGACATTGGAAGGTAGTATTAGGTAGTGACAGGGGACCAATAGGCATGCCCGCTGAGACGTGAGCGTAAACGAACTACTGAATGGTTATGTACCACGGAACTGTGCTTTTGCTCACTGTCAGATGGTTTTATATCTTTCTGATTGAAAAGAAAACATAGATTAATTTATATACAATTTTTTCCACGTTTTATTTCTTTTTTTTTTAAAAGATTCACTGTGATTTTTAATTTATTCATTAGGCTGTATCTATCCATCATCAAAATTGAATTGCATCTAAGTGTTGAAAAGTGTTTTTAAACGAACTAATGCTCATTTTTGTGGAAGTTTATGCGCATCGTGATTCTAATTTTAAGTATCTAATGGTGGCGACGACGACAATAAGCGTGTTCTCGTGACTATATTTAAATGAAACGAGTGACTTGATCGAGGAGCCTGAAGCGCGGCTGTTATTTGTTATGAATGAACAACCCCGCTAAATCATGTATGCATACCATAAAAGGGTAAAATAGATCTATAACCTTTATTTGGTATGTAGTGTGAATAAATAAAAAAGTTTGATTTTATCATAAGTATTTTTATTATTTTAATTTTATTAAAAACAAGTTTCCCTGCAAACCTTAAATATCTTTTATCAACGCTTCTCTTCAATTTATAAAAATTGAGTTATCACTGATGCAATAACCAAAAACTCCATTGATTGTAAGTCATCCGTACCATCAAAGAATTTTATATCTTCAAATAATTTTGATTTTAACGAAAATATTTTGAAAATCGACTTAACAGCGCCTTCATTAACTATAGCAATTTTTTAGGTAGATTAGAGTTTTCAAAAAATGCAACAAATATTGATTAAATTTCTATGTTTTATAAAAACATGAATAAATATTATATGTCTTGAAATAAAAATTTATTTATCAAAACGGTGATAAGTTAATAAATATAAAAGAAAAGTATTTAATACTCAATAACTTTTGCCACGAAAAATAAAATCTATTTTTCTCATTTTGTGTTATTTTAAATTTTCTTCTTAAATATAACCCCTTGATATCATCTCCTAAACTCGAAATTTGAATTTCATTCTCTATGTCTCAAAATGTACAGGAGGAGAGCTAAAATATTTCTTAGGAAGCTGTACGCCGATTAGTAGAGCATTTTCCAAAAAAATAATCAAAACATTCTTCATATCTCGTTGTTTCAATTAAGAATAGAGGAACACCGCTTACCAGAGTTGGTTAAATAACTTTCCGTTTTTCTCAAAAAATACATTCTTGCCCACTTTAACGATACAGTCTTCTTTTACCGATACACAGGAAAATATTTTTTAGACTCTGGAAAATGTACTTAGAAAACTTGCAGAAGACCAATGAAAAAGTCGAAAATTATGGTGTGGGACTACTACCCGGCAATATTAACCACCACATCACTGTTTTTTATCATTCAGGCGTAGACCAACAAGATCAAAATAAGCTATTCCTCTTTATGAATCATCTTATTCGATGGATAACTATTAAACTAGGTTTTTCCTTTACAACTGAAGCGATAGGTATTTGAAAGCTTAAGACAGCAGGTAACGTTGAGGAGATCATCCACCAGTTTAAAATCAGACCTTAATCAGAAAAAATCTGTGAGATTGTGCGTTAACTACGCTTATGACGAGTTCTGGTCTGGCGTTATCATACGTGAGCCCCTTGCCTCTTTCTCATGATAGTATAAGTCGATGGTTGTGATGCTCAGTGGAACGAAAAACTCACGTTAAGCAATATCCTCTCGACTGGGTATTGCCTGTTCCACGATCTATAAAATTGTAGTGGAAAAAAGAGCGCGTAATTAATTTTATTATCGTTCGATATTCTGTTGTGTAATAAATTTAAAGGTACAGATAATATTAGGTCGGCATATGTAAACAGGTGCTCACCTGGATTGTAATGAGATCAACATACGTAAGATCCATTATCACTAAGTTATTCACGCTCGCCGATTTACGCTGGGCTTTATGCAGCGATGATAGAGAAATAACTTTTTCCAAAGATAAATCTGTTTATACAGCCTACTTTACAGAGAAAACTATGGAATTATATGACATGAGGAAGCTAATTAATTTAGTTGCTGTAAAAAACAATGAGTTGATAGGTTTTATTTCTTTGTTTTTATTAGATCAAATATCTTTGGCGCTTCTGATATAGAGCAAAACGCCTCGTCTGTTAAAACATCCTCCACACACCTAAAAAAATCGTGGTGCCGCAGGGGAAAAGCACTCTGCTCGACCAGATAGCGCGTTTAGTGACTCTCAAATTTTAACAAAATAAACTGATGAAGCGGCCTTGTCTTTTCGTGACGCCCCTCGTACAGAGCACGAGAAGAGATCTTTAAAAAAGATAGTGTAGGAAAAGTAGAGCCGCATTATTTTAGCAAGTCTTCAGTATTATCTCTTCTTATTATGCACTTACAGAATATGGCTATCACATTACTTTGTTATTATTACTTGAAGCGGAGCGTTTGTTTAAAAAGTCGAGTTGACGGCTTTATCAGAAAAATTACGAATACAGCCTCTGCTCATTCCTATCAAATTGACATTAGATAAAGCCAAAATGATGTATTTGGAGCAGCATCAACATTTGCTCACAGTAATCGGCATTGACTTAGCCATAGAAAAAAGATGGCCGTGCTTGGGGGGTTCTTTAGCATTACGGGCTTACGATCTGCAAAATCTCATCCCACAGAGTTATTAGTATATTTGTCGACCTATAAAAATCCTGTTGCCAGAAACTCTATCCGAGTTGAGTATATGGTACGCTTCAGTCAACTACCATGGTGATGCCGTACTAAAAAATGTACTCTGATGAGCCCAACAATTTGACTGGCGTTGTTGATCATAAGAGATTCAGTTAACCTGATTCGGATCTGCTTTACTCAGATGTATATAATGTTCATTTTCAATGCGCTCAATGTCTGAAACGGATACGTTATAATCTACATTTTCGTCGAAACTTTTCGCAATCCAAATGGCACCTATTCCTATCACCCCCACTATCGACAGCCACCAGATAGACCAAACCATGGCAAAACCAAAAATGACACTAAAAGCGCCAATAATGATACCCGCGGCACTATTTTTAGGCATATGAATTTCTGTATATTTTTCTGGACGTTGATAAGCTTCTCCCTTCTCTTTCATGTCAAAAAACGCATCAAGGCTTTTGATTTCTGGCACCACCGCAAAATTGTAAAAAGCCGCAGGAGAGGAGGTCGCCCATTCCAGGGTACGCCCTCCCCACGGATCCCCTGTTAAATCCCGATTTTTTTCACGATCACGGATACTGACGAAAATTTGAATGAATTGGCAGAGAATGCCACAGGAAATTAGAACAGCACCTCCTGCTGCTACCATCAACAGAGGATGAAATTGTGGATTAATATTTTGGCTCAGACGACGTGTCATCCCCATTAAGCCCAAGATGTATAGGGGCATAAAGGCGCCGAAGAAACCGATCAGCCAAAACCAAAATGCCCTAATTCCCCATTTTTCATTTAAGGTAAATCCAAACGCCTTAGGAAACCAATACGTGAGGCCGGCAAAACAACCAAATACTACACCTCCAATAATCACATTATGAAAGTGTGCAATTAAAAATAGGCTATTGTGCAACACAAAATTCGCGGCAGGCACAGCCAGTAATACCCCTGCCATACCCCCTACAGAAAAAGTGACAATGAAACCTAGGGTCCATAACATTGGTGAATGAAAATGAATACGCCCTTGGTAAAGGGTAAACAGCCAGTTAAAAATTTTCACTCCGGTTGGGATAGAAATAATCATGGTCGCGATCCCGAAGAAGGCGTTGACATTCGCCCCAGAGCCCATGGTAAAAAAATGGTGGAGCCAAACAATAAAGGCTAAAAAAGTAATGACAATCGTCGCCCAAACTAAGGAGGTATAGCCGAATAACCGTTTCCTTGAAAAGGTGGCCGTGACTTCAGAAAAAATACCAAACACAGGCAGTACCAGGATATACACTTCAGGGTGACCCCAAGCCCATACTAAATTGATGTACATCATCATGTTACCGCCCATATCATTTGTAAAGAAATGGGTACCCAGATAGCGATCTAATGTCAGTAAGGCGATGGTGACAGTTAAAATAGGGAAGGCAATAATGATCAAGATGTTTGAGCAAAATGAAGTCCAGGTAAAGACAGGAATTTTCATCATTGACATTCCAGGTGCGCGCATTTTGAGGATGGTCGTAAAAAGATTAATGCCAGTGAGCAAAGTCCCTATCCCAGAAATCTGTAAGCTCCATATCCAATAGTCTACGCCCACGTCAGGGCTGTATTCTTTACCGGATAAAGGTGGATAAGCCAACCAGCCTGTTCCTGCAAATTCCCCTACGCCTAAAGACAGGTTAATTAAAACCATTCCTGCCACAAAAAGCCAAAAACTTAAAGAATTGAGGACGGGGAAGGCCATATCTCTGGAACCAATCTGTAATGGCACCACCAAATTCATTAAACCAATCACGAGGGGCATCGCCACAAAAAAGATCATGATCACGCCATGAGCGGTAAAAACCTGCTCGTAATGATGAGCAGTCAGAAAACCCGTTTCGCCTGTAGAAGAGAGTGCCTGCTGGCTCCGCATTAAGATCGCATCAGCAAATCCCCGTAATAACATGACCAGGGCGACGACAATATACATGATGCCGATTTTTTTATGATCGACAGAAGTCAGCCATTCCCGCCATAACCATGGCCATTGACCAAAATAAGTGATCGCTGATAGCAGCGACAACCCTGCTAGCATAACGACGGCCAAGGTCACCATAATGATAGGTTCATGGACAGGGATTGCATCAAAAGTGAGTTTCCCTAGCATTTTAAATCCTCCACTGAGGCAGAGCCTCATGGGTTTAAGAAATTCATCACTGAATCAGAGGGTATTTTGAAATGAATACGGACATTCATCGGAAAGGCCCATTGACTCACTATCTATATCTTTTTTGGGATAAATACCCACAGATTTCCATCAAGAGAAATAACTGAATGGTGATCGGGTGGTTATAGGAAGATAATTCGTAAGCATTTTTCTAAGTGATGAGGCCAAAAAAGGGCGACTATCCTGCTGGGGGTCATCCAAACCAGAATTCCAGTTTTTTGGAATGAGTTTAGTTTAGAGAATAAGTGACCTTAGCAATTAATAGTGCACCCACGAAAGTCAATATGAACATTTTTTGATATCTCCCAAAGTTTTCTCGACCCCTCTTATTCCTTGCGGCGCAATCAAAATAGCCTCACGGGCACTCGGTATGATCGAAGCAACAAAGGAAAATAAAATACTCAAAAATTAGATTAATCTTTTAGCTGTCATGACGGACAACCTCAATGGCAAAAAGGGGGTATCAACATCTAATTTTTCCAAGTATTATAGCTGTTTCATTACCATTTAAAATCATTTTTTAAATAAAAATTATAAAATATGGCCTGGTAATTGAAAACTCAATAGTGCCTATTAAAATAGTGTCTCGTTCTCCCTGATGCTTCTAGATCAGACAAGGCTTTTCATGAATTAGCACATCTAGGCTGACAATTCGCAGCTCATGTCTGGTTCGACACTGATATCATCATAATTAATAGCTTTTACGATAAATTTTGAATTTGT
>NZ_CAADHL010000002.1 GCF_900699045.1 Candidatus Williamhamiltonella defendens | reverse complement strand
TAATGAGGCATTCTCTTTTTTTTAACAACCGCTATCTTTACAAGGGTTATCGCCTTCGTCCCACGAACAGATGAACGTAAAAAAGCTTTCATCTTCAATACTCTTTCTGCTACTTTACGTCCGTATTAGAGAATGTGTGGTCTCAGTTGATCGGGTTACACTGCTCTCTGGCTCGTTTATGGCATAGGCGGGCAGAATATCTGGCATGCGAAGAGACGATTGGAGTTTTTTCATTGCACCCAATATCGCCGACGGCGCAATGCGTAGCTCCTATTTATAAAAATCGAGAACGGCTAATCCGGCCTGTACTTTTTCGCCGGTACGCCATTATTACTTTTGACTGAATCCATAAACCGCTCATAAACATGAATTTCAAAAGCGGGGTCTATCAATGCCGCATATCGGATAGAGACTAACTTATCCGCCCAGCTTCTAGATTCAAGACCCCCTTTTATGATGTTGAGCGAAGCTCAAAAATATCTTCACTGATGTTTCGTCAAAAACCACTCACTCTTTCTTCTTTAAGAAAGTTTGAGTGCGACAAACCGGCACTCAGAACATAGAGTCATAATTTAGCCATCGTCGATGTTATCGTTTCGGGTCAGTCGCAAGTGCGGCAGCTATGCCACACGGGCCAAAAGTTCGAAGGCTGCGCCACTATGATATGGTGCCGAGCTAGAACGGCTTCGCCGTTCTAGTGCTTTGGTTGCGTCACCAACTGTGTTGCTGTGGCGATGGTAGCTTGCGTGTTATTGAGATCCTCTGTAAAAACATTCATGGGTTTGTTCCACCAATCATGACCATTGAAATCAAGATCGATAGAACTGGCTTGCACGTTACTAATATCGTGAGATTGCCAGAACGGTGCACCCGCCGTATTACCGTCACTGTTCCCTATGCTTCCGATGGCATCGATCGCCACACCGGCTTGTTGCTGATATCTGAAGTTATTGTGCCTTAATATCAGCCATTGCCAGTACATTACCTGATAGTTCACTGCGAGAATGATGTAGTCCGGATCTGTATGCACAAAGATATGATAGGTCACCTAGTAGCCAGCCGCGTATTACCCGATTTGCTCAAGCAATCGGTAATGCCGACCCGATTTACCGCTGGCGTGTTCAGGGTTGCCCCGCTGTAACTAAACTCTGCCTACACCAAATAGTTCAAGCCGATGGCGTTCGGCCGTCCGTAGATCTGGCCTTCAATAAATCGCTAGCCGAATTAGCTAACTCGCTTACATAAGGCATCAGCTGCGCTCTAATGCGTAGTAATCGCTAAACGAGGTGCAGACAACATCCTGAATCACCACGTAGTTTTTACTATTGATCGTGAGAATGTTTTTCACTTGATTATTAAACCCCGTGATATGAAAAATGCTATCAACGGCACCATAGAGATTATTGCTGTGATAGAGCATTACCAGATAAAGCGCATAGGTGTTTTCATACCGACGCACATTATTGGATATGATGCTCTTACTCAATGGCATAGTCAAGTGCATGCGCAGGTTGTTGTTGTTTCCTTTTCAAAGAATAGAATGACGGGTGTCCCAATAGCGTGTAGCAGGTGCACCGCTGAACATGCGATCCGCAAACATCGGTTTTGGATACTGCCACAGCGAGGCGTAATGGCAAAACTTGCCGATAGCGAAGGTTTGTACACGGGCGTACCCACTTTCATCGCCACATTCAGTCGTTATACTCTCACAGACAGCCAGTAATCGATCCGATGATGATAGGCAGGCACACCACAGACTGGCGAAATACTGTGCTGTATTAGAAAGGGGTTCTTAGAAACATAACCCTTCATTGTGGCCACGGCTAGGTTGTAATAGTCCTTGGTGTCATCCTGATAACAATAAACCCGCAGAAAATATGCTCTTTACCAGATAGCCCGGGTGCCATCATGATCAGTTCACGATGGCTCAAGGTGGTTTCGTAGTTATGTTGTCGATATAGTCGATATAAGCAGTCATGGATTTTCGCTTCCTAAATTAGAATTTTTTGAAACTCTAAAAGGCCGCGACTTCTGCATTACGTGGTGCTCGGAATTCTCATGTACCTTATATACACTACGGTTCCTGCGCGCCGTGCGCCTTGAACTCACAGCCTTTTACAGTTTCAAAAAAAATTCTATTTAACTGAGCAGCTATCGAACGGTACCGGCATCGCGCTGCAAAATATTGAGAATGGTTTTTTCTCCGGATGAGGAGTTGAGGTAATCTGCTGCCATGGCGGGATCGAGTACGTTCACAACGCGTACCGCTTGGCCTTTAGATGCTACCTGTGGGGATTAGGTATCAGACTCCCGGCTGAACATGCCTAAGCAACAGCCCATTGCATAAAATCTACACCCACCTGTTTTACCGCGTCTACATTCATCACGAACTGATCGGCTGACAAACGCGCCGGAATAGAATTCGATGTGAATGTGTTTTGGCCTGTCGCTGCTACCACGAGCACCGGACCCACATAAGGAATCGCGGCCTGGGATGCAGCCGTTCCGGCACTAGATTTGGCAGCATCGACACCATAGCGGTGGTTGCAGCAGATTTTTGGGCGACTTTGGCGCTAATAGCAGCCACATTCATCCTGTGTTCCTGCTACACAAAGGCATCGTCCATCTGTTGAAAAAGATTGCCCCATCGCGCTTGCGTCAAGGCATTTACCAGTTCACGTTCCGTCTGCGCAGAGGCATGCGCATGGGTTTGCCAAAGGTTAGCCCTGCTTTGGGTTGATCGTGATCAGCTCAGCTTCGATCTTGGTAATTTTAATGCTGGCTTTTACGCCGATGGGGATTTCCTGACCTATCTGTAGGCGCTTAGCACCGGTATGAATGCGCTCAACTCGTTTAAAACGAGACAGTTGTCGGTTGTTTTCTGAGATTTTTTCAGCCATTAAAATGATTTTTCTATTTTTTGAATGAAATAGGCATTGCCAGAGCGCACCAAACCATCAACCACGGCCCAAAAGTGCTGCGGCCAAATACGACTCGGTAGGAAAGGGATCAGCACATCACCGGAAATGAGGCCGCCTTTATCGTGCACCCCCATCAAATGGATCTTGCTGCCGATCTTGAGTGCCAGTAGTCGCTCAGATTTTTTCTCGATCACCTTGCTGTGAATGAAAAAGATAAAACTCGCCCGTTGAACCTTAAAATCACTGTGAATCTCACGTCACAGACACCGATTTGCATGCCACGCTTCACGGCTTCGTGAATCGTTTTGCGCTAGGTGGTTGAGCAAGCATTGAGTGGCTCGGATTAAATAGCCAATAGATGTACAAATGAACGTACATGATTAAGCTCCTGTTGTAAGCGTTCAATGGAACGCCTCTCACCTTTGGCACCGACCTCCACTAGGGTCAATTGCAGGCTGGCCTGCTTAAACTCGAATTACAGATCGGCTTCGAGATAAACGCTAAACTAGAGCAGCGTGTAATTCAGGATGTCAGATAAGAGGTGCGGTGATCGGATCAACCGTTGGATAAGAATATGCCAGCAAGACGATCGTTTATCTGAACGGTGATTCTTACGTCGTCCTGCTGCAGTGTCGGCACCACCCGTTGCACGAAAAAATCGATGTTGACCTCAAATAGTAGTGTTGCCAAAGTAATGGCTTCATCCAACGAGAATGCCTCCACCAACTCATGTAGTTTACGTATAACAATAGCGATCGCAGCCAAAAGGTTGTCGCCATATTAGATGGCAATCCCCAGTTAATCGATCTGATCTTCCATAAACTGATTGCAAGAGGCTTTATTGCGGCGAGGATTTTTGGAATTTCACCGATGTGAATGGACGAAATTGCAATCGGCTCATCAGCGCTCGTTAGATTCGTTGGTTGAGACCCAAAGGCATCAAATTCGGATATCACTCACCTCACAATAAAACAATGCGATCGAACTGACCGAGATCGCCAGCGGCAGGTTTTAGGGTGTCAGCCAGCACTTGGCTTCACACCTCAAACTTCAACAGCTCATCTGTAATGACCGACAATTCCTTGTCTAGGTTGATAGCCACTCGATAGAGGTTATAAACACCTCGCGGTTGCTGTCAGCGGTATTCAAGCCTTTGAAATAGATCCAGCGTTCCGGCAACGGATAGGTGAACATGGCGATACTCTGTACTGCCCCGTAGGCATAGTTAGCTTTAAACAGTTCGATGCAATAACTATAGGTAGTAATATTGTTGATCAGCAGGTGGCCATGTTTGGAATTCAGCTGATACTGAGAGGCAGGCAGTGTCTTAGGCGTTTTATTGGAGTCTTTGATGACAACAACTGACGAGACGTTTTGTTTAGCTAACAGATACAGACTTCCCGTTTCCATTGGGGTGGCAAGAGTGTTTATCAATGAAGGTGCTACTCGTTTAATCTTTGGTGGATCCGTAGAGCGCCAGGCCTAGATTGATTGCGATCAGTTTTTCTAGAGTGCAAGAGAACTCGCCTTTTTTGTCTTGATTAGATGCAGGTCAGTCAGTCGTTGGCCACTGGTAGACTCCTGATGCTTAAAGGTGTCTACCGATAAGGACACCTTTAATTCAGGCGCGTTGCTAACAAAGTTTAATCCCTGCTGATTTCCATTGCTGTCGCTGGCACCGACATAAACGTGCCCCTGTCCAGAGAAATAAGCCACGATGAATCTCCTTTAGGTGTACGAGCGTGTGATTTTGTTTATATGGATCCCATTGCGTCGATATCCTGAGCAACGCCTTGGGCGATCAGATATTGAGCTAAGGACTTAGTAAGGTCCATATGTGCACAGAGAGAGTGAGCTTCACCGGCGTGGGTATAGGGTTTTAGTAAGGTCATTTTCATGGAAGAACATTTATCTATTTTGCGTCAGGTCGTTGCTCAGGGTGCAATAGCGGATTTCAAAGCGCGCCGGTATAGCGCCCGTCCTGTTATCTGCGTCCTCCACATCCCATTCACAAAGTCTTGAGTCAATCAATAGTACAGGATGAGCCTTAACGATCAGTTAATCAGCGGTATCGAAGCCGTTTTCGTCACGAGCGATGGCCATTAATCGCACTGTTAATACGCGATCCATCACGCCAGTGGTGTTAGCGGCAATGCCATCGCCTTTAGAAAACACCAGTAGAGCAGGACTGGCTTCACGCGTGATAGGCAGCGATGGCATATGCTACACCGGAACGGGTAAGACTGTGTGGTTAAGCGTCGCACTATCTCCCTGAAGAGGTGGTAACGGATTGAGTTCATATTCATGCCACCCCAGGGGCCTTGAATACTTTCCTGGTCGTTTTTCATGGTGATTACTAAGTGGTTTTAGCGTTACGAAAGGCTGACGCGATACTCAGTGCCGTCACCAATGGCACAGATATCACGCACTTGATTGGGCGTCCCATTGATATCGACCCGTTCATCGATGGCAAGCGTCATTCAACTTACCGGATAGTAGATCTAATAGTCACGTGACAGCGCTAAGCCGTCCAATACGATTTCTTACGGCGAACGAAAGGCGCAATAGGCAGAACCACCCTGGGTGTGAACCTGACTAAGCAAGTCAGCACGTTGCGCTCATCGGTAAAACTCTTCGACGCGCACCGTTACAACGTCAACTTGATCAGAACACCCGGACAATGACACATCGGCAAGTGGTTCGATTACGTATGCAAATTCGTACCAGGATAGAGTCATTCCCTAGACCTACAGGTATCCGTACTTGCTGCATGTCAGTTTGGGTAGACTATAGTCATTAGCATTGCAGAAAAACTTGAGGTCGCCTTTAGTCTCTCCAACACCGAGATGCGCTCGTTAATGGTGCGGTTAGCACCGAGATTGGCGTACCTCTCAAAAGTTTCTGCAAACTGGTTATTGGTATAAACGCGTCTCAGCGCGACCTCGTCAAAAAGCATGTGCACAATGACATCACGATTACGCAAGCGCTTGGCATTTAGTTTTTCCGCGTAATCTTGATTCACTAGATTATTGTGATTCTGATTCAGCTCGATCCAGCGTTTTTGGCTTTTATCAACACGCTTGACATTAAGCCCTGGCCCCGTTACGTAGCTCAAATGCCAGCACACATGGTCGGTTTGGCTTCCGTCCGTCCGGTACAGCAGCATTCTGGTGTGTAATAGCCACGCAAACTACAGGTATCAGACAGCGCCAAAAACGGATCTTCCTAGACCTGTTTTTGCTGATCTTCTTGGTTTTATGGATCAGAATAATACCGGTCTCGAGATTAACTGCTTCCCGCAAACGCTCGACACGCTCACGCAGTAAAAACAGCATGGCGTTATTGTCATTTCCGCTCCTGCCGTCTGGACCATCGTCAAACACATTATGGATCGGATCTATCACCAGCACATCCATACTGCCGTTCTCCGCCGCATACTGGAGCATCTCATCGTTATCCGACTAGATCAATACCTGCTTCCATTTGAACGGTAACCAGTCAGTTGTACTGACCGGTGCATTAACCTCATTCATGGACGTGCTGGCTACCTAACCCTCTCGGATCAGCGCCTCCGTCGCTTTCTTTTCTTCCACCAGAATAATATGGCAGGCCGATGTAATCTGAGGCTGGTTATACAAAGGGTGTAGATCATTGGGGCGCATTGACCGAGACAATACATCCCAAGGTCTAAATTCCTTCCTGCAGGTGTCATAGAGATGCACACAGGCTATCAGTTTGCTGTGTTAATCTCTGTAGTCCCACTTTGCAGTCGCTGCCCCAAGTTCATCTGCCGGAATAGATTTAGGGTCCGTTGACGAAGGGCTCTGAGTGCAGACTATCGGAAAGGACTGCGTAGATACGCCGAGCCACTGTGCAGACTATTTCATTACGGCCTGAAAATCGCGCTGCAAATCCAGATGCATGACCCGCGTCCAGGCATCAAAATGTTGCCTCCTTATCCGGTAGCAAAATCAATCCACATGCCCGCTCGTGAAACATCCAATTCAATCACCATACTTTTCCGGCATAGCTTTCTAGATCGCCGACAACATATTTCTTGCCGCGTTGTTTCCAGTCGGGAAAGAGAGCGTAAAGGACTAAGGGTAATCTTACCAGAAATTATGATTTTAATGCTTAGGCCTTACGCCAAGACTTAAGAGATGGCGCCTGATCAGGAGCATCGTTAAAGTCGAGCCAAACCACATGAGGATGATACCTCCCGCCAGCAGCGATCCTGCCAAGAGTAAAAATAGCTTACTCGCGCCAGCAGCTCTCCAGAATCACAGGACTGCAGAACGCGAATCCCGCGATCGGACGCACGCTGAGCTAGCCCACAGTTAAATGACACCCATTTGAAATAGATCGCGGCGGTATCCTTATTGATGGCCGTAAACAGACCAGGGTTGGTCGAAATACTTTGGATTTACGGGCCTCCATGTAGGCGGACTAGTAGAGCGCAACCTGTGCCTCGTAGATCGGCTTGGATAGGGTCAGACCTCGCTTTAAGATTTACTTCTAAGATTTACCGTTCAGAGATTTGCATTCCCAGAGTGCCAGATACTGCGCGGAAATAGCGTCTGGTCCTACAGCCAAAATACATCGATGTGACCCCGCAAACGGCTACCCACAGTAGAAAAGCCGTATTTCCCGCCAGTGAAAGTTTCGGTGTACAAATCAAATCCCGCATCATGAAACTAGTCAATCGCAAACGACTCAAATAGTGATCTTGAGCCGACTGAAGCGCGCTATCAATGCACGCGCAAATCTGCTCAGACAGATTAGGTTTATCATTAAAATCGAGCATCAGAATGCGCCTTGTTTTTTGTATAACTCCCGAAAAGCTGTGTGGTAAGTATTCACTACGGCATCGGTGATCGATGCCTTGTTCATGATGGCGTCAACTGCCGTCATATCGAAATTATCCGCAGCGCGTTTTATTTAAGACAGTTCATCCTAAATGCTCACATCAATGACAAAGGTACGAGAGGGTATCAAGTATCCTGAGGAAATGAGTTCGGCTAGGGTGATTTGATCCGATACATTGCTGAAGATCAGTTGTAGGCCTTTCTTGTCACCATAGTCGGATGTTACTGTTACGCTGAATATGGTGATGTTCGGATTGCAATCCCTGACATGATCAATAATACGTTAATGACTAGCAGATCCAGCGTGGATATGTTTTTCAGGTTGCTGTCTCTGCAGAGTGTTCGCACCATAGCAAAGCTGCCATAATCGTCCCAAGACTTAGCATGAGCGTCAAATACGGAGGTGCTCACCGAGGGATTCACGCGTCGACACTTTGCGTTGTTTTGCGTATTCAGCTCATTGCGATGGGCTAACACAAAGGCCTTGACGTCTTCATCGCCTAACCACTGCCTGGTAACACCGGAGAGTATGTAGTTTTTCCCGGTGCCCATAGGTGCCACTCCGAGAGTATTTTAATACTGTTTAAGCGCAAGCAGACTACGCTCCACAAACAGTTTCTAACGAGGTCGTAATATCCATTGCCAAGCCCCTGACTTTGCTCATCTGGGACGACATGAAAGTGTGGCAGTTGGGGTAGGCTGGGTAGCCGGAGCCATGGGTTTCGCGCTCACGCGACCCATCACAGCTGCTAAGTCTTTGCTATCATGGGTCATGGCGGGTCTTGACGACGTTCTTATCGGCGCCGTTCTGTTCCTTCTCCATTTCCACTGTAGAGACAAACTCAATGCCATCAAAGTCGGCAAATCCTTGAATGCGACGTGCCTTTTTTGCCTGTGGCCTATTGTCTTGAGGGTGTCAGCCTCTTGCAGAATGCAGGATACCTTTGATAAAGGCGCGCCCCACATTCGCCCACTCAAGGCCTTTCGGACTGTGCAAACGAATTAAGCTCCATATTTTACGGTTGGCGTAAGGTCTATCTAGCACCACGAATTCGTAGTGGAGGTAAATGGATCTAGTGGTGTGATTGTGACCATAAACGCTCAGGAAACCAGCGGTAGATTTCACTAGCCTACGGATCTTTGCCATCAGATTGCCAAGGTGCGGCGCTTCAATCAGATCCAGCCGGCAGACACTGCGATCCTTGGCGGGATAACCAAATAGATTAAGCGTGTAGTTGATAAAATCGCGGTAATCCGCTGCCATCCTCGCTTTTTATTTCCGTAAACGTGATGACTTGATCAACGATGCCCGGCAGTTCCAACGCGGTCTTGGAGCCGTCGAGGTAGGGTGTGAATACCTTGCTATTAAATTCATCGACCTTTTGTTGAGCATGCGAACGAATCAGATGTTCTTGTTACGGGTGTGCTGCAGGTGCGTCAGCCAAGCAATCATTTTCTAACCATGCAGACCGTAAGCACCAGGCGTATCCGGGTTTCCCTGTGTGATCACTGAATGTTTTTAGCTGACCTTTACACCACTGTAGGCACAGCTGGCTGGCGACGGTGATGGAGTCGACGAAACCGTGTTGTACTTGTCTAGGGAAACGGGATCAGCAAATTTAGCGCATACCGTGTCCTAGTGAGCCTGACTGTAGGGATGGTCTTCACGCAGTGCTGGATTTCAGCAATGTACAAGGTAAAGTCACTACACTCCTGCCAAATACGCGGACGCATCGAATCGCCGAGCCAACCTTCAACGGCCAAAAACTCCCTCATGGCTTATCTTCCACTCTGAAACGATAATGTTCAACGGTAAATGCGGATGACACATACCCATCGGCTTCAGGAAGTCCCTAATATTATCGCCAGAGGGCTTATTCGTTTATAGATGTCCGCCAAAATATTACAGTCAAATTTGGACTCAGAGAGCGATATTTCACTTGCTATATCTGCCTACCGAAGCATTCATACAAACACTAAGAACTCGAATAAACTGGAGACAGAATGAGCAACACAGTCATCTTTGAACCCTCGCAATAGGTCATTGCCCAAATCACGCAAGTGCCTGAAATGGACAGCGAGGAAATTAAATCTCTATGATAGAAAGTGTATCGTAGTGACACACCCACGCATATCCGAATCTTTCTTGAACACAAGCGGGCTTACCACCTACAAGAACAGGAATTTAGTCGTACCCACTAAACCGAGGCAGACAAAAACGACTAGCGCATTCCCGCAATGATAAAAACTAGCAAGAAGCCTTTGCGCGACCGCCATCCCCAACCCATTTCGGGCACGGTGCTATCCCGTCTTGACCGCGATCAGGAGTATTGCGTTAACGTGATTCATGACAGTCAGTACGATTTTAATGGGCACATCTACAAAATCTTATCCGTCATCGCCCAAGAAATTATCGTTACACAATGGTCCAGCCCACTCTTCTTTGGCTTATAGAAGGAAGTCTAGAAAAGAAAAACCAAGGGGGGAGAAATGGCGGATGACCATAGAAAGAAAGAAGCATCAGCGGTGCGTGATCTACAGACGCAAATCCACCGATGAAAGGCTCGGCTAAGAATACAGCGTGATTCATGCTCATCGATATGCTGGTCATTCTTACATCTCCAGTCAGCGAGAAAAGGGCTGGATCCCCGTCGCAAAAGACTATAACGATCGTGCGTTTTCCGGCAAAATATGGACCGGCCGGCGATGTAACACCTGTTAGCTGACATTATGGAAAGAAAGATTGATGTCGTAGTGATTTACAAAATCGACAGACTCATACGAAGTCTGATAGACTTCTCGAAAATAATTGAAGTGTTTGAGCGCTACGGGGTGTCTTTCGTATCGGTGACACAGCAGTTTAATACTACAAACTCCATGGGGCGGCTGATGCTGAATATCTTACTGTCCTTTTTACAGTTCGAACTGGAAGTCGCCGGCGAACGGTATCCAAGACAACATGACTTCTAGTAAGAAGAAAGGTCTCTAGGCGGGGAAATGCCCCTACTTAGCTACGATGTCCTTGACCGTTACCTAGTGATCAATCTGCAGGAAACCAAGCTCATGCAGCACATTTTCAAGCGGTGCACCGAGGTCGCCTCCAGCACGCTTCTATATAAAAACTCAGGCCGGAGCGTGTCGCCAGAAAGTCTTGGGTAACGAAAGACAGGCAGGATCTCCCCAGCAACCCCATTGACCAAGAGCTAATTTACAAACTGATGAACAATCATATCTACCGCGGCAAGCTCAGATACAAGAATGAGTGGTACAAAGGCAACCACAAGCCGATTATCGATCCCAAACTTGAGGACGACGTGCACTCTATTCTAGTCGTTTATTTTCGGACGCAGGCAAATACACCAAAGGCAAAATCCTTTTTCTGTTAAAGGTCATTATTTTTGGTAAAGAAAAGCGGTCGCCAGTACCGGTACTACATCAGCACCCGTGACACCAAGACGTTTTCAGTTACTTCCGGCCTGCCAAGAATATCAGCTGCGGCACTTGAGTCGGTTTCAGATTCAAGGCCTATTACAAACGCCTCTGGTAAGAGAGCGCATCACAGTAGTGACCTGCAAACGGGAAGATGCTATGGACGAGGCGCAAGTAGCTGTGGCGCTTAACCAAAGCAACAAAGTTTAGGATAAACTATCCTTGATAGGCTATCTGCTCGCTTAATCCATTCGAATATGAGATGTGACTGAGAGATAGGTTTATTGCAGTGTATCAGAGCACAAAGATTGATGAGAGATCAGCATCTCTGCCAGCCCTGCCGGCGACAAGAGCAGATTTGTTCCGCGAAGGCGGTTGACCATATTCAAGCAAAATCTTTTGGCAAAATGGATAAAGAGAGGGATCTAGAAGCAATTTGTGATGAATGTCATAAAAAATACCGCGCGTAAATATTGCTAGTACAAATCGTGCATCCCGCTTCCAATAGGTGTCAAATACGTCTATTCAATGTTTTATGGCCCCTGCTGGAAGCCCGCGCAGTGTTGAAATAAACGCCCATATGGCTCAGTGATCTTTAAATTTAATAGAAGCAAGATAAGCTTCATGGATAAAAATTTACCTCTACGCCCCATGATGCCCTCTTGCATCAATTTTGACATGAAAAAACACGGATAAAGATTTCTTTGAAAGATGGCTCCCTGATGAGATTAAAGTGTTGTGTAATTTCAATACGATGCAAGTCAAGTTAGGCTTTTTTATTGATGACATAATTAAGGCGTATCAAAATAATATTTTTTTAGTCATTGAAAACAAAAAAAAGGAAAAGAGTGTATTTACCTCTTGAGTGAAAGTTAATCCAGACCTGATAATCTCATTGCTTGGTGATTAATGCACTATAATATGTCGGTGTGATACACACGCTATCTTGATGCGGGTAACAAAAGACTTCCGCCGGTTTTATGTCTTATGTATTGCGGAGAAACAAGACCGCATCTGCACAGTACCTATTGGCTAAATTGCTTCGACCCCGAAGACAGGAAATTAGCAGAGCATGTATACACAGCCTTTTTAACTCGCGAATATTACGATACTAGACGATAATAAAATCATGCAGTATCGCCAGATGCTGTGATTAGAATTACTCTAGAAGTACATCCGCCTAAGGTATATGAACGAGTTGACTAATCTAATTGCTCCATTACTGTCGAATGAGTATCATGCTGATACGCAAGTTATTACTATGATACAGAATCTCATTCAATAGGGTCATGCGAAGAACCAGATGCAATTTTTCACTGAAATAGCCAAAAAATCTGAGAAACATGAGGGGTACTTATGACTATGGCGCAAACATTAAGACAAGAAGGCATAGAGGAAGTCATAAAAAAGGTGAAAAATCCGCCCCCTTTAAGGTTTGCTCAAAAACTTTCAAAAAAGGAAGAATGACAAAAAAGAGACACGAGATCTGACAGGCATCACTGAAAAACAAATAAAAACATTATTATGTTAAATCTAAAAATAGCCTTTTTTAAAAAAGGCATCGCACAAAAGAATGATCAAAAACCGCGCTATTTAGAGTTGCGTTGCCAAGAGGGAGGTGGCAATCAAATCTCTGTGGGATCAAACGCTTGAAACCTGTAGCCCACCTTTATTTATATCGCCACCGGGCAGAAAATTTTTTGTTATTTTATTTAATAAAAAATAATGCTATTAAACAGGAATTTTTGTGTATGTCAGGCGCGCCGAAAGGCCCATCTCAGCTGCATTTAGTGAGAGACAACCCCCTGAAGGATCTCAATAAAATTCAGTAAACGAATATAATATGGATATACCTTTGCTGTAACTTCTTCAACCGAGAGTCCAGAGACAGATTTTTTAATATGAGCGTAGAATATCAAAATAAATTTTCCGCCGGCGTTAACAGGGACTGACGGCGGTAAAGATGTAGAAGCTTCAGTATATTTTAAAGAATTTTTGGTATAATGAAAGGGAAAGCATAATGGTGTTCTGCTCCCTAAATTTTATTACGCAATCAATTAGATTGCGTCACGCTATGCCTGTTCTATTTTTGGGAATCCCTCAGGGATTACTTTCGCCTTTCTCTCAGATCTGCGTTACAGCGTTCCGTGCAACAGTATTGGGCATTTAGATATTCGCCGTCTCACCCCGCTGTGACGCCTAATTTTACTTCTTGTTCCTTAGGTTAGAAATTTACCTTCGGCTGACTTCCTTTGAAGCTGCTGGTAGCCTGCCAGAGGAAACCTTCCTCAAATGCTTTAATATCGACTTGACGGATATAGCACTCGGCCTCGCAGTTTCAGAAATTATGGGTCAACGCGCTTAGACCACCAGCGTTCGAGAAAAGCCTCACTCACTCCCCATCGGTTAGCCAGTTGCCGCTGGTTAATATGCAATATTTACATTTCGTTCACCTCGTTGTTGTTTTCTTGATGTCATAAAAACTATTATCCGGGAGAACTGCAGGTTATTTAGGATGTTTTCGGTCAACGGGTTTGGAAGGGCGAAAGGCACTTTTTTAATGGAGCAGTGTAGTTCTCGTTTTTGGAGTTGAGCCCGCGTCCAGCTCCACCAAATAAACAATTGGTCGTCGCAAAAAAATACTGACAAAGCGAAAAGGACCCGCGTATTTATTGTGCGGTTTTATTGCCTGTTTCTTTCTGTTTAGCTATGCTTTTTTAGATTTCCACTTTTGTAATAAAAGTTTTATATGATTTCTAATCTTGCGTAAGAGATAACTAACCATTTTAATTGGTTACCAGCAAAAGCAATCTGGACACGAGCATGTTGACCACTACCTTCTAAATCTTTGACGGTGCCTTCCCCAAATTTAGGATGTCTTACACGTTGATCTAAAGAAAAATGCCCCTCGTTTTTATTGCTCTCATTTTGATGGCCGTGGATTTTATATTTTGCTTTTTCTGTAGAACGGCAATGAAATGGATGAGAAAAGATTGCCCCTAATTTTACATGTTGTATACATGATTTTGGTAATTCGTCAATGAAACGAGAGGGAATATTGCTTACTTCTTCTCCATAAAGTCGACGGCTTTTCGCATAACATAATGTCAATTCTTTCATTGCACGCGTTAAGCCGACATAAGCCAGACGACGCTCTTCTTCCAACCTTCCACTTTCATTCAGGGCCATTTTACTAGGAAACATCCCTTCTTCCATTCCAACAATAAAAATTTTAAAAAATTCTAAACCTTTCGCAGAATGCAGCGTCATCATTTGTACTGAGTCTTGAGAAGCGTCACCCTGATTTTCACCTGCTTCCAAGACCGCATCGGAAAGAAAAGCCTGCAATGGTGACAAAGTGTCATCTTCATACTGACGATCATCATACTGTTGTGTCGCATTGACCAACTCTTCTAAATTTTCAATACGTCCTTGCACTCTTTCACCTTTTTCTTTTTGATACATTAACCAAATCCCAGAATCTTTAATGACTCTGTCTGTTTGTAAATGTAACGGCATTTCTGATGTTTCATAAGCCAAGGAGTCAATTAACTCAATAAAACGCCTCAAACCTGAAGCAACTCGACCCGCCAATATTTTTTCATGCAACAAAATTTGCATGGTTTCCCAAAGCGTTTTTTCACGATCTCTGGCAGCCTGACGCAATACAGATAAGGTGTGCTCACCAATACCACGAGCGGGTGTATTAATCACTCTTTCAAATGAAGCATCATCATGGCGATTAGAAATCAAACGCAGATATGCAAGCGCGTCTTTAATTTCTTGCCTTTCAAAAAAACGATGACCCCCGTAAATACGGTGAGGAATATTTCCTTTTAACAACGCTTCTTCTAATACTCGAGACTGTGCATTACTGCGATATAAAATAGCACAATCTTTTAATTGGCCTCCTTTCTCGTGCCACTTTTTAATTTGATAAGCTACAAAACGGGCTTCATCTAATTCATTAAAAGCATGATAAAGAAAAATAGGCTCCCCTTCTTTTTGAGAAGTCCATAAATTTTTTCCCATTCGCCCCTCATTATTGGCAATCAAGGTATTGGCTGCCGTTAAAATATGAGGAGTTGAACGATAATTTTGTTCGAGTCTTACTGTTTCAGTACCTGCAAAATCTTTTAAAAAGCTCTGAATATTTTCCACCTGCGCCCCGCGCCAACCATAAATAGATTGATCATCATCTCCCACAATCATCACTTTTGCCCTTTTTTCAGCCAATGCATGGATCCAAGCATATTGGATAGTATTGGTATCCTGAAATTCATCAACTAAAATATGACTCCATCTCTTCTGATATTGATCCAAGATATTGGTATGATTGAGCCATAACTCATAGGCACGTAATAACAGTTCTGAAAAATCGACTAATCCAGCTCTATCAGTAGCTTTTTGATAGGATTGGTAAATATCTTGCCAAGTATTTTCAATAAAATTAGAGCTATTTTTAGTATGTTGAGGGCGATGCCCTTGATCTTTTTTATGATTGATGTACCACATGGCTTGCCGTGGAGACCAACGCTTTTCATCTAAATTTAATGATTTAATAATTTTTTTTAGCAATCGTAATTGATCATCGTTATCGATAATTTGAAAATCCTTTGGCAAATTCGCTTCCAGATAATGCATTCTTAAAAGACGGTGGGCGAATCCATGAAAAGTGCCAGTCCACATACCATCTTGTATTGATCCCATCAAAACCGACACACGATGACGCACTTCGGCAGCGGCTTTATTAGTAAAGGTAACGGAAAGAATGGAATACGGAGAAATATGTTCAACTGAAAGTAACCAAGCAATTCGGTGCACCAACACTCTGGTTTTTCCACTTCCTGCGCCGGCCAGTACTAATACATGATCAGCAGATGAGGTCACCGCAGCACATTGTTTTTCATTTAAAGTATTGATTAATTTAGAACAATCCATAAATAGCCTTTATTTATTCTTTCGTAAAAAATTGACATCTCTTAAAGTTCATAACTTAAAGCTCATATGAATTACTCCATCATAAATATGGTCTGCAGGCCCGGTCATATAAAGGCAATGCCCTGTTCCTTTCCAGCGGATGTCCAGATTGCCTCCTTTTTGTTCAACATGAACTTTTTCATCCAGCAGATCCTGCTGAATCCCTATCGAGACTGCAGCACAAGCCCCACTGCCGCAGGCCTGAGTTTCTCCAGCGCCACGTTCATAAACGCGCAGATGAATATGCTTTCGATCAATGATTTTCATAAATCCGACATTTGTCCCTTCGGGAAAAGACGGATGGCACACTAATAAAGGGCCAATCAATTTAATCTGATCAGAGTCGAGCTTTTCCACCTGTATAATACAATGTGGATTACCCATAGACACAATCCCACAAAGTAGTTTTTGTTCCGCGACATCTAATTCATAAATTTTTTTTATTGTTTTTGAACGAAAGGGGATAGTTTGAGGTAAAAAATCAGGCTCACCTATATTAACGCAAATTTGATTTTTCTCTTTTAGATGAATTTGCATTTTTACGGTCTTAGTACTCACCTGAATATTTTTTTTATTAGTTAAGCCTTTTAAGTGAACAAAACGCCCCAAGCAACGAGCACCGTTACCACATTGAAATACTTCACTACCATCTGCATTAAAAATACGATAATAAAAATCTAATTCTGGACTATTAGGAGGTTCCAGAAACAATAGCTGATCAAAACCAATACCAGTATGCCGATTCGCTAATCGACAGATAAACTCTGATCGTAGATGAATATTTTGGGTTACAGCATCAATGATGGCAAAATCATTGCCCAAGCTACACATTTTTGAAAACCGCATACGTTAACTCTGGTAAACTTTAATGATAAAATTTTTTAATCTGATGAACGGATGTTTGCGTTGTTTCGTTGGGCCAGTTTTCTGTGGGCGGAAAATACAATGGCCTTTTTAGGCCACAAGAGGTGATTATAAGTGTGATTGATAAGGCAAATAATTTTTTTTTCATTATTTTAAGCTCTATCCGTGATATGAAATTATTTTAATCGATCAAAATATGAAAGAATATCTTGGATATTTTTCATCTTTTAAACACTGTCTTGAGAAAGACAGCTCTGTAGTATCTAAGAAATTTGTATCTTAATTACCTATTCCAGCGCTCTTTTAATCTACTTTAATTTTAACTGCACAATATTACAGTTCGTCTCTATTTAGTAGATTAGCGAGCAGGAGCCTTTTTCGAGGTAACCCAGTCTGTGCTCTAAAGACTGCAGAAAATATTCGTTCTTATGTGGCAGAGAATGTCGCAAGAAGGGAATAATTGAAAAAATTTTAAAGTGATACTTGAGTTTTACTTATATACGTCGACACGATCACGCAATTTTTTTCCTGGTTTAAAATGTAAAACATATTTACTCTTTACTTTCACATCAGAATTACCCGTTTGAGGATTACGTGCGGTGCGTGCAGAACGGTACCGAAGAGTAAAACTCCCTAATCCCCGAATTTCAATTCGCTCCCCCTCAGATAATTTTTCTGACATATATTGTAAAATTCGCTTTACTATTTCCTGAATCATTTCAGGATTCATAGAATCTAGGCGTTTAACAAGCCTTTCGATAAAATCAGATTTCGTCATATTATCTCATGTTTTTAGTGAGGGGGTATAAAACCCCCCTTTGTTATTAATCACCTTTTGTCGCTATTTTAAAGGCTTCAGTCATAGCGTTAGGGGTGTTAGAAAAATTTGCTTCCTCTTTTTTATTATTTTTAGATGATGATACAGACTCTTTTTTTTCAATTTCATCTTTCAATGGAGCCAAGGTAACAAGACGGGTTTTACGATCACAACCTATGTATTTAGCTTCAATAGTATGACCCACTTCTATGGATCCCATAGGGAAGTCAACAGAGGTATCAGGTACATCTGCGAGATTAATAGAGCCCTTGACACCATTTTCTGTTAGTGTCACAAGAATTTTGTTATCATGAATTTCAGTAATTTGACCACTAACGACCGTGCCTTTTTTATTTAAAGAAATATATTGGTCAAGCGGATCTTCTGATAACTGTTTTATACTTAAAGAGATCCTCTCACGATCTGCGATCACTTCTGATAGTATAGCCTCAATTTCTTGGCCTTTTTTATATTCACGAACCGCTTCTTGACCTGAAACATTCCATGAAATGTCGGATAAGTGAACCAAACCATCAATGTTATCTTCTAAACCAATAAAGATGCCAAAATCAGTAATGGATTTAATCTTACCTTTAACAATATCGCCTTTATTATGATTTTGATCAAATTTTTTCCAGGGATTTTCTGTGCATTGTTTTAATCCCAGAGAGATACGACGACGCTGTTCATCAATATCTAATACTTTCACTTTCACACTATCTTGATCAGACACAACCTTAGAAGGATGAATATTTTTATTGGTCCAATCCATTTCTGAAACATGAACTAATCCTTCAACACCTGGTTCTATTTCAACAAAACAGCCGTAATCTGGCAAATTAGTGACGCGCCCGATGATTTCATCATTAACTTTGTAACGCTCTGAAATACCTACCCATGGATCTGGAGAAAGTTGTTTTAAGCCGAGTGAAATACGAATTTCATCTCCGCGACGTTCGATTTTCAGAATTTTAACAGTGATTTGCTGCGAGATACTCACGACTTCACTTGGATGTTTCACACGTTTCAATGACATATCAGTGATATGTAATAAACCATCAATCCCACCTAATTCAACAAATGCACCATAGTCAGTCAGATTTTTAACGGTACCTGAAACTTCTTGACCCACTTTTAACCTTTCTAATAATTGTTCGCGTCCTGCGCTGCTTTCTGATTTGATCACGTCTCGACGTGAAACAACTACATTATTGCGTTTTTTATCCAGTTTAATAATTTTACATTGATGCTCTTTATTCTCGAGATGTGAAGTATCGCGTACAGGATATACGTCAACCAAAGAGCCAGGTAGAAAGGCTCTAATACCATCCATATCAACAGTAAAACCTCCTTTGACTTTACTGGTAATCATTCCAGTCACAAATGTGCCATTGGTATAAGCTTCTTCTAATTTTTTCCATACTTCTTGCCGCTTTGCTTTTTCACGAGATAATAAAGTTTCACCAAAACCGTCTTCCATAGAATCCAAGGCAAGGTCAACTTGATCTCCTATTTGAATTTCTACTACTCCTTGTGCACTTTTAAATTGCTCTAAAGGAATAGAGGATTCGGATTTTAAACCAGCATCAATCCGTACAATGTCTTTTTCAATAGAAATGACGGTACCACGAATCATAGATCCTGGACGTATTTCAATTGTTTTTAGTGATTCTTCAAAAAGTTGAGCAAAAGATTCTGTCATATTAATGATCTTGCGGAGTGTTTAATTTAACACCCACCTAACATCCTGCTTGATGGGGTTGTGATAAAAGGTCTGCTTCAGTTCCTCTCAGCAGATCCGAGATATTCATTTCATTTGTTCTAAAAAGTGAGCCATTTTTTTGCGTGCTCTAACACTTGTGCGGCCACTTCTTGAGCTGGCATATGAGTAGAATCTATTATTAATGCGTCTGAGGCTGGTAATAATGGAGCAATTTGTCTAGTAGCGTCATGTTCATCTCGAACATTCATTGTAGATAAAATGCTACCAATCTTAGCATTAAACCCTTTTTTTTGCAACTCGATCATTCGCCGCCGAGCACGTTCTTGGGGGGATGCATGAAGGAATATTTTGATAAAAGCATCAGGGAAAATCAAAGTACCCATATCTCTACCATCAGCAATTAAACCAGGTGCTTTTTGAAACGACCTCTGTCGCTCGAGCAATGCTTCTCGTACTTTCGGCAAAGAGGCTAATTGAGACGCAGAATGCGCCACTAATTCAGTGCGAATTGTATCGCTGACATCTTCTTTATCTAAAAGAACCCGTAAGCATCGGTTTTGTGACTGAAAAGAAACATCAAGATGCATAGCCAGAGGAATTAAATCCGATTCCATACTGAAATCGATTTGATACCGCAGAGCAGCTAATGCAAGGACTCGATAAATAGCCCCTGAGTCTAGAAGATGCCATCCCAGATAGTCTGCTAATGCTTGACACAGTGTCCCTTTCCCTGCTCCACTAGGCCCATCAACCGTTAATACTTGGTTTACTTTTTTCATTTTTTCTCTTTATGAGCAAATATATTAAAAATTTTAATACAGTACCGCTACGATAAGCCAGATTTTAAAAAATCAGGAAAGGTTTTTGAAGTGTAGCTTGGATTTAAAATGCGTATTGGCATATCTAACAGAGCTATGAATGAAAAAGACATTGCTATACGATAGTTGTTGTAAATCTAAACTTCAGATGCTTTTAAATTTTTTGGAGAAATAATTGCGATATAATATTGCCCTTCTTTAATTTTGCCCCAATTTTCTTAATTCATCCGCCATCGCAGAAGATAGTCTATCTCTTTGAGACGCCAATTATAAATATTTTCACCTTCTAGGGCCATCGGAAAATAACGTCGTCATTGCGAGTCTCATGGCAGCATCCTGCATACTGTTCATATCCATATCTATGCCTTTTAATTGTCCAGGATGACATTCAATATAATCCTCTCTCCATGACTATTTTTAACACATCTGCACATTAAACAACCCCTTGTATGCTTTTTTGACCGACACCTATAACACGAACACAACCTCCTTTGTTGCATCCCATGCTATTCGATAGTGTCCAGGTGCTGGAAGTTTTTGACGGGCCATAATGTTAAAGATACGGTAATGTTTATGCGTCACACTGATCCAAAAATATGCATTAAATGTAACCTTATCTCTACATAAGGTTTAGACACTAGAAAGCCTTGCACTTCAATAGCGGTATCTTGTTCGGCCAAAGGTGCCATAATCAATAAAGCGGTCAAAATTGACTGGAGATATTCCCGCGGAGGATTAAATTTCCGCCACGAGGGTGAAGAGGAAAACATTTTTTTCTAAATAGGTAATTTGGGCATTACCTTGACATAACGCGTCGACCAAAGAATCCATGGGCCTTTCTTTCATTAGTGCTCTCATTGTCAATACTGCATCGGATTAACTTAATGAAAGCACGGCCGTTAGAAAACGCATCACAGTCCCTTTATTGCCGGTCATTCATTCAATCGGATGAGGGGTGTTTAAGTGCCCGTTTACTCCTTCTACTTCACAGTAAGTGCCGTTTTTTGAAACAGTATACCGGACCCCAAGCGCTTTGAATGCTTCTAACATATATCGAATATCATCACTTTCTAAAAAGTTGGTTAGCCGAGTTTTTCCGGCAACCAAATCGGAAATCAAAGAACATGATTAGAAATACTTTTTGAACCTGGTAAATAAACTGTTCCATTGAGCTTTCCGATAGATTTGAAATTGAAAATTTTAAGATATAAAGAATGAGGATTTTAAATGATATAAGAGTGTTTAAAAAATTAGGACTGTTTTTGTATTACTCCAAATACTGCCGTTAAAAAATACACATACGGATCGCAGTACGATATTCTCCATTAACAAAAAACTCCTCTTTTAATTCTCCTTCTTTTTTAAATACTAATTTTTCATAAATATGAATAGCTTTTTGATTAGCTTTATCCACAATAAGATATAGCTTATATAATTTGAGCACTGAAAAGCATGTTTCATCACTAATTTCATCGCAATAGTTGCAAAAATTTTTCCCTCATAAGCAGGATCGATAACAATGAAAAATTCCGACCGTTTATGGAGATGATTTATCTCTAGTAATCCCACTAATCCGACTTTGATTTGATTATTTTCGGCCTTGTTATTTTTAATAATAAAGCGGCACTATGTTTGATCGTGAATCTGTTTATCATACAGATCCGACAATGCCATAAAGGCTTCATGAGGCTCCTCAAACTAGTAACGCATGACGCTGTCGTTATTGTCTAATTGATGAACAAAATAAAGATCATCTCTTTCTAAAGAAAGGATGTAATCTAATGTCACTTATGGAATACATGTTGAATCCTTTTTTTCAGTAAGAGGTTGTCCGTCTAACCAAACGATCCCTGCCCTCATTTCTAAACGCCCTTGCATAAACCAGTCGACCACTTTTGGATAAATATGGTGTTCCTGAACTTTAATACGTTCAATAAGGGTCTTTTCAGAATCATCGGGTAACACCGATATTCTGGACTGTAAAATCACAGGGCCTCCATCTGGCTTTTCAGTCACAAAATGTACTGAAGATCCATGCTCCTTATCACCGTTCGCAAGAACCCGCTGATGGGTGTGTAACCCTGGATATTTAGGAAGCAGAGAAGGATGGATGTTCAGTATTTTTCCATTATAGTATTGAACAAATGTGGGAGTAAGAATGCGCATATAACCGGCTAACGCAATCAAATCAGGTTGATAAGAATCAATTTTATGAATGAGATTTAAATCAAACGCAATGTGATCTGGCTGAGTTTTTGCTTCTAAAATTTGAATCGGAATTTTTTCTTTTTTTGCTCGTTCTAATCCATAAGCATTAAGTTGATTACTAAAAACAAAGCAAATTTTACCCCGTATTTTTCCTGATTTTTGAGCGTTTATCAATGCCTGTAGGTTGCTCCCTTCGCCTGAGATTAATATCACTATATTTTTTTTTAACGGAATGTTTTTCATCATTTATATTTCAATAATTGAGTATGTTTTTTTTGAAAATTATTCTCTCAGAACTGGTTTCTAATGAATCTACCCTCCCTATTCTCCAAGCTTTTTCACCGACACTGGTTAAAAAATCAAGGGTTTTATCTGCCTGATCTTCAGGCAAAACTATGATCATGCCGACGCCACAATTAAAGGTACGATACATTTCTTGCTTATTGATATTTCCTGTTTTTTGTAACCAATCAAAAATACAGGGCCATTGCCAGCTGGATTCTTCAATCAGAACACAAGTATTTTTAGGCAAGACTCGGGGGATATTTTCAAAAAATCCTCCTCCAGTTAGGTGAGCAATAGCATGAATGTCCACGTTTTTCGTTTCTATTAGCGTAAGAATAGATTTAACGTAAATTCTTGTCGGCTTTAATAAATAATCGGCCAAACTTTTTCCATTTAACATCCATGTTTCAGGATCTGTTTTGCTCAAATTCAAAACCTGACGTACTAAAGAGTACCCGTTAGAATGTAAACCACTGGAAGCCAATGCCAGCAAAGTGTCTCCGGATTTTACGTTTTGATGGCCATTGATCAGTTTGGATTTTTCGACAACACCCACACAAAAACCAGCCAGATCATAATCTTTATCTTGATACATACCCGGCATCTCAGCGGTTTCTCCTCCGACTAACGCACAGCCTGCCTGTTGACAGCCTTCAGCAATACCTGCAATAACACAGGCTGCAGTTTCAACATCCATCTGACCTGTTGCAAAATAATCCAGAAAAAACAGCGGTTCAGCTCCTTGAACGATCAAATCATTGACACACATAGCGACCAAATCGATACCGATAGTTTCATGACGTTTTAAATCAATGGCCAAACGTAACTTAGTGCCCACGCCGTCAGTCCCTGACACCAAAATGGGCTCACGGTATTTTTGTGGCAACGAACAAAGTGCGCCGAATCCTCCTAATCCTCCTATAACTTCGGGTCGGTGGGTTTGTTTCACTACTTTTTTAATACGATCAACCAGGCGATAGCCGGCATGAATGTCAACGCCAGCATCTTTATAATTTAGAAAAACATGATCGGTCACGGAGAGATCCTCTGAGTAAATGACGATAGTGTGATGTATAAAAAATTTTCAATATAAATAGAGTGTTTATTATTTATAAATATATGGTTTTATATGATTTTAAATCGCCATAATTTGTTTAAGGCTTTTTTGATGCCAATTCTTGGTGTCGTGATATATTTGGGTTGATGCTTTCAAAGTACCACGTTCATAAAAGGTGCGCGGTAAAATAGTATTTTTTATAATTCATAAAGAGGTTTTAAGTGTAAGAAATCCATATTTACTTATATTTTATCCTCTTTTCCTAGTGCAAATAGGGATTTTTGCAACATAAATAAATATAAAATAGGATACCATAGAAAAATATTTTGAATTTAAATTGAATAAACTTAATTTTTTTGTTGCATAGAAGGCTTTCACTCCCTAAAATGCGCCCAACTAAGCCGGCATAGCTCAGTTGGTAGAGCAACTGACTTGTAATCAGTAGGTCCCGAGTTCGACTCTTGGTGCCGGCACCATAAATAACCTGATATACCATGTTAGGCGTTTTTATTATTTTTAATACTTTGGTGGGATTCCCGAGTGGTTAAAGGGAGCAGACTGTAAATCTGTCGTCATCGACTTCGAAGGTTCGAATCCTTCTCCCACCACCATATTCAGTCTTACTGCACACAAAACTTTCTATACCGAGTTCCGTCATGCGGGCATCGTATAATGGTTATTACCTCAGCCTTCCAAGCTGATAATGTGGGTTCGATTCCCACTGCCCGCTCCAACGAATTGTGTTGATATAGCTCAGCAGGTAGAGCACACCCTTGGTAAGGGTGAGGTCGGCAGTTCGAATCTGCCTATCAGCACCATTTCCCGTTTCTCTCATCCTTTCGTCTGTTTGATTTTTGACATGATGTCAGACGTTAACCTAATAAGTATCATTAACCTAGACATTTCGTTTAGAGCGAGAGCTCGATATCTTACTGCATAGACTTTTTTTAAATATTTATAAAGAATTCTGATGATCATGATTAGAATCATTCTCATAAAGACGATCTGAAGGATTTGCCTAACGGAAAAAATAGGAGAACGAAGCGGGTATGGGAACCCCATCTTCATGTAGATTGATCTAAGAAATGGCGGTGCGGACGGGATTTGAACCCGCGACCCCCGGCGTGACAGGCCGGTATTCTAACCAACTGAACTACCGCACCAAAATGTATTTTGGTTTAGAACGGGCGCGATGATACGGTTGCACCTTAATAAGGTCAACTGTTTTTTGAATTTATTGGCTTTCTTTTGTAAATAGAGAGACAGACTACTGATTCTTCTGTTAGGTGGCAGATCGCCATATGCAAGAGCCTGCTTTCTTTTCTAAGCGATCCAAGCTAGCTTGATGCTCATCAAGCTCATCACAGCTAGCGTAAATGATCTTTAATTGAGATGAAGTTTTGAGCCGATTTGGATGCACTCTCATGTTACGAATGTCTGTCTCGTCTGTTTCCTCTAAAAAAGAAAATAACGTTTGCCCGCCGGTCATGGCTAAATACACTTCTGCTAAAATTTGTGCATCAAGCAATGCCCCGTGTAAAGTACGTTTGCTATTATCTATCTGATAACGATCGCATAAAGCATCTAAATTATTGCGTTTACCAGGAAATAAACGGCGAGCGAGTGCTAAAGTATCGGTAACTGTACAAAAAGTGTTTGTTTTCGGGATATTTTGCGGGAGCGCAGAAAATTCATAATCCATAAAACCAATATCAAAAGCGGCATTATGGATAATTAATTCAGAATCCCGTATAAATTCAAAAAATCGAGCGAAAATTTCAGAAAAGCGCGGTTTATCCAATAAAAATTTATCACTAATACCATGAATTTGATAGGCTACTGGATCCACCTGACGGTTAGGCTTCACATATGTATGAAAAGTCTTACCTGTAAGACGGCGGTTAATAACTTCAACTGCCCCAATCTCGATAATATTGTGGCCCTCATAATGCGGGCCTGTTTTATTAAGTCCGGTAGTTTCAGTATCCAAAACAATTTGTCGGGTCATGGGCGTGTTCTCAGGAAGAATTTGTGCAAAAAAAATTTTATACAATTTTATCACACATAATGAAACAGGTAGATATTTTCACAGATGGCTCCTGTCTTGGTAATCCGGGCGTAGGTGGATACGCTAGTATTTTACGTTATCAACAGCATGAAAAAATATTCAGCCACGGTTATCGGCTAACCACAAATAATCGAATGGAATTGATGGCCAGCATTGTCGCCCTTCAGGCTTTAAAATCTCCCTGCACAGTGACACTTTTTACGGATAGTCAGTATGTTCGTCAAGGGATCACCCAATGGGCCGTTCATTGGAAAAAACGCGGATGGAAAACGAGTGAGCGTAAAGATGTCAAAAATATTGATCTATGGAAAGCATTGGATGCCGAGATTCAAAAGCATCAAATAAATTGGCAATGGGTAAAAGGTCATGCGGGTCATCCAGAGAACGCGCGCTGTGATAAGCTCGCTCGTTTAGCCGCAAGTTCGCCCACTCAAGAAGATCGGGGTTATCAGGGCTCATGTTAGAAAAAAGAGAAAGTAATCGTTAATCCGTTTCTTTTTCGCTTATTTCTCTGTTTAATCAATCTTAAAACATAAAAAAACAACAATAAATTTTCTAATATTTTTTTTGAATAAACGCGTTTTCCATGCCAAATAGAACAAGCCGAGAGCCGCTCATATAAAACCTAACTTTATAGAGCTGCTTTCAAGATTAATCCATAACATAGTGACAGTCGTGACCACTAATCCAGGTAAAATAAGATAATGCTAAAGATTAAATATACCTCTATAGCGCTTTTCATGATAATAAAACTGAAAATTATCCATAAATTGACAAAGGTATAAGCAATCAAGACACCAAGATTAATTAATACGGTGGCCGTAACCAAATCAAAAGTAACGGCAGATAACGCAACAATATTAACGAATACCATGTTAAGAATCGGAGCATCGCCATTTTGGATGCACGTAGCCAAAAATTTTGTTGGAAAACACCCATCGCGTCCTATCACATAAAGTAAACGTGAAACCCCTCTTGAGCAGCCATTCCTAATGCTAAAACAGTCACACAAGAAAAACATAAAATGATGGATTAGAATAATTTCCCAGTCACAAACAACATAATATCTGGTTGAAAGGCATTAAGATTGATAAAACGTGACACACCAGGGAAATAAAATTATAAACATAAGCCACAAAAATAAAAATAAGTCTACCTGTCATGATCGTTAGAAAAATGGCTTGAGAGATCACTGAAATAACATCTTTCGTTTCTTCAGATAAAGAGCTCATGGCATCAAAATAAAGAAAAAAGCATAATATAGTGGCACCTGTGATCATGGTATCAAACAAAACGTATCTGAATAAAAAGGACGAGTGCTGATTAAGGTGACTTCTTCTTCCACCTGATAAATTTTATTCATCAATAATCCAAAAAATCAGCGCTAGAACGATCTGAATGAATACAATAAGACTGTTCATGTTGGCGATGACGTTAATACCGCGAAGATTGAGCAGAGTAGTGAAAAAGTTAATCCTGCAACGAATATCCAAGTGGTACATGAGAGAAAATCGCTGCAAGATAAATTTTCGCTAGTATAAGCCGATCCCGCATAAGGAAAACGTTTAACCATCTTTCCATACCTATGGCAGTAAAAAAGATAGTAATTAACGAAATAATATAAGATCTAGGCACATGCTCCTGTATCAAGGATGAGACGATACCAAAGGTATCGAAAATGGTCATGGATTAAAGATAGGCCAACCCTATGATCACGACTTGCAATGTTTTTCTGAGTTATATACGGTTATTACTGGCTTTTTGGTGAATGCCTACCAGAGTGGGTGACATATTTTTCTTCTAAAAACCTTATCTGATATTTCATCTCAAAAATGCGTTAAAGATGATAAGATTTTTTTAAAATCTGTGTCAGATCTTTTGATCGTCTTGCCATTGTGGAAATTGCATCTCTGAATATTGAACAAACTTTGTGCCATGTAAAAGTTTATATCCACACCATATGGCAAAAAATAAAGGCAAGCCAATATAAGTCGCGGTCACCGAATACCAATCGATGCTATCTGCCAAAAAAGCCTTATAGTTCTGACCGAGTGTAATCATCAAACACACAAAAAAAGCAAAGATGGGCCCCCATGGGAAAAAGCTCGACTGGTAAGGTAATGCATTTAAAGAGCGATTTTGAAAAACATATCCTTTTCTAAAACGATAATGACTGATGGCAATACCGAGCCAAGCGATAAATCCGGTCATTCCTGACGTATTTAATAACCACAAATAGACAGTTTGATTTCTAAACATTGAACTTAAAAAACATAGAGCAGAAACTACAGTGGTGGCACAAAGCGCATGACGAGGAACACCATTATCAGATAATCGCGCAAAAATTTTGGGGGCTTTTCCTTCACTTGCCAAGGTAAACAGCATGCGTGTCGCGGCATACATCCCCGAGTTACCCGCAGATAAAACGGCTGTGAGAATCACGGCATTCATTAGGGCCGCAGCAGATAATAAACCTGTATTTTGAAAAACTAAAGTAAATGGGCTGACACTAATGTCTTTAACGTCATTGTGTAATAAATGGGGATCAGTATAAGGAATGATCAGACTGATGATAAGAATGGCAAGGATGTAAAAAAGTAAAATTCGCCAAAACACTTTACGGATGGCACAGGGAATATTTTTAGCCGGCTCCTGAGATTCACCTGCGGCGACACCCACTAATTCAGTGCCCTGAAAAGAAAACCCCACGATCATAGCCACCCCAATCATAGCTGAAACCCCCCCCACAAAAGGCGCTTCTCCTAGAATCCAATTATCCCATCCTATGACTTTGTTGCCTTTAAGAACGCCTAATATCATCAACAAACCAAGAATAATAAATACAATTACGGTAGTGACTTTAATCAAGGAAAACCAATATTCAGATTCAGCAAACCCTTTCACAGAAAGATAATTCAACATGAAAATAAGCGCGAGAAATAAAGCGCTCCAAATCCAACCTGGGGTATCAGGAAACCAATAATGCATCACCAATTGAGAGGCCACTAAATCAACGGCAATGGTCACCGCCCAGTTGTACCAATAATTCCATCCGAGAGCAAAACCAAAACCTTCTTCAACATATTTTGCACCATAGGTTGCAAATGAACCAGAAACAGGCATAAAGGCCGCCAGTTCTCCTAAACTGGTCATTAAAAAATAGACCATTAAACCAATTAAGAAATAAGAGAGTAAGGCTCCACCTGGTCCTGCTTGAGAAATCGTTGCGCCAGAAGCAATGAAAAGGCCTGTTCCAATAGATCCACCCACCGCAATCATCGCCAAGTGACGCGATTTTAGTGCCTTTTGTAACTTTTTTGGTCGATGAGTTACCGTCTTTCTGATATTTTTTTCAAGCATTTTAATCTCAAAAATAATGTATAAAAAACTTCTTAGCTCTAAAAATATAGAGAGATAAAATCAAATTTGGGAGGGATTGTAACAATTCATGGCCTGCTGGCCAGATGAATTTTGGTTAACATTGCAAAGAAATAGATATTCTTACATTAATTTACGTAGCTGATTGCGACACGACCTGTCAGTTTGCCCATCAACTCATAAGTACTGTATCCGATATAAGACGCTACTTTTTCTAACGACAACTGATCGCCCCACAGTACAGCCCTATCCCCCACCTTATCAGTCGCATCCCTGCCTAAATCGACTGAAATCATATCCATCGACACTTGACCCACAATAGGCACTTGACGACCATTGATCCATACGGGCGTGCCTGTAGGAGCACTTTGTGGGTAACCATCGCCATAGCCAATCGCCAACACACCCAAGAAAGTGTCAGTTTTACTGATCCATTCCCCTGCGTAACCTACGGTTTCCCCTGACTTATGCTCACGCACTGCAATTAAAGGGGATTGCAAAGTCATCACCGGCAATAAGCCATAATCACGACCAACAAAATGTTCAAAAGGAGAAATCCCATAAAGTGCAATACCAGGGCGTACAACATCTCGATGTGATTGAGGGCAAAGCAAAATAGCCCCGGAAGCCGCAATCGATTTTTGCCCTGGTTTGCCTTGAACAAACGCATCAAAAGAACGAATTTGCTGGTCTTTTACAATAGGATAATGAGGATGCACGTTAGAAAGATGGGTGATGATATGAATGGGTTTGGCTACATTAGGACAATTTTGTAACCGCTGATAAAAAGCTGCTGCTTGCTCAAGACGTACACCTAAACGGTGCATGCCAGTATCTATTTTCATCCAAACTCGGATAGGTTCAGGTAGACGCACTTTTTCTAACGCTACCAGCTGTTCAAAATTGTGTATCACCGTTTCAATATGATTCACTTGCAATACAGCTAAATCTTCTAAAGAAAAAAAACCTTCTAACAACAAGATAGGCTTGATGATTCCACCCGAACGCAGTGTTAAGGCCTCTTCTATACGAGCGACAGAAAAATAATCTGCGTTTTTAAGTGTCTGCGCCACTGTTAGTAATCCGTGACCATAAGCATTAGCTTTTACGACAGGCATTAAACAGCTTTTCGGGGCGAATTGGTGAATTTTTTCAAGATTATGTCGAAGAGAGTTAAGGTTAATGATCGCGGTGGCACCTTTCATTGAGCACCTTGTATTTTATTAAATATAATCATCGTATTGAGTGCCCGTATAATTATCAAATCGAGAGAACTGACCACTAAATGTCAGACGTATAGAGCCTATCGGGCCATTTCGGTGTTTACCTAAAATAATTTCAGCTATGCCTTTCATTTCGCTATTTTCGTTATAAACCTCATCACGATAAATAAACATAATTAAATCGGCATCCTGTTCGATTGATCCTGATTCTCTCAGATCAGAATTGACAGGCCGTTTTTCTGCTCGTTGTTCCAACCCCCTATTGAGCTGCGATAACGCCATCACAGGAACCTGTAATTCTTTGGCTAATGCTTTTAGAGAGCGGGATATTTCTGAAATCTCCAATGTTCGATTCTCCGCTAAAGCCGGGACACGCATTAATTGAAGATAATCAATCATAATAAGGCTTAAACCATCGTTTTCACGAAAAATTCGCCGCGCACGAGAACGAATCTCTGTAGGGCTCAAAGCAGAAGAATCATCAATATACATATTCCCTTTTTCTAATAGCATTCCGATCGCACTGCTGATACGAGCCCAATCACCATCTTTTAATTTACCGGTACGCATACGGGTCTGATCAATACGAGAAAAAGATGAGAGCATACGTATCATTAACTGATGAGCAGGCATTTCTAAACTAAAAATCAAAACGGGCTTTTCTTGTGTCATGAGTGCATTTTCACAGATATTCATGGCAAATGTAGTTTTCCCCATAGAAGGGCGCGCTGCCACAATAATGAGATCGGATTTTTGTAATCCTAATGTTTTTTCATCGAGATCCTGATATCCTGTTGATACGCCGGTCACGCCATTATGTGGATGACGAACAAGATGTTCAATACGGTTAACTGTCTCTGTTAAAACACCATCAATCTTCTTTGGCCCGTCATTTTGACTTTGTCGGTGATCAGCAATTTTAAATACCCTAGATTCCGCAAAATCGAGTAAATCTGTACTGCTGAGGCCTTGAGGTTCATAGCAGGCATCCGCAATTTCATGTGTTACTGAAAGTATTTCACGAACGATGGCTCTCTCTCTCACAATATCGGCATAAGCAGAAATATTAGCGGTACTAGGGATATTTTTAGCTAATTCGGCTAAATAGGCGAATCCTCCTACTTTTTCTAAATCTCCCTTTTGTTCTAACGCATCGGACAAAGTCACCAAATCAATTGGCGCATTTTTTTGAATGAGACGTTGCATTGCTATAAAGATCCTACGATGAGGCAAACTAAAAAAATCGATGTGGCCTACACGTTCAGAAACGTTATCCCAACGTTCGTTATCTAACATCAGCCCCCCGAGCACAGACTGCTCAGCTTCTATAGAATGGGGGGGCAATTTTAGCATTTCTATCTGCTGATCTTTTAGCATTATTGTCTGTGATTTTTTAGTGGCCATTATTTTACCATTAATATCAGTAGTTCTTGAGATAGGACTTATAAAAGAAGAGGATAACATTTAATACTGATCCCACTAGCGATGACCCTGCCGATAAAAATAGGCACTGACTTAGACATCAATGATCTTCATATTTTATCAGAACCTTGTTGATTACTCTCCGGCAATTTTATTTGACTTCAAACCCTTTTTCTTGCAAATCTGCATGATAAGAAGAACGAACAAAAGGGCCACAAGCCACATTCGTAAAACCCATTGCCATAGCTTGTTTTTTCATTTCTTCGAATTTCGCTGGGCTCATATAACGTTGTACAGGAAGATGATACTGACTGGGTTGCAAATATTGACCTATCGTCAACATGGTTACGCCGTGCTGACGTAAATCAAACATAACGGAGATAATTTCATCATCGGTTTCACCTAAACCGACCATCAAACCAGATTTAGTCGGTATCTCAGGATGCTGAGATTTAAAACGGGCTAATAATTCCAATGAACGTTTGTAATTCGCACCTGGCCGTACCTGCCGATAAACACGCGGTACATTTTCTAAGTTGTGATTAAACACATCAGGGGGAGTGAGCTTTAAAATTTCTAGTGCGCGATTCACTCGACCATGAAAATCAGGAACTAATATTTCAATTTTGATCCCAGGATTCTTTTGGCGAATTTCAAAAATGCAATCAGAAAAATGTTGGGCTCCACCATCACGTAAATCATCTCTCTCTACAGAAGTGATGACAACATAACTTAACCTCATATCTTGAATGGTTTGGGATAATTTTTGGGGCTCATCTTGATTAGGGGCGTTAGGCCGACCGTATGCCACATCACAAAAAGGGCATCGACGAGTGCAAATAGCGCCTAAAATCATGAACGTGGCCGTGCCATGACTAAAACATTCCGCTAAATTCGGACAAGAAGCCTCTTCACAAACAGAATGCAGTCTATTTTTACGCATCGCGGCCTTAATATTTTGGATACGGGTAGAATCAGCAGGCAGCCTTATTCTTAACCATCCTGGTTTGGGCAGAATTTCTGGGTCTTCAGTGAGTAGTGTTTTTATCGGAATTAATCGGGTTTTTTCTGCATCACGGTATTTTATCCCTTGCTTCATTCCTCCTTGTTTTATTAGTGTACTTTTAGTCATAGTCATCTTGATTGCCAATGAGGCAATAGGTCTGTATAAGAAAACGCCTGAACAAATTGATGGACCAAAATTGGCTGTACCATTTTAGAAGTACAAATTTCATTTAAATCTCGCATTTGTATCATTTTCATCCCTGCATAACCACAAGGGTTGATGAAAAGAAAAGGCGAAAGATCCATAGAAACATTCAGAGCGCACCCATGAAAAGAACAGCCTTTACGAATTCGTAGCCCTATAGAACATATTTTTTGCGGCGTACCGTCCTCTTTCATTACATACACTCCAGGTGCTCGATGCTGTGTTTGAGCCATAATTCCAAAATGCTCTAACGTTTTTATCACTGTATTTTCAAGTTTTGTTACGAATTCACGGACTCCAATCTGTTTTCTATTTAAATCTATCATTACATACAAAATTTGTTGGCCTGGCCCGTGATAGGTAATTTGCCCACCCCGATCACTTTGGATAACCGGAATTGTCCCGGGTTTAAGCAGGTGATGTGCTTTATCAGCTTGTCCTCGTGTAAAAACGGGCGGATGTTCTACTAACCAAATTTCATCATAGGTACTTGAATACCGCTTATTCGTAAAATCACGCATCGCCTCATAGATAGGATAATAGGGCTGTAATCCAAGATCTCGTACCACAAGATTTTTTAGAGATACCGTTCTTTTGTTGTTCACTATCATCATCATTTATTGATCATTTTATAATACTATTCAAACGAATTTCAGCGCTGACAGCTCTTGATAAAGGATTTCGACCTGTTTGATATCAACCACCAAAACGGTCACTAATATGCATAAAAGGTCTCTTTGTAACTTGGTTGAATTTGAGGATTATAAGCGACAGGAATACTATCTAGGATTATTGTCATAACTTGTTCCAGCAATTGAAGTTTTGAAAAACAGATGACTTTATAGGTCAAAACGCAATGTAATTTAAGAAGTTCATTTAATTTGCTGTTTATTCTTAATGTCCTTTTTAAAACCGATTAACTCAACCAACGATGAAACATCAGTTTTATATAATCAAGCATACGGCTAAAGAAGCCCCCTTCTTTCACTTCATAGAGAACGACCAATGGACGAGGTTCTTCGATGGTTTTTCCGTTAAGTTGAAAATGAATAGTCCCGACAATTTGATTTTTTTTTAATGGAGCAAGTAGTTCTGGGTAATCCAGAACAAAACTGATCTTAAGATTTTTACCCTGATCTTTAGGAAGGGTTAAATAAACGTCCTTATCGACACCCAATTGAGCAGTATTCACTGCGCCAAACCAAACAGGCTGTGAGGTAAATACGGTCACGGCTTTTAATGGTTCCACGGTTTCAAAAAGACGAAATCCCCAGGACAACAATTTTTTGCTTTCGGCTTCTCGCTCTTTAAAAGTACGTCCACCTAATACTACTGAGATCAAACGCATAGGCCCTTGAGTAGCAGAAGCCACGAGGTTATAGCCTGCTGCATTGGTATGGCCTGTTTTGATACCATCTACATTGAGGCTGTCATCCCACAATAGTCCATTACGATTAAATTGCCTAATGTGATTAAAGGTAAACTCTTTTTCTTTATAAATAGCATATTCATCTGGAACATCATGAATCAATGCGCGGCCCATCAAAGCCATATCATGAGCGGAAGTATATTGACCTGGTGAATCTAGACCATGGACATTTTTAAAGTGTGTGTTTTTTAGCCCCATCTCCTGAACATAAGCGTTCATTAAAAGAACAAAGTAATCTTGACCCCCTGTAACATAATTTGCCATAGCAACACAAGCATCATTACCAGACTGTAAGTTAATCCCCCTTGTCAATTGTGCAACTGAAACCTGATCACCGGGTTTTAAAAACATTAACGATGAACCTTTAAATTCAGGGTTTTCTGTGGAACAGGCATCTTTACCGACAGTGACTATATCATTTACGCTAATTTTCCCTGATTTGATTGCTTGACCAATCACATAGCTGGTCATCATTTTTGTGAGGCTGGCGGGCATACGGCGTTCATCTGCGTTTTTTTCTACTAAAATTTTGCCTGAGTTGTAATCCATTAAAATATAAGAAACGGCGTTTATTTCTGGCGGAACAGGAATTAAGGCGCTCAAAAGCGCACTGTTCGCATAAGCTAAAGTGGTTAAATGCACCCCCATGATCATAAGGGTATAATGTAAAATAAGTTTTTTTGTAATAAAACGAGAAAAAATGGCAAACTTGATTATCACGAGATCGTCATCCAAAAATAATATGAAATAGAACTTACAAATTCTTTGATAACATTTTTCGATGTGTATGTATTGACATCACAATACCAAAACCTGCCATCAAAACTATTAATGCAGACCCTCCATAACTAATCAGAGGTAGAGGAACCCCAACGACGGGTAAAATGCCGCTGACCATCCCTATATTAACAAAAATATAAACAAAAAAAATCAGCAGGAAGGCACCGACAATGACACGTCCAAAGATTGTCTGCGCTTGTGTTGCAATAATTAAACCGCGAATAATCACACATAAATAAAGAGCGAATAAAATTAAAACTCCTATCAATCCTAATTCTTCTGCTAATACCGAAAAAATAAAATCGGTATGACGTTCAGGTAAAAACTCTAGCTGTGACTGTGTTCCATTCAACCATCCTTTTCCATGAATGCCGCCGGATCCAATAGCAATTTTTGATTGAATAATATGATAACCGGCGCCCAGTGGGTCTTGCTCTGGATGCAATAGCATCATGACTCTATCGCGCTGATAATCATGCATCAGAAAAAACCATAAAATGGGGATAAATGCGAATAGAAATAGTAATAAAATTCCGATTAATCGCCCGTTCATGCCCGCTAAAAATAATACAAAAAAGCCAGAGACTGCAATCAAAATGGCGGTACCAAGATCAGGTTGAGAAGCGACTAATAGTGTGGGAAGCGCTATCAAGCCTACAGCGATAGCGGTATTTTTGAACGAAGGAGGGCAAATATCACGGTTAATAAAAGATGCTACCATAAGAGGTACGGCAATTTTAGCAATTTCTGAGGGTTGAAAACGAATCATACCTAAATCTAACCAACGTTGAGCCCCTTTACTGATTTGTCCAAAAAAATCCACTAATATTAATAAAATTATGCAAATAAAGTAGAGATAAGGGGCACATCTTTCATAAAAGCGCGGTGAAATGTGCGCCATGCATAGCATGACAAGTAAACCGATCATAATTTGTGCCATTTTATTCTCCATCATAGCAATATTTTGACCGCTGGCGCTCCACATCACAAAAATACTATAAATTAAGAGTATTAAAATAAAAATGATTAAGGGCACATCTATATGCATTTTTTTCCAAAATGCCTGCTTTTTTTGATCTGGATGGCTCATATGATTTAGGGATCTTTATTTATATCTTTTAAAACCGCAACAGTGGGCGTCGTATCATGATTGTGTACGAAAATATGATCTAAAATATGGCGAGTGATAGTAGATATGGGCGTCCCGAGACCTCCATTTTCAAGAACTACTGCTACGGCGATAGTAGGATTATTAAAAGGGGCAAAAGCAGTCATTAACTTATGATCACGTAAATGTTTGGCCACTTTGTTGGAATTATAGGTTTCGTAGCTGTAGACCTGAGCGGTTCCTGATTTTACTGCGGGTTTATAAGACGTTCCGATAAAACTTTTGTATGCAGTCCCATTAGGCCTATTGGCAACACCATACATTCCGTCTTTTATCAGATCCCAATAACCAGAGTGAATATCGGTTATTGGGAGATAATCTTTTTGACGATAGGGAAGCCGTAGATGAGAGCTTTTGATGCTAAGAAGCAAATGAGGAATTTTAACAGCACCATCATTAATTAATGTCATTAAAACTTTCACCATTTGTATCGGAGTAGCCGTCCAATATCCTTGACCAATACCTACAGAAATAGTGTCACCTTGATACCAAGGTATTTTATACTTTTTTTCTTTCCATTCTCGACTTGGCATGACACCTGCGTTTTCTTCTAATAAATCTATTCCTGTATATTCGCCAAAACCAAATTTTCTCATCCATTCACAAAGTTTATCGATACCCATATTGTAAGCAATTTGATAAAAAAAAGTATCCGCTGATTCTTCAATCGCCTTGGTGACATTTAAACGTCCATGACCTCCTTTTTTCCAATCACGAAAGCGCTTTTCTGATCCCGGTAGCTGCCAGACATCAGTATCAAATGAAGTGCTATTTTTATTTATAACACCCGAGCTCAAAGCAGAAACAGCGATATACGGTTTTACAGTAGACGCGGGAGGATATACACCTTGTGTAACACGATTGATCAAAGGACGATCAGGATCGTTTAGTAAGCTTTGATATTGTTTACTGGAAATACCATGGACGAAAAGATTGGCGTCATAACTTGGGCTAGAAACTAAAGCCAAAACTTCTCCAGAATTTGGATCTGTGACTATGGCGGCAGCACGGCTGCCTTCAAGTAGTTTTTGAATATAAATTTGTAATTTGAGATCTATGGTTAAAAAAATATTTTTTCCTGCTTGAGGAGGATGTTCATTTAGCTGTCTTATGGTACGCCCTCGATTGTTGATCTCAACTTCTTCATAACCTGTTTTACCATGTAATAAAGATTCATAATAACGCTCTATGCCTAATTTGCCGATATCAGGGCTTGCCGCATAATTTACTAAGCTGCCTTTTTTTTCTAACTCTTCTTTGTCTTTGGCATTAATTTTGGCGACATAACCAATAACATGGGTTAAAACAGAGCCATAAGGGTAATAGCGTTTTTGATAGACTTTAATGGCGACACCAGGAAAATGAAACTGATTCACAGAAAAACGAGCGATTTCTGCTTCTGTTAAAACTGATTTTACTAAAATTGGAATGAACGTTTTTGAATGTTGACTTTCTTTTTTAAAATTAGCGATCTCTTCATCTGTAACATTGAGTATTTTTTTTAAGTTTTTCAGGGTTTTATCAATATCTTTGACTTTATTCGGTGTCAATTCTAATTGATAAATCGTGTGATTTAACGCTAAGGCTACGCCGTTTCTGTCATAAATTAGGCCTCTATTTGGCGTAATAGGAACGAGTTTGATCCGGTTCTCATTAGAGCGGGTACAATAATCGTGATAACTCACCACCTGTAAATGATACAGGTTCACCATCAATATTGATATCAGTAAAAAAACGATCACAAAAGCTATCAATATACGTCGAATAAATAATGCTGTTTCAGCTGAATAATCCCGAAAAGAGTTTTGTTTTTTTATCACCATTACAAAACTTTTACTGCCAGATAATTAAACAATAATACTTTTTTCCACGACGCAATAAAGTATATCGCTCTAATAATCGATCTTCATCGGTAAAAACATATTCAGGTTTTAGTTGTTTTTTACCATTGACACTAATGGAAGAAGATTGAATTAAAGTTCGAGCCTGAGAACGTGAAGGTGTCAGCTTGGCACTAACCAGTGCTTTTTGGAGGTCAGCATCTGTTTCTAACCTCACGATTGGGATGCCATCTTGTGCCAGCTGCACAAAATCTTTCTCTCGCATATCATGTGGGTTGCCTGTAAATAAACTAGCAGTAATGCGTTGTGCAGCAGAAAGACATTCTTTACCATGTATCATTTCTGTTATCTCATTTGCTAACACATACTGCGCACGAGGCGCTTTGTCATTTTTTTTATCTTGCTCTTCCAAAGCATTAATGGCATTTAAATCGATAAAAGTAAATAATTTGAGAAAATGGTAAACATCTGCATCGGCAGTATTAAGCCAAAATTGATAGAACTGATAGGGGCTTGTTTTTTTTGCATCTAACCAAATGGTATTTTCTTCAGTTTTACCAAATTTGCTTCCATCTGCCTTAGTGATTAAAGGTACTGTTAATCCGTATACAGATCGCCTGTTTAATCGATGTGTCAAATCGATCCCGGAAGTGATATTTCCCCATTGATCTGAGCCACCAATTTGAAGTTCTACCTTATGATTTTTATTTAAATAAGCAAAATCATAACTTTGTAGTAAATTATAGGAAAATTCAGTAAAAGAAATTCCGCTATCGGTACGAGATAATCGTTGCTTTACCGCCTCTTTGTTCATCATTTGATTAACGGAAAAATGTTTTCCAATATCCCGCAAAAAAGTCAATATATTGATATGACTAAACCAATTTTGATTATTTTCTATTGTAGCGCTGTGATTACCGCAATTAAAATCAAGAAAGGGTTCAACTTGTTCGCGGATTTTATTGACCCATTGATGTACTGTATCAATATCGTTTAATTTTCTTTCGCCGGATTTAAAACTGGGGTCACCAATCAGACCAGTGGCGCCTCCAACTAATACGATAGGTTTGTGACCTACAAGTTGAAAACGTTTTAAACATAACAAAGGTACTAAATGCCCCAAGTGCAGGCTATCTGCAGTAGGATCAAAGCCACAATATAAAGAAATTTTCCCCTGATAAAGGCGTTTGGAAAGCCTTCTTTTGTCTGTCACTTGAGCTATTAACCCACGTTGTTCTAGTTGTTCAATCATGTTATTGCTGATCATTAAAAACTCCGATTACTTGATCATTAATTTTAAATTAGGCTTTCTGATTTATACTGATACTTCGGACAAAAGATTTGAAACACAGCCCGTTATGGGCTCAAACGGTCAATTATCCATGCATTTTCTTTTTTTTGATAGATAAAACGGTCATGCAGGCGATGGGGGCCTCCTTGCCAAAACTCTACCGAATGAAAACGAACTCGAAATCCACCCCAAAAATGAGGTAAAGGCACTTCACCTTCCTGAAATTTTTTTTGGAATTCTAAAAAACGATTTTTCAACACTTCACGTGTTGCAATAATCTCTGATTGGGGAGACGCCCAAGTAGAAATCTGACTTTCTTTTGGACGACTTTGAAAATACTCTCGAGCTTCTTGAGTCGATATAAATTCTGCTTGACCTAAAAAAATCACCTGTCTGTCGAGCATGTACCAAGGAAACAGCAAGCTAACATTACGATGTTTTTTTAAATGTTGCGCTTTTCGGCTATTAAGATGAGTAAAAAATACCAATCCTTCCTGATTATAGTATTTTAGCAATACCATGCGTTGAAAAGGCTGTCCGCTAGAATCTACAGTTGCGAGACACATCGCTGTGGGATCCGAAAGGCCAGCGTGACATGCCTCTTGTAACCAATCTTTAAATAGATCCAATGGACAAACACTGAGACTGCTACGTCGGAGTACTGATTTTTTATATTCTCGTCGAAGCTCATGAATATTTACGTTATTCATTTTATTATTTTCACTCATAATGATCCTTGAATCACTTAAAATAAAAAAATAATGAGTTGATTACTCTTGCTCACATCATTCTCAATCAGTTTTCAACTTTTAAAAAACGTGCCTAGTGGCTTCATTTTGATAATTATAAAATATCTCTGATTGAGTAATGATTTTTATAGTCAAAAAGTCATTTTTAATGATCAAATCTTATTTGATCATACTATTGTGGTCAGTGAAAATGCTTTTTCAATAGGAAATAATTATATTGAAACCTTTATTTGCCGTTTTTATTTTAGCGACAACTTTAATAGGTTGCGTCGGTCACAGCTCTTTATCAGGAGATGTTTTTAGTGCTTCAGAGGCTAAAAAAATACAAAATATCAGTGATGGCGTTATCATTTCAATACGCCCGATCACCATTCAAAAAGCTGGTGATCAAATCCCGTTAGGCGTCATTGGTGGTGCTGTATTGGGCGTATTATTAGGTAATACCGTTGGAGGAGCCACAGGCAGAACGTTAGCAACAGGAGCAGGCGCAGTTGTTGGTGGTGTAGCAGGTCACAGTGTTCAGAATTTTTAAAATAAATTTAAAGGAGTGTAATTAGCAATACGTAAAAAATAATGATATTATTTCAGTAGTACAAGAATAGGGCTCTACTCAGTTTTTTGTCAATCAGCGTGTGATGCTAGCCAGCATCGGTAACAGTTCCACTGTAAGCCATCAATATCAATATTGATATTGATGCATTATTAAATAAAAAATTAATCAGGGTTTTAAACGAACCCACAGCTTATGATATTTTTAATCGAATAATAACTTTAAATATAATAATGTTATTAATGAATAAGTTAATTAATGCAAATATATTTTAAATTATTTTATATACACATATATGTATTAAATTATTTTTGATACCCCTGTGATATCTTTGGCAAAATACTAAGAACAAAACCGCTATGTCTCACAAATTCACTTACACGAAACTTACAGTTAAGATTTAATAACTTGTTCTAACGCTGCTAATATGATGCTACGTATTAAACTATTTATTAATATTTATTATAAGGATAATCAAGTTATCACCATGTTTAGAGCTACCTCCTCCAAGGAGTTAATGCGGAGAAAGAAATGTGGCTAATCATCGAAATAGCACAACCATTATAAAAACCCGAAGGGGAACTGATGAATATTGCTCAATCTATACAGCAATAAAGTATCAAACCAGTTCTGTAGAAATGGAAAAAATTTAAGGTCGTCAAGAAGTCAAATTAAAATAACAAAATAAATGCTACTGATATACATAGATAAAAATTAGTGATGAAGTGCGCAACCTATTTAAAGATTAAACTATAATAGCCGAACGAAAAGTTAAGCTTCAATCATCTTATTCTAACCTGAAAAATAATTTCTTTATGATTTATGCTATTATAGCAATAACCATTATTTTCCTTTCTTTTTTACCACTGTGCCTAACTCTTTCAGAGCGTGAATTCTTCCATAAATTTCCAAAAATAGCATAGGGAAAAGATATTATTTTATATATGGATTGAGAGGAGTAACGTCTATTTGTGTTTTTGTTAGTTATTCTTGGCGTTTGGGAGTAACAGTATTTAATTTAAATAATTATAGTATTAATTCAGCAAGTTTTATTGCTGCTTTTAGAGCAGCAAATATTTTTGTATAACTGAATTTTTATTTTTTAATCAAATAATTAAAAAAATCAATTTTTAATTGAGAAAATTTTATCAAGAATAAAAAGATTAACACCGTTGTTTTTTCTCGACCACAATTTTTGGTGGTTTTATATATTATTAATTTTAATAAATCAAGAGATTTGTCATTAGATGACATTAGTAATTCATTGAAATTATATTTTTTAGTTTCAGTGGAAACAAAAATATTAGGTATGGCTTATAATATCATAATAGTTATAAAATGGACGCTACCTTATGAGTGAGGTTTTTAATAGAAAGTATTTTTTACTAGATGCCTGTCTGCAGTTTTATTTCATAAATATGAAATAAAAAATGATTGATTCAGAATAATTGTTTTTTGTTATGCATTGCTTCATTAATAGGTTAATTTTTATGAGTGGTGATTCTTATATAAATCCTTTTTTATTTCCATATCTATTTTCTTTTTGAGTTTAGTTTTATTAAAAACCGTTTTTACCTGTTATTTTTGTCAAATAAATTGTTTATATACTGTAGTTCAACGTCATACAGTATATAGTTATTTCACATCATATTAATGGTTTGTATTAGTTACCTTGTATCTTTGTTATTTGGTATTAATAGCTATACTGCTATTTTAATTTATTTAATATTTACATTATTAATAGCTGTGTTTCATTCTTTTCATATAAGTATATAGAGTATCCTTTTTTAAAAACAGGAAAAAATTTATACTTCTTCTGATAAATTGAAAGTGTACAATAAATTTCAACATTGTTTTTAGAACATTGAATATCAGATGATATTTGATTCATCTACACGATAGATATTCAATCTATAAATATTACATTCCCTTAATTGATGTTCGCTTCATCGCTTCCTATGAATATATGTAAAGGATGCTCATTATTGAGGTAGTAATGAATTTCTGGCATTACTTAAACTCTTAAATAGATTTGTAGTGTCACTCCAATCTCATTTCTAGTTGGAAAAACTAGTCTTTTTAATGCTCCAAATCGTTTTTACTTGGTTGATAGACTTTTGAGTACTTTACTTTTTGCTGAAGTAATCTAAAAGGCATCGCTGTTTATTAAGTGCTCATATTGAGCAATAAGCCTTTCGATTGAATCACACAAGCGATCAGAGGAACGGGCAATTTTATGTTATTTACCGCTTCGGTTAACGCTTTTTGACTGATTAGGTCTGTTGTTGAGTTACCTGTCGTTTGTAAACCACTTGCTTCATTTAGCTTTTATTGATTTTATCAATACTCACGGTTTTGCTAAGTTAGAATCGGCTTTAACGGCTTTGGGTATGGCGTTTAGCTTGCTCATCACTATTCGCAGCACTACTGAGTTTTGTTATTCCTGACACTGTTTTTGTGGCAGCCTACGCCGTATTATTAACATTTTTCAAAAATTCACTGATTAATCCTGCTTTTAGTTTATCGACATTATCACTATCTAGTACATCACTTTTATTGTTCTTCGCAATAAATTGCGTTATTACATATAATATGACTAATGCCTGTCGCAGGCGGTGTTCAGTTCTTCTGAACGAACTACCCCTGCACTAAAACCATTCGGTGAGTTTCTGATACTTATCCACAGGTAAGATATGAGCACCGTCTGCAATCCAAAACGGTAATATTTCATTTTTTGTCATACTATTTCCTATTAATATAACTGACCAACTACCGACATCACACCTCTCCATATAACGATTGTTTATATAAAATCTAAAATACCGTTATCACCTGCTGCATTTGTATAGGCGTTGAACCTTACCAATTTAAGCTTAATGTTAAGTTACCCCTGTTTGATAACAATTTTACCCAAATAGCCTCTGCCAATCCGCTAAAGGTGGTGATGAGTTTTTCATCTAAAGAGCACAGCCAGTTAAAAACCTACCGAATCACTTGACTGATTCGCCAGACAACGCGACTCACTATTTCAGCGGCTCCAAGATATCTTTAATGACGCTGCTAAATGCGTTTTCAATTTTTGGAAAATTATCAAGCAGTCGTTTGCTAGATTTTTTATCTCACTACTCAATCCGACGGCTAAATTTGCCCAGACTTTATCGCGAAAATACTAAATAAACTCGTCAATCATGTCATCGAGGTCATAAACTGATTTGACTTTTTGGCGGCAAACACCGCATTCAATCCGATTTGCCAGAACATACTCATAGTCTGCAGAAAAGCGATTAATGCTTTCGTACATCGCAATCAGGTTATTTTCATCAATGTCTAACCGTTGGGCGTATTAATTGGCGCGATAATAGAGCATGGATGCCAGTTTATTAGCCACACCGGTGAAGAGGGCGCACTCATGTCCTATCAGTTGCCATGAGCATGACGGGTATGCACCTCGACTGCTCCTTAAAAACCGCGCTATATTTTCAAGTGACCCTCTCTCGGTTTCTACTCTACAGCTGGTGAGATTGGCTGCATAGCCTAATGTTTTATACCGGCGACATTAGCGCCTGTGATGTTGATATACTCCTCTTTACGTGAATCAAAGCTAATCACCATATCAAAGAGATATAAAGAACAGGACAACAGAATTGGTGTCAGTTGCCAATTTCGCGGCTCTTTCAGTCATGCCATTTTCACGCTTTTGCCAGCATGTCATTATTCAATCATGCCCACGATTTCTGTTTAGGAAACAGAAAAAAGTACAGTTACCGGTAATCCCTAATCAATATTACGCGAGAATATGGTCATGCATAGTCAATAATAAATTTTGACAATAGAAATCGGTATTTTGCTGATACAAGTTTGATACTTTCCGGTTATTCACCAAGATGTTTTGGCCGCTCAGCGCGACATTTAAACACCTGAACATAATCCAGTTTTTTAAAGTCAAAAGTGACTGGTAATAGAATGGGAATTTATCCGAAAAAATATGAGGTGCAAAAATATATTGCACATAACTGTATACATAAAAACAGAAAAAGGAAATTAATTCATATACTACATTGATATTAAAATAGTACTTTTAATTTAATGTTATTCTTTTTTGAATAAAAACTGTTTTTTATTATGTAACAGTAGTATTTTTTATATCTTGTAAATCTTTAATGTTTTTCAATTTTTCTATCAAATTTGATAAAAGTTTAATTTCTACTGCAGAAATTCCTTGCAAAATATCTTTGCTTGTTTCATGAATAATATTTTCTACTTTTAATAGTGTCACTTCCTTCACTTGTTAGTTGTATACGCTTAGCTCGTCGAGCGTTCGAGCAACAATGCTGGGTAATTAAAGCTTTGTCTTCCAATTATTGATCAAGAGTCCGCACCAATGAAGGCTGTTCTATACCAATTGCTTTTACTAACTGTATTTGAGTTTGAGATTGTTCAAGCGGTAAACGGTTAACATTATACAATGTTACCCAGTGTGATTGAGTGCAATCCAGTGGTTTTAGTTTATCATCGATAAAAGCCCGCCATCAGCGTACTAATCGAGATAAATCAGATCCTAGTGTCGATTTCAATCTTTCCTCCTTAATCATTATCATTCTGTTTTGATTCCTAAAATCAAATTCGTTCTGAATGATAAAAATATAAATATATCCACTAAAAATGTAACTTTTACATTTAATATATTAATATACTATAAAAATCATTAAATTTCACTTAAATAAATTTAGCATAAACAATCACTTTTTATTGTAAGTACTTATTTCAATAAATAATAATGATTTTTTAAAAAATAAACAATTATAATACATTTTATAAAAAATTAACTTAGAAAAATAAAGATGTTTTTAATTTTAGAATTTTAGAATTTTAGAATTTTTATAGAGTATATATGAAATTATGGTTGTTGAATTAAACGAAGATTAAAAGCATCTGTTTTGACCGATAATTTATGAAGCCATCTGATGGTACGACTCACTTTAATCGAATAAAATCAGTTAGAAAGCGGATTTATAATGTTTTTGAATAGTTTTCATATTATGATAGAATCAGTGCCAGTGCATTTATCACCGATTTGTATCGGTGATATGCCAATGTTAACATATGCATGTTAAGCTTGATTTTTCAAGGATGATAAAAAATGAAAACATAGATTCTCCTATTAAAAAATGAATTTTTATAAAATAATCAAAACTCACATGATTAAATATAATACAGGAACCTCCCAAACAGGCTAGGAATTAAGCACCCTGTGCATTAAAGATGTCAATTTAGTGGCCGCTTACCATGCCGGCTGACAATGACCACACTTTCCAGTGTTCACTCACTTAAATGCTGAGCACGATTCGAGTAATCACTAGCAGTGTATTAATAACGATTTTCTCTGTTTGAGGCATTTTTCACTCCGTTACATTTAGCTAAATATTTTTTCCTTGAAAATTTCATTTTTCTGTTGTTTAATTTTTTTATTTTTATAAAATGTGTCTTCTTTGTTCACAATTATTTTAAATTTAAATCAAATTATTTTTATTTAAAAAATTAAAATAAAGTTGTTTAAAATAAATAAAAATAAGATATGTATGAAAATGTTAACAAACAGTATAAATTTAATAAGTCGTACAAAAAATAGTAAAGATAATTGCTAAAAGCGTTGATTATATAAAATTCAATCTTAATAAGCAATAATAGTACAGCTAAACTATAATAAAATATAGAAAATCAACAGAAGAATTTAATTCTTTAAAGAGGCAGTTATTAAGTAAAGAAATAAAAATATTAAAATTCCGTTTTAAACACTTTAAAAACATTTTTAAGAAGAAATTATTAAAAGCCGAAAAATAATAATAAAAAGATAAAGAATATGACAAAATAGTAAATTTTACAGAGAAATGTTAAATTTCGTCATAAATCTAACTTAGAGAACATAAAATAGATTATTATGATGAAATAAAATAAAATCTATCTTTATTTTTTCTAATTTTTTTAATTTTTAAAGGTTTTTCCATTATAATTTTACATAGATAAAGAGTTAAATTAAATTAATTGTGGTCCCTTGACTCGCAATATCGGGCATTTTATCTCTCCTGTCTTTTATTAGATTTTTTTATTTTTTTTAAACGTCTCTAAATATGCCCATCGGGCAAAGGCCTCTTCCAGAGCGCGTTCAGAATCCCTTAATGTGTTCAGTTTCTGTTGTGTTTCGTTCTGATGTTTTGAAAAAAAATCCGGGGCGCTGACCTCAGATTGCAAAAGCGAGATATTTTCTTCTAATGCTTCTAATTCTATAGGTAATTGTTCTAGTTCTTTTTTTTGCTGATAACTCAGTTTATATCCTGAAATTTGATGTGTTTGCAAGCTTCTTGGTGTACCACTCTGTTTTTGTATTGGCAATAGCGATGGTGAGGTCCCTACCTCTATTTTTTGATGCATGAATTTGGAATTTGCTCTTTGTTGATAAGCATCAGAATACCCCCCAATAAAACGATTGATTTTCCCATCTCCTTCAAAAATCCAACATTCTGTCACCACATTATCCACGAATTGTCGATCATGACTGACCAATAATACAGTGCCTTGATAAGATTCAATCATTTCTTCTAACAGTTCCAATGTTTCAATGTCTAAATCATTGGTAGGCTCGTCTAAAACAAGCAGATTGCTGGGTTTTAAAAACAGTTTGGCAAGTAATAACCGATGACGCTCTCCCCCTGAGAGCACTTTGACCGGTGTCATCGCTCGTTTAGGATGGAATAAAAAATCTTGTAAATAACCCAAAACGTGGCGCAAGCGCCCGTTAATCATCACTTCTTGTTTCCCTTCTGCTAAGTTGTCCAGCACTGTTTTTTGTGGATCTAATTCTGCTCGATGCTGATCAAAATAGGCCACATCAAGATGCGTACCGCGATATATTTTTCCACTTTTTGCTTTCAATTCGCCGAGCATCAACTTTAATAACGTAGTTTTACCGCACCCATTCGGACCAACAAGTGCAATTTTGTCTCCTCTCAACACCTGAACAGAAAAATCATAGATTAATGTTTGGTCTAATAATGTATAAAAAACATTTTCTAATTCAAAAACCATTTTTCCTGAACGTTCTTGCTCTTCCCATTGTATTTTTGCCTTACCTATGACGTCTTTTCGTTCAGAACGTTGCTTTCTTAATAATTTTAAAGCTCGTACCCGACCTTCATTACGTGTTCGGCGGGCTTTAATCCCATGGCGGATCCAGATCTCTTCTTGAGCCAATTTGCGATCAAATTCGGCATTTTGCAGTTCTTCAATCCGTAAGGCGTCTTCTTTTTTCTCTAAATAAAAGGCATAATTTCCTGGCCAAGAAGTTAATTTTCCGCGATCCAGATCCACAATACGGGTGGCGATGGTGCTAATAAAAGAACGATCATGGGAAATGAAAACCAGGCTACCTTCAAAATTTTTTAAAAATTTTTCTAACCATTGAATGCTTTCAATATCCAAATGATTAGTAGGTTCATCCAATAATAACACTTCAGGAGCGCTGACGAGAGCCCTTCCTAAAGCAGCTTTACGTAGCCAACCGCCTGATAAATAAGATAATTTCTGCTCAGCAGATAACCCTAACTGTTTAATCACGTCATGAATTCGTGTCTTTAATTGCCATAAATCTTGATGATCTAAGATATTTTGTAATGTCGCCAATTGTTCTAAATTTTTTTCGCTGGGATCCGTTGCTATTTTATTTAAAATATCTTGGTAAGTTTTTAAATGAGCAGACTGTTTTTTTACACCTTCAGAAATAAAATCAAATACAGTGCCAGCTACCTCTCGAGGAGGATCCTGCTGTAAGAGTGCCACCACCAGATCCTGTTGATAAACCATTTTCCCATCATCAAGTGACATTTCTTTGTTTAAAATTTTTAATAGCGTGGATTTTCCTGTGCCATTACGTCCCACCAAACAGACCCGTTCATTGGGTTCAACATGTAATTGGGTGTAATCCAATAAGGGGGCGTCGCTGAATGAAAGGTAAGCCCCCGATAAGCTGATTAATGACATGGTTTTTTTTATTCCTTATTTTTTTGTTAATAGCCAGCAATGATGCATTGGCCGATGATGAGCAAAATCCACAGATTCTGTTTGTCTGCTGAGATCTTTTGCTTCAAACCCTAAAAAGGAAATTTGAGATAAATCAAGATGAAAACCTCTTTTATTACAAGAAAAAATTAGCTTTCCTTTAGGACGCAGTAGCGTTTTAATCGTTTTTATAAGTAATAAATAATCTCGTTGAACTTCAAAAGTGCTTTTCATCCGCTTTGAATTTGAAAAAGTCGGGGGATCAAGAAAAATGCAATCAAATTGCTCATCTTTTTGATGCTGGAGCCAAGTGAAACACTCTTCTTGGATAAAACGATGCCGTGATCCCGTTAATCCATTGGTGTTAAGATTTTTTTTTGCCCATTCTAAATAAGTACGCGACATATCAACACTAGTGGTGCTTCGCGCGCCGCCCAATCCCGCATGAACAGTGGCACTGCCGGTGTAAGCGAATAGATTTAAAAAATCTTTTCCTTGGCTGAGTTTCGCGAGTATTTGGCGAGTAAGACGATGATCTAAAAACAGCCCCGTGTCCAGGTAATCCGTTAAGTTAACCCATAAACGTGCATGGTATTCTTTGACTAAAACAAGCTCTTCTTTTTGAGATAATTTCACATATTGTTGTTTACCGGATTGAGGCTGACGAACTTTAAGGATCAGCTGATTAGGTGCTAATTTCAGCACAGCCAAGCTGGCTTGAATAATATCTTGCAAGCGTTTTCGCGCTTTTTTTTCATCAATTGTTTTAGGCGCTTTATATTCTTGAAGGATAACCTTATCACTATAGCGATCTAAAGCCACGTTATAATCAGGCAAATCCGCATCATATAAACGATAACAGTCAATGCCTTCTTTTTGTGCCCACTTGCCACGTTGACGGCTATTTTTACGCAGCCGATTCGCAAAATCTGCAGCTGGGATTATCAGGGGATAATCTCTTAACGAATAATTTTTTTGATAACAATCAAGCGCGCCATTTTTCGCTTTAAATTGCCGCTCAGCGCGTAATGATAAAAAGCTCAGTAAATCAGATGAGCCACTGAAAATGGAGGCTTTCCAACCTCTGAACACGGTTTTCATCACGCGTCCTAAGGTGGTGTAAAGCACCATCAATTTAGGCTTACTCAAAAGCCGTTCTCCATAAGGAGGGTTACAAACCAATGTTCCTGCCAATTTTTTATTCCACAGAGTGATCAGCGGAAAATTTAACACCAGCTGGCTCACCTCTTGAACAGATAATTTAATGAGATCTTCTAATCCTGCTTCACGAACATTGTTTTTTGCAATCCTAATCGCTTGGGGATCTTGATCTGTTCCAAAAAAATAAGGTGCTGTATTTTTCAAACCATGAGCCGCCCGAAGCTGAGCTTTTTTAAGCAAGTCACCCCATAAAAGAAGATCAAATCCCTTCCAGGCTTGGAAGCCCCAATGCAAACGCTTTAACCTAGGTGCTTGATCGGCGGCCATCATAGCGGCTTCAATCAGTAATGTACCCGATCCGCACATCGGATCCACCAAAGTTGTGCCTTTTTGCCAGCCAGATCTCATTATAATTGCAGCAGCCAAGTTTTCTTTTAATGGTGCTTGACCGCCTTGAGCCCGATATCCCCGTTGATGCAAACCCTGTGCTCCACTGAAATCTAATGAAATATTGGCTTTATCTCCTTGTAGGAAAACATGAATGCGGATATCTGGATGTGATATTGAAACAAAAGGACGATCATTTTTTTGTTTCATAAAGTGATCTACAACAGCGTCTTTCACCTTTAGTGCGCCATATTGCGTATTTCGGATGACGTCATTCATACCTTTAAAATGCACCGAAAAAGTGTTATCGATAGAAAATAAGTTGAGCCAATTAATCTCTCGAGTACCCAGATAGAGATCTTGATCACGATGAACTGAAAATTTGGCAAGCGGCAATAAAATTCGGGAAGCAAGACGGCTCCACAATAAGCTTTGATACAAAAGCCGATCATCGCCTTGAAAATAAAGACCTCCCTGCACAATTTTACAATCCGTCGCACCTAATTCGATTAATTCATTTTTAAGGAGTTCTTCTAAACCGTATGAGGTACTAGCAAAAAAATCAGTCATATATAAAGTGGTTTTTATGGATAGGAAAAATGGAATATGGATATATCTTTCGAGATGATATCTTTTTATCATCGAGTAGCGAAAAATTAATCATTAATATTTTGGAGAAAATGAGATGTCCTCCCCTTACGAAAAAAAATTAGAGATGAGCTTAATACCTTCGATAACGGACACTACCAATCAAGTCTGGATCGAATTTAATGGCCTTTGTTTTTTGGGCAATAAGCAGCATGTGCTCTTGGAACAGTTAAAAGAGCAAGGCATTGAAATTCCTTATTCTTGTCGCGCTGGGATCTGTCGTGTGTGTCAAATAAAAATAATAATAGGAGAAGTGAAAACGTTAACTCAAGATGCCATGGATAAAGACGGCAATATTATTTCTTGTTGTTGCATCCCTAAAGGAAATTTAAAACTTTCGGATTAAAGCAAAATAAAAAACGTCCAGAAAAAATCGCTCGTCTATTCACATTAAATATGATTAATGATCTTTTTAATTAAAGCAGGCCCATGAAAAATCAGCGCCGAATAAAGCTGTAATAAAGATGCCCCCGCGGCAATTTTTTCACGCGCGGCCATTAATGAGTCGACCCCACCGACACCGATGATAGGAATGCGACCTTTTAATTCTTTTGATAAAAGTCGAATGGTCTCGTTGCTGCTTATCTGTAAAGGGCGTCCGCTTACCCCTCCTGATTGCTGGAAGTGATTTAAACCTTGAATTAAAGAATGATCTAAAGTTGTATTGGTCGCAATGACTCCATCAATCTCATGTTTAAGAAACGCATCTGCAAGTTTAATGAGTTCTTCTTCACTTAAATCCGGTGATATTTTAACTGCTATAGGCACATATCGATCATGTTGCTCGTGTAATTGAGTCTGTTTTTTTTTGACTGAAGTCAACATATCTTCTAAAAGATCGCCATATTGTAATTGACGCAATTTTTCAGTGTTAGGTGATGAAATATTCACTGCGATATAACCCGCATAAGGGTAAACTTTATCCATACAGATGAGATAGTCTTCTTTGCTGACTTCTAAAGGAGTTTCTTTATTTTTCCCGATATTAATTCCCAATACACCCCCAAATCGGGAACATTTAATATTATTTATTAAATAATCCACCCCTAAGTTATTAAAACCCATACGGTTGATCAACGCCTCTGCTTCAGTGACTCGAAATAATCGAGGTTTTTTATTCCCTTGTTGAGGCAGAGGGGTCACAGTCCCAACTTCAATAAAACCAAATCCCATTGCCCCTAATACATCAATAGAATCGCCATTTTTATCTAATCCAGCCGCTAATCCCAGAGGATTTTTAAAGGAAAGGCCCATACAATCAACCGATTTCGTCGGAACAGACTGACTGATTAAAAATTGTAATGGTGTGCCTGTAATACGTTTAAGATAACGAAAAGTAACTTCATGACTGTGTTCAGGATCTAATTGAAACAGTATTTTTTTTAAACATGAGTAGAACATTATTTTTCCACCTACTATATGTCATATTAAATTCTTTTGAATCAAAGAATGAAAGAAAAAAACTCTTGCATCACCTCATGATAAACACCCCGCTTACAAGACACCACTTGGCATACTGGACACCAAAAGCTTACCCAGCACAAGCCATCAAATTCTGTGGCTTTTTCGCATTCTACATTGATATTGCTCTCGTCACAGGTTAACTTTAATAAAAACTATTGTTGTTTTTGGCCAATACAGACTGAGTCCGTATTCCATCGTACTAAATGTTTGGATAATTTGTAACTCAACCAATAAGGAGTGGAAGTCAATATTCGAACATCTTTTTTATTTAGCCACAGTTGTTTAAACAACTTACGATACCTTGTCTCCTCAGGCGATTCAGTCACATCAATTCCTCCTTGAGGAAATTGCCAAGAATCTTGCCCATAACGCTTATCCCATAAAACTTGCCATTTTTTGTTACAAATTACGATACAGACATTTAAGCGGTAACCATCATTATCAATCACTTATTACCTCAATAAATGCATTATTTAAAAATTCTTTTGTTTTCTCATACCCGATAGAAAGGGTACACTATTAGAAAAAAATTTGCTGACCATCTTCTCTCTATGTAAGCAAAAATATCAGTTCGATTATTTCTAAAGGTTTTAGAGTGCAGATTTTTAAAAAATCAAATATCTTCTCGTAGATAAGGCTCTCTTTCACCTTTCCGGCGTGTTTTGAGCAACTTTAAACTCCAAATATATTGTGATGGGTAACGAATTAAAAAAATTTCGAGCTCTTTATTAATATGACGTGCCATCTCAGCATCCTCTGATGCTAGAAATTTATTGATAGGGGGGCGAATAAAAATATCCATCCTGTGAGTACGATAATTATAGACCGGAAATATGGGAATAACGACGGCGTTGCATATTTTCATTAAACGTCCTAAGGTTGGTAAAGTAGCCTTATAAGTATCAAAAAAATCAACAAAAATACTTTTTTCAGGGCCATAATCTTCATCTGGCGCATAGTACCCCCAAAATCCTTGTTGTATCGCTTGAATAAACGGTTTAATTGTATCTTTACGAGCATGCATATATGCCCCAAAACGCATTCGTGCAGAATTCCATAAATAATCAAATAGGGGATTACGTTGTTGGTGAAATATAGCGGTGATCGGTTTTCCCTCGCTGGTCAATAACATACCGGGAATGTCTATTGACCAAGCATGGGGAAGAAGAAGAATTATGTTCGTCTTCTTTTTTTCAATCTCATCTAAAATAAAGCGATCATGCCAATGTACTCGTGAGGCCAAGAATTGAGGACCTCGAAGACAAAGATCTAATATAAGCATAATCGGCTGTGTTAAATTACAAAACATCTCATCAATGATTTTTTCACGCTGAACCTCAGTGAGGTTCGACATGCAATAAATGAGATTGATACGAGCTCGCCGACGCGCTCCTTTAGCACATTTTCCTACCAGAAAACCAATGAAAGCCATTAGGTCATCTCGCCATTTAATGGGTAAATAGCTTAAAAGTACTAACAAACCAACACCGAACCAGATTCCCCAATAACGCGGATGTAAAAAAGCTTTGTCAAAACGTGGAATAAAACCAGCATGATTATTTTTTTTGTGCATAAAATTTACGGCTCGATTGTTTTAAGCACAACTTAAATAGAGTTTAACTGCGCAATGGTATTTTGACTCATTTGTAAATAATGACGAAGCGCTGAGTCTGTTAAATTTTTTGTAGCAGGTAATTTAACCGTAATCGGGTTAACCGGTTGTTGATTAATCCAAAATTCATAGTGAAGATGAGGACCTGTAGAGCGACCTGTGCTGCCAGATAACGCAATTCGATCACCACGTTTTACTTTTTGTCCTGGTTTAACCAGTAATTTATTTAAATGCATATAACGTGTGCTGTATTGGCGGCCATGCCGGAGAGTTACAAGGTTTCCCGCGGCACCAGTGTGTTTAGCAACCAAAATTTCTCCATCCCCTGTGGCTAAAATGGGCGTTCCTATTGGCATTGAAAAATCCACACCTTTATGAGGCAAAATCCGGTTTGTCACTGGATTAAGACGCTTTGGATTAAAACCAGAAGAAACCTTGAACTGTTTTAACGTAGGGAAACGCATAAAACCCTGTGCTACGCTTTCCCCTTTTTCATCGTAAAATAAACCATCTTCGTCTCTTATTGCGTAATAATTTTTGCCTCCTGAAAAAATTCGAACGCCCAGTAATCGACTTTGATTATTTTCGCCATTTAAGTATTCACGCGAGAATAACGTAAAAAATGGATCGTTTTTCTGTAATTTATTAAAATCGAATTTCCACTGTAATGCCTTTACGACAGCGTGTATTTCTGAAGCAGTTAATCCTGCTTTTTTTGCACTGTCGATGAAATTACCATCTAGATGTCCGTTTAAGAGGCTAGAACGCCATTCGCCTTTCTGAAGTATTTGAGTTTCTTTGAAATGATGGTCTATGCGATCATAAATACGAGTTTCACTCCTAGAAACCCTCCAAGTTAATTGCTCTAAATTACTTTCCCCGTTAATTTTCCAAGAAATCTCCTGACCTGTTTTTAAATGACGTAATGCGGGATTATTATCCGACAATAATGCAATATCTGAAATATCAATACCATATTGTGTTAAAACGGTTCCGAGGGTGTCGCCTAATGCAATGACATGCTCCTGAACGTTATTGGCATGAATTTCTTCATCATTTAATTCATCTTCAGGTGTCTCATCAAATTTGGATTGATCTGATTGATCAATAAAATCCGTATCTTCAGGTAAAGAAGAAGTAAAAGGGATATGAGAAACAATCGATTCCATTTTTTTTTTAGGAGAATGTATGAGAGTTTGTAACAAAATAAAAAATAAAATAAGGAAAGCGGATGAAGTGAGCCTCCAACACTGTAGGCGCCCTAAATTGTGATAAACCAAAGCGATGTTCTGAGTTAATTTTTGCAATGGAAGATCCCTATTCATTTTATTTTAAGCAGGTATAATATTGCATTGATAACTCAAGAAAAAATTTCATATAGCTGTCTTTATTCATTGGAATTTTGCTTCCTAATGGATCTAAAACTCCTGCGCGAACGGCTGTTCCTTGAGCCAAAGCATTAATAACAGCGGGCTTAAATTGAGGCTCCGCAAAAATACAAACTGCTTTTTTAGCAGTGAGCTGAGATTGAATTTTATGTAAACGTTCTACACCCGGTTGGATTAAAGGATTGAGCGTGAAGTAGCCCAAAGGAGAGAGATTAAACTGTTTTTCAAAATAACCATAAGCATCATGAAAAACAAAATATCCTTTTTTTCTAACGGGATAGAGCATATCCGAAATTTTTTGAATAGTTTTATCTATTTGATTTTTAAAATTTTTTAAATTGTCATCTAATCGTTTTTTATCATTAGGATTTAATTTTAGTAGCTGATGGTAAATATTGATTGCGATTAATGTCCCTATTTCAGGTGACAGCCAAAGGTGCATATTATAAAAATTTGCATGATGCGCATGCTGGCCCGAATCTTGACTGGATATCAATAAACGCTGTACTTCAGGTAGTTTAGAAATGGTTATTTTTTTATTGACGGGTATGGATTCTAACGGTTTAACTAAAAAGGCTTCCATTGTTGGATCAACTGAAACAATTAAACTAGCGTTATTAATGGCCTTAATATCCGATGGACGCAACGCATAATCATGCGGAGAGGCACCTATCGGTAATAAAACTTTTACAGGCATAATACCGTCTGAAATCGCTTCAGCAATAAAACCAAGAGGGCGTATCGAAGTCACAACTGCAGCCGATACCATTTTAAAACAACAGGTTAAGATTAAAATCGCCGCACAAATGCCTTGATGCAAATTTATTTTTCTTTTTAAAAAATTAAAATGGAATAACATCATGAATATTCGCTCTGGTAAATTTAATATAATATTATAACATTATATGTATTCTAAAAATCAAATCATATGTCTTCATTAATCACTTTAAATAAAGTATCAGTTTTTTTTGGCGCTAAAAAAGTTTTATCAGACATTTCTTTTTCTCTCTATTCAGGAAAGATACTCACTTTAATCGGCCCTAACGGCGCAGGTAAATCTACTCTTGTACGTATTATATTAGGTTTGATTTCTCCAACAGAAGGAAGCGTGATCCGTCAATCTCATCTGCAAATAGGCTATGTTCCTCAAAAATTACATTTAGATCCAAATTTGCCTTTAACAGTAAAACGTTTTATGAGCTTAAAACCAAAAATAAAATTAGAGCATGTTTTATCTGCATTGGAACGCGTTAAATCTTTGCACTTATTGAATGAACCTATGCAAAAATTATCGGGAGGAGAAAATCAAAGGATATTGCTAGCTAGAGCGCTTCTTAATAAACCAGCAATTTTGGTATTGGATGAGCCCACTCAAGGGGTCGATGCTAATGGCCAGTTAGCCCTATATGACTTAATAGAAAAGTTAAGAAATGAACTCAATTGTGCGGTTCTGATGGTCTCTCACGATTTGCATTTAGTGATGGCGCAAACAAACGAAGTCCTCTGCCTTAACCAACACATCTGCTGTTTTGGTGTCCCTAAAATGATTTCTGTACATCCGGAATTTATCGCGATGTTTGGCAAGTCGGGGGTTGAGCGGCTGGCCCTCTATCGTCATCATCATGACGCAAAAGAAGAAAAAAAATCGCTACACCGGCACTCAACTCATGATTGAGTTACTTTTTCCTGGCTGGCTAGCTGGCATATTACTGGCCACTGCCGCAGGGCCGTTAGGCTCTTTTATTATTTGGCGACGCATGTCTTATTTTGGCGATACTCTCGCTCATGCTTCTTTATTAGGTGTCGCTTTCGGGTTGTTACTTAATGTTAATCCGTTTTATGCAGTAATTTTTATTACCTTATTATTGACGTGCTTGCTTGTGTGGTTAGAGGGGCAATATCAACTCCCCGTAGATACTTTGTTGGGTATTTTAGCACACAGTGCCTTATCTCTTGGTTTAGTCATTGTCAGTTTAATGTCCAATGTCAGAATAGATCTCATGGCGTACTTATTTGGAGATTTATTATCTGTGACAATCAATGATATTTTTTTAATTTCATCTGGAGTCATGCTCGTATTATCGTTATTACTTTGGAAGTGGTGTCAACTGCTTGCAATTACAATTAGTGCAGAGTTAGCTTATGTAGAAGGCATTAATTTAAAAAAAAATCAAATGCTTTTGATGTTTCTTGTAAGTGTGACGATTGCCCTTTCTATGAAATTTGTGGGTGTCTTGATCATCAGCTCGTTGTTAATTATCCCTTCTGCGACTGCTCGTAGTTTTGCTCACACACCTGAACAAATGGCAGGCATAGGTATTATAGTAGGTATTTTAGCTGTGACCGGCGGGCTGGCTTTATCTGCTTTTTATGACACCCCTGCAGGCCCTTCTGTTGTACTCTGTGCCACAGTAATGTTTTTACTGAGTTTATTAAAAAAATCCCAAAATCTTTGATGGTTTTTATTTTATTTAAAAACCATTTATTGAGCGATAAAAACAATTTATTTACAAAATTTAACTATTTTTATTAATTTTTTATCTTCCATAATACATATTTCACCCTATAAATAAAAATTTATATTAATTTTATATAATTAATTTTAATAAAAATAAAAAATTTTAATTTAAGAAAAAAATGATAAAAAATGAAATATTAATAATAATTAATAGTTTATGTTCTAATATTTATATAAGAATTGGCTTCTTATAAAGAATTATAATATAAAATAATATTTATTAGAAATTTTAAATAAAAATTAATTAACAATCGCTCACATTTTAAGATTCAATTAATAAAATAATAGAACCGCTATTTTCTTTTTTAAATAATTTTAATGGATTCGAAAAGGTTTTTAAATATAAAAAACATTTATTATTTATAATATAAAAAATCCATATAACATACAATAGGTATTCATTCATATGGATATAAGTGAGATCGCATTTAAGTTAGAATGGCGCGTTCTTTTCCCTCCTTTAGAACGCTGTTTATATGGTGCGGATAGTTCAGTAGCGATATTAACTGAAAATAATTTAATATTTTATTATTGCTTCTTAATGGTTTTACAAAAAAGGAAATTACTAATCAGGTCTGTAAAAAACAAATAGGAGCAGTCAGTGAGAGCAGTTATTACGGTTAACTGTATCTGTTGATAAAAGCATTTCTACAGGTAGGACTTACAAAGTCTCTTATGCAAACTATTCCTACAAAAGTAGTACAATACATTGGTAACATCACTCGAATCTTTTAGTCTGATCATTGTAAAAAATATGATACAAATCATATTGACATAAAAACAAAATTATTTTTAAATTTAAAATGGCAGAAATGAGTTTCTATATTAGCCATTTCTGGAATTTTTAGTGATATTTTTATTGATGTTAATTTTTATTATTTTTTTAAAATAAAGATAATAAGAAACATTTTATTTAAATCAAATATTTCTTATAAAAATAAACATTATTTATTTTAAAATTTAACTATCCTTTTAAATAATTTAAATAAAAAAGGTTACTCAAATTATTTATTAAACTCATGCCATATATATCCCTCTTTTTTTATCATTTCTATAGATGCCTCTGGTCCCCAAGTACCCGCGGCGTAAAATTTTGGCGTGAGATATTCTGTTTCCCATGCCTGTACGATAGAATCAACCCATTTCCAGGCCTCCTCAACTTCATCTCTACGAACAAAGAGAGACTGGATCCCTCGCATAGCTTCCAATAAAAGACGCTCATATGCATCTGGAATGTGTTGATTAAAAGTTTCAAAAAAACTCAAATAGAGCTTGGTCAGTTGTAATCGCTGCTTATGATTTAAGCTTGGTACTTTATTGAGTACCTGAATTTCTATCCCTTCATCAGGCTGCAAACGAATAATCAATTTATTTTGTGGGAGTGACTGATAAGAATGATGAAATAAATTCATAGGTGGAGGTTTAAAGTAAATCACTACTTCAGAACATTTCTCTTTCAATCGTTTCCCTGTGCGTAAATAAAAAGGAACACCTGCCCAACGCCAATTGTCGATATCTACACGAATAGCAACAAAAGTTTCAGTATTACTGTTTTTGTTTGCACCCGTTTCTTCTAAATACCCTAGTACGTTTTTGCCATGAATAAAACCTGCAGTATATTGCCCCCGTATCGTATTTTTTTTTACATTCGATGCATTAATAGGGCGCAATGATCTTAACACTTTCACTTTTTCATCACGAATACGGTCGGTTGTGAGATCGACGGGTGGTGCCATAGCAATCATAGCTAACACTTGTAACAAGTGACTTTGTACCATGTCTCTCATTTGTCCTACATTATCAAAATAACCCCATCGCCCTTCAATCCCGACTTTTTCCGCGACGGTAATTTGCACCTGTTCAACAGTCCGGTTATCCCAATTTGTAGAAAAAAAAGAATTTGAAAAACGCAGTGCCAACAAATTTAGCACGGGCTCTTTCCCTAAATAATGATCAATACGATAGACCTGTGATTCATCAAAATATATTGCCACTTGATCATTAATCGCTCTAGATGAACTCAAATTTGTGCCTAAAGGTTTTTCCATCACAACTCTAGTGGGCTTATTATTGAGCTTCGCTTGTGCCAATCCTTTACAAATGGATCCAAAAGTGTCAGGAGGCATTGCGAGATAATTAAGAGTGATCCGATTTTTTTGATCCAACATCATTTTTAAACGCACAAAATTGTCCTGTTCTCTCACATCTAAAGTGCAAAAATTAAGACGAGATTGAAATTTTTGCCAAAGAAGTGGTTCCACCAAATCCTTTATTAAAAATGTGTGCAAGGATTCTTTGACAAATTCTGAGTAAGTATTTTTGTCCCAATTAGCGCGCCCCACACCTATGATACGAGTGTCTGGATGAAGGTAATTTGCTCTTTCGAGTTGATAAAGAGAAGGAAGAAGTTTTCGACGCGCTAAATCGCCTTTCGCACCAAAAATCACAAGATCACAGGCTTGGGCTTGATCGGCTTTATTGACAGCCATATTTGTTTCCTTTAGAGTCACTCTGACGACTGCATTAAGAAATAAAAAAATAAAAACAAAAATTTTATGTTTGAAGTAACAGTCACCGTCATGCTTGTCTTTATCAGAACCAAAACGAGATGATGTTCAATCGTCTAAGAAACTTTTTAATACATCTGAACGACTTGGGTGTCGTAATTTACGCAGTGCTTTTGCTTCAATTTGACGAATACGCTCACGTGTGACATCAAACTGTTTACCCACTTCTTCTAAAGTATGGTCTGTGTTCATATCGATACCAAAACGCATTCGTAATACTTTTGCTTCACGAGCTGTCAAACCTGCGAGCACATCGTGGGTGGCCAAACGCAAACTTTCTGACGTCGCTGAATCCAAAGGCAGCTCTAGCGTTGTATCTTCAATAAAGTCTCCCAAATGTGAATCATCATCGTCACCAATAGGCGTTTCCATAGAAATAGGTTCTTTGGCTATTTTCAAAACTTTTCGAATTTTTTCTTCAGGCATCAACATGCGTTCTGCTAATTCTTCCGGGGCTGGTTCTCTGCCCATCTCTTGCAGCATTTGACGAGAAACACGATTGAGTTTGTTGATGGTCTCAATCATATGCACTGGAATACGAATGGTACGAGCCTGATCTGCAATCGAACGCGTGATGGCCTGACGTATCCACCAAGTGGCATAAGTTGAGAATTTGTAACCGCGACGGTATTCAAATTTATCAACGGCTTTCATTAAGCCAATATTGCCTTCTTGGATTAAATCTAAAAATTGTAGGCCCCGATTAGTGTATTTTTTAGCAATAGAAATGACCAACCGTAAATTGGCCTCAACCATTTCTTTTTTCGCCCGACGCGCCTTAGCCTCACCTATCGCCATACGACGATTAATATCCTTGACCTGCTCAATAGATAAACCGGTTTCTTCTTCTATTTTTCGTAATTTTTGCACATTACTTTGAACGTCTTCCAAGACATCATTGAGTTTTTCTACCCAAGGTTTTTTCATCGCTAATGCTATTTTGAGCCAGCTATTGTTGGTTTCGTTATTCAAAAATAATTCTATGAAATTTTTCTTAGGTATTTTGCATTGTTCAACACAAAGCTTAAGAATCAATCTCTCTTGAATCCGCACTCGATCCATCATAGATCGCATACTGCTCACCAAATAATCAAATTGTTTTGGTACTAAACTAAACTGTTTAAAAATTTCCGCTAGCTTTAAAATTTCAGTGGCAGTGGTCAGATGATGCCGTCCCTTTTGTTTTATCGCTGTACGAGTGCTTTCATATTGTGCCCGTAATTCAGAAAATTTTTGCTGTGCTAACTCAGGATCAATGCTGTTATCGTCCTCAACTGCGCTTGTGTCAGAGTCCTCTTCATCATCAATTTCTGTATCTGAAAGCTCAGATCCAACATGAATGGCACTAGGAAGTACGTTTTCCTGAATGTTAGGATCAACAAAACCATTGATTAAATCCGATAATCTGATAGCGCCCAGCTCAACACGATCATATTGCTCTAACAAATAAGTGATGGCTTCGGGATATTCAGCCACCGAACATTGCACTTGATGAATGCCTTCTTCGATGCGTTTAGCAATGTCAATTTCACCTTCTCGTGTCAGTAATTCAACGGTACCCATTTCACGCATGTACATACGCACAGGATCAGTGGTACGTCCAATTTCGGATTCAACACTCGAAAGCACCTGTGTGGCTGCTTCGACAGCATCATCATGCGTTTCTCCTGTATTTTCCGCCAGCATTAAATCATCTGCATCAGGGGCTTGTTCTACGACCTGTATGCCCATATCGTTAATCATTTGAATGATGTCTTCAATTTGATCAGAATCCACAATATCTTCTGGCAGATGATCATTAACTTCAGCATAGGTCAAGTAACCCTGCTCTTTACCGCGGGCAATAAGTAATTTGAGTTGTGATTGTGGGTTTTGTTCCATAAGGCTGTCCACATTAGTATCTGGGTTGGTATTCATCGGCAAAAAATAGCCAACAATCGTTTTTTGGGCTGATATTTATCGCCGCTGCCCAAAAAAAAGCGGCAATGATAGAGTATGTTCTCCTTGTTTATTGCCAATGAATCTTTTTGATGCCTCATTTTTTTTACTGAGGGTTTCTATAATCAAACGAACTTCTTGTCGTTCTAATCTGTTTAAACCTAAAGGTGCCCTCGATCGAGCAATCAGTATTTCTAATCTTTGTTGCAAAATCGAATCAAAGAGATGATTTAAAGCATCTGTAAAAATGATTTGTATCATTTTCTCTTCTTTAAACTCCATGTCTCCCCAAGCAGAGAGTTTTTCTAGCTGTTTTTGGCATTTCTTGCCGCGGTAAAGCTCCAGCAAATGTGCTGTATTCAAACAAGGACATACAAGACAATGCTCTAATAGCTCAATAAAAATTGGTAATCCCGCGATGCGTTCCTGTTGAATATTTTCCAAAGAAGGAACTATTTTCGCTAAGCGTGGATTTTGTATTAGTAATGCAATCAATACACGCATCGTAGTAGGTTTTAATTGCTTCGAATAAGGCATCTGACTCGCTCCCTTTTTGGGCAGTAATCTATCTAACAGATGATCTTCTAAGATGCCTAATTTTTTACCTAATTCTTGCCTTAAATAAAGTCGTAGTGTGTCTCCTGGTACTTGATTAATTAAAGGTAAAGCTAATGAACTCAATTTTGCACGTCCTTCCGGGCGATTAAGTTCAATATCGAGCATTACGGTATCAAATAAAAACGCTGAAAAAGACTGAGCCTGTTCAATTCGCTGTTCAAACGCCGCTTTCCCTTCTAAGCGAAGTAAGGTATCGGGATCTTCGCCTTCGGGTAAGAAGATAAAACGTAATTGGCGACCGTCATTCAGATAAGGTAATGCAGTTTCGAGAACGCGCCATGCTGCTTTTCGACCTGCTTTATCTCCATCATAACAACAAACAATTTGATCGGTGGTTCGAAACATTAAGTGAATATGTGCTTCAGTGGTGGCAGTGCCTAAAGAGGCTACGGCATAACGAATACCAAACTGTGCTAAAGTTAGCACATCCATATAACCTTCTAGCACTAATAATAGTTTAAGATCAGATTGGCTGAGTTTTGCCTCATACAATCCATAGAGTTGGCGACCTTTATGAAAAATATCTGTTTCCGGTGAATTCAGATACTTTGGCATCTCTTCGTTTATAACACGGCCCCCAAAAGCGATTACGTTCCCTCTTTTATCACGAATAGGGAACGTAATTCGTTCACGAAATCGATCGTAAATTCGCCCGTTATCACTGATCACCAGCATACCCGCGTCTTTTAGCTCAGATGTGTTTTCTTGACCAAAATGATCCAATAAATTACTCCAGCCCGGTAAAGCGAATCCTATAGAAAAAAGCTCAATGATAGAGTCATTTAATCCACGTTTGGATAAATAATATCGCGCTTTATAAGCGGCCGGATCTTTCAGAGACTTTTGATAAAACGCATTGAGTTTTTCCATCCACTGATACAAATTGTACCTTTGATGATAGCGTTGTTGCAGCTGTCCTTGTAAGGCATCCGTTTTTTCACGCGGCACTTCTACACCATGAATTGAGGCTAATTCTTCAATACTTTCAACAAATTCCATGCGTTCAAATTTCATTAAAAAATCGATCACATTACCGTGTGCTCCACAGCCAAAACAGTGATAAAACTGCTTTTCATCATTCACACTAAATGAAGGCGTTTTTTCATGATGAAAAGGGCAGCATGCATAAAAATTTTTCCCTTTTTTTTGCAGAGGTAATCGCGCGTCTATCAGAGCAGCTATATCAGTGCGTGTTAATAAGTCATTGATAAATTTACGAGGAATTCGTCTAACCATAATCGTTTATTCGCCTGTATAAAAACGCGAAAAAGCTGTGCATTTTTAAATCAAAAATACACAGCCTAAAGTCAATATCATTTTGTCTTGATTTGATTGATATCTAGGTTCATGAAAGCGAATAGCTAGCTTTGCATCAAATCTCAATATTATTGATCAGAAAAACGGAACGTGATGACGAATAAAACTTTAATCTTAATAAAGTCGAGTACGGCGGGCGTTTTCTCTGGCTAATTTCTTAGCATGACGTTTTATAGCAGAAGCACGAGCACGTTTACGTTCAGTGGTAGGTTTTTCATAAGACTCACGACGACGAACCTCAGCTAAAATACCTGCTTTTTCGCAAGAACGTTTAAATCGGCGAAGAGCGACATCAAAAGGTTCATTTTCACGTACTTTAATTATAGGCATGTGCCTTTTACCCCAAAATCAACATTAAACTGACTTTACGCTGGTTTTTGTGCCAGCATTCTTTAAAATAGTGCCGAATTCTACTGCAAAGAGTACTTTCTTGTAAAGCAGCGCCTTGTTCTTACTTTTCTTTATAAAGAAGGCTGTTCAGTTCCTACCTATTGGTGATGGCGATTTTCGGTGAATGTGATGCGCTCTATTATATCTCCGATTAAAAAAATCTTAAAGGAAACTGTGCCAGTCATCACAGATGGTCAAAAAACAACTTGATCATTTATTGGAACCATCAGGCATCTATTTTAAAGATCTAATTAACCTCTCTACAATTTAGACAGATAGCATAACGATTTAATGGATCTTGTAGAGACTGAACAAAATTAGGAGAATGTCGATTGAATATGCTCACGATATCAGACAGCGGCGATTGCATTTCAAAAGCAAAAGGCAGAGCCGCATTTATCTGATCAAATAATATATCTCTGAAGTTAAGTTGATCACCAAACTGATAGAGTTGATAATTTTTTAGATTTGCTAATTCTGCCGCTTTTTCAACGGCGTCATCAAAATCGCCGAGCTGATCTATCAAACCATTATTTTTAGCATCAAAACCCGTCCAAACACGACCCTGAGCAATAGAGTCAATCTGCTTAGAATCTTGATGTCGAGCTGCTGCGACCAATTTAACAAAAATTTTATAGCCATTCTCAACATTCATTTGCATGATTTTAGAAAATTCAGGCGATAAATTTTTGGTGATAGAAATATTAGATAAGGGCGAGGTACCAACACCATCTGTTGAAACCCCAATGCTTTTTAACGAATTTTCAAAGGTATTGATCACACCAAAAATGCCAATAGATCCAGTCAAAGTGCTTGGACTGGCAATAATACAATCCGAAGGGGTAGAGATCCAATATCCCCCAGAAGCACCCAAGCCGCCCATCGAAACCACCAGCGGTTTTTTAGCTTCGTGCAATGTTGCTAATTCAGAGCGAATCAATTCTGAAGCTGACACACTGCCACCAGGGCTATTCACACGTAAAATCACCGCTTTAATTTTTGGATTTAAACGTGCTTGACGAATTTCGTAGGCAGTATCCTCTGCGCCTACGTTATTAGGTGTTTTAAGACCGTCTGTAATCATGCCATTTACAAAAATAACGGCTATATGATGGTCATTTTTTTTGGGGTCTATTTTAAGTTTCAGATTATACTCATAAATACTAATAAAATTAAAATCTTCATTTTTTTGATCCCATCCAAAAATACGCACAAATTCTTTTTCGACTTCTGAACGAGAAGCTAATTGATCGACCCATTTATTATTCAAAGCATACTGAGCGGTATTTCCATCGTTAGCATCTAATCGACTTAATAACTCTGGGATTGCAGGGAAAAATTGTTCCGCCGTTAAATGACGATTTTTCGCCACAACTTCAAGATAATTTCGCCATAACTGATGAATCCAACGTTGATCTGCCTCTCGTACATCAGGCGACATATCATTACGCATAAAGGGTTCAACTGCAGATTTATAAGTCCCTACACGAAAAATATGACTGTTGATCTTTAGCTTATCTATAAGAGATTTATAGTAAAGCTGATGGGTTGCAAACCCGTGTATATCTACTGTTCCTTGGGGGCTTAAATAAATTTTATTGGCGAAACTAGCAAGATAATATTGTTCCTGAGTATAGCTATCACCTATCGCATATATGGGCTTTCCTGTCTCTCGAAATTCGCGAAGCGCCTTCCCAATATATTGTAAAGAAGGTTGATCGATTGCGATTAAATGACTTAATGATAATACTAATCCATTGATATTATTATCTATTTTGGCTTGACGCACTATCTCTACGATATCAAACAGTGAATTTTCTTGAAGCTTATTTTGCTCCCTTTCTAATAATTTTTTACTCCACTGGCGAAAAAGAGTATTGGTAGCGGGTTTATCTTGTACAATACCCCTTAAATCAACCAATAGTGCCCCTTTTACCGGCTCAAGTGGTCCATTTTGAAAATGGAGATAGGTCATCACTCCAATTATAATCAATAACAAAAAGCATAAATTTAGCACTAATACTCGCATAAAATTAATTGACCGCCATATCCAGCGAACAAAACCGCCCATGAACTGCCATACAGTACGCATTTATTTTCCTCAAAAATTCAATCAGTTAGTTACAAAACAGTACTTTGCTTTCATCACAACTTAAATTCAGACCAAACAGGAGCATGATCAGAGGGTTTTTCCATTCCACGGATATCATAATCAATGCCACTGTTAATAGCCAAGCGCGCTAAAGGAATGCTTGCTAGTAATAAATCAATGCGAAGCCCTCGATTTTCATTAAAACCTTTTGAACGATAATCAAACCACGAATATTGATGTTCATAGTCAGGGTACGCAACTCGAAAGAGATCAATTAATCCCCAGGATTGAAGATGTTCAAACCAAGCACGCTCTTCTGGTAAAAAAGCACATTTACCGCTGCTTAACCAACGTTTTCGATTTTGTTCTCCAATACCAATATCTCCATTGGTGGGGCAAATATTAAAATCTCCCATGATCAGCACATGTAATTGCACAGAAAAATACTGTGTTAAATAGCGATGTAAATCTTCATAAAAACGGGCTTTGGCAAGAAATTTCGTAGGATGCAAACGACGTTCACCTTGCGGAAAATATCCATTGATCACAGTGATTGTGCCTTGAGGCGTTTTCAAATCGGCCATAATAATACGGCGTTGCGCATCTTCTTGATCTGTTGGAAAACCTCTGCGGATCGCTAAAGGCGAATCTTTCGTGAGTAATGCCACCCCATAATGACCTTTTTGCCCATGATAAAAAACATGATAGCCATGACGACGAACTTCCTCCAGAGGGAACATATCGTCATGGACTTTTGTTTCCTGTAAACCAATGAGATACGGATCATGTTTTTCAATAATAGCAGCGAGTTGATGAGGGTGCGCCCTCAGCCCATTTATATTAAAAGAAACAAATTTCACTTTAGCATCCACTTTGAGTCAAAAATAGGACGGTATACTAACAGTCCAGCAAAAGTGAAAAAAGATGGAGCAGTCGACTTTTTGATCGGCATATACCCTATCAACTGAATGTATGGATTTTTAATGAAAAATGCACCTCATTTTTCATTAAAATAATGATTTTAACAGAGTTTAGCCATCTCATTTTTTGGTCATATTTGCATGGTGCTTTACAGTGACCCTTAAGGTAAAGGACTGGGATAAATCCTTTTCAATTGCAATCCCACGCGTTTCATCGTATAATAAATATAGAATAAAAAACAAATTTAACGACCAATACGCTTAGCTATAAATTACCCTGTATAAAAAGTATCATTGTCCAAGTCCAGCTTTTAAACGTTGCTCTGCAATCTAAAAACTTCAGTCAGACTGCCTTAGAAAAGGCATTAAGAGTTTTTCAGCCCACTATTTTAATAGTAAATTAAATAAAGATGCCTCAAGAGGTTCTAAAAAATTGTAGACATTTCCCATCTAAAAGTGAATCCTGATTCGCTTGCACACGATGTAGGATAGATGGGGCATCTTTATTAATGTGTTGATTGAATGTTAGAAATACTCATTTCTTTTAATCAATGTCCCAGCAATTTTGTCATGCATCTCTTCAGATAGCGACGTTATCCATAAAGCGATACAAACTCATTCTTAAAATGACATGTTTGGCACTATATGAATCTATTAAAATCGCTGGCAACCGTCAGTTCCATGACCTTTTTTTCTCGGATATTAGGATTTACTCGTGATGCAATCGTTGCTAAAACATTCGGTGCAGGGGTAGCGAGCGATGCGTTTTTCGTTGCTTTTAAATTACCAAATCTGTTAAGGCGTATTTTTGCTGAAGGGGCTTTTTCTCAAGTCTTTGTGCCGATTTTAGCAGAATATAAAAATCAAAAAGGAGAAGAGGCCACACGCACCTTTGTCGCTTACATTTCAGGCGCACTAAGCTTGGTCTTAATCATGATCACCGCATTAGGTATACTTGTCGCACCTTGGATCATTTACGTCACGGTGCCGGGTTTTTGTGATACACCCGATCAATTTGCCTTTGCTTTAACTTCTTCTTTACTACGTATTACCTTTCCTTATATTTTTTTAATTTCATTGGCTTCTTTGGCAGGAGTATTACTCAATACCTGGAATCATTTTTCGATTCCTGCTTTTACACCTACCCTCCTCAATATCAGCATGATAGGGTTTGCTTTATTTGCTGCTCCTTATTTTGATCCGCCTATATTGGCATTGGCTTGGGGGGTGTTGTTGGGAGGAGTCCTCCAGCTATTTTATCAATTGCCTTATTTAAAAAAAATCGGGATGCTCGTTTTACCCCGTATTAATTTAAAACATGCTGGAAGTTGGCGCGTGATGAAACAAATGTGCCCTGCTATTTTAGGGGTCTGCGTCAGTCAAATTTCTTTAATCATCAATACTATTTATGCTTCTTTTTTGGTCTCAGGTTCTGTTTCTTGGATGTATTATGCGGATCGTTTGATAGAATTTCCCGCGGGGATATTAGGTGCCGCATTAGGTACCATTTTATTACCTTACCTTGCGAAAAGTTTTGCAAATGGCGAGGTACTTGAATATTCCAGACTGATTGATACGGGTCTTCGGCTGTGTTTGTTATTAGCTTTACCTGCAGCTTTTGCCTTAATCATCATTGCCAAACCTTTGACCCTGTCCTTATTTCAATATGAGAAATTCACCGCTTTTGACGCAGAAATGACACAAAGAGCGTTAATTGCCTATTCGATTGGTTTGCCAGGATTGATGATCATCAAAGTATTATCACCCGGATTTTATTCGCGCCAAGATATTAAAACGCCCATGAAGATAGCGTTGTTCACATTATTCATGACTCAAATAATGAATCTGATCTTCATTGGTCCTTTAAAACACGCAGGTTTATCCCTCTCTATTAGTTTGGCTGCCTGCCTAAACGCCGCATTACTCTATTGGCAATTACGCAAAAAAAATATTTTTCAATCACAAAGCGGTTGGTGCCCATTTATCGCAAAATTATTGATGGCAGTTTCTGTGATGTGTGTAGTTTTATTTGGACTACTATCGATCATGCCCCCTTGGGATTTAGGAGGAATGATCTACAGATTGTTCCGTTTGTCAGGTATTGTGATTGCAGGGGCCATCTCTTATTTTACAGTTTTATTAATTTTAGGAGTTAGACTCAGACATTTTTTTCAGAGATTACATTAAACTTCCTTACATTCTCTCGACCGTCTCAATGCCTAAATTCTCTAGCCCCAGCTTAAGAGTTTTTGCAGTCAGCCAAGCTAATTTTAATCGGCTCTGACGAATCTGTTTATTTTTGGCATTAAGCATAGGACAAGACTCATAAAAAGTAGAAAATTGGGTGGCTAAATCATAAAGATACGAACACATCAAATGAGGCGTACCATCCCGAGCCATAGTGCTGATCATTTCTTCAAACTGTAATAAACGAATGGCTAAACTCCTTTCTTTTTCCTCTTGAATGAGAACAGGCGATATGATCTTTTTTTCATCCAAGCCTGATTTTTTAAATAATGATGTCACACGGCTATATGCGTATTGAATATAGGGGGCTGTATTGCCTTCAAATGACAACATACGATCCCAATCAAAAATATAATTAGTGGTTCGATTTTTTGATAAATCCGCATATTTAACTGCCCCTATCGCCACGGATTGAATCAGGTTATTGAAATCGGCTTCATTCAAATCTGGATTTTTCTCCCTAATTAATTTCCCTGCACGTTCTACTGCTTCATCTAGCAAATCTGATAATTTGACGGTCCCACCTGTACGAGTTTTAAAAGGCTTGCCATCTTTTCCAAGCATCATGCCGAACATATGATGCTCCAATGCAACAGATTCAGGCACATAACCTGCAAGGCGCGCAATTGCCCAAACTTGGGCTAAATGTTGATTCTGACGAGAATCGATATAATACAAAATACGGTCTGCCTTTAAGATTTCACACCGATATTTGACGCAAGCAATATCAGTGGTCACATAAAGATATCCCTTATCTTTTTTTTGAATCACCACTCCCATCGGCTTGCCCATTTTATTTTGATATCCTTCAAGGAAGACCAACATAGAACCTTGATCTTTGACCGCAACGCCTTTGGCAATCAAATCTTCAACAATATTCGGCAACATATCGTTATAGAGGCTTTCGCCCATCATATCCTCAGGGGTCAGAGTCACTTTGAGGCGTTCGTAAGATAGGTGATTTTGTGTCATTGTGATATCAACTAGTTTTTGCCATATCTCACGACAATAGGGATCCCCGCTCTGTAGTTTGACGACATAATCCCGCGCACGCTGAGCGAAAATTTCATCCGCATCATAATGTTTCTTTGCTTCGCGATAAATATTTTCTAAATCTGATAACGCCATTTCTAGATCATGATGATGTTGAATTTTTTCTAGATAGGCGATCAGCATGCCAAACTGAGTTCCCCAATCACCGATATGATTTGCTCGAATCACATGATGACCAAGAAAAGACAAAGTGCGCGCCATCGCATCGCCAATAATGGTTGAACGTAAATGACCGACATGCATTTCTTTGGCAACATTAGGAGACGAGTAATCGATCACAATTCTTTCAGGCGTCACCGGAGTTAATCCTAATTTTGGCCCGATAAAAATCTCCTCTATTTTTTGAGAGATCCATTGCTCATCTAAAAAAATATTGATAAATCCTTGGCCGGCGATCTCTACTTTTCTAGCAATACCTGTGAGATCAAGATGCTCAAGCACTTTTGCTGCTAATTCTCTAGGGGGGATGCGTTGTTTTTTTGCGCAGGACATCACACCATCGGCCTGATAATCCCCAAATTGCGTTCTACCTGAAGGATGTAGCTGAGCATCGCTGTCATCAGGCGCACCAGCCATTATCAGGGCATGACGTATTTTTTCTGATAAAAATAGTTGAATATTCAAGAGATAAGCCTTAATACGAGGTTATTGAGTCGCCACATTTTAACAAAAATATTTTACAAAATCATGAATGATATACTGATCATTAACTTTTTATAAAATTGATACTCACTTTTTCATGTTAATGAAAATTAATATGATTAAAATTTAAAAAATAATATTAACATTATAAAATGTATTATCATTTATAAATAAACATTTTATTTTATAAAATATAAATACATTTTTATTCTTTCAACTAAAACGATTAATTTATTTTTGCATTTAAGTTTGATCTAATGAATAAAATATCTTACTAATTATTTATATTAATTAATCTTTCATCATCTTAATAAAAAAACGAGTATAGTTTTATTAATTTTTTATTTTATAATATCTTTATGCTAAAAATGACTCATATTTATTTAGCTATTTTATTCATTTAAATTTAAAGAGATAACGATAATATATTTTATAAAAATAAAAAACTTTACATATCATAAAAATAATTATATTACTTAAAAATTGTCATAAATTTATATGATTTTTAATAAACTGGGAAAATGGATAATGAAATTTTTCTACCGGATTAATTGACTAAATAACACAATAAATTAGGTGAAAAAATCAGTATGAATAATCGCTTATCGTTTAGAGATATTTTGGCATTAGGTTTTATGACTTTTGCCTTGTTTATAGGGGCCGGTAATATTATCTATCCCCCTATAATAGGTTTTCAATCTGGCGAACACTTATTGCTTGCAGCAACAGGGTTTTTAATAACAGCTGTGGGTTTACCTGTCATTACTGTTATCGCATTAGCACGTGTTGGAGGGGGAATTGATAACTTAAGTGCCCCGATAGGTCGAAAAGCAGGTCTGATTTTAGCTACAGCGTGCTATTTATGTGTTGGACCTTTGTTTGCCACTCCCCGTACTGCCACTGTTTCTTTTGAACTTGGTATTGCTCCCCTTACCGGCGACAGCGCATTGCCCTTGCTAATTTATACTGTCATTTACTTCGGGTTGGTGGTTTTTATTTCCTTATACCCTGGCCGTTTGTTAGACAGTATTGGGCATATCTTGGCTCCTTTAAAAATCTTGGCTTTGAGCATTCTTGGCATCTCTGCCTGTTTGTGGTCTTCGGGTTCTACGATCCCTGTCAGTGACATTTATCAACAAATTCCCTTTTCAACGGGTTTTGTTAATGGTTACTTAACCATGGATACTCTTGGAGCTTTAGTATTCGGGATTGTGATTGTGAATACAGCTCGTTCTCGTGGCATTGTTTCTCCGGTGTTACTGACACGCTATACCATTTATGCTGGTTTGATTTGTGGTATTGGGCTGACATTAATTTATATGAGTTTATTTAAATTAGGATCTGATAGCGGTGTTTTAATTCCAAACGCTCAAAATAGTACCGTCATTTTACACGCTTACGTTCAGCATACCTTTGGTAATTTAGGAAATATTTTTTTGGCAGGGCTTATTTTCATTGCCTGTATGATCACTGCGATTGGTTTAACCTGCGCCTGTGCTGAATTTTTCAGTCAATTTGTGCCTTTTTCTTATCGCACATTGATTTTTATATTAGGTCTTTTTTCAATGCTGGTTTCAAATTTGGGATTAAGTCATCTTATTTATTTTTCGGTTCCTGTACTGACAGCTATTTATCCTCCTTGCATTGTATTAGTCTTATTAAGTTTTACCTTAAACTGGTGGCGTAATCAAAGCATTATCGTTTCCTCAGTCATGCTAATGAGTTTGATTTTTGGTATTTTTGATGGCCTGAAAGCTTCAGTTTTCTCAGATCTATTACCTTCTTGGATCGAACATTTTCCTTTAACAAAAGAAGGGCTGGCTTGGTTATTGCCCTCTATCGTCACTTTTCTGATCGTTGCAATCTATGATCGCATTTTTTCTAGAGAGCAAAAAAACGTTTCGTCTTAAAGATATCTTCCTCGCCTTTTAAAAGGCGAGGAGCTTTAAAATTTATTGAAATCAAGTACATCATTCATATCAAAAACCCCATTTTGATTTTTTTTAGCGAGCCAAAGCGCGGCTCTGACAGCCCCATTTGCAAAATTGATTCTACTGGTCGCTTTATGAGTCATTTCAAAACTTTCTCCTATACCGGTAAATAACACGGTATGTTCCCCAACAATATCACCCGCTCGAATAGTAGAAAAATGAATTTTTCCGAATGCTCTTTCATTTAAGGAAGCTGTCAGATCAAAAATAGTTTCTTTTTGTAAATCTTTACCTAACGCTTTTGCAATTCTTTCCCCCATTGCTAAGGCCGTACCAGAGGGGGCATCTTTTTTATAACGATGATGTACTTCAATAATTTCAATATCTGAATGATTCCCTATCATGATGGCCGTTTTTTCTAAAAATTGTAGCATCAGGTTGACTCCGATACTAAAGTTTGCTGAAAATACAATCCCTATTTTTTTTGCCGCTTTTTTGATCTCTGCTTTACCTAACTCATCAAAACCTGTAGTGCCAATAATCATGGATTTTTTCTGCTTGCAGCAAAAGTCTAAGTGAGAGAGCGTTGCCTGTGGAGAGGTAAAATCAATCATAATGTCAAACGCATCAGAGATCACTTCTAAATTATCACTAAACACAACCTTAATTGAACCAATACCGGCAAATTCGCCCGCATCTATGTTAATCAGTGGAGATTTTTTGCGTACTAAGGCAGCGACAAGGGTCGCTGCTTCAGATTGATGAACCGCCTGAATCAATTGCAGACCCATACGCCCTGAAGCACCCAAAATAGCAATCCGCACTTTTTTTTTCATAATTATCCTTTTTGATAAAATGAATTCATAACGAAATAGCGAAATAATTTATGAAATATATGACAGGATTTTACTTTTTTGTGAATGATTTTTTAAAAAATTGAACCCTGAAAGCCTAAATTTAAGTTAACGTTATGGATTAAATTTCTCAAAAATCTTAGATAAATATAGTGCTTACACCTCTTAAATCGCTTTTTCTAATTTAATTATAATAAAATGAGCCTCCTCAATATTTTAAAAATTAAGATTCATTAATAATAAAAATATTTATTCATTTTTAATCCAAATGAATGTGATGTATAGATTTACTTATAAAAAACACGGAGAGTACGAAAAAATAGATTATACTAAAAATCCAAATATTTATGGAAATATCAAATAATATGTTGGGGCGGACGAATAACAGATTAATAAATCTTTGCGTTCAGTGAGATCCGACAATCTTTATATAAGTATAAAAACTAAATCTGAAACAAATTTTGTTGTTCATGGTTTTTTGAAAAAAATAAAGCAACAACCAGACACCAGTGAGTTCATCGTATTTAGTACAATCACAGTAACATAATCAGGGTATGAACTACTATCTTCAAAGTGCAGTCGTGTTATCAACCAAAGTGTAGAATATTCTTCTGTTACACTTAAATGCCGAAGATTGGCTTTCTAGTTCTGTGTCAGAAAACTAAGAGGTATGAACGATAGAAAAAAGTCATACTTATCTTCGATAAAACAGTACCAAAGTACAATCTTTTTACTGGTTAACTTCCCGAACACGTTTTTGTCTCTCCCTCTATAGATCTCACTGTTTCTGATTATGAAGACTCTGGTGGAATCCGGTATGTGCATCTTAAAAAATTGATATTGATAGAGGTGCTAAAACATTTTCCATATTTGATGATCGTGAATAAGTCCTACTCCGTTACGTCGGTTATTTTCATCAATCAATAATGGTGGTATGGTAATTATGAATTTCATTTGTCAGTTAAATCACACGACAATGCATCGCGACCTGCATGTGACAAATCGATAAAAATCCCTGAATTAAAACGATCAGGGATCAAAAATCAATACAATCTTGCTGTTAAAAAATTCAATTAAAATAATCCAATATAGCCACCTGAAATTAATACTAATGGCTATAGTGACGCCGATATATTAATGAGCACTACTCCCAAAGCAGTAGATGCTTTCCTCTTCAGTCAATAAGAGAGAATACAGGTGAAGATCGACTTAAGCAATACTGAGACCCGTTTAATGGCCAACTCATTATACATCTTAATGAACGCCATCACCAAACGTTGGGCGGCTATCAAGCGCAAGCCTCGTCGAATTACTTCAGCGTGTTGAATGAAAAACTTAAAGCAAGTCATGGGATCGATACAACACCAGACTATATCAGATTAGTGCGGTGTCCGTCGGCAGGCACGGACGGTGAGGGCTTTAAGAGCTATCGCCAGCAGTTAGAAGAAGCCCTACATCAGAAAGCAAGGTGGCGTCTAGAGATGGGACCCGTCATCTCCTGGTGAACGTGAATCAAGAAGACAGAAAAATATTGGTCGTGAAGAGAGCCAATCGCCCTATTTTAGATAAGTTCGATAAAATCGTATGCAATTAGGTGCATCAGAATGAATTCATGACCAAAAACAGTCTCACAGCTCGTACGAATCGGGTATTAACCGTGATGGATAATCTGGCCTTGGGTGAGCAAACGATTGGCGCGCTCGATGAACAATATGTCTAACAAATGAGTACGGCACTCACAGAATCGATACTAGAAATCCAGCGGGCCCTTTGGGGTGAGTTAAAAATCGTGCCGCTATTAGACTGTTGGGTCGGTCTCAATCGAGTCGGCGGTCGAGTGGGTTTGGGTATGCAATGATACGTTTACCTTCTAGGTCTGCGTGATATAAAACGCACTATCAAGTGTCTACAAAACACGATTTAAACCAAGAAAAGAAGAAAGAGTCGAATGCTCAATTGAGATTAGGGCCTTGACTCTTTTGCCTCGAATCTAGCGATTAATCCCATCTAATATAGGTTAGATCGATATGACAGCCGTTTAGCACAAAAAGAGATGAAAATGGATTTTAAACTGATACCTTTGGAAAGGCCCTTATTAGGATGATTATCTTTTATTTTCGACATACATTAAACTTACCAAGCGTTTGCTGAGCTGAGCAAAACGACCGTCCGATATTGCGCCAAGACTTTATCGTCAACGGCACCCTAGCTTCATTAGGCGTGACGTTAGGCATCGACATAGTCATGGCGATAGAGGGCACGCTAGATCTTATCGCAGGCCCTACTAAGCTCATTAGATTTTGGCTCAAGCAAGAAAGAATATACGCTGTCTCTGATAACACAAGCACAGATGTTGATATCTTATTATCCTAAAATCAAAATGGTATATAGCAGTCTCTGTCAAGTATCACCTCAGACACAACATTATAAAAAATCATCTCCAATAAAATGACAGAAGACCACATACTTCCAGAGGACTTAGAAAAATAAAAAATTCTCGTTGTTGACAAGAAAGAAAAATCTACTAAAACTGAATTATCTCATTTGTATTCTTAAGGAAATGATAGGTGTCAAATTATCTTCCTTGTTTAATGCGCCGCCGGTCTTGACGGATGTTAATGAACACGACGATCTAGATGTCGTGTCTTTTGTCGAAAAAAAGATATATGTCTATTATAGTGATAAAAAAAACCCTTTGCCTTCTGTAGAAGAAGTCGCTTTATCGACACTGTCACTTAATCAGGAGACGCATGTCCATGCTCGTCAATATGCCCATTATCTGTCAGGTAACCTGAATGGGGATCATCCTGAGCGAGATTCTTCCTGTGACTAAAAAATGGGAATGACAGACGCTATTGGGTACACATAATAGGAAGAAGCACCCATGTATACGTTTAGTCAATCAAAAACAAGTACCTATGAAAAAATTGAATGGCAATGTTCATCCTAGTCATCTACAACTACAGGATATAAACGGAGATGGGCGAGCTGGTTTGATGGCGATTCAAGAGGATGGTAGTTACACCATTTTTCATGGCCAGAATACGGCACCCTCAGTGTAGGCAGAAGACACCATCTATTAAGAACATAGGTACATGGTCGGCCTATCTGCCCAATCTGTTGGCAAGCAGGATAGTGTGCATACACCCTCTCGAGGTCCTGACGGGTCATAGGACGTTAATCTTTCTCAATGAGGGCCAGATATACGGGCACCCTTCGGACAAGCGTGCGTGAATCTGACTTTACGGCTTACTATTGATTAGGCGGGGTAATGATGAGATAAGAGACCATCAAGAAAACCGAAACACTTTTGATGTCTGTGGGGAAGACACACTAAGCCTAATCGAAGGACGGCTTAGTTAGGGAGCGAAGGGAATCGACACCTATCATATTTTGAAAATATTCTCCCAAATAATAGTGTTATCGAGGTGAAAGAAAGCGCCTGTTCTCACAAGTACAGCAATATGGTATTGGATCACACTGCGGCTAATATCATCAAAGTGTCTTTAAAAAGCGCCGATATTATACTTAACTTGCATAATGATAATTATGCCCAAACTGAGGTCATATTAAAAGACATGTACCGCGAACTAACTCAGAATAAGGAGAAGGCACTAAAAGACCGTTATACTTTGCAGACCAGTGATAGCATTTTTTAAAAGGATTTCAAAATACGTCGAGTCAAACAGAAGCGCAAGATTTATTATTCCACAGAAGTGACTCTGGTGTGGGTGAGGGTATGAAAATCAAACATCATGATGCATTCAAAATAGAGCCGTTAGCTGAAACAATGATTTTTAACAGTGCCTCATAAAATGAATAGAGTCGGCTAATAATAAAATATGGATATCAATTGGCTATATAATTTTAGTTATTTAACTTGACATTTCAAAAAGTATTTGAACCAATTCATGTTCCAGATATAAAGCTGGCTGGGCTCAGTTATCTGGTTTATGACACCTTTATCTGTCACCTTTTGATAAGGTTCCGCAATTACGCATCACACATGAGGTTGTTCAGCTATTTGCTACTCTACTATCGATATAATATATTGTTATCATTATATTTCACTATACTAATGGCTCTAGGAATACTAATGGTTTTATTAATAAAAGATTCCTGTTCATGAGTTTAACTATCAGTTAAGTGCCATTCAGAAAATATACTTTTTCTCCTAAATCTAAATAGTAAAATAAGTAAAGATTTAATTTATTGACACGATTCTCCTTCTGAAAAAGTTCAAACCTTTATTTTATTCTTCCCTTTTAAAGACGTTCCATCGGGTTGAATAATGTGACACTCCTCATGTAACGCCGAAAAATTTGTCTAAATTATTTTTACAACCATTCATATAATCGTCACCCAATTTTTTACACCCGATTTATTTATAAAAATCTCCTTATGAAATGTTTAAAAAATCAATTAATTGAAATTCAAAAAGTTTATCAAAAAACTTTGTGATTCATTAAAACTAAACTCTTTAGTCAGATTTTGTACATTAATTGTAATCAGGATAATAAACTTTAATGTTTGAGTGTAAGATACACAGAAACAATCACTCACAAAAATTATTCGACCAGATGAGAACGATGAGGGAGGTTGAAATCCTGTTTTTCAGTGGCTGTCAGCGAATTAAATTCCATGGTGCTTTTTAAAATTCATTTTTACCGTTTTCTAGTGCTGTAAACAGCCCATATCAAGCAAAAATTACTGAGGGTCATCATGTTATTTTCTATACAAAGTTTATCTATTTTTTAATTGATTTCATTATTATCTACCTTTAATAAGATAGAGATTTTAGCATCATTTTGAGGCTTACTAATTTCTCCACTAAGTGAATTTTTCATTTATTAACAAATTTGCCTCCCCTCTTCGAATCAAAAGCTGAATTAAAATCGAATTGAATTTCAATGTTTCTACATTTTTTCAACTTCTAAACAAAATGTTTCCGAGGCATTCCAATTGAAATCAGGTCTATTTTCGACATAATCCCTCTTTTTCTTCAAAAAAAGTCGCAATGAATATTGCAGAGATGAGTTCATTTTTAAGATTTACATCAGTTTCTGCTTTATTGATTTTAGAATTTATTTTATAAAATAAACGATACAGTTGAAGACGGTTAATAATACAATTTACCCTTCTTATGTTTTGTAAGTTATTTACATAACGGACAGTCACGCCAATAACACAATTTTTAGAAGATTCTTTATTATTATAATTTTGACGAAATTTTTCGCTTGGCTGTATCGTTTACTTTGTTGTTAGATTTTTTCTCTATTTTGTCATATTCTCAACTTTATGTTTTTCTGCTAATTCTAATAATTTTTCAAACATTTCGCTTCTTTTAAAATTTACTTAAAAATTCTCATCTAAAATATTAATTTTTTACTAATTTATTACATTGTTTATTAATTTTAGCTGTACTTCTGTTGTTGACTAAAATGAATTTCATATAATATGCTGTTTATTTAGTAAATATATTTTTATGTTTTTTATTTTTGTGTTTGCACGATTAATAAAGTTTATGCTGTTCGATAACATCGTCATAAGTATCTTATGTATCATTAATTTTAAATCAGTTAATTTGAATATTTCAAATGAAAATAATTTGCTTTAAATAAAAAAATTTTTGATGACATAATATACACTTTATGAAAATAAAAAAACTAACAAAAACGCCCATTAAATAGTTTTAAGAAACGAACAAATGAAATTTCAATATTAATAAAATACACACTACATCCATAATTCACGATCTCTTATTAAATTAATAGGCAACATCAGCTAAAATGGTGTTTTTATCAAGATGACCGCTATTTGAGTGGTCCAACTCGGGTAATGAGTTCATTATCTAAGTTCCTCAGATTAGAGTGGAGTTTAAGAAATGGGAGTGATTGAAAAATTCAAAAGCACTAAATTTCCTAATTGTTAACAAAGTTAAAAGTCATTTATATATTTTAAAGTAAATGAACCACTTTTTTAAACCGTGTCTTCTTTTAAAAAAGAAGCGGCTTTCTTAAGAAGAAAGGTTATAGCTCATTGAGCTATAACCTTGGCATTCATGTAACAGATTGACTATGTATGTGATGCTTTTTGTATTACATCATACCATTCATTCCGCCCATTCCGCCCATTCCGCCAGAACCCATATCAGAGGCCTTTTCTTCCTTCGGTAAATCAGTGACCATACATTCAGTCGTTATCATTAATCCTGCAATAGAAGCGGCATATTGCAATGCAGAACGTGTCACTTTGGTAGGATCTAAAATTCCCATCTCAATCATGTCACCATAAGCTTCTGTTTGTGCATTATAGCCGTAATTATCATTTCCTTTGTTTTCTTTGACTTTATTAGCAATCACAGAGGCTTCTTCTCCAGCATTGACTACAATCTGACGCAGAGGAGACTCCATGGCACGAAGAGCAACACGAATACCCACATTTTGATCTTCGTTATCTCCTTGCAAGTTAGAATTTGCAATTCTGGAAGCGACACGGATCAAAGCAACTCCGCCGCCTGGAACAACCCCTTCTTCTACTGCTGCTCTTGTTGCTTGTAAAGCATCTTCTACACGAGCTTTTTTCTCTTTCATCGCAATTTCAGTCGGAGCGCCCACTTTTATAACAGCGACTCCCCCTGACAATTTAGCAACACGCTCTTGCAGTTTTTCTTTATCATAATCAGAAGTCGCATTTTCAATCTGCTTCTTAATATTTTGAATACGAGCCTCGATCTTCGATTTTTCACCTGCTCCATCAATAATAGTGGTTGCATCTTTAGTAATAACGATGCGTTTTGCATTACCCAGATTTTCTTTCGTTGCTTTTTCTAAAGAATCTCCTGTTTCTTCTGAAAGAACATGACCGTGAGTTAATATCGCGATATCTTGTAGCATCTCTTTACGGCGATCTCCAAACCCAGGGGCCTTGACAGCAGAGACCTTGACGATGCCTCTCATCGTATTCACCACCAAGGTTGCCAAAGCTTCACCTTCAACATCTTCTGCGATAATGAGTAAGGGTTTTCCTTCTTTTGCCACCACTTCTAAGATGGGTAACATGTCTCTGATGTTAGAGATTTTTTTATCGACTAATAAAATATAGGGATTATCAAATTCAATGGAGCTGCTTTCTTGCTTGTTAATAAAATAAGGGGAAAGATAACCGCGATCAAACTGCATTCCTTCCACAACGATTAGGTCGTCTTCCAGACCAGAGGCTTCTTCAACGGTGATCACACCTTCGTTAGTAACCCTCTCCATGGCGTCTGAAATTAATTTACCTACTCTTGCATCTGCATTAGCAGAGATGGTGCCGACCTGTGCAATTTCTTTAGAGTCTTTGCAAGGTTTAGATATAATTTTAAGTTCTTTAACAGCGGTTTCTACTGCTTTATCAATACCACGCTTAAGATCCATGGGATTCATGCCTGCTGCAACTGCCTTTAACCCCTCTGTGACAATGGATTGTGCTAACACGGTCGCTGTGGTGGTACCGTCTCCTGCGGCATCGTTTGCTTTAGAGGCAACTTCCTTGACCATTTGAGAACCCATGTTTTCAAATTTGTCTTCTAGCTCAATTTCACGGGCCACAGAAACGCCGTCTTTAGTAATAGAAGGCGCTCCATAAGATTTATCTAATACGACATTCCTACCTTTTGGACCCAAAGTCACTTTCACTGCATTAGCGAGAACGTTGACACCCTTTAACATTTTTTTTCGGGCGTCATTACCAAATTTTAAGTCTTTAGCTGCCATTTTACTTTCCTTAAATTTGTTGTGGTTCTAAAAATTTATTGACGGATGCGTTGGGCATTTATGCCCCAACAATTGCTAAAATGTCGGATTCAGAGAGGATTAAAACCTCTTCATTGTCAATTTTTTCTGACTTCACACCATAGCTATCGTTGAAAATAACACGGTCGCCTACTTTAACGTCCATAGGTCTCGCCTGACCGTTTTCGAGGATGCGACCTTTACCCACTGCTATTACTTTACCGCGGCTAGATTTACCCGCCGCAGAACCAGTTAAAACAATACCCCCAGCGGATTTAGATTCAGCCTCTTCGCGTTTAAGAATAACACGGTCATGTAACGGACGAAGTTCTTTACTGTTTGACATTCATAGTTCTCCTGATTGAGACAATTATTATCATATTTAAGATTCATTCTGATCCATTTTAGTCGATCAGCACCTCAGTATAGTAAATGGGGGTGTTTTCCTTTGCCTTCAAGGGAAGTGATAAAAAAATTATTCAGAATTGAGAAAACGTTTATAAAAAATTTTCAGTGAGAGTCTATTACCTTATGTAAGACATAATTCTTATATTTTTCTTACATTTAAATTAAGCATGTCGATAATGTTCTCCTTCAGGCAACCAACGCTCCATTAATATTTTTGCTTGTTGAGGATATTCTTTATGTAAAATAAGCGCCCACTTACAAATTTGAGATAATAAATCTTGATCTCTGACGATATCTGCCACCTTAAATTTTAAAGAACCGGTTTGACGGGTACCCAATAACTGACCTGGCCCTCGTATTTCTAAATCTTTTTCTGCTATCAAAAAACCATCATGAGTTTCACGCATGATTTGCAAACGCTGCTGGGCGACTTTGCTCAACGGGGTTTTATATAACAATACGCAATAGGAGGCGATATAACCTCTGCCAATTCTCCCTCGTAGTTGATGTAATTGTGCCAATCCAAGACGTTCAGGATTTTCAATGATCATTAAACTGGCATTAGGCACATTGATTCCCACTTCGATGACCGTAGTCGCAACTAATAGCTGTATTTCTCCGCGATGAAAAGCTTGCATAATAATATCTTTTTCAGACTCTTTGACCCTACCATGTAATAAACCCATTTGAATATCTGGAAGTGCTTTTTTTAGCTCTTCGTAAGTGACTTCAGCGGCCTGCGCTTCTAATAGCTCAGATTCATCAATCAATGTACAGACCCAGTAAGCTTGTCTACCTTCTGATAAACAGATTTCTTTAATACGATCAATAATCTCAATACGACGAGTATCCGGTATGACCACCGTATGAATAGGAATGCGATCAGAGGGTAATTCATTAATGATAGAAGTATCCAAATTCGCATAGGCACTCATGGTGAGTGTTCGTGGAATAGGGGTCGCTGTCATGATAAGCTGATGTGGGTGAAAGCCCTGTTTTTCTGCTTTCGACCATAATGCTAAACGTTGATGAACACCAAATCGGTGCTGTTCATCAATAATCACTAAAGCTAAAGCTGAAAATTTTACCTGTAGTTGAAAAATAGCCTGTGTCCCTATCACCATCAAGATCTTTCCTGAAGCAATGGCGTCTTGCTGAGCTTGACGTAACTTACCTTTTTGTTTTCCTAAGAGGCATCCTACAGACAATCCAAAAGGGGTAAACCATTGCTGAAATTGAGTCAGGTGTTGCTCTGCCAATATTTCAGTCGGTGCCATCAGGGCGACTTGCTTACCATGAGCAATGACTTGCAGTGCAGCCAATGCAGCAACCAATGTTTTACCCGAACCCACATCTCCTTGAATCAGCCGCATCATTGGAGTCGATCGGGCCAGATCACGTTCAATCTCTACAACCACTCTTTGTTGAGCCGACGTCATTTTAAAAGTCAAAGAAGATAAAAAAATTTTTTTCAACGCCTCCTTTTTAGAAAAAGGAAGCGCACGATGATGTTTTGCATTTTTACGAGCGGTTAATAAACTCAAGTGATAGGCCATTAATTCTTCAAAAATCAGCCGTATGCATGCCGGATGTCGCCATTGTGTTAATTTTTCTAGTGAAATATTTTTAGGCGGACGATGTAGTGTTTTTATAGCTTCTGGCAAGCTCATTAATGAAGTCATCAATTGAGAAGGTAAAATCTCAGGAATAGGCGTGGCTTCAAGCAAGACAAGCGCCTGACCCACTAATTTATTTAAAGTCCTCTGAGAAAGACCTTCTGTTGTGGAATAAATCGGCGTCAGTACAGTGCTCATAAGCGTTTCATTATTCTTTCTTTGTATTTTGAATTTTGGATGAATCATTTCTAGTCCATAATAACCTTCTTTCACTTCTCCGTAGACAATCACATTTTTACCCACAGATAGCGCATTTTGGATGCCTTTATTAAAATGAAAAAAGCGTAAAATTAAGGTGCCTGTGCCATCCTCAATGTGACAAGTGAGCATCCGCCGGCGGCCTGAGCTCATCTCAGTCTGCGCTATTTTCCCATGAACAGCACGACAAAGGCCATGCTCTAAACTTTCTATGGAATAAAGATGAGTCAGATCTTCATAACGTAAAGGCAGATGCAACAACACGTCCTGTACATTGGCCAAATTTAGCTTGACCAGCTTTGTCATATGATTTTCACTGATACCTGATAGATCACTGAGAGGAATATGATGAAGGAAATCACCTTTCACTGAAGACTCCATGTATGAATAGGCCTATCCAAGATTTACGAAGGACTGTGACTTCTTCGTGTATCTTAAATGGACACCTTTTGCTATTACGTTTTATAAAAGGCCCAATATTAATTTCGGTTACGGCTGACTTTAATCACATGTGGTATACTGCGAATTTTACGCATAATACTAGCAAGATGGGTGCAATCACGAGTCGTTAAACGAATAAAAACACTATAGATACGGCCATCTTTTTCTTCTGTATTTAAGCTTTGAATATTAGATTTTGCAGCATTAATCGCCGCTGTTACATTAGCTAATACTCCCTGTTGATTAAGCATCTCAACTCTAATCGCTACAATGAACGCTTGCGCAATATTAAGATCCCACTCCACAGCCATAAATTTTTCGGGTTCTTTTTGATGACACCTAATATTACGACAGGACTCATAATGAATCACAAATCCTTTACCCGGGCTGATATGAGCGATGATGGGATCGCCTGGAATAGGACGACAACATTTTGCAAAAATAATCAATATTCCTTCTGCCCCTTTAATAGGAAGTTTACGGCCGTGACTGACCGTTAAATTTGTGGGATTCCCCTCCAAATTTTTAGCAACCACTACACTCATGATATTGCCCACGCCAATTTCTGCCAAGAGACTTTCAACTGAACTGAGTTTCATTCGTTCAAGCTCACGTTGAATATTTTTCTCTGGAATATCAGACAATGTTTTTTCATTACTGAAAGAGTGATTCAGTAAACGACGACCAAAATTCACCGATTCATCTCTTTTGAAATTTTTCAAAAGCTGCCGAATTTTGGCCCTTGCCTTTGAGCTGACCACAAAATTAATCCAAGCGGCATTGGGCCGAGCGCCAGGTGCAGTAATAATTTCAACCGTTTGACCATTCACAAGAGGCTGAGACAGTGAATAAGGAATGCGATCAACTCGCGCCCCAACACAGGCATGACCGATATCGGTGTGAACTTCATAAGCAAAATCAATCGAGGTTGCGCCTGCAGGTAGTTCTACAATACGCCCTTTAGGCGTAAAGAGATAAATTTCATCAGGGAATAAATCAGATTTCACACTCTCTATAAATTCAAACGAATTAGCAGCACTTTTTTGCAATTCCAACAAGCTTTGCATCCAACGTTGAGCACGAATTTGTGTTGTAGTGCCGAACTCACCTTGTTGTTTATAACTCCAATGTGCTGCTACCCCCATTTCAGCCATTTGATCCATATCTTCGGTACGAATCTGGATTTCTACAGGCACACCATGAGGGCCAATTAATGAAGTATGTAAAGACTGATAACCGTTTGCTTTTGGTATGGCAATGTAATCCTTTACTCTAGAGGGACGAGGTTTGTAGAGGCAATGCATTTGCCCTAAGACCCTATAACAGGTATCTACTTCTTTTACTATGACTCGGAAGGCATAAATATCCAATATAGAATCAAATTTCTGCTCTTTTCGGCGCATTTTACAATAGATGGAATAAAGGTGTTTTTCTCGGCCACTGACTGTACATGAAATACGTGCTTCACGGAGCCTGCCTTTAATTTCAGAGAAGATTTTTTGGATCATTTCCTTGCGATTACCGCGTGCCGTTTTTATAACCTCTTTAATCACACGATAACGGTTAGGATAAAGTACTTCAAATCCTAATTCTTCTAATTCTATTTTTAAATGATGGATCCCTAAACGATGCGCTAGTGGGCTATAAATTTCAAGGGTTTCAAGAGCAATTCGCCGACGTTTAACAGGATTCAACGCTACTAAAGTACGCATGTTATGGGTGCGATCAGCCAATTTAATCAAAATAACGCGAATATCGTCGACCATAGCCATGATCATTTTCCGAAAATTTTCGGCTTGAGCTTCTTTTTTATCACGAAAGTTAAGTTTATCGAGTTTTGAAAGCCCTTCGACTAATTCAGCAACCGTCTTTCCAAATAACAGCTCCATATCTTCATATGTCGTCGTCGTATCTTCAAGTACATCGTGTAATAAAGCTGCTATTAAAGTTTCATAATCTAATCGCATATTTGCTAAAATACAGGCAACGGCGACTGGATGAGTAATATATGGCTCACCGCTGGATCGTACCTGACCATCGTGAGCATCACGAGCCACAAGATAAGCTTGTCTGAGACGCTTGATCTGCGCTTCTGGTAAGTACTCTTTAATTAACAGGTAAAGGTTATCAAATAAATGCAAAATAGATATCAATCAAAGTATTGAGTTGAAGCAATGATTTTCATTTATATATTTTTTTGTATCTGATCTTCGTGCTGATTATTTTTTTTTAGAATACTTTCTGTAATGAGACCCTGCTCAATCTCACGAAGGGCAATGACAGTGACTTTATCATTTTCTTCAGGAACTAATGAATTTTCACGTCCCAATTGCAGCAGACGAGCTCGATGTACTGCCACTAAAATTAACTTAAAGCGATTCCCCACTTTTTCTACTGCGGCTTGAACTGTGACACGTGCCATAATATTACGCCTCATCAATAAAAAGGAATGAAAAAACATCATAAAACAATCATATTAAAACTGAAGTTAAGTCTAAAAACCATTTTATAGACTTTATAGGGATATTATAAAAGAAGATTGCTGATTAAATTATGATGGAGTTCTTGCTGTTTTTTGAGATGTAACCGTTCACCATAAATGATATGTTTGATATCCAACAAAGCCTGTTCAAAATCATCATTTACTATTAAATAATCATATTCTATAAAATGCGCCATTTCCATCACTGCTTGTGCCATCCGATGATCAATAAACTGTTGAGTATCTTGCTGTCGACTTTGCAAGCGCCGCCTCAATGCCTCTTTTGAGGGCGGAAAAATAAAAATACTGCGCGCTTTTGGTATTTTAGCTCTGATCTGTCGTGCTCCCTGCCAATCAATATCTAAAAAAACGTCACCTCCGTTTGATAAAATCGCTTCGATAAATGAACGAGATGTTCCATAGTAATACCCAAAAACTTGTGCATATTCTAAAAAGGCATCTTCTTTAATGAGTTGACGAAATTCTTTATCAGAAACGAAAAAATAATGCTCCCCATGTTTTTCAGTTGAGCGTTTAGCACGAGTGGTATATGAAATAGAAACCTTTATCTCGCAAGAAGATAATGTTTTTAACAACGCCTGAATAAGGCTAGATTTTCCGGCCCCACTTGGGGCAGAAATAATATAAAGAGTACCTTCCATATCAATAAAGAGTTCATTAATTAAAATAGATGATGATGCAAATTGTCAAAATCATTCAAAATGCGCATCAGAAATCGATGATGAGAATCTTGCAAAATAGTAAGTTGTAAAAGGCCTCACTAAATATTAAGGATAATCATACATCAACTCAACTAGGGATGCAGTAAAATGCGCTTCTATATTTTTGTAAAAAGGGGGTATTTATGTTTACTGGGATTATTCAAGACAAAGCGACCGTGGTTAATATCCAGGAAGGGCAAAATTTTCGGACTATCACGCTGACATATTCAGAAAAACTCTTGTATCACCTGAAACCAGGCGCTTCTGTGGCACATGACGGATGTTGTTTAACCGTCACAAAAATAGATGGGGATCAGGTGAGCTTTGACCTCATGCAAGAAACCTTTCGTGTGACTACATTCAATCAGCTTAAAATAGGTTCGAATGTTAATGTGGAGAAAGCAGCGCGATTAGGCGACGAAATAGGCGGACATTTAATGTCAGGACATATTATTTGCACTGCTTGTATTGACGAAATCTGTGTTACTAAAAACAATCGTCAAATATGGTTTCGAATCATAGATCCGGAGATCATGAAATATATTTTTTATAAAGGATTTATTGGTGTTGATGGTATCAGCCTCACAGTAGGAGAGATTCAAAAAAATCGTTTTTGTAATTATTTAATTCCAGAAACCTTAGCTCGTACCACCTCAGGACTAAAAAAATTAGGCGATAGAGTAAATATTGAAATTGATCTACAGACTCAAGCAGTAGTAGACACAGTAACGAAAACTTTATCAAAACTCTCCGTAGACACCCGAAAATAGACATGGGTATCCACGTTTCAAAAAATGTCCTTTTCGTTTAGAATGAGGTTAATACATTACCAGTCGACTAACGAGCGGCCAGAGTTTCAGATATTAATTTATTCCGAAATTGAGTGACGATTTGCATTAACAGAATGCTCTTGCTTTCATTAAAACCAGATATCAGCATAGTCATGAAACCAGTCGTCATATTTTTATCGTTCGGCATTTGAATTCTTTCTAATGCTTGTTGCGTTAATTCTTTTTGTTGATCCGGTGAGGTTGTTTGTTTTAATTTTGAATCTGAACGTGTTGGTATTGTTTCTATTTTTCAGCCCTATTAAGTTTTGCGCCTTTTTGAGGGTGACATAAAACGCCTGTTCAAATCCAGCTGTGACGTTTCAGTATTCTATCTTCCACTTCTTCTATTGTATAAACTTTGTTAATCCGAATATCATATCAAACAAAAGTATCTTTACATCCGTAATTATTAAATAATAATACTTCACGTTAGATCAACTTTTCATCACCACACATGCCTATTTTCCCTTTTAATTTCTCTCTATATTTCATTTTTGATTACTTTATCACCTTTATTTTTTTGTAAAGTTACTGAAAGTTATTTCATTTTTATGATGGATTAATATCATTAATAATTTTTAACAATATATTTTTATTATTTTGAATACTGATGAAATTAAAATAATTCATCATATTTTAATCATGATGAACAATAAAAACATTGTTGATATTTATCAAAAATATCGATTATAAAAATTTAAAAAGGATTTAATAAAAATGATAGAAGCGCAGATATATAAAGAAATTGAAAATCCTCGAATGATTATTTGCCTTCTTAACGGAATCCTAAAAGGATATGAATTTGCATTAGACAATGGGTAACATATTATTTGTGGTAATTAAAGCAGAAGCCATTCTTAAAAAAGAAAATAAGGCGAAATTACCTGAAAATATGATTTTTATTCCTTTTGATGTAGAGGAATTTTAATTCGAAATAGAAGTTAATTCAAGCAACAAGATTTGATTACAAGAATTTCTTCAGCACGAAAGTAAATAAAAAGATTGATTTTAATCACATTATTTCTATAGAAACATGAAATTTTGCGATGAAAGCTATCAATACAGAATGGGACGAAGCCATTCTAACGGGTAAGAAAAAGGAAATAGCTGTATCGAAATAATCTAAAAAATCATTCGTGCTGCTGTCCGATTCGTCATTAAACATGAAGATCATATTGTGGAATTTATTCCTGAAGAATTTATGGATATGGCTGTAAAACGGTTATTGTTAACTCAAGATGCAATAAAAGCGTGCCGTCAATTTTTTGACTATCTTGCCTGAGTCAGACACATAAAACGAGGCTGATTAGCTAAAACTACAACAACTCTCATAACCGGAAATTCAAATCATACAAAAGTGTATGTATCTGATAAATAAGAAAAACCTTATGTCATTTTGAATAAAGTGCTCAGATATAGAGACGCACTTAGCAAGGTATGGCGAATTTCTGCATATTTTTAAAAAAGATAAAAAACTTTAAGCTAAGATTCATGAAATAAACAACATTAAGACAACTACAGACAAAATCATTGCAGTATGGCAAAAAATTAGAAAAATTGATTATGAATACTTTCATTATGTCTTGGCAGGAATAGATGTATAATTTAGGCAACTCGGCGAGCTTTGATAACGAAGAATGGAGCCTCGGTGGCAATCAATGGGGGGCAATCAATATGAATGGTTCGTTTCCTGATAGTGATACATTAAACAAAAAGCAAAACACGACTCATTAAATGAGGTGAGAAACGAGGATGCGTGACATATTAAGCGATTGCCTAGGTTGCAATGAGAAAGATATTACACCTGAAAAAACCTGGTAGATGATTTGTATGCGGATTCTATGACGCTCATCGACATGATGATTATGATCAGTGAAAAATTTAAAATTAAAATGACAAAAAAGACTGTATGCACATTAACACAGCCAAAGATCTTTATCGTTAGACTAAAAATCATTCCCAATAAATCGTCTGAGCAATCAAATACTCCGAAACACGATGAGAACGTTTGCTGTGTCAATTGAATTATTACTTTGTTACTTTAAATTGTGTTTCTGATTTTTTAAAGCGATCCAGAATTTTTTGATGCGGTTTTTTGCCGTATAAACTGACGAAGTAGATCGTGATAGAAGAAAATAAAAAACCTGGAATAATTTCATATAAACCAAACCATGCGCCTTGCTTCCAGATGATAACGGTGGCTGTGCCCACCAGCATGCCTGTTAACGCCCCATTGCGTGTCATATTTTTCCAAAAGACAGAGATGAGTATCACCGGCCCAAACGCGGCTCCAAAACCAGCCCAAGCATAGCTAACTAAACTGAGAACACGGTTGTTAGGATCAGATGCAAGGCTTACAGCTACTAAAGCAACCAACAACACCATAGAACGCCCTACCCATATCAGTTCTTTTTGGCTGGCGTTTTGACGGAAAAAAGGTTTATACAAATCTTCAGTTATCGCACTCGAGCAAACTAATAATTGGCAGCTCAGGCTGCTCATGACAGCAGAAAGGCTAGCGGATAATAAAATACCCGCTAACCAAGGATTAAAGAGTAACTTCGTTAGTTCAATAAATACGCGCTCTGAATTTTGTGATACACCTATGGCATTTTCTGGATACTGTGAAAAGTAAGCAATCCCAAAAAAGCCTACTCCGATAGCACCCATCAAACACAAGATCATCCACGTGATACTAATACGACGTGCTCTGTGAATCGTGTGATGGGAATCAGCGGCCATAAAGCGAGTCAAGATATGAGGTTGGCCAAAATATCCTAATCCCCAACCGAGAAGAGAAATAATCGCAATACCATTGAGCCGCTCAAATATGTTCAAATTCGCGGCATTTTTCACTTTTATCATGGTGATGGCAGCATCAAATCCTCCAACTGATAACATCACCATGATAGGCGTCAAAATTAAAGCAAAAATCATTAACGTCGCCTGAACGCTATCCGTCCAACTGATGGCCAAAAAACCACCCATAAAAGTATAGGCAATCGTCGCGGCAACACCTAACCACAGCGCAGTTGAATACGGCATCTCAAAGGTAGTTTCCAAAAGACGAGCACTAGCCACTATTCCTGATGTACAATAAATAGTAAAAAAAACTAAAATCACAAAAGCAGATATTACTCGTAGAAACTTGCTTTGATCATTAAAGCGATTAGAAAAATAATTAGGTAGGGTGAGAGAATCTTTATTGACCTCTGTGTGTACACGTAAACGTCCAGCTACGAATAGCCAATTAAGATAAGCGCCAATAATTAAACCCACAGCAATCCAGCTACTTGAAATACCATAAAGAAAAATAGCCCCTGGTAAGCCCATTAATAACCAACCGCTCATGTCTGAAGCGCCTGCTGATAAAGCAGTCACCAGGCTTCCTAAACGACGCCCCCCTAAAATATAGTCATTAAAGCTATGAGTGGCTTTATATGCAATGAATCCAATAAAAATCATCCCAAAAATGTAAATCAAAAAAATGACTAGCATTGGCGTGCTTATTGTCATACAAAATCTCCATAATGTAATAAACAGTCCAGAGTGACATCTGGATATCGTTGAGGCCAGTAGGTATGTTTGTAGGAACGCTTTTATATCACCCATTCTTACGATCAAGCCAGATGAATGACTTGGCAAGACAAAATAATATATATATAAAATGTTTAAGATAGGATCTATATCATCGTTATTTCTCTTTAAAAAATAAAAATGGGAATCACCAATGTATACAAATATCAGCGATATCGAATCTATAGAGCCTATTCACGCGCCTTTTTCTTATTTTTACGATCCGCTTTACACACCATGCGATCTACAAAAAGCCATGAATTTTGCTTATCGTCGTCCAGAATCTGACGCAATTCATGAGTTACTTGAAGACGCACGATTGACGCCTGATTTGGCTCAAGCAACCCAAAATTTGGCTTATAAACTATGTAAAAACTTACGTGAAAACAAAAATGACCGTCTGTTTTCAGGCATCGTCCAAAATTTATTACAGGAATTTTCTTTATCGTCTCGAGAAGGCATCGCACTAATGTGTTTGGCAGAGGCCTTATTGCGGATTCCTGATAAAAAAACTCGTGATCTGCTGATTAGCGATAAAATCACTCAAGGGAAGTGGCAAAATCATTTGGGTCGTAGCCGTTCTATTTTTGTAAATGCCAGTGCTTGGAGTTTATTACTGAGCCGTCATTTCGTTAGACAATCTTCTAGCTCATCAGAACTCACCCTTAAAAATGCGCTCACTCGTGTGATTAAAAAAAGCGGAAAGGCTGTGATTCGTAAAGCATTAAATGTTTCCATCCGTTTGATGGGAGAACAGTTTGTCACGGGTGAAACCATCGAAAAAGCGCTGAAAAAATCCAAAAAATATGAAAACAAAGGATTTCTTTATTCATATGACATGTTGGGGGAAGCCGCGCTTACAGAAGAAGATGCCAAGGCTTATTGGATGAGCTATCACAACGCCATTGATGTCATAGGCACCGCTTCTAAGCACGGGGGGGTTTATGAAAGCCCTGGAATATCTATAAAATTATCCGCTTTGCATCCTCGTTATACTCGTTCGCAATATAAGGTGCTAGTGGAGGAGCTTTATCCCCGTTTATTATCATTAGTACAAAAAGCGAGGTGTTATAACATCGGTATTAATATTGATGCAGAAGAAACAGAACGATTGCCCATCTCGCTGAGTTTTTTAGAAAAATTATGTTTTGAGCCGGACCTAAAAGGTTGGAGTGGCATTGGTTTCGTGATCCAATCCTATCAAAAGCGTTGCCCATTTGTGATTGATGCTCTGATTAAGTTAGCAAAACGCAGCGAACATCGTTTGATAATTCGCTTGGTCAAAGGGGCATATTGGGATAGAGAAATAAAACATGCTCAGGTCGAGGGGCTAAGCGATTATCCTGTTTATACACGAAAACCTCATACCGATATTTCATATTTAGCCTGTGCTCGTAAGTTATTGGCTTTCCCTGAGCTTATTTATCCTCAGTTTGCCACTCATAATGCCTATACTTTGGCCTCCGTTTATTATTTAGCTGGAGGGGAAAACTATGCGCATGAGCAATATGAATTTCAGTGTTTAAATGGCATGGGAGAACCCCTTTATCAACAAGTGGTTGGGGCTGTGTCAGACGGTGGACTCAATCGGCCTTGTCGTATTTATGCCCCAGTTGGGAGTCACAAAACATTATTGGCGTACTTGGTCCGTCGCTTATTGGAAAATGGCGCCAATACTTCTTTTGTGAATCGTATTGCGGATTTAAACATACCTTTAGAGGAGCTGATACAAGATCCCGTTGAATGGGTAGAAAAAAAAGCGGCTTCTGAAGGAACGTTAGGGTTGCTGAACCCCATGCTTCCTCTTCCTCGAGATCTATATCATGACACTTTTTGTGATAAAAAACGTGCCAATGCTTGTGGCGTCGATTTATCTGATGAACAGGTATTAGCCTCTATTTCTGAAGGATTATTCGCCAGTGCTAAAAAGGTAAAAAGCGCTTATCCGATAATAGGGTTAGAGCCAATAAAAGGAGTGATTGAAAAAAAAATCTTTAATCCAGCCAACACAAAGGATCTTGTCGGTTATGTCAGAGAAGCCACACCAAATGAAGCCATTCAGGCTTTACATTTTGCTTATACTACACAAGCAGAATGGGCTGAAACCTCCCCTAATGAAAGGGCGAGTTTTTTGTTAAAAGCCGCAGATATCATGGAAAGCGAAAAAGACAGCTTACTTGAGTTATTAATACGCGAAACGGGTAAAAGCCTTGAAAACGCCATTAACGAAGTTCGTGAAGCCGTTGATTTTTTACGTTATTACGCTGTAATTGTCGGGCAAAATTTTTCCAATAAAACGGAAATCCCTTTGGGGCCTGTTGTCTGTATTAGCCCTTGGAATTTTCCGCTGGCCATTTTTACAGGGCAGGTAGCCGCCGCCTTGGCTGCAGGTAATTGTGTATTAGCAAAGCCCGCAGAACAAACGCCTCTGATCGCATCTGAAGTCGTTCGTATTCTTTTTGAAGCTGGGATTCCTCGAAACGCATTGCAATTATTACCAGGCGCGGGAGAATCTATCGGGAGCTTATTGGTGAAGGATCCTCGTGTGGCTGGCGTGATGTTCACAGGTTCGACCTCAGTGGCTCGTGTGATACACAACCATCTTTCAGAACGTTTGAATAAAAAGAACCAGCCCATTCCTTTTATTGCTGAAACAGGTGGATTAAATGCTATGATCGTCGATTCTTCGGCCTTAACAGAACAGGTGGTTACGGATGTGATGAAGTCCGCTTTTGATAGTGCAGGTCAACGTTGTTCTGCCTTGCGTATTCTTTATCTTCAAGAAGACATTGCCAATAAAACGTTACATATGTTAAGAGGAGCGATGGCAACATATCGTGTAGGATGCCCGGATCATTTGTCCACAGACATAGGACCTGTAATAGATGCCCAAGCAAAAAAGATGATTGAAAGTCATATTCAAGCAATGAAAGAAAAAGGGCGAACCGTTTATCAGGCCGCTGATTTGAAGAAGTTAGATAAAAACACTGATTCGCAGGGGTATTTCATCAAGCCGACTTTAATTGAACTCGACACAATTGACGAATTAAAAGAAGAAATTTTTGGTCCTGTGCTACACGTGATTCGTTTTAAACGAACCGGTCTTATGACTGTGGTGGATGAAGTTAATGCTACAGGTTATGGCTTAACATTAGGCATACAAAGTCGCATTGATAAAACCATTGCTGAAATAACAGCCCGTGCAAAAGTAGGCAATATTTACGTCAATAGAAATATGGTTGGCGCTGTGGTAGGGGTACAACCTTTTGGGGGAGAAGGCCTTTCTGGGACGGGACCTAAGGCTGGGGGACCATTTTATCTATATCGGTTGTTAGCGTCTCGTTCCAATAACGCCTTAAATCAGACTCTGCTTCAACAAACAAAGGAGCAAATATCGGATGTGAATCAAGATAAAACAAAGCTAAACGCTCAAGAGGCTTTTAAAGACTGGTTGCGAGAAAAAGACAAATCAGAATTATTAGCGCTCGCTCAAGAGTATATGAAATATACAGTATCAAGTCAGGCTTTTCTTTTGTCTGGCCCTACTGGGGAATCTAACACTTATCAACTCTGTCCTCGTGAAAAAGTGCTCTGTTTAGCAGATGACGAAAAAGATGCTTACATTCAGCTCGCTGCTGTTTTAGTAGTTGGAAGCCAAGTAATCTGGCCGAAAAAAAATCTACAAATTCAATTGTTTGCGAGTCTGCCGCCTTTGGTCCAAAAGCGTATCAGCTTTACTGACAATAACGACTGGTCCTCTGATAATCTATTTTTTGATGCAGTTATCTATCATGGAGATCACGCGACACTGAGTGTTTTGTGTCAACAGTTGGCCAAAAGATCAGGCCCTATCGTTTCTGTTCAAGGCTTACATAAAGGAGACAAACATATTCAATTAGAAAGGCTTATCCTTGAGCGTTCTTTGAGTATTAACACCACTGCAGCAGGAGGTAATACTTATTTAATGACGATGAGTTAAAAATTAAAAATAACAAAAAATAGAGCTTAAAAATCTGTTTAGCTTATATGTAAAACACCTTATTCAAATTGCGATTTTTGAGATCAACATCCCAATTTTTTATTTTTCATAAAATAAAAAAATAAAATTTGATCTCGATCTCAATGTTTTAATCATTAAATAGAAATTATTTTTAATTAGTAGATAGTCTTTTTATTATAAAAATTCTGTCATTAGAGCTGTGGTTTATTGAGTCTGATTAAAAAAAATTTTATTAAGATTTAAATAAAATATATAAATGAACATCTATTTCATTAACCAAAATTAATAGAAGCCGCTCTAGATTTTTGGATATACTATCATTAAATAAGCGAGAGCGATTATTAATCTATCCATATATAAATCGGCCTTTGTTATGATTTGTGGTATTTTTCCTCTTATTTTTACAAAAAATTACCTGAACAAAAATTATTATTTTATTTTTAATATTGTTTTTATTGCTGAATATAACATAAATTTAACTTATCATTTTTTGTCTCTCGTCAGCATCAGCTTTTTTAGGGATGTTTGCATTCCAAAACGTTATTAAAACAGGTAGATTTTCTCACTCAAGGTCAGAAAAATATCGTTGCAATAGTTAAAAGCGTGCAATTGCAAAAACACCATCAAAAAAAATGAAAGCAAAGAGTTTTATTAGATATGCATAAATTAGAAGGGAAGTATTTATTTCCTGCGATTTTTGTATCTGTCATTTGTAATGACTATTTGCCGTCGTTTTACTCAGGCCAAAAATGGCAACTTAAAGTTTAAATGCGCGCAATACACAGCACTCTTAATGCAGGGGGGTCAATAGTCAACGTTGGGCTTTGGCCGATAAACAATATTTATCCGGGATAATTAATCTCTGCTAAATCTATTGAGCTACAATGTGATATGCGACAAAAAATGATCAGCAGTGTTAAAAATAGTATCAATATTTATAATTACGTCCGTATTCTGATCACAGTGGCTTTTGGTAAGCGAAAATTACTGAATAAAATGATTGAAAACAATTTTAAAAAACTGTCACTGCGCATCTTATGGCTATTTTGGGTATGCATATTGCCATGGCGGCTCTTTTCGGTGCTTTATTTGCACGATCCTTACGGTTTTGCTTCCCTATCACTTAAATACGATAAGCCTTCCCACTCATGATGTGGTGTTCAGCCGTATTCGATATATAACTCTTCGACGCCAGTGACCCCACCTTATGGCGACGCTAGCATTAACATGGTGACTACTGTTACGCGTCTTTATAAAAAATATACGGCATGGCAACTCTAGTTATGAACTGTGAGTTCAATGTGTCAGATAGATTTTGGTTACCTTGTTTTGCAGTAGCCGATCTGAGTTTTTGTATCAGGAGTCCCTTTAAGATTATCTGAAAATCGTATTTGGTACCAATATCGGCGGCAATTATTAATGAATGGCTTCATTTACAATTAGGTATGATGTTACTGCTCTTGCCTATTCAAGTGGGATTCTTTCACGGCATCAGCCTATCTGCTTTGACAGCCAATTTATGGGCTGTCTCTATCATTTCGTTTATCACGATCCCTGCCATCTTATTAGCATTTTTAACTACCTTTATCCCTTTTATTCCTTCATTTTTTTGGTTTTTAGCGGATTTGTCTATCGGCTTTCTTTTTTCTCCGTTATTATTTTAATTTAAGATCTAGTTATCCTTCAGCAAAGAAGAACAACTCATTAGTTACAGTGGTTTGCTGGTTTTCATTATTTATTTGGCTTTTCAATTTTGGAGGAGTCACTACATCATATCAGTTATTATATTTATATTCTTTTATGGATATTTACTAAACGACATGGATATAAAAGATACAAATGGCGGGTAGATATGCTAGATGTTAGCCATGGTTTGTCGGGGGTGATTGATCGTGGAGGAAAAGACACCATATTTGATCACTTTTGCAGTTTTTAGCAAGGGTAATCAATAATAATAGCAAGAACTCAATTTTGAAGTATTTTGGCTTAAAAAACGATAGGAAAACGCTAAGAATAACGATTCTTGTGTCATTCAGATTGACGATCGTCAATATAGTTGATTCCTTAGTGGTGATTTATAAGTCAAGAATGAATATCAACTCATTCAACAATTGGGCCATTAATTGGCCCCTACTTTTTTATAAGTACCTCATCATGGTAATAAAACATCATCCACCTCACCTTTTTAAAGAGCAGTGAAACCTCCTTTCGCTTTCGCTGCGGTCTCTCGTTATAATCAATGGCATTTACCAGCACAAAAAATAATTAAACGTTATTAAAAAATCATATTTTATGGCAAGACACTTCTTTTTCTGGGCAATTAACCGTGTTTTTTTTGATAAAACGTGAAAAATTCGGAGTTACCGCGAAGAATTCATGCCTCTTTGGTATCATCAACCACTTGGTGTTTCAAACATCAATAAGCTTTGGATATTTTAATGATAACTGATCAAGATCTCTCTACGTGGCAAACCTTTCGTCGCCTTTGGCCAATCATAAATCCTTTTAAAATGGGTTTAATCGTTGCCGTTGTCGCATTAATTATTAATGCGGGCTGTGATACTTTCATGTTGTCATTGCTAAAGCCTTTATTAGATGATGGGTTTGGTAAAACTAATAGTACAATAATGACTTGGATGCCATTGATGGTAATTGCTTTAATGTTTATCCGTGGCACGACAAGTTTTATTTCAAATTATTGTATTTCTTGGGTATCAGGAAAAGTCGTCATGAATATTAGGCGCCGTTTATTTAGCCATATGATGGCTATGCCAGTCACATTTTTTGATCAGCAATCTATTGGCACTTTATTGTCTAGGATTACTTATGATTCAGAACAGGTTGCCTCTTCTGCTTCCAGTGCTTTAATTACCCTAGTGAGAGAAGGGGCCTCTATTACTGGTTTATTTATTTTGATGTTTTATTACAGCTGGCAATTATCACTAATTCTTATTGTTATTGCCCCTATTGTTTCAATCATCATACGAATAGTATCTAAACGTTTTAGAAACATCAGCAAAGATATGCAAAATACGATGGGTCAAGTCACTGCTACTGCAGAACAAATGCTTAAGGGGCACAAAGAAGTGTTGATCTTCGGTGGCCAAAAAACGGAAAGAGAGCGATTTAATAAAGTTAGCAATGACATGAGGCAACAAGGCATGAAAATGGTTTCAGCCTCATCCATCTCTGATCCTATTATTCAGTTAATTGCTTCTTTTGCATTAGCGTTCGTCTTATATGCAGCGAGTTTTCCGTCAATAATAGAAACCTTAACAGCAGGTACCATTACCGTGGTTTTTTCCTCTATGATAGCTTTAATGCGTCCTCTGAAATCTTTAACGAATGTAAATGCTCAATTTCAGAAAGGCATGGCCGCCTGTCAAACTCTATTTTCCATTTTGGATATGCAACAAGAGGAAGATTTAGGAACATTAGAAATCAAACGATCAAAAGGTGAAATTGAATTTCGTAATGTCACTTTTTTTTATCCAGGGAAAAATACCCCGACCCTTATTGACATCAATCTACACCTTGAATCTGGAAAAATGGTGGCTTTAGTGGGTCGCTCTGGTTCAGGGAAATCCACTATTGCTAAACTATTAACTCGTTTTTACGATGTTAGCTCTGGTCATATTTTAGTAGACGGCTGTGATTTGCGTGATTATAAGCTGAGGTCTTTACGTAATCAGATTGCATTAGTGTCTCAAAATGTTCACCTTTTTAATGATACAGTAGCAAATAATATTGCTTACCCTTTTCATGGACATTACAGTGATGAAGAAATAGAAAAAGCAGCACATGTATCTCATGCGATTGATTTTATTAAAAAAATGGATCTAGAGCTCCATACTCTTATTGGAGAAAACGGGGTTATGTTGTCAGGAGGAGAGCGTCAACGCATCGCGATCGCACGAGCGGTATTACGTGATTGCCCCATCTTAATTCTTGATGAAGCTACTTCAGCGCTAGATATAGAGTCAGAAGGAATTATTCAAGAAGCATTAGAACAATTAAAAAAAAATCGGACTTCGTTAGTGATTGCTCATCGGTTATCAACAATTGAAAAGGCAGATGAAATTTTGGTGATAGAAAATGGTTGTATTATTGAACGAGGGCGACATTTTGAATTGCTAGCTCAAAAAGGCGCTTATGCTCAACTTAATCGCCTCCAGTTTGAGAATATTTCATGACCGATGGATTTGTTCTTTAACCAATCCCATTTATTTTATAGGAGATAACTTTCACGTCGCAAACTGATCAGATATCAATTAAACTGCTCAGACTGTTTCTATTATTTCTTTTGGAGAAGTTTATAGAAACCAGATTCCCAAATAGGTAACATAGACATTGCAAAAAGCTTTGCGTTTTTTAAGCAACCCATACTCGAGCTTTTATTCAGTGTCCGGCAGATTTATCGTCAATATTTTGAGCCTCAGCAGGTACAAATTAGCACTTCATTATCTATAAATAACCGGCACCTGCCATGAAGATTGTAAAGGATGGAAACCTGTATAACACTTGGAAGCTTGTACAAAACCCAAGCAGATCACCTCATGAACGCTGGTTCGGATTACTACAATTATAATTTAGATACTTCTCCTGAATTTTATTCAAGTGTGATTACAACCAGTACCTATCAAGAGCGTCTCGATACCTTAGATGAAGTCCGCCGTCAAGCAGGGATTAAAGTTTGTGGGATTATTGGGATGGGAGCAAGCCACAAATACCGTATCAATTTGTTGGAACAGCTTGCAAATGTATCACCGACACCTGAAAGTATCCCTATAAACATTCTGGACAAGGTGAAGGGAACTCCTTTTAAGCATAAACAAGATTTGGATGTCTTTGATTTTATACGGACTATCGTGGTTGCTCGTATTATGATGCCTGCTACTTATATTCGTCTCTCTATAGGTAGAGAAAATGCACGCATAAACACGAGCCCTATGTTTTATGGCCGGTGCCAATTCGATTTTTTATGGCAGTAACTTGCTGATCACGTCAAATTCATCGGAAGACAAGAATGTACAGTTGTTTCGTCAATTAGAATTAAATCCACAATGGATTCAAGTAAAAACCGCCCCGCTTGGAAAATTTTTTTGTCAAAACCCTCTCAGAAAACTCGTCTCTTTTTGCACAAAACTAAAAAATTGAGTAAAAAGAAGATTCATCTTATTTTTATAATGCAGCCATTTAAAGCTGGCTAAAAAAATATCGTAGGCCCTACAACATAGACAGTATCAGAGGCTTTATCGCACTCTGTTCGTTAATCAAACAGGTACAAGTCGATGGTTACACACCAACGATCGGCGCTATCTCAATTTTTCAAGCAATTATTATTTGTGGCTCAGCCAGAATAAAGAAGTGATTAAATATTGTCAAAAAGGAGCAATATAGTATGGTATCGGCAGTGGCGGCCAGAGATATATTATAGGATATACAAAGCCTTACGCTGGTTTCAAGAAACTCTCTCAGACTCGCTGGATTACTCGCGCTCACTATTTTTACTTCTGAATATAGTGCTAATCAAGCTTTATTGGCTTCGCTATTAAAGCAATGCGATCGTGTTTTGGCGGATCGTTTAAGCCATGCTTTTTTACTGGAAGAAATGCTCTATTCCTCTACTCTATTTTTTCATTTTGCATATCATCAACTCGATTCATTACAAAACACTTAAAAAATCCTTGATCTAGAGAGACCTTAGTGATCAAAAAGGGTTATTTAGTATAGTCGAAGATTCAGCGTATCTAGGCCTATTACATCAACATAGTAACGTATTATTAGTAGACGATGTGTATGGTATAGACGTCGTAGAAGGGAGAGGGAGTTGCTGTCAAGAGAGAGTTAAACCGGAAGTGCTGGTAGTCACTTTTGGAAAAGCCTGGATTTAAGTGGTACTGCGATTTTGTGATCATAAGATCTTGCACAGTACTTTTTAAAATTTTCACGACATTTGATCTACAGCCCGGCGGATGCCGACAGCTTAGGCTTACGCGTTGTTGGTGGCGTTAAAATGCATGCGAAAATAGGAGATCTATTTGCGTCAACAGCTTCAAGCAAATATTGTGCGATTTCGCCAGGGAATGCATGGTTTCAGGAATCTATAAAGCACTTGTAGAGATTCTGCCATTCAACCCATTTTTTAAAAAATTGACCATCAATATAATAATTATAACTGAAATTACGTGATTATAGGCTATGGATGCCTGCAATACAGCCATTCTACAATGCGAATGGTACAGAAAAACTGCGTATTACGATCACGGCAACAAAAGAATTTGATGATCTTGCCAGGTTATTGGAAGGAGTTCACTTATTTTTATTATATCTCAAAAAATTTTTTCATTCAATCGGTTAAGAAAACCGATATTACTTCAGTCTTCAGCCGAGCTGCTCATAGCTATCAGAAAGTCGCTTGATTACAAAAAGAGGTGGTCTTTCGTTTGTTACAGATGACTGGAGATATTCAAAAGTATTGGGTGCTTAATGCGAGTTTTGGTATAGAACATTTCAGTCAATTTTAACGACAAAATAGAAACAGGGTATTGTCACTAAATTTGTCTCTCTAGATGTTGAAAAAAGTGAAAAAAAATCAATGGCAGAGGCTCATTTATTATTAGATACTGAACATCTTCCTATTTTAGATTAAAAAATAGTTCAGTTTTTTAGTAACATGGAGATTCAATAGTGTGATGATTTAAAAGTAGTTTTAGCAGAATTTCGTCGCACGCCTCAATTTAGAGGCGTGATTGTATTTTCAAATCTGGACATGAGTTCCCTTAAAGAACTTGCTCAAGCCCGGCAAAGGTGAAGAGCGAACCACATATTAATAGTTTTTTATCTTTCGAGGATAATCCAACAGATCTGTACGCCTTATCACTCTACATTCAAAATGTGCTTATCCAAAGTGTGTTATCCTGATCTGAGATCACTCATACAGTCTTTAAGAGGTGTCATGACAACTCATGTACATCAAGGGCGTAAAGTGGGCTTAAGCAGGTCGTGTATGCATCTAAAAACTGGAACATACTGATCCTATCAAGTTCGGAGAGTATCTGCTCAGTTATCAATTAGTGTATAGGATTATTTATCGTGATTACGTCTTGGTTGATAAGTAGGATAGATACAGATGTGGGTATCAAACCTTTACCATGTGCGAATTATTGCAAACAGCGACTCTCAACAAGGCCATTTTACCGCGGGATATAAACCAGTCGCTTCAGGAAGCCTGATGAAGCTATAGGGTCCACAAAATAAAGACGAGATATTTTTGCAAGCCTATAGCACTCAAAAATTCACGTGATGAATAGGTCAACTCCATCACCTTTTTAGAGGCTAGCGCATCTCATATTACCAGCCTATCAGAAAGAAAATACTTCCCTGACTTATGTCAGGGATTAAGGCAAGAACGTTCGACCGATTGGATATGCATTGAGGAATCGGGCGGTTGGTTAACGCCTCTATCAGGCCGCATCATCTTTGCAGATTGGGTTCAAAAAGAAAAGTTAAAAGTGATCATGGTGGTGGCGTTAAAAATAGGCTTCCTTAATCACGCTTTCCTTACAAATCAGGCCATTCTTCAAGATAATATTCCATTATCAGGATAGACAACGCAGTTTCCCCCGTTATAGATCGCCAAAAAGAATGTTTTTCAAATTTGGAAAAAAGATTAGTATCGCCATTAGTAGGTGTCATCCATTACCTTCCTATTAATTTGAAGGATACAAAAAATTATCTTGGTGATTATCTCAATATTTGTTTATTAAATGAATAATATTAAAACGTGATTTTAATGAAGGAACTGGGTAATCTTTATTAATCTCATTTTAATAAGCAAGACAGCTCATATCACAAATATGAATAAAAATTCAAATTAATATGAAAAAATTCAAAAAATAAAAAATTTTTGTAAAAAATTAAGTATTTTATCGGTCTTAATCACAGATAGAGGGAATAGAGTTATCCACCATTCCTGCGGATAACTTTATGTATGCTCCATAAATAAATGCTTAAAATCAAAGATAGAAAGGGTTTCTTTTTAAATTGATGTTATTCTGTCCTTATTAAAAAAGGTTTTTAATAACAATAAATTAATAAAAATCAAGCCATAATATTTTCAAAAAATTTTTATAAAATTATTTTCTTTTTATAAAAAGATAGCGTTCAAGACAATTTCTGATTTGTGTTAAAAGATCACAATCAGTAAGATTTAAGTTTCTCAATTTAAAAGAGGCAAATTATGGCGATCGAACCGCCATCTAGCTATCAATTCTTAGCTGATATTATAAAATGCATTTTTAAAAAATGCGATAAAACTTTTTGGGTAATTTATAAATCAGATTCTTTAGAAGAGGTCAGTAGGTTTTATAAAAAGTTTATTCAGAATTTTGCGCACTGATTTAATCTAAATATAACGAAAAACTAGGAAGTAAGTAGTTTATAAAATAATTTATTCAAGGCATATTTATCATTTTTAGTTTTTGCTAACCGTTTTTTGCTTGAAGCAACTCGTTGTTACCTGCTGATAATTCCTATAAACATTTAATATAAACGCATAAAAAATCTGCCTGTTTTGTTAATATTTTTCTTCTTCAGTTCGGTAGCTGTCATCTAAGAAACTGTAAAAATCTTTTTTAACTCAACGGGTAACATATTGATCAATTGTTGTTGTGCTATTTTTCTATTTTTATACGCATCAGAAATATTATTATCATAATATATGATGGGTGTAGGAAGGTCACTCGTGATTACTTCACTGGCATCATGGTAGATCGCTAATAATGCAATACGTTCAACATTTAAATGGCCTTGGAATTGAAGATTTTTGATGATAGCGATAGCATGTGCAACAAAAGCAACTTGTAAACTGTGTTCAGAAACATTTTAGTACATACACTGCGCATTAACAGCCAACGATTAATAAGCTATAACCTATATCAATGTGCAAAAAGTGACTCATAGAAAATATTTTCCATTTTATTCATGTTTTAATTTATAGAGAACCGCTGAAGAACTGAGAAATAAATTTAATATTAGGCGAGAACAGTGTGATTTCTAAAAATAATCTGATACTGAAGACCGAATTTACACAAAATTTTCCCATAATGGTAATCACATTTATTGATCTGGGTTAAAAAGTCAGCGCGTTCTGTCCATTTCGTTTTCACTGCACTATTCACATAAAAAATGATGGAGTCTAACATAGACTATTTTTGTCGGTTCTTCAGCGTATTTCTATTTAAAAATACGATTTTAATCACAATTCAGAGGACCAATCGGTGGTTGCAATGATATTTAAATCGTTGCCAGGATTTGCGATAATATTATTGACATTTACTAATAAATTAACCTTCACTTGCTCAAATATATTTTGATTAGGATATGTAACATATATCACTGTGCTTATCTTGTTGCCATTTTTATCATTAACTTCAAATATGACCGATTAAATTTTACCTTTACTCTAAGAACATAATCAATCACTTTTGCTGTTAGTACTTTAAACGCAAACAAAGTGCGCAGTTTTTTTAGTATTCGGCAAAATGTTTCACCATCATTTGCATAACCGTTCAATTCATTGATTGCTTGATCAAAATTCATTATACCCGTAAAGGTAATCGGGCTTTGTTTATTCTCCTTATTAGTAAGCAGCAATGTCACGGACTGAATTTGTTTAAACCCATTATCATCTTTAGTTAAAGTATAATCTGTGACCTTTCCAGCCATCTCTTTTCTAATTTAAAAGAGATGTTTTGTTCTGTCCAGGCACGGAATAAGTAACTTGATTCATTATGCCAAGCCACTCTTCAGTTATTGGCATTAGTAGTTTTTTTCTTTAAAATCTCCTGCAAAAAACGCTTAAAACTTAACAAACTTAAGGGGGAGTCTTAGTTACGTTGTTTAAATGCATATCCAAACGCCGGCCAAACTTCATGTAATTTCTCTATAAAATTCCGAAAATCATGGCAACTATCAACTACATTACACCTATGTTAGGATGATAGAATGATCCAGATGCTAGGATCTTCTTTTTTTATAGATGCTACTAGCCATACACTGATTCCATGACGCAAAACAAATAAAAGTATTTTACTAATTTAGCGTAGTCTATCCATCAAGAATTGATGGCTATCATTGCGTAAATCTTGTACGAAATGGTTGATATAGTGATTTGAAAAGACCACTTTTATTCAAATGATCAATATAGGCTTCTTTTCCCACATCGCTATTTAAAGGTAAACGATGACTAAATTATAGCGATAATACATCTTTAAGCATAGGGCCTAATAACACGGTAGTAGTGATTAAGTAACTAATTTTTTAAAGCATTAATGCTGTCGTCTTTCCTTGAAACTATTTTAGGATATTGATCTACAATATACGCAATCATGCGCATATACTTCCTCCCACCGCCTGGTCTATGAACCCGTTCTTCTATGAGATAACGTGCAGATAAACCAAAAAAAAGGCTTTTTAATAAATTTTTGCCTTTGACTTATTACTCTTACTAATTAACACTTCACCTATTTCTAAAGCAATATCCTCAAGCTTATTAAGTAAGGCATAACCTTGGTTGAAATCAAATGCATACTCTTTTCGATTCTATCTCATACTTGATAGTAATGATTTATTTTTATGCCGCTTGTTTTTGTTTGATTGTTTTTATTTGCTAGAGTAGTTAAAATCCATTTAATGTTTTTAATAAATTACTTTTGATTAATAAGACCCTTACTGGTTTTTTGTTTAAGAATCACAGTCGTACTAGTGACTAAAACACAGGCTATCCTTTTCTTATGATTATCTTATGTTTTAGGCAGAACTTAATTTATATGGTGCGCATTTCTTATTCAAAATATATTACCGAGCATGATAAAGAGTCACTCTTTATAGAGAGTCATTCTTCTGTAATTTAAAATTTAATAATTTAGTTTTTAATTTTGGCTTTTTTAATTAAAAATATTTTATTAAATTTAATTTAAAGAAACGTCAGATGACGTTGGAAAACTTGAACTCTAGCACCCCACAGTAGTTTGATCGATAAAGAAAACCTATCTCCGTATAACCTCCATCTGTCAAAAGGAATACCCTGTAGGGAAGTAAGAAATATTGTTATTTCTTCTAATGGCCTTTCTCTTCGAAAAATTCACTATATCTATTTAACTTACGCAATTCCCCACTCAGTTGGTTAATTTCATTGGACAAAGTCATCAGTAATTCTGGTACAAGCAGTGGTATTAAGTGCGCTGCCGAATAAAATTTTAACGAACCCTGCAGAGTGCCCAAATACACATCAGAAAACCTAAAGGATCTAAGAAATTTTATCAATTAAACAGTGGCCTGTATAGTACATAGCGCTGGACGGAGCGCAGCATAGAGAAAAAATACGCACGGTTGCATTGCGGCCGGGTGATAACATTTACATAACCAATTTACTGTTTTTCCCTATATCTTCCCAAACGATAAGAAACCCTCCTGTTGTGAGAATAACCTCACGCAGGATCACCGCAGCAAAATCAAATTCCCCTTCAGCAGTAAGAATTTTTTCTTCTTCCAACATCACTTGACTGTATTTAGTATCTTCGCGTATTTCTCGTACACTAAGTTCGTTAACAAAAACAGTGGGCATAGTGATTGGGCTCTCTTTTCATTTAAATGAGGGCGCACGCCATTTATCTAGAGGAGAAACCCCTTGTCTTGTATTCTTTAATAGTGATTTCTGGTTTTTTTGAACGGTAATATATATAATTATCTTTTAAGAAAAAGCTTCCGCCTTTCCCAGAACTTCAAAGTCGAAGGGTACGGAATGCTATCGCCATGTTTTCGTTCCCTTCCCTAATCAATTTGACAATAAAACTCTTTTGATAACTCTAATAATAATTTACTAATTTAAAAAATTTTTATTCTTAGGTCATGTACTTCGGCTTGGCAGAATGGGGAGAGACACTGAGAGTGTTGGGCCAATTAGAAAGAATTAACGGTGAAAGTCCGAGATTACAAAGGCGTAACAGTCTGTCAATTCTTTCTACATAATGCTCGTGGCAATAGGGATAGGTGAAAAAGTGAACTGAAACAGTTCATATTGTTAAATTGGTGGAGCTGGGGGGATTTGAACCCCCGTCCGAAATAACTACACCATCGGCACTACATGCTTAGTCTATCCTTCATGTTATCTGCAAGCAGAGGATAGACACTCTATTAACAGATGAGCTTAATTAAATTTAACGCTTGAACCCTAAGCAAGGTCTTAACGCGAGCTCTTTTTATTTGACCCTTCTGGATCCCCGTCCTAAGAGCGGAGGCTAGGGAGAAAGGAGACCCTCAGTTTTGTAAGCTGATTAAGCGGCTAAAGCAGCTACTGGCATGTAGCCGTTAGCAGCGGGGCTGTTTTTATTAATTTTTGCAACTATTTTTTCACGGTTTTTTACGAGGCAACCGCCCCTCGGCATGCACCTTGGGCTTTGCTTATCCCGTCGAATCCATAATCAGCCCCAAAAGTGAACAGAGTGTAGCAAATAGATAGAGCATGAATCAATCAAGTTTTTTCAAAAAACGATTATTATGACTATTGGATCCTCCGATTTTTACAAAATCGCTATCTGTTCGCATTTTTCATAATGCGATCTTTATTGATTTTCCAGTCGCGATCTTTCATGCTGTCTCGTTTATCATATGTTTTCTTCCCTTTCGCCACGGCGATTTTAATTTTGCTCCAAGCATTTTTCCAATACATCGAAAGAGCAACGACCGTATAGCCTTCTCGATTGATACGACCAAATAAAGAATCTATTTCACGTTGTTTCAGGAGTAATTTTCGGGTACGCATGGATTCACAGACAGTATGAGTAGATGCCATGTTAAGAGGTGTGATAGTGGCGCCTAATAAAAAAGCTTCGCCTTTTTTTAAAAGAACGTAGCTGTCACTAATATTGACTTTACCGGCTCGAAGCGCTTTGACTTCCCAACCTTGTAAAACTACGCCTGCTTCAAATTCTTCTTCAATAAAGTATTCGTAGCGAGCACGTTTATTTTGTGCGATCGGGGCTGAGCCGGGTTTATATGTTTTTTTCTTGATCATAGTCTGGTGATTATACTGCATGAAGTATTAAATAAAATCTCATTTACATAAAATGTATTCTTGTTTATTACATTTTTCAAAAAAGTCGATTTTTATGTAAATTAATATGATCCGTCTTGCTACAAGACAAAGCCCCATGGCACTTTGTCAGGTACACTATGTGAAAACAGGTGTAGAATGTTTTCACCCTGATTGAAGATGATATTGCTACCTATGGTCACTCAAGATAATAATATACTCGGCACAGCTTTATCAAAAGTAGAGGGAAAAGGGCTTTTTGTAAAAGAATTAGAACGGGATATTTTAGATAATCGTGCGGATATTGCCGTGTATTCTATAAAGGATATGTCTCTTTATTGCCCAGAGAGATTGGGATTAGTCACATTGTGTAAGAAAGAGAATTCCAGAGATGCGTTTATTTATTTGCGATATCATGATGTCGCTCAATTTCCTGCAGATAGCGTAGAGGAACGTCCAACTGAAGGAGGCAATGTCAATTATACAAAAATTATTCCGGGATCGTTGTTCGAGATTTACGAGGTAATGTAAGGGCTCGTTTGAAAAAATTGGATCAAGAAGATTACAATTCCATTGTGTTAGCAGTCGCGTGTTTAAAACGTCTCTGGTTAGAAAATCGCATGACTCAGATTCTCAGGCCAGCAACATCATTGCCGTCATCAGATCAAGGTGCAATATCGATTGCATGCTGATTAGACGATACTGTCACACTTAAACTAGTTGCGACTTTAAATAATCGAACGTCTCAATTGAAGATCTCTTGTGAACGAGCTCTACTAAATCGCCTTGAAAGAGTCTGCCAGATCCCGATTGGTAGCTATGCTGAAATAGAAAAGAACGAGTTATGGCTCAGGGCTTTTGTTGGGGCTTCTGATGGACAGCTCATCATTCATGGTGAAAGACGAGGGAATTTTGATTCAGCGGAAAAGATCAGGTTTGAATTAGCGCATGAGTTGTTATCTCTGGGCGCAGAGGCAATTTTGACACAACTGAATCGACAATAGAGGATTTTATGATTGTTTTAGTTACCCGACCATTCACCAATGGGGGCAAAATTAATTCGATTTATTCAGTCGCATAGACATACTACCTATCATTGTCCCGTAATTGAATTTTCTCAATGGCAAGATCTAAGGAGTTGTCTCAACGGATAACACAGATGCGATAAGAGGATATGATATTTATTTTGTCAAAAACTACGATTGATTACTGAGCCTCTTTTTTTAAGAGGCAATCCTCTTTCATAACTTCCATTTATTTTTTATTATACCATTGCTCGAAATACGGCACAAGCATGGCAGAAGATCTAGGGTGATCAGAGGAAATGGAGGCAGAGAATTATTAGGTGACCGCTTGAAACAACGGGGCTCAGATCATTGATTGAAAGTGTTATAGACGTCATCCTGTTCACTATGATGGGGCACAAAAAGTATTCAATGACAGCGGTTAAAAGTAGATACTGTTGCGGTGACTAGCGAAGAAATACATACATCGTATGTATGCTCTGGTTCCTGAATGAGCGCGTTTTTCTTGGTTCATCAAATTTCGTTTGATAGTGATCAGTGTACGTTTGCTAATATAGCTACTCATTTGGGTTGGCATGATATTCAGATAGCTGAAAATGCAAGTAATGAATCCCTACTTCATACGGTGCTCTCAATTTAATGTAATGCACACTCGGCCTAATGATTAGGGCGCTTATATATGAAACAAGAAAAAAATCAGATAACAAAAACAGATAATATCTCTACTGAAGGATCAAGTGCCTCTAAAATATCTCAAAAAAAAACGGGACTGTTACAGATACTGTTGTTTTGTAGCCTCATTATCGGCCTGAGTGCTGCACTTTACTATTATGCTCAAAAGCAGCAGAAAGAAAACCAATCATTACAGGAAAAATTCATCAGATTAAAAAAAAATCAAGAAAATGAAAAAAAAGATCTCAAATTACAGCTAAAAAAACAGGAGGATGCTTTAAAACATTTGGCGATTCAAACAAAACAATCGACAGATAAACTTTCTGCATTAGAAAAAAAAATGGCCAATATTTCTGGGGATCCAGATCAAATTTGGTGTTTTTTTGAGGCAAATTTTTGGGCAAAAATGGCAGAGCGTAAATTATGGAGAGACAAAGACATTAACAGCGCGATTTTTTTTCTTAAAATTGCCGATGAAAATCTGGCAAAGCTTAATCAACCGGGTCTCATTCAAGTACGCCAGGCACTGATATCAGATATCAGCGCTTTATCTGCTTTACATCAGGTTGATATTGATGGAATCATTCTTAAGCTGAATCAAATGTCCGAACAAATCAATCATCTGCCTTTATCTGTGCTCCCCGAAAAAGGGGACTTTATGAAAAAGCAACTTTCCCCTGTGTCAAATTCACTTTCTGAGTGGCGAAAAAATCTCCAAAAAAATTGGGATCAATTTTTATCGTCATATATCACCGTTCGTCGCCGAGACACTAAGGCAGAGCCATTTTTATCGCCAGATCAAACGATTTATTTAAGAGAAAATATTCGCTCTTATCTGCTGATTGCCGCGCAGGCTGCCGCCCGAAATCAAAATACAATCTATCATCAGTCGCTTGGTATTCTCTCTACTTGGATACATATCTATTTAGACTCTAAAGATATTCAAAATCAATTATTTTTGGAAGATTTAAAAAATCTGCAGCAAAAAGACATTTCAATACAAATGCCTGCGTACATAAAAAGCCCTGCCTTACTAAAAAAAAGTTCTCATGCATTTATTCAAAGCCATCCTTTTTATTCTATTGAAGAGTAATAAAAATGCGGCGTATTTTACTGTCAGTATTTTTTCCTTTGGTCTGCATTGTTAGCTTTCTTTTTTTCCCCTCAGATCCAGGATACGTGCTCATCCGGGTCGATCATTATGATATTGAAACCACAGTAACAGGGATGATCATTTTATTAGGCGCTTTTTTCCTTTTTTTCTTTTTTATTATGCAATTTTTAAAGAGTATCTTTAATTTTCGGCGTAGGTTTATCCATCAACAATCGCTAACACAAGAAAAAGAAGCCTTGATAAAATTTCTGGAGGGAGATTTTCAAAAGGTAGAAAAGAAACTGATGTCTCAGATAAAAAAGGCAGAAAACCCAATATTCAACTATTTACTCACTGCGATGGCCGCTGAAAAAGAAAGCCGTTATGCCGATAGTGACCAATATCTTACTCAAGCAGAGCAATATATAAAAAAAAAAATTACAGGGGGAAAACAGGCAGAAAAAAATCAATTGACACTTAATATCACTCGCGTTCGTATTCAGCTCAGCCGAGGAGAGATTGATTTGGCACAAATCGGTATTTATCCCCTCTTAAAAAAAGCTCCAGAACATCCTGAAGTATTACGTTTGGCCGAGAAAATTTTTTTACAAACAAAATCTTATCCTTCTTTGCTAAAAATTTTACCAGTAATGCGAAAAATACGATTGCACCCAGAAAACGAAATACAGGCACTGGAAAAAACGCTTCATTAAAGCCTACCTACAACCACTATTTCAGATTTAAAACCGCGTTTAAAATCTGATTAAATCTGTTCATCACCTACTTAAGTTTAATCTGGGTATCAGTTAGAAAGATCACTAGGCTCACGTTTGTAAAATAATTACAAAAAATAAAAACATGAATAATGAATTCAGAATCACTTTATCAATTTTAACTTTCTCACCTCCTGCCTCATCACCTATAAACAAACGGAGAGACCCATTAAATGTAGTTAACATTATTCGGTATTAAAAAATAGCAAAACACACCATAACACTTTATGTGCTTACCCTTATGATACAAATTATCCCCGGTTTTTCCGAAACAGAGATTTTTGAAGAAGATACAATACTGACAGATAAGATCTAGTACCCTAAAGGGATAGAAATAACAAACCAAGCTAAAGTGATAAATGAAGGGGCTCTAAAAGTATCACTATTCACTGTTGAATATGATGCAATTAACGTGTCTGATGCTTGCACTTTAACCTTGAAAGAGGGAGAGGATGAACCGATTCAAATCCCAGTTAAAAATGTGATTGCTGGGTTATCTGCCTCTGATAAAAACACAAAAATTTATGCAGATAAAATTCATATCACAGGAATAGATTTTAATTACGGTATCATGACGACAGAAAAAGTAGATATAACCATTAACAATAACATCATTATCGGCAAAGATTCTAATCTGTCTGGTTTTTACGCCTTAAAACTAGGCACCAATATTGTTTCAAATAAAATCGATATTGCACCAACAAAAGAAAATTCTCATGGTGTCAAAGTGTTCGACGGTGCAAATGTATATATCAATAATATCACCATTACCGGAGAAGAGAAAAAATTTATCGGCATTTTATCTAAGGGAAAAAACACAACCCTGGCCATCAATAAGATAGATATCAATGTGAATGATTAAAAATATTGCTGTCAAGGCAAAAAATAGGGAAAAAGTAATTTTTAAAGGTAGCAACAATATTACCGATAAGGAAGACAATATTTACGGTTTTTTGGCCAGCGGACATGGAACAAATTGTGAGATGAATGAAATGACAACAACAATGAATGCTAAAAAATGCAGCGGTGTTAAATCTCCCGCCGGTGTCAGGGTCTCTATCGGCGCAACTGGCATTATATACGAAGGTAGCGCGATTACCGTCACAGGGAATAATGTTGACGACATGTCGACAAAGGGGGCTCATTCAAATTTAATGGCCAATCAACTGATAATAAACATCCATAGCAACGACATCGGAGCTATCACAATTCAAAGTGGGGCAATAAGATTGATGAAAACAGCAGCGTGACTACCACAGGCGCATTGTCTCATGCACTAAGGCTGTTCCATAACAGTAGATTAAAAATCAATGATTCTCATATCGAAAAAACAAAAACAGATGCAGCAATTGTTTATGGAGAACCCACAGACTCTGAAGAAAAAAGAGAGAGTGTACTTTAAATTAAAGGGAATTCCTTAAAGGCTGGCGCTGATCTCATTCTGTCAAAAGGTGGAGCCATCCCAGTTGTTCTAAACAATGTAATTGCCTCCCCTCCCGGAAGTGGATACGCCCTGAATGTCGTTTATAATTGAGAGATTAATTTGGAGGTGAAACAAACAAAACTGTACAGTAATCTTTTATTGGACAATGTCAGCAAAGCCACTGTAAATTTATCAAATTAGAGTCAGTTAAATGAGTGGTTCAAGGCGACTAATTTATTCGTCGACCCTACTAGAACCTGGTTGGTCGCAGGTCATCCCATTTTACAATAGTTAAAAAATGAAAAATATTACATTTACATCTTAGAACAACATTTTTAATACAATAACAACAAACGATTATCGCGGTAACAATAGAACAATAATCTTTAATACACGCTTAAGAAGTGATGATTCTCCCACAGATAGATGGATTATAAACAACAACTCAAAAGAAACCACCTTTATTAAAGTGAACAATTTTTGCGGTGAAAAGGCACAAACAAAAGGGGGAGTAAAATCACTGAGATAAAAGAAAAAGAATCTGAGGGAAGATTGATTCAAGACGGGCGTCTTGTTGCAGTGGCTTATTATTACTACCTGAAAAAGGTAGTTAATCTGGAAGAGATGAAACCAGATGCTATCTGGTCTCTTACAGACCTGAGGTCCCCAATAATTCTCTCTCCTTCTGCTCGTCTTCCTTCTGCTCCTGTTATTTCAAGTACACTTCGGACCTGAGATCCTAAGCTATGCCACAATCTTCACGCGTCTAATACGATGTTTCAAATGACGTTACATGAACGTCTGGGAAAAATTTAGTATACATGCTGCTAGCAAGCGAAAGGCCGACCTACGCCATCTGGATAAGGGACATAGGAGGTCATCATACCAGCTACATATCAGGCATCCGCATGCAATCTCACCGCTATGTTATAATGCGCGACGGAGACATCGCAGTGGTCTTCAGACGGCCTGAACAATTACCTTACCATGTAGGATTTTGGACGAATATAGACAAGGCTATCACACCGACGCCCATCACGATAACAGCGATTTATCCTCCCAAGGAAAAGTCATAGGCTCCAGCATAGAGAACGGACCTATGCTACCTGGTATAAGAGCAACGACACCGCTTCTCGTTTGACATCGATACCTGGGCGCTTTATCACTGATTTGATAATGCCGTACAGGAAAGAGCGCCCACCGAGTTGTACAAAAACAGGAGGTTAAGCGCAGCGGTATAGAGCGGATATTCCTTTACGGTCGCGTAGGTTCTCTCACGCTCTGGCATATTTCACTCTTTTTGGGTCCAGCCCACCGCCCAGCTAACTTGGATGGACGTCAAACCGCAGGACTGACACTGAAACCAACGGCATCCTGGTGACGGTCTAAGCGGACATCTCAAAACCTGGATTGGTTTACGTGTGCATTTGCTTGGGCACAGCCTACAGGATGAAGGGAAATATCGCGAGTTTGAACCTTTTGTTGAACCGAATTGGATACATAATCTCGAACACGTGGCCATCCGCATGAACGACTCAAGACATGAGATTCAGGGCAACCGTCATATCGCTTAATTCAAAACCGGAGTAGCAGCGAAAATGAATGGGTATTTATATTTGTGGGGACATGTGGCGCATGAAATAGGCAAAAAAAGATACAAAGATACTCAAGGGGTGATGGGCGTTCAATATCATTTTAAAATAAAGTTGAGTTGCGTTAATAAAAAATCCCTCGATTCAATCGAGGGATTTTTCTAGAAAAGCTAAATGCTATCGATATGAGGTTTCACGAAAAAAATAAATAAAAAATCGGTAAAACACTCGTTTTTTATAATGAGCCGAGTATTTCTAGTTAGACTGATTAAACCCTGCATTCAGTAATTCAGCCAAGTGAGCACTCGCTTCATCGGCACTGATTTGCAGAGCATCTGATCCCCATTTTTCTTCTTTTTGTTTTTGCTGCTTACGATTCTGATGGTAAGCATAACCAGTACCAGCGGGAATTAAACGGCCCACAATAACATTCTCTTTTAAACCACGAAGTCCGTCTCTTTTACCTGATACCGCCGCATCTGTGAGTACTCTAGTGGTTTCTTGAAAGGAGGCAGCCGAAATAAAGGACTCTGTTGCCAAAGAGGCTTTTGTGATCCCCAATAAATCATGCATGTAAATAGCAGGGATCTTACCCTCAGATTCAAGCTTACGATTTACAAGCTTAACGCTTGATACTTCAACTTGTTCACCCTCTAGAAGGTCCGTACTACCTGAGCTCACTATGGTTACTTTTCGTAGCATCTGTCGCACAATCACTTCAATATGCTTGTCGTTTATTTTAACTCCCTGAAGACGATAGACCTCTTGTACTTCATTAGTAATATAACGAGTGACAGCATGTACCCCTCTCAGACGAAGAATATCATGGGCGGATTCTGGGCCATCAGATACGACATCACCACGTTCAACAACCTCTCCCTCAAAGACGTTGAGTTGACGCCATTTTGGGATCATCTCTTCATAGACATCGCTTCCATCCAAAGGTGAAATTACTAAACGACGTTTGCCTTTCGTTTCTTTACCGAAGGAAATAATACCGCTGATTTCAGCTAAAATAGCAGGCTCTTTTGGTCGGCGCGCTTCAAATAAATCTGCCACCCTTGGAAGCCCCCCTGTGATGTCTTTAGTACCACCAGATTCTTGAGGAATACGGGCCAAGGTGTCGCCAGCAGTAATTTGAATACCATCTTCTAATTGCACAATCGCTTTACCCGGTAAGAAATATTGAGCCAGTATATCCGTACCTGGGATCAAGACGCCTTTACCTTCGGCATCTACTATTTTTAATGCAGGTCGTAAATCTTTCCCACTTCCGATACGCTCTGAACTATCAAGCACAACCAGGGATGATAGCCCTGTGAGCTCATCTGTTTGTCTGATAATGGTTTGACTATCGACCATGTCCGCAAAGCGAATGAAGCCACTGACTTCGGTGATGACAGGCATAGTGTGAGGATCCCAGTTGGCCACTGTTTCTCCAGAATTTACCTCCGCTCCATCACCTTTAGCCATGACTGCACCATAAGGCACTCTGTAGCTTTCTTTGGTACGCCCAAAATCATCGAGTAATTTCAATTCGGTATTACGAGAAGTGATGACTAGTTTACCTGAAGCATTCATCACGAATTTGGCATTTCCTAACTTCAGATTTCCTTTGATTTTGACTTGAATACTAGATTCTGCCGCTGCTCTGGATGCTGCCCCTCCTATGTGGAAAGTACGCATCGTGAGCTGAGTCCCTGGTTCACCGATAGATTGCGCGGCAATAACACCCACTGCTTCTCCCTTATTGATGATATGACCCCGAGCGAGATCTCGTCCATAACAATGAGCGCAAACACCAAAATCAGTTTCACAACTGACGACTGAACGAACTTTGACACTATCTACTGAGTGCTCTTCTAGTAGATCACAGTATTTTTCACTCAGTAAAGTATTACGTGGAATTAAGATATCTGCCCTTCCTGGTTTCAAGACTTCTTCTGCAGTTACTCTGCCTAATACACGCTCTCTTAGGGGCTCTTTAACGTCTCCTCCTTCAATAACCGGTGTCATTAAAATACCGTCATGTGTTCCACAGTCATCTTCAGTGATTACCAAATCTTGTGCAACATCGACCAAACGCCTCGTTAGATAACCGGAATTCGCTGTTTTCAAGGCCGTATCAGCCAATCCCTTACGCGCACCATGCGTCGAAATAAAGTATTGCAGTACGTTTAAGCCTTCACGGAAATTAGCTGTAATCGGGGTTTCAATAATAGAGCCATCTGGTTTTGCCATTAAGCCACGCATGCCTGCTAATTGCCGAATTTGAGCTGCAGACCCTCTTGCGCCTGAATCAGACATCATGAATATGCTGTTAAAAGACACCTGTTGCTCTTCGACACCCTCACGGTTTAGTACGTTTTCAACAGACAGATTTTTCATCATCGCTTTGGCAACACGTTCATTAGCCGCTGCCCAAATATCGATGACTTTATTATAACGTTCACCTGCTGTGACTAAACCTGACTGAAATTGCTCCTGTATTTCCGCTACTTCTGATTCGGCTTCCGAAATAATTTCTGCTTTTTTAATCGGAATCACCATGTCGTCGATTCCAACAGAAACCCCTGATCGCGCAGCATAAGCAAAACCGGTATACATGATTTTATCTGCGAAAACCACCGTAGATTTTAATCCTAAAATACGATAACAACTGTTTAACATTTTTGAGATACTTTTTTTATTTAAAGGTTGATTGACCATAGAATAAGCTAAACCTTTAGGTACAATCATCCATAAAATAGCCCGCCCAATAGTTGTATCCATCAAGGTTGTTTGCGAAACAAAATCTCCTTCCGTGTTCCTGATTTCTTCAGAAATGCGAACTTTGACCTTCGCATGTAAAGAAGCGAGGCCTAAACGATATACCAGCTCTGCTTCTCTAGGGCTTCTTAAAAGCATGCCTGCCCCTTTGGCGTTAACACAGTCGCGAGTCATGTAGTAAAGGCCCAAAACAACGTCTTGAGAAGGCACTATAATAGGCTCACCATTAGCAGGCGATAAAATATTGTTGGTCGACATCATCAGGGCACGTGCTTCAAGCTGTGCTTCTAGAGTTAGGGGGACATGTACGGCCATTTGATCGCCATCAAAATCTGCGTTGTAAGCCGCGCAAACTAGAGGATGTAGCTGAATGGCTTTGCCTTCAATTAAAATAGGCTCAAATGCCTGAATGCCTAGACGGTGTAATGTAGGCGCACGATTGAGCAATACAGGATGTTCACGAATAACGTCGTCTAAAATATCCCATACAACTGCTTCTTCACGCTCTACCATTTTTTTAGCAGCTTTAATGGTAGTCGCATAACCATGTAACTCAAGCTTTCCATAAATAAAAGGTTTGAATAGCTCAAGTGCCATTTTTTTTGGCAACCCACATTGATGCAAGCGTAAATAAGGTCCAACCGTAATAACAGAACGGCCTGAGTAATCCACACGTTTACCTAATAAATTTTGCCGAAAACGTCCTTGCTTTCCTTTAATCATGTCTGCCAAAGATTTCAATGGGCGTTTGTTGGAGCCCATAATAGCCCGCCCACGACGGCCGTTATCTAGAAGAGCGTCAACCGATTCTTGTAACATCCGTTTTTCATTACGCACGATAATTTCAGGAGCCGCTAAATCAAGAAGACGTTTTAATCGGTTATTACGATTGATGACCCTGCGATAAAGATCATTGAGATCAGAAGTTGCAAAGCGCCCTCCGTCTAAAGGTACCAATGGACGCAAGTCTGGGGGTAATACAGGTAAGACGGTAAGCACCATCCATTTAGGTTTATTACCAGATTGAATAAAGGCTTCCAACAATTTGATACGTTTCGTTAATTTTTTGCGTTTTGTTTCAGAATTTGTTTCATTCAATTCTTCTCGTAAAAGCTGACATTCTGCTTTTAAATCTAAATTTTTGAGAAGAAGCTGGATGGCTTCTGCCCCCATTTTTGCATCAAATTCATCACCAAATTCTTCAAGTGCATCTAAATATTGTTCTTCGGTAAGAATTTGCCGACGTTCAAGGTTGGTCATACCACCTTCAACCACAATATAGGATTCAAAATACAATACACGCTCGATGTCACGTAAAGGAATATCTAATAAAAGGCCAATACGAGACGGTAAGGATTTTAAAAACCAGATATGTGCAGTGGGTGAAGCCAACTCGATATGGCCCATACGATCGCGACGTACTTTGGTTTGTGTCACTTCGACACCACATTTTTCACAAATGACCCCACGATGTTTTAAACGCTTATACTTGCCACATAAACACTCATAATCTTTCACCGGGCCAAAGATACGGGCACAAAAAAGCCCATCCCGTTCCGGCTTAAAGGTACGGTAATTAATGGTCTCTGGTTTTTTAACTTCACCAAATGACCACGAACGAATCATATCTGGAGATGCCAAGGCAATTTTAATTGCATCAAACTCTTCAGTTTTATTTTGTGCCTTAATAAATTTTATTAAATCTTTCACGTATTGGCCCCTGTCGGAGTTAAGACTGAGAAATACCCAAACCTAAGCTTGAATGCAACTGTAACTAACGCACTGATCGTATCTTTAAAATTTAAAAGCCTACGCTCTAACAAAAAGACCTTTTACAAAATCGACCTTAGACTTGTAGCTTTAGTATTGGGCGGTGCTGGGTATTTTGATGTACTCTATGTAAACGAAGATACATGAGCTCCCGGTATCTTGAATCAAAAGCCCTCTCCGAGTTTTGCAAAAGGTCTAATAAATTTATTCTTCTAATTCAATATTAATTCCGAGCGAACGAATTTCCTTTAAAAGTACGTTAAAGGATTCGGGTATACCCGCCTCCATACGGTGATTACCATCAACAATATTTTTATACATCTTGGTGCGCCCATTGACGTCATCGGATTTCACTGTAAGCATCTCTTGTAATGTGTAAGCAGCACCATAGGCTTCTAGTGCCCAGACTTCCATTTCACCAAACCGTTGCCCGCCAAATTGCGCTTTACCCCCCAGAGGCTGTTGAGTCACCAGACTGTAAGAGCCGGTAGAACGAGAGTGCATTTTATCATCCACGAGATGATTTAATTTGAGCATGTACATATAACCGACTGTCACAGGGCGCTCAAATTGTTCACCGGTTCTCCCATCAAACAAATTAATTTGACCAGAAGTAGGGAGATTTGCCAATTTTAACAATTGTTTAATTTCTTTTTCTTTGGCACCATCAAAAACAGGGGTTGCAATAGTCATGCCTTTTTTCAGGTTCTCAGCTAAAGACAATATTTCTTTGTCGGAAAAAGTACTTAAATCTACTGTTTGACAAATGCCGTCCCCGAGATCATAGGCTTTTTGAATAAATTTACGCAGCTTAGAGACACGTTCATTCTTTTTTAGCATTTCATTGATTTTGTTTCCAATCCCCTTAGCAGCCATCCCTAAATGGGTCTCTAAAATTTGACCAATATTCATTCGTGAAGGAACACCTAATGGACTTAATACAATATCGACTGGATTGCCTTCTTCATCATAAGGCATATCTTCTACAGGATTGATTTTAGAAATAACACCTTTATTGCCATGGCGGCCCGCCATTTTATCGCCTGGCTGAATCTGACGTTTGACCGCCAAATAAACTTTAACAATTTTAAGGACCCCTGGAGCCAAATCATCACCTTGGGTAATTTTTCGGCGTTTCACTTCCATTTTTTTATCAAACCCAGCTTTCATTTCATCGTATTGTTCGGCTAATTTCTCGAGCTGCTCTTGTTTTTGTTCTTCAGAAAGAGGCAATTCCAACCACCGCTCACAAGGTAATCGACTTAGTTTTTCAGATGTGATACCTCCAGAAATAAGAACCGCTTTGATGCGCCCAAATAAAGCCGCTTCTAGAATTTTAAATTCTTCGGAGAGATCTTTTTTGACTTTTTTTAGCTCCATTTCTTCAATTTCTAATGCACGTTTGTCTTTTTCTACACCATCTCTTGTGAAAATTTGTACATCAATCACAGTAGCAGAAACACCATTAGGTACACGTAAAGAAGAATCTTTTACATCAGATGCTTTCTCTCCAAAAATGGCCCGCAGCAATTTTTCTTCTGGAGTTAATTGAGTTTCACCTTTAGGCGTAACTTTACCTACTAAAATATCACCACCATTGACTTCTGCACCTATGTATACAATTCCGGATTCGTCCAGTTTAGACAGCGCGGATTCTCCAACGTTAGGAATGTCTGCGGTGACCTCTTCAGAACCTAATTTGGTATCACGAGAAATACAAGCCAATTCTTGAATTTGAATAGTGGTAAAACGATCTTCTTGCATAACGCGTTCAGAAACCAAGATTGAGTCTTCAAAGTTATATCCATTCCAAGGCATGAAAGCCACTCGCATATTTTGGCCTAATGCAAGTTCACCTAAATCTGTTGAAGGGCCGTCGGCAAGTACATTACCTCGTTCAACTAGTTCCCCTAGATTGATACATGGTATTTGGTTAATGCAGGTATTTTGATTGGAACGCGTATATTTGTTGAGATTGTAAATATCAATCCCGGCTTCACCTGGATGCATTTCGTTTTCATTGACCTTTATAACAATACGAGATGCATCGACATACTGAACACTGCCTCCTCGCCGAGCAACGCAAGTGACACCTGAATCAACAGCCACAGCGCGTTCCATACCTGTACCAACCAAAGGTTTATCCGCACGTAAAGTAGGAACAGCTTGGCGTTGCATGTTCGCACCCATGAGAGCACGGTTAGCATCATCGTGTTCTAGGAATGGAATTAAAGACGCCCCTACAGAGACAATCTGTTGCGTTGAAACATCCATATAGTCGACTTGTTCTTTGCTAAACAAGCTCGATTCACCTTTATTACGGCACGTTACTAAATCTTCAATAAAGTAACCGTTATCATCTAGATTTGAGTTCGCCTGGGCGATAACAAAGTTGCCTTCTTCGATGGCGGATAAATAATGAATTTCATTGGTGACTGCACCTTCATGTACACTTCGATAGGGTGTTTCTAAAAAACCGTATTCGTTCGTGCACGCATACACAGATAAAGAGTTAATTAAACCGATGTTTGGACCTTCAGGCGTTTCAATAGGACAAACTCTACCGTAATGGGTAGGATGAACATCTCGAACTTCAAAACCTGCTCGTTCTCGCGTCAATCCACCTGGACCTAAAGCAGAAATACGTCGCTTATGTGTAATTTCAGATAATGGATTATTTTGATCCATAAATTGAGAGAGCTGGCTAGAGCCAAAAAATTCTTTGACTGCCGCAGAAATGGGCTTAGCGTTGATCATATCTTGTGGCATTAGGGTATCGAGATCGCCTAAAGAAAGACGTTCTTTAACCGCTCTTTCAACACGCACTAAACCGATACGAAACTGATTCTCTGCCATTTCGCCAACAGAACGGATACGACGATTACCTAGATGATCAATATCGTCAATTTCACCTTTACCATTACGAATGCCAATCAATTTTTTCATTACTTCAGTAATATCTTCTTTACTTAAAATGCCTGATCCTTCGATTTCATCACGTAATAATGATCGATTAAATTTCATTCTACCCACTGCGGATAAGTCATAACGCTCTTCGGAAAAGAATAAATTTTCGAATAAATTTTCAGCTGCTTCACGTGTTGGAGGTTCGCCTGGACGCATCATACGATAAATTTCAACCAAAGCACTTAGGCGATCGGTGGTAGGATCAACCTTTAAAGTTTGAGAGATATAATCTCCATGATCTAAATCATTAGTGAATATGGTTTCAATTTGCTGATGACCGGCTTGGCTGAGTTTAGACAACAAATCAAATGAAAGTTCTGTATTAACAGAACATATCAATTCACCTGTATTTTCATCGATATAATCTTGTGCGACAACTTTACCAATAATGTATTCGATAGGGACTTCAATACACTGAATTTTGTCTTTATTAAGTTGACGAATATGGCGAGCAGTAACACGGCGACCCTTTTCAACATAAATTTTGCCATTGATTTGAATATCAAAAGAAGCTGTTTCACCACGAAGACGTTCTGGAACTAAATTCATTTCTAATTTGTCGTTACAAATTTTAAAGCGTACTTTTTCAAAAAATAAATTCAAAATGTCAGTGGTAGTATAATCCAATGCGCGTAAAATGATTGTTGCAGGGAGTTTACGGCGACGGTCAATACGTACAAATAGATTATCTTTTGGATCAAACTCTAAATCCAACCAAGATCCGCGATAAGGAATCACTCTTGCATTGTAAAGAACTTTGCCCGATGAATGTGTTTTACCTTTATCGCTGTCAAAAAAAACACCGGGGCTACGATGTAACTGAGAGACCACCACCCTTTCAGTACCGTTAACAATAAAAGTACCATTTTCAGTCATCAGTGGAATTTCTCCCATATAGACCTCTTGTTCTTTGATGTCTTTAATTGTACCTTCTGGCGCTTCTTTTTCATAAACAACGAGGCGTAGTTTAACTCGTAAAGGTGCAGAGTAAGTTGCCCCGCGAATTTGGCATTCTTTAACGTCAAATACAGGTTCACCAAGACGATAGTTGACATACTGTAATTCAGAGTAAGCACTGTAACTCTGAATAGGAAAAACAGAACGAAATGCAGCTTCTAGACCTTGTTGCCCTTTTGGATCTTGCTCGATAAATTTTTGAAACGAATCGAGCTGGATAGAAAGCAGATAAGGTATATCTAATACCTGTGGACGCTTTCCAAAATTTTTACGAATCCGTTTTTTCTCGGTATAGGAGTAGACCATAGGTTCCTCAGCTCGCTTTCAATGACCTAGTCTGCCCCTTTAAGGCAATGAATAAAATTTTTCATTGCAACACAGACAAAATGGTTTTTATTCGTGCTATCACAAAAAATGTTTAACGAATGCTTTAAAAGGGCGATTTATACAACACGATTTTTTAGATAACTGTCAATGAAATATTGACAATATGTCTTTTAATGTTTCCTATCACTCTGCGAATACTTGATGCCCATCATATTTCTTCAATTCAGGATGGCTGTTGATCTTAAAATACGTCAAGTTATAGGTAATAGACGCCTTCAATGACAAGGATTGCTTCACATTTTTAACGACGAACACCCTGTATTCATTTAATGAACTATCGAGGCTTTCTGAAGAACATTGCGTTTAACATTCCTTGCACTATAAGATTTTAGCGTATCGAATATTGATTTTTATTTAATATCAACATCAGCACCGGCTGCTTCGAGCGTTTTTTTCAAGCTTTCTGCTTCTTCTTTATTAATACCCTCTTTCACATTTTTTGGAGCAGCTTCGACCAATTCTTTTGCCTCTTTTAAGCCTAAGCCTGTCGCACCACGTACCGCTTTAATCACAGCTACTTTATTTTCACCGAAGGATTTCAATATAACGTCAAATTCTGTTTTTTCTTCAACTACCTCTGCAGGGGGAGCTGCAACAGCAACAGCTGCCCCTGCAGAAACGCCAAATTCTTTTTCCATGATTGAGATTAGATCTAATACGTTTGTAATGGTCATTTCTTTAATAGAATTAGTAATATCTACAAGTTTTTTTTGATCAATAGACATAAAAAGTATTCCTAAAATTGAATCTATGTTGAATAGATAAAAGTAAAAATTGGTTAAATAGTTTCTCTTTTTGCTTTTAAAGCCACGAGTGTTCGAACAAGCTTGCCTACAGAAGCTTCTTTTAATGTTGCCATAAATCGCGCAATTGCCTCCTCATAAGTAGGTAAGGTGGCTAAACGATCAATATCTGATACGGGAATCAGAGTGCCTTCAAAAGCCGCAGCTTTTATTTCAAATTCTTTATTGAGTTTGGCGAATTCTTTAAACAAACGGGCCGCGGCACCAGGGTGTTCAGTAGAGAATGCAATCAAAGTTGGGCCCACAAAGGTGTCTTGCAAGCATTCAAAATCAGTACTGACAACAACGCGACGCATTAAAGTATTGCGAACCACACGCATGTATACACCTGCCGCCCGAGCTGCTTTACGTAGGCCTGTCATTTTAGAAACAGGCACCCCTCGAGTATCAGCAACTACAGCAGAAAGTGCGCCTTTAGCAATCTTTTTGACCTCATCAACAATGGCTTTTTTATCTTGAAGATTTAATGGCATTAATTTTTGCTCCTAATTTAGGCGGGGAACCCGACATTGACATCACTTGAGGTTCATTAAAAAAAGAACCTCGCACAGGTTCTGAAACATGGTGAACAGAATTGAGCAAAAAATAAAATTTATCTTTTTATGGCTTCTCTGTCACCGTTTACGCAGGAAATTAAGCACTTTTTTGTGCACCTAGCGATCTTGAACGGAGGCTTTAATAAATAAAGCTTCAGCTGAAAATACAATTACTTAATGTGGATAGCTAAGGTTACATTAGCATCGAACTTTAACCCACATCTTGCATTAATAACGATAGCTCTAAAATTTATTTTTCTTGACATTGAGCACAAATAATAAAAATCACTCAAGGTTAAATAAGAGAAGACAAAGCACTTTGATCAATCATCAGACCTGCCCCCATAGTGGTTGATAAGCTAATTTTTTTGATATACAGCCCTTTTGCTGTAGCTGGCTTGGCTTTTTTTAATACGGAAATAAGAGCTTCCAAATTCTCTTTCAATTTATGAGCATCAAAATCAATTTTGCCAATTGTAGTGTGAATAATACCGTTTTTGTCGTTACGATAACGAATTTGTCCTGCCTTAGCATTTGTAACTGCCTCTGCGATATTAGGAGTGACTGTCCCTACTTTTGGGTTTGGCATTAAGCCGCGTGGGCCAAGAATTTGGCCCAATTGACCAACGACACGCATTGCGTCGGGAGACGCAATCACAACATCAAAATTTATTTCACCATTTCTAATTTGAGCGGCTAAATCATCCATTCCAACCAGTTCCGCACCCGCATTGTTGGCAGCTTCGACATTTGCTCCTTGAGTAAATACTGCAACACGGACAGAACGGCCTGTACCATGCGGCAAAACAGTGGCACCTCTTACATTTTGATCAGATTTACGTGCATCAATCCCTAAATTTACGGCCACATCAACACTTTCTGTAAATTTAGCAGTGGCGAGCTCTTTTAACAAAAGGAAGGCATCATCAATATCATATTGCTTAGCAGCATCCGTCTTTTCACGGATAACACGCATACGCTTGCTTAATTTTGACATTTTATTATTCCTCTACCTCTAATCCCATAGATCGAGCCGTGCCTAATATGGACTGAATGTTTGCATCAATACTGGCCCCTGTCATATCTGACTGCTTAATTTCCGCAATTTCACGAACTTGAGTTTTAGTGACTTTACCTATTTTATTTGTATTTGGTTTTGGAGAACCTGATTTAATACCGACTGCTTTTAGCAATAAAACTGCAGAAGGAACGGTTTTAGTTTCAAAAGTAAAAGAACGATCAGTATAGATAGTAATGACAACAGGAATTGGTAAACCCTTTTCTAAAAGTTCAGTCTTCGCATTAAAGGCTTTGCAAAATTCCATAATATTCACTCCCTGCTGACCTAAAGCAGGTCCGACCGGGGGACTTGGGTTAGCCATTCCAGCTGCAACTTGCAGCTTAACGATAGCCTGTATTTTTTTAGCCATTTATAATTTCCTTAATTTGGGTTATAGCGCCTTTTGGGGCTCCCCATGCTTTACAAATTTAATAAATTAAATCGTTGATTTAATTATGTTATTTGACTTGGTACGTTTTTAAAAAAATGAGTATAACCATGTATTTATATAAATCTTTGATCATCTCAATAAATTTTGAGCTTTTTTATAACGAGCAGCCAATTATTTTTTGATTTTGACGGGAATTTTATTAAAAAATTTTTTACTTTTAATGCCAAAAAAAATGCCATGAACTCATTTTAAAAAATAAAAAGCTCTCAATTGTATTGTGATTTAATATCTTCGGCAAGATTCAAATGATGATTTATATCTTAAAATTGGCCAAAATTTTAATAAAAAATAGTTACCCTTTTTCTATTTGACTAAAATCGAGCTCAACCGGAGTTGCTCTACCAAAAATAGAAACAGAAACTTTTAGGCGGCTTTTCTCATAATCGACTTCTTCGACAGTACCGTTAAATTCAGCGAAAGGGCCTTCATTAACACGCACTAATTCGCCGGGTTCAAATAATGTTTTTGGTCTTGGTTTATCTGTGGTCTGTTGTAAACGATTGTTGATAGCATCTGCTTCTTTATCAGTAATAGGAGTAGGCATAATTCCACCAATAAAACCCATGACTCTGGGTACACTCCGTACGAGATGCCAGCTCGCATCATTCATGATCATTTGTACTAATACATAGCCTGGAAAAAATTTGCGTTCACTTTTTCGGCGTTGCCCAGAGCGGACTTCAACGACCTCTTCTGTCGGAACCATCACATCGCCAAAATAATCCTCCATGCTATGTAAATTAATATGTTCATGTAAAGATTGCTTTACTCTGCTTTCAAATCCGGAAAAAGCCTGAACAACATACCAACGTTTTTTCGTTACTTCAGACATCTTAGAACCTCAGGCCAGTAATAAAGGAAATGAGTCGGACTAACATACTATCAATTCCCCATAAAATAAGTGACATCAATAATGTTATTAATGCAACAATTAAAGTAGTTTGAAGCGTCTCCTGACGAGTTGGCCAAATGACCTTTCGCATTTCTATACGTGCTTCACGAGCAAATTCTAAACTCGATTTACCTTTTTTAGTGAGAAGTCCAATTCCACCTGCAATAGAAATAATAATAACAATGATAAATGCACGTAGCGGTAAGTTAACATTTTGGTAATAGTAATTACCTAAAATCGCCGTTATCAATAGTAAAAAAACAATGAGCCATTTCACCATATCTAGACGAGGCTTATTTTTTTTAATTTCGCTATTTGCACCCATAAAACCAAGTCCTTCAAGGTATATCCAAGGAAAAAAGGGCATCGATTGATGCCCCTTTATAAAGAACTGCATCAAATTTATTTAATAACTTTAGCAACTACCCCCGCGCCTACGGTACGTCCCCCTTCCCTAATAGCAAAGCGGAGACCGTCGTCCATTGCAATCGGATTAATCAGAGTCACTATCATTTTAATGTTATCGCCAGGCATCACCATTTCTACCCCTTCTGGGAGCTCAATTGTCCCCGTCACATCTGTTGTACGGAAATAAAATTGGGGACGGTAACCCTTGAAAAAAGGAGTATGACGTCCTCCTTCTTCTTTTGTTAAAATATACACTTCAGCTTCAAACTTAGTATGGGGCTTTATAGAGCCTGGTTTCGCCAGTACTTGGCCTCGTTCAATCTCTTCTCGCTTAATGCCTCTCAAAAGAACACCGACGTTTTCTCCGGCGCGCCCTTCATCTAACAGTTTGCGAAACATTTCTATTCCTGTGCAGGTCGTTGTTACCGTATCTTTAATCCCCACAATTTCTACTGAATCTGAAGTTTTGATCATTCCTCTTTCTACACGACCTGTGACCACCGTGCCTCGCCCTGAAATAGAGAATACATCTTCAATGGGCAGTAAAAATGGCTTATCAATATCACGTTGTGGCTCAGGAATGTATTTATCTAGAGCATTTGCCAGCTCTACAATCTTTTCTTGATATACCTCATCTCCTTCTAACGCCTTTAGGGCTGAGCCTTGTATTATTGGTGTATCATCACCCGGGAAATCATATTGAGACAACAGTTCCCTTACCTCCATTTCTACAAGTTCTAATAACTCTGCATCATCCACCATGTCGCATTTATTTAAGAAAACAAGAATGTAAGGAACCCCTACTTGACGTGCTAACAAAATGTGCTCACGAGTTTGGGGCATCGGGCCGTCTGTAGCAGCCACGACTAAAATAGCTCCATCCATCTGCGCAGCACCTGTTATCATGTTTTTAACGTAATCAGCATGTCCTGGGCAGTCGACATGCGCATAATGGCGAGCTGGAGTTGAGTATTCAACGTGAGAGGTATTGATGGTAATGCCCCGGGCTTTTTCTTCTGGTGCATTATCAATTTGATCAAACGCTTTAGCACTACCCCCATATTTTTTAGCCAGAACAGTGGTAATTGCCGCTGTTAAGGTTGTTTTACCATGGTCAACATGACCTATTGTTCCCACATTAACATGTGGTTTGATACGTTCAAATTTTTCTTTAGACACAGTGATATTCCTTAACTCTTGCGCTCTTTAATAACGCTTTTTATACATGGAAGAAAAAATACGATATTGAATATTATCTTAAAACTTACTTAGTATTACGTGATTCAATGATGGTTTTAGAAACATTAACAGGCGCTTCATTGTATTGTAGAAACTCCATAGAATAAGATGCTCGCCCTTGGGTCTGAGAACGAAGATCCGTAGCATACCCAAACATTTCTGATAAAGGAACCTGTACACGAATTGTTTTGCCTGTGGATGTATCATCCATACCTTCAATCACTCCACGGCGACGGTTTAAATCGCCAATCACATCGCCCATGTATTCTTCTGGTGTTTCCACTTCAATTTTCATAATAGGTTCAAGAAGTACAGGTTTTGCCTTCATAAAACCTTCTTTAAAAGCCATAGCCCCTGCAACTTTAAAAGCGATCTCGGAAGAGTCGACATCGTGGTAAGAACCATCAAAAACGGCAACCCGCACATTTACGACAGGATAACCGGCCAGAACCCCATTTTTTAGTTGTTCCTGTACCCCTTTATCCACAGCAGGTATATACTCTTTTGGTATCACACCCCCGACAATTTCATTTAAAAATTCATATCCTTTACCACCTGGTTCCAGAGGTTCAATGCGTAACCAAACATGACCATATTGACCACGACCACCTGATTGACGAACAAATTTACCTTCTTGTTCAACTGAATGAAGAATAGTTTCACGATAAGCCACCTGAGGTTTTCCTACATTAGCCTCTACGTTAAATTCACGTTTCATACGGTCAACCAAAATATCCAAATGAAGTTCGCCCATGCCTGCGATAATGGTTTGACTAGATTCTTCATCCGTCCATACGCGAAAAGAAGGATCTTCTTTTGCCAAACGACCTAATGCAATTCCCATTTTTTCTTGATCTGCTTTAGTTTGTGGCTCCAATGCAACAGAAATAACAGGCTCTGGAAATTCCATACGTTCTAAAATAATAGGGTGAGCTAAATCACATAAGGTATCGCCAGTAGTAGCATCTTTCAAACCAATCGCCGCGGCGATGTCACCTGCACGCACTTCTTTAATCTCTTCACGTTTATTAGCATGCATTTGTACGATACGACCAATACGTTCTTTTTGTCCTTTAACGGAATTCAATACAGTGTCGCCAGAATTCACAGAACCAGAATAAACACGGAAAAATGTCAGATTACCGACAAAAGGGTCAGTTGCAATTTTGAAAGCCAATGCGGCAAAAGGTTCTTCGTCCTTTGAATGACGTATAGCAGGAGTCTCTTTATCATCTAGAACTCCTTTTATAGCTTCAACATCGATAGGCGCTGGAAGATATTCTATAACGGCATCTAGCATTGCCTGCACACCTTTGTTTTTAAATGCAGAACCGCATGTTACCAAAATAATTTCATTTTTTAATGCTCTTTGACGTAAGCCTTTCTTTATTTCTTCTTCCGTTAACTCTTCGCCACCCAAATATTTATCCATTAATTCTTCCGAAGCTTCTGCCGCAGATTCAATCATATTTTGGCGGCACTTTTCGGCCAGTTGCTGCATATCATCAGGCACAACCTGATATTCAAAGGTTAAACCTTTATCTTTTTCATTCCAGTGAATAGCCTTCATTTTTACGAGATCAATTACACCGGTAAATTTTTCTTCCGAACCTATGGCCAATTGAATAGGAACAGGATTCGCTGCCAAGCGAGTTTTTATTTGTTCCACCACGCGTAAAAAATTAGCGCCCATACGATCCATTTTATTGACAAATGCAATACGTGGAACACGATATTTATTGGCTTGTCGCCATACAGTTTCAGACTGAGGTTGAACTCCACCTACTGCACAGTAGACCATGACAGCACCGTCCAAAACACGCATCGAACGTTCTACTTCAATAGTAAAATCAACGTGCCCAGGAGTATCTATAATATTGATTCGATGAGGCTCAAACTGTTTAGCCATACCAGACCAAAAAGCAGTGGTAGCAGCAGAAGTGATCGTAATCCCACGTTCTTGCTCTTGCTCCATCCAGTCCATGGTAGCAGCACCATCATGAACTTCACCAATTTTATGGTTAACACCGGTGTAAAACAAAATACGTTCAGTTGTCGTTGTTTTACCGGCGTCGATATGAGCGCTAATACCGATGTTACGGTAGTGCTTAATCGGAGTTTTACGGGCCATGTTATCCTCTATTTTTCCTAAAAGCCTCTTCGAGCTTCACCTACGCTGACTGATTTTTAAGGGAAACTTACTGCTCATTTATTATTATATTAAATACGCTTATTCAGCAAAATTCTCGGGCAGTGAAACACTACCAACGATAATGTGCAAAAGCTTTATTGGCTTCTGCCGTACGGTGAACATCCTCACATTTTTTTACAGCAGACCCTTTTTTTTCCATGGCATCAGCCAATTCATTTGCCAGACGTACTGCCATAGATTTATCGCCACGTTTACGGGCTGCTTCTACAATCCAGCGCATGGCCAAAGCATTACGTCGAACTGGACGAACCTCGATAGGCACCTGATAGGTAGAACCCCCAACACGCCTAGACTTCACCTCAACTGTAGGACGCACATTGTTTAAAGCCGCTTCAAAAGCGTCTAGATGACTTTTAGAAGAACGTTGAACTAGTATTTCCAACGCAGTGTATACTATAGATTCTGAGATGGATTTTTTACCATTCACCATCAGGATATTAATAAATTTTGCTAATAATTCAGATGAAAATTTAGGATCTGGTAAAATTTTACGCTGACCAACAATACGACGACGTGGCATTAAAATAACTCCGTTGTTAATTCAGGGTTACCCAAAACTCTGAACATTTATTTTGATATGAAAGTGAAATGTTTGGCCTTACTTAACGAAGTACTTATTAAGCCTTTGGCCTTGCTGAACCATATTTTGAACGAGCCTGTTTACGATCTTTGACGCCAGAACAGTCAAGGGCACCGCGAACGATGTGGTATTTAACACCGGGCAAATCTTTAACTCCTCCCCCTTTAACCAAAAGAACACCGTGTTCCTGTACATTATGACCCTCACCGCCGATATAACAAATACATTCATAACCGTTAGTAAAGACCACAGTACAAACTTTACGCATTGCAGAGTTAGGCTTTCTAGGGGTAGTGGTGTACACGCGTTTACATACCCCACGTTTCTGAGGAGAAGCTGCCAGTGCAGGAGCCTTGCTCTTCACAGACTTCTTGACGCGTTGTTTGCGAATCAGTTGAGTAATTGTTGGCATTCTTTAAAGAACTCCTCATTTTTTGTATGAAGTCATCGCAAAATACGAGGACGCAGAATTTTATTGCTGACTTTTTAATGTGTCAAGAAATATACAGATTATCTGAGAGATATCGTATCTAGAAAAACTTTAAATATAAGTAAAAAATTAATTTATAATGTTTTTATTTAATCTCGTTTTATTTGTGCAATCCTCTTATTTTTAATTAATTTATTTCACTGATGCCTAAAAATGTTAATATTAAATACATTTTTTTCTTAAAACTCAAACAAAAATAGTTCGTAAATGTTGCTCGTAAAAGAATGAGAGTGTGAATATAATGAATAAATTACAAGCTTTACGCCAATTCAGCACTATTGTGGCGGATACGGGTGATATCTCAGCGATACAATCTTATCGACCCGAAGACACGACCACGAATCCTTCATTAATTTTAAATGCCATAAAAATTCCATCATATCGCCACTTGATCTATAGATCCGTGGCTTGGGCTAAAAGGCAAAGCTCAGATCCCAAACAACATCAGATTGACGCTATCGATAAACTCGCTGTCGACATTGGGGTAGAAATTTTAAAATTGATTCCTGGTTGTATTTCGACCGAAGTGGATGCTTATCTGTCTTATGATATCCACGCCAGTATTGAAAAAGCTCAAAAGTTAATCTCACTTTATCATGAAGCTGACATTCATAAAGATCGTATCTTAATTAAATTGGCTGCGACTTGGCAAGGTATCCGTGCTGCTGCAGCCCTAGAGAAATTAGGGATTCGTTGTAATCTGACCCTGTTATTTTCTTTTGCTCAGGCACGTGCTTGTGCAGAGGCAGGCGTTTTTTTGATTTCACCTTTTGTTGGTCGTATTTTTGACTGGTATAAAAAGAATAGTGATACAAAAGAGTTTTTACCTACTCAAGATCCTGGTGTTCTATCTGTACATAAAATTTTTTATTATTATAAAAAACACGGTTATGAAACCGTAGTAATGGGTGCTAGTTTTCGTAATACAGATGAAATTTTAGAATTGGCCGGTTGTGACCGCTTAACGATCTCACCCGCCTTATTGCAAGAATTATCGGAGCAACAAGGTACTGTGAAACAGAAGTTAGTGTTTCGGGATACCGTGAAAAAAAAGCCGATACCCCTTACAGAATCTGAATTTTACTGGCAACACAATCAGGATCCCATGGCTGTTGAGAAACTCTCTGAGGGCATCCGTAAATTTGCAGAAGATCAAGAAAAATTAAAAAGTATGATTTCTAACCTGCTTGATTAAAATGCTTTTTTAATTGAACTTCCTTTTTATTTTTCTAATATTTTTTTGACCAATGGCCTAAAAATCAACTCAATTCCCAATCTTGTAAAGCGTAGCGTCTTCATACGTATGTAAATCTTTTCGTTTTAAACCTGTTCCAGATTCAGCATATTTAGCAGCATGCCAGTTCAAATGAAAAATCATCTACAGCGCGACTCTGTTCAGGCTCTAAGGGGATAAAATGAATCACATAACGGTTTTTATGACCCGAAATTTTCGGATACACACGATGTTTTAATGGAATACCTAACCTCAATAACTCCCCTTTTTCTGTATTCCCTTTAAAAAATCCATTCAAACTATTTACTATCTCGATCGAACTAGACTGCCGAACGAAATCTAAAATCATCATCAGTCCATGATGTAAAGGTTTTAAAGTTTGAATGATATGATCAATATACTGAGTTTGATCTTCATCAGGTAAATGTAGCCATAGATGTAATGCCGGCAAATCAAAGCTACAACATCCCCCAACAATACTTAATCGTTGTCGAACCGATATAATTAAGCGATTTTCTTTTAGATGATCTTGAATACGAGATGCCGATATGAGTGCGTTCGTACAGTCTGCTAATTTTGTGATTAAAGAGTCAATCAGATCTTTATCTGTGTTAGGTGCACAGAGCCAATTTGATAATTTTTGTTGTTGATGTTCTAGTTTTTTCAATAAATCACCTCGAATTTCGAAGCGCTCTAGTATATCTATTAAATCTGAAGCAGCACGAAAAAAAGTTAAAGCAGATGCAATATTGTTGAAATTTTTTTGATACAACAATTGTTGTAATAAATATTCGATACGAAGCAAAGTACGCATTTTTTCATTGAGTGGATGTTCAACAAGTATCATTGTGTTGATATCACTCATCAATGTAAATCCTCTGATGAAAAATAGGACGCCAGTTTTAAGTATTGATAGTGAAGTGATCGTACTACTGCAGGCAATTTATCAATACCCCCATTGTTGCTAATCACATCGTCAGCTAACGCGAGGCGCTGCTTTTGAGAAAGCTGTGACGCTAAAATTTTTTTAACTTCTTCTTGAGTGACATTATCTCTTTTCATGGTACGTAGTAATTGTGTTTTAGCACTGACATCCGCGACCAAAATTCGATTTGCCCTGTAATGTAAATGATTTTCAAACAATAAAGGCACGATCCAGATCAAATAGGGTTGAGAAGACTGCTGCATTTGATGCAGCGATTCTTTTTCAATAAGTGGGTGTAATAATCGATTTAGCCATTCTTTTTCTTTTTTCTCATTAAATACTTTTTGACGTAATGCCACCCTATTAAGGGTGGAATCATCTAAAAGAATATGATAGCCGTATCGTTTTATGATTGCATTCCATGCAAAACGCCTTGGTTCAACTAATTGACGAGCAATAATATCGGTATCTATCAAGGAAACATTCAAGCTTGCAAAAATATCCGAAACAGTACTTTTTCCACTCCCCACACCACCTGTCAGAGCAACAATGTAGCTCATGATTATTCTCAATATTAAATGGCAATTTAAATAAAAATTTAATATATCGTATTTTAGAAAAAAAATAGAATAAATTAAAAATAAAAATGTAGGCGCCTCTTTTTAAAGATCTGTAAAATTTTTTGGCGGATTTTCCAATTTTTCTTTTGCTTTAAGTAATCCCACTTGGTCACTTTGAGGCAGCAAAGGCGCTAATGCATCCAAGGTTTCGATTAATCGATTGATACTAGAATCGTTTAAATTTAGGTGCCCTAATTTTCGCCCCGCTCTGACTTCTTTGCCATACCAATGAACATGTATTAAAGGTAGTGATATCCAAGATGGGTTCAGGTGAGTACCAATTAAGTTCAACATGACCGAGGGGCTACTAACCACTGGTAAAGGTAGAGGCAAGTCTAAAATCGCTCTTAAATGTAGCTCGAATTGACTGATAGACGCCCCATTTTGTGTCCAATGCCCGCTGTTATGTACCCGAGGAGCAAGTTCGTTAATTAATAAATCATTCCCTACGACAAAACATTCCATCGCCATAACACCGATATAATCAAGTTTATTCATTATACGAGATAACATCAATTCTGCCGGAGCTTGTAATTTTTGCTGCTTTGTCGGGAAAGCAACACTAGTACGTAAAATACCTGCTTTATGCCAATTATAGGTAATAGGATAAAAGACCGATTCCCCTCTATGATTACGTGCCCCTATTAATGATATTTCGTACGAAAAGGGAATCCCTTTTTCAACAATACAGGTACCATAAAGATCAGGAGGCAGCGAATGTTCTTCTCCAGGGCGCAACCACCATTGCCCTTTTCCATCGTAGCCTCCCTTTCGACGTTTTACTACGGCTAAGGAGTCAAAAGAAGAAAACACTTTTGGCCAATGCTCTTCTTTTGTTAATAATTGCCAAGGTGCTGTTGGGAGTGACAGTTCGTCTAATAATTGCTTTTGGGTGAATCGATCGGCTAAAAGCGGAAAGGTATCACGGTTAATTAATAAGGGATGCTGAGCCCATTGACGAACAAAGACGTTGTCGGGCCAATGTTCAATTTCAGCTGTAATGATGTCCGGTGGCGCTCTCTTTTCTCTTGATTCATCTATTTCAAGACAAAGCGGATATACCCTTACCCCTAAGGGTTCCCCTGCCTGTCTTAACATTTGCCCTAACTGACCCTGACCTAAGATGTAAATTGTTTTCATTTTTTCTCACGAGGATCCTGATGATTGAGAACCTTCTGTGTTTGTTGTTTACGCCATTCTGTCAAACGGTATGACAATGTAGGATCTTGTAAGCCCAAAATTTGCGCTGAGAGTAAGGCGGCATTTGCTGCACCTGCCTTTCCAATGGCCAGTGTCCCAACAGGAATACCACGTGGCATCTGCACTATCGAATAAAGACTGTCTATTCCATTTAATGAAGTGCTTGCTATGGGAACACCTAATACGGGCAATAAAGTTTTAGCTGCGATCATGCCAGGCAAATGCGCCGCTCCACCCGCGCCTGCGATAATAACACTGAATCCACGAGTTTCTGCCTGTTCAGCAAATTTGAATAAATTATCGGGGGTGCGATGAGCTGAAATAATTTCAGCATCATAAGAAATTTTTAACTCGCTCAATATATCTACTGCTGGTTTCATGGTATCCCAATCACTTTGTGAGCCCATAATAATCGCAATTTTCGCTCGGATTTTTTCGGAAGACAATACATGTATGGTCATAAAAATTTTACTCAAACTTTACACTTTTTAATCAAAAAAGAGCGAGATGATAACATGAGACCAATATAAAGAAAAATGAGAGAAATATTTTTTAATTGAATGGGACCCTATTTTTTTATTTTTCCAATTTTTACTTTTTTACATGCCCTACTCTTTTCACTCAAAATAAAGTTATTTTATATAAAGTAAACCTAATTATTTAATATCAATTTGCATTAAATATAATAATAAAATTAATAATTTTATTATTATATTTAATGCAATTTTATTTTAATGGAACGCTTTTATAAAAAACAAACACTTAATTAATGGCACCTCTGAGTTTGCGCCATTAAAATATGTCTTTAATTTTATTTAATTTTCTTAAAACCTTAGTGCAAGACCAAGCAGATGATATAAAGGTCTTTTTTGGAAGTATCTGATGAAATTATTAGAAGCATCCGCTAATAAAACCTCTGTAGCCAAAGAAAGAACCTCATTAAGACAAACAAGTGAAATAGCGTCCAAGTGAAATAGCGTCTCCAACGTGCTGAGCTCTTCCAGTTCGACCGATACGGTGCACACAATCTTCTGAAATATGTGGTAGAACATAATTAACGACATAAAGGAATTGATTGATATCTAAACCACGAACGGCGATGTCAGTCTCGACTAATACTGTGATTTTACCTTCCTTAAAATCGGCTAACGCACGGGTACGGTCCCCCTTGACTTTAATTGCCATGAATCGCAGCAGCGTTAATACCATCTTTGTTATGCTGTTCAGAAAGATGATTAGCGCTATGTAAGTAAAAAAGGTCGTTTTCCTATGCCTATCTGTGCGCTTGCCATTAAATCACGTTTAGCTAAAATCAGAGGTATCGCCTGGCGTTGTATTGGCGTGTGGAAAGAGTAATTGTGCTCTAACACGGATCGCAGGATATCAGAATTTAAGCCCAGAGAATAGAATGACATATAAAAAGCTACAGATTTTTGAAGAGATCTCTAGTATCAGTTGAGAACCATTCTAATAGTACTTCACCCACGGGATGAATACTTAACATCGCTATGTTTACTTTTTGTAACAATGAGAAAACGTTTTAATAAAAAAGTGCGTTCGTATTCTAATGATTTCTTGTGATCAAATTGCCCTTCCCATTTCGCTATTACTAAAACCGCTAAAGCATTCCCTACAACGTTCAACGCGGTACGAGCCATATCCAGAATTCGATCTACTCCCACAATAAAAGCCAAACCTTCGAGGGGGATTCCCACACTCCCTAAAGTAGCTAATAACACCACAAAAGAAACTCCAGGCACGCCTGCAATTCCTTTCGACGTCACCATCATGGTTAAGACTAGACTAATTTCTTGATTCAAAGAAAGCTCAATACCGTACAACTGAGCAATAAAGATAGCCGCGATACTTTGATACAAAGTAGAGCCATCTAGATTAAACGAATATCCTGTTGGCACAACAAAACTACTGATCGCTTTAGGCGCGCCATAGGCCTCCATTTTTTCTATTATTTTAACCAGTACTGTTTCTGAGCTGGCAGTCGAATAAGCCAGTATCAGCTCGTCTTTTAAAATACAGATTAAGGTCCAGATCCGCAAATGACATAATCTTGCAACGATACCAAACACCACAAAACCAAAAAAAAGAAGAGAACCATAAACTAAAATGATTAATTTACTTAATGGGATTAAAGAGGTAACCCCGAATTGAATGACGGTCACAGAAATCAGACAAAACACACCTATAGGTGCATAGCGCATAATCATGTAAGTGACTTTAAACATGGTATCTGAAACAGATTGAAACACTTGAAGTAACGGCTTTTGAGTTTTTTCTGGTAAGGATGACAGACCTAAACCAAATAAAACTGAAAAAAAGATAACAGGTAACATATCTCCATTTGCCATGGAAGCAAATATATTGGATGGGATTAAAGATAAAATAGTGTTCGCTAAACTGTGAGAGGAACGTTGTACGTTCTCCATGGTTTTTTCATATTGCGAGATATCGATTACAGCCAATGATGACATGTCAATGCCATCACCTGGATGAAAAATATTCGTCAAAGTAATACCGAGAAAAATAGCTAAGGTGGTGATTATTTCAAAATAAATAATGGTTTTTAGACCAATGCGGCCTAATTTTTTTGCATCACCAACCCCTGCGATGCCGACAACTAAAGTTGGAACCACGATAGGAAAAACTATCATTTTAATCAAACGAATAAAAATCTCTCCTGCGGGACTGAGTATATTTTTAATTATCCAATCCTTTGCTTCGATATTTTGGTGAAGCACCGCCCCTACGACTATTCCCAAAACTAATGCAATTAAAATTTGCCATGCCAGACTGATGTTGATATTTTTTATCATGAATATGTCACTCAAAAAATGATTTAATAGAAAACATATAAAATTGACCTTAGCCAATTGAAAAAATTAACCATAACGCCGGGCAAACTCAACCATAAACTCCGTTAACTTTTGGACGCCCTCTATGGGCATGGCATTGTAAATAGAAGCTCGCATTCCTGTTGCTTCTCTATGACCTTTTAAACCTTCTAATCCTCTTCTTTTAGCTTCGCTTAAAAACAACTCATCTAATCTTGGGATAGATGTCGATAATGAAAAAGGGACATTCATCAATGAACGATGAGTCGGGTCAATCTGATTGAGATAAAATTCATTCTCATCGATAGTGGAATAGAGCAATTGAGCCTTCTCGCGATTACGTTTTTGTATTTCAATTAGCCCACCCTGATCTTTGAGCCACTTAAATACTAAGCCAGAGAGGTACCAAGCAAAAGTCGGCGGGGTGTTAAACATAGACTGATTATCTGCAAGAACTTGATAATTGAGAATAGAGGGAGTGTGTTGGTGTGCTTTTCCTAAAAGATCGTCACGAACAATTACCACGGTCAAGCCAGCAGGCCCGATATTTTTTTGAGCTCCGGCATAAATCACCCCATAACGGCCTACATCAATCGGACAAGATAAAATAGAAGAAGAAAAATCGGCCACCACATCTTTACGATGAAAGACAATCGGAGGGGTATGAATGGCAATGCCTTCTATAGTTTCATTAGGGCAGTAATGAACGTAAGCGGCATCCTTACTTAATTGCCACTCTTTTATGGGTTTGATCGATTGGAAAAAAACACCACTGATTGGCTTACGAAACCTGACATCAATGATGTTCGGGACTCCATATTTTTTTGCTTCCAGAATAGCACTTTTTGACCAATATCCTCCAACAATATAGTCCGCGGTTTTTTTTTCACCTAATAAATTCATAGGAACTGCTACAAATTGCCCTCTAGCACCTCCTTGGCAAAAAAGCACTTTATAATTTGATGGGATATGCAACAGATCTTTGAGATCTTGCTCAGATTCTTTTGCTATATTTTGAAAATATTCACTTCGATGACTGATTTCCATCACCGATATCCCTTTCTTTTTTCTTTCAGCCAGCTCCTGTTCTGCTTGAAATACGACTTCTGCAGGCAACATAGCGGGGCCCGCACTAAAATTATAAATCAGAGGCATTGATCTTTACCTTTTTATTTTTGATTCATTGATTTCTTTTGATTAAGAATGGATTATGTCTCGCCCTTTACTGATCTCAATGTATTTTTAAGTGTTTTTTAGGAATCAACGTTAATAAAATACCGAAAATCAATGGGACCACACAAATCATAGAGCAATTGGAAAGTGTATGCCACACACCAGATTTTCAAAACTGAGCGCAATTAAAGGAAAGATCAAAAAGGCAATAGAAGCTTTAAAAACACTGACTGTTTGCTGAAGCGTAAAGTAACACAAAATACCAAAAATACCCGCAAAAGGCCCCAAATAAATTACCGCCCATAGAGAAGCTATAGAGAAATATTAAACATGCACTTTCTCAGCGTGCCATCCCAAAATAGATAAAATCATACCTGCTCCTCAACAAGGGAGTGCATTGAAAGTCACGACTGCAACATGACAAGCGCGTTTTGTACACTGTGCATACATGCAAGCATGCATAATAACGACTATAAAAAGGCTTAAAACACCGAATACATTGCTTTTAGCCTCTGTTTGATATTCTTGAAATAAGATAGATGACAAGACGGTCACTGAGAGGGTTAATCCCACTATTTGTAAAAAATACGGTTTTCTTTCAAAAAAAATAGAGAAGCCACTAAAACAGCCACAGGCATATTTGCAAACATAATCGAAGCCAGGCCTGAGCCTACGAATTGTTTACCATAGATGGTTAATGTGAAGGGAATAGCGAAATAAAACAGACACACAATGAATTGAAACCCTATTTGTCCAGAAGGAAATAAAAGCGGTGTTTTTTGGCACAGGCAATACAAAACAAAACAGGAGCCACGCATAAAAATTGCAGTCCTGTTGCAAGTATAGGGGGGGATGGTATCAACAGCTATTTCATTGCTATCCAAGTGGTTCCCCAAGTGAAGGTTACTAACGTAAATAGCATGAATACAATCAATTTGCGCATCATCATATTCCACAAAAATGAAAGCAGGTTCACCATCGCCGACGATAGATAAACCGTACATACCCCAAAATCAATATTTTTTGATCATTAATCATAAAAAAGATATCGATGAATAATTTTAATAAATAATATTAAAAATGAAAGCGTAGTCACAACCAGTCATTTTAAAATCCATTCATATTCCCTACTAGTTATCTAGGATTCATTTTACCTTTTCCCTGAAAATGGTCAGATATATGAGGATATGATGAGCCGTTTTAAACGGCTTTTATGGAAAGTATTTTTGATTAATGGTAAACAATTAGTAAGTAATAGTTCGGAGTTTCTCTAACTTAAGATGATCTGAGTTCTATTTATCAAATGATTCCTTTAGAAATTATCTCTAAATCTTATGAAAAATACCAGAAGGTACGTATGAAGTAACTGTTACTCTGCAATTTGATGCAAATATGTAAATTATAAAACCCGCGAAAATAAACTGAAGTGCAGGATACTGCATTCATCATCATTTACTCCCCCAGAGGCCGACAAGATCTTTTGGCAGCCGATTTATGAAAAAATATTTATCTATTTTATTGAATATCACACCTCTTTTCGCCCCTGCACAATAATGACACTGGCCTCTCATATGCGCGGGTTGCCTGACAATTTCAAGCGGTATTTTTATGACTATAAGTTGATTGTGCAGGTTTATCTGAATGATACGGCGCTTTTTGATGCGGCGATTTCGTTGAAAGAAAATAGTGAAATTCGGCTCATTCGTATTGTTGATACATCTTTTCAGGATAATGACATTGATCCAGAGATTAAGGCGCGATGGGCTTACATCATAAAGCAGGGTTTCTGTATGTCACTGCACCCAACATTACCCTTCTGGGTTGATGGCGGTGGAATACTACCTGGATAATTCTATGCTGAAACTATACACCTCGCAGTATAAAAAAGATTAGGTCAAAAGGGATTTTATCTATCTGCCCAAAGACATACCTGTCGGGGTGATGATGTATAACACGTTGTCTGCCAAGGGAATATCCCATAAAGAACGCAGCTTGAGGATTAACTCCAACCTAAAATCCTGGCTTGCTAGCTAGAGACAAAATGCTTCGTTCTATTCTGCCGGCACTGAAGAGAGCCATCATCGAAAAAGCAGCTCAAGCCTGTATCAACTTTTCTCTCAAAAGAGCTTCAAGGCAGTTTTATTCGTTTAGGGTTATTCACACCCAGCTTAGATACCAGTAACGTCCAAACATCAGGTTTAGCCATCACTCGGTGGTCGGTGCTATGTGGGGGCACCTTTGATACATTGCTCATCAGCAAGACAGCGTCAGTACATTGCCGCTTTATGTCACCTGGCGCAATCAATCCATTGCCGAAGTCTAGCAAAATTAGAAACTAATCTATACCGACAGCTTCAATTTGGCATATAATTACTAGATATCAGTCAGCTTCCACATGGTCTCTACGATATCACGAACAAAAAATATCATGATCAGAAAACACGCTCTCGTGAGCGTCAAAATACCTAGGGGACGAATTTGTCTCTAAGACTACCCTAATCAACGTCACTCATGCTTAGCGCCGAATATATAGATAGAATACAAAATAAGGAATTCGATGCGGATATCTCTCTTAGTTAGTAAAGAAATCCAGATATTAAGCCATAATACGAATTTCAGACCCAGTAGGTCTCACAGACTGGGCTTTCACAAAAAAGATCGTGACCAAGGCATTTCATTGAGCGTCAGTATTACGCTTGCGCTGACTAACCAGCACAAAATTTCAGCAGAGACGAATTTAAATCAACATCAGAATTACTCCAGCTTGAACTCTCAATGGCACCCAGATGATGATAACAATCCTCTGCTCACACTGGGTGCCTGTGTTTCACAGAGCTCGAGAAATACTATCATCAGCACAAATGAGGCATTCGAAGCACGTTACTTGAGCGGCAATGTCTACACGCAACATCATATAACAGGTAGTTCCAATACTGTGGGCGGAAATTTGAGCCAGGTATTAGTATTTGGCGTCGGCAAGGTAGGCGCTGCTAACGGAAATAACAGAATGGAGTCAGCGATTATTGTAGATTGCGATGCAGATGATGACAGTACCAATATTTTGGCTTATGCCTATATGGGCGAAAAACGTTTGTTCAAGGGCAAAAATATTGTGCTAATCCAGTAATGGGAAAAGAACAAGATCTAGTTTACGGTCAGAGGGGCTACGATGTGCAGTGTTTCCCTGAGCATCATAGCGTACAAATGCATCTCGGAAGAAGGCAGTACCTCAAAGTACAAGCCACGAACACCTTCACGTTGCTCGGCATGTTAAAAGACAAGCAAGGAAACGTGCTCCAGAATCGACACGTGAGCAGCGATGTGGCCGGTGCGATGATCAATGCCGACGGCGTATTGACCCTTGATTTTGGGGTATTGAATCGATTTCTGACCGTCAGAGAAAAAGAAGGGCACCCTAATATACAATGTTCGCCATCTTCAGCGATAGAGAAGAAAAAACAAATTTACTTTATCAAAACTGTCTTGTACAGAGCAGTCAGTGTAGGAGAAGAAAAATCCTGAGATTAATATTCAGTGTGCTCTCAATAAGCATCTTATTGCTTACTTTGAACATGGCAGAGAGGGCAAATAAAGTAATATTTTATTATGAATGGGATTCTAAAAATCACAACAGTCCTACATTCATTGAAGTGAGACAAGGAGTTGATTCTTCTTAAGATACCATATTTTATACAAACTTGCGTGAATGGATTGTGAGATCCTCCGAGGCAGTTTGTATCATCATCACTACACTTGAAACTGACTTCTAATGTTAATACTCAAAAGTCAAATATTAATTTGCAATCTATTCCCCTAAAAACAGTGACATTAAAATTACGAAATCGTTCTTTGAAAACAATAAATTTGATGTTTCATCTAAATATATTAGATTTCAGATATCAACCATCGATAGAAAATAATCTTAAAAATATCAATTACGAAGAATCTTTCTGTGAAAGATTAACCAATACAGAATTATATCTTGGCGTAATTGAAAAAAGATATTTAATAAACTTGAAAAACGGTAAAATTGTAAATTTGAAATTACTGATCGCAATCAAGCTGATCAAATTGCAATATGTTGTGCTTATTCAAATATTTGTGAATAACAATAATCTCTTAAAATTCATTTAGCAAGATACCAAGGAGACGTGGGTTATTCAATTGACAATATTGTTAACACACATTCAAATTTCAGTAAAAACATAAACTATTTTATAATTATGTTTGTTTTAAATGATGAAACATCACCTGAATGTTCACCTAATAGGTCCTTCAAAGATGCAACTGGGGCCAATGTACTCAAGTAGGCAACTGTAGAGCAACCACGATCAATCAAAATTAGCAAAACTGGCGCTAAAATAGATACCCACTAACCGGTAAAACCCAATTTTTCTTTATCAAGTTCTGAGCCTTTTAAAGTTTATCTGGAAGGTGAATATGAATCTCAAAGTGGATGTACTATCGAAAGTAAAAAAATAAAAATTGGTGCCGGTTCAAACATAGCTGTCGCTACCTAATTTTGCTGTTCCGGAAAATAAATTGGTTCAAACAAAAAATCATGTCGATGATATTATTTTCCTCCGGATGTTAATAATCAACAAGGAGATATAAATTTTTCAGTCACTTCGGATAATGTGGAAACAATGCTAAAAAACGTACCAGATACTTACAGTGGAAAAATCACGGTTCTGTTTGACACTGAATTCAATTAAATCTCAGTAAACTGAGTAGGCACAGTGCCGCAGATCATGGCCCTTGTACCTTGCTTCTGTTAGTAAACGTTTCAACTCTCAACACCGAGCTCGGGCTTACAGTGTCATCCTGTTTACTCTGTTGTTCATCAAAAAATTGCTTTTTTGTAAAACATCTTTAATCATTTAAATAGAAAATAAATAAATATCTAGGATTGTAAACATATCAAAAGTAAACACACTGATTTTAAACCCAGCCAACCTGATAACGGTGCTCCTCTATCGATTTTACCATTGTCGTTCCATTCCGTTTCTTCATAAAAAACGCAGTCACCCTTCAAATGAGAGTAAAAATCGATGTCGGGAATAACACCATTACTGGCACCCAAAATAAATTTTATTGTCTTTGGGCGACAGGACAAAATACAGAGGTCACGGGTAATCAACTGAAAATCAATTTACAGAAAAATAATAGTAAGACGGTCATTGCTTACAGTGAAAAGAACACTCTCAAAGACAGTACCATCAGCAGTCACGGGCAAAACGCTCGTGGTATTTGGGCATCGGAGGATGCCACAGTGACAAGACATTTTTTGGACATCAAAGTAGATAGTCAAGCTGCTAAGGCTGTAGTAGCTGTTGATAATTTAATGATTCATATTCATGACAGTTATATTCAAACCATGGACAAACACTACGCGATTCTTTATTCGTACAAATACTCTATAGGAACACAGTGACCATCACAGGGAGTTCTCTCAACGCCGTTGGGGAATTGATCTAGTCTAACGGGGAAAATGAAGGTTATTCTTAACAATGTGCTCACCTCCCAGCTGGGAAGTGCAAATACCATGCATGTTGCTGGGACAGGAGGAGAAGTTGATTTAACGCTGAATTAGACAACACTTTAGGGGAAGATGCTTGCAGAAAAGAACAACAAAGCCCACGTGACGTTTGACTCTGGCAGTACCTGTCGTTTAAGAAGAATGCCAATGTGACAGAGCTGAAGCATGCGGGAAAGATTGTCTTTAAACCTCTTCATGACACCGCTTCGTTTTCTACCCTCACGACAGACCATTACAAAAATGATTTCTGGAAAATCCTGTTTCACGCCCATTTGGAAGGCGACGATTCGCCGACAAATCAGCTGATTATCAATGAATCCTTCAAAGGCACCACCCGTATTACAGTGCGTAATGTAGGTGGGAAAGGGAGTGCCACCAAAGACGGCATTCGATTAATTGAAGCCAAAGATGGCATGAACGGAACCTTTATTCAGGATGGCCTCATCGTGGCAGGCTCTTATGAATACTCTTTACAAAAAAGAACGAAAGAAGACAAAAAAAACGCTGGGTATTTACTATCTTTATTTTTTATCTGACTTGAGAGCTTTAGCTATTCGTAGAATCTTCACGCGTTAAATAGGATGTTTTATATGATGTTACATGAACGCCTGAGTGAAAATCAGGTATACCGAAGCCATGTCAAAGGATAGCCCTGTCGCTGGTCTATTGAAGCGAATTAGATACATAATCGCAAATACGTGCCTATCCGCATGGATGACATCCATGCATGAGATTCAGGGAAATCGTCAGATCGCTGAATTCAAAACGGATGTGTAAGCGAAAATGAATGAGGATTTACATTTATAGGCCATGTAGCACATCAAATAAGCAAAAAAGCTACGGAGATGGGCGATGGGCGTTAAATATCATTTTTGAAGGATGGCCGTAAACAAACCTTATCTGCCTGTCATACTTGAGACAAATTTAGGATGGTAATATGTCTGCTTGTTTTAAATGAATTATTTTTAAATTTTGTCTATTAAAAATAACATGTATTATAGTTTGAGTTAATTGCGTGAGCTATTCTGGGCGAATAATATAAAGGAACATCACATAAATCAATTTTCTAAAAGGCCAGATCCACATTACTTGCGCAACAAATTCACGTTGTAATGAGGCCACATCCACTGCTTTTTCCCCTATCTCGCCTAACACCCGTACATCCAAAATGGTAGGATCCGCGGATAAAGGAGATAATTCTGTCTAAAGCTGATGTTCGATGGCGTTCACCTGATGTTACCATTTATGATGCGCCAAAATTGCCAGCTTTTCATTTGTAATCGCACAGGCCAATAGATTTGCCATAAAAGTAGGAATCTGCATAAAACAGCCTGTTTTCCCTAAACATAAGATATCTGGCCTGCAATGGTTGGCCTATGCACGTGCGCCCACAAATCCTATGGCGCTTTCATCGACTATTAATAAAATTTGATGCCTCTCATACAGAGCACTGACTTCCCGCAAAAAAGCGGGATGATAAATACGTATGCCACAGCCCCTTGTACAATCGGCTCTAAGATAACCGATGAAATATCCGTATTATTTGTTTCTATGAGTTATGAAAATACTTGAATTTCTTCGTTATTCCAAAGTGCGTCAAAAAATGACCCTCTGAAAATTGATAGGAAGGAGGGTCGGGCGCAAATAAATTTTGCGCCACATATCCCTGATAAAGCGCCTGCATAGAATTTTCAGGATCACACACTGAAACAGAATTAAAGGTATCCCCATGATAACCCTGACAAAATCTAAAGATTTTTAATCGACGCTCTCCTGTGGCGTGCCAATATTGCAACGTCATCTTTAACGCCACGTCGACTGACATAGATCCAGAATCTGCGAGAAAAACACAATCTAGGGGATCAGGTGTCAGAGCGATTAATTGTCGACATAGATCAATGGACGGCGAATGGGTGATCCCACCAAACATGACATGAAACATTTTTCTGTTGTCTAATGAACTACTTTGTTTATCTTTCAACAGTTATAGCCGAGAATAACTGCCCACCAAGAAGACATCCCATAGATTAACATCGCCCCCATCTGCCAGTATGAGCTCAACGCCATAAACCCTCTTCAAGGGATAGCAGGGTACAGGATCGATCATTCTAGTATTAAGGGTGCCAGATTTGATGGTGATCAAAATGCAGATCATCTTGTTTCATCAAAAATGATTTTCTCTTTATCTTATTTTCGTGCTAAAAAACACCATATGCAATATACTAGATATCAGGAAATGCATCGTAAAAATAAATTAAAAATGTAAATTTATTTAAAGAAAACCTCAGTATATTTTTAATTGAATTTTTTACATCTATGTTCATAATATAGTCGTTTCAATTTAGTTTTAGTTTTAAATATTAATAATTCTTATGATTTAATTATTCACAATTCGAATATTAATTTATAAAAATCAAGCTAAAATTTTTAAGATCTTTTCTCTCTTTATTTTTCGACACTTCTTTAACGAAAAGAAATTTGACAATCCATGTGATTATTTTTTAAGTTGCAATAATTAATATAAGAAATAAATTCTGGGGTAAATAAATTTTAAAGAGATTAAAAAATAAACAAGTGTTTTCTTAAATTCGCTTTTTTCCCTTCGTCTTTCTATTAAATCTTATGAACAAATATATTTGTTCATAACTTAAGCAAAAATCATTCATTTTCGTAATACATAAAAAATTCTTTAGAAACAATTGACTTTGGTTATTGAAAATCATCTTTTATCAGCTCTGGTTTGTTCTGCGCGTTGATTAAACTTTGCTGGATTGCATAACATTAGTATTAAAAATCTGCGATAGTTGCCTTTTAAATGATGAAGATCGAGTTACTCAAAAGCAGTTAAAAAGAAACTTAAACTAGTTTAAAAAATTTCTTTTCGCAAAATTTTCTTTGCGTTCATTCACATTAGAAAAATTAAAACCATAACACTTACTTTTAACCTTCCGTGATAAACTAGATCAATTTGTAATATTTGCTGGCACACATCAACAACAAGCTTTATTACAATACTTTAATACACAAAAACCGGAAATGATCAATAGATCAGAATTAGAAATCTATGGGGCGGCCTTTGTTTACTTTGTAAGCAATCTCTTTTTGATATGCGTTAGTTTATTCCTGTTTTTCTTCGTAATCATCGCCAATTAACTCAAGTATTATTGGCGTCTTTGATGTTGTAATTATTAGCGCTAGTTGCGCCTCTATTTTTTTCAAGTGGTGATAGATAAAGTATTCGTTCACAACGCATTGGAAACGCTTGATGTGCTTGTTATAACTTTAATGGTGGTTTGTGTCTTTGAAGTGATGATCAAAAGTTTACGAAAATATTTATTTGCCCATACGACCACTCGGGTCGATCTTCAACTAGAGTTGGTAAATTATTTCATCATTTGATTCGTCTGCCTTTAAGTTACTTTAAAAAATGACACGGGGGAATATGCTCACCCGAGTACGCGAGCTCGGCAGTATTCGTAAATTTATTACTGGCCTGCTTTCACTTTATCAGTGGATGTTGTTTTTTCTGTCGCTCTCTTTACTGTGATGTGGTTTATTTTCCTTTATCTCACAATGATTGCTTTAGCGTTTTTACCACGTTTTTCGTTTTGGCTTTCATGACCACAAAACCTTTACAAAAAAAGTAGAAACACTGGATTTCTGTGCGTCCTAAAATGTGGCTTTTTTAACGGAAACTGTAGCAGACATTGAAACCCTGAAAAGCTTGACGTTAGAGCCCCGCATGCAACATTCTAGGGAGGAAAAACACGCGATTTTGCTAAAGCGAATTTTGCCGTACAGCATGTACAAAATTTCAGTACTCAAACAGCATAGCTGTTACAAAAATTAACCACAACCTCAGTGATCGTGTTTGTGGCTTACGAGGTTATGGGGATTCACCTGAGTATTGATTAATTGATCACCTTTCATATGGCATTAGTGCAAGCCATGTTACCGATGACGAAACTGGTAGATTTGTCGCAACAAAGCATCCGTGCTCCAGTGGGATTATCTTTATCATCAGATATATTGACTTTACCTATGGAGCATAGTGGGTCTGGTTTTAAACCAAAACAACCTCTTAAAGAGGAAATCAGTCTTTATAAAGTCATTTTTCGTTATCGTTCTGATCTTCCTCACGTACTACGTGAATTGACATTACGAATTTCTTCATGGGAGTATATTGGATTAGTTTAGCCTTCTGCATCAGGCAAAAGCACGATTGCTCGTCTGATAAAACACCTTTATATAACAGCACAAGGGGAGATCTTAATAGACGGAAAAAATGTTAATCAGTTCGAGGCTCATACTTTAAGACATCAGGTCGGAGTAATGATGCATGCAAATTACTTATTTAATTGCATTGTACGAGAAAATATTGCCGATACTTTTCCTATAGCGCCTTTGGAACAAGTGATGCAGGTCGCGTGTCGGCAGGTTCGGATGAATTTATTATGGCTTTACCTCTATGATATGACCCTGTTTTATTTGAAGTGAGAGCTTCTCTCTCAGGAGGGAACCGTCAACGTATTGCCATCGCACATGCGTTGTTAGCGGATTCCGCAATACTGATTTTTGATGAAGCCACTAGCGTATTAGATGACAATTCTCAAAGTCAAATCATGAAAATATGACATAGATTATGGCTAGCCGAACGGTGATCACCATTGCATATCGTTTATCTACAGTCAGTCATTGTAATTGGATTTCCGTTATTGCAGGAAGAGTACTAACAGAATTAGCATCACATGATAAATTATTAGTCTTTAAGGGAGGCTACTACCGTTTATGGCAACAACAAATTAACTTTAGGACTGAGAAAATGAAATGAAATTTTTGCAGGACTTTTATCAAAAATAATGAAAGGGCGCGAGAAATAAAAAAAAGTACAACTCACTCGGGATGAATATGATTTTACCCTCTTATTTAAAAATCATTGCACGCCCCGTAGAACCAGTGGCTCGTCGTACTGCTTAGTTAATTTTAGGATTTTTATTGTTGGTATTGCTCTGATCAATTATTGGAAAACTGGACATTCATCCAGTACTTTCGATAAAGTTATCGTTTCTAATCGTACTAAAGTGATCCAATCTCTTTACCCTGGTACGGTCGTTGCCATCAATATAAGAGATGGCCAAAAAGTGAAATCTGGGTAGATTTGGCTTGAGCTTAATCCAGTTAGAATTAGTACTGCAGTACTGAAAGTGAGTGAACAACTCGCTCTTCCTAAACTAGAAAAAGCCAGGTTAACGACCCTACTCACTGAATCTCCTTTATCAAATTTTCTCCCCCTGATGATTAAGCAGAGTTACTCAAACTAGCCATGCCTTACTGGAGTGCAAGGAGAGTTTGATGCAGTGAACGCCGAGTTAAAACGTCAAGATGTGAAAATGGCGGTCAATCAAATGCATTATAAAGCACTACAAAAATAAATATCGAATTTAAAAACTTATTCAAAATATTGAGCAAGGCTTACCGGCCCTTACTAAGCTGGCAAAAACGCAGTCTATTGCAAAAAACAAATCTTTTGGAGTAAGAGAAAAAATGATTGCACGGAAAAGCGCTTTTAAGTGAAATGTAGGAAAATAGCGTTATATGGCAGAAAAAACGCAATTACGGTGAACGCCTTAAGAAGGTCAAGGAAAACATCGGTCAACTTACACAATAAAAAATCAAATTAATAGATAAAAAGCGTTGACACATGTTGAGATCACCTATTGATGGTGTGGTGCAGTAACGTACTATACAACATTAGATAGGGCCATCTCTTTGATACAAAAATTAATGGCCATCGTACCAAAAGAAACGCATCTAAAAATTGAAGCCATGGTATTAAATAAAGATGTCGCATTTATATTACCATGGCAAACAGTTACAGTGAAGGCCTACAGTTTTCCTGATACTCTTTACGGTACTTTACAAGGAGAAGTCAAACACGTTTCTCTGTATGCGGTTTCAGACAAAAAACAGGGACTTTTTTCCATGCTCGTATTAAATTAATGGATCATACCTTGAAAGATGAGTGTATCTTTAAACTATTTTGGTAGCAGACAAACGTGGCAAATTATTGCCAGGGTCCGTGAGATGGAGCAAATTATAAGCTTCCTGACAGGATCAGCCATAACCATGTTATTAGATTTATTTTTTGTCAGCACCTTATTGCTATCATGTTTCATTAAATTGTCAAGTTGACTGCAATTGTATTGATATCCTTGTGCTGTCACCTGGTATTTTGGCTGTGTGTGGAGAAAATTTTACAAAAAGAGTCGAACGTAAATATGCAGAGAGTGCCAATGCCACTTCTTTTTTAACCGAGGTGATCACGGGTCTTGAAACCATTAAAACCACGATGACAGAAAAACAATTTAACTGTTAGTCTCAGTAATATTTAGCGAATTTTGTTCGTTCGGCTTTCATTACCAAATAAAGAGATAATTTAGCAGTCTATGGCATTAATTAAATTTATAAAATAACCTCCGATTTATTACTTTGGTATGGTGTTCAGCTCGCGTAGAAGGCAAATTTTTTCCTGGTGAGTTAGTCGCATTTAATATATTTTCGAGTTACGTCACCCAACCCATATTACGTTTAGCCTGAATTTAGCAAGATTTGCAACATATAAAAATTGCATTAAAGAGAGTGAGCACTATTTTAGATAGCCCAAGTGAACCCAGTAATTCTGGTTTGGTTTCATCTGTTTAAAGTGAAAGCTGTATCGCTTTTAAACATGTTCTTTTCGATATTCTCCGGACACCCCAGAAATACTACAAAATTTGCATATATCCATAAAAAATGGTGAATTATTTTGGAATAACAGGGCCTTCTGGTTCTGGGAAATCCACTCTGACCAAATTATTACAACGTGTATACATGCCACAAAGCGGTCAAATTTTAGTCGATAGACAAGACTTAGCAATCACAGATCCAACCGATTTAGGCTGCAGAATGAGTGTGGTTTTACAAGAAAGTATCTTGTTTTCTGGGACAATATAGGAAAATATTTATCAGTGTTGACCTAGTGCTAATATGGAAATAGAAAACGTGGCCTGTTTAGCCGAAGCTCATGGTTTTATCATGGACTTACCTCAGAGATATGAACCACAGGTTGCTGAAAAGGAGGTATGCTTTCTCTTGGTCAACGCTAAGGCATTGCGTTGGCAAGAGAATTAATGGCGGATCCTCCTATTTTAATTGTAGATGAAGCGATCAGTGCCTGAGCTTCTGAGTCAGAAGCAGCTATTATACGTCAATAGCCTACAATCACACGCAATCATACGGTTATTTGTATTGCCTATCGTATCAATACATGACGGGGTCGTGATCGTATTTTTTTGTTAAAAGAAGGGGTGTTAACGAGGAAGGGACTCACGAACTGATTGAACAGTCCGGTCATGAGGCACGTTTATGGTCGCTAAAAACCACTTAATCGCTTTATTTCTCTAAGAGAAATAGAACCTCTGGAAAATTGGTTACTGAAATTCTTCAAGAGGTTTACCAATTCCCACTTAATCTCTATTACCAACGTGTTTTCAATAAGTTATCTGCTATCACATCATTAGGCTGAACCCCTTTAATTGGTTTGAGATAAAGATGAGGGTGCTCTTTTTTGGTGATACCTGCTATGAACTCCTCTCGAAAATATTTAAGAGCACTTTGTAAAGGCTCGACTGCACCAGGTGCATGTGCACAAAAGGTTTTACTTGGGCCTAAAAAGCGACAAAGCTGCTCCAGTGTTTCTATATCGCCTTCTCGACCTTCGCCTCGTTCAAGCGCTTTCAAAATTTTAACACTCCAAGGAAGGCCATCTCGACAAGGAGTACACCAGCCACAGGATTCACGGGCAAAAAATTCTTCTAAATTGCAAGTTAAGGAAACCATATTGATTTCATGATCTACCGCCATTGCAAGCGCCGTTCCAAGGCGACTGCCGGCTTTTCCAATGTGTTCGAAATCCATAGGGAGATCGAGATGCTCTTCTGTCAAAAAATCTGTGCCTGCGCCGCCAGGTTGCCAGGCTTTAAATTTAAGGCCGTGTTTCATTCCACCGGCATAGTCTTCTAGAATTTCACGAGCAGAGATCCCAAATGGCAATTCCCAGACACCCGGGTTTTTCACCCTTCCAGAAAACCCCATTAATTTAGTGCCTGTATCTTTACTTTTAGCAAAATGACTCGCATCAGGAGCAATGCCTTTATACCAAGCTACGCCGTGCTCCATGATCGCCGGAACATTACAAAGAGTTTCTACATTATTAACACAGGTCGGTTTCCCCCAAACTCCGGAGGAGGCAGGAAAAGGCGGTTTGGATCTCGGATTGGCACGACGCCCTTCTAAGGAGTTAATCAAGGCTGTTTCTTCCCCGCAAATATAACGTCCTGCCCCAGTGTGGACCATAAGTTCAAAATCAAATCTACTCCCCATAATGTTTTTGCCGAGCAGCCCTGCTTGAGTGGCTTCAACAATTGCTCTCCGCAAATGGACTGCCGCCTCAATATACTCTCCTCGCAAAAAAATATAGCCACGATAGGCCTGAAGCGCAAAAGCAGAAATGAGCATGCCTTCCACCAGCAAATGCGGCAGTTGCTCCATTAAAAGCCGGTCTTTGTAAGTACCCGGCTCCATTTCATCCGCATTACAAAGCAAATAGCGAATATGCCTGTTGGGATCTTTAGGCATGAGGCTCCATTTTAAGCCTGTGGAAAACCCTGCACCACCTCGACCTTTAAGACCCGCTTCTTTCACTGAATGCACGATTTCTTCAGGAGTGAGGCAGGTTAATGCTTTTTTTGCTCCTAAATAGCCATTTTTATTGCGATATTCATCCAACCAAAGTGGTTGTTGAGAATCACGTAAACGCCAAGTCAATGGGTGCGTTTCAGGGGCTTTGTGAATTTTTTTAAACGCACCAGTGATAGAAGCAGGGGATAAATTCATGGATATTGCTCCAATAAGGTGTCAATATTTTCTATCTGTAAGTGGTTATGGGTGTCATCATTGATCATCATAGTCGGTCCTTTATCACAATTGCCGAGGCAACAGGTTGGCAATAAAGTAAAGCGGCCATCTTTTGTGGTCTCCCCAGACTGAATCCCGAGTTTTTCTTCAAGCATAGCTTTTAATTTTTGATAGCCCGTGATGTAACACACAACGCTATCGCAGTAGCAGATCACGTGGCGCCCAACAGGTTTTCGAAAAATTTGGCTGTAAAAGGTCGCAATCCCTTCGACATCACTAGCAGGGATTCCGAGTACTTCTGCAATTGCATGAATCGCCTCGTCAGGGACCCATCCACGTTTTTTTTGTACTATTTTTAACGCTTCGATAGAGGCGGCTCTAGCGTCTTCATAATGGTGCTTTTCTTCTTCTATCGCATCACGTTCTTCGAAACTTAATACAAATGGCACGACATTCATGGCATTAATTTGATGCTCAGAAATATTTTTATGATGACTCATGATCAGCGATCCACATCAGACATAACAAAATCGATACTACCCAGATAAACAATTAAATCAGATACTAAGCTCCCTCGGATCACAGATGGAATTTGTTGAAGATGTGCAAAACTAGGTGTGCGAACTCTTGTGCGATAACTCATAGTGCCCCCGTCGCTGGTTAGGTAGTAGCTATTAATTCCTTTGGTAGCCTCAATCATTTGGAAGGATTCATTCGCAGGCATGACTGGCCCCCAAGAGACCTGTAAAAAATGGGTAATTAGGGTTTCAATATGCTGCAAGGTGCGTTCTTTAGGCGGCGGTGTAGTAAGTGGGTGATCTGCTTTAAAAGGCCCAGCGGGCATGTATTGATAACATTGTTCCAGAATACGCATACTTTGACGTATTTCTTCTGCCTTGAGCATCACTCGCGTGTAGCAATCACTTTGACCATAACCCACGGGAACATCAAATTCAAAATGCTCATAACCTGAATAAGGCCGCCATTTACGAACATCAAATTCAATGCCGGTTGCTCGTAGCCCTGCCCCCGTCACACCCCAAGCCAAAGCGTCTGATGCATTATAGCTGGCAATCCCCATAGATCTGCCTTTTAAAATGCTGTTTTCAAGCGCGGCTTTGATGTAAAAATTAAGGCGTTTTGGCATCCAATCAAGAAAAGTACGAAGCAATTTTTCCCAACCCTGAGGCAGATCCTGTGCGACACCTCCAATACGAAACCAAGCAGGATGCATGCGAAATCCAGTAATGGCTTCCACCAGATCGTAAATTTTTTGTCGATCAGTAAAGGCAAAAAATATCGGCGTCATGGCACCTACGTCTTGAATAAAAGTGCTGATATACAGTAAATGGCTATTAATACGGAAGAGCTCTGACAGCATCACACGAATGCTTTTAACTCGATCAGGAACCGTGATACCGGCCAATTTTTCAACCGCTAAAACATAAGGCATTTCGTTAATACAGCCGCCCAAATACTCAATACGATCGGTATACGGAATATAGCTGTGCCAAGATTGACGCTCGGCCATTTTTTCAGCCCCACGGTGATGATATCCAATGTCTGGAACGCAATCGACTATTTCTTCTCCGTCGAGTTGCAAAACGATACGAAAAGCACCATGAGAAGAAGGATGATTCGGGCCAAGATTAAGAAACATAAAATCTTCATTCTGTGTGCCTCGGTTCATGCCCCAATCTTCTGGTTTAAAAGTCAAGGCTTCCATTTCTAGATCTTGTTTTTGTTTAGTCAGCTCAAAAGGATCAAATTCTGTTGCGCGCGCGGGATAATCTTTGCGTAAAGGATAGCCTTTCCAAGTATCCGGCATCAAAATACGTTTTAAGTGCGGATGTCCGTCAAAAGTAATGCCAAACATCTCCCAGGTTTCACGTTCATACCAATTCGCATTGGGAAAAATAGAAGTGATAGTCGGTAAGCACAATTTTTTTTCAAACAGAGCGACTTTCAGTAGAATGTCTCTGTTACGTTCAATTGAAAATAAATGATAAAAAATACAAAAATCGGCTTCAGGTAAACCTTCACGGTGGGTACGAAGTCGTTCATCGACCCCATGTAAATCAAAAAGCATCACATAAGGCTTTGGCGCTTGACGTAAAAACAAAATAACTTCAATAAGCTGATCTGCTTTGATCCAAACGACCGGCATGCCGGTACGCGTTGCTTGAACGAACAGTGATTTGTGCCCAAAACGGGCTGATAGCCTTTCTATCACAGAATCATCAAGATGATCATTAGTTTCGCAAGGTTTCTGAAGGTTTTCAGCTATGATTAAGTCGGTCATAAATAGATTAAATCTCGTCTGGAGTGCGTAAATTTTTCACTGCAATACGCTCGGCATGTTTACGCTTTCTTTCTGCTGGCATGACAGCGCGATACACACCCTGATCGCCAATTGCCCAAGACAGTGGGCGACGTTCTTTACCGATCGATTCCTGGAGAAGGAATAAGGCTTGCATGTAAGCTTCAGGTCGAGGAGGACAACCAGGAATATAGACATCAACGGGAAGAAATTTATCAACACCTTGCACCACAGAATAGATATCATACATCCCGCCAGAATTAGCACAGGCACCCATAGAAATAACCCATTTCGGCTCTAGCATCTGGTCATATAAACGCTGTATCACCGGTGCCATTTTAGTAAAGCAAGTGCCGGCTACCACCATAAAATCAGCCTGTCTAGGTGAGGCACGTAATACTTCTGCACCAAAACGCGCGATATCATGAACCGCCGTAAAAGAAGTGACCATTTCCACGTAACAACAAGAAAGGCCGAAGTTATAAGGCCATAGCGAATTTTTTCGGCCCCAATTCACTGTATCATGCAAGGCACGTTCAAGCTTCCCCATATAAATATTACGATGAGCTTGTTCATCGAGGGGATCGCGGCTGACATTTTTTTGTGTTTGTAAAGGATAGATAACATGATCGTTATCATTCGGTTCTGCACGCGTTAAAGTGTATTTCATGATAGTTACTCGTTATTAGACTGACGCTGCTGTGCCATTTTATAAATAGAGGGATTAGATTGAGCACGACCTCTAGAACCAATCGCTGCCCAATCTAATGCACCTATTCGAGATAAATAAAGTAACCCCACCAATAATACAAAAATGAAAACACTCACTTCAATAAAACCTGTCCATCCGCTTTCACGAATAGAAATAGCCCAAGTATAAAGGTAAATGGCTTCTATATCGAAAATAACAAAAAACATGGCGATACAATAAAATTTAGCAGATAAGCGCATGTGCGTTGAGCCAACCGAATCAATACCAGATTCATAGGGGATATTTTTAGATCTGGCTTTGGCCCTGCCTCCCAAAAAAAAAGACCCCAACAGTATAGCAACACACAGTCCTATTGCAGATACACCAAAAATGGCAAATGACCAATGATGCGCAAAAATTTGGAGTGTATTTTGCATTTTATTTAGCCTCTTTATTTTTCCTGTAGATAAGTCAGGTAGGATGATAAAATATCTATATTGTTTGAGACACTTTTTTGTTATTTTATTTGGAAATTGCATGGCGATTATCATATTTTTAACATGGTGCGTTTGTGTTTACTATTTGTATTGATTATCACTCAATAAGATGTTGTAGGTATTTGTTTAGGTTTTGTCTGTGTGCCATTTTTGTTCGATTCATTCGTAATAGAATAACTTAAAATTTATTTTTAATCAGTGTGAATTTTGAGATGAAATTAAACTTTATTTTACGTCAATCTGACAGTACTTCTCCTAATTTACCGATAATCCTGATCCACGGACTTTTTGGTAATTTAGATAATTTGGGCATACTTGGTCGTAATTTTCAAAAACACCACGATATTATACAGCTTGATCTTCGTAACCATGGTCTGTCTCCTCATTCACCTGAGATGAATTATTTTGTTATGGCTCAAGATGTATTGGAACTATTAGATCAGTTAAAAATGGAAAAAATGATCATCATTGGGCATTCGATGGGCGGAAAAGTTGCTATGACGATGACTGCTCTGATACCAGAGAGAATTAAAACGTTGGTGATCATTGATATTGCACCTGTTGTTTACCCTCTTCACCGGCATAATGAGATATTTATGGCACTGAATGCGGTAACTGATGCTAAAATCACTCAGCGTCATATGGCGGGTAAATTAATTCGGAATTTTGTCAAAGATGAAAATATTATTTTATTTTTACTAAAATCTTTTCATGAAGGCATTTGGCGATTTAATGTGCCGGTTTTATGGGATCAATACCAATATATTGTGGGCTGGGAACCTATTCCGACATGGCAAGGCCCTTTACTATTTCTCTGCGGTGAGTTGTCTCATTACATAAAAAGAGAGCATAGAGAACAGATTGTAAGCTATTTCCCTATAGCACGGTTACATGTGATTTCCGGCTGTGGCCATTCCCCTCATGCCGAAAAACCTGATGTCGTTTTACGTTCTATACATCGTTTTTTTGAAAAAACCTACATTAACCAGTTTAGCTAACTTTACTAAAATTATCAAAGGTAAGCCCAGAAACCACTTCTAATTTATATTATGACGACCTTTTTTTCTTCAATTGAAATTTGAACAATCACTTTTTAAGAGTTCTACTGAATGCAGTAGAATAAGCGCTGATGAAATCTATCGTAAGTAATGATGTTTTTACTCCTGCAACGGATAAAATGCATGAAAAAATTTAAGTCTTACTATTTCTCAGTAGAGGATTTTTATATCTTGTTGCTAAAAGCATTGATCTTAAAATTAATATTGACTCAAATGAATTGGAGCTTCTATATACACAATATAATAGAAAGAACACCAATAATATGGTAAAATTAAAAATTTTTTATCATTAGGCCTCGTGCTAAAGGAAAATCCTTTTAATGGCTCGGAAGATTTGCTTAATGACGCCATGCCAATAATTTTATTAACACCATATATGGAATGGATGGCGTGCATAGGAGGAGGGAAAAATTAAAATTGATTGAGGCTAGAGGGCAGCTTTGTGACAAGAGCCTATGAGCAGATAGGCTCTATCTGATTTCGGCTTTCAGATTGCAACCATTACACAAAGTGGTCGATGGCATTCGAATGCATCATATATTACAGCAGACGCTATCTGCCAAAAAATTTTTACAGTAAATATGTTTTCTCATCATTTTTTATGGCGCTATTTGCCTTAACTATCCATGTATTATAGTAATCTTTATCACGATAAACGGGTGCTCAGTGCCTAAACTGCGTCATTGTTTTGGATTATATTGATTGCGGTCTTATTTATTAGTTTTGAATTTATTCTGAGATCGTCAAAAGATATTTATAAATCAATTATTTCAAGAAAAGATGATATGGATATTGATGTCTCATTTTTGAAAGCGGTTATTTACAATAAAAAAAGATGGGCGATCGATGTCTTCTGCTTCGTTTGATGGTACGAATTTCAAAAAATAAAATAAGTGTTACTTAATACCGTCTTTCAGCGCTTAGAAGGCATCCCTTTATTAATTATCTTTATTTTAGTGATTTATCTCAATGGAGAATGTGTGATATTTATCCCCATTTTTATGTTTTTATTTTCGATGTTAATTGCATTAATTCATCACTACTACACATATTCATTAATAAAAAAGAAAAGTGCCAAAAAATAAAAATGTTTTTTATGACTGAAGTTTTTTATTCTATTAAAATGATCCAGACGTTAAGTAATAAAAATTTGTTATTAGATTGGATAAATAGTTTTAATTAGCAATCTTATCTTAATTTAAAAATTCATAGATTTAATCTCTTTTATCAATCCATGCTAGTAGAATGGCATATCTTTTGTTTTTCATATTAGTATTATGGTAATCGCTTTTTATCGTAATGAATGGTAGCGTTACCATTGAAGCAATGGTTTCCTCGGTGATTGTCTCAGGTAGAATACCTTGGATTATCTTTCACTTTTCGTCAACGCTGATCTCCTTACTTTCTACTGAAAAAACCGATAAAGATTTAATCGCTTTTTTTTGAAAATGATAAAAACCCACGCTACAATCTATCAACCACTGCAGTGGTTAAATTTCTCTTATAGGAGTTAATGATCAATATCATCCGCAGTCACCGGCGGTAATTAGTAAACTTTCTCTCGATATTCCATCAGGTCAACACGTAGTGATTCTAGAGCAGATAAAAGCGCATTATTAACATTGTTATCTGGTTATATCTCACTTGCAGAAGGGGTTATTCTTTATGATGGATATAATCTATGTCATCTATCTCAATCTTTTTGTCTCAACAATTGAGTGTAGTCAACGCACATGATGTATTATTTACAGGAAAATAGAGAGTAACTTTGCTTTTAAAGCACATTCAGATCGCAAACGAATATTACAAGCGCTCGCTTCGACTAACTGTAATGTTATCTTGCAACATCCGATGGGCTTATGTTTTCCTGTTAATTTTATGGCTCAAAATCTCTCTGCCGGTCAACAGCAGCAGCTGTCGATTGCACGTAGCCTGAGTAGCGATGCTAGTATCTTTTTGTGGGATGTGACGAAAATAACGAGAAAAAGATTTTTGAAAATTTAGATACTTTTATGACGGATAAACATTCTTAATGGTGACACCTAGGCGTAATTGAATCGAATATTTCGATCGCGTATTAGTCATGCAAAATTGATAGAGTACCTGTGATTGTCCACCAGAAAATTGATGTTGTACAATCAAAGTAAGAGTAAAAGCAGGGTCCCTGCGTGTTTGGGTGGGCCAACTGAGTTAGCCATATTTATTTTAATCAGTGATCTATTGAGGAATTTTAATGATGACAATAAAAAAATTAATTTTAGTAAGACATGGAGAGAGTGAATGGAACAAAGAAAATCGTTTTACTGGTTGGGCTGATGTTGAGCTATCCGAAAAAGGTCAGGTTGAAGCACAACAAGCCGGTAATTTACTAAAAAAAAAAGGATTCTCTTTTGACTTTGCGTACACTTCCATTTTACGACGTGCCACTCATACGCTTTCTCTCATTCTAGAAGTGTTGCAACAACAAAATCTACCGATTGAAAAATCTTGGTGCCTAAATGAGCGTCATTATGGCGCACTCCAAGGTCTCAACAAATCAGAGACAGCAGAAAAATACGGAGCTGCACAAGTGAAACAATGGCGTAGGGGATTTTCAACCTTGCCTCCTGCATTAACTTTAGATGATCCCCGTGCTCCTACTCATGATAGCCTTTATGCCACACTCAATAAAAATGATCTACCTCTTACAGAGAGCTTAGCCATCACCGTCGATCGCGTAGTGCCTTATTGGGATAAAGTTGTTAAGCCACGTATAATCGATGGAAAAAGGGTAATTATTGTCGCTCATGGAAATTCCATCCGTGCGCTCATCAAATATGTTGATCATTTAAGTGAAGAAGAAATTATGGAAATTAACATTCCAACGGCCGTTCCTTTGGTGTATGAATTTAATTCATCTTTGCAGCCTATCAACCATTATTATTTAGGAAACGCAGAAGAAATTATTCAAAAAGTGGCTTCTGTGGCAGCTCAAGGAAAATCTTGAACGCCTTCATAAAATGATTTCTCTGTCACTGGTTTTCGATTCGAATAACGGATAATTGTGGTTTAATGTAGTGTTAATTCAAATTTTAGGAGCATAACGAATAATCTATATTTCAAATTCAAAAACTAACTGCGATATCAAAAGCCGGTTATATAAATCAAAACCCTCTTTCATACGGCATGAAAATACCGATAATGACATTGATAATGTTAAAAATAAATACTATCCATCTCTTGGAAAAGATTTCATTTTAAAAAGCAAGCAGACAGGACGTTATAACAGACGGTGCTTTCTGGGCAAGTGATATTAAAATTATGTGTACTGGTCTATCTGCTTATCTAGACAATATGCTTAATGACCTAGAAAAAGAATTTGATAAGGCTAAACTAGATGGGGATCTGGTCACTATACAAAGAATTTATGCTAAACTGGTAGCAAAAACATATCAAGACTCTCTTTTATTTTAAGAGAAAACTTCTAAGAAGACAACATCAGCATTACCTAAAACAATTGAGATGATAAGTGAAACTGAAGATAAATATATAGAGGGCGCCCCATTTTCTGCGGAGAAATGTCTTATTTATTCTATTATTTTTATATCAGGAAGGAGTCGATTCGAAGGAAATGTGGCTGATTTGTTTTACACAAAAATATTCGGATATTGATCCTGATTCTTTAAACAATCACGCCTTAATTATTTACTCTTCAAATCAAGAGTTATTAAAAAAGATAGAAAATGAGTGTGATATTGGAGCAGATAACGCTCATAATAATTCATATTCTCATTTTATCGATATGTGTACTGAAAACATAAAGAAAAGACGTGCTTTTGCTTATTGATCCTTAGAACAGGCACAACAAAATTATTAATACTTTGATCCCGGATCGTTTTTTTAAATATATCAAAAAATTCAAATAAGGATGAGCAAAAACCAAAAAAAATATTTTAAAATATTTTATAGACACCATCTTGATAAAGTCTAAAGTATTATCTCAAGATCACAATCAATATGATTTTAACGATCTTTGGTAAGCATCTATTTATATTGATAAACCTATTGATAGCAGCTTAGACGAAAGCGAAGGAGATTATCAGTCATAGAGTTCTAATTTTTTAGAGCGGATATTTTCAACCAGAATCCATTTCTAATTTTTGGAATCAAATAAGTTTCGAATAAAATAAGCAAAAATAATGCATTTTATTTTTGCAAATAGAATTTGTTAACAGTGGCATATCTAACAAGCTGAAATATATGAAAATCACTCTAATGAATCAATTTGAGTGTAATAAAAATGATCAGTTTACGCCGTCGTTGTTGATTAACATCTTGTCTAAATAAAGCCCCCAAAAAAGGAATATTTTAAACCCTGGCACTTTATCGATTCGATGATTATTTTTTCTGAAATCCCTCCAAGAACAATCGGTTCGCTATGCTTTACTATAATTTATGTGGTGATTTCCTATTTATCGATCGCAAGAGTTTCTGCATCGCCGCGTTTAATCAGAATACCGGGTATATTCTGACTGATTTTTAGTTTTAATTTAATGTAATCATTGCCTAATACGGTAGGAATGACTTTCATCCCTCTAATACCGCTTCTTTAAATTTAATGCTAACATTCTCTTACCATTAATTTGATAAAGAATATTGGTGCCTTACTTGATACTGGCTGTTTGCTGGTGAGAAGTTATTAAGTGGAGACTCGCAATAATATCTGATTGATTTTCTTGTTCTAATGCACTGCACTCAAGATCTAAAAAACGGCTATTAATGTTTGCAACCTGAATATTTGGAGCAATTGCAGCGTTTTTTAGCGGTAAATTAATATTAAAATTTTTAATTCCAAGAGGGTTGCCCTTTTCTAAGGCATTCATGCCTTATTTAATACCTAATTCATATAAATTTTCACTGCTCATTGTCTCAATATGAGCCAATGATTCTATTTTCTGTAAAGGAGACTTTATTTCTTTTAACTATTTTATTAATCCCGCTCAAGATTGTGCGCTATCATGAATAAAAAGGTTATTAGTTCTTTTATCTGTTATCACATTATCTTCTTGCGAAAGCAAGAAACTTCTGTTATCATTCAAATTTTTTGCTACTTCTTCCGAGCCTGCTCGTTGGAATGTAAACATTAAATAATTCATTTTTTGATTTGGGTTTTTTTCGTTTTGTATCTGTAATTTTTATATTTATTTATTAATGATTTCCTGTTCTGTAAAAATCATAAGAATATTATCTTTATGCTCAATTCGTAATTGACTCATCCGTAAAATCACATCTAATACATGTAAATAAGGAACCGTTATTAATCTTAGGATTATATTTTCATGTACCCCTTTTGTAATGACAAAATTCAATTTTTGATAATCTGATAAAGCTTATAAAATAACAACCACAGGCGTATCTGGGAATTCTATATTGACAAAATATCTTTTTGTTCTTTAGAACAACTCAATCTGATTAATAAAAATAAATTGGCTCCGAAAAAAATTTTATTATTTTAATCATTAAATTTTAAACTTTTTAATTATTCTCAATCATTTATGATTCTATTTATCCTGAAGTAAGGAAAAGTGATATTTAGAATGATAAAAGAAAGTATAATTTATATTAATTTGATTTAGAGTAATATAATTTATTTTCCAATTTGTTAAAATAAATTCTTTTGTTTTTAATAAATGCATTCCTAATTTTTATTGATCACCACAGCTTTATAATGATTTTATTTATTTAATACCAATTCATTTTCCATTGTTTTATTTTATCCAAACCTTGGTTACAAGGTTTTAATAAAAAGGTTTAAAGGGATCTCTTTTAATTCTTCATAGTGAATATGATTATCAGAAAAAATATATCGACTAATACATTAAAAATAAATAAATTTATATTTTTGTTGTTATTGTTCATTCTTAATTCTCGTATTTATAGGTAAAATCTGTATGATCTGCATAGTCATTTCAAGATTTTCTTTTTCATAAATGAGATCATAAAAATTTTTTGATTTATTAAATATATCTATATTTTCATTAAAATCAGAAGATTGGTAATTAGTAATTACACTAAAAAGTTGATGACTCCATAATAATCAGTATTAATGTAAGCTATCCGATTTTTATATATAAAATTTTGTTTTGCCAAATTGACAAGTTGAATGTTTACATTATTAATTTTTTGATAAAAATCATTTTCATCTTTTTTAATGCTCTATTTTAATAAAAAATGTTTTCTAAATTTAATATTTATATTTTTCCTTTAAAGAAGATGACTCATGTAATAAAATAATTTATTTTTAATTTTTTCGATCTTTTTGATTTAAAACTTCGTCTTTTAAAGTTAAATAGATTAAATATTAGATGTAAATATAATATATATAAACATGAATTAATATACCTGAAAACCATTGATATAAAAATATGTCATATTAGTATATAAAAATAATTTTTAAATTTTTATTTATGATTGATAACTTTATAATGATAAAAACTCATTTATCGCTATAGTAAAACATTCCTTTTGAACTTAATTTCTGTCATTTTATATTGTAGATCAATATTTTTAAATTAATACTTATATCAAAAATACATTACTATTGTAGTCATGACTGATTCCATTAAAAATCAATATTTAATCTTTTTGTTTTATTTCTAATAACCAACAACGTTATGGAATAAAATTTGATAATTGATTTAATCATGTTAAATAAATTTTTGCTTTTGATATATATTTTCATAAATTTGTATGCTTGATTGTATGTCTTGCAAATCAATTAAACTTTGTTTAGTTTTATTATATGTATTTTGTAATTTCTTATGTTTTAATAATAAATGTAGAGTTATTTCTCTTTTTTGATATTCATTTTTCAAAAAAATGAATAAATAGAGTGACTCTTATGATGATGAGTATTTGTAGTAAAAAAACCCCGCTCTAAAAATAGCCAATTTTTTGGCTTATTCTCCCTTAAAGATAAAAAATTAACCTGAAACATTAAAAATTCTTTGGACTTACAGCCAAACAACCTGCTAATGCAAAAGACATAGATAACACAGATAATAGGGGTTAAAACTGTTTCAATACTAAAAAGGAGACTATAAAATGGTATTTTTAGGTTAAGCTTCCTCTAGCAGAATCGTGTAATAAATTTGCGACATCGGACAATATCTGTCTGAATAAACAAAACGGACCTCTTCGATTATATTTTCTTGCGTTCCAGAAATAAGCTATATCGAAAAGGCGTGTTCAACGGGGATATCCATAGCCATTCATTTTCTCACTGATGTAACAAAATATGTTCCTATGATAATTTAGCTTCTATAGCCATATAGCCTAAAGCACAAGGCGCAATGTCAATTATATTCGGTTTTAGTCCCGCATTTTACAGATAATTTTGCCAGGCATTGTTTCTTGTTGATGAGCCGCTGTCATTAATAATGACGTGCCATTTTTTATTGGAGCTCGATAATTCAATGATAAGGTTTAATCATTAATGAAAACTGCTTTTTGGCATTAAACTGAATAAATTCTCTGCAGGATGGCTTTCTTAATCGTTTATCTAGTTTAGGAATACTTTTTTGTAAAATTTTTTGTGCGGGCACATCAATACATAATGAAATATTTTTTGAAATAAGTTGAGCCAATAAATGAAAAATCTCAGTTAATTTTTCAGGATGTTGTAAATTTCCGTTTTGTAGAACACCTTTATCAATAGGATAATACCACCAATAACGCACCTGACAGCCATAACGGCGTTTTAAAACAGAAAGCGCGCGGCCGCCGCTTAAATGAAAAAAAATTTATCTGCGTTTTCTGTTAGTCCGTTATACTACGATGAATTTATTGATAAAATTTGATTGGGGGACTTAATGCAGAAGCTTCTAAGAAAATCTGAAAATATTTTTTGTTATTTCTTTTCTTTACATAAAAATGCGGGTTTTATCCAAATTTTCTTCTAAAAGACCTTCTGAAAAAATGGGGAATGGTGTTTTTTTGAATTTTACTTATGATTTGAATCATCAGGCTATAATTTTACAAAAAATCTATGATTTTTTATCGCTTGCACATCTTTCTTTTTATGAAGACAATTTGTTCAAGCAAGTTTTTTAACTTTCATTTCAGATCGCAAAATATAAAAGGCCCATTATGAAATTACGGCATATCACTTTCCTTTTTGTTTTAAGTAGTATTTTGTTAATCACGGCCTCAGCATTTTCTAGTACGAACTTAACGGGGGCTGGCGCGACATTTCCTACTTCTTTATATTCCAAGTGGGCAGATTCATATCAAAAAAAGATGGGCGCTAAAATTAACTATCAAGGTATCGGCTCATCCGCAGGTATCAAACAAATTATTGCTAATACAGTTGATTTCGCGGCTTCAGATATTCCTTTAACAGAAAAACAATTACTGAAAAATAATTTATTTCAATTTCCCACTGTGATTGGAGGGATCGTCTTGGCCATTAATATCCCTGGTATTAAATCAGATCAGCTCATATTAGATGGTAAAGTGCTGGGAGATATTTATTTAGGTAAAATTAAAAAGTGGAATGATCCTAAAATCATAGCTTTAAATCCTGAGATTAAGATGATATTGCCTGATCAGGATATTGCTGTTGTACGTCGTGCAGATGGCTCAGGCACGACTTTTGTTTTTACGCATTATCTTTCTAAAAAAAATCCTGAATGGAAAGCAAAAATAGGCGAGGGCTCCAATATTAATTGGCCAATTGGATTAGGAGGGAAAGGTAACGATGGAGTCGCCGCTTTTGTGCAACGTTTACCTGGTTCGATTGGTTATGTGGAATACTCTTACGCGAAGCAAAATAATTTAGCCTACACTAGATTAATGTTTGCAAATAATCGATCTATTACACCAAATTTAACTAGCTTTGAATCGGCGGCCAAGGATGTTGATTGGACACACTCTTTTGCTCAGGATTTAACAGATCAAAAAGGAGATAATTCATGGCCAATCACAACAGCAACGTTCATTCTGTTAAAGAAAACACCTAAAAATACTGATGATAGACGTATCGATGTGATCAAATTTTTTGATTGGGCTTATAGATATGGCGCTAAAGAAGCACATGATCTTGATTATGCCACCCTGCCCGACTCTGTCATTAATCAGATACGTAATGTATGGGAAACTCAGCTATAAGAATAAAATTGATTAAGCTTTTTAAAAAGCTTAATCAATTCTCAAACGAATATAAAAAAGCGAAAAAGGCAGTATTTTTTGTCTGTGATATGTTTTGTATAAGCTTGTTTTTAATAACGAAAAACAAGTATTTTTAACTCATTTTAAACAACTATAATCGGACATGAAAATTTCATGTCTATTTTACCCTTGATTTTTATAAAAATAATACTTTGCTTGCGATGGAAATTATACATGGTTCAGTCCAGTCTTTCTGTAAAATTACCCAGTAAATACGGTGATATTGTTTTTAGTACTTTAGTAAAATTGGCCGCTTTTTTCACTCTTTTTTTGTTATCCGGGATCATCCTATCGTTGCTGTTGACTTCTTGGCCTAGCATAGAAAAATTTGGGTTTTCTTTTTTTTGGACCAAAGAATGGAATCCTCCTGCTGATCATTTTGGTGCTTTAGTTCCCATTTGCGGAACGATAATAACATCGCTCATCGCTATTGTGATTGCCGTCCCGGTCAGCTTTGGCATCGCGTTGTTTTTAACAGAATTAGCACCCAATTGGTTAAAAAGACCATTAGGATTGGCAATTGAACTTTTGGCGGCTATTCCTAGTATTGTGTATGGAATGTGGGGATTGTTCGTTTTTTCACCGATATTCGCTCAATATTTCCAAAAGCCTATCGCTGATGTTGCCTCAGGAATTCCTATGATTGGAATGTTGTTTTCAGGCCCTACTTTTGGGATTGGTATTTTAGCTGCAGGGGTGATTTTAGCTATTATGATCATTCCCTATATTGCTTCTGTGATGAGGGATGTTTTTGATCAAACACCTATTATGATGAAAGAATCTGCCTATGGCATTGGATGCACAACCTGGGAAGTCATCTGGCATGTTGTGTTGCCATTTACAAAAAACGGAGTGATTGGTGGGATCATGTTAGGCCTTGGGCGAGCACTCGGCGAAACAATGGCAGTCACCTTTATTATCGGGAATACCTATCAATTAAACAGTTTTTCATTATTCATGCCAGGCAACAGTATTACCTCCGCCATTGCAAATGAATTTGCTGAAGCTGAATCTGGTTTACATACTGCCGCGTTAATGGAATTAAGTCTGATTTTGTTTTTCATTACATTTATCGTGCTCACCCTGTCTAAATGGATGATTTTACGCATCTCTAAAAAAGAAGGGCATTAGATGAAGGAAGCTCATCAGAATAGAAAAATAAAGCATCGACTGACTTTAATAGAAACTCGAACTAGAAAGCAAGCTTGGCGCCGTAATAAAAATAAAATGGCTTTGTTACTTTCAATGATCACAATGATTTTTGGGTTGTTTTGGTTAATATGGATCCTGTTTTCTACAGTCGTTAAAGGTATGAATGGTATGTCTTTAGCTTTATTTACTGAGATGAGCCCACCTCCGAATACAGAAGGAGGGGGTTTAGCTAATGCGATTATAGGCAGTATTTTGTTAATTTTAGGAGCCACTTTAGTAGGAACCCCAGTGGGGGTCATGTCAGGCATTTATTTGGCAGAATATGGTCGTCAATCTCGTTTGGCAGAGATGATTCGTTTTATCAATGATATTTTATTGTCAGCCCCTTCAATTGTGATCGGTCTTTTTGTTTATACTTTTGTCGTAACTCAAATGGAACATTTTTCTGGATGGGCGGGGTTAGTTGCATTGGCATTATTACAGATCCCAATTGTGATACGTACCACTGAAAATATGCTCACTTTGGTACCAGATAGTTTAAGAGAAGCGGCTTATGCAGTAGGGGCTCCTCAATGGCGTATAATTTTTTCTATCACGTTGAAAGCGTCTATTCCCGGTATTTTGACCGGTATTCTTTTGGCGATTGCTCGTATTTCCGGAGAAACCGCACCCCTACTATTTACTTCGTTTTCTAATCAATTTTGGAGCACAGATTTAAGTCAACCGATTGCTAATTTGCCGGTTATCATATTTAAATTTGCGATGAGCCCTTTTTCTCAATGGCAACAGTTAGCTTGGGCGGGCGTGTTGTTAATTACCTTTTGTGTGTTATTTTTAAATATATTAGCGCACATCATCTTCTCTCAAAAGAAGAAAGTTTAAAAATTATGATATTAGGCTTTTATCTTGAATTATAAGTGGATATTAAATATGTCGACTTTCTTTTTAAGAAATAAACAAATTTTTATAGAACTCTCATACTTGCTATAAAGTACACTACAAAAAATGTCATCAAAGAGATGAGTCTTAATTATTATGCTTACTGATATCAGCAAAATTCAGGTGCGTTCTCTGAATTTTTATTACGGAAAGTTTCAGGCGCTAAAGAATATTTCTTTAGATATTACTCAAAATCAAGTCACTGCCTTTATAGGGCCCTCAGGCTGTGGAAAATCAACTCTATTACGCACCTTTAATAAAATGTATCAATTATATCCAGAGCAAAGAACAGAAGGCAGTATATCGTTGGATGGTCAAAATATTCTGACCGATAAACAGGATATTGCCTTATTGCGAGCAAAAGTCGGGATGGTTTTTCAAAAACCAACGCCTTTTCCCATGTCTATTTACGACAATATTGCATTTGGAGTCAGGCTCTTTGAGAATCTTTCACGCGTTGAAATGAATGAGCGAGTTGAATGGGCGCTGACTAAAGCCGCACTCTGGAATGAAATTAAAGATAAACTACAACAAAGTGGCTATAGTTTATCCGGGGGACAACAGCAAAGATTGTGTATTGCACGGGGGATTGCCATCCGACCCGAAGTCTTATTGCTCGATGAGCCTTGTTCTGCTCTTGATCCGATTTCTACCGGTAAAATAGAAGAACTCATCAGTGAATTAAAATCAGATTACACCGTAGTCATCGTGACGCATAACATGCAACAGGCGGCTCGCTGTTCTGATTATACCGCATTTATGTATTTGGGTGAATTAATTGAATTCAGTGATACAGATATTTTGTTTACCACGCCGAAAAAAAAACAAACAGAAGATTATATTACAGGAAGGTATGGCTAACGTAGGGCACTTTATGAACGATCTTAATTTAGATAAACATATTTCAGGACAGTTTAATGCTGATCTCGAAGGAATTCATACTCAGGTACAATCTATGGGACAATTAGTCAGAAAACAATTAACTGATGCTATTACAGCCATGCACGACCAAGATATGCAATTAGCAAAAAAAGTGATCAAAGCAGATAAAAAAGTGAATGAAATGGAAATGAAAATCGATGAAGAGTGTGTCCTTATTATCGCAAGACGTCAACCTATTGCAAAGGATTTACGTTTAGTGATAGTGATTATCAAAATCATTTCAGAATTAGAACGTATCGGAGATGTCTCTGAGAGAATTTGTTCTACGGCGTTTAAAACATTATCTGATCAACAAAAATCAGTTGTTTTAGCCAGTCTCGAATCTTTAGGGAAGCACACTATCCATATGCTCGGCGATGTTCTAGATGCTTTTACAACCATGAATCTTAATATGGCCATCAAAATTTATCAAGAAGATGAAAAGGTAGATCAAGAATATGAAGGAATAGTTCGCCAATTAATGACCTATATGATGGAAGATACGCGCACTATCCCCAGTGTGATCACTGCGCTTTCTTGTGCTCGTTCCATCGAAAGGATAGGAGATCGTTGCCAAAATATTTGTGAGTTTATTGTTTATTATGTTGAAGGACAGGATATTCGTCATAAGGGTGGGAATGAATTAAAAAAGCTGTTATCCAGGTAACATCATCATTCATAAATAATATCGCTTGAATGCTCGATATCCAGTTATCACCCCATGATATTTATTGATCGTCTCCAATAATATATAGTCATTTTTAATAGATTTTTGAAATGATCTTGCAAAAGTTCTATTGAGATAGGTTATGGAATTAGTCAATAGCTCTTATAAATTACTTACTTTACTCTTTTTATTATCTATTTTTCCATTATTAGTCGTGATGGGGACTTGCTTTTTAAAGTTGTCGGTCGTTTTTCCTTTATTACATCATGCATTAGGTGTGCAACAAACACCTCCGAATATTGCTATCTATGGTTTGGCTTTGGTAGTGATGATTTTTATCATGGCTCCGGTCGGTTTGGAGGTAAATGAAAGCTTAAAATGAGAAAAATTATCACAGAATTTTGGCGCTTTTATTGAACAAATTAACAACAAAGCGCTCGATCCTTATCGTCAATTTCTTCTTCATAACGCCTCATCGGAGCAAATCAATTTTTTCAGATATAATTAAAAATAATTGGCTAAAAAAGTACTGTAATAAAGTTGCTTCAGATTCGTTGCTAATATTAATGCCAGCTTTTACCGTAAGCTAGCTTATTGAAGCCTTTAAAATAGGTCTATTGCTTTACCTTTCTTTTGTAGCCATCGATTTGATCTTATCCAATATTCTATTGGCAATAGGCATGATGATGTTCCCTATGACTATTTCATTACCTTTCAAAATACTTATTTTTCTTCTGCTGGGAGGTTTGGACATGATATTTGGGCACTTGGTAGTATCTTACCGATGAGTAATTCTATTATTATTCAATTAACCACGCAGGTACTTTGGATTGTTTTAATTCTTTTCATGTTTATTATGTTAGTTGCTTTATTAGTAGGTTTGCTGGTCAGTTGATTTCAATCGTTGACACAGATTCAGGATCAAAGATTACAATTTTAATTAAATTATTGGCAGTTTTCCTGTAATTGCTGATAAGCTATCACTAAATGGAAAGTACCATGCTGAATTATACCCATTAAGTTTTCTTACAAATTGGAAATATGCACCAATAAAATGACTTAATATATTCTTTGGCTGACCGACATTGGCTTTGCGATGGCTCGCCCCTTAGGAATTTTTTTAATTTTTCCTGTATTCACGACTCACAGTTTAGGTAGCTCTCTATTACGTAATGGGTTATTGGTGGCGATTGCTTTGCCTAGCACTCCCAGCACTATTTTTCTTCTTCTTTAATACATGCTTACATATTAATTCATTAGCGCTTCCCTATCATGACAGAGCTGGTCATCGGTATCACTATAGGTTTCTTTGCTACGTTGCCATTTGAGGCGATCGAAATGGCTACTTCTTTAATAAACACCATGCATGGCGCGACTATGGTCAGTGCTATTAACCCGAATATGGGAATGCAATTCTCTGTTTTCGGCATTTTATTTAGCCAAGTTTTGGCTGTGCAATTTTTAATTTCAGTGGGATTTAATTCATTATTGAGAGTAATTTATGGTTCTTATGACCTATTATACCCAGGAGAAAAAATTCTGTTTTTAGAGAGAAATTATTTAGCATTTATAAAAATGCAATAGGGATTAATGTTCGCATTTTGTTTTGACTTCGCTTTATCTGCATTGTTAGTGATTCTCATAACAGACCTTTCGCTAGGGATTATTAACAACAACTTAATATTTTTTCTTGCTATGCCTATTAAAAGCATTATCGCACTTTTTATTGCTGATCAGTTTGCCTGTTACATTTCACCATTATTTGAATGCAATTAAACATGTTAAAAATATGACCTATCTGGTTAAAATTTTAACGAGCGGCGGCGCATGCCTGCAAAAACGAAAAACCTACGGAGAAACGCATAAAAGAATCCCGAGAAAAGGAAGAGATCATGAAAAGTGTCGAAATTACTTCAGGCACACAATTGGCCATTATTCTCATTTATTTTTCATTAGTCTAGCCTAATTGAGTGAATTTGATGGGTCTTTTAATTACCAGTAGTATAAAAATTAGATAAACCTATAGGAATTGCAGTACTCGCGATCTGACTTCTGAAATAGCTAATGTGTTTTTACAGATTATGGGGGTATTAGGAGTGGAATTAGCATTAGCGACCATACTAGTAGTTATGGCATAGGTTGGCCCTCTATTCGCAACCAAAGCAATCGGTTTTAAAGGCCAACATATCAATCCTCTCAGTAATTTTAAAAATTTAGTTGCCCTCCGCAACTTATTTGAAATTTATAAATCATTATTTAAAATGATTTTAATCTCTTTATTTTTACTTATTTACTTTACAAATATGCACCTACATTTGGATATTTATCTTATTGTAGCACTCATTGTACTTTTCCGATATTGGGTACTTTAATGCAATGCTTGCTCAAATCTTTGCTCGCGTGTTACGTGATATTTGGTATCTTGTATTACAGCCTGCAACATTATAACACCATGCAAAAAATGAAAATATCCCGTGAAGAAATCAAACGGAAATACAAAGATACCGTTGGTGATCCTGAAATAAAATCTAAACGTCGATAATTACAACAAGAAATTCAAAACAGAAGCCTCTCTAATAAAGTTGCAGGCTCAACCGCAATGTTTAAAAATCCCACTCATTTTATGGTGTATTTATTTTATCATCCAGAAGAAGCGCCACTACCTATCGTGCTTGAAAAGGAAAAGGGTACAAGGGCTAACACCATTATTAAATTAGCCAAAAAATTTGATGTGTCAGTGGCTGAAAATGTGAGACTCACACAAATACTTCACAATGCAGTGTAGTATGATGAAATTATCCCGTAGCATTTTTTGAAACCTGTGGCGGCGATATTACTTTTTGTCTTAAATTTAGCATATCAATCCGATGATAAATCAACATAATGATAAAACTTTAGTCAGCGTAAAAGGACTAGTCTGAGCATATTTTCGTAAGAAAAATTTTCTTAAAAACTAATCATCATAATACCGCTTTGCGGTGTATCTGGGGCGCATCAAATTTTCAACGGATAAAATATTATCTAGCTCCGCTTCTGTGAGTAAGCCTTTTTGTAATACAACCTCACGAACACTTTTACCCGTTTTTGCACACTCTTTACCAACGATATCTCCATTATGGTGTCCAATAAAAGGATTAAGATAAGTCACTATACCGATAGAGTTAAAAACAGAATATTCACAAACCTCCTTATTAGCAGTGATACCTGTTATACATTTTTCTTTTAAATTCTTACCAGCGCTCGTCAGAATATGAATAGATTCAAACATAGCCTGAGCAATGACGGGTTCCATGACGTTTAATTGAAGTTGGCCCGCTTCAGCCGCCATAGTCACACAAATATCATTACCAATCACTTTGAAGCAGACTTGATTGACCACCTCTGGAATCACAGGATTGACCTTCGCAGGCATAATGGAAGAACCTGCTTGTAGTTGAGGTAAATTAATTTCATTTAATCCCGCTCTAGGGCCGGAAGATAATAAACGTAAATCATTACAAATTTTTGATATTTTTACCGCTAAACGCTTTAGCGCACTATGCACCATGACATACGCACCGCAGTCTGAAGTGGCTTCGATTAAATTATCTGCAGCTACAAATTTTAATTGAGTCAGCTCACACAATTTTTTAATCACCAGCACTTGGTAACCTTCCGGTGTGTTTAAGCCGGTACCAATCGCTGTAGCCCCTAAGTTAATTTCTAATAATAGTTTTCTAGTGTGCTCTAGATTTTTTATTTCTTCCTTAAGCAAAACTTCAAAAGCCTTAAATTCTTGCCCTAATGTCATAGGAACAGCATCCTGCAACTGGGTTCGGCCCATTTTTAGAATCCCGCAAAAATTTTTTGCTTTTTTACCAAAGCTTTGATGTAACTCTTTAATTGCAATGATCAATTTTTTAATAGACACATAAACCGCAATGCGAAACCCTGTAGGATACGCATCATTTGTAGATTGAGATTGATTAAGGTGATCATTAGGATTAAGGTGCTCGTATTGGCCTTTTTGATACCCCATGAGCTCCAGCCCAATGTTAGCAAGTACTTCATTCGTATTCATATTCAAGGAAGTCCCTGCACCGCCCTGAAAAATATCTACAGGGAACTGATCCATGTATTTTTGGTTAATTAGAATTTCATCACAGGCTTTTATAATGATCTCAGCAATTTCGCAAGAAAGTATACCTAGCTCACCATTTGCAATGGCGGCGGCTTTTTTTACTATCACCATTCCATGAATCAGCTCAGGCACGTCGCTAATCTTGTGACTACTGATCTGAAAATTTTCAATGGCCCTTACGGTATGAATCCCATAATAAGCAGTATTGAGAACGAATCGTTTACCTAAAAGGTCTTCTTCTATACGAAAGCTTTTTTTTGTCATCATTATCATTCTCTTAATGAAGTATCTGCATTCCAAGAGTCTGACGACTCTGCCATTATAAAAAATAAGGTAATTTCACTTTAAATTTTCTATTAGCCTAATCACATCAGTTAAAAAAGAAATCAGGTTTTAATAAATATAATGATTAAAAAGCTCAACAATTTATAATAAATTTCTTTCACAATAGAGCTCTTGCAAAAACTATAGGCTGTGCTTTTGTATTGAAGATGAAAAAAGAAGGGAGGAAATGTCAATTCATTTCTCATTGGTGGCCCCTGCTGGACTTGAACCAGCGACCTAGCGATTATGAGTCGCGCGCTCTAACCAACTGAGCTAAGGGGCCCGAATAAGGCCGGCATTATACGGTATTATTATCGAGTAGGTCTAGATCTAAGCAGCTCAGGATTTTAAAATAAGTTGGTTTCAATTGAGCCTTTTCAGGCAGAGATGATGCATGGCTTCTCACAGGTGTTTGCATCGTCAAAAAGTCACGTATCATACAAACATCTTACTTCGTTTTCTAATAGTTTGCCGTTGCGGTCAATGCAACAACGATAAACAGATAGCGTACCATCGGTATCAATAACACGGTGAAAAGGAATGAGCAGCGATAGGTAATGAGAGAGAAAAACGTTTTCTACCGCTCACACCGCATTAAGACGGTGTATTCTTCTGGCCATATCTTGACTCAGTGTCTTCCCAAACGATATATCTCGTCATGCCTGCCAGGACGCTCAGCTGGAATAGAGTCCCTGGAATATCGAGCGGAAAAGCTATTTTATTCATAGGTGAATTAATAAGATGACTCATCTATCCTAAGTGCAGTTCATGATGTTATGTTTAATTGAATTGAGCAGTTAAATTTGTTTAGTACTAAAAGTATTAATGATGCTTACTGCAGATGCTATGTTAAAGCATACGTACTGATTGAATGATTGTATGAATACTTTTCAGTACACACATCTGTTGCTCGTTTTGTTCTTCATATGCAGGCAAAGCCAAGTTCACTTGAACAGGCGGATTTTCGGGTGACAACTGGCTCATATTTCGCATTTGCGCTAATGTCTTCTAGATGATAGATATCTTTATCCATTATGTGTTATCGGTTGCACGAACCCAACGTTCAAAAACACGTTCTCCGCCTGTGGAGGTGTTCTCGGTTGGTCAGAAAGCTGCCATTTCATACCTAACGCACCATCAATATTCGCAATATTCATATCGTGTCCAGCGATAAACAGCAAAGACGCAGTGAGTATAATGCCGTCAATATTTTTCCCTTTATTCTACGGAGTCAGTGCTATCAGTATTAAATCTAACAAAGGCGTTGCGCAGTGGCGGACTATCTAAGGCATTCGCTGTAGAAGATCGACTGGAGCGTTATGTAAACTCAGAAATTAATCCCACTCTTCTCTAATGAGAAGTTTTCCCTATACGATATGAGACATTCCTTTGGCCTGTTGTAAAAGAAAAAGCTCACTCAACATTGAAGCAAGGACAAGTGCACCACTGAGTGACACATTATCTCTATGTACTTGGAGGCCAGCTGGGAGAACGTTTGTAAGCGTGCAGGATTTTCCTAGTGTATTGTTTTTACAAAAATCAGAATGCGCGAAATTTAAAACGTTCTCTAGAAAAGAAAAAGCCGACTGCTTCTTTTGAGTAAAATATTCACAGATCCCCCGACACGCATAAGAACAGCTAGATTCACATGCCCCTCATCCATATGACAGACAGCTGCTTTTATTTAATTAAAAATAGAGATTTTTTGTTGAAAATTAGCGGGTCATGTACGAGTTAAGAAGATGATGGCATAAACCCTAAAAGAAAAGCTTCTCCTGTTTTTCATATTTTCTGGTCTATATCAGCAAGAACAGAAACTGCGTATTTTATTGGGCATTTGCCTTCCTGGAACAGACCGTCATTGACAAATCTTAGATGTTGATATCTCCCTATGAATGAAACTATTTACTCTCCACGGGGAGTCATCCATACATGAGAAACCTCCCAAAAAGGCCATTTATTAGGAGTCACCCTTTGCATTAAAGGTGTGAATTTACTGGGCGCTCTTACGCCATGGCGGCTGACAATGACTACGCTTTCCATCGTCAGACCACTAAAATACTGAACATGGAGCGGAAAAGGAATTAATAGGGTAGTGAGATATATGATCCGATTAATGTATGAGCGGTATGTTAATGATAATTTTCGCTCACCCCTGATTAGTTAAAGTTAATTTATTTTGGTTTGATGATTTTTTCTATTTGATGCATTTATGCCATTGTTTTTCTGTCCTCTCCTCCTAATATAAAATATTAAATCATGATATATATCAATATTTTACATATATTTAGTGAGACAGGCGGGGAAAAATGTTAAAATAAGAGTAGATTAAGGTCACAAACCACTATCTGAATAATTATTCTTTGGCTTAACCTGAACATTCTATTCTACTTTTTTACAGTTACATCAATGCTAACAGATGATGGTACGTAAGATATTTAAAAGGAAAACGTGCGATAAATATGGATATACCTGAAAAACTGGATCTATCTTGGACAGGTAACGGTAATTAAGTTTCACTATGTGAAAAAATAAGAAACGGTCATACAAACATTAACTTCATCTTTAAATATGCTGCCCGGGGTGCGAGCAAGTTCTTCTTTTTTAACTCGTTTGATCATCAACTTAGAAAAAAGTTAGCTATATAAGGTTCTTACAAAATGACTAAAAAACCACTTTATAGAAAAACACTCATTTTTGCAAATTATGAGCAGATTTTTAAAGGTAAAATCAATCAAAAAGTAGAGTCGTGACTGAGACTTGTTGATTGTAGCGGATAGTTTTTTAAAAAGACGTAAAATATAGCTGATCAATAAAACTTTATCACAAACAAATTATTGAGAAATATATAGTATTTCTTTTAATCATTTTACTATTAAACTTTTTTGTAGATTGCTAGTTTTACCCTTTTTGCCTGTTCTTTTCCATCAAAACAACAGATAGTTTCTATTACAGAAACTTCAATGCAATAAAAAACAGGTAAATGCTGACTGTAGGTTTTGATGGCTTTATTTTAGAGCCTAACAGGCCGATTGCTCTTGTCATTCACCACAGACAGATTGGAGGAAGCATTTTGATTGATTATGATTTGAAACGTCACGCCCATCAAAGGAATATTAGGAATCCTGCTCAATTAAAGAGATTAATAACAGAATTGCAAAATATGACTAAAGAAGCTGACCAATATAGAGTGAATTTAGCATAATCTTTATATTTTTAATTATTGCAGTTGATTATGAAGGTGGAGCCGTAGATTAGTTAAACTTCCGATATGGCTTGTCTAAAATATATTTAGCACAACAATTTTCTAAATTACCAGCTAAGCAAGCAGTACAGCAAGATAAAAATATAACTGAAACCTTAGTACCCTCATGTATCAATGTAAATTTTGCGACAGTTGCTTATCTGTTATGCGAATCCGAAACATTTATTGCAGGAAAAATGCAGTTCTTCAAACATTCCTGAAGAAGTGGAATAGAGCCAGAAGTGTTCTCTCCTGCTTATGGAAAAGCTGGAATAGTTTCTTCTTATAAACATTTTCTCAAGCATGGTAGTGCAGTAGGTGATATTCACCTGGGTTTTGTAAATGTAACCGATACCTGAAAGAAAAAAGAATTAAAACCATATTAATAACTACTTTCTCAGAAGGACGCCTGCCAGATTGTTATAACTGCGCATATTGTTAATCGTCATTTATATCCCAGCAATAAATCGGCTTGCTCTAAGGCTATCATACAAGGAAAGTTTCGTGATGAGATGCGATCTAAGGGCATTATCAGCACCGATTGCATACAAATGAGCGCTATCGCGGATAATTATAACTTGAGTGAGGCCTTAAAGCTGTCTATTAATTCCGATCCAGATATATTGGTTTTTAGTAATCAGCATCTCCTATTTGGCAAAATCCCGCAGATATAATTGATCTTATTTATACGCCTGTATAATCAGGCGAGATCAAATCTAATAGAATTGAGAGCACTTATCAACGTTTAATCCACCTAAAAAAAATTGCTACATGTAGATTTAAACATTTCTAACATAATTCACATACAATTGTGATATACAATTAGATTGTAACGCATTTTGGTTGATAGTGACAGAGGATTATATACTCACAATGCAGTCGCTCATCGCACAAAGAGGCGTGGGATGTAAGGGCATAGCACTTTATTACCCCGCATCTTCAAGTTTATTGAATATATATCAAACAATTATCTTAATTTCGTTGATTAACTTAAAATTATGGGGTCGTCTGATATCTTGGTGATCTAGGGTAAAACAAAGAACATGAACAAGAGCTTAAGATACGAACATGACAAAAACCGGGTAAAACACCATCACAAATTACGTTAAAGGAAATTTTAGACAGTATCTCGGCTGCACCCCATTTAACACCAAAGATGAAAGATGAGTTTGGCTCGATATATTATAAGGTAGTTCAACCAGACCAATCAGGATGATTTAAATTTATTGATCCGATTTGGGGACCAGGTAAACACAGTTGCCCGGCCTGCGAGCGGATTCTTACTCTTCATAGGTTTTCATAATAACAAAAAATCTGAAAATGAGCAGATGCTTGAAAAAATTGAAAGTATTGATGGTGTTCATGATAAAAGAAAGATAATTTGATAAACAATTAAACATGTCTAACGATGATATTTTCGACGCAAATAAGATATGCGGTAGTTTTGTTCATTATTAAATCACTTCAAAAAGCTATGGCACATATTATGGCACACGTTTTATGACGCTTTCTTTTATCTCCGTTTTTTATTTTTAAAATTATCAAATACACTGAGACAAAATTGGGATACAGAACAAAGAATAAGGCTTTATAAGCTTGTTTATCACTATTACATGATAGCAGTCATAGGCAAGAATTTATGCGATAATTGAAAGATTTAATAAGAGGATATGAGCACTTCTAAGCCGTAAGTCGCTGGTTCGAATCTAGTATAGCGTACAATAAAATCAATGGTTTATTAAGATATTTTCCTCGATATCACAAGGAGTGCCAACCGATTGGATATTTTAAAAAACCATTTCAGTTCAAGAATGGCTTAAGAGTCACATGACTATTTTTATTCCTAACGTTTACATTTTATAAAATTTTGTGTTTTTGTCAGCATACTCGAAAGCGTGTTAAGGCCGAAAGGTGCAATCACTAATTCTTGATTGCAAAACGTTTTTGCTTCTTCTGTTGGTTTGCCTTTTTCTAATATTCGTACAGTATTATTCATATGTAAATAAATTTTATACAAATCACCCTGATGCTTTAAAATTCTAAAAAATGTTCAAAATTACCTATTCCTGATCTTACTATAAAAATAGTAACCTAATTTGTTGAGGCGTTCCATAAAATTACCTTTATTGAGTTAAAAATTATTTTTGCTTTAACACTATCAAGAGCTTTCTTTAGAAAGAAAGAAGACATTAAGTCCGGTTCAAAATCATTATTAGGATATGATATTTTCATACAAAGATCATTTTCATACCTAATATGTGGGCTAAAAAAGTTGCTGCATGTTCAGAACAGGAATGATTTATTGTATTTAGATAAATTTTTTCATTTTTCCGTAAAATTTCGAATTATTTCTGAAAGTTACTCTTTTCGTTTGAATTTATCTCGTTGATCATTAATATCAAGAGCTTTCTTTAGGCCGTGAATTTGTGCCATTTATTCATAAAAAATCGTGTTTGCATCAATAATTTTTATGTTCTTCATTTATTCGATCTATTTCTTCTAGATAGGCTTGTCCTATATCAAAATCTTATTGTATTTTAATAAAATCTTGTCCCAGATTCTTCATCAAAGCAGTAATCCTTGCTAATTTTGCATTTTCGTTAACTATAAAATTTTTAATTTTTATAGGATTATTTGAATTAATCTCTAAAAAAGTGTCTTGAGACTTTTTTAAAGAATCATAGATTATTTTGCCTCACCTGTCAGATCAATAGCCATATTTAAAGAAACTAAACTGGAAGATTTAGGCACTAAAGTCTCATCATGACTGATCTGAGTAGAGGTATAATTACTGCCATCTAAGGAACCGATACTTGGTGTCCTGTTAGGGAGCAGCGAATCGAAATGCCAGTTTAGTAATGTGTTTATTTCCTGGATCCAGATCTTGACACTTTTTTCTATTCCATTGAAAGATGCAGGATTTATTGCTGCTTGGATTGCTCTTAAGTATTCTCCGCCTTTTTCTTCGTATTCTTTTGCAGTTTCGGTGTATAACTTATATTTTCCATTTTAAATGAGCTTGAATAATTCTATTGCTCCTTTAATTTCATTTACTAATTCTTATGATCTGGTTTTGACGGTGAGCCTGTTTGACGCTACGCTAGCCGCTGATTTTCCGGTTTCTTTTAAATAGGCATTTCTACTTAACACAAAAGATTTGCTATCCTTCTTTAAGTTTTTGAGCATTACAAAAAATTTTTTGAATCGTTGCCAGATTCCTTTTTTTTTATTTTTAAAACTACATTAGAGTTTTAGTTGTTCGATTAAACCTTAGACAATTTAGATATGAAAACAACCTCATAATACGTACCTTCTTTTTTATTTTCTTAAATAAATTTAAGGTATTATATGTTTTTTAATTATAAAAAGAGGAGCACAATGCGTTCAGAACGAACCACGTATTTCGCGGCCTCCAAAGCCGCGATATGGGCAAGGCTGGCTTAAAAGCGCTGAAGAAATGAAAAGTTTTAAATCAATAGCCACGATCCATGACAGATGGAACGTATTCTTTACCTGGATTAAGTTCGAGCAGGATATTAGGAATATGCGCGACAGAGAGAAGATTCACTCGGTCGTCTATGTAGCCACCTTAAGTATCGCTATGAACGCGCAGGAATCGCGCCATCCACAGCCACGGCTCATCAACTACCTTAGTGCTGTACATCGAGTGATAGAGATTACGTTAGAGCTGGGCTATAGTCGTGTAGACGTAACAAACTTCTATATGGGGTAAGCAACATAAGGAGGAATTAATGGAAAAATGGGTTAGAGAAATAAGCTATGTTGATGTGCAGTGAGGAGCAACTTCTCAGCAAGAGATAGTAAAACAGCTTATTGCGGCCCTGAATGATATTGCCGCCAATGAGACAGGAATCAACGCTCCGTCTCCGCAAGTCGGAATAGCCTATATCCATAGGTATTATACCAGGCATCAGGGATGAAGTACGACGACATGAGGGAATCACTTCTATGCGTTCCGATTCTTGTAAAAATTACTTAACCGTCCTTGAGAACCTTCACGTCCTAAAAACTCTGCTTTTACTGATGCAACCATCATGCCGATGTCATATACTCTTTAAACAGAACTTACACCTCGCCAGATCACCGTTTTTATATGTTTATCATTATTATAATTATGGTAAACAGAAATCTAAAGAGTACTCTTGCGCAATAATATTGTTTTGGCATTTTCTAATATTGCCCCAAAAGGGCGAATACACCGCATGTTGATTTAGGTATGAGCTATTAAATTTCTATCAACTTTAATCTTATGCTGAGTATGTGCGATATCGGGTCGCCAAAAACAAATAACATATGATCAATATATCCAGCAACCGGGATCACCGGTTATGCGGCATAAAACATTTAATTCCAACTATTGGAGGTGCTCGTACTTTATCGACGTTCGTTTTGATCATGATTATTACCGTTGACGTTATTGCGTTCGGAGACAAGCTACTCTGTTAGAAATAAAGTGCCATTGCTTTATGAAAATGTAACAACGGATAGATAAAAATTTTTAAAAATCATAAGTTTGTACCGCCTAAAAAGCATTTACGTGTGATGGTAACCCAATTTAAAAAATTGAGGCTTGGATTGGTAACAATGAGAATCAAGATGCTTTATGGCCTGGTGTTATTAGATTGTAGCACGAGTACTTTACGACTCTAACCGAATGCTGTACCGCTTGATTTAAGGACTTTCAAGGAGCTTACTGGCAGTAGTGCTCTCGACATCTATATCATCATTGCAGGATAGGTTACATCGCATTAACGATACACCTGTTGTATTATACTGGCATAATTTGCGTGAGCGATTTGCTTAAAAATATCCTGGAGAGGATGCGGACAAGAACGTTAAGAAAAAATTCATTCCTGCACTACAGCGAGTGCTTTCTGTTTATCCAGCTAAAAAAATTAAGCAAATGACAGGCGAAATTTTGATGATTTCCATCTCCCACCAATATTCTACCGTAATTGAATTGAAAACCGAACAATATACCGGTTTTAATCGCTTTACAAAGTTGTGAAAACCCCTGTTAGTTTTAGATTTTATCCACGCATAGTTGGGCAACAGCGAGTATAAATCTTTATACATAAGCAGCCTCACTCAACCGATAGGTATTGCCTTTAAAATATTTTATAAAGATCCTTATAGTTTAATCATGTTTAGGTGTTAATAACTGTATTTGCGCCCTAAAATAGCAGATCCAGAGCCTGGGGGTCAGCTGATACTGCTTGTAAACCAGGCCTGTCAATAGCTTATTTATAACGGATAGGGTGATGACTATATACGTAAATGAAAACTGGAAATGCCTTTAGGAGCGAAATTGCGGACATGAAACAATTGCTGACCCAGTTTGTTGAAAATACCCTGAGTGACAGCGGTAAAGCGAATTTGACACCGTCCGATAAAGAGTATCTTACAGCTTGATGAAGCTGCACAGTCTTATATCGGAGCAAAATGCTCCGACATCTACCGTTGAATCCATGAAAAGCACATATCTTTTACTAAGCCGGGAGGTAATAGAGTGCTAATTCAACGATCAGAATTTCAAGTATGGCTTAAAAATAGGGTGCAGTATAAAGATGAACTTCATCAAGACGTTACTAATTACATTGCGTACTCGCCTCGTAGCCGTAGAGCATCTTCAAGTTTTTTTGGAATGCGGACTTTCCGAAGTGAGGACAGCAAGTGCTAGATTCTTTCACTTTATCTTCAAAAATATCTGGAAAACTCCTTATTGCTGTTACTCGGCCGTTTTCGAGGAAATCAGCATAAATTTCCGTTTTTTTCAACTCTGAGTGTAGAAGAAGCCGAGAGAGAATAAATATCAACCCCATAGTTAAGCTGAGCCACAGAAAATGTATGTCTGCGACCTAGAAAGTAACATACTTTTGAACTCCTTCTAGCATTGCCCAGTGTCGTAAAGACACGTTGGTATAAGTGCTATATTTAAGTCCTTTACAGACTCTTTTATCTCTATGAGGCGGTATTTTTGGTAAGTTTTAACTTCGATGTCGTTAGAGTCTCCTCCAGAAGATATTCCTTAAACCTTTCCAGGGATTTTTTATCAAGTTCTTCAAAAGTTAGCTCTGCTCTTCCGTGGTAACTCCGAAAATGTTTAACCGCAGAAATCTAAATAAAATAGTTTGAGGTAATTCCAGACTTTTTGCTGGTAGTTAACTTGTCGTAGTACTCGTAAAGGCTCGAAGCAAGGTTTTACCCGCTCTTCAAGCTTGAAATTATTGCTATGAGATCCAGTGAGCCAAGCTGACCGTGCAACCTATGCCTGACACAACATTTCTTTATTGTGTTGACTGTCAGATTAAGTTTTTAAGTTCTCATAAAGATAGCGCTATACAGGCTTGTGGTCGCGCTTTGCACATTTTGTAACATCCTTATCTTCAACAACACCGCAGTAGTACAACAGCTTAAGTTGCTGAAGTCCCTTCGAGTTAGAAGTTACGCTTGTTTACTGATACCTTCATAATTGCTCCGTTTTACTCTCGTTAATCCAAATTTTTAACTTGGGAGCAAACGCGGATCAATATTTCGCAAAACGGAGCAAAGGCATATAATGGAGAACAAAACCGATTAAAAATGAAATTATAAACATAATCAAAAAAACAGTGGTTTATTTTAATATGTTTGCAAGGTTTTACATCGTTTTTCTTTTCAATGGGTCACTTCATTTCCCAATACAAAAACTGGAAAAAATTTTTCCTAATAAATCGTTAGAACTACGCTGACCTGTTATTTCACTCAGAACCTGTTGTGCTAACCGTAACTCTTCGGCTAAGAGTTCGCTCAAAAAATTTCCAGATAACCATTTTTGTCTAGCGGATAAAAGATAATGGGCCGCACTTTCTAGTGCCTCTAAGTGCCTCCGGCGCGCTATAAATTCTCCCTCCATATTTCCTGAAAAACCCATTATTTGTTGCAGATGTTCACGCAAAAGATCGATCCCTTCGCCTGTTTGAGCAGAAAGAGAGATGAATGCACCGTTCTCGGTTTCAGTCAATACAACGTCTTCACCCGTAATATCAGCCTTATTGCGTATCAGCGTAATAGGCAAACGAGATCTGGATACACGTGCTTCCCATTCTGGCCAAAGTGGATAGATTGTTTTTTCTGAGCTTGTGCTTCCGTCAACAATGAATAATATTCTGTCTGCTTGCTCAATTTCATGCCAAGCTCGTTCAATACCTATTTTTTCAACTGGATCTTCCGTTTCTCTAAGCCCCGCTGTATCAATAATATGTAAAGGCATGCCATTAATCTGAATCTGCTCTCGCAATACATCACGGGTTGTGCCTGGTATCTGCGTCACGATAGCTGTTTCCCTGCCTGTTAGTGCATTCAATAAACTGGATTTACCTACGTTTGGACGACCCGCTATCACTATTTTCATGCCTTCACGTAACAGCTGACCTTGGCGAGCTTCTAATCTCACTTTATCTAAATCATGAATCAAACTATCTAATTGAGATTGAATCTTGCCATCAGATAAAAAATCAATTTCTTCATCAGAAAAATCCATTGAAGCTTCAATATAGACTCTTAAATAAGTGAGCGATTCTATCAATTGATTAATACGTAAAGAAAAAGTGCCTTTAAGAGAATGTAGAGCGCAACGGGCGGCTTGTTCGGTACTGGCATCAATAAGATCCGCAACGGCTTCCGCTTGAACCAAGTCTAATTTGTCATTTAAAAAAGCCCGTTCAGAGAACTCTCCCGGACGAGCAATACGAATACAAACATCAGGCAGATTTAAAATTGCTTTGAGTAATAAATCTAAAATAATAGGGCCGCCATGCCCTTGTAGCTCTAAAATATCTTCACCTGTAAATGAATGAGGCGCAGGGAAATATAGGGCAATACCTTGATCTAAGATATTTCCTTCTGAATCCTGAAATGGAAGATACTCGGCGTAACGCGCGCGTGGCAGTTTACCCAGTATCTTTGTTGCGACTTTTTTTGTGGCACACCCTGAAATACGTAAAATTCCTATACCACCACGTCCGATAGGGGTGGCTTGGGCTACGATGGTGTCAGTGTGATTCATGCAAACCTCGGTTGAGAATCTTTTGTGTATCATTGATACATCAAAAGCAGATTGAGCTTGTTCTAAAAAATAAGGTTATCTATTGACCGCTCAATAAAGTATTTATTGAAAATTATTTCTTTTTATCACGGTTATGTAAGCCTCGACTTTCTAAACCACGATAAATTAATTGTTGCTGTATAATGGTAACCAGATTACTCACTATATAGTACAGTACTAATCCTGAAGGGAACCATAAAAAGAACACAGTGAAGATCACGGGCATAAAGTTCATGATCTTTTTTTGCATGGGATCTGTGATGGTACTTGGAGACATTTTTTGAATAAAATACATGGTTATCCCCATCAGTATCGGTAAAATATAGTAGGGATCCTGAGCAGATAAATCGTGAATCCATAGGATAAAGGGCGCGTGACGGAGCTCAACAGAACTCATCAACATGTAATATAGCGCTAAAAAGATCGGCATTTGAATGATCACAGGTAAACACCCACCGAGTGGGTTCACTTTTTCAGATTTATACAATGCCATCATCTCTTGACTCATGCGTTGTCTGTCATCCCCTATGCGTTCGCGCATCTCTGTCAGCTTAGGTTGTAACATCCGCATCTTGGCCATGGACGTATATTGTGCTTTGGTCAATGGATACATGATTCCTCTGACAATAAAAGTAATCAGGATGATAGAAAGCCCCCAATTAGCGACAAAGCCATGGATAAATTTTAATAATTTAAATAACGGTTGTGAGATAAACCACAGCCAACCGTAATCTACAGTCAGGTCAAGATGAGGTGCGATCACCGCCATCTTATCTTGTAGCGCGGGGCCCACCCATAAGGTCGCTGATAATTCCTTTCTCTCGCCAGGATTGAGCAAGATAGAAAGGTTTTTAAAACCAGATGCGACCACACCATGTCCTAGATGACGAGAATAAAAATCATGCATTTCACCGGCGTTAGGGATCCAGGCTGTCGCAAAGTATTGCTGTAGCATAGCCACCCATCCTCCCTGAGTCGTGATATTTAAATTTGCATCTTTAATATCACTAAAGCTGTACTTTTTATATTTATCTTCTTTAGAAGAGTAAGCGGCACCTCGATACGTATGTAAAGAGAAATTACTGCTAGCGGTATCATGATGTTTAGGAAGCTGAGTACTTTGTTTTAATTGACCAAAAAAATTAAACTCCAATGGAGTGCTAGAAGCATTGTGTATCCGATAAAGCACACGAATCGCATAATCATTACGTTTGAGGATAAAAGTTTTGGTCAATACCAAGCCATTGTTATCCGTAAAAGTCAGAGGGATCTGCAATTCATTTTGACCTTCAGGCAGAACAAAATGAGACTGTTTTACGGAATAAACAGGGCGATGACCATTAATAGGATTATCTGGACCATTTTTCCCAGTGAGTCCACTTTGAGCTTCATAAACAAAATTCGGTGTACTTTCAAGTAACTGAAAGCTTTTCTTTGAGCCTAAAGTATCTGGATATGCAAGAAGGTTCGCTTGTTGAATGTCTCCTCCTTGTGTATCGATAGTCAATGACAACACATCTGTTTTGACAGCGATCTTTTGCCTTTGAGTATTGGAGAGCGGCATCAGGGTTGGAGTCTCTGTGCGATTATTAGTCACAAAGTCAGTACCATTTTCAACCGCTTTTAACGAGTTACAATCGACTTGCCAAGTTTGCCAGATCATAAAAGAGATGAAAAAAAAAGCGATAAGTAGAAGATTACGTTGTGAATCCATCTTTAATATTCTCTGTGATCGTAATGTTTCGGTGGCACAGGGTCATTTCCTGCTGAATGTAGAGGGTGACATCTTATGATACGTTTAGCAGTAACCCAGCTGCCTTTTATCACTCCAAATCGGCGAAACGACTCAATGGCGTAATCAGAGCAGGAGGGATAAAATCGACACGAAGGAGGTAAAAAAAAGTGGGAGATCAATTGATAAGATTTTATCAAATACAGAATTAACTCAATTAAAATTTTTGAACTTAATGAGAGTAACGACGCCATAATTTTTCCAAAACTGCATTCAAAACTTGGTTATCGAGTTTATCCACTCCTTTTTTAGCCAAAATGATAAAATCCATGGGCAACAAAAAATGCTGATGTAAACGAAAACTTTCTCGAGTCAGCCGTTTAATCCTATTTCGGTTATGTGCATGTTTCACATTTTTTTTTGAAATAGCCAATCCAATACGTGGATGCTTTAAATCATTAATACGAGCAAGCACTGTGATTTGTTCAGTACTGGCTCGCTGAGATTTTTCAAAGACAAAACCAAAAGAATGGGGAGTTAATAAACGTAACTCTCTTGGAAAACTAAACTGAATAACCAATGCTGTATGTATAATTAGTGAGAAACGGTGAGACGAGTACGGCCTTTTGCGCGACGACGAGCCAAAACTTGACGACCATTTTTATTGGCCATCCGAGCACGAAAACCATGACTACGATTGCGTTTTAAAATAGAAGGTTGGAAGGTACGTTTCATGAAAATATTTACCTGAGCTTAAAATAATGACAGATGAAGCACAAAAAATTGATAGACTTATGGCGGCGATTCTAATGACTACATCTTTTAGAGTCAATTTTAGATAGCAAATTTATTCTGTAACAAAGTACAACTCTTTACTGTTTTTTTAGGAAAGTGTTCAAAACTCATTCCATTTTGCAGGTTTTGGCATTGTTTAATTTAAGATAATCTACAGAAGCGGTTATTTTATTATGAATGATTTTTAATATATTGCATTTTAATGAATAAAAATAATTTTTTATATTTATTATTAAAAATGATTTTTATACTATATTATGTACTTTATTAACTTATTTTATATATCATAAATATGATGATTATGACTAGTTAATATTTATTAAAAAAGAATATTAGGATAACTTATATTACAAGGACAGAACACATGGATAGATTAAAAAAGATTTTTAAAAAGCGCTTATCAGCTAGATATCTTTCCAAATTGAAGGGATGACATCAAAATTCAATGCAAAAATCGAAAACTCTATTGAATCGTTTGCCAGGTTTACGTAAAATATAGGTCAATCAGACCTTTATCTCTTTCTTATGGAAAGAGAATCAAAAATAAACGAGATCATGAGATCTGTTAGTTTTTCTATTTAGAATAACTGGGATTAGGAAATAGAGAAAGATGTCCACGAGTTGATGAATACGCGAGAAGTCGAAAAGAATATTTTTCTCATTATACAGAAGGCGGACGAAGTATTAGCATCATCTTAAATCTTTTATCTTTTCTCAAATCAACGCACAAGATATCAATAAAATAGCCTAAGAAATGAAGCAATATCCCTAAGTTGATTTTAAAGAAAAACTTAAATTTATTTAATAGAACATGTTTTGGGAAACATTAAAAGAAGATTGGCCTATTCAAATTTTGAAACCTAGGTTTCATAAGAAAGCTACCATTCAAGTTCATCAATTAAGTAATATATATTTCCGCCGCAATGCTATAGGTCACGGTGGCAAAATAACTTAAAAAAGGCAACCTGTAGTTTTTTGATTTTGATATGAATAAAATGATTTAATTAGCATTGCCTGACGAAAAAGATATTTGCACGTGTCAAAAAAAAATAAAACACCTCAAGAAAATAAAGTAAATCAATTTATTTTTAAATTAGAAATCTCAGGAATAAAAATAGATATTGTTATTCCAAATTTTGTGATATCTAAAATCCGCTATTTTATATTTTTGTAAAAAACAATGAATATCAGGTTTTATTTAAAGAAGAATCGCTTCATATCTATATTTTAAAAAACAAAAATCAGACGAAACCACCAGTAAAGCAGTTAAGGTCAAAAAATATAATATTTAAATAATTTTTTATGGAATCTTTCTATATTTAATAAAATTCCAATTTTAACGTCAGATTTAAAATAAAAAATAATTTTGATTATACTAAAAAAGACATATTACAAACATTAGCTCTAATAACTACAAAAGAAAGAGAAGAAATAATTGGCCGTGCTATATATAAATTTAATGATGGTACTACCTTAAATTTTTGAGAACCACATCGACATAATCATCATCTAATTAATATGATACATAAAGATTTAAAACTCACCATAGATGACCAATTGAAAATATTCAAAAATATTTGAAAGAAAAACTTGTTAATATTTTATTAAATCATAAAAATTATGATCAATAGACAGTGCACTTTTTTCAAAATAATTTTTGAAAATTCAGAATTAAATTCTTTAACTCAATTAGCGTTTCAAAGCTTAATAAAAAATAATAAAATTTTTGTAAATAAACTCATCAATAGAGAGTTGTGAGATAAAAATTTTTTTAAAACCCAATTTTTTAATGATTCAAAATAATTTAAATGAATTTATCTCTACTTATATTAATCCGATCACTATAAAAGATATTGCAACAGCAGATTTAACTTATTTGATAGATGAAAAGCATTGAAATTATCCACGATATATTCAATAAAATGCTTAATACCCCTCCTACTGCATTAAAAATAATGAGTGTACAAGAGACTTGCCAAAAATCTTTGATAATAAATAGAGCATTAAATATGGATGATTTTGGTAAAAAATCGCCTATTCTTTTAAAGAATATGATGAGCTATGCGCGAGTTGATCTTATTTATAATGAGCGTAATTATGAGTCTACTGATCGTAAAATAATTGGGTTTCAACTTAAGATCTCATGCCTTAATCCTCGAGAAATACAAATATTAGACTGGTATCGTTTTGGTGAAAGTAAATTGCAGTTACCGGGTTTCGATAACGAAATCATTTATCAAGTTTTTTATAAAAAATATTTTTATTCCTGATGATTATCTACAGCATGGCTGCGCTGATATTGCTCCATTGGCTCTCGGGGGAAATTTTAAAATTAATTTTACCGATAAAATTATCAGTGCACCACTTAAAGCAAGGCTAGATACTTTAGAAACGAAGACCATCGATGATGGTAGGCAAGAAATAGAAGCCACAGTTAAAATTCTCATAAAACTCACTTCTGAATAAATTTAGCATTTAAAGTCACGATCCATTTTACAAAGTAATGTTTTAGTATCTGCTTCTCAGGCAGCCAACCGCACAACATATGCGAAAGTGGTTTATCGTGTTACTCATAAAGAAAAAGCAGATACAGAAAAAGAAGAAACCATTGGTTACTTTCAAAATCCTCCCACAGAACCTCAGAATGCCTCTAAATTTACAAATAATCCTTTACCAACTTTGGTCAAGCGTAAATATCGATACCCTTATTAAAGAAATGGAAATGAATATTCTTGCAAGGCAGCCCCCCCAATTTCAGATTAGGTTCAGAGACAGATACGAATGCTATTGTAGGGCAATGTGATTTTAAATTTCATTATCAATAGAAATCTACTGAAATCGCGCACAAAATGGCCAATGAATATCAGGAAATCTACTGTTTCTTATTTTCACAATATAAGAAGAATACGAAGCTTTTTGTAATAAACCTATTTTAAACCGATCATTAAATTGGTGGTAGTAGGAGAAAGAAAAAGCCGTTTTATCGGAGGATATTCGGCCATAAGAATTTTAGCGGAAGTTATCGCCGATCTAACTTCGAGTCTACAAGAAGAATTGCAGCTTAATCCTCGACCTAATTCGATCAACCTTAGCGTTGTCAGTGACAATATAGATAATACGAAAGAATTTAACAGTATATTGATTTCGTCTCTCCGTGAGCAGGGTATTTTTGCCCGTATCCCTATGAAGTCCATGAGCCATTGATAGAAAGAGGTCTTCGCATTTTTGCACTGTTAGAAGCACGGCAGTAAAAACAACTGAGTTTTAATTATCTTAATGCCACTCAATAGAAAGATTTAGCCGTCCTTTCATAACATGAAAGGCACTTTAGACACCAAAAAATTACTTTTAGATATCACTAATGCTGAAATTTCAAACCACTGTGGCGCTTATATTTTTAACTTAAAGGGAATAGATTTCACATTTTCTTTTAAAGGTTCTCAGGCATTGTATGCTCTAGAACGCAGGTTTAAAGTGCAACACAATATCAACGTGGCGTTAAGAGAATAAAACTTTGACATTACACCTTGTATGACCCCAACATCGGTGAATTAAAAATTAGTATGAATAAAACTGCTACGACATCTCGAATACTCTGATAGGCTTTTAAAAAGTATTTCAATTAAAAATTGACTCGCTAAATCAAAGTGTTCGCACCATCGGTGAGTATTATAGCTTTAGAAAAGAAAATAATCGCTATCATATTTTAATATGACTGCCCCGGCCCGTTTTAACAGAGGTTTCTGATACCGCATCTGAACTAAAAAGCGCGCTCTGTGCGCTTCACGCACTTTTATTATCATACGATCTTCAACAAGTTTTTGATAAACCAAAGAGTCTTTCTATTACCGTTGGAGCATAAATCGTACATCTGCTTTCCTCTGCAGTCAATCCAGAAGTGACCACTAGTAAACCTGAGACAAAAGGTTCTTCTATTAAAAAGACAGAGCCTAACACGGCATTCAAGAATGCGTCGCAAAAAATACAACAAGAGAAGCTCAGACAAATTGATCAGCGTATGGAGACGACTTTAAAAATCGTAAAAATAGGATTAACAATAGACTTTGTGATCGACTATATAAAATATTTTATCCTTTTCAGCAAAAAGAAGAGGAAGAGCTAAGAAGAATCTCAACTAACCAAATATCAAAATATGAAAGCCATCAATCTGACGGTTAATTTTATGGTGGATGAGATGCAATACATTTTTATCATCGAATGAAGAAGATAAAAATAAGCGTGTGGAGATTAGGATTGTCCATCTCAATAGCGCTGGAAACCAAATTCTATTCTTCTATCAGTATGCTGAATATCATCTCACAAGAGATCAGGTTAAGCACTGCCGAAAAAGTAAGAGAGGATCTTTATATCTATTTAATAAATCATCCCACACCTAAAACACAAAAGAGGCTCACTGAAAAGAAAATAAGAGACATATTAAAAGAAAAATTTGATATACAAGTAGCTGAAAAGGCCTATACAACATTCAATTTACTGCAAAATATCTATTCAAGTGACTATTTTTATATAACATCGGATTTCATTTTATAAGAGAAGCATTATATAGAGATTGCCTACTTCACGCACACCCACACCAAATGAATGGTTCCTCCTACTTTTAAAGGTTTTTTAACAGAAAGCAAAATTTATGACCATTCTAATTTACCGGGTTATCTGCATCTTGCAAAAGTGGAAGCAAAACATATTTATGCAAAAATAATCAATGAAATGAAGCCAAATCCAGGGAAGATCATTCTTATCACGCATTACCAAGAAAATGAAAACTCCTATTTTTATTACGATTTTGTTCAATTCGCTGAGTCAGATGATGTGATTAATGCCATATGAATTATCAGAAAATTCTTCTCTTGTTGAGCAGCTCGAAAGAGAGTCTTTCCTGAATAAGCCATTGATTACTAAACCTACTCATTATAATGACCTTAATGGTTTAGATCAAAATCATGTATTAATTTTTTCTAACAATCAGCTGAGGAGTGTTAGTGCACATGTAGACGATGACATTTTAACGCTACAGAACGGCCTGGCGATGGGAGGAATTGGAATGGATACGTATTATATTATTCGCAGGCGTCTTTAAAAGACCGTATATGCATCCAAACGTAGTTAATAAATTTACAATGAATATCATCGATCAACCTGGAGAGTTCGGTTACATCATGCTAAATTATGACTGTAATGAGCTCAAAAAATTGAATTATTACAAGAAGGAGATTCGTTTTATGTTCTGCTTTCAATGAATAATAAAAATAGCAGCGCAGCTATTATAAAAATAAAAGATGTCTACCGATTAGATACAAAGAACGAAGTGTTACTTGTTTTAAGCAATAGGTTGACCCTCATTACAGACGACGGGTTATTATTAGCGACTCTTTTCCCTGCGTTTATAAAGACCCCTGTGAAGCAATGAAACATACCATTTCAACTGAAATTTAATACGATATATATCGTTGATCATGATCAAGCCTCTTCTCAACCAGCCTTGCTTGACCCAGTAAACAAAACTTTAACAAAAACCACAAAAACATGATCAAGGTGATTCAGCTATCTGAAAATATCCATTTTATTAAAAACAAGCCTATAGGTAGATCAGAATTATGTGCTTCATTCTCGGCGTTTTTAAAGCTAAAATAAGATAGTAGCATCATTTTTGATTTTGGTGGAAGAAATGACAAGGCAATAAGATATCTCAAAAAAAATTATTTTTCCTAGGAGAGGAACAAGCAATATCAAGGCGGTCATTTTTCGGATATTTTTAATTTAGAATCTGGTCAAGCGATAGGATCAAAAGGATCCAGACACCTTTAATATTTTAAATCATTCTCAACCACAAGATGTGAAAGTAATTATGGTAGAAGAAAACAATGAATTCATTGATATTTATCTGCGTTATAAATTGCGAGATATAGAATCGATCCGTCTTAATGAAAGAGGAAAAGAGTACGATCTAAACATATGGCATTAAAAATGCCAACACCACTTACACAACGTTAATCATGAGATCGTTATATTGCAAAGACTCTCAAGAGTCTACGGCGCTCATTGTAGATAAAAATACGATTTTTTATACTCAAGATGGCGCGCTGATGACTCTCCAGTGGCCTGATACACTGGAATAAAAAGAAGAATTTGAAGGGATATTGAACGTACAAAATCACTATTTATATGATCTCAATCATTAAGACTATTTTGCAAAAAATACCGTCTGATTAAGTCAACATCTTATTTAAGGCTGATTCAGGCCAAAGCCTGGATATCATAAAAGTAAAAGAGAATAAAATTGTTCTAGCAAAAGAACAAAATATCATTCTAAGTGAAACACTTTTTAACGATAAAATAAACGGTAATGAAAAGCGAATATTTTTCAGTTACAGAGGCACAAACTTTTTAATAGGAAACGCGTGACAATACGTATATGAAATAGGCTCTATGATCGAAAAATACCCATAACAGTAGTAAACAACAATCAAAACGATTAATCAGAACCAGAAATAGATGAAATCATTTTTCCCATACACACTGATCAGATGACTCAACCCATCCGAAAGGCGGTAACACGATTCTACGCTCTCAGCTGGAGTACGCTGTCACAGAAAGCGTTAGAGATTTTTTTGATCGATTTTATGAATAAAGAAAAACATCATCACATCAAAATCAGCGATACTAAAATGGCCTGTACGATATAGATGTTAATGATTTTGATGAGCCTTACAAGAGCAAGGTAAGAATAAACTCCACGGACATGCTGGTGATGACATTCTTGCATTAAGTCGTAGTATCGATCACGCTAATGGAGGGAAGTGGGATGATTTTTATGATTGCACCTATCGAAATGGTGACGTGGAATTTCCTGCTGACGATCAGGTAAAAACCATTCTTTAGGATAAAGAAGGAAAGAATACATTAACATTAAACCAGGTGACGTTAGATCACATCCAATATCAATGGCAAAATTAGGGAAAAGCTCTTCATCTGTTCATATCTAAAAAAGCCAAACGTGAAAAGAAAAATGCAATTATTCTGCAAGACGTGAGTGAGTCTACTGCAAAAGTCATGCTTGGTGCACATAGTATGAACATTGATCAACTTACTCAGAGTAGTTTCGCTGTAATTCCTAAAGACCCTGAGGCGAACGTCACTAATCATTTTGTTCCTAATGTTACCTCCGAAAATCCGATGCTTTCTTGGTAATAGGTTCATTTTAATCGTTATTATAGTGCTTTGATCAGATTCAGATAGATACACAAACCCTGGAGTCAAACTCTAAGTCTTTTTTAAAAGAGTGCTAATCATGGGGTGTCACAAAAGATAACGCTCTGTCAATCACAGACACATCTGCTCCTGATTGATAAGCATGTTCGCTGAGATAACGACGCCATTGTCTAGCACCTGCACACCCTTGAAATAAGCCTAACATAGGTCGAATCAGATGGTTAAAAAAAGTGCCACGAGATAATTCTTGTTCAATATATGGATAAAATGCTTTGATTAAAGCGGTAATATCGCTTAGAGGGTCTTGTGCATTAAAAAGCTCAGAGTCAACCTGAGTTAAAAGGGTTGGGTTTTGATAAGCGGCTCGGCCAATCATCACACCTTCTACATATTGCAGATGTTGTTTCGCTTCTTCTAGTGTAGAGATCCCACCATTAATCACAATATTTAACTCTGGAAAATCTTTTTTTAACTGATAAACCCGAGGATAGTCTAATGGGGGTATTTCTCTATTTTCTTTTGGACTCAATCCAGACAGCAAAGCTTTTCGCGCATGAATAATCACAGTATTAATTTCACGTGAAATCTTTTCTATAAATTGAGACAAAAATTCATAGCTATCATGCTCATCTACACCAATACGGATTTTGATGGTCACGGGAATTGAGGATACGTCACACATCGCTTTCAAACAAACACAAACTTGTTCAATATCTTGCATCAAGGCTGCTCCGAAGGCGCCTTGTTTGACTCGAGGAGAGGGGCAGCCTAAATTTAAATTAATTTCTTGATAACCTCTTTGTTCGCCTAATTGTGTGCACTGAGCTAATTCAAACGGATTATAGCCACCCAGCTGTAATGCAACAGGTTGTTCTTCTTCACTATAGTCAAGGTAGTCTTCTTGACCACAAATGAGTGCGCCTGTAGTCACCATTTCTGTATATAGAAGGGCGTTTTTTGTTAATAAACGATGAAAATAGCGGCAATGGCGATCGGTCCAATCGAACATGGGCGCAACGCAAAAGCGGTGAGGGGAATATTTTGGAGTCAAATCGGGCTGAGTTGCGATTCTTTCTTTTATTTGAGATTTTTTAATCGTTTGATTTTTAAACATTTTATTCTGTATATTACCTTTTAAGAAAAATTAAAAGGCGTTATTTGTGCTGCAATGTCGAGTATTTTCATTCCTTTGCTTAAATAGGATAAAACCTGTAATTTTTTCGTAGACAACTAATGAATCCTATCTATTTAATCTGAAAAGACTTTCTGTAAGAAAATTTCGCGCGTACAAAGGAAAAAACTATAACCCGCTTCTATAGAGCATAAAGTATTTGTAAGCTCAGACAAATTATTGCGTTTGCTAATAAAACCGGCTGCGCCCGCTTGTTTACAACGGGTGATATAGTGAGTCTTGTCTTTCCCTGCCAGAATAAGTATCCCGCCTTTATACTCTTGATGACGTAAGCAGAGCACGAGATCAATGCCATTGAGAGAATGGATATTAATATCAACCTAAAATTAAATCTGGATTGAATTATTTTACCTGCTGTAGTGTAGTTTTCTTTTTCTCATAACATGCTAATCGCTAATCGATCGACAGGATGATCATTGATTATCAATATACTTGCCATATTCGTTCCTTCATCAGTTAATCAAAAAATACCCATAGATTATAGAAGGTACACTTTAAGTTTACTGGGGCATGTTCATAAAAATCACTTAACATTATAAAATAATAGTACGATTGCCATAAACAAAAACTCGTTGAGTTAATACTAAAGATAAAGCCCTGCTTAATACATTTTTTTCTACATCGCGCCCCGCGAGCATCATATTTTCAGCTGTATAGGAATGATCTACATTAATCACATCCTGCATGATAATAGGACCTTCATCTAAACAGTGATTTACATAATGTGCCGTAGCGCCAATAATTTTAACCCCTCGTTTATATGCCTGATGGTAGGGACGAGCCCCGATAAATGCAGGTAAAAATGAATGGTGTATATTGATAATTCGATGAGGATAATGCGTGACAAAGGTAGGAGTGAGAACTCTCATATATTTTGCTAATACAATATAATCCGGATGATAGTGATCTATTTGAGTAATCAATTTATGCTCATGTTGTTCACGACTTAACGCCTTGTGGCTAATAAAATGATAAGGCAGATCAAAACGCTCCGTTAAATTTCTAAGTTCATTGTGATTACTAATGACTGCCACAATTTCTGCATCCAGATCACCATAAGCGGTTTTGATTAAAAGATCACCTAAACAATGTGCTTCTTTTGTCACTAAAACCATAATACGTTGCCGACGAATAGTATATAATTTTTGAAGCATACCTATAGGTAATGTTTTTTCTAAATTAGTTAATAAAGCCACATTATCGAAGATCCCTTCAAGCTCTGTCCTCATAAAAAAACGACCAGTGAGATGATCTACAAATTCACTGTTTTGAACAATATTGAGTTTATGTTCATAACAAATATGCGTAATTTTAGCAATTAACCCTTTTGAATCATGGCAAATGGTTTGTAGTACTTTTGTTTCTCTTTTTTTTTAAACATGAATTATTTAGATCCTGAATTTACTTGATATTAAAATTTATGGACTTATTTAGGAAAAATTGAATGAAAATAAAAAAATCCCAACTTATATGATTAAATTATTTAAATATATTAATAAATTTTTTTAAATTTCGCCTTAGAGAAAAATACTCTTTTTAAGAGTATAAAATACCCTCTAGAAATAAGAGAGTATTTTTAATAATACCTAATTAATCTTGATGATTATCATGGATAAAATCCATTATGATAATCCGTCTTTTAATAAGAAGTCTTTTAATGATTGTTTCTTTTCTTCAATCGCTTTTTTAATTAACGCAGGAGTACGACCTTGACCTGTCCAAGTCTTTTTTTCACCATTTTCGTCAAGATATTGATATTTCGCAGGGCGAATAGCGCGTTTTATTTTAGATGTTACCTTATTAGAAGTACTTATTTTCAATAATTCGTTAGGGTCAATACCCTCTTCAACTAAAATCGCCTTCATTTTTTCTAATTTACGTTTATATTCTTCTTTATCCTTTTTAGCCTTATTTTCTTCTTGTTTGCGGTCGTTAACTACAGCCATCAATTTTTCAAGCATTTCTTCTAATGTTTCAAGACTACATTCACGGGCTTGAGCACGCAACATACGTATATTATTAAGAATTTTTAAAGCTTCACTCATTGTTATAATCTCATATTTAAATAATATTAGAGGGTGTGTAAATAATAATAGAATGCTATTTTCTTTTCTGCAATAGCGAACTTTAAGTCAGTGCAAAAGTTTTACGCTTTTGAAAGCTAAAATTTTTCAAATTTACTTTCATTTTAGACAAATTTTTACTTTTTAATAAAATGTTGTTTTATAAAAACATGATTTTACTATTAAATAATAAGTTTTTTAAATTTATATATTTCTTTAAAGTTAATTTTTCTTTCTTAATATGATTAAGAAAATATTGTCTCAAATTTGTTAATTTAACTTAAATTAACAAAACTAAAAATCTACTGGGGAGCTTTTTAATAAAAGCTAAACTTAATTTTTTAAGTAGTTAAATTAATCGCATAGACTAATATGAGTCATAACAAAAATAAACACGTGATTTTTATAAATACTTTTCATCTTAATCAGAAGATTGATTTTTTATGTATTTTATCAATCTTATTATTTTTATAAAAAGGGGCTAAAAAAATAAAACAATCGCGCAATGATGCTCTGCCATACAGATCGTTTTTCCCACTGATCTTTATCTAAAAGAATAGAATTTTTCACATAATAATTTTGCAGGCAGGCCAAATTTTCTCCAAAATCCCAATCATCTATCGCAACAGTAATTTCAAAATTAAGCCATAAACTTCGCATATCGAGATTCACGGTTCCAATTAAGCTTAGCTGTTTATCTACTAAAACACTTTTACTATGTAGCATTCCTCCTTGAAATTGATAAATTTTAACTTTGGATTTTAATAAGTCAGCAAAAAATGCGCGACTTGCCCAACTTACTATCATAGAATTGCTAAGATAGGGAAGAATAATGATCACCTCCACTCCCCTTTGAGAAGCCGTACAAATAGCATGCAGCAAGTCTTCACTCGGGACAAAATAAGGCGTCGTCATAATTAGTTGTTCACGTGCAGAATACACTGCCGTTAACAGCGCTTGATGGATAATGTCTTCAGGAAATCCTGGCCCAGAGGCAATCACCTGAAGAGGGCCTGCTGCTTTATCATGCTCTTTAAGAGCAATTTTGTGAGGTGAAAATTCAGATAAAATGTGTTTACTGGTTTCCATTTGCCAGTCGCAAGCATAAACCATTCCGATAGCAGTCGCTATAGAACCCTCCATTCGAGTCATCAGATCAATCCAAGGACCCACCTTGTTTTTTTTATTAGTATGATGAGAAGTATCGACCATATTCATACTGCCTGTGTATACAATGTAGTTATCAATCAGCACAATTTTTCGATGTTGTCTTAAATCCATACGACGAAAAAACATACGTAATACATTCACTTTTAAAGCTTCGACAAGGTGAATACCTGCATTCAACATCATTGTGGGATACTGGCTACGAAAAAAAGCTCGACTTCCTGCAGAATCGAGCATGAGACGGCAGTTAACACCTCGACGTGCTGCTGCCATTAATGCTTCGGCAATCTCATCTACCCATCCCCCTACTTGCCAGATATAAAAAACCATCTTTATATCATATCGAGCCTGTTTAATATCTCTGATCAATCTTTTTAACGTTTGCTCATTAGTAGTGAGTAGCTCTAATTTATGCGCCTTCATCGCACCGATTCCTTGACGAAGTTCACAGAGCTTAAATAAAGGCTCTGAGACAGCACTATGTGAAGGAAAAAAAAGCTGTCTGGCGTCTTTTGATTGATTTAATGCGTTTGTTGTTAATGGCCATAAAGCTTTTGCTCTGAGTGCCCGAGCCTTACCTAAATTAAGTTCACCAAAAGAGAGATAAGCCATAATGCCGACTAAAGGAAAAATATAGATCACCAATAACCAAGCCATAGCAGAGGGAACGCCTCGTCGTTTAATTAAAATACGTAATGTGATCCCTGCAATCAGTAGCCAATATCCAAATAACACAATCGAGCTGATAAAGGTGTAAAATGTGTTCATAAATAAATTACAATCCTTTTGTTTTTTGCATTTATCAAAATAAGTGAGTAAATTAATGACATAAATAATATTTTAAACATCATTCTCTGTATTTCATCTGCAAATGCTGAATTAGTACATAATTTATATGTCGGTGACACATTAAAATTAATGTGGAATTAATAAAAAAGAGTTCAACCTTGAATTTAAGAAAGATATTAATTCTGAAGGGGTTCATGTTAAATATCGTTGTTAATTTTTTATGATTAAACTTAAATGTTTAATGGCAATAAAAAAGGTATGACGGCAATTTTTTTAGGCATTTATTTTTAATTCAGCCAACTTTTTATCATACTATCTATTCTATAAAGTTACCTGATTAAAAATCCTTAGGTAAAGAATCTTAACACCAAAATTGACGGATGTTTCTACCCAAAGTAAGTGAATTTAATAAAACAAAATTAGATAAAATCTAATATAAAGCTGTTAAAAATTTTATCATGTACATAAATAATCTTTATCTTATACAATATAAAGTAGCAATCTTATCTGTGTTTTTTATTTTTGTCTTTCTATTGGCAATAAAATATTTTTATACAAAACAAATAGGATGCTTTTATGAAAAAGCTTTAATATATAGCCTATTAGTAGTAGGCTCAACGTTCGGTATTTTATCTGTAAACGCTGAATTAGACACTTCTGTATCCGGCGGTCACGCTTGGAGTTCATATAAAACAAGCAGTAAAACAACATCTAAATGCTTCCAAATTAATAGAGATGTTAACCCGATAGGGTTGAACCTTAAGTATCGTTATGAGATAGATCCACAGCTGGGAAGCATCTCTTCTTTCGCTTATTTAGGGAAAAAAGAAAGAGCTGTTATCAAGAATGATATAAGCGGAATAATAAGTGATCATCCATCAAAGTTTAATTATTATTCTCTTTTGATAGGGCTGAGCTATCGCTTTAATAAATGGGTGAGTGTCTATACTGCAGCAGGCATCGCTTACTCAAAAAGAAAAATACAAATAGACGGAAACGCCACTACTAAACAAATGGGTAATCCTGAACCTGCAGATATGAAAAAAACCAGCCCTGCAGGCATGATAGGATTTCAATTTAACCCTTTGCCAAATATCGTTACCGATCTTTCCTATGAATATGCTAAAATGGCCGGTGGTCAAAAAAGAGGTGTTTTGGCAATTTCTCTAGGCACTCGTTTTTAGTGGATCGAAATTTTTATATTTATAAAGCCACCTTCCGGTGGCTTTTTTATCATTTATTAAAAATTTACCATAAAGAATGTCAAATCAAAATTTGCAGTGGCCTTTTTTAAAAGCTTGGCCTTTTTTATTTTCTTTAGGGTTGCATCTTTTTTTGATCTTTATGCTTTTACATTTTTTTATTGAGATCCCACCCAAAAATTTAGCGCCTTCATCTTTAAAAGTACACATGAACTATCATAGCTCTTCTTTTTTAAAGCCCTCTTTTATCAAACAGCACTCTCAACAATTTACAACACCAGCGAATCTTATTGATTATGCTGAACTGCCCTCATTACCGATTAAAAAAAATAAATATAGCCCGATAAAAAAAACCAAAAAACACCCCTCTAAAAAATTCGTCCCAAACAAAATGCCGGTGATCAAAAACGAAACCTCTTCCGATCCCGATTTTTTGACTCAACCAATTCAAAAAAGAGAAGTTGATGTTATTGAATCCAACTACACGGCTTCCTCTTCTACTATAGAAGTAAATACAGAGCCGGGATCGTTTAAAAAAGTGAAACCTGTTTATCCTGCGCGAGCTTTGGCTTTCAGGATTGAGGGAAAAGTGAAGGTGCAATATGACATTGATGATCAAGGTAGGGTAAAAAATATACGTCTACTAGAATCTGATCCCCCTCATATTTTTGAACGCAACGTAAAAACAGCGATGAAAAAGTGGAAATTTCAAGCGAATCCCTTTAAAGACTGCGTGACAGTGATTATTTTTAAGATCGACAATAATTAAATGCCAGTAGAATAAATGGGGGATTTTCTAAAACTCTCAAGCCACTTTTCAGTGGCTTTTCATATCATTTTTTTTATCAGTTTGAGCGAGGTAGCGATAAATATAACCAACCGTCAACAAAGTGAACAAAAAAGTGGCCGCGGTCAAACCAAACACTTTGAAATTAACCCAAATTGATAGCGGAAACCAAAATGCAATATAAATATTAGTGATACCACAGATTAAAAAAAAGAGTGCCCAATACAAGTTCATTCTTGACCAAATGTGATCAGGTAAACTCAATTCCTTACCTAAAAAGCGTTGTATTAACGTTTTTTTAAATATCCAATCGCCGATTAGTAAAGCCGCAGAGAATAAGAAATAAATGATGGTCACTTTCCACTTAATAAAAATATCACTGTGAAAAATTAATGTCATGCTGCTCAATACCACTACAATAATTGTACTAACAAGCATCATAGTTTCTATTTTTCGATATTTTATCCAAACTAGAGCCAAAATAAAAAGACTAGAAAAAATCAATGCACCGGAAGCAATAAAAATGTCATATGTTTTATAAAAAATAAAAAATATGATTAATGGGATCAAATCTAAAATCGTTTTCATTTTATGCCCGCAATAACATATATAAACGAAATAAATAAACCAGTAAGAATGCCAATAAAAAATAATTCACAGCGTTAAATATTAGTATCATCGTATTGTGAGAAGAAATATTAATTTGATTGATTGAAAGAAACAGCAACAGCAAGAGTTTGCTGCTCCCCCACAGCAACATCGCTGGAATAATGAGACGAGAATGAGTAAATGCCATTTTACTGCTGCGGTTTATTGCCGAAAAAATCCCTACTTTTTCATTAATAAGAATAATAGGAGAGAACGAAACGCTCAGTGCGATCATAATACCAGGAACAATAAAAGCGGCTAGTCCAAATTGGATTAATAACGTACAAATAAAAACTAATAAAAATAACTTAGGCAGTACAGGTAAGAAAATAGACAGAGTTTTCAAAAATCTGACAGGGCGATTGTTTGATATCTCTATCATGATACTTAACATCCCTCCTATTAAAAGAACATGACCCAAGAGTATTGAAAAAATCTCGCAAGCGGATATTTTCAGTATTGCCATTTGCTGCTCAGGGCTCATCTGAGAGATGATCTGTTTAATCCCTATATTGTGAGCGTCAATCTGGTTTTTTGTGGTTTCTAAAATGTTCAGTTGTTCCTGGGTGGGTAATAATGAATAATTAATCATGACGGTTGTTAATGCAGCGAATAATGTCAGCAATACAATCGTGAATAATTCATTTCGCAAAAAATTAAAACTGTCACGGTATAAGCGATTTGCCGTGATAGACATAGAAGCTCCTAAAAATCAACATAAAAAACGACGCATTATACTCTCGTTAAAGTACCTTGTGCGCCTTAAAATTTCATATAATACGAATATTTTTCTATTTTTAAACAGGGTTTTGACATCTGTCAGTTTTTTGTTTGTGTGAAGTGATTAAAAAAGAATATAAAACATTGCGGAGCAAAACCTCGGTTCATCCTTAGGTAGCTAGTATGCCTCGTGTTTACAGATGGGGTAGCAAGAGAGTAAATAAAATGCAGTCAAGGTAATAATAGAAATAGCTTAAAAACTTGACTGTACGTTTCATAATCTGAAAGCTAATAATATTTCAGATAACAAAGGGAGTACAAAAGATAAGCAGCTCTTCAGCGGACATGAATCATAAAGTCAGGTTCTGATGTACGACAGGAAAGTTAGAATCACACTTTCTTTAAATATATTTAACATGATGTCTTAAAAGTAAAAATACGCTCAGTCAATTCTAATAGATACTTTTGGGTGTCTCTGTATTTAATATAACTTATTGATCACTATGGCGGAGGAGGTGAGATTCGAACTCACGAACGGTTGCCCGTCGACGGTTTTCAAGACCGTTGCCTTCAGCCACTCGGCCACCCCTCCAAATGCGGATCACACTATAAACACTGTCTACAGTGTTGTAAAGTAGTAGATAATTTTATTATTTTCAATTCTCTTCATCAGGAAAATTTTATGAAAAAAGTAGGTTTAATAGGTTGGCGTGGAATGGTTGGCTCGGTATTAATGCAACGTATGAAAGAAACCGATGATTTTAAACGCTTATACCCAGTTTTTTTTTCCACAACAGAATCTCAAAAAGGTCAAGCCAATCCTGATTTTTCTTCTATAATAGGCAAAATACAAGATGCTTATCATATCGAAACATTAAGATCATTAGATATCATTCTGACCTGCCAGGGAGCAGAATATACCAACAGAGTTTATCCGAAATTACGTGCTACAGGTTGGCAGGGTTATTGGATTGATGCCGCCTCTTCATTGCGGATGGAAAAAGACAGTGTTATAGCGCTGGATCCTGTGAATTTAAACCTGATTGCATGTGCTTTAAATAGAGGGATTAAAACCTTTGTCGGCGGTAATTGCACCGTGAGCCTAATACTGATGTCCATGGGAGGATTGTTTAATGCCTCTTTGATCGAATGGGTTTCGTTTGCAACTTATCAAGCTGCTTCAGGGGCCGGGGCACGTCATATGCGTGAGTTATTAACTCAAATGGGGTTTTTGTATACAGAAGTAGGGTCACAGCTACAAGATCCCGCTGCAACGATTCTTTCAATAGAGCGCGAGATCATGGCATTAACACAGAGCGGCGATCTTCCAACGGACTGTTTCGAAGCGCCTTTAGCAACAAGTTTAATTCCGTGGATTGATATCGCTTCAGCAAATGGACAGACTCGAGAAGAATGGAAAACTGAAGTGGAAGCCCACAAAATTTTAAACAATAAAACGATGATTCCCATTGATGGCATATGCGTACGCGTCGGCGCTTTGCGTTGTCACAGCCAAGCGATTACACTCAAACTAAAAAAAGATGTTTCTATTAAAGAGATAGAACAAATTCTGGGTTCTTATCATGAATGGGTTAAAGTTATTCCAAACAAAAAACAAGCGACTTTAAATGGACTCACTCCAGCTGCGATCAGCGGTACTCTTGATCTCCCCGTGGGTCGATTACGAAAACTCAGTATGGGGCCTAAATATTTATCTGCTTTTACTGTTGGCGATCAACTATTGTGGGGTGCCGCTGAGCCTCTTCGGCGTATGTTAAATTTGCTATTATGAAAGTTAAAAAATAGAATTTAGTTGATTTTTACAAAACTTTAATATCTGTATGTTTTCAATTTTTAATAGGCCTACCGTATTCCTAAACCCTTAGGATGAAAAATGCAAGACAGCGATTTTGTCAAAAAAGGCATATGTTAGATAAACAACATATACAAACTTACTTACATCACTTATTTTTACTGCAAGCAAATCAATATCAATTCTGTATAGTCTTTATTGAGAGAGTATGCAAACTACCTTGATGATATTAAAAACCAGGTTAAATTGGTAATTATGGATGATTTCTCTCCATGAAAATATAAAGTAAATCATTTTGATCTGAATATCACTTGGTTAAAAAACACTGATGATATTAAATTAAATCAATCCGACGCAAGAAATTTAGGTATTGTGTATGAAAAATCGGATCAAATTATTTTGATGGATCTCGATTGTAAACTTCTAGAAGACACCTTTAGATATCTCTTCAATGCAGGAAATCCTAAGCGATCTTCTTATCGGATTTATCGAACCAATCCTCAAACAAAAAAAGCATGTCGATAGCATCCGAATATCTTCTTTTTATCTAGAGCAAGATTTTTCAGTCTATATGGATACGATAAAGAATTTGCAGGTCATTATAGTGATAAAGATTATCGTTTTGTAAAATTTCATAAAAATCACGGCTTAAAACCAAAATATCTGGCTAAAAATTCAGGGGCATCGATCGCAATATAGATAGATAGAAAGTTATCATTCTTTTAACAGAGATCTTCCTCATAACACCCCATATATTTAAGCAAAAAGCTCAAAATCAGTTGATTCGCTACAGAATACGGTCACAGTCGAATCTTTTTGAACTTTACATGGTCTATTGAGACTATTTATTCTCGAACTGCTCCGCTATTCAAAACAGATGGTGGCGGCCATTATAGTGGTTCCGCTATTTGTTTATATTTTTCTCTGTATGAAATTCATTCTTTAAATTTAGGATCCTCAATGATATTTGCCGCTACATTTTTCAATTACTTTACACCTCAACACCGCTTCACTACATTTGCAACTGTGATCGCATTCTTTTTAGGTTTTTCGTTACCTACCTCTAATGTTTTAATGCATTTTTTACTTGTATTGGCGTTATTCTGTGTATTATCAAAACCTAATGGATATTTTATAAAATTTTTATATAAAAACCCTCTCATTTGGTTACCTGCCCTTGTGTTTTTATTATTACTTCTCTCCATCCTGACTCAATACAATGTCTATGGAGTTAAGATAATCTATAAATACAAAAAACTATTATTTATTTTGCCACTTTCTCTTTTTTTTTTAATATCTCAATCGTTGTCCAAACAGTTTGTAAAAGGATTTTTATTGGCGAATGCAATTATTTTATTAACCAGTTTTTTCATCTGGGAGTTTGATCTTCCTTTTGGCAAAGCCTACCTGAGCAATCCTACTGTTTTTAAGATGCATATTACCCAAAATTTTTTTATGGCCTTTGCCGTGCTGATCTGGTTGCAACAAACTTTTCATCACAAAGGAATAAAATATGGCGCGTATGCATTACTGACTTGCCTGGGTGTTTATAATATCTTTTTTATAGTACAAGGTAGAACAGGGTATCTTGCTTTAGTAGTCGCTTTTTTTGCCTGGATTTTTTTATTATGTCCGAAAACCTATCAATTGAAAATGATCATAGTCGCGCTTGTTTTAGGGGCTGTTCTTGTGATTGTGCCAAATCCGGCAAATGTTCGTATGCATACTGGCATAAAAGAAATCCAAACTTGTTTAGCCGCATCACAGATAAATTTACTTGAGGCCTGTAGTACTTCAATGGGCTTACGTACAATGTTTGCATTACGTTCCTGGGAACTAATAAAGGAAGCGCCAATTTTAGGCCACGGTGCAGGTTCATTTGAGCATGTTTCTAAACAAGGTGATTTCATCATTCATAATCCGCATAATGAATATTTAATTCAAACCCTTCAATCAGGATTGCTCGGGCTGACTGTTTTTCTTCTGTGGATGTGGTATTTTTTTCGCTCGGCTTGTCAACAACCGAGTGAAATCAAAAATATGTTTATCGCGGTACTGATGAGTTACATGGCTTGTCATTTCTTTAATTCATTTTTGCTAGATTCTTCTGAAGGACATTTATTTGTGATTCTTACTGCGATATTATCCAGTCGCTCTGTCTACTTTAAAACACAACATTAAAATCAAAAAACATGGATATCGAAATTCATTCACATGAATGATGTTACTTTTATTTTTATTCCCATGAAATCAATAGTGAATTGACGATGACTCAAGATGAAATGAAAAAAGCCGTTAGTTTGGTGGCTTTAAATTATGTAAAATCAGACATGATAATCGGAATAGGAACAGGTTCAACGATCACCCACTTTATTCATGCTCTAGGCCCCATCAAAGAACGTGTCAAAGGAGTCGTTTCGAGCTCTGAGGATTCCACCAGAAAACTTAACAATATCGGTATTCCTGTTCTAGATACCAATGAGGTCGATATTATTGATATATACGTAGACAGTGCTGATGCAGTCAATGACTATAAGCAGATGATAAAAGGCGGAGGCGCGGCATTGACTCGTGAAAAAGTCATTTCGAGCATGGCGAAAAAATTTATTTGTATTGTGGACCATACAAAAAAAGTCAACATATTAGATCAATTCCCCTTACCAATCGAAGTGATCCCAATGGCGCGATCTTACGTTGCTCGTGAGCTCTTAAAACTAGGGGGATTACCTGAATATCGGCAAGGGGTGATCACGGATAATGGTCACATTATATTAGATGTTCGTCATTTAAATATGGACGATCCCATCCATTTAGAAAATAAAATCAACGCAATTGCAGGGGTTGTAACCGTGGGGCTGTTTGCCCGTCGTCCAGCAGATGCTGTTTTAATTGCAACCTCCAATACTGTTGAAATCATGGAGTGATACTGTGACAAAATTTTTACTTGAAAATAGTAACATTAAGTTACTATTGCTAGAGAGGATCCATCAAACTGCTGTTGATCACTTAAAAGCGGCGGGTTATTCTCATATTAAATATCATAAAGGGTATTAGATAAGGGGTCACTGAAAGAGGCCGTTCGTGATGCTTATTTTATAGGTATCCGTTCATGCACGGATCTCCGTGAAGAAATTTTTGCTTCTGCAAAAAACTCATTTCATTAAGATGTTTTTGTATTGGGATCAACCATGTTGATCCGAATTCTGCAGCAAAAAAGGCATCCCCATTTTGAATGCGCCTTTTTAAAATACTCATTCAGTGGCAGAAATGGCATTGGGTGAATTATTCATCCCTTTGATAGGGATCCAGGCTGCTAATGCAAAGGCACATCGTGGTGCATGATATAAGCAATCTTCAAGTGCTTATCAAGTACGAGGTAAAAAGTTAGCCTTCATAGGCTATGGGTATATCAGCATGCAATTAGGGATTTTAGCAGAAAGTGTCGGATTGCAAGGTTTTTCGATGATATAGAGCAAAAATTGCGGGTGGCAATGCTCACCAAATCACTGATCTTCGTTATTTTTTAAACATCAGCGATGTAATCAGATTGCATGCTCTAGAAACATGCCATAACAGAAAATCTAATCTCAGATAAGAATGTATCTCAAATGAAACGGGGATCACGCCTCATCAATACGTCACGTGGTAAGGTTGTTAATATTCATGCTCTATAGAATGCTTTTAAAAATTAGTATATAGCGGGAGCAGTCATAGACGTTTTTCCTGAGGAGACTTCTAGTTAGAGACTAACCTTTGCAATCAAAGCTTTGTAAATTTGATAATCTGATCCTAACTCCTTATATTGCTGGATCAACAAAAGAAGCCAAAAACAATATCGGCAATAAAGTATCAGTAAAACTGATGAAATATTATGATAATGGCTCTACACTTTCTTCTGTGAATTTTTCACACGTCTCTTTCTTTTATCATCGCAAAAACATCCACCGCTTAATATTTTTATCAAAATCGTCCTAGCATTTTAAATCAGATGCATCAAATGTTTTTGAGCAAAAAATAAGAATTTCAAATCAATATTTACAAATAAATGGGCAAGTCGGCTATGTGGTGATTGATGTTAAAACTCAGATATCCAATAAAATAAAAGAACAAGCGCGTTTAATGCAGGAGATCGACGGGACCAATTATATTGTGATTATTATGAAAATAGCCTGAATTAAGATGGCCTCTGCCAGATTTTGCTCTGTGTCACAATCTCTGGCAGTGGCATATCCCACTTAGCGATAGGAAAACTCTTCACCTGTTGAAAATCATGAGCTAAACCAATTGCATACGGGCCTGTTGATATAGCCTTTTGAAGGGTTCGGTCATAAAATCCTCCTCCCACACCTAAACGCTGTCCATTTTTATCAAAAGCCACTAATGGTACAAATAGGATATTAAGCTTTTCAAAAGGTATTACCTGTGTCTGCTCTAGTGGCGGTTCAAAAATATTCCATTTTTTCCTGATCAGAGACGTGCTTTTATGATAGGGGACAAACAGCAAATGAGCTTCCAGAAAAGGATCCACTACGGGTAAATATACTTTTTTATTCTGTTGCCAAAGGTATTCGATGAGAGGCTGTGTAGAAATTTCACCGTCAAAAGAAAGAAAAACAGCAATATGTTGAGCGAGAGAGATTTTTTCATGTATCGATATATGTTGAATTACGGATTGTGACGCTAATCTTTGTTTTTCTTCACTTAATAAACGTCGATGCTCACGCATTTTCTCTCGAATTTTTTGTCTCAGAAGAAGATTCTCTTCTGTCATATGAAAATTTATCAATATGACCGAACACCTATACCAGGTAAACCTGAAAGTACTGATTTTAAAATTAATTAAATAATCATTAATTTTTTATTAAAAATAATTTAGACACGATTAAGGTGTTTTATTTTTTTACCATTACAAATAGCTATCACTATATAGCATATCAATAAATTGATGCGGTCTTCAAGATGGCGCTGTAAGCTTTGGCCCTTGAACCCTTTGTTCAATGTCAATATGGAGTCATAACTCTTAGGGTTCTTGACGAATCAAGCATGCTCACAAGTTAAAAACAACATATTTTTATATTCAATATCGGCTCATGGGATTGAGCCGCTGGCAAACATTCTAGAGATATATTATCGTACTGATTTAAAAATTAACTAAAAAACACAAAAAGTGTGCTGCAAGATGCTCAAAACCATTATCTTTCATTTATTCAAATGATGAAGTCGCTATTTTAGACACAGAAACCTGATCACACAAAGCGTCATCAATAATTTTTTGAAGTAATCTCATACGTTTGTCCGTGCTGGATACAAACGAACAGGCTTTCTTTTTTTCTTGATTTAATTCGTAACAAAGATTCAAGGCAATAAAGAAAGCCGGCTGCTCAGTTCCAATGGCTTTCGTACGAATTTTAAAATCTTGAAACCGTTGATTTAGCTCTTCTGCCGCTTCATGTAAATCTTTTTTTTGTTCTTCCGGACAATTCACTCGGATTAAACGACCGAAAATTTCGATCTCCACGGGTTGGAGTGCTACGGACATACGTGCTTTTTTGCCTCGTTTTTCTATGAAGTCGCTCAGTTAAAGTGTCAGAAATATGTTCTAATCGATATCTAATTTTTTTAATACATATCATTCATTATGCACTTAAGTAATCATATTTTATTTAAAACAATAATCAAGGATTTTAAATGCCAAGAAAGAAAGCAAGTTAAATATAGTATTATTAGGCTATTAATACTTTAGATAGTTACCAAAAAACTGCCGGATCACCGCAGCACCAACGACTCTATTAAGGTTATATGTTTTGAAAATTACGTCTTGTTCTGACAGAAATGCATCATATATAGTTTTTCATCTGATACTATCAAATACATCTTTAAATTGTACGCAATAATTATTCCCTCTTCATTTCGAAGAACAAAATTTGAGACAGGCCATTCATCTGTATTGATAAATTTTATAATTCTCCCTACTAAGATCATATCTTAGCCTTCAACAAAAGCGCATTCCAAGTCATTTGATAGATTGGTAAACAATTTCAATGCTAAAATCATCATCATGATAAATTAAATATATCTCATGGGTTCCTTCCTTAGTTTTTATAAAAAATATATCGCTCGTTAAGGAGATCATATGCTCTATCAATCTTTCTTCTCTCACCAAGCGTCTTTACCTGCTGAGCAGTTACAATTCACTGTCATTTTGCTTAATGACTGGGGATTAATCACAGTCACAGGAAAAGATCGAGTGAAATATCTTCAAGGGCAAATCACTATAGATGTCCCATTGTTAAAGGCAAATCAACATATCTTAGGTGCACATTGTGATCCTAAAGGAAAAATATTAAGCACGGTACGCTTATTTCATTATTTAAAAGGCTTAGCTTTTATCGCTCGAAAAAGCATATTAAATGATGAAGTAATGGAACTTAGAAAGTATTCTGTATTCTCTAAAGTGGAGATAAACATCGCTGAGAGCGTCGTTTTATTAGGGATAGCAGGTAATCAAGCAAGAAAAGTATTGAAAAACTGCTTTGAAAAACTACCAACAGAAAAGGAGCCTGTAGTGCACGAAGATGATTACAGTCTATTGTATTTTTCTTCGCCCAGAGAACGCTTTTTGCTGGTATCACACGCTTTAAAAAAGGAAGATTTTTTGATCCAAAAACTCCGAGATCAAGCCGTATGTAGAAACAGTGCACAATGGCTAGCATTAGATATTGAATCGGGTTTCCCTATTATAGAGGCGAAAAATAAAGCGCAATTTATTCCTCAGGCTGCTAATTTGCAGGCTTTAGGGGGGATCAGCTTTAGCAAAGGTTGTTATACAGGGCAGGAAGTCATCGCAAGAACAGAATATCGGGGAGTGAATAAAAAAGCACTTTATTGGCTGACAGGCAAAGCATGTCGGGTCCCTGATGTAGGTGAAGCTCTCGAAATGCAGATGGGAGAAGACTACCGCAGAACCGGTGTTGTATTGGCAACTGTAAAACTTCAAGATAACAGTTTATGGATGCAAGCAATATTAAATCATCATTTCCAAAAAGACGCCATATTGAGAGTTAAAGGTGATGAGAATGGGCGATTAGTGATATCTCGTAGATTTTTATAAAAGATTCGTGAGGAGGGCAATCGAAGGTCTACGGGCAAAATTTTTTATAAAAATTTTATATCTTTTAAAAAATTTGATCCATCATAATCCCATAGCACAATGAAAAAGTTTTGATTTAATACTCGGACATTGATTGACCAGATTAATTCCCGTATTACGGATCCACTTTTTGATAGGCTTATTTCCTGAAAATAACACACCGAAACACTGCATAGCAGCTAACATGCAAGCCGCGCTTTGCTTACGCTGTCGTTCATAACGACGTAAATAAGGATAATGCCCGATGTCTTTACCTTGCATTTTCAACCGTTGTATTTCTGAAATTAACTCTGCGATATCCATAAAACCTAAATTAACGCCTTGCCCTGCTAAAGGATGAATGGTATGAGCGGCATCACCGACCAATACCAAACGATGAGCTGCAAAGCTACGTGCATAACGAGCTTTTAATGGAAAAGTCTTTCTTTGCCCTTGCAGTTCGCAGAGCCCTAAACGCATATCAAAGGCGACCGCCAAAGATTGATTAAATTGTGTTTCAGGACATTGAAAGAAATGAATCGATTCATTAGAAGGCAATGACCATACAATAGAACTTAAATGCGCATTCTCTAAGGGTAAAAAAGCCAAAATTCCATCACCATAAAAAATTTGTCGAGCCGTTTTCTGATGAGGTTGTTCAGTCCTAATCACAGCGACTAATGCATGTTGATGATAGTCCCAAAAAGTAACAGGGATCGCTGAATATTGACGCAAGTATGAATGAGCCCCGTCCGCTGCAACAACAAGGAGAGCGCTCAACAAACGCCCATCCGCCAAGGTTACAAAAGCGGCCTCTTCATTCCAGGCCACCTGTTGAAAATAGGCAGGCGCCAATAAAGTGATATGATCTGACTCAGTGGCCTTTTGCCAAAGTGCTTGCTCAATAGCCTGATTTTCAATAATGTAACCAAGATGATGACAACCTTGTTCCTGAGCGTGAAAAAAGATTTTCCCGAAGCTATCTTTATCCCAAACTTCCATACTGGTGTAAGCGCAGGCACCCTGCACTAAAATTTGATCCCAAATTCCTATATACTTAAGCAATTGTTCGCTCGCTGCATGAATAGCAGATACGCGTAAAGTCTTATCCCTCGAAAAAAGAGTTTTTTTTTGATCTAGTGAATCTTTTTCCAAAAGAGCAACACTCAAGCCTGTACCCTTTAGGCCACAAGCCAATGCCAAACCCACCATGCCACCACCAGAAATAACAATATCAACAGATTGCATCTATTTTTTCTCCTTTGCCGATTTATTAAACCTCTTATAAGAATAATGAAGTCTGCGAATTAAAAATGAACGCGTACGGAATTGAGCGTGTCAATAATTTAGTGGGATTATAATCCATAGTTGAATTTTTATAGAATAAAACTTAAATAGTATTCAATTTGAATTCTTACCTCTATTTTTTATAAAACGTGGCATTTTTAAAAAATGATGAAAAATCGATCTTTCTTAACAAAACAGGAATCTATTCTTTTCAGAAAATCGATACAGGGTACAAAAAACTACATCAGGATACTGTTTTTCATTCTTATTTTGAACAATCCACAATAGACGAAATAAAAGCACTACGCTTCCGATAAGAACAAATGAATTCTATCTCTTATTTTTCTGATCAATACTCAGTATTTTGGAAGGAGGGGGAACCAGTTGAATATACTAAGCCAGATATTAAGTTCAATAAAATTTCAAAACTGATGAAAGAAGATTACCTTCCCAATATATTGCTTGCTTTGCACGGATTAACGCAAAGACAACTCGAAGAAGCATTAGGCAGTTTAATCGCTTAGAAATGCAAAAAATAGAATATGTCAATGTAATACACGGCTACAGGAGAAATTTTTTAAAAATACTCCTTTATGACTTATGCAGCATCCTAAGGTATGGGCTTTTCACCGAACCCCACTAAGGTGAGGTGAATCTGCCGCTTTATTGGTAGTTATAAAATACACAGCATTTTATAATTAATTAAAAATATCAATTAACTAAATAACGTTGCTGACCTTACTTCGCCCCTATTTTTGCTTATTGTTTTCATGAGTTCTAAAGCGTGTCTCTTTTGAACAGTTTACAAATTCAATTAACACTACAATTAAATCAGGTTAACATATATTTCTTTTGCTCTTAATTGAGGTTTTTCCCGTGCCTGATATGAAACTTTTTTCTGGTAATGCCATTCCTAAACTGGCTCAACGTGTAGCTAATCGCTTATATATAAGTTTAGGCCAAGCGACGGTCGGTCGTTTTAGTGATGGAGAAGTGAGCGTACAAATTAACGAAAATGTAAGAGGCGATGATATTTTCATCATTCAATCTACTTGCACTCCTACTAACGATAATCTTATGGAATTGGTGGTTATGATCGATTCCTTACGTCGCGCTTCAGCGGGGCGTATTACGGCGGTTATTCCTTATTTTGGCTATGCTCGCCAGGATCGTCGTGTCCGTTCTGCTCGTGTCCCGATTACTGCAAAAGTTGTGGCGGATTTTTTATCTAGTGTGGGAGTCGATCGTGTATTAACAGTCGATCTACACGCAGAACAGATACAAGGTTTTTTTGACGTTCCTGTTGATAATGTATTTGGTAGTCCTGTTTTAATTGAAGACATGTTACAACAAAATTTATCAAACCCTATTGTGGTCTCTCCAGACATTGGTGGAGTTGTTCGTGCCCGTGCTATCGCAAAATTATTGAATGACACCGACATGGCCATTATCGATAAACGCCGTCCTAAAGCAAATGTCTCTCAGGTAATGCATATCATTGGAGATGTGGCAGCTAGGGATTGTATCTTGGTTGACGATATGATTGATACTGCCGGCACTTTGTGCAAAGCGGCTGAAGCTCTAAAGGAAAGGGGCGCAAAACGGGTTTTTGCTTATGCGACACATCCTGTTTTTTCTGGGGAGGCAGCGAAAAATATCAAAAATTCATTGGTAGATGAAGTAATTATTTGTGACACTATTCCGCTTTCCCGGGAAATGAAATCTTTAAACAACGTTCGAACTTTAACTTTATCTGGTATGCTGGCAGAAGCGATTCGACGAATCAGTAACGAGGAATCTATTTCAGCGATGTTTCAACATTAATCGCTCCCATATTTTTTCTCGTTTTCAGGATGACAGATGAGCAAAATTAAACTTATTGTTGGTTTGGCAAATCCAACGGCTGAATATTCAAAAACCCGCCATAATGCCGGAGCTTGGTATGTGAAACAGCTTTCAGAACGTCATAACCTATCATTAAAAAAATCACCAAAATTTTTTGGTTACACAGGGCGATTAAAACTCGCAAACCACAACGTACTTTTAATGATCCCCGATGTTTTCATGAATTTGAGTGGTACCGCGGTCTTTGCCATAACAAAATTTTATCAAATTTTGCCAGAAGAGTTATTAGTGGTACACGATGAGTTAGATTTTTTACCAGGGCAAGCCAAATTTAAAACAGGCGGCGGCAATGCGGGACACAACGGCTTAAAAGATATTCAGAAAAAACTGGGCAACAACAGTGAATTTCATCGTTTACGAATTGGGATTGGTCATCCCGGTAACACCAGTAAGGTTGGAGGCTTTGTGCTTGGTAAGCCCCCCGTTAGTGACAAAAAACTAATTGATCATGCGATTAATGAGTGCCTCACTTTCACTGAAATTTTATTTACAGAAAATATGATAAAAGCAGTACGTCACTTACATTCATCAATGTCTAAATAAAAAATAATCTTATTGCAGGCATAAAGATGTATCTCTAAAACACTGATACAAAATTTTATCATTTTATGTAAAACAATGCTAGAAAATGATCTTTGAATATCAAAAATTAATTCAATTTTTCAAAGTATTTCGCATAATTGAAATCTAAATGTTTACAAACACATTTTTTGTTTGGAAACTCGGTGTTTATTAAGTATCTTTACAACTTAATAATTAGTGTTACTGCATACACTAATAAAAATACTCGTTAGATCTTCAATTATAAAGAATATCAACAATATAAAGGATATATCAGAATAAAAAATTAAACAGGTGAAATCCCCTTTCACTTTTCTTAGCCCATCACTTATCGTTCACAGTTTGGTGGATATGCTTTGTTGGTTGATGAGATCATGTTTGCACTTGTTTTTGATGGAGAATTGTATTTGCGTACGAATGATCAAATTGAGAATGTTTTTTAAACAAGCAAAATGTCTAATTTAGTTTATCAAAAAAGAGGGATGCCGATTTTATTGCGTTATTACTTCGTTGATTCGATATTATGGGAAAATCAAAATTTGCTTTTTTTACTTCATTCAACTGGCATAAGAAATCTCAAAAGCTGCAATGTTGAATAAAAAATCTCAGCCAGTCAGGCTTAAAGATTTATCTAATTTGAGTATTACTATTGAAAAATTACTGTGGGAAGTGGGGGTCAAAAGCGCTAAGGAATTAAGAATTAAAGTGGCAAAATGTACTTACATTAAATTAAAATCTTTAAATACATCATGAGGTTTTAATGTTCTCTTAGCTTTAGCTAGAGAAATAAATGGTTATCATTGTGCAGTATTACCTTCAGTTTTACATAATGAATTACTTGAGTAGTATGAAGAAATAAAAAATCCCGCAAAGGCAAAAAATTGTTTTTATATTTACAAAACTCGTCTGAATAGAAACAGAGAAAAACTTTTATAAAACCGGCCACGGAGTTTGATTTACTTTATGAGGTTAATGAAAAACTCTTTGAGTAGGACAATTATTAATTTAATACAGGATTTTTTGTACCATGCATTTTTCAAGATCAACTATTATAAATAAAATTCAATATATTAAAAATAATATAAAAACCATTGCAGATTATCCAAAATCAGGAATACAATTTCGCGACATTACCAGCTTATTGATTAATCCAGAAGCTTATACTGCAAGTATTGAAATTTTGGTAGAACACTACCAAACCATTGAAATAAATAAAATTGTAGCTATTGAAGCAAGGGGATTTCTATTTGGTGCTCCTCTTGCTCTTGCTTTAGGTTTGGCGTTTATTCCTGTACGTAAACCTGATAAATTGCCGGGAGAAACCATTAGTGAAAATTATCATTTAGAATATGGTTGTGACCAATTACAGGTACACAAAGACAGTATTAAGCCCGGTGATAAAGTATTGGTTATTGATGACATACTAGCCACTGGTGGCACTATTGAAGCAACAATAAAACTTATCCGCAGGCTTGACGGGCAAGTTGCCCACGCTGCTTTTATTATTGAGTTACCTGTATTAGGTGGGAAAAAACGTTTAATTTCTCAAGCTGTTGAGTGTTACAGCTTAGTTTCATTTGAATAAACCCATCAACTCAATAAATTATTAATTGAATAATTAAAGATAAATGAGCTATCAAGTCTTTGCCAGAAAATGGCGGCCACAAACTTTTTCCGAAGTGGTAGGCCAAGAACATGTTTTAACTGCACTTATTAATAGCTTTTCTCTGGGGCGTATGCATCATGCGTATCTTTTATCTGGTACGCGTGGAGTAGGGAAAACCTCTATTGCTCGTTTAATAGCAAAAGGGCTGAATTGTACTAGCGGTATTACTGCCACTCCTTGTGGTAAGTGTATTCATTGTCAGTCAATAGAACAGGGACATTTTATCGATTTAATTGAAATTGACGCGGCATCTCGTACTAAAGTAGAGGATACACGTGAATTACTAGATAACTTGCCCTATTCCCCCACTCAAGGTCGTTTTAAAGTTTATTTGATAGATGAAGTCCATATGCTTTCACGGCATAGTTTTAATGCATTGCTGAAGAGTTTAGAAGAACCGCCCTCTCATGTGAAATTTTTACTAGCAACCACTGAACCAAAAAAATTGCCCGTCACTATTATTTCACGTTGTTTACAATTTCATCTCAAAACATTACATACACTGGTTATTCTGAATCAGCTAGAAAGAATATTAGCGGCTGAAAAAATTGATAGTGAGACTGAAGCGTTAAAACTATTGGCGAAAGCGGCCTCTGGTAGTATGCGTGACGCTTTAAGTCTTACCGATCAAGCGGTTGCTATTGGAGCTGGGACAGTGAGTACTCAAATTGTTCGTGAAATGCTAACGATACTTGATGATGGGCAAGCATTATCTGTTATTGAGGCTCTGGCTAAAGCTGATGCTGAAAAAATAATGTTCGAGATAGAACAAGCTGCTTCTGTTGGAAAAGATTGGGAGAATTTTCTGATAGAAATGTTAAATTTATTCCATCGTATTGCTATCAAACAATTATTACCAGAGACTTTTTATAAAGAATACACTGAAGTAGAACCAAAACATATTGAGTTTAGTTTATCTAAACTAGCCAAGACTTTGGCTCCTGAAGAGATTCAATTTTATTACCAAACGTTATTGATTGGGCGTAAAGAGCTTCCTTATGCGCCTAATCACCGTATGGGAGTGGAAATAACGCTCCTAAGAGCGTTAGCGTTTCATCCCAAAAAATCTTTTTCAGATTCAAAGTCTGAATCTATAAAAAAAAAATTTTTTTTATAGCACCGAAGATTTTTTTGTGCCACGTTTGTCTAAACAAACGACTGAAAATGTGGCAGCGCTCAATAACAAAGCTCCAGAGACTCCTATAGTAGAAGTATTAAATACAACTAAAATATTAAAAACACGAACAAAATTACTAGAATTACAGTACGCGCCTACGTCTAAAAAAAAAGAGAATCTAAAAAATGAGCTATCCGTTCCTGTAGAAAAATTAATCGTTCAATCAAATTCATTCATTGCTAAAGCTAAAAAAAAAGCAATCGACGATTCGAATACACACAAGTTCTCTGAAAAAGAATTATTATCGAAACAGAAAGTTTTATCTCCAGTATTAGAAGATGAAAACTCACCGGAGTTGCTCTCTAAGTTGCTAGAAGAGGTCATAAAGCGTGACCCATGGGCGGCAGAAGTGGAACAATTAGGTTTGCCAAAATTGGTGTATCACCTTGCTTTAAATTCCTTTAAAAAGCAAACGCTCAATCACAAAATTTACTTGCATTTACGCTCTGCTCAACGTCATCTTAATTCAGATTCAGCACATAAAATTCTTACTGAGGCCTTAAATCATTTTTATAATAATATAATTGAGATTATTATTATTGAAGATGATGATGCGTTACAATTAACTCCATGGGAGTTAAGGAAACAGATTTATGAGGAAATGCTGACAAAGGCATGTCAGTCAATCATAGCGGACGATACTATTCATACTCTCTGTGGGCTCTTTGATGCAGAGATAGATAAAAATAGCATTCGCCCTATTTAACTTTTATATGCATAATTCAATATTATGTCGAGAGGTTTATTATGCTTGATAATAAAGAAATCTTTAAAGAAGCACAAAAAATGCAAGATACAATGCAGGAAATTCAGACAGAAATTGATAAATTAAAAATCACTGGGAAAAGTGGCAATGGTTTAGTTGAAATAGTGCTCAATGGGGCTTGCAATTGCATTGAGGTTAAAATTGATTCAAGATTACTGGTAAAAGAAACTGATAAAAAAGTTGTTGAAGAACTGCTTGCTGCTGCATTCAACCACGGAGTGAAACAGCTTTCAGAACAAAAAACAAAAAAAATCCGATTACTCTCTAAAAACATCTCTTTAACCTCAGATTTAAAATTACCATTCTAGCTCATGTAAACTAGTTGGGTTATTGAAGCTTTGATAAAATCATTACGCCACTTGCTTGGGATAGACCAAAAGTCTGCCAGACGTATGGCTTTTAATTGCTATAAAGTGATCGCAGTAAGGATATACATTTAGCAGAGTCTTTATTAAAAAAGATGTCGGAATTGGCCACTGTGGTTGTGTGTCGTGCTTTTACTGAACAATCTTGCTGTGATATTTTTCTAATGTTTATCAAGAAAAATGGGTTAAATCTGTGTCGCAAAAACTTATTCAGACATTTGCAGCATTGAACAAATAAGGCAATTTTCTAACCGTTACTTTATTTTTATGGGACGCTTGTTACCTTTAGATAGTATTGACCCCGATAATATTGGTTTACCTTTACTTGAGCAGCGATTATCTACGGAGCCCATCAAGGAAGTTATTTTAGTAATGAACCCGACAGTGTAAGGTGAAGCTACTGCGAACTATCTTACATAATATGTGTGAGGAGGACGGAATATCTGCGACTAAAATTTTCCATGCTGTACCACCTATCGGAGGGATCTTGAGATGGTCGATGAAATCACTTTATCTCATGCACTAGTGAGACGGCAGCTAATGAACTTTAACTGAGTAAAGTCGTTTTTGTAAATATAGTATTTGAGTTTATTTGGACTACTTCTTTAAAGATAAATTACATCAACAGTCGCCCCATAGCAAAAATTATTTTTGTAAAAATCGAGTTTTTATCATCGACTTTAATAAATAAAATTTATAATTGATTTTATTTATTAAAGGTAAGAAAATAAGAAAAACATTAAAGTTTTCTTCATATTATATGAATAAATATTAAGATATGGCGTCAAACTAGATTTAAGTGTAAATTTAAACTTTTAATAAAAAATTATAATGAATGCAATAAGGCTTGGAAGAAAGAAAAAAATAAAAACCTTAATTATTACATAAGATCAGGTGCTGAATTGTCTTATACTAGGGAAAATACAATGCGGATATTATCATTTAATTAAGCTGTACCAGTAAATAAATACTTATAAAATGTAAATTACTCTATTTCTTTCTTAAGAAGAAAGACGAAAGTTTATTATTTTTAATTTTCTTTTGCTTGAGTTAACTTAATTTTAAAACTTCGACTAACAATACTTTATGGCGCATAAGCATTATCATTGTAAATCAATTTTAAATATTTCTTATTAAAAGCATGATTAAATTTAATCATATACTTACATGATAAGTAAAAAATTTCTATCATTATTTTTAATATACAGCACTTGAAACAATTCTTTATTAACCCCATGTCGTAGACACCTTTTTTTAGTTTAGAAATCAATTGATAAAAAATTTCTTTTTCTCTTTCATTACAATAATTTAGATTGAGGTAGCTTCATGAGTATGCAAGACCAAGAAACCCGTGGGTTTCAGTCTGAAGTAAAACAACTGCTTAGTTTAATGATCCACTCACTGTATTCCAATAAAGAAATTTTTTTACGTGAATTAATTTCAAATGCTTCTGATGCGGCGGATAAATTACGTTTTCGCGCGCTCTCTTTACCAGCATTGTACGAAGGAGAAGCCGAGCTTCGTGTCCGCCTGTCTTTTGATAAAGACAAACGAACATTGACATTGAGCGATAATGGTATTGGTATGACCCGTGATGAAGTCATCGATAATCTTGGCACCATAGCAAAGTCTGGAACCAAAGCTTTTCTAGATTCACTCGGATCGGATCAATCGAAAGACAATCAACTCATCGGTCAGTTCGGTGTTGGTTTTTATTCTGCCTTTATCGTTTCAGACAAAGTCACAGTGCGCACTCGTGGTGCAGGCGTTGCATCTGAATTAGGGGTATTTTGGGAGTCAAAAGGAGAAGGAGATTACAACCTTGCCACAATCACAAAAGAAGATCGAGGTACAGAAATTACCCTGCATCTTAAAGAAGGAGAAGACGAATTTTTAAATGACTGGCGATTACGTTCTGTCATTAGCAAGTATTCTGACCATATTTCATTACCCGTTGAGATTGAGTGTAAAAATAAAGACGAAAACCAGAAGGGTAGTGAAACAGAAAAAAATAATCTTCATGAAAAAACCCAAACTGTTGTTACATGGGAAAAAATTAATAAGACTCAAGCCCTCTGGACTCGTCGTAAATCAGAAATCACAGATGATGAGTATAAAGCCTTTTACAAGCATATTACTCATGATTTTACCGACCCGCTTAATTGGAGTCACAATAAAGTAGAGGGTAAACAGGAATATACAAGTCTACTTTATATACCCACTCAAGCACCTTGGGATATGTGGAATCGTGATCATAAACACGGCTTAAAACTGTATGTGCAACGTGTGTTTATTATGGATGATGCCGAACAATTTATGCCAAATTATTTGCGTTTTATTCGCGGATTAATCGATTCTAATGATTTACCATTGAATATTTCTCGTGAAATTTTACAAGATAATCGAGTGACTCAAAATTTAAAAAGCGCGTTGACAAAACGTGCATTAGAAATGCTGGAAAAACTCTCTACAGAAGACAGTGAAAAATATCAGCAATTCTGGCAACAATTCGGTATGGCTTTAAAAGAAGGCCCCGCTGAAGATTTTGTTAATAAAGAAGCTATCGCTAAATTATTACGATTTGCATCCACTCACACAGACAGTTCTCTTCAAAGTGTTTCTTTGGAAGATTACCTCGGTCGTATGAACGAGGGGCAGGTAAAAATTTACTTTATTACAGCAGACAGTTATGCTGCTGCAAAAAATAGCCCACATTTAGAATTATTCCGCAAAAAAGGGATCGAAGTTTTACTGTTATCTGATCGTATTGATGAATGGATGATGAGTTATTTAACAGATTTTTCAGGTAAAAGCTTTCAATCTATTAGCAAAGCAGATGAATCACTCAATAAGATGGCTAACGAAGATCATCACGGTGAGCAGAAGAAAATAGAACAGGCGTTACAGCCTTTTATTGAGAGAGTCAAAACCTTGTTGGGTGATAGGGTCAAAGAAGTTCGCTTTACACATCGTTTAAGTAATACACCGTCGATTGTGACAACAGATGCTGATGAAATTAGCACTCAAATGGCAAAACTACTTTCTGCATCAGGTCAAAAAGCGCCAGAGGTCAAATATATTTTTGAGTTAAACCCTAATCATTTATTAGTAAAACGGGCTTCAGAGGTCAGTGATGATACTCTGTTTGCTCAATGGATTAATTTATTATTAGATCAAGCGTTATTGACTGAGCGAGGTACGTTAGATGATCCACATCATTTTCTCCGAGCTGTGAACGAATTCTTGATGGCTTAATTACTGCACACACGGTGCGAATCGGCCGTTTTAATAAACGGCCACAATTTTTGTTTATCACTCTACTTTCCTTTTTATTCACGCCTTTTTGTCAGATCCACAAGAAATGCTATAGTCGCGGACTTTAATTAATAACTCATCTAATAAACAATAAAGGAGATTAATGTCATGCGTATTATTTTGCTGGGGGCTCCGGGCGCTGGCAAAGGGACTCAAGCCCAATTTATTATGAAAAAGTACAGGATTGCACAAATTTCTACTGGTGACATGTTACGTGCCGCGGTAAAAGCCGGTACAAAATTAGGGCAGCAGGTTCAAGGTATCATGGCAGAAGGAAAGCTTGTCAATGACAATTTAGTGATTGCCTTAGTCAAAGAACGTATTCGTCAAGAAGATTGCAAAGAAGGTTTTTTATTGGATGGTTTTCCTAGAACTATTCTCCAAGCGGATACAATGGCAGAAGCCGATATTAAAATTGATTATGTACTTGAATTGGTGGTGCCAGACGAATTTATAGTGGAACGCATTTCAGGCCGGCGTGTCCACATGCCCTCTGGGCGAATTTATCATTTAAAATTTAATCCCCCGAAAATTACAGACAAAGACGATATTACGGGTGAATCTTTAACACTACGCAAAGATGATCAAGCAATCACGGTTCGCGAACGATTGCTGGAGTATCACCAGCAAACAATGGCATTAGTCAATTATTATTGTCAGCGCGCAAAGAGAGGGGATACAAAATATTTCAAATTAGATGGTATTCGAACAGTGAATGAAGTCAGTCAACAGCTGTCGAGTATCCTCGGTGAACGTTAGATAGATTAATGAAATTTGAATCACGAATGGATCGATATCATACTATATTAACAACCATTGTCATGCAGTATGCTAATGGTCAAAATCCAATGTTACACACTTTTAGTCGTTGTAAGAATTAGAACATCTTGCAGCAAGAAAATCCAGTTATTAGCAATACTATTCCTATGAAGATTCCACTAGGAAAAAACACCAGTTCCTAAAGAAAAATAATCGCTGCCTATTTACCCATTATGATAGGAGCTCTGGTATCTTGTCGCATCCAGAGATATCTTAGCCTCTCATTTTAACGTCATAGTTTTCATAAAATTCCTATTTATTTTAGTTTTTATTGGGTAAGCAAGGCTTTATCTGATGTTTATTATTAAAGCTAGTAAAAATGAATGCTAGTAACACTCGATGCCATAGAACTAATTTTTGATGACTAATACAAGCTCGTTGAATTAGGATTTATTGCATTAATAAATAGGCGTCATCTTGTGGCTACCACACTGACCTCCTTTAAATTTAAAAATAATACTTAAGTAACGCTTTTTTATAAAATACCATTTATTAATATCAAAAACATTTTCAACCATACAATAAATCACAATTAAAAAACATTTTGGGGTCAGTAATCGACAAGATAAGAAAAAACTAAAGAAAGAAAAAATTTTTTATTTTCAAATCATAAACGCCCATGACATTGCTTATATTTTTTACCAGACTGACATGGGCAAGGATTGTTGCGACCTATTTTTTCGCCATTGATTTTGTGTTTTGATTCCCATACTAATTGTAAGGTTTTTTCATGATTTTGATGGCTCAATTCTTGTTGCTTCCCGGCACATTCTGTTTCTTTCAAATATTCAAGTTCCACAGGTTTCACTTCTTCCGGCATACTGATCTCAATTTTACTGAGCAAGCTGATCACTTCATATTTTAATGATTCCAACATAGAAGAAAACAGAGAGAAAGATTCCCGTTTATATTCCTGTTTGGGATCTTTTTGTGCATATCCCCGAAGGTGAATCCCTTGACGAAGATAATCCATCGCTGCTAAATGCTCTTTCCATAAAGAATCTAAGGTTTGCAACATGACGCTTTTTTCTAAACTGCGCATCATTTGAGCGCTTATATTCTCTTCTTTTTGATGATGGCTTTCAATCACTTTCTGTAAAATACGGTCACGCAGGGTGTTCTCATATAACTGAGGTTCTTCTTCTAACCATTGAGCTATAGGTAAATTCAGTTCAAAATCTTCTTTAAATCGTTGCTCCAAACCATGAACATCCCACATTTCTTCTAAAGATGCAGGGGGAATATAACGATCAACAATCATCTGTAACACATCTTCACGTATATTGCTGATCGTGTCACTGATGTCGTTGGCGTCTAATAACTCGTTACGTTGCCTGTAAATGGCTCGACGTTGGTCGTTAGCAACATCATCATATTCAAGCAGTTGTTTACGAATATCAAAGTTTCGGCTCTCTACTTTACGTTGCGCATTCTCAATCGCTTTGCTGACCCATAAATGTTCAATCGCTTCTCCAGGCGCCATTCCTAGTTTACGCATCATCCCAGATACACGTTCAGAGGCAAAAATGCGCATTAATGCATCTTCCATCGATAGATAAAAACGGGATGACCCTGCATCTCCCTGACGACCTGAACGGCCTCTCAGTTGATTATCAATACGGCGGGATTCATGACGTTCTGTACCAATAATGTGTAATCCTCCTGAGGCAAGTACCGCATCATGACGAATTTTCCAAGCTTCTTTAATCGCCATCATCTTTTTTTCAGAAGGATCAGTCAGCGCCGCTATTTCACTTTTCCAGCTGCCACCCAATACAATATCAGTACCTCTCCCTGCCATGTTAGTGGAAATGGTGACCGTCCCGGGCTGGCCTGCCTGGGCAACAATTTCTGCTTCTTTTGCATGAAATTTTGCGTTTAAAACTTGATGTTGGATACCTGCTTTTTGTAGTTCAGAAGAGATAAGTTCTGATTTTTCAATGGAAATAGTGCCAACTAAAACCGGTTGCCCATTGGCAGTACGTGAGCGAATGTCTTTAATAATTGCCTCCATTTTTTCCTTCTCTGTCATATACACTAAATCCACTAAATCTTGGCGTATCATAGGCTGATTTGTAGGAATCACGATGGTGTCTAATTTATAAATAGATCTGAATTCAAACGCTTCCGTATCCGCAGTCCCTGTCATACCTGCTAATTTTTCATACAATCGGAAGTAATTCTGGAAGGTGATAGAGGCAAGGGTTTGATTTTCATTTTGAATGTGCACTCCTTCTTTAGCTTCTATTGCTTGATGTAAGCCATCAGACCAACGGCGACCTTCCATAGTGCGCCCTGTATGTTCGTCTACAATGAGTATTTCATCTTTTTTAACAATATAATCCACGTTACGTATAAAAAGCATATGTGCCCGTAATGCTGCCGTGACATGGTGCATGAGAATAATATTGGCAGGGGAATAAAGTGATTCCCCTTCTTTCATTATGCTATTTTCTATTAACATTTTTTCGATTAAAACCAAGCCACGTTCTGTTAAATAGACTTGACGGGATTTTTCATCCACCGAAAAGTGCCCTTCGCCTTTAAAGGTATCTGAATCTTCTTTTTCTTGTCGAATCAAGTGAGGTATCAGTGTATTGACCTGAATGTATCTATCAGAACTATCATCAATAGGGCCAGAAATAATCAGTGGTGTTCGAGCTTCATCAATCAAATTAGAATCGACTTCATCTACCAGTGCATAATATAGTTCCCGTTGGACACGCTCTTCTGGACTAAACACCATATTATCGCGCAAATAATCAAACCCATATTCGTTGTTAGTACCATAAGTGATATCAGCCTGATAAGCTTTACGTTTGCTATTCGAGTTCATGCCAGCGAGATTAATACCTACAGTAAGCCCAAGAAATTCAAATAACGGACGATTATTTTCTGCATCTCGTTTGGCCAAATAATCATTGACCGTCACAATATGCACGCCTCGTCCGGTCAAAGCGTTTAAATAGGCCGGTAAAGTCGCTGTTAATGTTTTACCTTCACCTGTACGCATTTCTGCAATACAACGTTCATTGAGTACCATGCCTCCGAGGAGCTGAACATCAAAATGCCTCATATCAAAAACACGTTTACTGGTTTCTCGTACTACTGAAAAAGCTTTTGGTAGTAGACTTTGTAATGCCTCACCTGCCGCTAAACGTTCTCGAAATTGAGAAGTTTGAGCAGATAATTCTTCATCCGATAATTGTTCAATTTTTGATTCCATGCTGTTGATCAGATCAACAACTTTATGCATGCGACGCAAAGTACGCTCATTACGGCTGCCAAATACTTTAGTGAGTAATTTGATTAACATGATGATGAGTATCTCTAAAAGACAAAAGGTTCAAGAAAGAAGATAAATGCTGTACAGTATTTTTGGTTGAAGCAAAACTATTTTATCATCAAACAGGTTTCAAACATGCCAAAACGTCAAAGCCGACCACAAAGACTCAACATTTTGCTCCAAAAAGAAAGCCAAGAAGATAGGCTCGAAGAGCTTTTATCACAACCCGATCAAACTAAAAACATAGAGCAACATGCCATTGGATTGCTTAAGTTAAATGCGGTTGTAAAAAAATTGTTGTCACCCCCTTTACAACCATGGTGCCGTGTCGCCAATTATCGACAAAATATTTTAGTATTAGACATTGCTAATGGAAGCTGGATGATGCGTTTACGTTATGAACAGCTTAACCTTCTCTCAGCATTGAGAAAACAAATTCTACCATCATTGTGTTCAATCCACATCAGGATTAATCCGATCTTAATGTTAGAATTTCACAATACGAAACAAAAACTCGAAGGAATGAAAAAAAGAAATCGATGAATTAAACCGCTGCTGCCTGAGCTTGAAAACAGCCCAGTAATTAGTGAACCTAGCGAGCAAGAGTCCGAAAAAACTCAGCGATGCCTTAAAACGTTTAGCAGGGTTAGTAAACAACTCGACATCCACGCCGCCGATCTAAAGGAGGAAAATTTCAAGCAGTACCAGAAAACCTCTTCAGATAAACCGTGCTTAATAAGGGGACTGATGTATCTCCCCTACTGCACGGCCAGAAGGATCGGCGCTCTTTTTGAAAGACGCATCCCATTCCATTGCTTTCGCGGAAGAACAAGCCACCGAAGGCCCTCCTGGAACGCATTTTGCAGCAGATGGTAGCGGAAATAATTCCTGAAATATCTCACGATACAAATAGCCTTCTTTCGATGTTGGAGTGTTGTAAGGAAAACAAAGATGTGCTGCTTCAAGCTGTTGATCGCTGATTTGCTGATTTGCCTTTTTTTTCAAAGAGTCTATCCAACTGTAACCCACGCCATCAGAAAATTGCTCTTTTTGACGCCAGGCCACTTTTGCAGGCAAGTCAGACTGAAAGCATTCGCGTAAAATCTGTTTTTCGATTTTTCCATGACCACACATTTTTTCTTTTGGATTAATGCGCATTGCCACATCTAGAAAATATTTATCTAAAAAAGGGACTCGAGCTTCCACCCCCCATGCTGCCATTGCTTTATTCGCTCGAGCACAATCGTACACATGTAATGACAGTAGTTTTCGTACCGTCTCTTCGTGAAATGCTTGCGCATTAGGCGCTTTATGAAAATAAAGATAGCCTCCGAAAATTTCATCTGATCCTTCACCAGAGAGCACCATTTTGATTCCCATGGCTTTAATTTTGCGAGCCATTAAATACATGGGTGTAGACGCACGAATAGTGGTGACATCATAGGTTTCAACGTGATAAATCACATCTCGTATCGCATCTATACCCTCTTGAACAGTGAAATGAATTTCATGATGAACTGTGCCGAGCGCTTTTGCCACTTCTTTTGCAGATAATAAATCAGGAGCGCCCTCCAGACCTACAGCAAATGAATGCAGTTGTGGCCACCAAGCCTCAGTATATTGGTTGTTTTCCACTCTGCGTGCCGCGAATTTTTTGGTGATAGCAGAAATAATAGAAGAATCTAAACCGCCTGAAAGCAGTAATCCATAAGGGACATCCGTCATCAAATGACTTTTTACAGCATCTTCTAATGCCTTTATCAGTTGTTTTTGATCTATTGTATTCTCTTTGATTTGATGATAATCAAACCAATCTCTCTGATAATAGGAGGTGATTTCTTTATTTTTGCTCCAAAAATAACTGCCTGGAGGAAACTCTTTTAATGTTTGACAAACAGGCATTAGCGCTTTCATTTCAGAAGCCACAAACAGGGTACCATTCTCGTCCTCTCCCATATATAATGGGATGATCCCTAAGTGATCACGCCCGATTAAAAAAGTGCCTTTTTCTTCGTCATAAAGAATAAAGGTAAACATTCCTTGAAGTTCATCTAAAAACTGCTCTCCTTTTTCTTCATACAGCGCCAAAATGACTTCACAATCTGAATCCGTTTGGAATTCATATCGTTCTTTATATTTTTCCCGTAATGCTTGATGATTATAAATTTCACCATTGACCACAAGAATATGGATTTTTTTCGCGTTATAAAGAGGTTGAGCGCCGCCATTGATGTCAACAATGGATAAACGCTCATGTACCAAAATAGCTTTATCACAAGCATAAACACCAGACCAATCCGGGCCACGATGTCGCATCAGTCTCGACATTTCTAACCCTTTTTTTCGTAATTCGGCTGGGTCTGTTTTTAAATTCAACACTCCAAAAATAGAACACATAATCATTTTCCTATTAATCTGCAATAAAACGTTTTGTTTCAGTTAAAACCTGCAATAAAAGTGATAATCCTGACGTATCATTTTGGATTATATTCCCCCTTTGATCGTAAGTATGGTAACTGCCATTATCATCCAGAACGATCATTGTATTGAGTGTCACTACCAGTATTTTTTTATTTTTTTTTGTTAATATCCAAGGATATAGGCGTTCAGGCGTAAAAAGATTCTCACCTTGTGAATACTCTTTAACTGCCGTTGTAGTATGTAACAATTTTTGCATGATCGTCGCCATAATATCTTGATGACTGGTTAATTTGTGGATGATTTGCATAGAGATCTTTGGCCAATAAACGATCAGAGGCACCTTAGAAGGAATTATTTTATTTTGATTTTCTGCAGCCGAATATGTGCCTGTAATAATAATAACCGTTTTAGTGAACTGATGATCTTTTTTCAGGACATCTATTATCTCTGAAATCTGTTGATCAATATTTTTGATACGCGCCTCATATGGCTCTATAGCAGTTGAGGAAGTGTTAAAATGAATATAAGAAAACCATGGACTCGTATTTAATTTTTTACTAAACCATTTATACCATTCTTCAGTGGTTTTTCGGTTGCTCTGTAACATAGGCGCAGGCAAAGAAAAATCTGTGAATAGAGCCTGTCTATACAGAAGGTTTTTAAAACCATCAGAGGAAAATAATCCAAATTGATAGCCTTGTGCCTCTAGCGAGCAAATGAGCACAGAGGGTTTTCGAGTAAATAAGATGCTATCAAGATAAGTGGATGAAATTCCATAAAATAGCCCTAATAATCCAGTTTCTTCTTTACTCCCTGAGCTGTAATGATTTTTAAATTGAAGATGCGCTTGAGCAAATGCGCCGGCTTTAAGCATCGCCTTTTCAAAATCAGGGGTTTTGATGTTATTAATCACAATCAACAATAAGTTGTAGCCACTTCCTTTATCGTCAAAAGTAAGTTTACTCAGGGGATACTCTATCGATGACGCATTTACTTTGTCATTTTCTATCAGCTGTTTTTCATATTTTTGTTGATTGAATAAACCATATTGTTGCAAAAAATTGCGTGCCGTCATAGGATAAGAAAAAGGAAGATTTGATCTTTGCATAGTAATAGGTCGGTAAAAATGCGCATCAGCCCAACTGTATAAAATATGAGAAGTACAGAAAGCAGTAATAAACAACCCTATTAATAAATTAATAAATATTTTTTTTGTGGATGTTCTTAATTTTTGCCAACAAAAAATACTAACTAACATCTCAATCGAAAAGATAATCGGTATAGCAATAAACAAACACAGCCAATCTCGGCTCATTTGAGTTTGTTCAGGGTTAATTAAAAACGCCCATATCATAGGTGTCATATGTAAATGAAATCGAGTAAAAATTTCACCATCAATAAGCAGTAATGCCAGCCATGATGTCGCAAGAATAACAGAAAAAAATCGAAGTAAGCGTTGAGAAAAAATAATGAAGGTTAACGGAAATAAGATTAAAAGATAAACCACAAAAATAATAAAGCTAAAATGCCCAAGCCAACCGACCAAGGCATAAACACGCCCTAAAAAAGAAGTGGGGCAGTCAGATACAAATAAATATCGGCTGCCAAATATTAAAGTTAAAAATATATTAAAAAGAACAAACCAATGCCCCCAACTGATCATCTGAGAGAGTTTTTCTCTATAATGCTGACGCTTCATGCGCAAAATAGTCAATGGCTTTATATGCAATTTTTTGCCCAATTTTTATCCTTAACTCAATGAAACTATTTATTTTCTGATTAAAACATCTATATCAATCAATGGCATCAGGCATTGCAGTACTTGATTAAAAACTTACTCTCTGCTTTAATAAAAAATGCTAATTTTTTACTTTTTCAAGATAACATTTGAATCCGGATAAGATAATAGCGTTCGATCTGGAATATAGATTTTTGATATTAATTATCATTCATTGCCGTAATACTAAAACCGCCATCTACATGTAATATCTCACCGGTGATGCCCGCTGCTAAATCAGAACACAAAAAAGCGGCTGAATTCCCCACATCTTCGATTGTCACTGTACGACGAATGGGTGCCATTTTTTCAAATTGTGTCAGCATTTTTCGAAAATCCGAAATACCAGCAGCGGCTAATGTACGAATAGGACCAGCAGAAATACCATTAACTCTGATCTGTTTTGGCCCTAAGTCATTGGCCATATAACGGACATTCGCTTCGAGAGAAGCTTTGGCTAAACCCATCACGTTATAATTTGGGATCACTCTCTCAGCACCTAAATAGGTTAAGGTCAGTAAAGCCGCGTTTTCGTTGAGCATCTTTTGGCAAGCTTTAGCCAAAGCAACGAAGCTATAGCTACTGATATCATGTGCAATTTGAAAACCTTCACGAGTGACCGCTTTAATATACCCCCCTTCTAATTGATCTCTAGGCGCAAAACCAATCGAGTGCACAAAACCATCAAATTTAGGCCAATGTTGAGATAATTCTAAGAACAAACCATCGATGCTTTTATCTTTGGCAACATCACAAGGAAAAACCAATGTTGACTCCAAATTTTTGGCAAATTCTTCTACGCGATATTTTAATTTTGCATTTTGATAAGTAAAGGCTAGCTCAGCCCCCTCACGTTTCATGGCGTGAGCTATTCCATAAGCAATAGAAAGCTTGCTAGCAATACCTGTGATGAGAATACGTTTTTCGGCAAGAAAACTCATAGTGATTATCCTTATTTGATGATTTTGACGGAATGAGGCTGCTAGAAAATAGGCGAACCCTATATTTTTAATATCAATGCATTCGAATATTAAAAATCTTTATTGTCTTGACGCCAAGACCCCGCCGTTAATACTTGACTAAAATGGCGTGTAATTAAGTTTTGAGTAACATGATGTAAAGGCGAAGCCAAAACTTCAGCGGTGTGACCATGCTCTATAATTTTCCCCTCGCTCATAACTATCAGTTGATCACTGATGTGTTTGATGATGCCAAAATGTTGAGTGATATAAATATATGAAATACCCTGTGTTTCTTGTAATTCAAGCATTAAATTAATCATTTGAGCTTGCATCGGCATATCCAATGAAATCAAAATTTCATCGGCAATGATCACTTTAGGTTGCAAAATAAGCGCATAGGCTAAGGCGATACGTTGTTTTTGACTTAAAGTGAGCATATGAGGGTAATCATTCGCATGTTCTGCAGACAAACCGACCTGCCGTAAAATTTTATGTATTTGTTTTTTACGTTCTAAATCCGTTAAACAGGTATGTAATTTAAGCGGGATATTTAATAATTCTCCCACTCTTTGACGTGGATTAAGTGATATATCCGGATCGGGTAAGATCATCCGTATTTGTTTGCTACGATAAGCATAATCACCATACTGAAGAAGATGGCCATTGAGTAATAACTCCCCTTCAGTTTGCTCTATCCTGCCTGATAATATTTTGGCTAGTGTGGATTTGCCAGAGCCGCTTTTGCCTATCACTGCCAAGGTTTTACCTTCTTTTAAAGTAAAACTGACAGACTTCAATGCTTCATCATATTTTTGAAAAAAAAACCCTGTACGGTAGTAGAAAATTTTGCTGAGGTTACGCACTTCAAGCAGACAGTCCGACATTATTGCTCTTCCATGTTTAACGGAAAATGACAGGCAAAAGCATGATTTTTTATTTGTCTTAATTTAGGCGTTTTAATACAAATTTTTTGTGCATAAGAACAACGAGGCCCTAAACGACAACCGATGGGTAAATGATCTAATGAAGGAATAACGCCGGGTAAAGTATTCAGGCGGCTTTTATGTGGCAGAAAATGTCCGAAGTTAGGCATTGAGCGGATCAGGGCTTGAGTATAAGGATGATAAGGCGTATTTAATAATTCATACCGATCCGCGCTTTCTACTGTTTGACCGCAATATAATACATTAATTCGATCTGCCCAATGACTTATCATGTGTAGATCGTGACTGATCAATAAAATAGTGGTACCATTATTTTTATTTAAACGTGTTAAAAAACGAAAAATTTGTGCTTGAGTTGCTAACTCCATCGAGTTGGTGGGCTCATCTGCAATCAAAAGTCGGGGTTGATTCGCTAATGCAATGGCGATCATGACTTTCTGGCATTCTTCTTGTGTTAATTGATAAGAATAATTTTTCATCATTTTTTTCGGATCTTTAATACCAACCCGATGAAGTAATTCAAAAGCACGCCGCAAACGCCAGCGAAACACTTGCCACCAACGACCTTTGTAGGTCGAGCTTGGTATTGATTGAATCAATTGTATGCCAATATTTTTTGCAGGGTTCAAGCAGGACTGGGGCTCTTGAAATATCATAGAAATATTTTGTCCTATTAATTTGTGCCGTGCACGAGGGGATAATTTTAATAAATCAATATCATTGAAACGAAAACGATCAGCTGTGATGCGCCAGCTTTCTTTGCTCACACCGCAAATGGCTTTGGCAATCAAACTTTTGCCGGAGCCAGATTCACCCACTACACCTCTTATTTCGCCCTCACTTAATATCATACTGACCCTGTCAACCGCTTTTACAGGGCCACCTGTCGTCATAATGGTAATGGTCAGATTACGAATATCAAGTAGTGGCATCACCGCACACTCTTATTGATAGCTCTGTATAAGCCATCGCCTACTATATTAACAAAAAGAATACTAATTGAAATCAATATACTAGGAAAAAAAACCGCCAAAGGGGCCTCTCTGAGTAAATGTATCGAGCTGCCTAACATGGCCCCCCATTCTGATGAGGGAAAAGGGGCACCTAGATTTAAAAAACCAAGTGCCGAAATATCAAGGATCGCCATGGATAAAGATCGTGTTAATTCCATCACCAACGTTGCAGAAATATTAGGCAAAATAATGCTGAATAAAATATATAATTTTAAGGCACCCTCCAAACGAACCGTAATCACATATTCTTTATCTAGCTCATCACGGATTAGATCATAAACAGTGCGGGTCATTCTCGGTAAAATCGCCAAAAAAACTGCCAAGGTTGCTTTGAATAAAGATGGAGATGAGAAAGCCACAATCAGGAGAGCTATCAATAAAGAAGGAAGAGCAAATAAAGTATCAAAAATATGTTTCATTACGAACGCCGTAAAACCTCGACTCATACCCCCCAATACGCCTATCAATAAGCTCAATAACGCGGCGATACAGGTAACCAGTAATGCTGATCCAAAGGTCATCGCTGCTCCTGACAATAAACGGCTCAAAATATCTCTTCCTCGATCATCCGTACCAAAAAAAAAAGATACGCTCCCATTATGTGACCAAGAAGGCGGCAATAAGATCTGATTTTCAAAAACCAGATCAGCAGAATAAGGGGCAATCAAGTGTCCAAAAATACAAACTAGCACCAAACAGAGAACACCATAAAAACCAGTCATACTCAGTATATCTGTGTAAAAAATCTGCCAGATCGTCTTTAAAATACCGGGTGGTTTTTTTTCACTATAAACGTTTCCAATGCTATCGAAGGGCATACCATTCCTTTTTTTGTGGACGGGCCATGAGGATGCCTAAAACATCTGCAATCAGACAGATGATCAACACAGTCGAACCTATTGCAGTGACAGCGGCCGAGAGCACCGCATAATCTTTATCAGTGAGCGCGTTTATCAGCCAGGGCCCCAATCCTGGGCAATCAAAAATTACTTCGATGATCATCGCCAAACTTAATATGGTTGAAAACTGCCAGCCTAGCTTGGTGATGATGGGAGGCAGTGCATTAGGTAAAATGTGATAAAAAATCATTGTCAAAAGAGATAATCCCCGTGTTGCCGCTGCTTTAATATAATTTTGATTCATCACATGATAGGTACTGATACGTAATAAGCGTATGACTTCACTACAGGAATGAATGGTCAATACAGTGACAGGCAGAATGAGATGTTTTAATGTATTTATCATATGCTCTTTTCTATTGGTTACAGAAAACCAGCTGTCTATTAAAGACAGACCCGTGACCTGTTGAATGTGATTTAAAGTTGAAAAATGTCCGAAATAAGCTAACCAATTCAAGTGCATGGAAAAAAAAAGGATGAAAAGTAATGCCAATACGAATACGGGTATCGAAAATCCGATCAACGCTAAAAAACTGATCACGGTATCTGGCCACCTCCCTTTTGTTATACCTGCTGTTATGCCCAATGGCACACCTAAAAACAAGGCCAGCAAAAACGCAAGAAAACATAATTCCATAGTAGCGGGGAAAATCACTATGATTTGATCTGTGATCGATTGCCCGTTAGTGTTTGAAACACCGAAATCCCATTGTAATAGATCATTAAAAAAATGATAGAAAGCTTGTTCTAGGGAGATATGATGCAGAGGCGCTAAAACAGGAAAAAATTTTAGGCTAAAACTAATAAGCAAGAGTATCGGCAGGATCATAAAAAACAGTAAAACGCGATGTAAAGCCAAAATGATCATGATATCAGTACTTTTTGTTTTGATGATGCCCTCGTGCTTTCGCAAAAGCGAAAAAGCAGACATTCTCTTGGCATCATTTTCCCATGTTTCGTTAGTAGTGAGTGGATTAGTCGCTATTACATTCACCACATCATCAGAGTTGGTCTGTTGTTGAAAAGCCACTTCTATATCTTAATCTAATAAAGTGGCTTTGCCAAAAAGTGCACGACTGGTGATCCAGAACAATTGGGTCGCGCAGAAGGCCATAAGATATCACTCCATCAGACAGTAACATATTAAAAATTCCTACTTTTCTTAATTAGGTTGATAACTCTTCAATAAAATAAACACAGATGACCAACACTTTGAAATAGAATGATAACACTTTGATAATTGGCTAAGTATCCAACAGAACGCATCTTCACTATCTGTGTTCTCAATAGGTGTTATAGCGCCCGTATCCAGCTGTTCGCAATCTTTAAATTGATCATTATGAGCGTAAGTCTAGTATCGCCCGCATACAGCCATAGTAAACGGATGTATATTTTCTAATGAGACAGTGTTAGCTTGTCGAATATGTAAGATTACGATGCTAGATTTAATAAGATAGTCTTGTATAAAACGAGCAATAAGCGAATGAAAGCAAGCCTGATAATCTTTGCATGTATGGTATCCGTAGCCTTCGTATAGTGTAATGCCACAGCCGTCTTTATGAGGACCTGTACTCCCCGTTTAATAACCCCTGTAAAACTAAAGAAAATATCTGTGGATACATTGGCACTCATACCCAGCAATTCACACATTGCCTTCCTCCTTTAAAAAATTAAGAGATTCGTTGTTGATGTCCATTTTTTGTTCAATCAGAAAAATCAATATATGTATTATTTTAATGTGAATTTCTTGAATACGATCAGCGTACCCATGATGAGGAACACAAATTTTGACATCAGCAAGGTTTGACATTGCACCGCCCATCTGTCCCGTCAAAATAATGACTTTCATTTTTTTTTGTCGTGCTGATTGGATGGCCTTAATGATATTTTTAGAATTACCCGAGGTAGACAAAGCGAATAATACATCGCCTTCACAACCCACTGAATCTACATAACGAGAAAAGACATGCTCATAACCAAAATCATTCCCGACACAAGAAATATGACTAACATCAGAAATTACAATGGCCGGATACCCGGGGCGATTTTCGCGATAACGCCCCGTTAGTTCCTCAGCAAAATGCATCGCATCACAGTGAGAGCCCCCATTACCGCATGAAATGACTTTTTTACCTGCGTGAAAGGTATCAATCAACAAAAAAGCCGCCTGTCTAACAGGATCAAGATTTTTATCTTCGCTCATAAACTGATTTAAAATCTGCGCTGCTTGCTGTAACTCAAAACGAATTAAATCAATACACATGTTCTTTTCTCTCTATTGATGCGGTAAGAGTGTTTAAGCCATCAGCATAGGCTCATTGGTTAATGCTTGAATCTTCTTTTTTCAATGTTACAATACGGCAATTTATTTTATTGCATCCTGCGATTAAATTAACCCTTAATAGAAAGTATCTCAAGAATCATTAGTATCCATACTAAAAATTGATGAGAGGATGTTTACATGATGAAAGAAATGCCCACTCTGGCTTTAATGCCTCATGGTAGCTTAGAAGCTTATCTTAGAGCATCGAATTCTTATGCAATGCTTACCGAAGAAGAAGAACGGGCCTTAGCGGAACGTCTTCATTCTCACGGCGATTTAAATGCCGCCAAGCAGCTTATTTTATCTCATTTACGTTTTGTCTCACACATCGCTCGTCATTACTCTGGCTATGGTCTTCCTCAAGCTGACTTGATTCAAGAAGGTAATATCGGCTTGATGAAAGCGGTTCGACGTTTTAACCCGAACATGGGTGTACGCTTGGTTTCTTTTGCGGTTCATTGGATCAAAGCAGAAATTCATGAATACGTTTTACGTAACTGGCGAATCGTTAAAGTGGCGACCACTAAAGCTCAACGCAAACTTTTTTTTAATTTACGCAAAGCGAAGCAACGTTTGGGTTGGTTTAGTCAAAATGAAGTTGACATGGTGGCAAAAGAATTAGGCGTGACCAGTAAAGATGTTCGAGAAATGGAATCACGCATGTCAGCACAGGATATGGCATTTGAATTACCATTAGAAGATGAATCTCGCGAGGGTCAATCGCCTGCGCCTGTAATGTATCTGGAAGATAAAAATTCTGATTTTGCAGATAATATCGAAGAAAATAATTGGGGAAATCATGCGGCGGACAGTCTATGGGTTGCATTAAAAGATTTAGACGAACGTAGCCAAGATATTATTCGCGCGCGTTGGCTGAATAATGACAACAAATCGACGCTACAGGAATTAGCGGATCGTTATGGTGTATCTCCCGAACGGGTTCGTCAATTAGAAAAAAATGCGATGAAAAAATTACGTTTATCCATAGGCATTTAATTTTTTATCAAGGACCTAAAAAATCGGGAGTTCGATTTTCCTAAAAATTTTGAGATGCTGTTTTAAGAAAATCAAAAGCATCCCCATAAATTCTGGCTGAATTTGCATTGCGCCTTTCACAAAATTGCTTTTGCGCAATTTTCGCCATTTCAAAACGACCCGCAATGTAAATCTCTTGTTCCGTTAGCAGCTCATAATCTTCTAAAACAGCGTTTAATACCGTTCCTGTTTTTCCTTTCCAACTTGGCTGAGCTTGTTCGATAACGGGCACAAAAGTAAACATTGAATGCTGGATACTCAAGGCCTGTAATGCTTCTAAATCATAAAGATGCTTTAATTCACGCCCCCCCCAATAAACGGATATTTCACGATGAGGTTGTTCCGATAACGCACTCAATAAGATAGAACGTACATAGGAAAACCCTGTCCCACCGGCAATCAATAAAAGAGGGTGCCGGCTGCCTTGACGAAACCAGGCATGACCATGCGGGATATCAATATCAATCCCTCTATTTTGAAAAATACGATCCATCACGGCCATGCCATAGGTGTTAGAATCTGAAGTCCCAATATGTAATTCAATTTCTTTTTTTTCTAGGGGAGTGGATGCCATAGAAAATGGACGATGGTTACCTTCGCCCATGATGATCATCAAATACTGCCCCGACTGAAATGAAAATTCGCCTAAAGGCGTTAATTTTACCCGATAGACTGTATCGTTAATGGATTCTACTGAGTTCACTTTACAGTTTAGAGTAGCCATTTATTTTTTCTTAATAGATTGTTGATTGAAGATATTCAGTTCGTCCCAAATGGCATCAATGCGATCACAAATACTTTTATCCATCTTAATAGACCGCCCCCAGACGCGTTTAGTTTCTGCTGACCACTTATTGGTGGCATCCAAGCCCATTTTTGACCCTAACCCTGCAACAGGGGAAGCAAAATCCAAATAATCAATCGGTGTATTTTCTATTAATAGAGTATCCCTTACAGGATCCATTCTGGTCGTAATAGCCCAGATCACATCATTCCAATTGCGAGCGTTAATATCATCATCACAAACAATCACAAATTTAGTGTACATAAATTGACGTAAAAATGACCACACGCCCATCATGACTTGTTTAGCGTGGCCAGCGTATTGCTTTCTTATAGTGACGACGGCTAAACGATACGAGCACCCTTCAGGAGGCAAATAAAAATCCACAATCTCAGGAAATTGTTTTTGCAAAATAGGAATAAAAACCTCGTTTAAAGCAGCCCCCAATATGGAAGGCTCATCAGGGGGGCGGCCCGTATAGGTGGAATGATAAATGGCGTCCTGTCGTTTGGTGATATGAGTAACTGTAAAAACAGGAAAATGCTCAGTTTCATTATAATAACCTGTATGATCACCATAAGGCCCTTCTGCAGCTGTCTCCTCTGGTTGAATATATCCTTCTAAAACGATTTCAGCATTAGCGGGCACTTGAAGATCAGAGGAAAGGCACTTGACGACCTCCGTTCTATAGCCACGCAATAAACCTGAAAATGCATATTCAGACAGTGTATCAGACACAGGTGTGACTGCACCTAAAATAGTTGCGGGATCAGCGCCCAAAGCGACAGCAATAGGGAAGGGTTGCCCAGGATTTGTTTTATACCATTCTCGATAATCTAATGCTCCGCCACGATGTGGAAGCCATCGCATAATGATCTTATTTTTTGATAGCACCTGTTGACGATAAATCCCTAAGTTTTGTCGCTCTTTATGAGGACCTCGTGTGATAGTTAGTCCCCAAGTGATGAGCGGTGCAACATCTCCTGGCCAGCAATGCATCGCAGGGAGACGACTGAGATCTACATTGTCTTTCCAAATTTCTTCCTGACAGGGCGCGGATGTCATTATTTTAGTCGGCATATTTAAAATTTGTTTAAATTTTGGCAATTTAGAAAAAAAATCACGAAAACCCTTGGGGGGTTCTGGCTCCTTTAAAAAAGCTAATAGCTGACCCAGCTCACGCAAGGTGCTGATGTCTTTCTGTCCCATCCCCATTGCAACTCTTTGAGTAGTACCAAAAAGGTTGCACAGAACCGGCATAGAATGCCCTTTTGGCTTCTCAAATAACAGAGCGGGCCCTTTAGCTCGCAAAGTACGATCAGAAATTTCGGTCATTTCCAGAAAAGGGTCAATAGTTTGATTGATACGTTTGAGTTCCCCTTTTTTTTCAAGTAAGACTAAAAAATTTCTGAGATCTTTGTATTTCATAATTGATCACGTTTTAAAAATTAAAATAAATCGTTTATAAGATATTGTCAGCGTTTTTATTTAGAGTACCGTATATACTATACTATTGATTGTCTTTTAACGTACTGCAGTATGATAAAATCATGGTATTTATTGTATTGCAAGCGGGGATAAGTTTTTTGAGCCTAAGAACTTTTAGAACGATAAAAGTGTCCTTTCTGACATCCTTGGTCAGAGTCGAAAAGCGATTGAGAGGCAAGCGCTTCTAAGTAGAAGAACCTTTTTTCAATTATTTATTGATCCATTTTGATCCGCACAATATTCACACCCACTGTATCAGAGCGACACGTGCCATAAGATATTTTGTGTGTTTTGGAAACCAGTGGGCGGTGATTACAGATATCGTTATCACTCAAATACAAGAGCGGACACTCGATAAATTAGTCTATTCTCGTAATCCCAAGCGCCCAGCGATCTTGTTTTAATCATCGAAGGCTCTTTTGTTGGATTACAATCAATTTATTCAGAACCTGATGGTAAAATGCGTTCTATCTTATTGATGAATATGCTTCATCAACAAGTTTAAAAAAGTTTTAAAAATAATGATTTTCAAAAAATAAGATTTTTATTTTTGAGCATTTTCATTTAGCCATTTTGCTATCTATTTCGCAAAATAAGTTAAGATAGCGTCTGCACCCACGTGCTTAAAATAAAGTAATAATTCCATAATAACGTCTTTTTCTTGTACTCATCTCGTCTTGGATGGCGGATTGATGCATAGCATATTCAACAGAGACTTGATAAGTAAAAGTTAGCACTCTAATAGTCTATTCGACTCGGCGTACAACATTCAAACAAGGCATACCATGTTTTACCATGACCATATCATCGTCTTCTTGTATATTTAGAGCCACTTCTTGTAAAGCTTCATCGGTATTAGCGGGATACATTTGATATGTTTTTATAGCCCCTATTAAAATGATAGCTTGAACCAACGTCTTCACGGAATGGGCGATAATAACAGGAAGCATATTTTCCTGCATACGCTATGATTGATATATTATAAAAACCTTACTTTCAAATTCAGATCGTATTACTCTAATACGCCCGTCCATCATATTGCTGGACACGATAATATCTGCGTCTACTTGAGAAAAAGCCTACCGTCCTAAAATCTTGTTAATGAGATTATTGATCACATCCTGAAGATACTTGATAACACCATCTTGAGCATGTTCAGTATAAGAATCTAATGCCACATCAGCTAAGACATCCAACTGAAGTAAATTATTTTTAATAAGCGAATTGCACGTTGCACTAATCCTTCGGGATGATAAGCTTCTTCTGCTTGTAATGATTTGAGGCTCGGCTCAATCACTGGAAATAAAGCCATCACAGGAATACTGAATTGAGCAACCTGCTCTGCCTATTTTAGTAAGAGATCAAGGCTCATCCTAAAAATATTAGGCATCAAAACGATCTCTTCACGACGAAAGTAACGTTCTATAATAAATACGTGGTAAATCAGGTCATTTAATCTGCGATGATATTCAGTCAGTAAACGACGTCTGAAACGATATCTGCGCCCACGGCGCATACGACGATAGGGCAAGTGCTTAGGCAAGCATTCATATTGATTTACTAAGTGATGGTGCATCTTGATTTAAGAGTCAATAATTAATGACGATGTTTTGAATCTCTGAAATAAATATATTCTTAGCAACCAGCTAAAAGCTTGCATAAAAACAAAAAAAAGATAGGATCACCAAAAATTTCGGCATGTAGCGCAGTTTGGTAGCGCACCGTCATGGGGTGGCGGGGGTCGGAGGTTCAAATCCTCTCATGCCGACCAAATAGCCTGTAAAATCCTCTTTTTTATTCTTTCTCATTTATCTCAATCACTTTTAATTATTTTTTGATAATAGACGAAGATATTCAAACATTTGTCTTGAAGCTTTTGGAAATTGATCAGCCGCTTTTTCTTTTTTAGCATTTCGAATCAAGCTCCGAATATGTTGACGGTCTGCTAATGGATACAGTTGCAATAGGTCCACAATCGTCCTGTCTCCTTTTTCTAGAAGCGAATCACGCAAATTTTCTAATTGGTGCAAAAGTACAATATCTTCACGATCACAGTGATATCGTTCATTTAATGCAGTTTTAATCGATTGTAGCTGCTCTTGTCGAGAGCGTAACATTTTGCCAATCAGTTGAATCTGTCGTCGATAGCCTTCTTTTTTTAGTTTTTGAGCCAGCTCAATAGCCGCTAGTAAATCTGTATCTAATGGAATATATTTTAAAGCCTGTTTGCTTAAATCAATCAATTCTCGGCCTAATTTTTTTAATGCCGCAGCATCTCGTTTTAATTTACTTTTACTGACAAAAATAGATTGCTTATGATTATCATTTTTTCTTTGAACTCTCTCATTAAGACCATGTTCAGATTTTTTATTGCTATTCATCAATATTTAAGCCATCGGCAAGTCATCAATTCAAGATAATATGTGGATAGAAGCGTGCAAGGTCTTGCATCATTAATTCATTATCTTCACGTAAGCCTATCCTATAGGGTTAATCATGAATCAACCTATTCACTATCACAGTATAACTGTCGAAAAAACGGGGTAATAGGTAAAATTTTTGTACGATCTTCTTTTCTGCCCCATACGGCCCTGCAGATTGCGCGATCTTTTCACATTCTTTTACGATTTCAATGTTTTCCCCTTCTATTGAAAAAAGAGGTTTAACCACGTAATTAGATAAATTGATGGCAGGATCATTAATAAAATAAGCAGATAAAAGATTAGGATGATGGGGACACATCTCCCACAACAAAAGTCACAGGGCTTTATTAGAAATAAAGCTTTTCCAATCAGGTTCCGACCAACTAATATAAGCGCCTTCTAATTTCGTTGAGAATATTTCTCTAAATATAAATTCCTAATGGTAGAGCTTGAACAAATATTGGATAACCTGATCATCTAGGTAAGTCAATTCGCTCTTTTCCCCTAACCCAATCTCGCCAATAAAAAGAAATCGGCCTTCCAGATCTGCTTCTTTGCACAGTATTTTAAATATTGCACTGTGGCAAGACCCTCTTCACTCTCCTGATAAGCGGTAAAATATAAAAAAGTAAAGCCATATTGAGATTTAAGATCAATAAAACGCTGAATCAATTTTTCTTGCAAACTATTATACTAGTCTGCTTCCATACTTAAGTGTTGAGCTTGTATTTGATCTTCCAGCCACAACCATTGAAAACATGTACGTTTCATACAACGAAGTGGACTGATCAACATTATTCTTAAGACGTTTTACGGTGTTTTGAGCGTCATAAACTAAATCCAGGCGTGAGTAAAGAGAAGGTTGGTTTGTATTCCATGAATCATTTACAAAATCCTAGCAATGCCGAGGAATATAAAATTGGGTCAGTTGTTCTTCACTATTAACGACTTTTCTACAGATTCTACGCACATTTGATACAACTTTGCTGTTGTATTTTCTAGTTCTTCAATCTGAGCGAGGGTCAATTGATAGTAAACTTCTTCATATCAGTAATCTTTACCATGCATGCTGTGAAAATAAAAATTAAATTCATCCGCTTTTTTACGACAATCTGGACGTTCTTTAATGGTGACATGTTTCATAACGAAAAACTAGCACGTATTATCTCCCGGACCTACGAGAGAAGGATTTTGAAGAAATACCGCCCTGTTTTATTGAGGCATATTGAGTAACGGTTTGGCCAAACCCCCCTCGAGTGAGGGTTTTTGTGACAGAAGGTTTTGGAGCAAGGGCACTTTTAGGCAGATTCATGGTACGACCATAAGTTGCTGCTCCATAATTTTTTCCTGTAGCATCCACAAACTTATCCTTCATAGGGCTAGTGGAAGATTGAGAAGTAAATAAAGGTTGCTGATTGAATCCTCCGCCCATAATTTTCCCCATCATGTAACCGGCCATTAATGGCATCCACATGCCACAACTTTCCTGCGGTTGTACAGTGCTATTTTTATCTGTTGTGGATGAAGTGGCCAGTATGTCCGCCTGTTCAGATGTTACTTTAGTACATTGTGATTGACCAAACTCAGCGACACAGTCTTCACGACTGGCATATTTAGGTGATGTTTTTATCGCCTCTTTTAATGCGACTTGATATGCCTGTACACACTGCTGATTCATAGAAGGATGGGCTTTGGAGCAATCGTCTGCATTTTGATAAAGCGAGACGGTTTGATCTGATTTTTCACACGCTGTTAAAAAAAATACCGTGCTAATAGATAATGCAATAGGAGCAAGCCGATAACCGCGCCAAGATTTACGTAATTTTTCTTTATGGATATGATAGATCTGTTTCATAGTCATTTACCTCACATTTTTATTTCAAAGATTTTATCACCAGCTTTATTAGCATTCTTTAAAAAATCTAAAATCAAAAAATAAACGCGTTGTTAACAGTGTGTTTATTTTCTATTTTTAGCCTTCAATGCTGTAGGAACCCATTGACCAGATGTCACTCTGGGATGCCCTCCAATATCTCTACAAGTGGAAACAGAAGAAAACCCGGTTTGATGGAATAATGTTTGTATTTTATCTGACTGCTGCCATCCATGCTCAAGTAACAACCAACCATAGGATGTCAGATAATGTGGAGCTTCTCTGATAATGTGTTTTAAATCTGCCATACCTTCATCTGCCGATACCAATGCGCTGAGCGGTTCGTAGCGCAGATCGCCTTTATTAAGATGAGGATCTTCGGCATCTATATAAGGCGGATTACTGACAATGACAGAAAAATATCCATTTATAGCCGAAAACCAGTTTCCCTGAAAAAAAGAAAGATGTTGCAACCCCAGTTTTTTTGCATTATGAGCAGCCAGTTTAACGGCTTCTTCTTTTATATCTGTACCAATAATCGTGCAATCTGAACGCTCACGCCTTAAAGCCAAGGCGATACACCCTGTTCCTGTACCTAAATCTAAAACACGTAAACTCCCCGGGGGGATATATTTCAACGCTTGCTCTACTAAACATTCGGTATCATAGCGTGGAATTAAGGTCACCGGTGATACATGGATAGGCAAAGACCAAAACTCACGTTCACCTATCAAATAAGCAATAGGTTCACCTTGCGCTCGACGGTGCACTATGATTTCAAGCGATGCCTGTTCTTCCACCGTTAATTTTGTCTCACTAAAACCAAGCAATACGCTACGAGGTTTACCTGTCACATATCCTAAAAGAATTTCGGCATCCCTTTTTGGGCTGTCACTTTGAGCTAATCTCTGAATGGTATCAATAAACCATTGCTGATAATTCATTTCATTCCTGTTCAGATAATGCGGAAAGAAGATCGGCTTGATGCTCACGTAAAAGAGGATGAATTAATATATCTAGCTTACCCGACATCACTTCATCTAAACGATATAAGGTGAGATTGATACGATGATCTGTGACGCGACCTTGAGGAAAATTATAAGTACGATGACGATCAGAGCGATCACCAGAGCCCAGCAAATTTCGCCGCTCAGAAGCTTGAACCTGTTGTCTTTTTTGCACCTGCGCGGCGTGCATACGCGCGCCTAATACAGACATCGCTTTTGCCTTGTTTTTATGCTGAGAACGCTCATCTTGACATTCAACCACAATGCCTGTTGGTAAATGTGTGATGCGAATCGCCGAATCTGTAGTATTGACATGCTGACCACCAGCACCGGATGAACGAAATGTGTCAATACGCAAATCAGAAAAAGTGATTTTGGGCAACTCTTCTTCAGGAATTTCTGGCATAACCGCAACAGTACAAGCCGAAGTGTGAATACGCCCCTGTGATTCAGTTGTAGGTACTCTTTGTACTCTATGGCCGCCGGATTCAAATTTTAATTGCCCATACACCCCTTCCCCAGAAATTTTGGTAATCATTTCTTTATAGCCGCCATGCTCACCTTCATGAGCACTGATGATTTCTATTTTCCACAAATGCGATTCGGCATATCTGGCATACATTCGGAATAAATCTCCGGCAAAAATCGCTGCTTCATCACCCCCTGTACCTGCCCGAATTTCTAGAAAACAACTTCTTGCATCATCGATATCTTTGGGTAATAACAAAATTTGTAACTGTTGTGTTAATTGCTCACTTTGAATTTTAGCTTTTTCTAATTCTTCAGTGGCCATTTCATGCATTTCAGGATCTTGCAACAAGCTTTTCGTAGCTATCATCTCATTTTGTATCTTAAGCCATTCTATAAAAAGCTCAGCAATGTTGCTGAGCTGAGAATATTCTCGAGACATCATACGAAAGCGTTCTTGATCTTGAATGGTCAAAGGATTTGCAAGGTGCGCTTGCAACTCTTGGTGACGCTCTTGTAATGCTTCTAATTTTTTAATAAAAGATGGCTTCATTTGTAATGCCAGTCCTATAACAAAAGAGATAAGAAATCGTTTTTTAATTAGGGTATCTTTTTTAGCAACCTGTTTTTTAAAATGAAGTAGTCTGGAGTATTCTAAGCTCTCATGCAAAAAATTAAAGCGCTCAATCTCACCATTAATAACTAGTTCTTTCAAAGAAGAGGTTGGCGCATGAATCAGCTAATCCCTCAGCTTATGTATCAATGCGTACAATGTTTTTCTAGATTATCTCCTTTTTGCATCGCCGATGATGCTTTTTCTGCGCGAGCAATCTGTATTTGATCTGCTTTAGAACTATATTTACGAATCATTTCAGACGCACTTTGTAATCTGACCCAAGAGATAAAATTAAGACTTTCTTATTTCATAATCGACTCCGATTTGAAAAAGGCTTTTTTTCGATGTGCAAGATGACGTTCAATAATACTTTATAAGTCATCGATATTATAGAGGTAAACATTTGGCACATGACCGACTTCGGGCTCATGTCTCTTAATACCGTAATATCTATAAAAATCATGGGCTAATGTCGTTGTTTTTTAAGCGCTTCCTTAATCATGTTTTTATCAATGATGGCAACTGGCTAGCTATTGAGCTTATGGTGATATTGGCTTCATATAAACGGGATGCTATATCTCCTGGAATATGATGACATCGGTGCCGAAGTCATTTCCGAAGCAAAGTGCCTTTTCAAAAGTATAATTTTGCAATAATAAGACGTTTACCTTATGTTTAAATAGATGACGCGCCATCAACTCAATGGTTTCTTCTGCTCTAATTAATAATACGGTAACTTTAGAAAGAGATTTAAAAATCCGCCTCGCTAGACTGCAGGCAGAAAACGCAAAAGAGACAGCGTTTACACCAATATCAGTTTCAGTTTACACTTGTTTTGCGACTGAAAAAGATTTTTGAAATAACCGCTTTAGGTCATAAGACAGGATTTGGTGCGGTTGAGATCGAGTAAATGCTTTTTAATTTGATCCAAAATTTGTAGATCTCCTAATATCAGACAGTCTAGACTGATCACAACACACATCAGATGCTCAACCGCCTAAACATCATAATACTAGTAGAAGCTTTTAATCAGCTCTTCAGGTTGTAGAAGCTTTTAATCAGCTCTTCAGGTTTCAGATAGTGATATTCACATAACCATTGAATCAGTTTTTTTCTCAACCTAACTGATTTTATGCGCTAATATAAAACTCAATGCGATTGCATGTGAATAAAAACCCGCTGCTTTTACCAGGGTTGTTTAGATTAAATGATGGAACTCCTGTTCAAAACAATCAGGTAAAAAACTCATTTTTCACGTAAAGCAACAGCTGTTGTTTTATTATTAACACCTAGCGCGAATAAAGTCATGACAAGAAATTTTGGATGATGATCTGAAAAGTTAAAAAACTTTTATAGAGATAAAGTAAGGTCTACTGTTTGAGTGGGATTCAACGTGATAGAAGAGATCCTTCTCATCTATAAAAAACAGCCCTCCATTCATGATCCTATTTTTTTAAAAAAGAGAATGTCAATATGCTAATCTTTAAAATTTGTTTTTATCGGTTATTACCATTGAGTGTTTTATTACTAGCTGCCTGTAGCGCTTTTAAAGCCCCCGAATTCTCTTCTGTATTAAAAAATCATATCGTTTCTGATCAATGGCAAGAATATCAGCATCAATTAAAACAAATTCAACAATTTCAAATTCAGGGATCAGTGGCTTATTTTTCTAATAAAAAAAAGGCCTCTGCGCGATTTTTTTGGCAACAATATTCACCTAAAAATTATCATTTATTGTTAATGAGCCATCTTGGCCAAACTGCATTTGAACTGAAAGTGACCAATGGACGTGTTGATATGGCTAAATATAAAGATCAAGGCGAGATAAAGGGTGATGCAGAAGAGATTTTATTCAAATTCACGGGAATACCGATTCCTTTGGAAGATTTGTCTCGTTGGATTATAGGCGCATCGAGCGATGCTGATGAGATCATTTTGAATCACCAATCTTGCCTAAAAATGCTGATTCATCACACAAAAGAACAAACCTGGAAGGTCTACTATCAAGCTTACAATACAAAAATAACGCCAATATTGCCTGAACGGCTTGAACTATATTTAATTTCTCCAAATCATCAAGATCAGAGAATGACACTCAAAATAAATCATTGGATATTAAAATGAAACTGGTTTTGGCTTCTCCAGCAAAACTTAACGTATTTCTTTATATCACAGGGAAGCAGCCTGATGGTTATCATCAATTGCAGACCCTGTTTATTTTTCTCAATTATGGGGATGAAATCACGATTGTGCCTCGCCAAGACGAACAAATCCTTTTAATGACGCCCATCCCGAATGTGAGTCATGATCAAAATTTAGTAGTTCGAGCGGCACGTTTGTTACAACAGCAGCCAAGAAAAAAATCACAAACAGGCTCTTTACCAAGAGGGGCTGAGATCAGCATTAAAAAATACGTACCAATAGGAGGGGGATTAGGGGGTGGATCCTCTAATGCGGCAACGGTGTTATTGGCCCTGAATCACTTATGGAGATTCAATTTTAGCGAAAATGAACTGGCAGTGCTAGGTTTAAAATTAGGAACAGATGTCCCTGTTTTTATTTATGGAAACTCAGCTTTTGCAGAGGGTGTAGGAGATCGTCTGCAACCTGTTAAATGGCCCCTAAAATGGTATTTAGTTTTATATTCTGATGTGAAGATTTCAACCAAAATGGTTTTTTCTGATCCTCAGTTAAAAAGGAACACGCCCAGACGCTCACTATCAACACTTTTGGACGCACCTTATCATAATGATTGCGAATCTATTGTAAGAAAACATTTTCCTAAAGTTGATGAACTGCTTTCTTGGATTTCAAAATATGCGCCGGCACGCCTAACTGGAACGGGCGCCTGTATTTTTAGTGAATTTAATACAGAATCCGAGGCACGTGACATACTCGAGAAGGTTCCCAAGGGGATCTATGGTTTTGTGACATATAGCACCCAAATTTCTCCTTTAAAAAGGAAGCTGAAAAAATTAGCAATAGACTCAGACACCCTCAACCGATGAGTTGCAACTTCAATATTAAGAGAAATACTCGCCGTGCTATAATGGATGGTAAACGCAAAAGTAAAAACAGGCCAAGCGTGCCGAAAAAATTTTCTCGGAGCAACACCTGAAAGAAAGAGCAACAAGGCATGTACTAAAAATATCATCCCCAAACCTACATAAGAGGCAATCACAAAATGACCTGATTTCAATATGTGATGAACATCAGTAGTGGCAACTATTTTTGTCATCATGCTCCAGACAACATAAGGGGTGAGTAGCATACTCAAAGGTGACTCAATTCATAACCAATGCCAACAAACTCATCATAATGAGTAAATACATTAGAAGTCGCCAAAAATTGAAAGTTTTTTAACATAAAGCTGTATAAAAGTAGCTATATCAGTTTGCCAATACAGTGCGATAAGAACTAATAATACACAAAATATTCGTTCTGATAATTGACTTCTTTTTGTATTAATCAAAGGAATTCGAAAACGTTGTCGATATGGCCAAAAAAGGGGAATGCCTGATGGCGTTAACATGTCGGCCAGTAAATGACTTAAATATCCTACCACCATCCCCTGTAGCACATCTGTTGCGAAAACACCATGACTTGCAAAATTGATCTGAAATAAAATGATTCCGGCAATAATCGCAAAAAGACTGTGAGTGAAACCTCTATGGCCGAATACACGGAAAATTGGGCGTGAAATCCATCTTAATCTTTGTCCTAAGAGGGAATAAGGATGATCAATATCAGGTAATAAGGATGTTAACAGTGAGGCTGGGATAATATGCCACCAATCTCCATTCGCTAATTGAGGTGTCAATGCGGCTTTTTTAGCAAAAATGGCACAAGCGATAGAAAAAATTAAATGTCCTTCCCCGGTCATTTTTTGATGCCATTAATTTGCTTATAAATTGATGCACTCATAAAAATGACTGCCTGTACTATCACAATAAAAAGCTCTGTAGCATCATCGATGTGAACGCTCAATAAAATGCCGGAAATACAGGAAAGCACTGCAACTAAAATCGTGATGATCAACATTTGATGAAATTGTTGATATAGCATTAAAGCAGTCATGCTAGGTGCTATCAACATCGCTATCACCAATATCACTCTAACCGCTTGAAAAGACGCCACAATCGTCAATGAAAGTAAAAAAGTAACCCATAATTTAATAATGTAACGTGTAATCCGATGATTTTGGCATGATTATTATCAAAATAGTACAATATAAAATCTTTACGTTTGAATAGCATTACAAAAAAGTCACCCTAGAGATCCAGATGGTTTGATGAAATTTAGATATTGTAACGCCTAATATATGACCAAATAAAAGATGACCATTACAGTATCTTTTTTGACTCTACTGTTTTCTTTGATATATCCAATGGCAAAAGCGTAAAAAATACTAGAAGCAAATGCGCCTATTAGTAATAATAGGTATTCCTAATAAAAAGGCAAGCACAATACTGGGTAATACCGCATGAGAAATGGTATCCCCCATTCATGACCAACCTTTGAATACCAAGTAGCATGAAAACATAGAACATACCATGCCTGTCACTACGGAAATTATTAATGCTCTCTGCATAAAAGGATAGGTAAAAGGTTCCGTGATCAGATTCAAAACAGTATTCATCAAGATTTTCATTAAGGAAGACTTAGGCAATTTTTATAGATATGATAACGACGAGCCAATACACTATATTTAGGAGAAAAATACAAAGCCAATAAAAACAACGTTTATAGAGTGACGATTATCCCGTCCGTGTAACCATTAAGGTAAAAACTTCAATAAGCACCAAGATTACTAGTCACGGGACCAATCATAATCGCCATGATCAATAAATAGCCAAAACGATCTGTTAGAAGATAAGCGGTTGGCTAGGTGTGGATCACCATAGAGATCACTAAAATGGCACCCACCGTTTGCAATGTTACAACCGTTCAAGCACTCAGGAGTGTAAAAAAGATCATTTTTAATCGAAACGGTGATAAGCCAATAGAAACCGCATGATTTTCATCAAAAAAGACCACCCATAAATCTTTCCAAAAGATACAGAGAATGAACATGCTACGACCGTCATTATTATCCGTTGATACCAAAATTAAGTGATTGTTATCCTGTAAAATACGTAATAAATCAATAATGGCGTTTTCTTTTGTAATGTCAGCACCACTGAAAGACCAGTCAAGTAGCAACACGGGCACTTCTTGTGCCAGTGACCGGGCTAAAAATACCCGTTTTTTTGACCTCCAGATAGCTCCTCAATTTGTCGGTTTGCGAATTCAGATGCGCCCATACGCTCTATGGCCTGATTGACAATATTGTTATCTTTTCAACTGGGGATTCGCAAAATCTTTATTTTTCCATAGCGCCCCATCATGGCCGCATCTTTCACCAGGACAGGTAAATACCAATCAATATCTTCTATTTGCAGTACGTAAGCAATGCTGTTTTTACGCAAAGCATCGAGAGAGGTTGATGATTTAATCTCACATGACCTAAAGATGGTTTAAGAAGCGATATAATGCTGTTAAACAAAGTCTATTTAGGGCTACCATTGACGCCTGATAGTTAACATATCATCCCGCCTGATAAAGTAACACTCATATCATAAATGACGGTATAACTATTTTTATAAGTGACAGAAACGTTTTCTACCACAAACTTATAGCGGATAAAGGTGTCATTTTCTCGGTACAGGCTCATTTTTATTGGAGAGGGAATCCATATAAAGAACTCCTCTATATCGTGCGCCTATTTCTTCACTGAGCTGTTTTGCAGATTTGTCAGATATGGTACTTTTAATAAATACAAGGGGATGCGATATTGACAAACAATATCAATTACTTAACGAATTTGCTAAGCAGATCCTTCCTCCTCTGTATTGATCTGCCAAAAATAAACTTCCTTGAAAGCGTAATCTTGTGCCAAATAACTGAAAGTCCCTTCGCTGGTGACTAACCTGCGTTGATTTTTTGGAATACGAGCTAAACGTGCCCGCAATCGCGCATCTATGGGATGAATTTAAAGAGCATAATTCTCAGCATTTCGCTGATACACTGCGGCATGTTCGGGATCATGTTTTTTGAAAGCATTGAAAATATTATCAATATAAATTAAAGCATTAGAAGCAGACATCCAGGTGTGAGGATTAGGAATGCCATGGTAAAGCCCCTCGCAGATAGGTAAGAGTTGTATATTTTTGGTCACAATCACCTCGGGAACCTGTTTGACATTTTCAAAAAAACGTTCGAACCAACGTTCTAGATGCATCTCATTCCATAGAATTAAATCAGAGGATTATGCTTTCAAAGTATCGCTTGGAGTAGGCTGATAACCATGTATTTTTGCGCCTGGTTTAGTAATGGACTCTATTATAGCCGCATTGCCTACAATATTTTGGGCAATATCCTGAATAATGGTAAAAGTAGTGATGACTTTAAATACCCTATAATTTTTAGAAGCCGATATTTCGGCATGGCTAAAAGTACTGATTGAAAACAACGAAATCCATAATAATGTGATATAAAAAAACGAAGGCGATAAAAATGATTCGAAACGTAATCAATAGTTTGCTGCTTTAAAACCGTATTGTAATATTTATTAAACATATATGTTATTTTTTGTTAATTTTAAAAAATGTCATTTAAATGAAGGAAATATTTTAGAAATACATTAATTTTTAAACAATGCTATTGTTTACTATAAATTTAATAAAAAATTCCATGAGTATTAATAAAGGAAAATTATAGTGCTAAAAAAAAAACATATGCGATAAGGTATGCTCACGGTCAACCCGTGAAACATATTTTTTCAGATTTTCACTCGCAACCTCAATATTCCAGAATACCGAAATTACCTCTGACAATCACAAAAACGTTCCGGGTCATGGTGTGGAATATTTTAAAACAACAACGAAAAGGTTGGCTTTCTGTGCTTAAAAAAAACGGAGAGAATACAGCGCTAATGTTGCTACAGGAAGTAAAAACAAATCCAAAAATGCTCGATTTTGTTGCCTCTTATTACTTAACAGCCGATCAAGTCCCGGCTTTTTCATTGCCTAAGCATTCCTATGGTGTTATGACATTATCCTCAGCTTTTCCTATTTATTGTTATCCACTACGCACAAGAGAGCCTCTATTAGGCTTTTCAAAATCTGCATTAATCACAGTCTACCCAACTTATAAAGAAAATTTATTGATGGTAATCAATATTCATGCAATTAATTTCAGTCTAGGTATTGAAAATTATAATCAACAACTTGAACCTATTGGGAAAAAAATAGCGGCCCATAAAGGGCCCGTGATTTTAGCGGGAGATTTTAATACTTGGAGTAAAAAGAGAGTAAAAGCTCTAAAAATATTTACTCAAAACATGAACTTGGAAGAGGTTTTATTTCCTGTTGATAATCGAAGCTTAATTTTTGGGAGACCACTAGACTTTATTTTTTTTAGAGGCCTTAATCTGATCCATTCCTCTGTATTAGCCACACAAGCCTCAGATCATAATCCTTTGGTAGTTCAATTCGATATTTTATCAAATACTATTGATTAATATCAGTGCTTACCCATTAAGATAATTTAACTCATTTTTCAGCTGTAAAATTGCGCGATTTTTAAAAAATTTAAATTTTCTAATTGATTCCAATTTTTTACATCATGAATCTTAATTTTCATTCTCTGAGCAATACCAGATAATGTATCCCCTACTGCAACTTTATAAAATACAGAGGGCATATCATCATTTTTATGATTTGCTAAAAGCGTCGCATCCTCCGGTAATTTTTTCTTTATTTTTAAAGCAATTTTAAATTGTTGGGCATGAGATTGAGGCACCATAAAATAATGAGGCCCACTCAATGGGGTACTGCTATATTTATACCCAAAATTATATAATTTAAATTTAGATAAAGGTAATCCAGACATTTCAGCCGCTTGAGTTAATTTCATAGGATGATCGAGATTGACTACAATTAAACCTCTATTTTCATCAGATATTGGTAATTTTACCCCATATTTTTCACTGTTTTTAATAATGTCACTCAAAGCGAGCATTTTAGGGATATACAAAGAGGTTTCTCTCGGGAGAGATAAAGCCCAAAAATGAGTCGGTTTCCCCTGTGCTTTATTGGCTTTTATTTGTCTCAATACACAATATTCCCCGCAGTTATAAGCGGCGATGGTCAGCAACCAGTCTCCGTTGAACTTACGATTTAAATTTTGCATTAAATCTAAGGCAGCATAGGTGGAAGCAAGTATATCGTGACGGCCATCATACCATTCATTTTGTTTTACACCATAATATTTAGCAGTACTAGACAACATTTGCCACAATCCGGCAGCCTTAGCAGATGAAATAGCGGCTGGATTAAAATTACTTTCTACTATGGGGAGTAAAACCAATTTCATTGGCATGTTGCGTTTTTGAATCTCTTCAGTAATAAGATACATGTAAGGCTCAGCATTTAATGCCAGATTGTAAAAATTTTGTTTAGTTTTTAAGAGCTTTTCTTTTTGCTCACGAATGCGCTCATTATCCTCCATCAGTTCGTTTAAATGAACTTTAACAAAATACCATAGATTTTTCTGCTCTAAATTTTTAATGTTCTGAGTATTAGATTTAAAGTCAGCTTCTGATTTTTTTACTGTCAACCCTGCATTGACATTTCGGGTCACCATTGTTTTTTTAGTGGAAACAGATATAGAATTTTTAATAGGGTTTTCAGATTGTTTCTGGTATTTAATAGACTGACAGCTGGCTAAAAAAACAGCAGACAGAAATATAGTTTTTATTTTCATAGAATCTCTTTAATCTGAATATTTTTAGTTAAAATTAATTTCTTGATTAAAAAATGAGCAAATCTACTGTATTTGCGAAAGCAACACAATCGGATCTGCTGTAAATCGCTATGTTTTCGCTTTATTTACCTAAAATTGACAATAACTCTACGGTGATTAAATCAAGCTGATTTAAAAACGGTCTTTCATTGCACGTAAAGTAGAAAAAACAGACAGAGGATCATGTTTCTTAGTGCCCATTTTTTTTTGTAAAAAGCTTTCTTTACAGCGCAAAAAAAGATTAACTTGAGACTCACGCTTAAGGAGAGCGGGTAAGGTAGGTTGATTTTTTGCTCTTAATTTTTCTGCCTGTTTCTGATAGAGAATAATCTGTGGATCATCAGGTAAAATCGAGCGGGCAAATTTAAGATTAGAAAGTGTATATTCATGTCCTGCACAAATTAAGGTTTCATCTGGTAATTGTATTAATTTTTGGATTGAGTAATACATTTGATCTGCCGTACCTTCAAATAAACGTCCGCAACCGGCTGAAAATAAGGTATCCCCGCAAAAAAGATAAGGAGCAGAATAGTATGCAATATGGCCTAAAGTGTGTCCTGGGACTTCAATGACAGAAAATATTTGAGAACAAATAAAAAACTGATCTCCCTCTTTTAATAATATGGTCGCGCCTTTTTTGTTTGTTTCTTTTGGACCATAGACAGGAATATCTGGGAAACGCCGCAATAATTGAGGTACGCCCCCCATATGATCTTGATGATGATGGGTCAATAAAATGGCTCGAGGTAAAAGGCCTTGATCTGTTAATACAGATTCAACAGGAGAAGCCTCGCCGGGATCGACTATCACACAATGCTGATTAGAATCCGCTAAAAGCCAAATATAGTTACTTCCTAGCGCTGGAATATGAATCAGTCTCATAAACTCTCTCTCAAAACGTATTGTTGACGTTAAAAAAATAGACCATAGCACAATGAAATTTCTCAGTTCATACCTAAAAATACCTGCTCCCAACTCTTGGAATGAGTTTCCATTAGGCCCAAATTATCGTTTTGAAATTCAACAATATATGCAACCTTGGTGGCCAAAATTTTTTGGATTTTATTTGCTCAAAATCGGAGCGCTTAGCACAGAAATTGATACTCGTGAATCTAAGATCCCCCATCAGATTAATGTTGGGGAGCGGGGTGATCAAATGCAAGTCATTGTTGACCTTAACCAATTGCCTTTTTCTGAAAAATCGTCGGATGTTTGCCTGCTTTTACATGTTTTATCCACAGTGGAAGATCCTTATCGTCTTTTACGAGAAGTCGACCGCATATTAGTTGATGACGGTTGGTTGGTGATCAGTTATTTTAATTCATTCAGTTTGTTAGGGATCGGAAAATTACTGCCTGTGATCAAGCGGAGACAACCTTATGTCTATCCAATGTTTTCTAGAATGCGTGTATTAAATTGGCTAGGTTTACTTAATTATGAAATCGTCCATCAAATCGGGTTTCATGTTCTTCCGTGGCATGATCAGGGAGAATATTCTATGAAGATTCATTCACCTGCCATTAGTTGTCTTAGTCTTATCATTGCTCGTAAGCGAACCACGCCATTAATTTTAGATGCACTCAAATTGAGAACGCCTAAACGTTGTTTTAGCCCAATCAATACAGAAATTTATAAAATCTAAACCCTTATTTTTAATAATTCTTTTGATTTTCATAATTATGATCTCGATTTCCCCTCGTTTCATGACTTTCTCTTAAACAAAATCAAAATTTTTACTTGAAGTGATAAATGATTATATATAATGATGAGAATCATTCTTAAATAAAAAAGAAGCCTTCCAGATTTCTTACTAAGATCAAGGCCGCCAGCATATTTAGAAGCGTTTTTTGATATATCGATTGGACCAAAAAAACAATGCCATCTGTCTATATATACCTTGTTATTCTTAAATTTATACAGAGAACTGACTTATGTCTTTTACACTTCAAAAATTATTACGGCTTTCCTCTTTAACCCTTGCCATCTCTTGGCCTTCTTTAGCTTATGCAGAAAGCGGGATGTCAAATAAAATCGAAACAGCAGGAAAGAAGCCCTCTGTTAATAAACAGTCTCTTAAAACAGAAACCATCACCGTGACAGCCACGGGTAACCCACGCGATACTTTTTCTACGCCCATGATGATCACTGTGATTGACAGAGATAATGCAAAAAGTGACACCGCTTCGTCCGCAGCCGATATATTGCTTTCCACACCAGGCATCACGATTGAAGGGGTTGGTCGCAAAAACGGTCAAGATGTTAATATGAGGGGATATGGACGAAAAGGGATTCTTACACTGATAGATGGTGTGCGCCAAAATTTAGATACAGGGCACATGAGTGGTCATTTCCTTAATCCCAGTTTAATCAAACAAGTAGAAATTGTGCGAGGGCCTTCCGCATTATTGTACGGCAGTGGCGCATTAGGGGGGGTGATTTCTTATCAAACTGCGGATATGATTGATCTATTGCAACCTAGCCGAAACTCAGGATATCGCGTATTCAGCATGGGTGCCACAGGCGATCACAGTCTTAGTATAGGTGCGACGGTCTTTGGTAAAACCAATGATCTGGATGGTTTAATTACTTTTAGTAGTCGTGATGTCGGCAATATTAAAGAAAGTGATAGGATCAATGCGCCCAATGACGAAGGTATTCGTAACCTTATGGCAAAAGGCACATGGAAAATAGACGATTCACAATTTCTCAGTGCTAATATGCGATATTATCGCAATAATGCTAAGGAAATTTTGAATCCGAAAGAACTCAACCCCTCAGTAAAAAATCCCATGACGGACCGCAAAACAGTTCAAAAAGATGTACAATTTAGTTATGCCCTTAATACAAAAAAATCAGATTGGTTGGATGCCAAAACCACCCTGTATTATTCAGATGTGAGCATTAATGGCAAAGTGAAAAAACAAGCACATCAAGGGCGCACACAAAAAACGCTGGGAGCAAAATTAGAAAACCGGAGTCGTTTATTGATACGCAGCTCTGCCGTACATTTATTGACCTACGGTACTGAACTTTATCAACAAAAACAAAAACCAGAGGGTCCCGATAAGATTTTCCCTGATGCAAAAACTAATTTTTTATCTGGTTGGGTTCAGGATGAAAGCACTTTCCTTGATTTACCGGTGTCACTCTTAATAGGCACCCGCTTTGATCGCTATAAATCTACAAATCTCAAAAATGCAGATATCTCTGCAAATAATTGGTCATCACGAGGGGCTGTCACCCTCACTCCTACCGATTGGCTTATGTTGTTTGCTTCTTATGGACAGGCTTTCCGGGCACCGACTATGGGTGAGATGTACAATGATGCCCAACATTTTCTGGGTAACCGTTTCAAGCCGAATCCCAACTTAAAACCAGAACAAAATGCAACTCAAGAATATGGTTTTGGGGTGAAATTTGATGATCTGGTTCTAACAGAAGACAGTGTGGAATTTAAAGCCAGCTATTTTAGTACTCAAGCAACAGATTACATCACAACAGAAGTGAATTTTATCAAGGGAACTACGCAGTCTATCAACGTTCCAGATACCAATATTTTCGGTTTGGATGCCGTATTAAACTACAAAACGCCTTGGTTTGGGTGGAATTTAGCCTATAACCGTACCCACGGTAAAAATGAAAAAACAGGGCTTTATATTTCTTCTATCAACCCTGACACACTCACAAGCTCTCTGGATATTCCCATACCAAAAACGGATTTTTCAGCTGGCTGGGTAATGACGTTAGCAGAAAGCACAGATTTTATGAAATCCCCTGGCACAACCAATTCACAGGAAATAAAAGCACAACCAGGCTATGCGGTTCATGATTTTTATCTTAGCTACAAAGGCACAAATCAGTTTCAAGGCGTGACGACTAATCTGGTATTAGCGAATTCTTTTGACAAAGAATACTACTCCGCACAAGGCGTTCCACAATTAGGTCGCACAGCGAAATTATTGATTAGCTATCAGTGGTAATTTTTTGTATAAAATTTCCCATAGAAATAAAAAATCTCTGGGATCTTTCACTCATCTAACAGGATAAAAATATAACCATGCTATCGTCTTTCAATATAAAAGCGTTACAGAGCTAGTAGAATCATTCACACACAAATACCGCGATTGACGAACAACTTAATATCAGCACGGCAGAATCAATGCAGGCTCGTCTTGAGCAGGGTGTATAAATACTTACACTTTATTGTCTGAATTCGAAAGTGTGGTACAACGTTTTTCATAACACAGAATCAAAACGACATACCTGCAGTGAACCTGCGTTACGAAAATAGAAGAGTCATCCCAAATGGGCATTTCCCTAGATCACTGCTTCTAATTCTACTTTTAGGTTGCATCTTAATATCAATGCGATTACCGAAAGTTGAATTACCCGAAAAAATACCAAAGACTGGTTTGTCACCAGCCTGGAAGTATTTGATGCGAATGGCGATCAAATTGTGCAATTTGTATAATTATTTGCTCAGCGTGTTGAAGGGCAGCACGAACAAAAACAATGGCGTCGTCAAACCTTTTCTTTATTCAGTTATGAACGCAGAGTCCTAAAAAATGAAATATTGGTTTTTAGCAGGTGTATTGCTATACACTATTCTTGCTATATCGGCAGAGCGGATTGTCACCATTGTTAAATATATCTCTGAAAGAGTTTACGCATTGAGCATGAGTGCACACGTAGTGGATCTCGACAGCAGAAGTCTTCAACCAAAAGAAATTCGCACCCTGCCTATCATTGACTATATGCGACAGCTTAACATAGAAAGAATTTTAGCGATAAAACCCACGCTGATATTAGTCACCAACAAGCTTAACCTACATTGGTTTTGAAATAGATATCAAATAACGGTGTTCAGGTCGTAAAAGTACCAACGGAGCTCACATTAAAGAGCTTCACAAAAAAATCAGACCATCGATCAAGCGGTTCATCAAATAGAAAAGGTGAATTACTTTCTCAAACATATCAAAAAAATAGAGTCTATTAAAAATACCCCTATGCCCATCAAAATCCTGTTCATTATGAATTATGGAGGCACTCTCCCTCTGCTGGGCAGGGTACTTCAGCCAATGCGGTTATTGGAGTAATGGGTAACCAAAATACCATGCAAAGGTTCAAGCATTACCGCCAATTATCTGCAGAAGGTATTATATTATTGCCAGTAGGTCAGATCTCCTTCTAGTTACCACAGAAACTGTTCATTCTTTAGGAAGATTATATCAGGTTTAGCAACTGCCAGAAATGGATAAAATACCAGCAGGTAAGAACCGGCGGATCCTTGTTTTCTATTCTATGGATTTGATGGGTTTTTGATTATAAACACCCAACGTGATACGTCAGTTATATCGGACAGTAAGATTCTATTTAAAATTTAAAAAACTGACACCACTTGTTATAAACTTGGCGCCTTCCTGACATTATTAATACTGATCAGCATAAAATCAGCTATTTTTGACCGCTCACACTCTCTTTTTATAATGTATGGCATGCCCCATTAGAAGAAGACATGGGTTGGCAAATTTGGCTCAATATTCGTTTACTGACAGTGCTTTTGGCAATATTGATCGGCAGGGTACTGGCTGTCTCCGGCACCATTATGCAATGGCTGTTTCGAAACCCATTAGCGGACCTGCTTATTAGGCATCTGCAGCGGCACCGCATTTTTAATGGCTTTAGCCACGATGATGCCATTCACTTTGCCGTTTTTAGGAATTGGCGCCCATTTAATTGCGGATTTAATAGACAGCTTACTGATTTTTGTCATGATCCTTTTTAAAGTCGATCGGGTAAGAAATGAAACTTCAGCCGTTTATTATGAGCTAGCATTGCCAGCAAGACACTATGTAGTTCCGGCATCCGACTCCGAAGTTATTTGAGCAGAGATCAACAACTGAGACATTTCTCTTTATAGATGATAGGTGCTCTCAACCAAATAGAGTGACGCACATTATTCATTGCAACGACTTTGATTCTCACTGATATCGCCATCACATTATTTCAAGCCAATAAACTAAATTTATTGCAATTGGGGGGATGAAGAGGCGCATTGCTTGGTGTTGATGTGGCCCGAACGAAACGGAAGCTATTATTAAGTGCTTTGTTGGTGGGAGTTGCAGTGTCAATAACAGGCGTTATAGGTTTTACCAGTTTGGTTGTACCTCATGTAGAACGGATTTATGTAAACAGAGATCATCACTTGTTATTGCCAGGGGCAGCCTTAGGCGGTGCCTGTTTGTTGATCACCGTAGACACTATGGCTCGAACCATCTTCGCCCCTGCAGAAATGCTAGTCTGTTTGATCACAAGCCTGATCGGGGCCTCTTACTTTTTCTGCTGATACTCAAACAAGCTCGCTGTTCATAGTGAGTTTTAAAGGATTTTATTAAAATACGCTTTCTTCGCGCCCGCCTATTTTATTCAACTCGCAAAATTTACATTACCATCTTGGTAATCGTTTTTTAATACAAACGCTCTCTATATAAATCTAGCCCGGCGACATAGTAGGCATTATCTGGCAGAATAGCGCAGGAAAATCTACCTGAATGAAATTGCTCAGTGGTTATTTATCGCCGACATTCGGACGTTGCGATTTATTAGGTCGGCCTCTGTCTCAATAGCCTCAGCATTTATTAGCCAAAACTCGTGCGATAATGTGCCAATCTAGTCATCTATTGTTTCCATTTAGCGTTAAAGAAGTCGTAGCGATGGGGAGAGCGCGCCAAATGCTACTCATCAACTTGATAATATTGTATAAATAGCCATGGAACAAACAGGATGTGACTCGCTTTCTCAGCGAGACTACCGAAAATTATCCGGTGGAGAGCAGAAACGAGTACAGATTTCATGCGCATTAGCTCAACGACGAAAGGGCATGCAGATCGTTTGGCATCGGATGATTTTACGACGCCCGTTGGTTGATGGGTAACATCATTAAAATCTCGAATACCGTACGTTTTGCACAAACATTAAGTATTTTATCGAGCAGTTAAATCCCTTTAGTCGAAAGGATGAGCATTATGGAAAAAGTGTCTTCAAATAAATATGTAGAGCTGCAGGTATTAGCAGCATCTTAGTAGATACGACACGGGCTTTCTTTGCTATTTTCTCTTTCAAAAAGCCGTTTATTTTCGCCCATGATGCTACATGATTGCATCTGGTCAACGCAGGGACGAGCTCCATATAATACAGGCAATAGAGATCGCTCAAAATGTAGAGGCATATCAAAAAACCATTTAATGGTTACATAGAGATATTACATATATGTTCTTTCATATTTTTAAATCTAATTTTCATGCGGGTATTGATGCTGTATATTCAGATAATAGAGGCATAATTATAGTATCTGTAGGTTTTCCAAATCCGAACATGCACTGAAAAGACACCACCTATTTAAAGTCGGTTATCGACTTCAAAATAATCTATAGCGCTTAACTTGGCCTGCGGAAACGCTCAACAGATAAACTACTAAAACTCTGAGTCGCTTGCAATCAATAAATTGACGCGTAGCTTAGCGCATAAACATAAAAATGAAGTCACTTTGGCACCGGGCTGGAAAAAATCATTCGGAGTTTATCCTCTTAAAGAGGCTTTAATCCGCTTAGAACTCAGTGAGTTTCAGACCTATTTTAATATAAATACGCTTATAGATCCCTTTTCTCAACGCAAAAAATAAATCGCCATGGATACAATTGATAGTGCTGCTTAACATATTCTATATTCATACCTTATAAAGCATTAAATATGGCGAATCATATAGTGAAATTCATGCACAAGCCTAAGCCTAAAATTAAGTCTATTGAACACAAAGTGAACAACGGTTTTATGCTATCAAAGCCTACTGTTTCAACGTCAGAACGTTTTTTAACGAATGGAAGTGAATTACGTGTTTTCAAAGGCATCACAGCCCAAAAATATCGTCTTTACAAAACATAAATCTACGTATTACCTACCGCCTCTGAAAAGCTCAACCTTAACACTCTTAAATCCGATAAGGCACAGGTCTTAGCGGCTTTGTTAACGCTCCCATCTTTCATTGCGCCACGCCAAACAAATTCTTCTTGCTCTCCTTAAAAAGGGTTGCCGTGACTGGAACAAGGTATTTCGTCTACCGGAATTAGATGGATTGCACATCAAAATACAACAAAAGCTTCGTGCTTCTTATCTGACGATGAGCAGAGATTTCTCTATGTTACGCGCTCAAATTAACATGAGTCGGGGAGGGGACTTCGTTTTAAACTCTTTTTACCACACCAAGGTTTAAGCCCATTCTGTGTGCTCAGACACCAATTAGGAGAATTGGAATCACGGATATCCTATTTATTTACTTACGGGAAAAATAGATCAATCTGTTCACTGCATTCATTATTCCGTCAATGCAGATCTCATTAAAGACGATGGAAAATTGAATCAATTCAGTAAGCGCGCTGAGCTTTCAGCGCTTTTTTAAAGATCTGATATACAGGTTTTATGACCGGGGCAACAGGTATCGATACAATCATGCATTTTACCTTATGAAAGTCTCTCGAATATAGTGAATCAGAATGCAGCTCAGGCGGGTATGGAAATCATTAAAATGTAAGAGTAAGAAAAATCATTACAAGTTTGGGTCATTAAGTGTCTTTTAAAAAAATTAGTTTATTAGTGATTCGATCTACAATGTCAGCACGGTATACAAGCCGCTTATCTTGACCTGATTGAGACTGACATTCTAAGGATATAATAGAGGTGCAGCGTTTAGAATTCATCAGAGATGTCAAATAAGGTTTCCATGCCCCTAAAATTTACCGCCCTATTTTATAGATTTTCAACAGGCTGAATGGGTTTTTAAGATAATGGAGTGCTGATGTTTTATCAATTAATATTTTTATTGATTTTTATTTTAAATAAATGTGTTAAACCTTTTGCTATCGATCCTGCGAGCACACTTGCCAAAAAACAGGTTGATAAAATCAGACCATATCTTCCTATGAAAAGTGAGCACTATGTGCTGATGGTGGCTCACTATTAGGCTAATAAAATTAAGATTATATTTATGCAAGAACAGGAGACTGAATTTACAAAGTCACCGCATCAATTTTTATAAGAATATCAAAAACATTTATGTGCTTCAAACGAGATTTGAAATGTGCTACAGCAAAATATTTAGTATCACATGAGTATCAATAGAGTTTGAAATCAGCCGCTTGCAAGGATGAGTTTATCTTATAAACACTGCCTTTATAAGATAGAAAAACCATGATGCTTTAGTTACAAATGTTGGAAAATATACCTTTTATCTTTATAGTCATTTTGATTTTTGGTTTTGTGATCAACAGTTTTTTAAATGTCGTTATTTACAGATACTTTAAAATAATCGAAAACGCTTGGTGTTTTAAAGCCTAAAATATGTTGGGGATCCCCTCTAAAAAATAGAACGTTTTGATTTCATTTTATCTCCTTCGCACTGTATTGAATCTCAAACCCTGTTGCGTTTTTACAATAAGATCCCTTTCCTCTCTTGGTTATATTTAAAAAACTAATATCGATTTTATCGAAAAAAGATTGGTCTTCGTTATTTAGTAGTAGAGTTATTTACTAGTATTGCATTTACCCTTCCGGTGATGGTTTGGGGCTTTCTTTTAGAGTATGGTGATAATGGGATGCAGCGTCTTATTGATTATTCTTAGTTTTATTAACATCGATCATATTTGATTTCCAAAGTCTTGAAATTACGCTTTACTTTGGTTTCGCCTCTTGGTGGCTTTACTGGATTACAGCCCCCTGAATTTATCCTAGGCTGTCAGCGGTGGATGATCGGGTATTTCGCATTATTGAACCTATATTGGGGGTTTAAATTTCTTTTTGGTCGAGAAGGGGTAGGATCGGGGGGATTTTTATTATTTAGTGCTTTATGAGCGTTGCTTGAAGTGTAAAATCTGATTCATGTCGCTTTAATCTCGTCATTCTCTGGCATACTATTTACTTTATTGTCTGGGCCTACAAAAGATAAGATCCCATTTGAGATTTGGATGGCTCTGGGTGGTTGGTTTGTATTACTATTTCCAGATTTTATGGGGCTGTTTTTAAAATCGACTTAAGATCTCAACAGAGATTTTTTATTTTTAACAACCTATTTGATGTCTATCACATGATTTTTCAAAAATTAAATTATCAACCAGATGCTCTTTTATAGTATTTTCTTCTTTTTTAGAACAGCCTTGGGCTGTTTTGTTGCATTCTAAATTTGCTCAACACGCTCATGATCGCTTTGATGTCATGGCCGCAGAAAAATATAAAAATTGTTCTTCACTTTCATATGGCATCTGATGTGATTGAAAAAACGCGCTCGATTCTTTTATGCTTTTAAACCAAGAGTTAAATAAGTTAAATTTGATAGCAAAACCATAGTCTGATGTGCCTTTTCTTGGAGGTGTACTGGGGCTTTTGGATATAATCTTGGGCACAGAATTAAACGATTACTAGAAAAAATCAGAAGGATATCGATTTTCCTGATATATCGATAGGTATATATGAATGGGCTTTAATTGCTAATCATCACAAAGAAGAGTGGATTTTAGTTTACCATAATCATATTAAGCTATGCTGACAATACTTGGAAGAATAAAAAATTAAGCCTCTCACTTTGTTCAACTTTTTAAACTCAATTCAGGCTAGCACAGTTAGCATGTCTCGCGAAGCATATAGTCAAAAATTTCGCCAAATAAAAATATATTTACTAAAAAGATCTGGCTAAGAATTTAATGATTGTTGATTTTCTACGTAATGATATCAGGTGAGTGGAGAAACCAGGTACTGTAAAAGTGCCTAAGCGCTTTGTAGTTAAGACCTTTCCGTTGGTACATCATTTGGTGAGTACCATGACAACTAGGCTGCGTCAGAAATATACTGGTACTGATTTATTACGGGCGTGTTTTCCTGGAAATTCAGTGAGTGGAATTCCTAAAATGCGAGCCATGGAAATTATCGAAGCACTTGAACCTCATCATCGTAATCTGTATTGCAGTAATATGGGGTATAGTAGTCTCTGTAGCACCATCAACACCAATATCACAAACTGTACTTTTTTAACAGAACGAGTAAAAATTCATTGTTGAACGGGCGGAGCCATTGTTGCTGATAGTGAAGAGCAAGCAGAATATCAAGAAAGATTAGATAAAATTGCACGAATACTGTCCCAGTTAAAAACTGGGTTGCATAAACAAAAAGAGGATACTAAAATATCCTCTTCAAGTAAGAGGTTTAAATTTCATCTAAACATTAAATAAAAAATTCATGATATCCCCGTCTTGCACGATATAATCTTTTCCTTCTGAACGTATTTTGCCGAATTCTTTTGCCCCCCGTTCGCCCTTAAAAGCGATAAAATCACTAAAAGCAATGGTTTGAGCCCGGATAAATCCCTTTTCGAAATCGGTATGGATTTTACCCGCGGCCTGGGGTGCAGTTGCCCCGATAGGAATTGTCCAGGCGCGCACTTCTTTAACACCGACAGTAAAATAAGTCTGTAAATTCAACAATTGATATCCTGCTCGAATCACTTGATTTAAACCGGGCTCTGTAAGCCCCATGTCAACCATAAATGCTACACGTTCTTTTTCTTCCAGTTCAATCAGATCGGCTTCTATTGCAGCACAGACAGACACCACAATGGCTTTTTCTTTTTCTGCAATCTGATAAACCTTATCTAAATGAAGATTATTTTTAATCCCGTTTTCATCGACGTTAGCAATATACATAGTTGGTTTTAATGTTAAAAAATTAAGATAAGCCATCGTATTTTTTTCTTCTTTTGTTAAATCGAGAGTGCGTAGCATCTTTCCTTGTTTCAAAAAAATTAAACATTTTTCTAACGTTATCAATTCTATATTAGCGGATTGATATCCCCCTTTTGCTTTCTTTTGAATCCGATCCAGTGCATGTTCACAGGTTTCTAAATCAGACAAAGCCAGTTCTGTATTAATAATATCGATGTCTTCGCTAGGATCCACTCTTCCTGCAACATGAATAATTTTATCGTCATAAAAGCATCGAACTACCTGTGCAATAGCCTCAGTTTCACGAATGTGACTTAAAAACTGGTTTCCTAAACCATCTCCCTTAGAGGCGCCTTTCACTAGCCCAGAGATATCGACAAACTCCATATGAGTATGCACAACTCTTTTAGGCTGAACGATCGCTTCGATCTGCTTAAGTCGAAGATCTGGGACAGGCACAACCCCGGTATTGGGTTCTATGGTACAAAAAGGAAAGTTAGCAGCTTCAATACCCGCTTGTGTTAATGCATTAAAAAGAGTGGATTTGCCTACATTAGGCAAACCCACAATCGCACATTTAAAGCCCATTTTTCAAATACCTTTTAGATGAATAAAGAAAAATAATTTTTTATTTTAAAATACATTGATTATATATGTTGATATTATTCTTGGTAAGAGAACAGGTTGGAGCAACAGGGTACAATAATACGAATCATAGGCTCTATATTGAGATATGATTGTTAAATTTAAAAGAATAAAAACGGATCTCACTTTGCAAGATTAAATAAATGGGTATTGCTTGTGTTTAACACTTTCGTTAGTATGCATCGCTCGTTAAATCACATCTTCGGCCTTGGTTACGTAGACCTATAAAAGATATTTTTAGGCAATCTAAAAAACAAGCACAAGGATAAGACATAAAAATATGTACTTTACACTTTTGATATTTTTTATTTTAATTTCAATACTTTTAGTCGGCTGCATCATGTTACAACAGGGTAAATGGGCTGATGTTGGCGCATCTTTTGGTGCAGGCGCATCAACTAGTTTATTTGGTTCCAACGGTTCCGGAAATTTTATGACCCGTATAACCTCAGTATTGGCTACCTTATTTTTTATAATCAGCCTTATTTTAGGCAATATTGCGACCAATAAAAAAAGTGAATGGGAAAATTTGAATCAGCCCGAAAAATCCAGGCAGGCGAAAAACACAGAAAATCCTATTAATCAGCCTCAGACAGATATACCACAATGATGTATTAGAAAAATATGACAATGCATGGATGCCTTTTCTAACTTTTCAATTTGAAGTTGTTATAAAGAATCTGCCGTGGTGGTGGAATTGGTAGACACGCTACCTTGAGGTGGTAGTGCTCAATTGAGCTTGCGGGTTCGAGTCCCGTCCTCGGTACCATCTAAAATAAGCATTTCAAATAACTTGCTTTTTAGTTGTTAGACACGTATTATATTGAGGCTCTTAAACGCGGGATGGAGCAGTCTGGTAGCTCGTCGGGCTCATAACCCGAAGGTCGTTGGTTCAAATCCAGCTCCCGCAACCAATTTATTACCCGTTAAGGGATAAAAAATCTAGTTATAAAACCCCGAGTTTCGGGGTTTTTTGTTATTTAAAAGCAAGTTTATCGAAATTTTTAGCTGTTTTTCGGGGTTTCATAAACACCTCGGCTTCCGGGCAGCGATATCAGGCACAGATTTTGACCTAACCGGCTGGTTTTCTATTGAGCGGCCCCTGTTTTGCCTGTATAGGAATCGTGCAACTAGGCCCTTCTTTGAAACAGAAATCTACTGAGGATCGTTTGCTTGTCTATATTAGTAGAAAAATTAAAAAAAATTATTATAGCCCCGGTTGAAGGATTAGGCTATGAATTAGTCGGGATTGAGTTTATTCAAAATCGACAATCGGTATTGCGTATTTATATAGATCATGAAAAAGGGGTCACTGTTGATTCCTGTGCTGATGTAAGCAAAGAAGTCAGTTTGGTATTGGATGTTGAAGACCCCATAACTATTCCATATAACTTGGAAATTTCTTCTCCAGGTTTAAATCGCCCGCTTTTTACTGCTAAGCATTACGCTCAATTTATCGGTGAAAAAGTGAATCTGATGTTACGAATGGCTATTCAAAATCAGCGTAAATGGCAAGGCGTTATTAAATCCATTGATGGCGAATTAATCATTGTTGCTGTTAATCAAAAAGATGAAGTGTTCGCACTAAGCAATATTCAGAAAGCAAATTTGATACCCCACTTCTCAGTGCGTGGATAAGGCAAGTAGTTATGAACAAAGAAATTTTAGCTGTTGTAGAAGCCGTCTCAAACGAAAAATCTCTTCCTCGCGAAAAAATTTTCGAGGCATTAGAAAGCGCATTAGCAACAGCAACAAAAAAAAAATATGATCAAGACATTGAAGTTCGTATTAACATTAATCGTAAAACCGGCGATTTTGATACTTTTCGTCGTTGGCTCGCCGTTGATATTGTGACATCACCCACACGAGAAATCACTTTAGAGGCGGCTCAGTTTCAAGATTCTCAAATTCAGCTCGGTGATTATTTTGAAGATCAAATTGAATCTGTCATTTTTAATCGAATTACAACACAAACAGCCAAACAGGTCATAGTACAAAAAGTCAGAGAGGCCGAGAGGGCGATGCTCGTTGAGCAGTTTCGTCAGCATCAGGGGAAAATTGTCACCGGCGTAGTAAAAAAAGCGACTCGTGAAAATATTTATCTTGATCTGGGGAATAATACCGAAGGTATTATTAGTCGCGAAGACATGTTGCCAAGAGAAAACATCCGTACAGGTGATCGTATTCGTGGTGTTTTGTATGATGTGCGTCCTGAAGCACGAGGGGCTCAATTGTTTATCAGTCGTTCACGCCCAGAAATGCTGATAGAGTTATTTCGTATTGAAGTCCCTGAAATTGGCGAAGAATTGATTGAAATCAAAGCCGCTGCGAGAGATCCTGCTTCTCGAGCGAAAATTGCAGTAAAAAGTAATGATAAACGTATTGACCCCGTGGGCGCTTGTGTAGGAATGAGAGGGGCTCGTGTTCAAGCTGTTTCCACTGAATTGGGCGGTGAACGTATCGATATTATTTTATGGGATGATAATCCTGTGCAGTTTGTCATTAACGCAATGGCACCTGCAGAGGTGGTTAGTGTCACCATAGATGAAGATAAGCATACAATGGATATAGCTGTCGAAGCTACTCACTTGGCTCAAGCGATTGGACGTAATGGGCAAAATGTGCGTTTGGCTTCACGACTCAGTGGTTGGGAATTAAATGTGATGACGGCAGCAGAACTACAGTCAAAAAATCAAGATGAAGTCGACTCTATTATACATACTTTTATTCAACACCTGAATATTGATAAAGAATTTGCTGAAGTTTTAATTGAAGAAGGTTTATCTTCTTTAGAAGAATTGGTTTGTGTCCCTATTGAGGAACTATTAGAGATAGAAGGGCTTGACGAAGAAATGGTTAATGCATTGCGTGATCGAGCTAAAAAAACATTAACCACCCTTGCCTTAGCAGAAAATTTTAGTGATAACTTCCCCTCTGATAATTTATTAAATTTACCCAATATGGATTCTAAAATTGCTTTTAGATTATCTGCATCTGGCATATCCACTCTGGAAGATCTGGCTGAGCAGTCTATTGACGATTTGGCTGATATTGAGGGTCTGAGTAATGATAAGGCCGGCGAGCTGATTATGGCTGCCCGCGGGATTTGTTGGTTTAGCGATGATAATACCTAAACATTTACCCAGAATTTTTAAATTCTTTCGCAATATTAGCGGAAATGACTTAATTTTAATGAGCTTAAAAATAATACGTAATAAACTTGTAGTTTAGGAAGGAATAGCATGACAGATGTAACCGTAAAATCGCTGGCAGAAGAAATTAAAACTTCTGTTGATCGTTTAGTTCAGCAATTTTTTGATGCAGGGATCAAAAAATCGCAAGCGGATGCTGTAACCCAGCAAGAAAAAGAAAAATTGCTGGCGCACCTTAATCGTCAACAGGGCACCGTGGATAATCAGCTTACTTTGCAACGAAAAACTCGTAGTATTTTAAACATTCAACTCACTGGCGGAAAAAGTAAAACTGTGCATATTGAAGTACGTAAAAAACGTACTTATGTTAATCCATCTATCACAAAGCTAGAAGCGCCTCTTCCAGAAGAGAAAAACGCTAAAATATATAAAACAACAAAAAATACATTTTCTCAAGAACCACTCAATAAAACGTCTTCTCAAAAATCGCTTAAAACTAAAGCCATTGAAACAGCAAAAATCGAATCTCCCAAAAAAGAATGCTTTTCTCTTAAAGAAAAACAGAAAAAAGAAGCTCAATCTGAAAAATCGCGGCGTGCAGCAGAAACCTCATCGCTGAGGCGTTTTGCCGAAGAAGAGGTCAGGCGTAAACTCGAAGAGGAAGCAAAGCGTGTTGCCGAACAAGCTCGAAAAATGGCCATTGAAAATGAAGCTAAGTGGTCAGAGCTGGTGACAGATCAAATTGATTCGGCGGATTACCATCTAACAACTTCAGAACACGCTCGTGCTGCAGAAGACGAAAATGACGCTAAAGTTGAAGGAGATCGACGTAGTCGTCATCGTGGGACTAAAACAACAAAACAGAAAAAGACCAATAAACTCTCTGAGTCCAAATCGGATCGTGAAGAAGCTAGAGCAGTCGTTCGAAAAAGTAAACGTAAGCCAAGTGCCTTACAACAAAGCTTTAATAAGCCTCTTGTCGCTCTTAATCGTGATGTCGTGATTGGTGAAACCATCAGTGTTGCTGAATTAGCTAATAAAATGGCCGTTAAAGGTTCTCAAGTAATTAAGGCCATGATGAAATTGGGCGCTATGGCAACAATTAATCAAGTGATAGCTCAAGAAACCGCACAATTAATAGCAGAAGAAATGGGTCATAAAGTGATCCTGAGACAGGAAAATGAGCTAGAAGAAGCTTTAATGAGTGATAGAGATACCGGTGTTTTAACAGTGCATCGTGCACCTGTTGTGACTATTATGGGTCATGTTGATCATGGGAAAACCTCATTACTAGATTATATTCGCTCAACAAAGGTAGCCACAGGAGAAGCTGGCGGAATTACGCAACATATTGGGGCTTATCACGTTGAAACAGAAAATGGCATGATCACTTTTTTAGATACTCCAGGACATGCGGCTTTTACGTCTATGAGAGCTCGAGGTGCCCAGGCAACGGATATCGTTGTATTAGTGGTCGCGGCCGATGATGGGGTTATGCCTCAAACTATTGAAGCGATTCAGCATGCTAGAGCTGCCAAAGTTCCAGTGGTGGTTGCGGTCAATAAAGTAGATAAAGCAGAAGCGGATCCCGTTCGTGTCAAAAACGAATTGACACAATATGGTATTCAACCTGAAGAATGGGGTGGCGATTCTCAATTCATTCATGTATCTGCAAAAGTAGGAACAGGTATTGACGATCTTCTTAACGCTATCTTATTGCAAGCAGAAGTCCTTGAGCTAAAAGCCGTAAAAAGCGGTATGGCCAATGGAGTGGTTATAGAGTCTTTCTTAGACAAAGGCCGGGGTCCAGTTGCAACAGTCTTAGTAAAAGAAGGTACCCTAAATAAGGGAGATATTGTTTTATGTGGCCTTCAATACGGTAGATTACGTGCAATGCGTAATGAATTAGGCCTTGAAGTGATTTCTGCTGGCCCCTCTATCCCAGTAGAAATTCTTGGGTTGTCTAGTGTTCCTTCTGCAGGAGATGCAGTGACTGTTGTTCGTAATGAGAAAAAAGCGCGCGAAGTTGCTTTGTATCGACAAGGTAAATTTCGTGAAATCAAGCTGGCTCGCCAACAGAAATCAAAACTTGAGAATATGTTTGATAACCTGAAGGAAGGTGAAATTTCAGAATTAAATATTGTATTAAAGTCTGATGTACAGGGTTCTTGTGAAGCCATCAGAGAGGCATTACAAAAATTGTCGACAAATGAAGTGAAAATTAAAATCATTGGTTCAGGTGTGGGATGTATTACAGAAACAGATGCGACTTTAGCAGCAGCATCCAACGCAATTATTCTAGGCTTTAATGTTCGCGCTGATGCGACAACGCGTCGTTTAGTAGAAGCAGAAAACTTAAATTTACGTTACTACTCTGTTATTTATGATTTGCTTGATGAAGTTAAGCAAGCCATGAGTGGCATGCTTGCACCAAAATATGAACAAAAAATTATTGGTCTTGCAGAGGTTCGTGACGTATTTAAATCTCCAAAATTTGGGACCATTGCTGGTTGTATGGTTGTTGAAGGCCTGATTAAACGCAGCAGTCCTATTCGTGTACTCCGTAATCATGTGGTTATCTATGAGGGTGAACTAGAATCTTTACGTCGTTTCAAAGATGACGTAAACGAAGTACGTAATGGAATAGAATGTGGTATTGGAGTGAAAAATTATGATGTACAAGTGAACGATACGATTGAAGTTTTTAAAATAATTGAAATTAAAAGAACTATTTCTTAAAAATACAACATAAGTAATATCTATCTCAATGAGCTTGTTAAACCTCAATTTATTTGGAGGCAAATATCATGAAAGAATTTAGTCGTGCTCAACGTGTATCTCACGAGATACAAAGAGAAATTGCCCTCATCCTTCAACGTGAAATTAAAGATCCAAGAGTTGGAATGGTCACTGTTTCCAGCGTTAAAATGTCTCGTGACTTAGCCTATGCAAAAATTTTTGTAACGTTTCTCAATGATTTAACAGAAAGTATGGCACCTGATTACCATCAGACAGATGGGCTTAAGGCTCTTCAAGAATCTTCTGGCTATATCCGAGTATTATTGGGGAAATCAATGTGCCTACGAATAGTGCCGAACCTGACTTTTATTTATGATGACTCGTTAATCGAAGGCATACGTATGTATAACTTAGTAACTTATGTTACTAAGTCGGATCAAAAACATCAAAAAACTGACAGTAATATCAAAAATGCAATTTAAACGCCGGCGCTCCGGTCGTGATGTTAATGGGATTTTATTATTAGATAAGCCCAAGAATTTTTCTTCAAATCAAGTTTTACAAAAAGTAAAATCTATTTTTGCTGCCCGTCGTGCGGGACATACAGGTGCATTGGACCCTTTAGCAACAGGCATGTTGCCGATTTGCTTTGGTGAGGCTACTAAATTTTCGCCATTTTTGCTTAATGCAGATAAACGCTATCGAGTGACTGCTTATCTGGGTCATACAACAGAAACCTCTGATGCTGAAGGCAGCGTTATTAACAAACGAGAAATCACATTTACGCAACCTCAGTTAGACGAAGCCCTAGAAAAATTTAGAGGGCCTATTTTACAAATCCCTTCTATGTATTCTGCATTAAAACATCAAGGAAGACCTCTATATGAATATGCACGTCAAGGAGTGACATTAGACCGTGAAGCTCGTCGCATTACTGTATTTGATTTACAATGTCTTCGTTGGGAGGGTCATGAACTAGAACTTGAAATTCATTGCTCTAAAGGCACCTATATTAGAACAATAGTAGACGATTTAGGCGAAGTATTAGGCTGCGGTGCTTATGTTAGAGATCTTCGTCGTTTACAGTTAGCAGATTACACGCATGACTACATGGTGACATTAGAAAAACTTGAAGAACTGACATTGCAAAATAATACTTTAGGCTCTGCAATAGATGTATTGCTACTGCCAATTGAGAGCACTGCTTTACACCTTCCAGAAGTTAACTTAGAATCTGGCGCTGCTGCTTGTATTAAACAAGGTCAGCCCGTTTCGTTTTTTGACAATCCTACTGACACCATCATGGTACGCCTCACTGAAGGTGGTGAGCGTCATTTTATTGGTATTGGTATTATTGATGCTCATGGCCGAATCGCGCCAAAACGTTTATTAAGAAATGTTGCAGATTCTTTATAAGGCGTTATAAAATTACGTGATTTTGACATTCAAGAACAAGATGTTCAATAAAAGCCACCATAATTGTTTATTTCATAATCAATGATTATGATCAATCAAAATACATTTGGCTATGATCTATTAGAAATACCCTACTACTTTAAGAAGGGAGAATATCAACACAAAATAGAATGACAAAAAGCTTGATGTAATCAATTTCTGAATTAGAGATCGGGTCCATTCTATTACATTGTTAAGGTTAAAAATTATGTCTCTAAATGCTAAACAAAAAGCCAAAGTAATACTTGAGCATACTAGTTCTGCTCATGATACAGGTTCTACTCAAGTTCAAGTTGCTCTTCTGACATTAAGAATTAATGATTTGCAAAAACATTTTTTAGAACATAAAAAAGATCATCATAGCCGAAGGGGTCTCTTGCGCATGGTCTCTCAGCGTCGTAAGTTGCTTGATTACTTAAAAAAACGAAATATATCCAAATATACAGATCTGATACAATCCTTAGGTCTACGTAAATAATGCAGAAAATAATCACATTAAAGGGGCCAATTGGCCCCTTTTTCTACAGTTTATCTAAAATATCAATTTTATCGCTTTCTGATATTGATTTAGAAATAAGCATCATAAAAAATTTCACAACGCCTATTATATAAGAAAAGGATACTATTTTGTTCACTCCGACTATCTGTAGATTTGATTACGGGCAGCTTAAAGTCACCATAGAAACAGGCATGATGGCCCGCCAAGCTACGGCCTCTGTAATGGTAATCATTGAAGGTACTGCCGTTTTGGTTACTGTCGTCGCCCAAAAAGAGGCCAAACCTGGAAAAACATTTTTCCCTTTAAGCGTACATTATCAAGAACGCAGCTATGCTGTTGGCCGTATTCCCAGTAATTTTTTTCGACGTGAAACTCGCCCAAACGAAGGGGAAACTTTAACTTCTCGTTTAATTGATCGTCCTATCAGACCTCTATTTCCTAAAGATTTTTTAAATGAAGTACAGGTTATAGCGACTGTCGTTTCTGTGAATCCGAAGGTGAATCCAGACATCGTTGCTATGATAGGCACCTCTGCTGTATTAAGCTTATCCGGCATCCCATTTCATGAGCCTATAGGCGCTGCCCGTGTTGGATTGATCAATGGGGCGTATGTCCTTAATCCTACTCCTGAAGAGTTAAAAAAAAGTGATTTAAATTTAGTGGTTGCCGGTACAAAAAACGGAGTTTTAATGGTTGAATCAGAAGCCAATGTTTTAACTGAAGAGCAAATGTTAGGCGCTATTATTTTCGGTCATGAGCAGCAGCAGATCGTCATTGAAAGTATTAATGATCTAGTGAAAAAGGCAGGGAAACCAAAATGGCCTTGTACACCTAAAATTGTGGATGAAAAATTGAGAGCCTCTATTACAGAAGAGGATAAAAGAGATTTAAGCAACGCTTATCTTGTTACCGATAAACAAGAACGTTACGCTAAACTCAATGAGATAAAGATAAAGATTATTGAAAGGATTTTAAAAGAAAAAGAAACTATAAATACGGAGCAAATTCAAGATATTCTTTACGATTTTGAGAAAAATCTCGTGCGGCAACGTCTTTTAAAAGACGAGCCTCGTATTGATGGTCGTGATAAAGATATGATTCGGGCTTTACACGCTTGTATAGGTATTTTACCACGTACACACGGTTCGGCACTATTTACTCGTGGTGAAACTCAAGCATTGGTCACAACGACTTTGGGTACCTCTCGTGATCTGCAAACAATAGATGATCTGATGGGCGAACGCTCAGATTCTTTTCTATTTCATTATAATTTTCCACCTTATTCTGTAGGAGAAACAGGCATTCTTGGCTCACCTAAACGACGTGAAATCGGTCATGCTCGTTTAGCAAAAAGAGCATTAATGGCTGTGATGCCGAATATAGAAGAGTTTCCTTACACTGTTCGAGTGGTTTCAGAAATTACAGAATCAAATGGCTCTTCTTCGATGGCCTCAGTCTGTGGTGCTTCTCTTGCCCTTATGGATGCAGGTGTTCCTATCAAATCTGCCGTTGCAGGTATTGCTATGGGGCTCGTCAAAGAAGAAGATAAATTTATCGTGTTATCTGATATTTTAGGAGATGAAGATCATCTCGGTGATATGGATTTTAAAATAGCAGGGACTTCTGAAGGCATTACTGCATTGCAAATGGATATGAAAATTCAAGGTATTACACTTGAAATTATGCAATCTGCTTTGTATTACGCAAAAGCGGCACGTTTGCATATTTTGAGTGTGATGAATCAGGTCATTAGTTCAGCACGTTCTACCATCTCTCAGTATGCGCCTCATATCTACAATATAAAAATCAATCCTGAAAAAATTAAAGATGTTATTGGTAAAGGGGGAGCGGTGATCCGTGCGCTATCTGATGAAACGGATACTAAGATTGATATCTCAGATGATGGTAATATTACTATTGCTGCTTTAAGTCAAAAAAGTGCTGCTTTTGCTCAACAACGCATCGAAGAAATTACAGCCAATATTGAAGTAGGAAGCATTTATCAAGGAACAGTAACCCGCATTGCAGATTATGGTGCTTTTGTTTCGATTGCCTTTGCTAAAGAAGGGTTGGTTCATATTTCGCAGATCGCTGAAGGTAGGGTAGAAAAAGTAACAGATCATTTAAAATTAAAGCAACAGATAGCAGTCAAAGTTTTAGAGATTGATCGCCAAGGCCGTATTCGTTTAAGCATCAAAGATGCTATAGCGGATACTTCTAAAAATAAAATAGAAGATACTCCTGTAGATTCCTCTTTCGAGAGGATCGCATAAACAATAAATTTTTTTAAAAAAAATTTAGGGCAGGCCCATTAAATAAAAGCGCATAACAGGGTGCCAAATTAAGTGTAGCTTTTATATAAGAGAGGAGTGCTGTATAATACCGACCCTTTGTTTCTGAGTGTTTGAACGTAATTCTTTCTTAAGGATTGGAGGTTTCTTAATAGATTTTAAAATTTAACTATCCTAAATATTTAGGAACTCATTTAACACAGGCACAAATTTTGATACTGTCTATAAAGCCTTCGATATGAGTTGTCAGAATTGGCACTGATAGATCAAAAATAGGCGCATTTATTAGAGGGTAAAGAATTAAAAACAAAAAATAAATAAGCGCCCAACTGATTTATTTTTGTTTTACCCCCAACTATATACCTAACTAGTAGATCATTGTTGTTTTTTATAATTTAATTTGAGCCAGTTCACACTTTTCAATGAAAATCATTCCATGTTTTTTCGACAAGTTATGTAGACTGGCCGCCATTTTTAATGAGGCATTTTACATGACGATTGAGTTACCTATCTCTTTTTCTACATTGAGGCTCTCCCCATCTATTATTTCTGCTCTTACTGATTTAGGATACGAAAAACCTTCTCCTATCCAACTGGAATGTATTCCATATCTACTAAACGGTTGTGATGTGCTCGGAATGGCACAAACCGGAAGCGGAAAAACAGCAGCTTTTAGTTTACCTCTTTTACAGAATATTAAACCTGATATCAAAGCCCCGCAAATTCTGGTGTTAGCACCCACCCGTGAACTCGCGGTTCAAGTTGCTCAAGCATTCACCAATTTTTCTAAGTATATGAAAGGCATTAACGTATTAGCACTTTATGGGGGGCAACCGTATCACGTTCAATTAAAAGCTTTACGTCAAGGACCACAGATTGTAGTAGGTACCCCAGGGCGTTTATTAGATCACCTAAAACGAGGTACTTTGAATTTATCTTCGTTGACAGGTCTAGTATTAGATGAGGCTGATGAAATGCTGCGTATGGGATTTATAGAAGATGTGGAAAACATCCTGGCTAAAATCCCAGCCGAACATCAAACAGCACTTTTCTCTGCGACTATGCCAGACGCTATTCGCCGCATTACTCGTCGTTTCATGAAGGAGCCAAAAGAAGTTCGCATTCATTCTAATGTCACTACTAAACCTGATATAACTCAAAGTTACTGGCCCGTGTTTGGTATGCGTAAAAACCAGGCTTTAGTGCGTTTTTTAGAAGCAGAAGATTTTGATGCTGCTATTATTTTTGTACGAACAAAAAACGCCACGCTGGAAGTCACAGAAGCATTGGAAGATAGTGGTTATAACAGTGCAGCGTTAAACGGTGATATGAACCAATCTTTACGTGAACAAACTTTAGAGCGATTAAAAGATGGTCGTTTGGATATTTTAATTGCTACTGATGTAGCCGCAAGAGGCTTGGACGTTGATCGTATTAGTCTTGTTGTTAATTATGATATTCCCATGGATTCTGAGTCTTATGTTCACCGTATCGGTCGTACAGGAAGAGCCGGCAGGGCCGGGCGTGCCTTGTTATTTGTTGAAAATCGCGAGCGCCGTTTATTAAAAAATATCGAACGTGTTATAAAACAGCCTATTCCGGAGATTCAGTTACCCAAAGCAGAATTACTCAGCCAACGTAGATTAGAAAAATTTGCCGCTACAGTCAGACAACACATTGAAAGCAGTGATTTAGAAATGTATAAAACTTTACTAAAAAAATTACGACCAGAAGAACCATTTGATTTAGAAATAACCGCAGCCGCTTTGCTAAAAATGGCTCAGAGTGAGCGTCCGTTAATTTTACCGCCAGATCCTGTTCGTTCAGCGCGGCGCGAATGTCATGAAAGAGAGGTCCGTTCAACTCATCGCCGGCGTGATTATAGTGACGCGTCTGAACGCCCTTCTTACCGAGAAAGACGCGATATTGGAGAAATGCAACTGTATCGTATTGAAGTGGGTCGTAATGATGGTGTAGAGATTCGTCACATAGTGGGGGCTATTGCAAATGAAGGTGATATTAGCAGCCGTTATATTGGCAACATCAGCTTGTTTCCTTCCTATTCGACCATCGAGCTGCCAAAAGAAATACACAAAAAGATTGTGTCTCATTGCAGTCGTACACATATTCTTAATAAGCCTATCAATATTAGGCTTTTAGGTAATTGTCCGCAAGAGCGCCGGGAACGTCGCCCATCCTCAGACAGGAGATCAACTCGTTCACTCAGCGATCAAAATCGTCCGTATGATACTCAGCATCGTCGTTCATTTGCAGGAGTGGCTCGTTAAAAAACATGACCTCTAGGTTTCATTGGTATTCATTATAAAAAAAGCAACGACAGCTTGTCAGCTAGGGTATTAAGTAGGAAAAAATCGAGACATAATAATCGAAAACTGACAAGAGCCGAGAACTGATAATAAGCGTAATTTCATTATATTTTTTCAACTTAGGTAAACATAATGTTTGAACAAGAAGTTACTATTAAAGCTCCGAATGGTTTACACACACGTCCAGCTGCCCAATTTGTTAAAGAATCAAAACAATTTAACTGTGATATTAAAGTTATTTCAGACGGAAAAAATGCCAGTGCCAAAAGCCTATTTAAATTGCAAACTTTAGGTTTAGCTAAAGGTACTAGTATTGTTATATCAGCTGAGGGTGAAGACGAACAAAAGGCGGTTGAATATTTAGCCAAATTACTGGCAGAACTTGAGTAAAGCCTCGACTGTTTTAATGTTAAAATTTTTATAAAAAATAAGGAAATCTAATGATTTCAGGCATTCTAGTGTCCGAGGGGATAGCTTTTGCTAAAGCCTATTTGCTAGTAGAAAAAAAAATTACCATCAATTCGAATCATATTTCTCCAGCGCTGGTTGATTTTGAAATAGATCGTTTCATAAGGGCTTGTACGAAATCTTCTGAACAACTTGAGGCCATCAGAACGAAAGCTAAGATGACATTAGGCGAAGAAAAAGCCGTCATTTTTGATGGACACATCCTGCTATTAGAAGATAAAGAATTTGAAAAAGATGTCATCCATCGTATTAAAAATAAAAAGGTGTCTGCTGATTCTGCTGTTCATTTTTTGATTGAAGCTCAAGCTACAGAGTTGGAAGAATTAGATGATGAATATCTTAAAGAGCGGGCTGTCGATATACGTGATATTGGAAAACGTCTTCTTAAAAATATGTTTGGCTTACCTGTAACTGATCTTGGCACCATGACGGAAGAGGTAATTCTAGTGGCTGTAGATTTAACCCCTTCTGAAACCGCACAACTTGATCTTGAAAAAGTGTTAGGGTTTATCACTGACTTGGGTGGCCGTACTTCTCATACTTCTATTATGGCTCGTTCACTTGAATTACCCGCTATTGTTGGCACTAAAGATGCCACAAAAAAAATTAAAAATGGAGAGAATTTAATTCTTGATGGTATTAATAACAGAGTTTATGTCAATCCCACTCAAGATATTATCAATAAGTTAATAGAATTTAAACATCAATATATGACTGAAAAAGAAGAACTCGTTCAGTTAAAAAATTTACCCGCCGTGACTCACGATGGGCATCAAGTTGAAATTTTTGCGAATATTGGTACTGCAAATGATATCCGTGGTGCTAAAAATAATGGCGCAGAAGGCATCGGGCTGTATCGTACGGAATTCATTTTTATGAACCGGAATGATTTTCCGACAGAACAGGAGCAATTTGAAAACTATAAAACTGTCGCTGAAACCATGTCTCCAAAGCCTGTAATCATTCGTACTATGGATATCGGAGGTGATAAAGATTTACCCTACATGAACCTTCCAAAAGAGCAGAATCCTTTTCTTGGATGGAGGGCGATTCGGATTAGCTTAGATCGTAAAGATATATTACATACCCAATTACGAGCTATTTTACGGGCTTCTAATTTTGGGAAACTCAAAATCATTTTTCCGATGATTATTTCTGTTGAAGAAATACGCATACTCAAATCAGAAATAGAATTATTGAAAGAACAATTACGCCGCAAAAAAATTAATTTTGATGAAAAAATTCAAATAGGTATTATGGTAGAAACACCATCTGCAGCTATTAATGCTCATCACCTTGCAAAAGAAGTGGATTTCTTTAGTATCGGTACAAATGATTTGACGCAATATACTTTAGCAGTTGATCGTGGAAATGAACTCATTGCCCATATTTATAATCCCATGTCTCCTTCTGTACTCAACTTAATAAAAAGGGTCATTGATGCTTCTCATTCAGAAGGCAAATGGACGGGCATGTGTGGTGAATTTGCAGGTGATAAAAGTTCGGCCTGTTTACTACTCGGCATGGGGCTGGATGAATTTAGTATGAGTGCGATTGCAATCCCAAAAATAAAGGGGATTATTCGTAAAACAATATTTTCAGAAGCAAAAAAACTCGCTGAAGAAGTACTGAGTCAAGCAACCACTGAAGACATTATGAATGTGCTTAGCCGTTTCTCTAAAACGGAATCGACATAATACTATAGACCGTTATTACACAAAGAAACCTGGAAACAATAAAAATAACTTCTTGTTATAAAAACACAGGCTTATTCATTCGTAGAATGAATCGCCTTAAAATACCAAACTAAATATTAATATCCAGGAAAAAATCATGGGGTTGATCGATAAATTAAAATCATGGATTTCATCAGATAATAAAAAATCAAATAGAATCATTGATATTTATTCTCCTATATCTGGGGAAATTATTCCAATTGAACAGGTCCCGGATGTTGTTTTTGCCGAAAAAATTGTAGGTGACGGTATTGCTATCAAACCTACAGGCAACAAAATAAGAGCGCCGATTGACGGCACCATTGGAAAAATTTTTGAAACCAATCATGCTTTTTCTATGCAATCCGATAATGGTATTGAGCTTTTTGTTCATTTTGGTATTGATACTGTTGAGCTAAAAGGCGAAGGGTTTAAACGTATTGCAAAAGAAGGCCAGTATGTTCAAAAAGGAGAGGTGATTCTTAAATTTGATCTATCGCTACTTTTAAATAAAGCGAAATCTTGTCTCACGCCTGTTGTAATTTCTAATATGGACGAAATGAAAGACATGATAAAACTCACAGGTCAAGTCAAAGCAGGTGAAACACCTATTCTTCGTATTAGAAAATAAGATATTTTATTTTAACATCAGAAAAATATCTTATAGACCCCTCTTTTAGATCCCGTCTCTAACTGAAAAGAATTTTTCGCCTGCTATTTTATTAGGGGGGTATTCGTAGGAATAAAATTTTCTTTTTTCGTTAATGTTGAAATTTCAGGAGCCCATGTAGTCGCAGAGGTAGAAATAGATTTTTCTAATAGGTTATTAATTGAATCTACATCTGACTCATTTAAAGTACCAAAACTATATTTTGGGTTTTTGCTTAGCCTCATAAAACTTATAGTTCGATTTTAATACATCAAGAATAGTACACGTCACGACACTATAACAAACTTCCATCGAATTTAATGAACTTTTTCAGAAACATCAGCTGATTGATAAGCATCAATACTACTGATGGCAGCCGAAATATTATTAAACGAAGTGCGAAGTTTTTTAAACATTGCGCGTTTTTACTGACTAATCTTTCACTGAGTCTGACAAAATTATGTTGAGCTTGCTTAAGTTTAGAACGGGTAAACCCTCCTTGATACAGTGGAATATCTCAATTAATACTCACGCTATTTTCCCAGTGATAACTCTTGTCACTCTAGGGCCCTTTTCTTTTGTAGATGTTGCTAAATTCACTGGAAGCATTTAAATTCAGGGTTATCATATGCCTGCTTATGCTAATTAATTTGATAACGCACGAAATCTTGAGATAGACGAACAACTAGTAATTTTAAGTTTTTTGTTCTGCTTCTTTAACGAACTGGTTAACGTGCTCGGGGTGAGAAACCTTAAATCGATCCACATTAACAGTGCTTAAGGAAGCATAAGCACCTACACTGATTGCCTGCAATGCTTCCAAAGCGTTATCAATCTCATTACGAGATTTCGCCTTATTAGCTAAAATCATATCATAATCAGCACGTGCGTTTTGCACATCTGTGATTGTAACTAATCCAACGTTCAATCGTTATGTTATTATCATCTAATTTCCGATAAATTACTGTTTTTTGACTTGATAAAGGACAAGATATCAATAGTTCTCAATACGTTAAAATAAGCCGTTGCGGCGCTCAGTAATAATTGTTGCTCTTTGACTTGAAAATCAACCTCTTAGATACCCGCTGATTTTTGATGAAACGTCATTTCTCGCTATTGTAATATATTAAAAAGAGTTTCTCATTAATTGTAATGCAGCGATCGCTTATTAGATTTTAAATTTGTATTACTTCTCCAGCCTTCTTTATAACCATTAACACCACTTAAACCTATCTAAGACAACAGGGAACTACGTGATTCGTTTATTTTTTCATATGCGATATCTCGTTCTGCTGCCGCACTACGTAAATCAGTATTACTGCTTTTTGCTTGCCGATAAACTTGTAGCAAATTTTCAGCTTCATGGCATGAACTAAAGCAGAGCAAATTTAATCCAATTAAAAATGACGCTTTTCATTATTTTGAATCCTTGTAACATATATATTCACAATAATGCATATTATGAATGATTCAATTAAATACTCAACTGAAATAGATTCAGTGATAATAACATAATTCTTTAAATTAGATTATAAAAAATATATTTTTACTGATATGGAAATATATTAATTTTATTAATAGTGCTATCAAAATTCATTTATATTTCTTGATGAATGATGTAGATTTTTTAAATTATTATTTATTTTATTTTTTAAAACCCAATTCACAAAATATTAATAAATCTTTTTGAGATTAACTCATTTTTAAATAAATTAAGCGTATTAAAAATAAAATTTATTTATAAAAAGTATAATTTATGAATATAACAAAATAATATATAAACTCTTATTATCTTATATGTAAAAGAGAAAATAATAAGAAACATTCTTATTAAACCATATATTTTTTGTAAAACTTATTAATGTAATTTATAAAAAATATACGTGGATTGACGTTTTTAAAGTATGTCATACTTATTGGTGTTTTAGTCGGATTAGGAACGGTTCTTAAGGTACCGTTGGAAAAATTAATTAAAAATAGTGTATAGAAGATCCAAGTTATTACTAGTTCTAGTTATAGTACTAGTACTTGTGAATATTGCTAAAAATTAGAGCAGTCCATAATTTAGATAGATTAAAAATTTTTAAATGTAGATGATTATCTTCTTGAAAATTTTAAGTGTATTATCACTATATACAATAGAATTGCGATTACATTTAAAGTAAGAGTTTTAATCTTTTATATTTTATTTTTAAGTTTTAAGAAAGTATTTTATTTAATAAAATATTTTATATGGAAACATTATCGTTTTTAAATCATTTTTTTGTAAAATATCGTTTGTTTGTTGCACCGATATAAAATATCTCCTCATTAGTAATGAATTACTCTTCATCGTTACTTCAACAAGTCTTTTATATGTGTACTTTTTTAATCAAAATCACTTTTTAAGTACTTTGATTTTTTATTGATATATTTTTATTTTTATTCTTGGACTGATGAGCGGTTAGGATATTAAATTAATAACCTTCTTAATATTTGGTTTAAATCGTTTACAAATTTTACATTTTATATTTTACACTTCAATCTGTAGTTTATTGGTTCTACTTTTAAGAATATTTATTTATTTTCTAACATAAAAAGATAAATTTATTATGGGGTGTATATTTCATTAGGATTTTTATTAAGTATTATTTATTCAGTATTTTTACTTTTTTTAATCATTTGTTTACAAAAAAGGGAATAAAACCAAAATGAATTATATAGTAGTCTTACTATCTTTTATATTCATAATTGTGATTTGTGGTGTTGGATTACTCACATATAATAAAGAAGATAAAAAGATTTTATCACTAATACCACCAATGTGATCAGTGAAAATACAGTGTTTAGTTTATTGGCTAAAGCAAAAAAAGATAGTGATTGTGGATTTATTAAATAATAAAAATTGTATTTTGAGTCATCAATAACTTCCTGAATCTATCCTTTTAGTGAAAAGCAACTTATCTCCTTTGGCTTCAATTAAAGGGTTTTTATTAAAAATAATTTAGAAAAAATGCTTATATTACAAGAAAAATGATAGCATAAGCGGGAAATCCAGATTTTATAAAATTTAATTTAGCATCAGGGAAAATGACCTATACGTGTGAGATAGGTACAAATTAGTATTTACTTAATTTATTCCATCCTTGAGATCAGGTTTCTTTACAACTACAGAACTGTAGAAAGTTCAAATTAAAATTAAGAGAATTAATGCATAGATTAATCCACATTGTTACAAATTCTAATAAAATGAAAAAAGAAAAATGGAGATGACATGGGAGATAAGAATGTCTATATAGGTGTTTACATTAATATCTATTATATTTTTTGCTCAGTTATTTTATTAATACTTCATCTTTTCAAAAAATGTTTTATGAAAAACGAAAAATAATTATTTCTTATTTATTATTGATTGCTAAGTAATATTTTGACGTTTTTATAATGAGAAATATTTTTAGGAAAGCAATATAATATGATTTTCTTTATTTTTATTATATTGTTTTATTCTTTTTGATAAAAAGAAGAACATCGGTTTATAAAAAAGTTAATGACAAGAAGGTTGAAACTCAAACAACCTGAATTAAAAAATGACTTATTCTATAATTAAAATCATAGGTTTTTATTAGAAAAAATAAGAGCATACTTTGTATCGCTAGGCTATTTTCTTTGATTTTTTCATCATATTTATTTTTAAAATTGAATACTCAAAAAATATATTAATTGCGCTATTTTTAATAAGTAATATTTTTCTATTGGTTTTGATTAATTATTAATTAAAAGTATTAGTTTTCATAAAACTCGCTTTATGTTATCTTGTTTTCCTTTTTTATTGATATGATATCAGCTCGTATTCACGCCGGAATGACGATAGAAAATCCACTAATTATAGTGATGAAAATTTTTATAAAATTAATCAGGATACTCCTTCATTAATCATGAAATGAGTTCGTAACGCAGAAGTCTATGGTCTTAAAAATGCAATAGAAACATTGCATCAGGAGGTTTCTTTTTAGAAAAAAATGTTTTGTAATGCAGTGCAGAATAATATTGATTTCGGTTCTTCCGTATATGAGCATTTAATGAAATTTTCAACCGATATTAAAGAAATGCAATTAATGGAATTTGAAGAAAAAAGAAGTAAGTTATTCATAAAATGAACATTGATTTTGTTTTTGTTGATCTTTATTGATTTTATGATATTAATGATATCCTGAACTGCTTTATGGTTGTTTTAGGAAATCCGTTTTTATGAGCTATAAAATAAATAAAATTATTTTATCTACAATTTTAATATTACTTACCGTCTGTGCAGCTTCTACTAAGAAAGATTATCAACTAGATGAGATAAAAAAGTGTTCTTATTAAATCAAAATTTAATCAAAAATTTTTCTGATTAATGTCTTTATATCTCAATTCTTTTACAAAAAAGAAAACAGCACATTCAGATTACAAGCATCAGAGTTTTATTGTTTATCTGGAGATAACGATTTTTTTTTATACTATCTATAATCTCTTGTTTCAAAATCTCATTATTTGAAAAATATGAAAAAATTTATTTATTACATGTGAAAAATTTAATTTAAAAAGATAGAAATGAAGAAGATCAAGTTATTATCGAAATATATTGAAATAATATAAAAAGTGCGGAATAGTTTAATTTATATGGTATTGCATAAGCCAATATAGGGAAATTTTTAAAAGCAGAAAACGCTTTTAAACAATATTGAGATCTTTTTATTTCAAATTTTACTGTATTAAACAATTTTGCCGTGCTTGCTATTTAAAAGAGAGATTATAAAAAGTCGTTTCTTTTCTTTTACCGGAATATCTAAAAGGTAATACAGATCCAAAATTAATACATAATTAAATTTTTTACTTAGTTCAAATAAAAGATAATTCTTATGCAAAAAATAATTGAAATAAAAAATATCTGATAATCCAGATAAGCTGCTTAAAGTATTAAGTCAAATCTCTCAACCACACCTCTCAATTAAAGATAAAAAATGAAAAAACGTCTGTACATCAACTTTTTCTTGTCAGGGAAAAGGCGGTTGTGACACAATTTTTATTGTGTCTGTTAATGTTGATTGAGCTTATATTTCTCTTGTTTGAATCAGTCCATTCATTCATCAAAAGGGTCTCTTTTAATCTGGCGATTTTAAAATCGATTAAAAGAGCTCAAAATACTCTAAAGGTCAATTACAAAGCAACACTTGCAACTAAATTAGCAAAACAAAAGACTCAACTAAGTCCTTTTTTGACACGAGAGGGCATTTAAATCTGAAATTTTATTTAAGTCTTAACGATTTTATCAGTAATCCTCATGACTTCTATGCCAACAGTAATTCATTGGATCAATATAAACTGAAATATAGATATCAACCTTTTTTATTACCCATTTTTCTAGTGAATTTTACTTTAATTCGTGAGGTGCTTTTTGTTCAAGAAGATCAACGTTTTTATTTGTTCATGATAAACAAGGAGGCATCACAGTTGAATTGTTTCTGATGACTTTATTTTTTGTGATTTTATTTTTTATATTAACTACCATAGTGCAATACATCAATATAATAGGAAGATTCAATGCTATTGCTTACTCGCTTTCAAGCGAGTTAAAAGAAAGAACCGTTTATATGCTGCTAGACAGCCTCTTTTAACAGGGGCGCGAATCAATTAGTACGTGTCGCAATCGAATTATTTCGATATAATAATATATATTTTAACAAATCCGCGCAATGCGCTGGTGTTATAATCTCCTTATTTTGAAGATGATCCGCAGGCCACAGGGACGAGCTCAGATACAAAACACACAAACATTCGTGAGGCCGCTAAGTAGTGCTCAAGGTATACCATCTTGCTTCCCTACAGAATCGTTGAAGGCGATGATGGCGATCATCTAAATGATCGAAAGAACAAAAAAGAGGTCATGCTCTGTTAAAAAAGGGGGATAGGCATTAATCATGAATGAATCCCGTTTTATCGAGTGACTATTTGTATCCCCCCGGATTTTAATTTAAGCGTGTTCCAGAGCCATTTTTATCAGAGATAAAGTTCTCCTCTCCCATGATGCTGGCTCTCTCATTCTTTTTTAAATTTTAAGAAAAAACAATAACAATGTTGCGTATCATCAAAAACTGAGATTATTGTATTTATTGAATAAGGAAGCTCAACCTATAAAAAATTTTTTCAGATTTTCTGTTTTTTACTTTAATTTATACCACTTTTGAATACTGTCGTTTAATTAATGAAAAAATTAAAGAAGAGCAAGTTTTAGAATAAACGAGTTTAATATTCACGGCGAAAGATAATGACGATTCCTCTGGAACGCTAGGAGATCGAAATCGTTTTTAACACACAGTCATATTGAGTCTTTTATTCATTCAACAACAGCAACTAATGAAAGTATTGAAATTACTTCTTCTACTTAAAATAATTTAAAAAATATACCATTACATTAAGAAATGCTTATTCATATATTTTTAATTCATTTGCAACAATGAATGTTTCAGGTAAAACGGCAGCCCAACAGTGTATCAGGAAGAACCTATGGATGTTGTTTTCTTTTTTAGTTTTTATCGTCATATGATAGAAAATCCACTTCACATGAGTTGGGAGACAAGACAAAAAATTAATGGGTTAAAAAGTGTTGATAAAAAATAAATACTATTTTAGAAATGAATCCCTTAAATAAAGTGGGTTTCATGCCTTTTTCGGTGGGAATGAAAGAAAGACAGTATTGTTTTCAACCTTTTGTTTTTCTTTTAAAACCTAATGATGACAACATAAATTTTTGTCATGCTGCATTTAAAGCACCTCAATAAACAGAAGTTATTAGCAATAAGTATTGATTTTGTAAAAACAGTAAACAAAATACCATTTTCCATGACGGATTCTAATGTCATTAGTTTTTCACTGGATAAGCGTTTATGTAGCCTCTCTATTATATAGAGATCCTATTCCTCTACCTCGTGAAAAAAATGAAATTTTCATAATTATTAATTATCATATCTGATACGGAGTAAGCTCGCCTCATAGCGATTAATGATGACAATAAAAGAGTTTTACGAATACACTTTAGCAATAATACCTTAAACATATCTGATAGCTTCGTTGAAACAGGCATGTGCGAGAAAATAAAAATAGTGGCATTAAGATGTATTGCATCGGTACCGGCAGGTCAATTGAAAGCCCAATTATTAGAAACCACAGTGTATAGGAGAAAACATATGCATAATTATAATAATTTAAATAATGTGGATGAGGAGCTTCAACAAATTCTTAACGCCAGTGGAGATGATCCTATAGGGACTAATGTTTTACATTAATTTAATGTTATTTTTTTAATGCGACACACCCTTTTCATCTCGAAAAGAGACATCTTTTATCAAAACTGTCTTTTTTTATTGACGCTAATCTCCTGTTTGTCATTGAGTTCTTGTGTTTATCCACGTCATTATACACTGGGTTATCTACAAATTCCTCGAGTTGTTCACTTGCCAGATCGGCGATTTATCATTATTTTGTTATAAAAAAAATTTTTTAGCACTATATCTTGTGTTTTAACTCAATTTTCTTTTTTTAATTTGAACTATTTTCATAAAACGTTTTTGACTTCTTTAAAGGTAACAAGAAAATGAACCACAGCTTACTTGTGACTAAGCGTGATGGACGAAAAGAATCGATTGATCTGGATAAAATTCACCGGGTGATTAATTGGGCAGCTGAGGGACTCAATCATGTTTCGGTTTCTCAGGTTGAATTACGTTCTCAAATTCAGTTTTATGACGGCATTAAAACTGAAGATATTCATAAAACCATGATTAAAGCGGCCGCTGATTTAATTTCTTGTGAAGCGCCAGATTATCAATATCTCGCCGCCCGTCTTGCTATTTTTCACCTCAGAAAAAAAGCCTATGGCCGTTTTGAGCCCCCCCCTTTATTTGAGCATATTTCAAAAATGGTTAAAATGGGGAAATATGATTCCCATCTTTTGGAAGACTATAGTGAAGATGAATTCGCACAGATGGATGAATGTATTGATCACTGGCGAGATATGACGTTCTCTTACGCTGCAGTCAAGCAATTAGAAGGAAAATATTTAGTACAAAATCGCGTGAATCAGCAAATTTATGAAAGTGCACAATTTTTATATATTTTGGTCGCTGCTTGTTTATTTTCTCGTTATTCAGCTTTAACACGTTTGGATTACATCAAACGCTTTTATCATGCGATCTCCACCTTTAAAATTTCCTTACCTACGCCGATTATGGCGGGTGTCAGAACCCCAACTCGTCAATTTAGCTCGTGTGTTTTAATTGAATGTGGCGACAGTTTGGATTCGATTAATGCGACTGCCAGCGCGATTGTCAAATATGTTTCACAGCGTGCAGGGATCGGTGTGAATGCGGGCGTTATCCGTGCGCAGGGCAGCCCTATTCGCTCCGGTGAAGCCTTTCATACCGGTTGCATTCCTTTTTATAAATATTTTCAGACCGCGGTCAAATCCTGCTCTCAAGGAGGGGTACGGGGTGGCGCTGCCACTGTTTTTTATCCTGTATGGCATCTTGAAGTCGAAAGTTTGCTTGTTCTTAAAAATAACCGAGGCGTTGAAGGCAATCGAGTCCGTCATATGGATTATGGCGTGCAACTTAATAAATTAATGTATCAGAGGTTGTTAAAAGGAGAAGAGATCACGCTATTTAGTCCTTCAGATGTACCAGGCTTATATGCGGCTTTTTTCTCAGATCAAAGTGAATTTCAGAGGCTCTATGTACAATATGAAGCCGACTCTGACATTCGTCATAAGAAGATTAAGGCGGTCGAACTTTTTGCTCTACTGATGCAAGAGAGGGCATCAACAGGCCGTATTTATATCCAAAATGTGGATCACTGTAACACGCATAGCCCTTTTGATCCCAAAGTCGCGCCCGTTCGGCAATCTAATCTGTGCCTAGAGATTGCTTTACCGACCGCTCCGCTTAATAATATCAATGACGAAAAAGGAGAAATTGCCCTTTGCACGCTCTCGGCGTTTAATCTGGGTGCCATCAACAGCTTGGACGAACTCCAAGAATTAGCCACTCTTTCTGTGCGCGCCTTAGATGCCTTATTAGATTATCAGCATTACCCGATTCCGTCGGCACAAAGAAGCGCGGTTTCGCGCCGCACTCTGGGTATTGGTGTGATTAATTTTGCGTATTATTTAGCTAAGAATGGAGTTCGTTATTCTGATGGCAGTGCCAATAATTTAACCCATCGTACTTTCGAAGCCATTCAATACTATCTTCTTCGGGCTTCTAATGATTTAGCACGCGAAAAAGGGGCTTGCTCCTGGTTTGATCAAACCCATTACGCTAAAGGCATTTTGCCTATTGATACCTATAAAAAAGATCTCGATGATATCCACCAAGAGCCACTGCATTATAATTGGGAGTCTTTGCGTCAAGATATTCTGAAGTTTGGTTTACGTCATTCTACGCTGTCATCTCTCATGCCTTCGGAGACCTCATCACAAATTTCTAATGCCACAAATGGCATTGAACCGCCGAGAGGTTATGTCAGCATTAAAGCCTCAAAAGACGGTATCTTGCGCCAGGTTGTTCCAGAATATGAATCTTTAAAAGAAGCGTACGAGCTGTTATGGAATATTCCTAATAATGATGGGTATCTTCAGCTGGTGGGGTTGATGCAAAAATTTGTGGACCAATCGATTTCTGCTAATACGAATTATGATCCAAAGCGTTTTTCTAACGGTAAGGTACCGATGAAACAATTATTAACTGATCTTTTAACCGCTTATAAATGGGGGATTAAAACGCTGTATTATCATAATACACGTGATGGTGCAGATGATGTGCAGGGTGGTGATCTCAAAGAAAATCTATCGATGGATGATGCGTGTTCCAGCGGTGCTTGTAAAATTTAAAAGAGCGGTTTTAAAACCTACAATGGAGTTATGGAATGGGCTATACCACTTTTTCTCAGAAAAAAAATAATCAATTACTTGAACCTATGTTTTTGGGTCAAACGGTGAACGTTGCTCGATATGATCAACAAAAGTATCCCATTTTTGAAGAATTAATTGAAAAGCAATTGTCTTTTTTTTGGCGTCCAGAAGAAATTGATATTTCCCGTGATCGTATTGACTATCAGTCTTTACCTGAACATGAAAAACATATTTTTATCAGCAATCTCAAATATCAAACTTTATTAGATTCCATCCAAGGCCGCAGCCCCAATGTCGCGTTACTCCCGCTCATCTCCATTCCAGAACTTGAAACCTGGATAGAAACTTGGGCATTCTCAGAAACCATTCACTCTCGTTCTTATACTCATATCATCAGAAATATTGTTAATGATCCCAGCTGTATTTTTAATGACATCGTAACCAACAAAGAGATTTTAAAACGGGCAAAAGATATTTCTGCTTATTATGATGATTTGATCAAAATGAGCAGCTATTACCATCTATTAGATGAGGGCACCCATCAAGTTAATGGCAAAACCATAGTAGTCAATTTACATACGTTAAAAAAACAGCTTTATTTATGTGTGATGAGTGTCAATGTACTTGAAGCCATTCGTTTTTACGTTAGCTTTGCTTGTTCTTTTGCTTTCGCTGAACGTAAATTGATGGAGGGCAATGCCAAAATTATTAAGCTCATTGCTAGAGATGAAGCGCTACATCTGATGGGAACTCAGCATATGTTGGATTTAATGCGATCAGGGAAAGATGATCCTGAAATGGCTGAAATCGCTCAAGAATGCCAGCAAGAATGTAGTGATTTATTTTTGTTAGCGGCTCAGCAAGAAAAAGAATGGTCAGCGTATTTGTTTCGAGACGGCTCGATGATTGGTTTAAACCAAGATATTCTTTGCCAATATATAGAATATATGACAAACATCCGCATGCAAGCCGTGAAACTCGACGCACCGTTTAGCATTCGAACTAATCCTATTCCCTGGATTAACAGTTGGTTAGTCTCAGATAATGTACAGGTTGCCCCTCAAGAAGTTGAAGTCAGCTCCTATTTGGTGGGGCAAATTGATGCTCAAATAGATTCAAACGATCTGAAAGATTTTAAACTTTAAGAAAAATAAATATTAAAAAATTGGTTGAGGAAGTGAAAGTGAAAAATCGCACCCTAGGCAGTATTTTAATTGTTGCAGGAACGACTATCGGAGCGGCCATGCTGGCTATGCCATTGGCCACCGCAGGCGTAGGTTTTGGAGCCACCTTGCTGATATTAATTTTAATATGGTTATTAATGTCTTACACCGCTTTATTGTTTCTGGAAGTCTACCAACATCATCCTATCCAGACAGGATTAGCAGCACTTGCAAGATGTTATCTTGGGAAGATCGGCTATGGAATCACTGGGTTTAGCATGCTCTTTTTAATGTATGCCTTAACCTCGGCCTATATTAGCGGCGCTGGGGAATTAATTGCTTCTACCATCAGAGAATGGACAGGGCAATCTTTTTCTAGCGTTGCTGGTGTTTTGATTTTTACCCTGCTGGGTGGAGCAGTAGTTTGTGTAGGGACGCATTCCGTCGATTTTTTTAACCGAATTTTATTTAGCACAAAAATTATCTTTTTAATACTGATGCTGTCGGCGATGGCCCCGCATATTCGCATCAACTATCTTTTAACGTTACCTTTACAGCAAGGTTTTGTCCTTTCAGCCATCCCGATTATTTTCACTTCATTTGGTTTTCACGGGAGTATCCCCAGCATTGTGCATTATATGGGTGGTCATATTCGTAAACTGCGCTACGTTTTTATTATGGGCAGTGCCATCCCGTTAATCGCGTATATTTTTTGGCAACTCGTAACTTTAGGTAGCATTTCTTCTGAAACTTTTATCGGTATTTTAGCCCAAAAAATGGGTTTCAACGCGCTGTTAGAAGCTACGCGCACTGTATTGAATTTTTCTCATGTTGAAGTGACATTACATTTATTTTCCGATTTCGCCTTGGTGACGTCTTTTCTCTGTGCTGCATTAGGGCTATTTGATTATTTGGCCGATCTTTTTAAAAGAAGCAATACCGCCAAAGGGCGTTTCCAAACAGGCGTTATGACTTTTTCCCCTCCACTGATATTCGCCCTTTTTTATCCGAATGGTTTTATCATGGCATTAGGTTTTTCCGCTGTTGCATTGGCTGTGTTGGCTCTCATATTACCTGCACTGATGGTATGGAAAGTACGAAAAACATATCAAGGAAGTTATAAGGTATGGGGCGGTAAACCCGGGTTGCTCCTAGTGTTAGGTTGTGGTTTTGCCATGATGTGTTTTCAGATAGATTCTGTCGTATTATGAATGACAAAAGGGGATTGTTTTTATCCTGTCTTTTTCGAAATTCCTTTTACCCACAGGGTAAATCCAAAGTTTTAAATCTCGATAAAAGCAGTTCTAATACGGCCACCTCGACGTAAAGCAACTAGAGGAACAGTAAGAAGAGGCCATTACATTAGGGTTTTCAGAGGCCTTTATGGTACAAGGTAAATCCTTTTTCATCAGTCATGCGATCCCCACTCCAAATAGTGTCCAGATGGACGAAATATTTTTTGTGGCAATTTAATTTCATCTAGAGCCAGAAGAAATGCGCAACACAGTAACAGGACCGATGTTAAAAAATCGGCGGAGGGTTGTAAGTTCTCCTTTACCTGTCCTAATAAACGAGTATGCTTGCCGTCTCGATCTACCTTAGTACACCTCCCAGTGGCCGCGTTATGGATTCAGGTAAGTCCAATTTACAGCTTTCGCTGCGATTTTTAAAAAGGTCTAATATAGAATTTTCAGTGATATTTGAATACTTTTTTCAAAAAATGTCATTGAATACCGGCTTTTCTTATTACGTACTAAAGCATCCCAAGTGCTGATTCATTTAATTTCCCTGTTATCATGCATCCGTTATGATTAGCCATGACGGAATTCATAGATACAAAATTCTATTCGTAGCTTTGAGATGCATCAATCCGAGGTATCACGAATAAAGCCGTCGTAGACCACAGTATGGCAAGGTTACAATTATAGGAACAAGTTTTTTATCTGTTTACCGAACGACACGGCACTAGCAGTGTGCTTAAAAAGCATACTAGCGACACCAGCATACATTTTGTATGTAACACGAAAAAAAGAGGATAAACATCGCGCACATTATGCCATATTAGACCTAGTAACGTGGATTGACCATTGTAACCAAAATTGATCCGAGTCATCAATATGATTAATAACGTTATAAAAAAAGAAAATATTTAATCCTTTTTGCCATTTTAAATTTATTGATTTCATCAAATGTAAAAAAGGCAGTGCGACTAAAATAATCGTAGGTAAGATTAGGAGCAAATAAAGATAACGCATAGAGGATGAGACCCACAGAGTGCATAAACCGGTGATCAAAAAATATCGACATAGTAGCCTCGTGTTTTTATTGCCGGATATATAAAATTTTTTCTTGAGTTGTTTGAATTTTATAAGACCAAGAACATAATAAGCGAAATAATAAAAGTGCTTACCCTGATAATGAAAAAAGAGAGGCCAGGGCTCCTTTAAACAATATAGAGACGAATTTATTAAAATAAGTCACATCATTGCCATCTAACCGTTCTAATCCTGAAAACACCCGATGTTATTGGCCCAAAACTATGCATTAAATACATTTGGGTGAGTTTGATAAATTAACCCACGCAAAATGAGCAGGAAAGGAGAGACGGTTAAAGTAGTAAAAAAGGAAAATTCAACGAAAGAATTTACCGAAAATCAGAAAAATAACTCGAAAAATACAAAAATTTAAATAAAAATATAAAGAATAAATCATCATTTTGATGCAAATGAAACGCCAATACCAGAGCCAAATAAACTATTATAGTAGCTTGGACGTTTTTCTGAAGTAGGCGATGCAACAAGAATCAGTGTACTCAAATCCATCATTGCCACAACCAATTGACCAAGATCTGCTGTGCATTTATGAATGTTTTCAACAAAACCTAATGTGCTAACTAATAAACACAGAGTATTCATTTTTCAGTTCGACTGGCATGTGTATTTTGGTCAAATTTGGAAATATTTTTGCAACTACTCTCTTCATGCAAACAACGAGATGTTGATAAAAAACCCCCATACTATAATGCAAATATAGAGTACTACCACGAATCGCGATGATTCATGAGCAGGTAAAAATAGCAGAATTTTTATAAAAAAGGCACCTATCCAAGCCATGCATGGAGGTTTTTCTATAAACGGAAAATCACCCACATGCGATACAAGCCATGCGTTGTGAATAACCATATTCTAAGAGATATTAAAAAAATAAAGTTCATTTGCTTTCCAAGGAAAGCGTCCAAAAATACCTCAAATGGCACAAAAACAGAATATACATGCATTTATAAGAAGAAAATACCTCATTTATTTTTACAGACACAGAAAAAAGCGCTTTAAATAAACGAGGTGCATGAAAGATTCATTTAAATTAATTAATTAATTTTGAGTAAAGTGAGGATGATTAAAAGGAGATTTTAAATAACGTATTGGCAGTATCCAACCAGTTATGGTTGAATGTTTTACGTTTATTCCCTAGAGTAATACATTCAGAAATAGGCTCATGTACCATTTTATCATCCCACACTACACTTTTACACAGTAACTCACCTCTTTCCTCAATCATTGAGGTCGATTTCTTCCCCTTCACTGTGAAAGATGTCATGTCTATTTAATGATATGGTACTGTTAACAAAGTAAATATTTAAAATAATCTCTGTTTTTGAGGATGATAAAAGATAAAAAAAAGGAAGTATGCCATTAAAGAGGGGGGGGATTTATAAAATAATCGAACTTCATAATTATCTTTACATAAGCTACTTACTCCATTTCTTATCAAAAAATGATCACCTAACTTATATTAAGTTTTTATCTAAAACCTAGATTTTCCGATCAAATATCAAATACATGACCTAATCTATCCAACGGTGATTTTTTTTACGACGAGGAATCAAAAAAGGAAGCAGCAAACCAAAAATAAAGCTTGTGCCAGCCACCATTCCTCCGTAAGTAAACCATTTCATCATGATGTTGTTTTTATCGGCGTTTGTTTTATTTTGAACTTCGTTGATCTGTTGATTGCGGATAGTAAGCTGCTCTTTTAATCCTGTATTTTCATTTTTTAACCCCTCAATCAATTTTTCACTGAACGCAATTTTTGCTTGTATTTCTTGGCTACGCTCTTTCAAACGATGGTGAGTGTCATTTAATTGATCCGTTAAATTTTTAATTATCTGCTCTAAGTTGGGTAAACGTGAAAGTTGGCTTGGTACTGTGCTGAGATGCTTCGCAGGGATCCAAAAAACACGTCCTTTTTTATCGCGAATTTGAGCATACTGATTGGTAGTCTGGGCGTCCAATAAAGTGACGGGTTCATCTACTTTTAATACGCCTAGGATACGATACTCATCCCCAGGACCGCTATAAACATAGGTCGTTAGGTTATCTGAAATATAACGTTCTTCTTCTGCTGCTTGTGCACTTAAAGAGAGAGATAAACTCAATATCACAAGATAGATGCAATGTCGTTTTTTCATGATGTCATCGTTTTCATTAAAATATAACTGGAAATACGATAAATAGTAGATGTTTAATAGTGCAGATGCAACGCGCTTATCATTATAAGCTCATTTGAATTGACTTCCCTCAATACGGTTTTATAAAAGATTTCATCAAGCCGGCCATCATTAAATCTATTGGATTTTCAATTTTTTTAAAAAAACAAATAAAGTGCTGTCAGCATAAAAATCAAATGTTAGAATCTTTTTTTAAGCAATTAGGTGATTTTTGACATGGGTAAAAATATAGTCGTGCTTGGAGCACAATGGGGTGACGAAGGTAAAGGTAAAATTGTTGATCTACTGACTGAACGGGCAAAATATGTTATCCGTTATCAAGGCGGGCATAATGCCGGCCACACCTTAATCATCAAGGGTAAAAAAACGGTTTTGCATCTAATCCCTTCTGGCATTTTGCGCAATAACACCATCAATATTATTGGTAACGGCGTAGTCTTAGAGCCTCATGCTTTAATCAAAGAGATCAAAGAACTTGAGATGCAAGGTGTGCCTGTTCGTAACAGGTTATTTCTATCTGCCGCTTGTCCACTGATCCTGCCTTATCATGTTGCTTTGGATAATCAAAGAGAAAAAGCGCGAGGGATTAAAGCCATTGGTACCACCGGCCGTGGAATAGGGCCTGCTTATGAAGATAAAGTCGCCCGGAGGGCGTTACGTTTAGGTGATATTTTCAATCAAATAACTTTTGAAGTACAGCTTAAAGAGGTCATTGAATACCATAATTTTCAATTGGTCCATTATTATAAAGCAGAACCGGTTGACTACGAGCGTGTTGTTGAAAGTATATGGGGCATTGCCGATATATTAAAAAATATGGTGATTGACGTCACGCAAGTATTAAGCCACGCCAGAGAAAAGGCTGAAAATTTACTATTTGAAGGCGCACAAGGCACTTTTTTAGATATCGATCATGGTACTTATCCTTATGTGACTTCTTCTAATACCACTGCGGGGAGCGTCGCAACAGGTTCTGGTTTTGGTCCTTTGTATATTGACTATATTTTAGGGATCGTCAAAGCCTATTCAACTCGTGTAGGAGCAGGCCCTTTCCCTACCGAACTTAATGATGAGACAGGGAATTTTCTTCGTGATAAAGGTCATGAATACGGTGCTACGACAGGCCGCATCCGCCGTACAGGGTGGCTTGATGCCGTCAGCTTGCGGCAAGCGGTTCAAGTGAATTCTTTCTCTGGTTTGTGTATGACCAAATTGGACGTATTGGATGGGCTAAAAACCGTTAAAATTTGCGTACGTTATAAAAGAACTGATGGCACGGAAACCATGAGTACCCCTATTACAAGGGATGAGTGGGCAGAAGTCGAACCTATATATGAAGCCTTATCGGGATGGAAAGAAAGCACATTTGGCATTAAAGAGAAGAGCCAGTTGCCTCAAACGGCACTAAATTACATCAAACGTGTTGAAGAACTTACTGGTATCCCGGTAGATATTATTTCTACTGGACCCGATCGTGAAGAAACCATTATTTTGCGACACCCATTTGATGAAATGACAAAAAATAGAAAAAGATAAACTAAAATTTTTACAAAATGCGTTTTTGGCATTGTACTGACAATAGACAACGAAGGAGAAATTTTGATGTCGCAAGATCCTTTCTTTGAACGTGAAGCAAAGAAATACGAATCTCCCATTCCTAGTCGAGAATTTATTTTAGCGCACCTTGCTCAACGTGAAACGCCTGTTAGCCGTATTGAGTTGGCTAATGATCTGCATTTATCAGGTGAGGCGTCTTTGGAAGCCCTGAGGCGTCGTTTAAAAGCTATGGAGCGTGATGGACAATTGGTTTTTACTCGCCGTCAATGTTACGCATTGCCAGAACGCTTAGATTTATTAAAAGGCACGGTGATAGGCCACCGTGATGGTTTTGGTTTTTTACGTGTTGAAGGGAGTAAAGACGATTTATATCTTTCTGCAGAACAGATGAAAAAAGCTATTCATGGTGATATCGTTCTGGTGCAACCCGTGAGCTTTGATCGTAAAGGGCGAAGGGAAGCACGGATTGTGCGAGTCTTGGTACCCAAAAAAAGCCAGATTGTCGGTCGTTATTTTGTCGACGCCGGTGTCGGTTTTGTTGTGCCTGATGACGCCCGGTTGAGCTTTGATATTTTGATTCCATCGGAACATGCTCAACGCGCCCGTATAGGATTTCTGGTAGTGGTAGAATTCACTCAGCGCGCGACATATTACAGTAAAGCTGTAGGTAAAATTATTGAAATATTAGGGGAGAATATGGGTACAGGCATTGCTGTTGAGATGGCACTACGTACCCATGAAATTCCTTATCTCTGGTCAGATGAAATAAAAAAAGAAATAAACCAATTAAAGGAAGAGGTTCCCGAGGAGGCTAAACAAGGACGAGTTGATTTGCGAGCATTACCTTTAATGACCATTGATGGTGAAGATGCCCGTGATTTTGACGATGCGGTGTATTGTGAAAAAAAACGAGGAGGGGGTTGGCGTTTATGGGTGGCGATTGCAGATGTGAGCTATTACGTTCGCCCTAATACCGCACTGGACGATGAAGCAAAAAATCGCAGTAATTCAGTCTATTTCCCTTCTAAAGTCATTCCGATGCTACCTGAAATTTTATCAAATAAACTCTGTTCACTCAATCCATCAGTGGAACGTTTATCCATGGTCTGTGAAATGACGCTTTCTGCGCAAGGTAAACTCTCATCTTATCGATTTTATGAAGCCACTATAAAATCACACGTACGTTTAACTTACACAAAAGTATGGCGCATCCTTGATGGTGAACAAAGCTTACGTGATCAATATCAAGCTTTTATCCCTCATCTTGAAGAGCTTTATGCGATGTATCAAATGCTTGATCGTGCAAGAGAACAACGCGGAGGGATTACCTTTGAAACAGAAGAAGCCAAATTTATTTTTAATGAGCAAATGCGGATAGAACGCATTGAGCCTGTATTACGAAATGACGCACATAAATTGATCGAAGAATGTATGATTCTAGCTAATATTGCCGCTGCCCGTTTTATTGAAAAACAGAAAGAGCCAGTACTTTTTCGCGTCCACGATCGTCCTTCGGACGATGCTATGACAGGATTACGCAGCGTTTTGGGTGAACTAAGTTTGGCATTAGGACGCGATCTTAAACCACAACCAAAAGATTATGCAGAACTGATGCGTAAAATAGCAGATCGCCCAGATCAACAAATGTTGCAAACTATGCTACTGAGATCTATGAAGCAGGCGGTTTACGATCCCGAGAACAGAGGGCACTTTGGTTTGGCATTAAGCTCTTATGGGCATTTTACTTCCCCTATTCGTCGTTATCCTGATCTAGTGACGCATAGAGCAATTAAATATCTCCTTTGTAAGACATCGATTGAAAAAAATACGAAGCAAAAAGATCCTCTCAAAGCACGCTCAACACCGACTGGAGGTTGGCACAGCACCTATGAAGAAATGCTTGAACTAGGCCAACATGCTTCCATGGCAGAACGTCGTGCTGATGAAGCGACTAGAAATGTGGCTGATTGGTTAAAATGCGATTTTATGCATGATCAGGTTGGGAATGTCTTTATAGGAATCATCACCACCGTGACTGGTTTTGGATTTTTTGTTCGTCTCGATGATTTTTTAATTGATGGTTTGGTGCACGTTTCTAGTCTGGATAACGACTATTATCGTTATGACAGTATTGGGCAACGTATGATAGGGGAATCTTCAGGGATCCTTTATCGTTTAGGGGATACAGTAAAAGTTAGGGTAGAGGCGGTGAATATGGATCAACGTAAAATTGATTTTTCTTTAGTTTCCAGTGACAGGAAACCTCCACTCCAAGGGAAAACTGACCGAGACAACGCAAAAAAAACCAAAATGAAAAGTACGAAAACGCCCCCTAAAAAAAAGCGTGCGAGCACCAATCCAAAAAAAACCACTATTAAGAAAGATGATGAGTAATATTATTTATGGTTTTCACAGTATTAAAGCATTTTTAGAGCATCACCCAGAGCGTTTTTTGGGAATTTTTGTTTTACAAAATAATGACAGTTATCGTCTTCAATCTCTGGTAAAAGAGCTCAAATCGGCTGGTCTGAGTATTCTTTTCACTTCGCGCCAATACTTAGACGCTCAAACTGGCGGCGGCGTCCACCAAGGCATCATGGCGGAAGTGTGTTCTGCGCATCAATATCAAGAAAATGAGTTACCAGCCTTACTAAATAGCTTGGATATCCCTTTTGTTTTGGTATTAGACGGCATCACTGATCCTCATAATTTAGGGGCCTGTTTACGTACTGCTGAAGCCAGCGGAGTACAAATCGTCATATTGCCACGTGATCGGAGTGCTCCTTTAAACGCCACTGTAAGAAAAGCGGCTAGTGGCGCTGCTGAAAATATTCCCGTGTTTAGGGTTACCAATCTGGCTCGTACTCTTAGAATATTGAAGGAATATTATCTTTTGATTATCGGTACAACAGGCGAAGCAAAAAAAACGGTGTATGAAGCGAAGATGACAGGCTCTATGGCTTTAGTAATGGGATCCGAAGAAAAAGGGATACGTCGTTTAACTCGAGAGCATTGTGATCATTTAATACGAATTCCCATGCTAGGCATGGTCTCTTCTTTAAACGTATCGGTTGCTACTGGTGTTTGTCTGTTTGAAGCAGTACGTCAACGCAATATGACAAAGATATGAATTCCATTTTTATAGGTCGTTAAGGTTATTTAATATTGATATTATTCACAGAGATAACTATAGATAAAATAGATATACATCAACGGAAGTAGTTTATTTTAGGAGACGCTTTTTAGGGATCGGTCCTGTTATCTCATTTGGTGTTAACGGCATCCCGTCCGAAGCTGAGAATACTGCAAATGAATCATACTCATACAGGAGAATTTATTAAAATAGAGTTTTCTGATAGAATCAAATATAATAAAAAATGGCTGTCTCTTTTAAATTATATATTTCGAGATTTTAGAGTCAATAAATTATTATCTATTGACACTCAATTATTTAATCAACTATATCTTTTATAAAATATATTGGATACCAAGTAAACCGATACAGCTTATTTCAGATTATCGAACAAAAAACCAATAATTTATTAAGAAAGAGCAGCTCTGCTGTAGCTATAAACAGATTTCATACTTTAGGTCGTGCTGTAGATTTTTATATTGAAGGCATACCACCGAACAAAATTTATAAAGCGGCATTAAGAATGAATGTAGGGGGAGTAGGTTTTTATCATAAAAGTTATTTTATTCATATTGATACTAGTCCAGTACGAAACTGGTCATCATATCAATAGAGCTCTGATGTAATCTAAAAGTATTGTCACTAAAAGTTATGTCATCGATAAAAACATACAGATCTACATCTTCTCTTTATCACACTGAGTAACCTAACAACCCCCTTTCACTTGCCGGGTGGATCGATTTTATCTAAACATTTTCAGAATTCTCGATGTTGATAGCAGATAGTATTTGTAATCTTTAAAAACTGAGGTTTTAAAAGATAAAGGTTATGAAGCTCAAATTTTGGCATCATTTTTATTTCGTTCTATGAATATTTCACGGCTTATTTTTACCATCTTCTGGTATTAAATAATATTTCTTATCAAACAACCGTAATTCTTGATTGAGATTTTGTTTAATAACGTCTACAGTTTTACCACGTAAAATAGAACTTCAGTCTATACCATCTTATTCGATTATTTTCATATTTACTATCTGTTCTTTTGTTAAAGAAGTCTTATGTTTTGTAAAAAAAGTTTTTTAGAATTATTTTTGTTTTATTATTTCCCATTTTTTCTAGCTTGCCTAAAACAGTGTTTTTACTACTTGAATGTTATACTTAAAAGTAGGGTACTGAATTGTCTAATATTGCAGTACCATATTTGATCGTGTTTTTATTTTTATGATTTTATATAAAATTGAGTATAACTTTGAGTCCTGAAAGTGTTCATAATCGCTTTTTATTTCTTTATTGATTTCGTTCTCAAACTTTTCTTAAATATTCTTTAAAAAACACTATTGTTATCGAGCTTATTGTATTCTAGAATCTTCTGAAGTATTTCGTTCCTATATGAAAAAATAACTTTATTGTAGATTTAGATCCTTCAAATAGCCGCGTTAGTTTTTGTTGGAGTGAGCCTACTCTCATTGTTAAATAAACATAGTCTTCTACTAATATACCCAAAGAAATTAGAACAGATATAGAGCAAACAAAGCCGGCTATTATCACAATAACAATCTGGATACCTATAACTGATGTCAATATACCTGCTATCAATCTACATTTATGGATTTTGAGTAAAGATTGGTATCTTTGAGCAGGGTTTTTACAAAACTTATCCGTGTTATTCGTGTTAGTTTTTGTTAAATCGCTTAAATAATTAATCATTGAACGATCATTCACAGTTGCTACTGAGTTGGTAATTTTTCCAAAAATAAGGCCTAAAAGGCTGCAACTCGTGCCAGCAAAAGCTGTTTCTCTCGAGATCGTTGACAGAGAATTTAATGAGTTCAAAAAACATCAGATATTTTCAATGTTCTTGTTGCTGATCTTTTCAAGCTAAGGTTTTTAAAAATTATTTTGTAATTTTGAATCAGTCAATAACTCTTGATCAAGAGTCTTCTGAAAATGTTTTTGTATGATTTAATAGATGCTCTAAAATATACGTCAGATAGAGAAATAATATGCTATGTTTTTTGAGAAACATTCTGTTGTGGATCCCATGTTATTGTTCTATTGAAACTACCACTCAAATCACATAATAATCTAGATTTAGAAGATTCACGACTCAAATCTAATGGAAAAATTCTAGTAAAATTCATCTTAAATGTTTTCGATATATCTTTTGTCATAAGATTTGACTCGTTAATAAAAATATTAAAGTAAATATGTCAATATTGACAAAATAAATTATTTAAATTGTTAATATTAAAATTGTTAAAATAAATAAAATTTTAAAAAGGTCTTATTTCACAACGATGATACTCGTTTTTCTCGATATAGGTAGGTGCCGATAACCTTTGCATGTATTTTAACACAGCGTGAATAAAAAATCGTTTTTCTTAACAATCTCTCAAGGTCGTCAGTACTGGTTCAACAACAGAATCTTGCAAAACAGTAGCCCAAAATTTTTTTATAATCAGTTTTGCAATACATTGCATCGGTTTAAAAAATTCATCGACTCAAGTAGCGAATTGAGCTATCCTTCAAGCAAATGAGCGTTATGCGCTTGATTTATGGAATAATTGAGTAGAGAATAGACCTCCAGTAGGAACTATCTCTCGGGTGTTTTCGCCAAAAAATCCAGTGTCTATAGCATAATCCTGAGCGATTGGTAGAGTGCGATACAAAATGCGTTTAGCTAAATTATTACGGGTAATAAAATCGACAGTCATATGTTAAAATAAATCCATGCAATTTACTACTATTATCCAGTGCTTTATACAATAGAATATTTCCTAAGAGCTTCACCTTCAAAATAGTCAGGTATCTTATATGTTTAAGCTACTTTTTAAAAACGCCGGCCTACAGTAATGTTTATCATTAAAGCCGCTTGTGTAGCCTGACCTATTTTTGATAAATTTTCCTACCAGTATCAAATTTGATCTATCAGCATTTTAATGCCGCACCCGGGGTCAGGGTATCGAGATCGATTAAACAAAATAATATCACGTGCTAACTGGTGGTATGATAGCCAAATAAGCAATGATTTTTGGCTATGTCGAATAATTAGATTTGCAATAGAGAGGACAAACTACCTAAAAGAAGTTTTATAACCTTCATCACAAGTGAGAAAAATAGACATAGTAATAATGATATTAAAAGTAATATCTATCTTATTATCGAAGCAGATAGTATAATTACTGTGTTCAATAGTTGCACTAATATATATATAGATATTAGCATTAATTAATTAAAGAAATTCTTGAAAGTCATAGTTCTTCCGATCTATCTTTTACCAAACTTCATTTGAGTAAGCTAAAAAGCAGCAATATTTTAAAATAGAACTATTAATAAAATTAAGTAATTAAAATTTTTTTCAAATAAAAAGTATCATTTCGTTAAATTTTTCATGTATTTTACTCAAGTTAGCTATTTTGCGAAAATATAGTCATATTAAAAATATTTAGAAAAAATAAATTTAAGTCACTAATATAATAGAGTTATCGTTAATTTTTACCCAGATCATCAGATGCATTCATAATAATCCCTGTGCTTTAAATATTATTTAATATGTATTTTTTAATGTATAGAAATGCTAATTGATATTTTTATAAATATAAAAAACGCTTATACAATAAGCGGTGTTGTTTGGTACTCAGCTATTGCAAACGCATTCTAAATTTTAATGGGTTATATAGATTTGAAGCATACCAAACCAGGTGAATTGATTTCATATCCCAAAGGCGATCATCATTTCCTATTCCTGGTACTTAAATGTTTGTGAACAAAGTCAATTTCCAGACATGCAAAAGCTGAAGGGCAATTTACGCTATCACTGGCCGTATTGGTGTTTTTCTGCCACATCAGTGAGCTTTCATGAGCAATCTCATCAATATGTGCTAGCCGTTTCGGCTGGTTATGATCGTTCCCCGTACAATGATCTCTCGGTAAGACAATAATTTGGGAGCATACTTTAATTAACATATAGATGTTGATTGGAATTAAATAAATGGACTAAAGGAGTTGACTGGATAGAATAAGTACGTAGAATGCGCGGTCATATTAGGATTAGGAAGAAGCTCTTTAAAAATTTATCAGATAATGTGTGTGTGCACTGACGTGAGAGTGAATAAT
>NZ_CAADHL010000001.1 GCF_900699045.1 Candidatus Williamhamiltonella defendens | reverse complement strand
TCCCCATGTGAGACTAGGACACCGCCAGGCTCCTTATATAAGCATCTAAAATGTTTAGATGCAAGCCCTTCTGTTGAGGATATACTTACCGAAAAGATATTTTAGGGGTGTAGTTCAATTGGTAGAGTACCGGTCTCCAAAACCGGGAGTTGGGAGTTCGAATCTCCCCATCACTGCTATCATTAACCGTCATCGTAGGAGGATGATGTACGTTTAAGCGGGGAAAGCCAGAAGTGCGCCCTCTGTGGCGCTTGACAGGAAAGCAGAGCAATGTACTCGACCGCGATATTGGTATTTCTGGTACAGAAGAAATCTATTTTACCATCTTTTCTCTTGGTATCGACGGTTGTATTGAAGTCACTGACAGCCGCAATCCCATCGATTATAACGGGATGCAACACGCGCAAAAAGAGACCCGCCCTATCAGGGTCAATACAGATCTTTAAAAGATCCAAGAATTTTGGCTGAATCAAATTTGTTCTTTTCTCCGGAAGACCCCTATCGAGGCAGCTATAAAAGCTATCGACCATGATATTTCAATAATCATGAATCGCGCGTTTCACAGACCTTAGAAAATCCCTGTCACCGTTGCTTTCTATCAAAGAATCAGTGTAAAATTCAAATGCTTTAGATTTGATGCCTCCGACTTTCTCCATTCATTTTCGTGACTGAAGAATCATGTTCAGTATATTGGTTTTTAAAAGCAAGTCTAGTGACTAAAATGTGACTCGTTTGTTACATATCACATTTCGAACAGGCGGTTCACACTGCTATACCATTCATGAACAGACTTTAAAAATGACTTCACGCTATTTAAGAACCCATCACTATGAATCTTACTGAATTAAAGAATATACCCGTTTCTGAGCTGATCACGCTAGGCGAAAATATGGGACTAGAAAACTTAGCTCGTATTCGTAAGCAAGATATGATTTTTTCCATTTTGAAGCAACACGCAAAAAGTGGGGAAGATATTTTTGGAGATGGGGTCTTAGAAATATTACAAGACGGCTTTGGTTTTCTCCGTTCTTCCGATAGTTCTTATCTTGCAGGCCCTGATGACATCTATGTTTCGCCAAGCCAAATACGCCGTTTTAATTTGCGAACTGGGGATACCGTTTCAGGGAAAATTCGCCCCCCTAAAGAAGGGGAGCGTTATTTTGCTTTATTGAAAGTAAATAAAGTCAATTACGACAAACCTGAAAATGCCAGAAATAAAATTTTATTTGAGAACCTAACGCCTCTACACGCAAATGCTCGTTTACTTATGGGGAGAGGTAACGGTTCAACAGAAGACTTAACTGCTCGAGTTTTGGATCTCGCCGCTCCTATTGGCTGTGGTCAACGAGGTCTCATTGTTGCCCCTCCAAAAGCGGGAAAAACTATGTTGCTTCAAAATATTGCAAGCAGTATTGCGTATAATCATCCTGATTGTGTGTTGATGGTGCTATTGATTGATGAACGCCCAGAAGAGGTGACAGAAATGCAACGCTTGGTCAAAGGGGAGGTCATCGCCTCTACTTTTGACGAACCTGCAGCGCGTCATGTGCAAGTTGCTGAAATGATGATAGAAAAAGCAAAACGTTTGGTTGAACATAAAAAAGACGTGATCATTTTACTTGACTCGATTACGCGTTTGGCTCGTGCATATAACACAGTCGTACCTTCTTCTGGAAAGGTATTAACAGGGGGTGTGGATGCCAACGCTTTACATCGTCCAAAACGATTCTTTGGGGCAGCTCGGAATGTAGAAGAAGGGGGTAGTCTTACCATTATTGCTACGGCATTAGTTGAGACCGGTTCTAAGATGGATGAAGTGATTTATGAAGAATTTAAAGGTACCGGAAATATGGAACTACATCTTTCTCGTAAAATTTCTGAAAAACGGGTCTTCCCTGCGATTGATTACAACCGATCTGGTACGCGAAAAGAAGAGCTTCTAACAACTTCTGAAGAACTACAAAAAATGTGGATTTTACGTAAAATTATCCATCCTATGGGTGAGATAGATGCCATGGAGTTTCTTATTAATAAGCTGGCGATGACAAAAACTAATGACGAATTTTTCGACATGATGAGACGCTCATAATATTTAAATTTTTCAAAAATTCATTAAAGTCACAAAGTAAAAAATCATCTGATATCTTATAGAGAGTGGCAAAATTAAATTTATTTGTGTTCAGTGCACATCTTCTCGGCATCTTCTTTTTTCTTTGGTTTGCCTGTTATCTGCTCGAAAAGTAGCCAAATATATCGAGCTCATGGATATATCCGGATCATCGTAAACATCATCAATGCCTGATCCCATGAGTAGGGGAAATCTCCGTTTATGCTAGTATTTGTTTTTCCTTACTTATTGCCGATCAATTTATCCCTCATGCGGAAGTTTATGTAGCTTACGCTGGTTTTCTAATATTTGTTTGGGTATTAGACGATCGCTTTAATATTAGTGTAAAAATAAGATTTTTCATACAATTTTTAGTCAGCGTTTTTATCGTATGTTTTCCAGGGGCTTCATTTAAATAACTTGGGATTGATCTTCTGTTTTAGAGAATTAGGCTTAGGTCCCTTTAGTTATATCATTACCTTGATTTCTGTATGTGCTGTGATCAACGCTTTTAATATAATAGATGGAATACATGGTTTCTTAGGTGGTAAATGGATGATCCTGTATTTCTTTTTTAGAAATGGGATTTTTGCTGTATCAAAAAAGTGAAATAGCATTAGCACTATGGTATTTTCCATAATTGTGGCTATCTCCCATTATGTTTTATTCAATTTAGGGTTACTGGGTGAAAAATACAAAATTTTTATGGAGGATACTGGAAGTATCCTTGATTGGATTTCCTACAATATGGTTGTTTTTATAGACGACTCAGGGGAGCAAGTATCTAATTCGTCTTGTCACGATATTATAGATCACTGCCGTTTTCTTTTAATAGATTTGATAATTCTCTCTGCTTTTACCTCTCAACAAACCTTAATAAGAATCATTTTTTGATGCTCTATGCGCACTAATTGAGATCATAGATGAGTTTTTTATATCTGAATTAATGATGTTTGCATTATTTTATGCATGTTTTTTGTATATGGTTATAGTGCCAAAAATGCTTGGCGATTATCTCGTCTTATCAAACGCATCAAGCAAGCATCTAAAATAAAAAAATAGACGAAAACCCCTATGATCTTATGGGTTTGATTTTCAGAATCCAATTTACGTCTTTATATTATTAAGAAATTTTTGCATTTCATTTTTTGTAGTTATTTTAATCAGCTTATCAAAATCGTCTTTATTTTTTTTGGAAATACTCATGTACGGCAAGACAAATTATTCAAACTGATGAAGCGTAAAATTCGTTGGATCTGTTGCATTAGGGAGTTTTTATCATGGATTAAGTCTATCAATTTTGAGTTTGCACTCAAATCTCTTATTTTCGTCCAACTCATTGCTTTAAAAAACCAGAAGCTAGTTGAGAGAAAAATCCCTGTGATTTTATCTTAAAGTCTTTCCGATTTGATAAAACTAGCTACATACTATTTATTACAATGACCATTTCTTTCATGAATACAACACAATTCCAATTGTCTTGAAACCCAGTGCTTTAAAAAGTGAATTTTCTAAAAATCCTTAAAAATTTAAATTTTTATACTATACGTCGTAAAAATTCCCTATCTTTAGCAGTAAATAATACGCACAAAATAATCAAACAAAGTAAAAGAGTAAAAAATTATGAGTAATTCTATTTCAGAAAGACACACAAGAGAAGCAAATCAGCAGATGACATCATCTAATTCCAAATCTTCAGAAATAGGTAATAATCTTAACCAATACAAAATAACCAACATAGAAAATCTAGGTTTAATTGAAAAGAAAAGTTTAAAGCTTGATCGTGTCAATGGGGAATCGTTTAACACTCAATATTTATATTTTGATTTAAATTCAGCTATGGAAGTGCTTTTTAAAAAAAGCACACGATTACAAAAAGAAGATAAGCTTTATTTTAAAGAAAAAAGTATTAAAGGAAGAGGTGAGTTTTATTTATCTTTATTAACTAGCAAAAAATTATTGATTGATAATATGAAAATTTTAGCGAGTAAAGGAGTGACAGTATTATATCTTGAACATTTATTTTTTGATTTACATCAAGAGTATCTCGATTAATATTTTAATAGTGTCAAGATGCCTAAGCAATTAAAGGAATATTTAAAAATATTAGACCTCGGACATAATACCGAACGATCAGGTTAATATATATTTCTTAAATTAGTGGAAGCAGCGAAAAACGTAAAAAATTAAAATTATTGCAATTGATTATACCGCCAGATATATAAATGAAAGTATTAATTATAGAGATAAATCAAAAACACGTATTAAAATAATAAATTATTTTGCATAAAAATAATTTCTCAACATGCTAGGATGACTTGTATTTTCATTTTTCTCAACACGAAATCCCTGTTGTTTTAAAAATTCTTTATTTCTTTTTTAAATTTATTGAACATGAGTATTGAGCGTCTTTTTAATAGCCGGAATTACATCATATTTAATTTTTTGATAAAATTCATTTTCATTTGTATATTTGTTATTGAAATAATTTCTTAATATGATTAAATCACTAGCACCGATATTTTGCTTTTTAATAACGCCCAGCCATCTTTATTAAAAATGCTGCTTCTTGATTTGTATTTTTATGAATGTGATTAATAAACTTTATTTATTGATGATTAATTATCGATGGTAATATGCGTGTTTTATTTTTTTGTTCAACAAAAAATGAAATCAAAAGATTCAACACATATGTATCTATGTATTAATCTCTACATCAATGCTAGAATCACCTTTCAAATGAAATGAATTTTGTGCAATATGATATGATGCCGATGCATAGGCATTGAAATATTTCGCTAGAATTGGATCATAAGGTAATCCAAACTCAGTCTACCATTATCGCTTACGAAATAAGTTAACATAATCAAACTCTCTTAGAAGTAAGATACTATATTCTCACGAAAATTTTTTTATGATTTTGTTTATATTTTAAGAATTTAATTCAATAAACAATTCTCTATTAAAGTTTAATCCATGTTTTGTGGTATATTTAATATATCGTTTTTAATAACTTCAATATTTTTAATACCTCATTGGGATAATTAATAATCGATTTTTGAGTTAATGTCAAAAATAATTAATATCATTTATTATGATCTTTCCTTTAAATCCTAATACTTTTATCTAATTAGAATAGATGGTTGATCCAGCCATTGGCTCTATTATGCGCTTGATAACGTGACCGGTATCATTTTTACAATTAAGGATATCTGCAATCAATTTAAAAGAAGAAAGGCATTGTAAATTAAGCTTGATATTACTATATATGTTCCCATATTACTTTTTATATATTTATTTTGTCTTTCTTCAAGCGTTTTATTGGAAGAATTGATTGTTTTTCATATATTTCAAAGAAATATTATTCTTGTGATTTACAGCTGTGATAGGATAATTTGGATTATACGTACTCCGTGATTGATGATACATAGTGTTATTTTTATATTCAGACTTTTTCTAAAAAATATGATTTTAGTTCTGTTATATCAATAAAAAATGATGGCATTTGTTCTTTTTATGTGACTTGCAGGATTTTTTGATTCATGTCTGATCGATTTGTTTTTTAACTTTCTTTTTCTCGTGCTTTCTTTGGTTATGCTTTGTATTGGAAAGATTGATGCAATAGATCAGTTGGGAGTGAGATTGACGTGGTTAATAATCTGGTTCTGACTGAGACCATGATTGATATCATTATGTCTTGTCTTCGTTGCAGGCGCTCGCTGCATGGATAGGTTAAGAGGAGCGCTGTCTGCATGGGAGGATAAAGAACGGGATCAACAGAATTGACAACTAAATTTCGACCAGAGTCGTTATTTATATCATTAAATGATTTGAATTTGTTATACCATATTTCTCATTCTTTTGCAGACAGGGCCAGGCTGACTAACAGCCATTATATCATTACACTTTCTATCTTTATTATTTCACTTGCATTTTATTAGAAACTGACTGGACACCTGAAACACCACGAGTCACCTTTATTGCCTGTTGAACTGCTATACGACTGCTGACAAAACCACTTAATTGCACTTTTCCTTTAAAAGTTTCGACATTAATTTCTGTTGATTGCAAATTTTTTTCTGCTAACAAAGCTGCTTTGACTTTAGTGGTAATAACAGTGTCGTCCAAATACCCCCCCGTTCCTTCTGATTTTTTAGTAGGCACACACGAAGAAACCGCAAAAGTTAATAAAATAACGCTTAATAACACAGTTAAAGTTTTAATCAGTTTCATAAAAAGCTCCGATATTTTATTTTTCATCAACCAAAAAATATTTTTATATCTAATAACTAAAAGGAATATTAAGTATTAATTAAAAATTAATATTATTCAAATTATTATTAATCATTTAATATATGATTATAAACAAAACACTCATTTTTTAATATGATTTTGAATCAAGAACAATAATAAAATTATTTCTCTATATGCATTATTTTTGATTTTTAAAAATAAAGATCTATTTTAAAAAAATTCATTCATTTTAAGAATATAATTATTATTTTTTAAAATTCATTGGGTTTGCATCATGATAGAAAAAAAGACAAGTATTATTTATGATCTTCATAGCCATACCAGTGTATCTGATGGTTTATTAACACCCATGCAATTAGTGCATCGAGCCGTTACAATGGGGGTTCATATTCTAGCTATCACGGATCATGATACAACTTCAGGTTTAATGGCAGCAAAAAAAACAATCCAAGAACAGAAACTCCCAATTCAATTAATTGATGGTGTGGAAATTTCCACTTTATGGAGAAAATATGAAATACATATTGTGGGGCTAGGTATTGATATAAATCATCCTGTTATAAAAGCATTTTTAGACAAGCAATCAAAACGGCGTTATGAAAGAGCTCAAAAGATCAGTGCAGCGCTCGAAGAAATAAAGATTCCCAATGTTTGGAAAGGAGTTAAGGATTTAGCAGGCACAGGGCTGGTGACTCGAGCCCATTTTGCTCGCTATTTACTGAATTTAGGTAAAGGCTCTAATATCAAGCAAATTTTTAAAAAATATTTAATAGAAGGCAAACCAGGATATGTCTTTCCTGAATGGGGCAGCATAAAAGAAGCGATAGAAATCATTAAAAAAGCCGAAGGATATGCTGTTTTAGCGCATCCTACGCGTTATGGTTTTTCAAATCGATTATTAAAAGTGCTTCTAGCATATTTTTCGGATCAAGGCGGGGATGCCATAGAAGTCGCACAATGTCAGCAGGCACCACATGAGCGTACATTATTAGCGCAATATGCTAACGAATATCAGTTATTAGCCTCTCAGGGATCAGATTTTCATCACCCATCCCCCTGGATAGAATTAGGCCGTCATTTATGGTTGACTACAGGATCTAAGCCGATATGGAATCACTGGAATATCACAGTAAGTCAACCTTCAAAGATGATATAGGTAGATCATGAGTTAATTTTTTCACCTGCATCCTAAAAATTTTTAAATACGCTTAATCAATCAAAACATTAGTCTTCTAAAAAAAGGAAGTGTGATGGTTCATCTCACCAATGCTACCTACGCCTTAAGCTGTCTTCTAGAAAAAAATCCACGATAGAGCGTATTTTTAAATTCGAAAAAGAACAAGCGACCATCACTTTACTCTAGTTTATCGTGATTTATCTGAGATTGCAGTTTATGCTTACCTTGATGACAGCGCTTTTAAATTAATTCAAAATAATACGCCTGGGCGCTATACTTTTATATTAGAAGCAACGAAATAAGTCGCCCGTTGTTTAATGCATGAAAAACGGTAACCACTGGTTTACGAGTGCTTTGTAATGATATGTCCTTAGCATTGCTAGCTGTATTAAACGAACCGGTGATGTCAACGACGCTTATTTTACCTAGTGATGATTTTGCATAATTTGATTCAGAAAAGATCAAACAAAAGTTAGGAAAACAGTTGATCTCATTATTGATAGAGGTTGTATCACTGAGCAACCGACTACGATTATCGATCTTACAGATGGAAATCCTGTATTAGTTCGAGCAGAGGAGGAGGGGATATAAGCACTTTATTATACTCTATACCAATTTAAGTCTATCTTCTTTTTTATCACGACACCTGTGAAGGCGACACAGAAGTTTTTTATGAGTGAACACCGCAAAAAATTTTAGCGTGGAGTGAATATAGTTCACGACGAGAAATCAAAGAAAAAAATACAGCGGGGGCTTATGAGTGTTAATGGTAAAATATCCTCTCTCGGTGATCGCGTTTCTGTTATGCCTTTCATCCAAATTCGCTTGAATGGGCTAATACTTCCTATTACAGAACCACAAAAAATCCCCTGTCATGTTTTAGTTTATTATAAAATTTAGGGTGAGATTTGCACAAGAAAAGATCCTAAAAGCTGGCCAAATATTTTCGATCGTTTTCCCAAATTATATGATTCACGTTGGATAGTAATTGGGCGGTTAGATATCAATACGTCTGGTTTACTATTGTGCACTACGGCTGGAGAGTTAGCGCATCATTTGATGCCATCCTATCCAAGAAATAGAGCATGAATATACCTGAGACATTTTTAGACAATGAGCCAAGTATCAAACAAACTCACCAAAGTTATTCAACTAGAAGATGGTAGTCTACGTTACCTTTATAGGAGATGAAGGATTAAATCATTGGTACAACGTCATTCTGACTGCAAGCCGAAATTGTGAAGTACGTAGGCTATGGGAATCGATTGGTGTACAAGTCAGCAGTCTGATTCGAATACGATACGGTGATATAAAATTGCCAAAAATTTGATCTAAACGCTTTTTTATCTAGTCAATTGACGCCTGTTTTTTGGTACTTCACTGGGCAATTTTAGGGTAGATTATGTACTGAATGCTTTAGTAACATGGTATCCATCGCCGACAGAGCACGAAGCTGAACAACCTAATGTGTTTGTAGAAGAAGAAAAATTAACGGGATTTATCTTTAAAATACAGGTCAATATGGATCTGAAACATCGAGATCGCATCTCTTTTATGCGTCTCGTTTCTGGTTCTTATAAAAAGAATATGAAATATATTTCAAGTGCGTACTCAACAAGAGCTCATAGTCTCGGATTCACTCACTTTTATGGCAGGTGATCGCACACAGGCTGAAGACTCTTTTCCTGGTGATATTATTAGGTTACATAACCACGTCTCCATTTAAATTGGCGATATCTTTACGCAAGGTGACACGCTAAAATTTACAGGTATTCCTCATTTTGCGCCTGCATTATTTCGTCACATTTGTCTCAGTGAGACTCTTAAACACAAACAGCTTTTAAAAGGCTTAATCTATCTCAGAAGAAGGAGCCGTACAAATTTTTCGGCCTCTTGCAAATAATAATTGTATTCTAGGTGCTGAGAAGCACTGCAATTTGACGTTGTCGTTTTGCATTTAAAAAACGAATAGCATGTTTATACAGTTTATGATGTGGTGAATATTCACACAGTGCGTTGGGTCTCTTACCATAAGAAGACAGAATGGGCGGAATTTACAAAGAAAAACGAGAAAAATTTAGCGTTAGATGGAGATAATTATATGAACTATCTGGCACTGACCTTAGTCAGTCTTCAAATGGTTCAATAACGTCATCCAAAAATCATTTTTAGACAAATACAAGAACAGTAAATTGTAAAAATTATGAACGTATAACAGTGGTTAAAAAATTTTACAGCCCGGAAACAATAAATTCATCAGAACATTTGAAGAAAATCATACCCTAACGAGCGTCGTTTTTTGATAAACGATGTACCGCATCTACAAATATACGCACGTGCTCTGGTAGAGGTATCTTGATGAACGCCGTGGCCCAAATTCAAAGATGCCCTGTTTCTTTTCTAAATCCCCTAAAATAGAGGTAACTTATTTTTTAATAAGAGGTGCTGTGGCATACACAAAATAGCGGGATCCATATTTCCTTGTAATGCAACATTGTCTTCTCGACGGTGCCGTAGCTCTCTAATGTCGGTTGTCTAATCGAGTTCTATCGCATCACAACCCGCCATCTGTGATGGCTGCTAACCATTGTCCTCTGCCTTTATTAAATAAGGTCACCAGTATTTTTCAACCTTCATTTTCCTGCGTTAGGCCCTCAATAATCTGATGCATGTAGTTTAATGAAAAATACGATAATTTTATCCGATTAATACCCCGCTACATGTATCGAGTATCATAATAAATTGAACGCCTGCTGGAATTTGTAAATTCAGATAGAGGATTACAGTCTAAGTTAGTTTATTCAACAATAAATGCAAGGTGGCGGGTTAGGTATACAGCATATCCTTCAATCGACTGAAGATTTTGCTGCCCACACCTTCAACCATATAGGTCTCTATTTTCCAATGGCTGCCTGCAAATATAATCAACGACACCGTGCCTGCTAATTCTTTTCGAACAGTTCGCACGAAATCCATCACATATCGCAATTCTTATTCTGTATGAGGAATAGTGAGTTTTTCTATGTCTGCTTTCATGCAAATAGGAGAATGACACCTTGCTCATTCGCCTATTGTAAAATAAAGTCCCAATCCCATGATATCGGGAATCGTCAAAATATCAGAAAATAAAATAATCGCATCTAATGGGTATCAACGCAAAGGATGAAGAATAACTTCATTAGGCAATTGTGTGTTTTTACACAAAAACATAAAATCACCTGCTTGTGCTCATATTTTTATATTCAGATAAATAGCTGCCAAGATTGACGCATCATCCAAACAGGGGTTATATCAATGGATATTCGCAAAAATGCCCGAATATAAGCGGCATTTTTTAATAATTTTTATCAAAAATCCTTAAATTTTTCTGTTACAAAGATGTAAGATTTTAAAAAAATCAAGTAAGAGAGAGATATCAGTAAGATAAAGGCAGAGCTAAAACTCTGCCTTATAGTATGATGTAAGTGTTGAGGATAAAGCCTAAATCACCTTAGCCTGTTTCTGCCGCAGTTAGAATTGATAAACTATACCGGCACCAATCACATCTTTGGTATTAATCTTATTTTGCTTATTAAAATCAGCATCCTTCTTTAACAGATTGATCTTATAATCGACATAAGTGTAGAAATTTTTATTGAAATTGTAGTAAGAAGCAATTGAAATATATTTCAATAAATCTTTATTTTTGGTTTTTTCGTCTGAAACAATTAAATCTTTACCGTTGGATTGAACATAGGCCAAAGAAGGACGCAAACCAAAATCAAATTGATATTGAGCAGCTAATTCAATATTTTGTGCTTTTTTAGCGATTTTCAAATCACTATCATTACCATAAGGGGTCATATTTTTGGTTTCTGAGTACACCGCCGCCAAATATATATTGTTTAAGTCGTACTTAGCACCAATATCCCAAGCTTGAGCCTGTCTGCCTGGATTCAAATTCCTTTGTTGATTGGTGCGATTAGAAATAGAATATCCCGCACCAAAATCAATACCATAGCCTACATCATAAGTAGAGGAAACCGCCCAGCCATCACCATTTTGTAAAAAAATTTCCTTAGTTGCCTCATTAGAAACATCTGATTTTCTGCCATTTTCATTTTTACCTTGATACTGCATGGCGAAACTCAATCCATCTACCAAGCCAAAAAAGTCCTTGTTACGATAAGTCAGCAAACCGGTTGACCGTTGATTCATATAATTATCTGTGATCGCGAAATCGCCACAACCGACGAGTACGTCTGTATATGAAGCAATGTCGTATAAAACACCATAATTACGGCCGTAATCAATGGATCCATATGCAGTCTCGATACCAACAAAAGCCAAACGTGTTTTATTCCGTTTTCCGCCTTGAGATTCAGCATCTCTAGCCGTCATTTTGTATTCCCATTGCCCATAAGCCTTAATGTCATGATTAATCTGAGTTTCACCTTTAAGGCCGAACTGAGTGTATGATTGATCTCCATCTTCTCCATCATATGAAGAAAATTGATGACGAGCATCGATCTTACCGTATAAATCGAACTTACTTCCCTCTTTATTGTAAATTTCTACCGCATTTACAGTACCGGACGCTAATAAAACCGGAATCATAACTGCAAGAAGATGATGTTTCATTTTTGATTACCTCATTTAGTTTTATTTTAATACTTGCCATTGCGCACAATTATTTTTATCAAATGATTGTTGAAAATTAGGCACTGGCGTCATTGACGCTTTAAGAATACATCTGCCGCCGCTTTAATTTAGTTTTAAAACGAGACTAATTAAAAATCATTCTATCTCAAAAACGAGTAAAAGTATAAAAAAATATTAATTTTAGGGAACTTTTTTAGGGGCTAAAATAGCAAGATATTAAAACAGTAATTAATTATTAAAATAAACAAATTAATTTTATTATGGCATTGCCGGTATGAGATGACGTATAGTGCTTTGGAAAGCCATAGAGCTTTTGCTGCCAGGTAGAAAAGGCTAGTAAGGCGGGATAGCAAAGATCGCTTATTTATTAATGCCGTATTCTGGATATACAGAATCAGCGCTCCGTAAGGGGAAGGATCGCCGGATTACAGGGACTGGAAAAGTACGCACAGCCGTTTTTGCTGTTAGAAAGACAGCGGTATATAAATATCGATTCTTTCAGAGCTGATTTTAAAAGACATAGTAAGTGTTTAATGATGGATGCGAGGCATATAAAGTTCATCTCCATGGTACAAAAAAGGGGGCGGTAACGATAGAATGGACGTAAAAAGTACGTTAAACTTGATTTTCGATGCACAAAGAATGCCAGTCAGAGTGCCTTTAACAGCGGACACGGTGACGGATTGTAAATCGGTCTCTCTTTTTTCAAGGATTTAAGAGGAGATTATTCACTGTCATAACTCCGTTCTGACAGTTATATAAATATAAATATAACGATTAACTTTTTTATTAAATAGAAAAATTTCATCTATCGATATATAATAGTAGTTTATTTAATATAAAATCAATAATTTAAAACAGAAAAGTCACCATAAATCACAATTTAGTCATAATGTTATTATTTATATATCTGTCTTTTTTAGAATTTAAATCACAATTCCTCTGCGGTTTCGGTAGTAGTCTATATATTCCCCGATGGGTGACCCGATAATTTTCACGCAAAATCTTTATTTTTCATCACTGTGTAGCCTGGCCGATTAGATTCTGATCGCATACAATGGAGGCGGTGTTCTTCCTTTCCATTTTAAATCGAAATTTTTTCTTCATGCTTTAAATCCGACCGATCAGCGAGCATATTTTGGGTTGTTCCCTCCCTCATATCTGTTATCGACATGGATTGAGAATACCTTCAAATGTTTCTTCAATCGTCTCTAAATTGAATGTGCATGGTATCGCTAACATTATCCTGATTTTGCCTTTCTGAAGGCATCACTTCTCATCATGAATATCTTTCCCTGCATGCGTTAGATATCTCTGAGTCTTTAACCTTGTCAGTAAGGCTAAATTCATTCTTAATTTGATACAAGTTGAACGTGGCAGTCATTTTTTTGTAAATTCTTCAATCCATTCTGTCATCTAGAGCGCCTTCACTCATTATAGCCAAAGCCCATAAGTGACCTCCTATTTAAGATCGCTGTAACAGATCTGCCGCTGAATCCGCAAAATTTTGACGATGTGCTTTCTGCAAGACAAATTGCTGGCAATCAAATGTCTTAACATGTGGACTCACCTGAACAACAAAACAAAAAATAATTCATTTAAAATTAAATAGATATTTAATGTAAGTTAAAAAGCAAGTAATAAATAAAAGAGCACATATATAAACTGCACTTAAGAGTTAGGTCCATTTATTTATAAAAAAAGGTAAGTTAGCTAAACCATGGTACTATTAACAAATTTATTTGACCTATCAAATAAAGGGAGGTTAATAAAAAATCATTTGATATTTATTGTATATCCGACTCATGATAAAAATCATGTAGTTATTTAAAGTACCTCAGTATGAGGTCTTTCTAAATCTCAGGCGTTTTTATATGCATCTTAATCTATCTACTTTAAATCGGCCATTACTTAAAAAAGACGATAAAGTTTACAATGACTCAAAAGAGAGATCTGTTGGTATCGCTATTCAAATAAACAAAGTGACCAGTTGTTTCACAGACCCCACAAAAATTCTACCCATGGATACCTGCAAATAAAAGAGAAATGGACGAACTGTTTAAGCGATGTTTTTCTTCTGAGGAAGTATGATTAACCCTAAAATGATAAGTTAGCAGTTATTTTACAAAATTGCTAAATAAGCGATCGGGCCAAACAAATAAAAATACTCTTAATACTACCCTTAATACTACCCTTAATACTACCCTTAATACTACCCTTAATACTACCCCTTCGGCACTCGAAGCCGATCTATTTAGCTAGCTTTAAGCCGGGCGAGGGAGGGCGATGCAATAGTCTTTGGTTTTTTGAAGGTCATACCAGTAGCCATCGCCCTGCTCATTTAAAATTTTATCGAAGCACTTTATTTTGAAAAAATCAGCAAGACGCATTTTTATGCGTGCGAGGAAAAGCAATCGTTTCACGAACATTTTCTACACCGGTGACGTAGGCGACTAAACGTTCAAAACCTAAGCCAAAACCGGCATGGGGCACGCTTCCATATCGGCGCAAATCACGATACCAAGCATAATCTGCTCTATTAAGCCCCATTTCTATTAAACGCTGATCTAGGTGATCAAGACGTTCTTCACGCTGTGAGCCCCCTATGATTTCACCTATTCCGGGTGCCAGCACATCCATGGCGGCTACGGTTTTTCCATCTTCATTCAGACGCATATAAAACGCTTTAATGTCCTTTGGATAATTTTTAACGATCACCGGCGCTTTAAAATGTGTCTCTGCCAAATAACGTTCATGTTCAGACGAGAGATCAATCCCCCAAGACACGGGATGCACAAAAGAATACTTACAGTGCAGCAAAATTTCTATCGCTTCAGCATAATCAATACGAGCGAAATCTGAAGCAATAAACTCCTCTAAACGTTTTTTGACTTTTTTATCCACATGCTCTGTAAAAAAATTCAGATCGTCTTCTCTTTCTTTTAAAATGGCTGAAAAAGTATATTTTAACATTTTTTCCGCCAAAAGCGCAACATCCTCTAAAGTTGCAAACGCGACTTCAGGCTCTACCATCCAAAATTCGGCTAAATGGCGGCTAGTATGAGAATTTTCTGCCCGGAAAGTCGGGCCGAAGGTGTATACCTTTGATAAAGCACAGGCATAGGTTTCTGCATTGAGCTGACCTGAAACAGTTAAAAAAGCCTCTTTACCAAAAAAATCTTCACTAAAATCTATTTTCTGATTGGCTGTTTTTAAGATATTAGCTAAATCTAAGGTAGACACCCGAAACATTTCGCACGCTCCTTCTGTGTCTGAGGTAGTGATGATGGGTGTCGCGATCCAAAAATAACCTTTTTCATGAAAAAAACGATGAATAGCTTGCGCTAAATGATGACGTATTCGTGTGACAGCGCCTATCAAATTCGTACGAGAGCGCAAATGCGCCACTTCGCGTAAATATTCAACGCTATGACGTTTAGGGCTCATAGGATAAGTTTCTGGATCTTCTACCCAACCTATGACCTTTAAGTGAGTTGCCTTAATTTCAAATTTTTGCCCCTTACCTTGAGAAGCAACCACTGTGCCGATTACTTCTATTGAGCAACCAGTAGTTAAATGCAGAATATCATTGTGATAATTTTCGAGCGAATCTTTCATCACGATTTGAATTGTGTCAAAACAGGAGCCATCATAAAGTGCAACAAAGGAAATCCCGGATTTAGAATCCCGGCGGGTGCGTACCCAACCACGCACAATGATTGTGTGGCCAAGGTCAACATGTCCTTGTAGTACATCCACTAGGGGGACTTTTTTCATAAAATTTCTCTTATATTAGGGTATGGAAGATAGTCAAAATAGCCTTGTTTCTTTATTATCATGCGTGAAAATTGATTATATTCATTAATAGACCTGTTATAAAAAAGTCAACGTAGGAATTAAAGCCGGTCATAGGTTTTAAAACGGGCCTCATCTCACAAAAGGGTTTTTATGACAAACCAGCCTCAAATAAAATACCGACAGGATTATCGTCCTCCCAGTCATCTTATTTCTGATATCCACCTTAATTTTAATCTCAATGAAAAAAAAACGAGGGTGACAGCCACTAGCCAGATACAGCGCCAAACATCAGAAGATACGCCTTTAATACTCAATGGTAAAAACCTCATTTTAATCAGCGTGCGCGTTAATGACCAGATCTGGCCTCATTATTCTCAAAAAGACCCTCACCTCATTATTACGCAATTACCGAAGGCTTTTAGCTTGACGATCGTTAATGAAATTCATCCAGATAAAAACACGGCTTTAGAAGGATTATACCTCTCCGGGCATACTTTATGTACGCAATGTGAATCCAAAGGGTTTCGATATATTACTTTTTTTTTAGATAGGCCTGATGTATTAACATGTTTTACAACGCGAATTCTAGCCGATAAAAAACGTTACCCCTATTTGCTATCTAATGGGAATAAAATCAAACAAGGAGAACTCAAAAATGGTCGTCATTGGGTTGAATGGGCAGATCCCTTTCCAAAGCCCTCTTATCTATTTGCGCTTGTGGCCGGGGATTTTGATATTTTAAGAGATCAGTTCACCACTCAATCAGGCCGCTCTGTTGCATTAGAACTCTTTGTTGACAGAGGGCATTTAGATCGCGCTAATTGGGCGATGAGTGCACTCAAAAAAGCCATGAAATGGGATGAAAATCGCTTTGGTTTAGAATACGATCTCGATATTTATATGATTGTCGCCGTCGATTTCTTTAATATGAGTGCTATGGAAAACAAGGGATTGAATGTTTTTAATTCTAAATATGTACTCGCCACAACAGAAACCGCCACCGATAAAGATTATCTTCATATTGAAGCCATAATAGCCCATGAATATTTTCATAATTGGACCGGTAATCGCGTGACTTGCCGAGACTGGTTTCAACTGAGCCTTAAAGAAGGTCTCACCGTATTTCGTGATCAGGAATTTAGCTCAGATTTAGGATGCAGAGCTGTTCGCCGCATTGAAAATGTACGTCTAATGCGCTCAGCACAATTTGCTGAAGATGCCAGCCCTATGGCGCATCCTATTCGCCCCGATAAAGTTATGGAAATGAATAATTTTTATACCTTAACCGTGTATGAAAAAGGGGCGGAAGTGATTCGCATGCTGCACACCTTGTTGAGGGAAGATCTATTTCAGGCTGGAATAACGCTGTATATAAAACGCCATGATGGTTGCGCGGTCACATGTGATGATTTTGTTAAAGCGATGGAAGATGCCGCAGGGTTAGACCTGACCTTATTTCGGCGTTGGTATAGTCAATCAGGGACACCCGAATTGATCATTCGCGATCATTATGATGCTCAAAAACAGCAATATCATTTGCACATCGCTCAAGACACGCCGCCCACGGCCGATCAAAAAGAAAAATCTCCGTTGCATATTCCGCTTGATATTGAATTATATACAAAAGAAGGAGAGGTCATTCCTCTGCAAAAACAGGGGAAGCCTATCGACTCTGTTCTGAATGTGAAAAAAGCAGAATACACTTTTATTTTTGATTCTGTGCCTTCTGAGCCTGTTCCTTCTCTGTTGCGTGACTTTTCAGCTCCAGTCAAGCTCGATTACCCTTATACCGATCAACAGCTTATATCTTTAATGCAAAACGCGCGTAATGATTTTTCTCTTTGGGATGCGAGTCAACGTCTTTTGAATAGTTATATCAAAAAAAATATCGCTGAATTTCATGAAAAAGAGCCTTTAACTTTACCATTGCATTTGATAGAAGTATTCCGACATGTTTTACTCAATGATAATCTCTCTCCCGCATTAATTGCTGAAATATTGACGATACCTTCAGAAAATGAAATTGCTGAGCTTGCCTATTTCATTGATCCTGATGCCATTCATTTTGTTCGCCAAAAATGGCTTCGATTTTTTTCAGCGTCTTTATCAGAGACACTTTGGAAGCAATATCAAAAGCATCACACCCCCATTTATAATGTCACTTATACCTATATCGCAAAACGAGCTCTTAAAAATATCTGCTTGCAATATCTTGCGTTTGGGCAAATAGATATTGCCGATCAGCGGGTGAAAACCCAATATCAAACATCCAACAATATGACGGACACCTTTGCGGCTTTAACAGCGGCGGTCGCAGCCAAATTACCCTGTCGTGATTTTTTATTATCGCATTTTGAAAACCGTTGGCATTCAGATAAGTTGGTCATGGATAAATGGTTTTTCTTACAAGCCACCAGCCCTGAAAAGGAAGTCGTCAATAAAATACGCGCTTTATTAAAACATCCTTCGTTTAGTTTAATGAATCCTAACCGAGTGCGCGCTTTATTAGGGGCTTTTTCTTCGTCTAATCCTGTTGTATTCCATGCAAAAGACGGCGCAGGTTATACGCTTTTTCTTGAAATTTTGACAACGCTCAATACTCAAAACCCTCAGGTTGCAGCAGGCTTAATAGAACCCCTTATTCGTTTTAAACGTTATGATTTAGTTCGCCAAAAATGGATGAAACAGGTATTAAAAAAACTTAAATCCTTAAACAATTTATCAAAGGATCTGAATGAAAAAATTCTCAAAGCGTTAGAGGATTAATATGATTCCCTTTCTTTGTTAAGGTAATGAGCAATACAAAAAACACGTAAAGAGCAGGTCTGCAAAACGGTAGTCAAGACTGTTGATTCGAGGCATGACACATGCCTCACTTTGCTTTAAAAATAAAGAGAATTTTTCATGATGGAAATCCTGCGCGGTGCGAGCGCTTTATCTACTTTTCGAATTAAAAAACTATTAGATAGCTTTCAAAATCAATGTTCGAGTAATGCGATTAAAAGTATCCACACACAATATGTACACTTTGCACACATCCATGCAACCCTTGATGAGCACGAAACTGCGGTATTAAAAGCTTTGCTTCGATACGGCCCTATGCATCATCAAACCGATCACCATACAGGGAGATTATTATTGATCACGCCTAGATTGGGTACCATTTCGTCTTGGTCTTCCAAAGCCACAGATATCGCGCATCATTGCGGTTTATCAAAGGTTGCACGTTTAGAGCGAGGCGTGGCTTTTTATGTGCAAGCCCGAGCGATGACGGATTCAGAGTGGGCATCGCTTATTTCGCTTTTATACGATCAGATGACGGAGCAAGTCTTGACAGATCTGAAACAAGCTCAGGCGCTTTTTGATGTACATCCCCCTTCGGTTTTAAAACATATACGGACATTGGAGCAAGGGCGTCACGCATTAGAAAAAGTGAATATGGCATTAGGTTTGGCGCTGGCGCCTGCTGAAATTGATTATCTTTTTGAAACATTTATGACATTGGGCCGTAATCCAACAGATGTTGAACTTTATATGTTCGCTCAAGCCAATTCAGAACATTGCCGCCATAAAATTTTTAATGCGGATTGGGTGATCGACGGTGTCGCTGAAGATCGTTCATTGTTTGACATGATCAAAAACACGTTTTTGAAAACACCGGAATATCTTCTTTCTGCCTATAAAGATAATGCCGCTGTGATGCAGGGTTTTAAGGTGGGCGCTTTTTTCCCCTCCCCTGAAAACGCGACCTATGCCTATCACCAAAAAGAAATGCATATTCTAATGAAAGTCGAAACCCATAATCACCCGACGGCGATTTCCCCTTGGCCTGGTGCTGCCACGGGAGCAAGCGGTGAGATTCGTGATGAAGGTGCCACAGGCAGAGGAGGAAAACCCAAAGCGGGGCTGGTCGGATTTTCAGTGTCTAATCTACGTATTCCTCACTTTGAGCAGCCATGGGAAGAAAATTTTGGAAAACCCGCTCACATTGCGAGTGCGCTCAACATTATGATCGAAGGCCCATTAGGTGCAGCAGCTTTTAATAATGAATTCGGGCACCCAAACATTTTGGGATATTTTCGGACCTATGAAGAACAGGTATGCAGCCATAATGGCACTGAGTTGAGGGGGTATCACAAGCCGATTATGTTGGCCGGAGGCATAGGGCAGATCGCGGCAGAGCAGGTTAAAAAAGCTGATATTCCCGTGGGGGCGCAATTAATTGTGCTAGGTGGAGCTGCCATGAATATTGGATTAGGCGGAGGCGCTGCTTCTTCTATGGTATCAGGGGAATCTGATAATAATTTGGATTATGCCTCGGTACAAAGAGACAACCCAGAAATGGAACGCCGTTGTCAGGAAGTGATTGATCGTTGTTGGCAGCGAGGCATGAACAATCCCATTTTATTTATTCATGATGTGGGGGCAGGTGGGTTGTCTAATGCTATGCCTGAATTAATCAACGATGGAGATCGAGGGGGGATTTTTGAATTACAAGACATTCCAATCGATGAGCAGGGGATGAGCCCATTGCAAATTTGGTGCAACGAATCTCAAGAGCGGTATGTTTTGGCGGTTTCGCCAGAAAACATGGCAGAATTTGAGGCGATTTGCCGTCGTGAGCGAGCGCCTTATGCCGTGATAGGTAAGGCGACTCAAGAAAAACACCTCTTACTCAAAGACGGTGATTTTAATGATGCACCGATTGATCTCCCCTTGCGATTATTGCTAGGCAATATGCCCAAAATGAAAAGAGATGTCGTGCGTTTGTCTCCTCCTAATCACGAATTCAACACAAGCGATATCTCTATTCAAGAAGCCGTGCAAAGAGTACTGCATTTACCGGCCGTTGCAGAGAAAACCTTTTTAGTCACTATCGGCGATCGTACAGTGACAGGAATGGTCAGTCGAGATCAAATGGTGGGGCCTTGGCAAGTGCCGGTGGCCGATTGCGCTGTTACTATAGCAAGTTTTGACGGCTATCATGGTGAAGCCATGTCTATTGGGGAACGCGCGCCTGTCGCGCTAATCGATTTTTCTGCCTCGGCACGTTTGGCAGTAGGAGAAGCGCTGACCAACATCGCCGCAACTCAGATCGGTGAACTCAAACGTATTAAGCTTTCTGCCAATTGGATGTCAGCGGCTGGTCACCCCGGGGAAGACGTGGGTTTATATGATGCAGTTCGAGCCATCGGAGAAGGTCTCTGTCCAGAATTAGGGCTTACCATTCCTGTAGGCAAGGATTCCATGTCAATGAAAACGGCCTGGAAAGAAGGGGCGCAATGTCGTGAAATGGCATCTCCCTTATCGCTGGTGATCACTGCTTTTGCGCCTGTTCAAAATGTGAGACGTACAGTCACACCTCAGCTACATCTGAATGAAAAAAACGACAATGCGTTATTTTTGATTGATCTCGGTGCAGGAAAAAACGCGCTCGGAGCCACGGCGCTGGCTCAGGTCTATCGGCAACTGGGAGATCATACCGCAGATGTACGTAACGCATCCCAATTAGCTGCGTTTTTTAACGCGATCCAAAAGTTAGTACAAGCACAAATGCTCTTGGCGTATCACGATCGTTCCGATGGAGGTTTATTCGTGACTTTGGCAGAAATGGCCTTTGCGGGTCATTGTGGCCTAGAGATAGACATTCGATCACTTGGCGAGGATACCTTAGCAGCTTTATTTAATGAAGAACTGGGGGCGGTCATTCAAACTGCAGCCCCGCATCGATCGGCAGTCAAGCGGATTTTTTCAGAATATGGTTTGGCAGATCTCGTGCATGACCTAGGGCGCGCAATCATAGGAGAAGCGTTTGTGATTTGTCAAGGTCAAAAAACGATATACAGTGAAAAACGCGGTACTTTACGCAGATGGTGGGCTGAGACGACCTGGCAAATGCAGCGTTTACGAGATAATCCAGATTGCGCAGATCAGGAGCATCAAGCTAAACAAAATGAAGCGGATCCGGGTTTAAACGCAAAACTGAGTTTTGATCCTAGTGAAGATATCACTTCACCTTATATTGGATTAAAAATAAAACCTAAAGTGGCGGTATTAAGAGAGCAAGGCGTGAATTCCCAAGTTGAGATGGCCGCGGCTTTTCATCGTGCAGGTTTTGAGGCTGTTGACGTGACGATGAGCTCCCTGATTTCTGGAGAGCAAAATTTAAGCGCTTTCCAGGCTATGGGCGTCTGTGGTGGTTTTTCTTATGGTGATGTATTAGGCGCTGGAGGGGGATGGGCCAAATCTATTTTATTTCATCCAAAAATAAAGGCCGAATTTTTTGATTTTTTTCATCGCTCACAGACGATGGCGTTAGGGATCTGTAATGGATGCCAAATGCTTTCACATTTAAAAGCGCTAATCCCGGGAGCAGAACAGTGGCCAAATTTTGTAAATAATGTATCGGAACGTTTTGAGGCGCGTTTAAGTTTAGTCAGAGTAGAAAAAAGCGCGTCTTTATGGATGAAAGACATGGAGGGCTCACATATGCCGATCGCCGTTTCGCATGGTGAAGGACAGGTTCAAATCAAAGATCAGGCACATTTAGAAACCTTAGAAAACGAGCATCTGGTGACGTTACGCTTTATTGATCATTTTGGGAAAACGACGCACCAATATCCCGCTAATCCTAATGGTTCGATAGGTGGCATTACCGGTATCACAAGCAAAGATGGCAGGTTTACCGCTATGATGCCACATCCAGATCGGGTTTTTAGAACGGTTACGCACTCTTGGCATCCTAAAGCGTGGGGAGAAGACAGCCCTTGGATGCGAATTTTTCGTAATGCCCGTAAGGAATTAGCGTAATTTGATTTAATGCAATAAAATGAGTCATGTAATATCAAATTAAGGTTACATTAGAGAGGGAGAAGAATGTTTTTTAACAATAGAACTATTAATAATACAATTAAAAATTACTTAGATAACGAATTAAAGCAATATGGAAACATAAAATATGCTTATGTTTTTTTAAATAAAAAAAATATCACAGAGATATCCATTATTACCAGTCACCCGATTTGGTTTGAATGTTATATTCAAAATAAATATCACAGTATTGACCCCATCATTATTATGTCACTGAACAGGATTACCTCCTTTTTTTGGGACGAAAATATTATGATTAACTTAAATCTTAAGCTTTCTAAAATCTTCAAAATGTCAAAATCCTATAATATTACTCATGGGTATACATTTATTGTTCATGATCATAAAAATAACCTTGCATTATTATCCATGATGGCATATCAAGATTATATAGAAGCATTTAATGAATTAATAATATCTAATAAAGATAAACTTCAAACGTTACTGATTACTGTACATGATAAAATGCTTTTTCTTTATAAAGAGATGGATATTAAACACCAGAAAACAGAAGATAAAGAAATGTTCTCTACACGAGAGAATGAAATTCTGTATTGGTCTAGTGTAGGAAAAACATACGAAGAAATTGCAATGATTCTTGGTATTAAATTAGGTACCGTAAAATTTCATATGGGCAATGTGGTAAAAAAGCTAGGGGTTATAAATGGAAAACATGCCATCAGACTTGGAGTGGAATTAAAACTAATTAAACCTATTTTCCAGATATAAAATAATGGCCCATTATAAAGATCGGTAATATTAGAGATATTCTTTTAGGGGTATTCTTTTTATATTCATTAGACTGAAATAATCAATTAAAATTTTTTTATTTTTTATATACAGATATACGGATCAAATAGACCTTCTATTTTTTCTGAAATACTAAGTATTTTAAAAAAATTAAAATTTCTTTATCAATAACGAATAGACTGGCATCAAGGTGATTTTCTTTAATCACATCTTTTTTAAAAAAGAACTCAAACACAGAGTTTGTGATCATATTATTATTTTTCATATCAATAAATCTGAGTCCAGATATTACTTGATCTGAATACATCCGCAAAATATAAGTGGGATTTTTATTATTATATTCATCATATTCCATATTATTATTACAAGTAACAGATTAATAGAGCCGATCTTTAAATATCTGTTTCCTAATACAAAAAACTCATTTGATGTTTTCAGATAGTAGACTGTAATTTATATAAAATGTTTTATCGTTTTTATCTCCATTTAAAAACGATACGGTATCATAAATCATTATTATTAAAAATATCACTAGGAAATAATTGATTGCTATTTTTTAAAAAATTTTATCTCTGTCAATTTTTATTCAATTGTATTAAGATATTAATCTTTTATTTAAAATAACAAAATTTGTTTTTATTTTTTATCACTGTGCCAATTAAATTCAATTAAAAATATCTTTTAAAAATTACAGAATATTATATACGAATATGTTAAAATATTTATTTACGATATATTTAAAATAAAAATAAATTTAACAAAACATTATCAGCTAATCCACTTTAAAAACTAACCTCAAACAGAATAAAACCTCTCAACATTTTTCAAAAATAACTTCGACACTACAGAAAGTTAAAGCATTCATAATTTTAATATATCTATTACTGATTCACTATATGAATTTTTCTTGCATATTAGTTTTTGCTTGAAAGACATAAAAAACCCCTATGCAAGCGTAACCTAAAAAAGGGGTGTCAGTATGTAGCTCACATCAAAACAATATGTCAAAATAGAAAAATAAAAGTAAATGATACTTTTTGAAAATTTTTTTAAAATACATCACATTTATTTATGAAAATTGCATTTGCTGATCTGTAATCTTAAAAAATTCACGTTTTGTAATTTTTATCAGGCCTAACTTCTAGGTTTTTGTATGATTTCAGAAAAATTCGTTGACGACACAGAGACAATACGGTTTAATGCGCGCGATTGCCCAGATAGCTCAGTTGGTAGAGCAGTGGATTGAAGATCCTCGTGTCCTTGGTTCGATTCCGAGTCTGGGCACCATACGTTATAGCCGATCGTATCAATCTATTTTTCTCAAATTATATTAATTATCACCACATCTGACGCCGGCCTCATCTCCTCAACCTGTCTATCATTCAGTTCTAATTGTGCTTTAAGCTATAGAATTCTCACAAAGTTAATATGCGTGAAATGCGTAAAGGTGAGAATGCGTAATCGCTATTGCCAAGGCGTCGGCTGCGTCTGTGTTTGGCGCAGAGGGGAGTTTTAATAGATAACGAACCATGTGTTGAACTTGTTTTTTATCCGCAGCACCGTTGCCAACGACGGTTTGTTTTACTTTCCTGGCGGCATATTCAAATACAGGCAAATTCTGATTGGCTGCTGCGACTATAGCCACCCCTCGCGCTTGGCCTAATTTTAACGCCGAGTCCGCGTTTTTTGATATAAAAACCTGTTCTATACAAAAAAAATCAGGTCTGAATTGAGAAATAATTTCTGTCACCCCCGCATAAATCAGCTGTAATTTATGGGGTAATCCGTTATCTAAAGTGCAGATGCAGCCACTACCCAGGTAAAGCAGTTTATTTTTTTTATCAGAGATCACCCCATAGCCGGTGATACGAGAACCGGGGTCGATCCCTAAAATGATGGGCATGATTTCTATGGATTTATGTTTTTAAAAAACAAAGCGGCAGCAATCTCGTTAGAAAAATCTCCATTGTGATAGACCTCTTGTACGTCATCGGAATCTTCAAGCATATCGATCAAACGAAGTAATCTTTGTGCATTTTCTAGGTCTAAATCTATTTTTGTTGAAGGTATCATCGAGATCTCAGCTGTGGAAGGCATCAAACCTGCGGTTTCTAACGTCTTTTTAATCGTTTCAAAAAACTCTGGTGAGCTGAAAATATCTATTACCCCATCGTCGTAAACTATAATGTCATCTGCGCCTGATTCTAAAGCCAGCTCCATCACCTGATCCTCGTTTAAACCTTGCTCATAAGAAAAAATACCTTTTTTGGTAAACAAATAAGAAACAGAACCACTGGTGCCCAAATTGCCGCCTGTTTTTGTAAATGCATGACGAACTTCAGACACAGTACGATTACGATTGTCGCTTAAACAAGAAACCATTATCGCTGTACCCGCAGGACCATATCCTTCATACAAAATATTTTCCATATGAGTGTCTTCACCTCCCCCAATACCACGCGCAATCGCTCTGTTCAATGTATCTCTCGTCATGTTATGAGATAATGCTTTGTCAATGGCCGTGCGTAATCGAGGATTCGAGGCTGAATCTCCTCCCCCTAATCTAGCGGAGGTGAATAATTCACGAATAATTTTAGTAAAAATCTTTCCTTTTTTCGCATCTTGAGCCGCTTTTCGATGCTTGGTGTTGGCCCATTTACTATGACCTGCCATAAAACGCCCTTTATTTTTAAAAAGTATAAGTATCTATAAATTTTTGGGTTTATTATTTTTCTTTTTGACCACATCGATAAATAATTCTTGCAATGAGGAATCTGATGCAAAGCTCGGAGCATCCGTCATAAGGCAAGCTGCTGCAGTCGTTTTAGGGAAAGCGATAACATCTCGTATATTATCGGTTCCTGTCAACAACATGGCTAGGCGATCTAAACCAAAAGCGATTCCAGCATGAGGAGGCACCCCATATTTTAATGCTTCCAGTAAAAAACCAAACTGTTGTTTTTGCCGGTTCGCTTCAATTCCAATCAATGAAAATACCTGTTTTTGCAGATCAGAGTGATGAATACGCACAGAGCCGCCACCGACCTCATAACCATTAATGACCATGTCATAGGCATTCGCCATCGCCGTTTCTGGGTTTGCAGCAAGTTCAGATAAATTCGTATTTTTAGGCGACGTAAAGGGATGGTGCATCGCCGTTAAACCCGTCTCAGTGTCGTTTGAAAACATGGGAAAATCGATGACCCATAATGGTGCCCATCGATCAAGTTGCGTCAATTGGCGATCAAGCCCCAGTTTTAAGCGTAAAGCCGCCATCGCTTCAGTCACAATTTTCTTTTTATCTGCCCCAAAAAAGAGGAGATCGCCATCTTTTGCTTGCATCCGCTTTAAAATGCGCTCCAATATTTCAGGGCTCAAAAATTTTGCTATCGGGCTTTGGATGCCTGCAAGCCCTGCATCCGCCTGTTTTATTTTTAACCAAGCCAATCCTCGCGCAGCATAAATATGCATAAAGGCGGTATATTTATCTATTTGTGTACGACTGATATCTTCTCCCTTAGGCACTCGTATGCCGACAACTCGGCTATGAGCATCATTGGCGGGCTCAGAAAATACCTCAAAATCTATATTTTTGAGCACATCATCAAGATCCACCAGCTCTAATGGATTCCTCAAATCGGGTTTATCGGAGCCAAAGCGTCGAATCGCTTCATCAAAAGTCATCACCGGGAAGGCACCTAAATCAATATTTTTAATCTGTAACCACAATTGACGTATCAATTTTTCTGTCACGGTTCGTACCTGTTGAGCTGTCATAAAAGAAGTTTCAATATCAATTTGGGTAAACTCAGGCTGACGATCCGCTCTAAGATCTTCATCACGAAAACATTTGACGATTTGATAGTAGCGATCAACGCCAGACACCATTAATAGCTGTTTAAACAGCTGTGGGGATTGAGACAAAGCATAAAATTTTCCTTTCTGAACCCGACTCGGCACTAAATAATCTCGAGCGCCTTCTGGTGTTGCTTTGGTCAGAGTCGGGGTTTCAACATCCAAAAATCCTTCTTTATCTAAAAACTGCCTCACAAGAGAGGTGATTTGTGAACGGGTTTTTAAACGTGCTAACATCTCTGGACGTCTTAAATCCAAATAGCGATATCTAAGTCTTTGTTCTTCAGTATTATTTTGGTTTCGATCAAGAGGCGATGGCTCAGAACAGTTAATGATCGTCAAATTCTCTGAAAAAACTTCTACCGCCCCTGTCAACATTTTTTGATTAATTTGATGATGAGGACGAGCCTGCACTTTTCCTGTGATTTGAATGCAAAATTCATTTCTTAAACAGGAAGCCTGTTCAAACAGCGCTTGTTGTTCAGGATCAAAAAAAACTTGCACAATGCCAGAAAAATCCCTCATATCAATGAAAATCAGGCCTCCTAAATCACGTCGTCGATCGACCCAGCCACATAAACAAACCGTTTTATTTAGGATAGAGAGACTTAATTCCCCACAACAATGAGTACGCATAACAGATCCTTTTATTTCGTTTGATGTCAAGCAGATCCATAATATGAGGATCTCAAAAAAGCAGAAATTATAAAGGAATTTCACATCAGTGCACAGGAAGCCTCATTTTTAAATCATGCCAATCGTGTAATTTCATTTTTTTAAAACGGACGATTTGAAAAGATAGGATGCTCGCCATCCTAATCTACTTTGTGTACACTCCGGGATATCATATGCTCAGAGCATCTTGAATTCACAGCCCTCTCTCAACAGTTTTTTAGTTTTTTGAAAGAGGTCTAACTAAAAGGAAAGACATGCACGCTCATGTTGTCAAAATTTAAGCGCAAAAAACACACACAACAACTTGCACAAATACCAAAACTTTCCCAATCAGTTGTTCACATTAAAACGCTGTATTGCCCAAGCGTTTTTCGAACCACGCTGCTAAAGATGATCGCTCAAGCCACTCAACGTATCTATATGGTCGTACTTTATTTGGAAAAAGATAAAGCAGGATACGATGTATTGTCTGCTCTGTATCAAGCAAAAAAAAAACGCCCAGAGTTAGATATTTGTGTGCTGGTAGATTGGCATCGTGCCCAACGTGGTCGTATTGGTGTCATGGCAGAATACAATAATGCGGATTGGTATTATGAAATGGCAAAAAAAAATTCAGAGATATTTTTGCCCGTTTACGGCATTCCCGTGAATACAAGAGAAGCCCTTGGAGTCATGCATCTTAAAGGAATCATGATTGATGATACGGTGATTTACAGTGGTGCCAGCATTAATAATGTTTATTTTCATCAAGGGAGCAAATATCGTTACGATCGTTATCAATTGATAAAAAATGCTAAATTAGCCTTTCTCATGATCAATTATCTCAAAATACATATTTTGAGCTCAAATGCTGTACAACCCTTGAATAGCAAAACAAGACATAAAATTTGTGAGATGAAATATCACGTGCAACGCTTACGTTTTTCATTAAGACAAGCCAATTATTCTGTTACAGAAAATTTGTGTTATGCCAATCAAGATGAATTATCAGTGACTCCTTTAGTCGGATTAGGCAAAAAAAATATGCTGAACAAAACCATTGAATACCTTATCTCTTCAACTCAAACACAACTCAGTATTTCCACCCCTTATTTTAATTTACCTTCCTCAATAAAACGAAATATCACGTATCTTCTTAAAGCAGGCAAGACAGTACAAATTATAGTAGGGGATAAAACAGCGAATGATTTTTATACTCTTCCCGAACAACCCTTTAAAATGATTTCCATTTTACCTTACCTGTATGAAATCAATTTAAAGCGATTTTTAAAACGAATGCAGCCTTATCTCGATAAGGGTAATCTGATCGTTAGATTATGGAAACACGAAGCTCACAGTTTTCATATCAAAGGGATTTGGATTGATGATGAGTGGCAATTGCTGACTGGTAGTAACCTGAATCTTAGAGCTTGGCATTTTGATTTAGAAAATGCTCTTTTAATCCGGGATCCGAAACAGGAGCTAAGACATCAAAAAGTCAAAGAATTAAAATGTATTCAAAAGCATACTCAAGTGATCCAAAACTACTTAGAACTCGACAATATTCAACAATACCCCCTCGAAGTACGAACCCTGATTCGCCGTTTGTGTAGAATACGTATCGATCATTTAATTAACCGTATTTTATAAAATTGAAATAAAATATTAATCCTGTACCCAGCTTATTAAAAATTTTATCTCATATTCAGGTTATCACCTGATGTTTTATGGTGTTTACTGTGATGAAATGTAAGAAATAAGAGATTCTTGGTATTTTATAAAATATTTTTTCTCTAAAATATCAATTTTTGATTGAAATTACATTCAACATAAATAAATAAGATTTATTCAAATCGAATTTTGTATACTATTTCCAAGACAGTGTTTAGTCAAAACACATGTTTTACTTATGTATTAAGTCATAAACAACTAAACCGAATCTTAAAATCTGATACGTTAAAAGAAGCTCAATTTATGGGTCTCATCGACAGATTATTTGATCGCTTTTTTCGTAACGGATAAAAATGTGAAATAATTATAAATTATATGGGTAAATAGTATGTCCAGCCAATGAAGGATACTAAAAAGACTTTAAAATATTAATACACAATGACTACAGCTCTTCATATTAGTTTTCATTCGTCATCTGCAATGATGACATTTTAAAGTCTGACTAGCGCAATATCGAGAAAAATACAGATTATTTTCAGGGGATATACACTTTAAAGGTTACACACGAATTCAATGACTTCCGTCGGAAGCAGGTCGTGGAAATAATTGTTTCGTTGCCCAGTTTAATGACAGAGAGCTAAAGTTATCTAACCGACGTGCAACTGTTGGCGAGTTTAGAGCTGAGCCTCTAAAACAGGCGCTTTTAAAGCGAGATTTTGACAACTTGGAAAGTTATATTTCTCTCGGTTTAATGACTAAAAAACCATGGTCTTTACCAAATTATTAATTTATTTGCAGTGAAGTTAAAGAAAATATTTGATATTAAAATCAGCAAAAGTTTAGATCATCATCATAATTTAGATTTTTAAAAACACAGCCAGACCTATCAGTAACACCAATACTACGCTATATATATTTTATAAATTGAAAATGAATACAAAAAATTAATTCAATAGAATAAGTGTTAAATCAATAATTCACATCTTACATTAAAGCACGCTGATTAGAGTTGAAAAAATGAATGACCAAGATCTCAATGGCCACCTCGTCATTACTCTAAATCATAAAAAATCTTAATATACGGAGGACTGCATTATCATCTTAAGATGATAACTTAAGAAAGAGGAAAAATTATAGACAAACCTGAATATATATCGACATTAAAACAACTCACAAAATTAGAAAGAAATACATTACTAAAAATCAACGTTTACTCGAGTATATTATAATTAGATTAGCTACCACATACGAGCTTTATTTTTTGTTCATGATGCTTAAATTCTCGTTCATTAAGTCAATTTCCAAACGCACTTTTGGCAAACTTATGACATTAATAAAGAAAGATATTCAAACCCACATTGCTATTAAACATTTCTTTGGCAAGATACAAGAAAACAAAAGACTCGCTTTAAGCTTCGATAAACTCGATGTCACCTTCTTTTCTTTCTTCTCGATTGCTTATCTTAAACTCTTTAAGTGACTTGGTTAACAATGCCATATGGAATTGAGTTAAACTAGATTAAAATTTTGAGAAACCTTGTTTATTCACATTAGAAATGAAGAAAATGATATCCAGGAAAACAAAAAATAAGTTACAGCCTGAGCTCCCTATTTCTACCATCAATCATAATCAAGCCGCTGTTACTAAGTTAGTAAAAAATTGCTCTCATCAACTTTTTCTGTTGGTAGACGGTTCTTCTTATTTGTACCGCGCCTTTCATGCGTTCCCTCCTTTAAGAAATTCAAAGGGCGAACCCACAGGCGCAATTTATGGCGTGCTAAATATGTTACGCCGCCTTTTTTTACAATATTCACCCCAAAATATGACTATTGTTTTTGATGCCCCTGGTGAGAACTTTCGTAGCACTATTTTTCCAGAATATAAAGCACATCGCCCTTCTATGCCGGATGATCTGCGTGCACAAATATCCCCTTTACATCACATTTTGTCTGCCATGGGGTTGCCTTTATTGGTTGTCGAGGGTGTAGAAGCCGATGATGTGATAGGCACTTTGGCTAAAGACGCAGAAAAATCAGGTTATGAGGTAGTGATAAGCACGGGTGATAAAGATATGTCTCAGCTAGTGAGTCCTAATATCACCTTAATTAACACGATGAATAATAAAACCCTTGATCCCAATGGGGTGTGTGAAAAATTTGGCGTCCCGCCCGATTTAATAGTGGATTTACTCTCATTAATGGGTGACAGCGCTGACAATATCCCGGGTGTCCCGGGGATTGGCGAAAAAACGGCCCGGGCATTGTTACGAGGTATGGGAGGGCTGGATAAGTTATTTGATCATTTAGATAAAATCGCTAATTTATCGTTTCACGGGGCCAAGACTTTGGCTGAAAAGCTGATAAAACATCAAGAAAAGGCATATTTATCCCGCCAATTGGCGACCATCAAAACAGACGTTTCATTAGATATAAGTTGTAATGAATTACAGGTTTGCCCCCCTCAGATAGATAAATTAAAAAAATTATTTTCTCACTATGAATTTAAAACGTATTTAGCAGATATTGAAGCCGGGAAATGGCCAGTAACCCATTTAAACTCTAAAAGCTCAAAAAATAACCTAATATCTTCATCTACGGATCCATTAAAAGCGATTTTTTCGACGGATGATTATGAAACCATTCTGCATGAAGAACGATGGCTTATTTGGCTTGAGCGGCTTAAAAAAGCCTCTCTTTTTGCAATTCATGCAGAAACTGATGGGCTGGATGCAAAAACGGCACATTTAATTGGGATATCTTTTGCTGTGGCGCCTGGGAAAGCAGCTTACCTGCCACTCGGTCACGATTATCCAGAGGCGCCTGCTCAGTTGAATATGGATAAAGTGCTCGCACTTTTTAAGCCATTATTAGAAGATCCCTATGCACTGAAAGTTGGGCAAAATCTTAAATTTGATCAAAGTCTTTTAGAGAATTATGGGATAAGGCTTCAAGGTATTGCTTTTGATACGATGCTCGAATCCTACATATTCAATAGTGTGGCCGGTCGGCATGACATGAAAAGCTTGTCTGAACGCCATCTGAATCATAAAACCTTGTCTTTTGACGATATCGCTGGAAAGGGAAAAAATCAACTCACTTTTAATCAGATCTCATTAGAACAAGCCGCCATTTATGCTGCAGAAGATGCTGATGTCACCTTAAGATTGCATTTGGCACTATGGCCAAAGCTCAAAGAAAATCCAGATTTGATGAAAGTATTACAAGAAATTGAAATGCCTCTGTTATTAGTGTTGTCACGTATGGAGCAGACTGGTGTCATGATCGATCCTGATATATTACTCAATCATTCTAAAGAATTACAGCTCAGATTAACGGAGCTTGAAAAAAAAGCCCATGACATTGCAGGCGAGACGTTTAATTTAAATTCGACTCAGCAATTACAGACGATTTTATATGAGAAGCAAAGACTACCGGTATTAAAAAAAACCCCAAAAGGCGCGCCTTCGACCAATGAAGTAGTTCTAGCAGAATTAGCGTTAGACTATCCTTTACCAAAAATTATTCTTAATCACCGCAGCCTAACAAAATTAAAAACCACTTATACAGATAAGCTCCCTCTCATGATCCATCCTTTATCTGGCCGGGTGCATACCTCTTACCATCAAGCTGTGACTTCCACTGGTCGTTTATCCTCTCGTGATCCTAATTTACAAAATATTCCCGTGCGCAATGAGGAAGGTCGGCGTATTCGTCAGGCTTTTATTGCCCCCAAGGGTTACCAGATTGTCGCCGCAGATTATTCTCAGATAGAATTGCGGATTCTGGCGCACCTCTCACAAGATCAAGGTTTGTTGAATGCCTTTTTACAAGGTCAAGATATTCATCTGATCACGGCGGCAGAGGTATTTGGTTTACTTATTTCACAAGTTTCAGCGCAGCAACGTCGTAGTGCAAAAGCGATTAATTTTGGCCTGATTTATGGCATGAGTGCGTTTGGATTAGCGCGTCAATTAAATGTTTCCAGATTTGAAGCTGAAAGATATATGAACCTGTATTTTACGCATTATCCCAAAGTTTGGGATTACATACAGCGCACAAAAGAAGAAGCGGCAAAAAATGGCTACGTGACTACTTTAGAAGGGCGTCGTTTATACGTAGCCGATATTCACTCGAAAAATACCACGAGACGTAAGGCCGCTGAACGCGAAGCGATTAATGCGCCCATGCAAGGCACCGCCGCCGACATTATTAAGAGAGCTATGATTCATATCGATTTTTGGTTGAGACAAGAGGAAAAAAAGTTAGCCCAAACACAAAAATCCCGGGTGAATTTAATTATACAAGTTCATGACGAATTGGTATTTGAGGTTCATGACACTGTTTTAAAAAGTGCTACAGATAAAATTCGTGAGTTAATGGAAAAAAGTACGCAAAATTTATTACTTAAAGTCGATATCAAGTTTGGCAACAATTGGGATCAGGCTCACTAGACTTTTTCTAAAGTCATATAAAACACACTTATCCTGACTAGGAGAACAAAAAAAATGTCACATCATGGCCATGAGCCGATTGGCCAAAAAAATAAAAAAATCTACATTAAACTTCATCCTTCTATTCAACCAAAGCATTCCAAAAAAAAATGGATTTTCCTGCTCTTTCTGTTCATTTTGTTTTTAAATATTGGATTAGTAGTCATACTTTATGGCTTTTATCTCAATGAAAAAATCCGGCAGCGGATTGATGGACAAGTGTGGGTACTACCAGCCGCAGTGTATGGTCGTATGCTTAACCTAGAGCCTGGAATGGCTTACAGTAAAAAGCAGATGATCAATTTATTGATAGCGACGCAATATAGGAAAGTGCAGAATTTGCTTCGAGTTGGCGAATTTACCGTACAAGATAACAGTATTGATATGCTGCGCCGTCCATTTAACTTTCCAGACGCTAAAGAAGATCAGGTTCATGCACGTCTGATTTTTCATAATGACCGATTAGTTCAGATTGAAAATTTGGATAATCAGCGTTTTTTTGGTTTTTTTCGATTAGATCCCAGATTAATCACCATGTTACAAACCCCTAGTGGGGAACAGCGTTTATTTCTACCTCGATCCGGCTTTCCAGAAAGCTTGATCAACACATTACTCGCGATAGAAGATCGTCATTTTTATCAACATGATGGTATTGATTTTTATTCGACAGGCAGAGCGTTGTTGGCAAATATACTGGCAGGCAGAACAGTACAAGGAGGAAGCACCTTAACTCAGCAATTAGTCAAAAATTTATTTTTAAACAATCAACGGTCTTTTTGGAGAAAAGTGAATGAAGCCTATATGTCAATATTGATTGATCATCATTACAGTAAAAATACAATCTTAGAACTGTATCTCAATGAAGTATATTTAGGTCAAAACGGCAACGATCAAATTAGAGGGTTTCCGTTAGCCAGCCTATATTACTTTGGCCGCCCCGTCGATGAGCTGAGTTTAGATCAACAAGCCATGTTGGTGGGGATGGTCAAAGGAGCGTCTTTATATAATCCTTGGCGAAATATTAAATTCACCCTAGAAAGACGAAATTTAGTTCTGAAATTACTTCAAAATCAAGGCAACATTGATAAGAAGCTTTATCATACCCTCAGCACCCGTCCGTTGGATGTCCAACCTAAAGGTGGGGTTATTATTCCACAACCTGCCTTCATTGAAATAGTGCGGCAAGAATTAAAACAAAAGTTAGGGGATAAAGTTCAGCATCTCTCAGGCGCTAAAATTTTTACTACGATGGATCCTGTTTCTCAGGATGCCGCAGAAAAAGCCATTGAATCAGGTATTCCCGCTTTAAAAGGTTCGGAGCATCATTTAAGTGATCTAGAAGGCGCTATGGTTGTCATCGATCGTTTTAGCGGTGAAATTTTGGCTATTGTAGGCGGCTCTCAACCTCAATTTTCTGGATTTAATCGAGCTCTGCAAGCTCGGCGCTCTATTGGATCGTTAGCTAAGCCAGCTATCTATTTGTCAGCTTTAAATCAACCGCAGCAATACCGCTTCAATACCTGGTTATTCGATCAACCTTTGTCATTAGAGCTCCCTAATAGAGCGGTATGGGAACCGAAAAATTATTCACGAAAATTTCGTGGCCAGGTTATGTTATTAGATGGATTAGTTGATTCATTAAATGTTCCCACTGTGAATCTGGGGATGTCTATTGGTTTAGATCAAATAAGTCAAGTAATCAAGCAGCTAGGAGCACCTGCCTCTACCGGCCCTCTTATGCCCTCCATGCTACTGGGGGCTATTAATTTAACTCCATTAGAGGTTGCACAAGAATATCAAACCATCGCCAGTGGTGGGAATAAAGCTACTTTGTCTGCTTTACGTGCCGTTATCGCAGTAGATGGCTCCATGCTGTATCAAAGTTTTCCACAATCTGAACGTAGCCTGTCCGCACAGGCGAGTTATCTTGTTTTATATGGAATGCAAGAAGCCGTTAAAAGAGGCACAGCACGATCTTTATCTTCTGAATTTTCAACATTTCATTTAGCGGGGAAAACAGGAACAACGAATGATTTACGTGATAGCTGGTTTGCTGGCATTGACGGTAAAGAGGTCACAATTATTTGGCTAGGGCGTGATAATAATGGTCCTACTCAATTCACAGGCTCGACTGGCGCACTGAGTTTATATCGTAGATATCTTGAAACAAAGCCCCCTTTACCGCTGATTTTAAGAAAACCAGTAGGTATCGTTGATATGAATATTGATAGTACTACAGGTCATTTTATATGTGACACAGAGCCTCATAATCAGATAAGCACGATCCCTGTATGGACAGAAGATCCAGATGTGCTGTGCAAGACATCTGAAGAACGACGCCCCAGAGCGCATTAAAGAAAAAATTAGTGCTCGATTCAATTAGAAATATATTTTAAAACTGACTATCAAAGTCTTTAAAACAGCCAGTATCAATAAGTTATTTTTTTGTGCCTGATTGGAAAAACCACGATCCAAATTCCTAGTACAATCAGGCTGACGCCCAGTGTTTTAAGTATGGTGGCTGTTTCATTGAAGCAAGACAAAGAGACGGCGGCTAAGTAGACCAGCGCGTAACTCATACTAAGAAGCGGGTAAGCTTGATGCATCGGTAAATAACGCAAGGTAAAAAACCAAAATAACATGGCAGTCACATAGGACAGCATACCAAGAACAATAGCCATCAACGAATGCGTATGATTAATCACAAAAAAGAGATTAATCTTAATCTTCTCTGTCTTTGGAAAGTCCATCATACCCCATTTCAGCAATAACTGAGCAAAACTGGCCAGCAGGACACTGATCAATCCATAAAGATAACTTTTCATATACCCTTCCCCAATAGTAAAATACCGACCATCATGATACCGATACCTATCCAATGCTGAAGGGTGACTTTCTCTTTAAAGAAAAAGTAGCCTGAAAGGGTCGTCAAAATTAAATTAATACTTAAAAATGGATAAGCCTGGCTTAAAGGCAGATATTGTAATAGCTTCAACCATAGTAACATTCCACCCGCCAGGAAAATCAAAGACAGGCCCAGCCAAATCAACGTTTGTCTTTTGGCATTTTCTTTCCAGGAATGAGTCGCCTGCTTTTGTGATAATTGACCTGCGCAGGTTAAAAAAATCACAAATAACAATAATAAATAATGATTCATGAGGTTTTTTTATACCATAATAGAATTAAGCGATAACTTGATTCTATTTTATCCGGCTTCGGCAAATGTGTTAGAGTGTCTTCACCTTCAGATAAAAGCAACATCAGAGAAACATCCCCCTTCCGACGTGCCTGTGCTAACCATTGAGGAAAATCAGCTGTACTGACATATTTATTCTTGCTGTCAGGATAACTCAGCCCATAACTCAATTCTCCTTTTTGATGAAACATTATGATATTACTACGATTTATCTCCCATGCTACTCCTGCGCCCACCCCGACGCTATTAACTAAAATGTAACGGCTTCCACTTAATAGAGCTTTATTATTCTGGATGAAATTCTGAGGTTGTTCTGTATCAATCAGTTTCTGAGGGATGAGGTAACCTGCCAATAAAGCGAATAATACCGGACAAGCTGCAGCATATTTCCAGTTTTGTGCATTATTTTTAAGGCTCCATGCACCTAAGGTCGCCCAAGCAAGCGCACAGACAGCACCTAAAATGATTTTTGGGGTTTCTTGTGAGTGATACAGAAAAAATGTCGGCATCCATTTCACGCCCACCAGAAAAACAAGGATAAAAAAAACACCGAAAACAATGTTGATCACACCATTGATTTTGAACGCTTTCATTCTTGTTTGAGGCGCACAATCTTTTGTATAGGCCGCAAGCAATATAGAAAGCGGAGCCATACAAGGTAAAATGTAAGTTAGTAGCTTTCCTTTAGCAAGGCTGAAAAACAAGAAAGGCATCAATATCCAACTGAGTAACAAAAACAAGTGAGGGCGAGTTTTTCTCTCCCGAAAACCCTTGAGAAGGGCGCTAGGTATCAGCCCCAGCCAAGGCAAACTTGCAATACAAAATATCGGAAGATAATACCAAAATGGCGCTTTATGCTGAGCGTTGTCTTCTGCAAAACGTTGAACATGTTCCACCCAAAAAAAATAATGCCAAAAATCAGGCTCGTGATGCGCAATCGCCAAGACCCAAGGAAGAGACAATAAAAAAGCGGATAAAAATGCAATAGGCCCAAAGCAAAAAAGTTCTTTGAGGCGCTTTTGTTGAACCATAATAGGTAAAACAGAAATCACAGGGATGGCTAAAGCTGCAAATCCTTTTGTCATAAATCCCATGCCACAAGCTATTCCAAGTAGCACATAGGCGATAAATTTTTGCTGGGTACTTTTTGCATCGAGAGTGCTATAAAAACTTACCATCGCTGCAACAAGCCAAAGAGACAACATGGGGTCTAGTACGGCATAAGAGCCTACACTTAATACCAAAAAAAAAGTCAGGTAGATAAACGTTGCGATGGTGGCCATCGTACGGTTATTAAATAGACGAATTGACAGACAGAAAATCAGGCAAGCCGTGAGAGCCGTACTGAATATAGAGCCAAAACGCACCGCAAAATTATTATGCCCAAATAACCAGTGACCAATGTTATTGATCCAATAACCTGCAATCGGTTTTTCAAAATAACGGATGTTTAGGAAATAAGGGACAACCCAGTTGCCTCTTTCTAGCATTTCCCGACTGATTTCAGCGTAACGCGTTTCATCAGGTTGCCAAAGTAATCGCTGATCAACAGGAATTAAATACAGTAAAGAAAAAATAGTAACTAAAATCACTGTATGACTTTTAAATAATTTCAGCATATTTTTATTCGTTTAGTTCAGTTTGACATCCGAGCCAACCTTCTCTCCCCGGGAACGCAGAGCGAACCACTTTTCCTAATGGCAAATCATTTTTATTATCTGGTAACAAATCGATAAGAGGGCAAAACGCAATGCCAGCTTTTTTTGCTTTTAATAAAAATTCTTCAAACATAGAAGATTTACTAATGCCTTCGACTTCTGCATGAATTGTATACACGGGTATTGTGTGCGCTTTTAAAATAGCATTCAAAATATAATCATTAAAATTTTTCTCTTGTACCTGACTGCCAATCACCTCATCATAGGTGGGCAAAGTCACAGGGATCTGCACTTGGCCAATACCTCCATTTGCCAGCTGTGGCCGAAACGGATGGGTTCCTCTGCAGTCGCTATTGTAAGTAAAAGCAAAATGTTTTTTCACCGCCAGCACGCTTAAATCCGCTCTCCATCCTGGTGCAGCTGAGCAGATGATTTTTTTTTCTATCACCGCTTCTAAAATCTGGAGGCCTTTTTTTATTTGTTCATTTAGTTGCTCAGCAGACCAGCGTGTCGATTTCGTTTGCCAAGCATGATGATCCCAGGCATGAAGACCAACTTCATGTCCTTTTTTGGCTGTTTTTTTCATTAAGAAACCTAAGTGTTGAGCTATTTGTTTCCCAGGCCAGGCGGTTCCAGCCAATAGAATATCCCAACCGTATAAAGACGCTGCATTAGAACGTAGTATTTTACAAAAAAAATGCGGCCGCAGTAAACGCCATAGATGCCGCCCCATGTTATCCGGTCCCACAGTGAAAAAAAAGCTGGCTAAAATATCGTGTTTTTCAATTAAATTCAGCAGTATTGGCACCCCTTTTTGGGTGCCACGGTAAGTATCAACATCAATTCTTAACCCCACTTTTTTCATTGATTTTTTTTGCCTTTTACCTGTGATTTCTTTTGTTCTTGTACAGCACTGCGTAAGAAAAAATCCAACGTTTTTTCTATTGTTTCTTCGATCGAAATACGAGGCGCCCAATTGAGCAAACGACGGGCGTTATGAATACTGGGAGTACGGTGTTCAACATCTTGATATCCTTTGCCATAATAAGCACGGCTTTCAATAGTTTTAAATCCAGCGAAAGGAGGGAAGTGGTGTCGTAATTCATGTTTTTCAAAGCTCTCTAAAAGCATTCGTCCTAATTTACGAATACTGGCTTCGTTATGCGGGTTGCCAATGTTAATAATTTTTCCATTGCAACTTTTCCTGTTTTCAATAATACGAAATAACGCTTCGACACCATCATTAATATCGGTGAAACAGCGTTTTTGCTCACCTCCATCGATTAATTTAATCGGAGTGCCTTCAACCAGATTTAGGATAAGTTGTGTAATGGCTCTGGAACTGCCAATCCGGGCTGAATGCAAATTATCTAAACGTGGCCCCATCCAGTTAAAGGGTCTAAAAAGCGTAAACTTTAGGCCTTCTTTTTCGCCATAGGCCCATATTACACGATCTAGTAATTGCTTAGAGGCAGAATAAATCCATCGCTGTTTATTAATAGGGCCCACAATTAAAGGGGAATTATCTTCATTAAATTCTTTATCATGACACATGCCGTATACTTCTGAAGTCGAAGGAAACACAATACGTTTATTATATTTAACGCAATATCGAACGATCCTTAAATTTTCTTCAAAATCAAGTTCAAAAACACGTAATGGATTTCTGGTATATTCAATAGGCGTGGCAATCGCCACCAAAGGTAGGATCACATCGCATTTTTTAATATGATATTCAATCCATTCAGAGTGAATACTCATGTCTCCTTCCACAAAGTGGAAACGAGGATTAGACATAAGGCGACTGATCGCCTCAGAGTCGATATCCAGGCCATATACTTCGTGTTGATCGCTTTGTAATAAACGTTCTGTAAGATGGTTACCAATAAAACCATTCACCCCTAATATCAAAACTCGAGTGCGTCTTTTTAAAGAAAAAGAGTGCTTTCTTCCCAATCTGACATCGGGAACAATGCTCATTTCTTCTGCCAACTGATGCCCTTGTAAATATAAGCCAGACTCACTTTGAGAAGTAATGATTTCTAGGGATCCTTCGCCACAAGAGATCACAAAAGGATTAATGGTTAATACAGTACCAGCCAGTTGTTTTGGATGATTTTGAAGATTATCGACAGGACGAGAACGCCATATGATGAATTTACGTTGATCCAGATAAGTAAAAGCACCTGGGTAAGGCTCAGTTACAGCGCGAACTAAATTATTGATCTCATTTGCAGATTTTTCCCAGTAAATTTCTCCATCCGCCGAAGTACGACGTCCAAAATAGCTGGCTTCTGATTCAGATTGCGGTTGTAAGGGTAGTGGGCTTTTCTTTAAAGCAGGCAGCAAATCCATCAATAAAGTTTGAGCCGCTTGGCGCATTTTTTTATGTAAAATCAGAGCCGTATCCATCACATGAATCGGCACTTTTAATTGCCCCAGTATGGGACCTGCATCGGGTTTTTCTGTCATTTGATGAAGAGTGATGCCGGTTTCGGTCTCTCCATTTACTAATACCCAATTCACTGGGGCAAGACCACGATATCGTGGCAATAAAGAACCATGTAAGTTAAAAGCACCTTGAGGTGCAATGGATAAAATATCTTGTTTTAATAAATGTCGATAATAAAAAGAAAAAATAATATCAGGCTCAAACACTCGAATACGATCCACCCATAAAGGATGATTCACTTCTTCAGGAGCAAATACCGTTAATCCCATCTCTGTTGCCAAATGAGCAACAGAAGAAAAGTAACAATTTTCCAGAGGATCATCCGTATGAGTAAAAATCGCTTGAATATTATAGCCAGTATCTATTAATGCGCGTAGACCAACACAGCCAATATCGTGATAGGCAAATACAATAGCTTTCATTATTTTTCTTCCTGCATACTTTTAATAGACTGCGCGCTGATTACTTTATAGATAAAATACCGAGGACGAGCACGAACATCATGGTAAATACGGCCGATATATTCACCTAATAATCCCATACCTATAAATTGGGCTCCAATAAACATAAACAGCACGGCAAACAGTGTAAATACGCCACCGCCTGCCCAAATGGAGCCAAAGATTAATCGTAAAACTACTAACAAAACAGCCAAAGCAAATCCAGATAAAGCAATGACACTGCCTATCAGGCTCAATAGTCTCAGAGGTGTTGTCGTCAGGCAAGTTATGAGATCGTACATCAGATTAATCAGTTGGATTAGGCCATATTTTGACTCACCAAAAGCACGCTCTGCATGCTGAACTAGAATTTCGTGAGTACGACGCGCAAAGATATTGGCTAAAACAGGGATAAAAGTGCTTCGCTCATGACAGTTTAATATAGCGTCTATAATATGCCGACGATAAGCCCTTAGCATGCACCCGTAATCCTTCATTTTTTTTCCAGTCGTGCGTTGGATCATGAAGTTTATTAATTTAGAAGCCGTTTTTCGGAAAAACGAGTCTTGCCGATTTGATCTTATCGTACCGACCACGTCGTAGCCTTCTTCTGCCGTTTGTACTAAACGAGGGATTTCTTCAGGTGGGTTTTGTAAATCAGCATCTAACGTAATAATCAGATCACCACGGGCATGATTAAAACCGGCCATAATCGCTGAATGTTGACCATAATTTCTGTTTAACAATATGGCAGTAACATAAAGATCTTCTTTTTCAGCTACAGTAGTTAAAATGGATGATGAATCATCACTACTACCATCATCAACAAGAATAATTTCATAGGATTGACTCAAAGTTTTACAAGCATCGGATGTTCGTTCAATCAAAGCAGGCAGACTCGCTTGCTCATTATAAACAGGAATAACCACCGACACTTTTTTAATGGGTTTAATTTCTAGCACAGGCATCACCTATAAATAGGTTGTAAGGCACTCATTCGTCATATCGACATCATGGCTTTTCATATGAGGCAGCAACCGAGGAAATTTCAGGTATAGATCTCGGCACACACTTTACGGCGAGCACTTATTGCAGTCAAACGTTTCAATTGTACTATTGTTACCATATCCATTATTAAAAAATAGGGAGTGGCATTCACATTTCTCTGTTTCAGATTCTTTAAGTTTGATAAAATCTCCAATATTTTTATATCAATTAAATTTTAAAATTTTTACTCCCAGACAATACATTTGAAACTATTTTAATAGGGCATCGCATGGATATCATTAGAGAACTATTAAATGCCTTATGGGAACAAGATTACGCAACACTGGCTGATCCTTCCCTGGCTCGGGCGATTTATATTTTATTATTTCTCATTCTTTTTTTAGAAAATGGGGTATTACCTGCAGCCTTTTTGCCAGGAGACAGTCTCTTAATTTTAGTCGGTGTTTTAATTGCAAGAGAAGCGATGAATTTTCCCGTGACTCTAATTGTTTTGACGATAGCTTCTAGCTTAGGATCCTGGGTGGGTTATCTTCAAGGGAGGTGGTTGGGGAACACTCAAATGATACAAGGGTGGCTTTCACATCTGCCTGGGAATTATCATGAACGTGCTCATCAACTATTTCATCGTCACGGTTTATCTGCGCTATTAATTGGACGTTTTTTAGCATTTGTTCGAACTCTTTTACCCACTTTAGCAGGCATTTCTGGTCTTAATAATTCACGTTTTCAGTTATTTAATATTCTTAGTGCATTACTTTGGGTTTTAATACTCACGTCTCTCGGGTTCACATTAGGAAAAACGAATATTTTTTTAAAATATCAAGATCAATTAATGCTGTTATTGATACTATTACCAGTTGTATTACTGGTACTCGGTCTTATCAGCTCTATGTATTTTTTTTGGCAAAAAAAGCTGGCACGCAAAAACAAAAGTAAGTAGAAATGATGAAAAAATCATCTATATCAAATGTAGTATAAATTAGTGTCAGTATTGATATTTATGACTATGCTTAATTTTAATCAACGATACCTCTTTTACCCAAAAAAATTTTTGAATAATTACCTCATACTTGGAGAATAATTTTATGTCAAAAAATGACACTACTGAAAACTTACGTAAGGAGCTCAATACGATGGCAAATACTCTCGAAGAAGTATTATCTTCATCCGATAAACCGAAAGTAAAGCTAAAAAAGATACGTTCTAAGGCAGAGAATATATTGAAATCGACTCGTGATCAGCTCAGTGAGACGGGTAAGAAAATGATGGATAAAACCAAAGAATTAAAAGATAAAGCCGACACTTATATACATGATAATCCATGGACAGGTGTAGCAATTGGTGTTGCAGCTGGTCTTGTGTTGGGCATTTTATTATCGCATCGTTAATAAGTTAATAATATGCAAAAAAATTGGTAAAAAAAGCCCCAACAAAAAGCTCGTCGATGTTATTCGACGCATTACTAGCACAATTGTCAGTATAATAGAGACGCGTCTTGGGCTAGTAGTAATTGAACTCGAAGAAGAAAAAACAGGTTAATTCAATTATTGCTCATTGCAGGCATGACTTTGCTCTGTGCTTTTTTTGGATTAATCACTTTATTAATACTGCTGATATGGAGCATTAATCCTGTTTACCGGCTTTTCATACTTGGGATGATCACCATAGTCTTTTTGGGATTATCGATTTTAGGTATCTTGTGGATTATAAAAAAACCTCAATCTACGTTATTGATCCACACTCAAAATCAACTTGAAATTGATAAAATTTTTTTGGAAGGTGACAAGTGAAACAAAATCACGAGCAGAATCAGAAAATAAAATCAATGCTTTCTAAAATCGCTCAGCAGCGTTTAAGTATTGTTGATGATTTTGAGACTTACTCCAAAATCATGGCACCTTATGATCGTGGATGGATGAAAATCACCAGTACAAATAAATATTTTATTTTAGCATCAGGCGTTTTAGCTTTTTATATTATTCGCCATCCTGTTCGTGTATTCAGGGTTTCTAGGCGGATTCTACAAACCTAGAGTTTTATGCGTTTAATACGAAGTTTTTTTTAAACGTCACTCTATAAAAATTAAATAACACCCTGTGTATTTAAAAAATATCCGACACATGAAAATCTTTTTTAAATGTCAATACCAACTGAATTCTGCCCCACTTTACTGAAATAAAACTGACCCGCCTCTAATCAACTCCTTCAAGGAATAGATTAATTCAAGGCTAAATGAGCATGTTTATAATTTAGCCGCTTATCATCATGACGACTTCGGACCTAAATCAGGTAAACTTTATTAGCATAAATCACGGGTAAAACAGTGTGGCTATACACCCCAAAATGAAATGTGTCTGTTAGATTAAATTGCAGCGACCACAAAATAAAAAATAGAGGCGGGTACAATTGATTATCTAGATTATTTTATATATCTTCACGGGTACAATGAGTTTTTTCAGAGGAAATCACGATGGCTCGTTCATTAAATAGAGTTAAAGAAATTCTCATCAAGGTGAAACATATACAAGAAGAAGCTGAAAAAAAAGAGAAAGAATCCGCGAAATATTTCACTGACCGATGTAACAAAATATCTCAAAGAGAACATGAGCGCCTTAATGTCATTGTCGATAACCGCACTGGTCAATTACTCAGTAAACCTGTTTGCTCATACCGTTATTACTCTCAGTTAATGCAAAATTACCGCAATGGGATCAAAGCGCTAGGATTTAAGCATCATGCCATAAAACGCCATATCAATACTTTTTTACGTAAGTATAGTAACACAAAAGAAGGTCTTCATAAAAAACTAGATCCACACCTACCTATAGAAAAATTAAGAGAGAATATCATTCTTCTTCGTACTAATACAGTCACAGGATCAGACTTTCGTCGTGATTTGCTTCGTCTCCGAATTGAGCACCATGCTTATTATATGTTTGAGCCCAAAAGTGCCATTAAAGATTGGATTCGTGATGATGATCAGAAACAACTGAATAAAAAATTACACACTCAAATACTTGTAAACCCTAAATGGGTTAAAACTCTGGTATGTAATCTATTGACTAAAAATGAGCCATCTACCAGTGATTTGTGTATAGGAATTGCATTAGCTTCTGGGCGACGTCTCACAGAAATAATGAAAACAGCCTCTTTAAAAGTGGTCGATGATAAAACACTATTGTTTAGTGGTCAGCTTAAAACAAAAAATCGCTACTTATTTAAAAAAATATCTCGATATCAAATCCCTTCTATGATTGAGGCCGAAATAGTAGTTAAAGCATTAGATAAACTCAGACAAAAAACACAAAATAACACGCTAAAATATCATAATGTCTTTGGGAAAATGGTAAAAAGTGAAGTGAAAGACGCCGGTATTAAAGACTACGACCATAACAGGGCGGTGCATAAAAAATATGAAAGCACAATGAATAGGGCTGTACGAGCACTTTTTCAAAATGGTCAATTTAGCCTTAAAGACTGCAGAGCTCTTTATACAGAAGTGACCTATGAAGACCATCTTAAAAAAGGTGAAGCCCCATCAGCGTATCGTCACCGGGTTCTTGGCCACTCACTCATTGAAACCCAGTTGCACTATGAAGCATTCCGCTTAAACAATTCCGTTCAGAGTATTGAGCTTATTGAAAATAATAATCATGCAAAAATCGCCGACCTGCAAAAATCCTTGGGTGTATATTTAGAGAAAGCAGATATTGCTGTGGTGAGTTATTCGAGAGCCCCAAAAATGGCAGTGATACACGAATGGCTAAAATCAGAAGTGATGAAAGGCTTACAGTTGGAGAAAATGACGCCATCATACATTCGACGACATTGCCTCTTTGAGGGTAAGCAGTTAAATTTCAATACCATTAAAAAGTACCTTAATGAATTTATTCAATTAGCTCAATACTGACCAACATAACTCAGCGATTTAAATCTATTAAAACCTACGGATAGGTACTACCCTTCCTAAAATGAGAAACCAAACAACGCTATCAGAATGGTTTGATAATTTATGTCAGTGACTCATGTAAGTTACAAATAATGATTTATGATATGAATTTTTTATATTACTCAATCGGTACTTTTCGATTTTTTAAGGACGAAAATCACGAGGAGTCATCATTTTCAAAAAACCAGTATCACCATGAGATTCATGCTTGATGATTATTGTAAGCGCTTAATGTATTTACCTCAGAAAGATAAATTATTTGTCGTTAATGTTGATCAATTAAATTTTTTCACATTTTTAATCCCCTTCTATTAAAAAATAAACAAAATTTATCAGCAATACGGATGATGGTTCGCTATAGTCTCTATCTCCATTTCAGCCTGCAAAACCTCAGAAAAATAGCATTAGCTCCCGAATTTTAAAGGTATCAAGCGTCAACGGTACTTTGTGCCAAGCAAATCAAAGGTTTTCCTGGATTCGAACTGTCACATGCCTATCTCATTACTGACGGCATTGTTCTTACGATCACCTAAGTCAGTTTCAAAAACAGGCATTAGACTTCGCAACTCAAATTGCTATGACAGGTCTTGTGTATGATATGGGGAGTGAGCTTTTAACAGTTGGTTTTAGAACACTGTGAGCGCATATTACTCAAATATTTTCTTTTCCGTCTGCTGTGGTGATGGATTTTAAAATATAGCGTTTGCAATACGTAGCCGGAGCCAATCTAGTTCGATATCGTGTTCCCGTTTTAAGTATTTTAGGTGCTAGTTTCGATATTGATCAAGTTCATAGAGATATCACTGCACTTAAAACGGAGGTTGATCTAGATGTCAGACAAGATTTAAAAGTCAGTATTATTCTTTTTTATTTAAGCGTAGCGATCGGGATCTCAAGTGGCCTGTCATTATTTTTACTTCAGCCTGCGCCATCGGACTGGTCGCTGGCGAGATTGGGATGAATTTTTTGTGATTAGAAATGAACTATAAGGTCCTCAATCAGCTCGAAAAAAGACAGGCAGAAAAAAGAATAAAAACCATTTTGATCGGCATTTTAAAAAATTTTTTTAAAATATTATTAGAGTTAGATGATGCAATAAAGGCGGTATACTACAGCACAGGGAAAATAATTTTAGAAGAACGTCGATATAAAAATTAACAGAAAAAGATCGGTAGAGTTTAATCAACCTGTATGAGGAAGCCCGTCTTTATTCAAAATAGACATAGAAGATAAAATACTCTCCTTTGAAACGGGGACAGGGCATTATCAACGTATAAAGCTAAAAAAACGGGAACCCCCTGTTTATACCCATCTTTCGACAGAAAAAAGCGAATACAAGTTTTACGACATGGGAGAGTTTTCATACACTGATGATCAAATCATCTGTAAATAATGAGATTCATTTAGAAGATGTTTTATTTGTAAAAAGACAAAATTGGATGCCAGGTGCCTCATCACTTTCTGCTTATGTGATGAAAGAGGTTGCAGCGACTGCTACAACACACGATAAAATCTATTTTTTGGGGTGATAGAAAAGATGAAATGGTCGGTCACCCAGAAAAAACTATATTTTTGACATCAGCAACGGATTCAAACATTCCAAAAGGGGGCGCTCAATCCGACACTTTTATTTTTAGATGCACGGCTCTTCTTTTTCAACCCAGCCTGTTTGATGGAGCTAGCGGTTTTAATACACTACTAGCAAAAAAAATGCATCAAAATAAGATGTAGTGTTAATATACATGGTGACTCTTTTTTTATTAAGAGCACGCAAAAATAGCGACGTTAAAAATATTCATCATATCGAGACTTGCTCAGACACAGATGATGTAATTTTTACAAGTGTTCAATCAAATATCCTCAATGAACAGGGAAGTCGGGATACTCTGAAGAGATTTGGTGCAATGATATTTGAGTCGCTCAGGCCAGGGGGCTGCATGGAAGAAATGACACAAATTGTTATCATATTTTACAAAACACCTATTCTGAGTCCGCGTTACGTATCTTCACATAAGAGGATGATCTAGACGTATTCTAGCCATGTTATTGTGAATGAATCAATGATTATCAGAGTATAACTGTCTTAACACTATTTAATCTCTATTTTCCCTCATTGAAAAAACAAAAAGCCACATTTGCTGTGACGGTATACTCGCTAGTAGTTAAGTCTTATTTATTATACTTTAGCTGATATTCACTTTCAATAGAATTATCAATTCCTTTCTAAGTGAAGAGGTCAATATTTTGCAACCTTTGGTAAAGAAAGGGATCACTTCTTATATAAATTATCTCAACAAAAAGCAGGCATTTATTAAATTAAAATTAGAAATGAAGGAAACTGAAAATCAGCTCGTTTTAAAAAAACCATGAAAGCTATTTAGTAAAAAAATGAAATTCGGGCGCTCGATAAAGAACCACGGCTTTCCTGGTCTCATCAACTGTCAAAATATCAAAAAGAACTGAATTTAATAAGCATGCCGTTAAAATTTTTGAGCAACAAATAGAAGAAGAAAATGTTCTCGAGGAAAATACGAATATCGGTGTACAAAGGTATTACAAAGTGATTATTAGTTTAAATGTGAAAAAAGAAGATATGAATTGGTTAAAACCTGGCATTACGGTTAATGCCACCATGGTGGTGACAGGAAAACATGAGATTATGTCCTATCTTGTATTACCCTTTAAGAAATAGCTCAACAATGTCTTCTCAGAACCAATAAGTTTAACGCAGTATCATCAATCTTAAATTTTTTAACAGATAATACACTCTTTAAAAATCTCTATTTTAGCATCACTTAATGTGGCACAAACTTTTCATTTTTTTCCATTGAATTTAAACTCTTTTTGAGTTTTTCAGCAACTTCGTCAGCTAATTTTTTGATTAACGGTTCTTCTTGAGAAGCTTCAATCATCACACGGATCAAAGGCTCCGTGCCGGATGTACGCAGTAAGATTCGGCCTCTTCCTGCGAGTTTAGATTCCACTTTTTTGACTAAAGATACCACTGCATCAGATTGCAAATTATTTTGATTACCAGAAAAAGAAAAATTAACTAATACTTGTGGCAATAATTTTATTTCACTACAAAGCTCATGTAGGGTCATTTGATTTTGAATAATTACTTTAAATACCTGCAAAGCCGCTATCATACCGTCTCCTGTGGAGGTTTTATCCAATAAAATGACATGGCCAGAATTTTCAGCTCCAATCCGATAACCATGTTTTTGCATTTTTTCTAAAACGTAGCGATCACCGACGTTGGCTCTGATAAAAGGAATTTTCAATCTTTGAAGAGCAACTTCTAACCCCAGGTTACTCATGAGCGTTCCAACAACACCCCCTTTTAATTGCTGCTGACGACAGGCTTCTTTAGCAATAAGATAAACTATCTGATCACCATCCACTTTGTTACCTAGGTGATCTACCATGATCAGCCGATCACCATCTCCATCTAGTGCTATTCCTAGATCAGCCTGTTCTGCTAAAACGCTTTTTTGTAACATGCCGATATTGGCAGCACCACATTCTTTGTTAATATTTAATCCATTTGGTTTACAAGCAATAGAAATCACCGTTGCACCTAGCTCTCTAAGCACACTCGGAGCAATATGATAAGTAGCCCCATTTGCACAATCGACCACTATTTTAAAATTTTTTAAATTTAATTCACTTGAAAAAGTACCTTTACAAAATTCAATGTAGCGGCCCGCTGCGTCAACAATTCGGCTAGCTTTACCTAATTGAGCAGATTCAACACAGGTTATAGGCTTTGCTAATTGTACTTCAATAGCTTCTTCTAGACTATCAGGGAGCTTTGTGCCATTAATATCAAAAAATTTAATACCATTATCATAGAAAGGATTATGAGATGCTGAAATGACAATACCTGCCTCCGCTCGAAAAGTGCGAGTTAAATAAGCTATGGCAGGTGTGGGCATAGGGCCTGTTAATAAAGCAGAAAAACCCGCAGCGGCTAAGCCTGCTTCTAAAGCAGATTCCAACATGTAACCAGAAATGCGGGTGTCTTTGCCGATGATAATTTTACGTGAATCTTGACGAGCTAAAATTTTCCCTGCCGCCCAACCTAATTTTAAAAAAAAATCAGGGGTGATCGGCATATTTCCTACTTTTCCACGAATGCCATCCGTACCAAAATATTTACGATGATGCATTATTTTTACTCATTTTGTATTATTTGAGTTTTCGTTCGATTCACAATATGTAAGGCTTCAACTGTTTCTTTCACATCATGTACCCTAATGATATTCGCTCCTTTCATCGCTGCAATGACGGCACAAGCAATACTGCCGATCATCTTTTCTTTTGGAAGCATACCAGGCCGCCAATCAATCATGGATTTTCTTGACATTCCAACTATAATTGGTAAATGAAAATGTTGCAATTTTTTTAAATTTGCAAGTAATTGATAATTATGATGTAAAATTTTACCAAAGCCAAAACCTGGGTCGATCAATAATTTATTTTTTGGGATACCTGCTGAAAGACAGCGTTCAATATTCTCTTCAAAAAAAGCATTAACCTCGGATAGCACATCCTGATAACGAGGAGATTGTTGCATATTTTCGGGATGAGCTTGCATATGCATGAGACAAATCGGTAAATTTGTTTTTGCTGCAGCTTCTAAAGCACCTGGCTGTCTGAGTGCAAAAACATCGTTGATCATATGAGCCCCTGCTTTTTTGGCTTCAAGCATCACAGCGGGTTTTGATGTATCTATTGAGATAAAAATCTCAAAGCGCTTTGCTAAAGATTCTAAAACAGGTATGACTCTATCAATTTCTTCCTGTTCAGTCACTGGAATCGCCCCAGGTCGAGTTGACTCTCCTCCTATATCAATGATATCTGCCCCTGCAGATATCATTTTTTCCGCATGTTGTAATGCTTTTCCAAAATTACAATAAGATCCACCATCCGAAAATGAATCAGGCGTAATATTTAAAATACCCATCACTTTTGGGCATAAAAGATCCAATCTGTGTTTTCCAATAGAAAAATCCATATTTTAAAACCTTTAAATGAATATGTCATTTGATCAGCAAAAAGGAATAACGACGAAATACAAAGCTATTTTAGTTATCTCAAAGCAAAGTGTCATCTCCCAGATTGCAAGAGGCTTCGGATAAAAATGATACTCGTCCATTAAATCACGAGTTTTTACGACAACATGGGATATAAAATAAAGATGAATTGAATGTTTAAGATCATGACAGATTTCGTAGAAAATTTCTTTGTTTTAGCTCACATTGGGCCCGTCTGTATTCTTTTTATCTGAAAAGAGAGAGGGATTTTGTTTTTCTTCAGATTTTAAAGTATCGTCATTTTCAGAAGAGGTGTCTATATTATCGTCCCAACCTGCAGGTATACGTACCGTCGTACGATTCATAAGATCGTCAATTTGTGGAGCATCAATGGTTTCATATTTCATCAAAGCATCTTTCATAGAAAGCAATATATCGAGATTTGCCATCAATAATTCACGAGCACGATTATAGTTGCGCTCAATGAGTAATTTGATTTCTTCGTCAATAATACAGGCCGTTTTATCGGAAATATGCTTGCTTTTTCCTACGGAGCGCCCAATGAATACTTCTCCATCTTCTTCTGAATATAGTAAAGGTCCTAACTTTTCCGAAAAACCCCACTGAGTAACCATGTTCCGTGCAATAGAGGTGGCAACTTTAATGTCATTAGAAGCCCCGGTGGATACCTTTTCTGTACCATAGATAATTTCTTCAGCGAGACGGCCGCCGTAAAGGGTAGAAATTTGACTTTCCAGTTTCTGACGACTTGCACTGATGGTATCGCCTTCTGGAAGAAAAAATGTCACGCCTAATGCTCTACCCCGAGGAATAATGGTAACTTTATGAACCGGATCATGCTCTGGAACCAAGCGGCCTATGATTGCATGTCCCGCTTCATGATAAGCTGTCGCTTCTTTTTGTTTTTCTGTCATGACCATAGAACGACGCTCAGCGCCCATCATAATTTTGTCTTTGGCTTTTTCAAACTCGCTCATACAAACGACCCGTTTTTTAAAACGGGCCGCAAATAGGGCCGCTTCATTCACAAGATTGGCTAAGTCCGCGCCAGAAAAACCAGGTGTTCCACGCGCAATAACAGAAGCATTCACATCAATATCGAGAGGGACACGCCGCATATGAACTTTTAAAATTTGCTCGCGTCCACGCACATCTGGTAAACCAACCACCACCTGTCTATCAAAACGACCTGGGCGTAACAAAGCAGGATCAAGCACATCTGGCCTATTGGTTGCAGCAATCACGATGACGCCTTCGTTGCCTTCGAAACCATCCATTTCAACTAACATTTGATTTAAGGTTTGTTCACGTTCATCATGCCCACCACCTAAACCGGCACCACGCTGACGACCCACAGCATCAATTTCATCAATAAAAATGATACAGGGTGATGCTTTCTTCGCTTTTTCAAACATGTCACGAACACGAGACGCCCCAACACCTACAAACATTTCGACGAAATCAGATCCTGAAATACTGAAAAATGGAACATTAGCTTCTCCTGCGATGGCTTTGGCCAGCAAGGTTTTACCTGTTCCCGGAGGGCCTACCAACAAAATACCAGTTGGAATTTTTCCACCCAATTTTTGAAAACGCCCAGGCTCACGTAAGTATTGAACCAATTCGCTGACTTCTTCTTTGGCTTCATCACAACCTGCTACATCTGAAAAAGAAGTCTTAACCTGATCCTCACTGAGCATCCTAGCTTTACTTTTACCAAAAGACATGGCTCCTTTTCCACCACCGCCCTGCATTTGGCGCATGAAAAATATCCACACACCAATCAGCAATAACATGGGAAACCAAGAAATAAAAATAGAAGTTAGTAAACTGGTTTCTTCGGGCGGTTGGGCAATGACTTTGACATTTTTAGTCAGTAAAGTATCTAAAAGTTTAGGATCATTAATGGGGATAAAAGTAATATATTTTGTGTTATCTTTTTTATTAACGTCGATTTCTCGACCATTAATACAGACACCAAGAACCTGATCATGAGTCAGATCAGATATAAAAGTGGAATAATCAACTGTTGAAAGTTTTGATTCACTGGAACCAAAACTTTGGAATATTGACATTAAAATAACTGCAATCACTAACCAAAGAACCAAATTTTTTGCCATATCACTCAAGGAATTAACCTCATATTTACAATCTATCAACAAAAAGCGCTAGGTTATGATCATTTTAGACCTGTCGCTACAATATACACTTCACGTGATCTTGTTCGTGAAGCATCTGGTTTACGTACTTTAACTTTTTTGAAGAGAGAACGCATTTCCCTTAAATATTGTTCAAACCCCTCTCCCTGAAACACTTTAACCAAAAAACTCCCGCCGGGTATGAGTATATCACGAGATATGTCGAAGGCTAACTCGGCGAGATGCATCGATTTTGGTATATCTACTGAGGATATTCCTGCCATATTGGGGGACATATCAGAGATAACAACATCAATTTTTTTATCTCCAATACAATTTAAAAGGCGTTTTAATATAGATTTCTCTCTAAAATCACCCTGCAAAAACTCTACTCCCAAGATTGAATCCATGTGGAGTAAATCAATAGCGATCACTTTTCCTTTAAGACCCACTTTATTGACCACATATTTTGACCAGCCTCCAGGTGCAGCGCCTAAATCGAGAACAAACATACCTGTTTCGAAAATTTTATCGGTATTGTCAATTTCATCAAGTTTAAACCAAGCGCGAGATCGTAATTTTTTTTTCTGAGCCTCAATCACATATTTATCACTAAAATGTTCTTGTAACCAGCGGCGGGAACTGGATGAACGCTTTTTACTGGACATTTTTTCTCTAAACATTCATTTCATTTAAATCGATTATCAATGATTCCATGAATCAAAATACTAATATAAAAATATTCATGGACTCTGCTCTATTGATGCTATTTATCAAAAAGGGGATTTGAGGGTTTTAAAATCGTTAATGCATGCATACTAACAATATTTAACATCAATAATTTCATATTCGACCTCACCGCCGGGGGTGTGAATCACCGCAACATCACTGATTTTTTTAGCAATTAAACCTCTAGCGATGGGGGAGTTAACAGAAATAAGATCTTTTTTGAAATTTGCTTCATCATCACCCACAATTTGATAGATTTTTTTTTCTTCTGAATGAGTATTCAATACGGTCACAGTTGCGCCGAATATAACAATACCTTTGTTGGCTATTGTAGTAACATCAATAATTTGAGCGTGAGATAATTTTGATTCAATTTCCTGAATACGACCCTCACAAAATCCTTGTTGCTCACGAGCTGCATGGTATTCCGCATTCTCTTTTAAATCACCATGCTCACGAGCCTCTACAATAGCTGCGATTATCTGAGGGCGAAGAACACCCTTTAGATACTGCAGTTCTTCGCGCAATTTCTCTGCGCCACGTAGCGTCATAGGGATCTGTGTCATTCATCAATACCTCATATTGTTTTTTTAAAGAGTCATTATTCTAATTTATATGCACTGTAAAACAGACGCTCCTTTTATGTTTTGTGCCGCTCACAGTACGATTATATTTAAAAATCTCCAAAAATTTTGAAGCGATTGCGTTCTTTTATCTATCACTGATTTTAACTCAAAGTTATTTTAGGATCATCGTTTACTTTTTATTTCTATCTTGCTCTATTTGGTACTCATTTGAATTTATGATAGGCTGCAACGCGCTTTAAAAGCCTTATATTCCACATATAAAAATATTACTGCTTATTTTTTTCTATTAAACGTTATTATTAGGATCACCCCTTTCTTTGAGTTTATGAGTCATCTTTTTGACTAATACAATAGTGTGTTTTGAATAAGAGAAAAATGAATTGAGGAGCATATGCTGTATTGGGGAAAATGGTTTGGGGCTTTGTTGGGATTTTTATCTGGCCTTGGTTTCTGGGGTATATTATTAGGTTTTTTTATTGGAAATATTGTAGATCTCAGGTTAAGAACAAGAAATCAACATTTTTTTTATGATCAAAAAAATCGACAATCTCTATTTTTTTGCACGACTTTCCAAGTCATGGGGCATATCACAAAATCTAAAGGACGTGTCACTGAAACCGATATTCAGCTCGCGACAACATTGATGGATAGAATGCAATTACATGGTACAGCACGGGCCGCCGCTCAGGCTTCATTTCGTGAAGGCAAAGAAAATGATTTTCCTTTAAGGGAAAAATTACAGCAATTACGGGGTATATGCTCAGGGCGGGTCGATTTAATTAAAATGTTTTTGGAAATTCAATTTCAAGCCGCTTTTTCTGATGGCATTCTCCACCCTAATGAGCGTCAAGTGCTGTATGTTATTTCCGAGGAGCTAGGCATTTCTCAAAGACAGTTTAATCAATTTCTTAATATGATGGAAAGTGGCAGCCAATTTGGGCACCAAAACTGGTATCAGCATACAACCTATTCTTCTTCTGGGCGAAACTCACAAAACGCGCAAGCACCGACATTATCCGATGCTTGTAAAGTGTTTGGTGTGAACGTCAATGACAACAGTGCTACTATTAAACGTGCATACCGAAAACTAATGAGTGAAAATCATCCTGATAAACTGATAGCAAAAGGACTACCTCCTGAGATGATGGAAATAGCAAAAGAAAAAACGCAAAAAATTCAAGCTGCCTATAATTTTATTAAACGTGAAAAAGGCTTTAAGTGAAACTTATCACAAGGCTTAATCTTTAAAATTATTAAATTGAAAAGGTTGCCCCAGATATCCAGTGCGAATTAAAGCCATGACCGCTTGTAGATCGTTGCGCGATTTACCTGTCACCCTTACCTGTTTGCCCTGAATTTGAGCTTGCACTTTTAATTTACTGTCTGTAATCAGTTTCACTAATTTTTTGGCTTGTAAAGACTCAATCCCTTGTTTCAATTTAGCATATAGGCTATAGGTTTTTCCACTGTGTAAAATCTCTGCGGAAATATCTAAAGCCCCGCTTTCAATTCCTCTGTTTGCGAGTTTTGCAGAAATGATTTCAAGCATCTGTTTTACTTGAAAATTAGATTCACTGGTTATTTTGATGCTTTTTTCTTTTTCATCAAATTCAAAACGAGCGGTGACATGACGAAAATCCCAACGAGTGGATAGATCACGGGTAGCGTTTTCAACCGCATTACGCACTTCTTGTGTATCAATTTTATACACAATATCAAAAGAAGGCATGTGATTATTTTCCTGAATTTATAGTGGCGTTAAAACATCAATGTTATTAAAATGATATGACTATGAAATTCAAATTTCTATCTTTTATAAAGAATTTAATGGTTTAATATTTACGGCCACTTCAGATAGAGTCGTCAGGTAATAAAGGAAAACAGGTTCTCATTGATGGGATGAAAATGGCATTTGAGAGCATTTAATAATGAACTTAGCCCGTCTCCTCCAAGATATGGATAAATAATTTTATTTTAATTAAATTTAAATTTAATCAAAAATTTTATTGATTATAGTCATTTTACGTGATCCAACTCTATATTCTTTTTGTATGTTTTCTTTAATTAGATAAAAGAATTTTTTATCGGATGTAAAATATAAAGTACGTATTTTTGTTATATTTTCTTCCTAGAGTAAATTTAATGGCACATATAGTATCTCTCATCTTTTAACATCTGTACCGTATTTTAAAATCATTCTGATCTTTTAGAATACAGATTCTATCAAACCTCCACATACTTTTAGTATGTGCAAATATAGCATAGAAATTTACTGTTATATCAGTTACAGGGTTACCTGTATCGCAGCTATACTGCGGAACCTTCTTGCCTCCTGCACAAACCAGACATATATTAATTTCATCGATTATCTCACTCATACGTGGCGTAGCATTACTAATGTCATTATCTTCTCTTGCATGGAAGCTATTTAAATCCGCCTTAAGCTTGCTAAATAATGTATTAATTGTATCATTGAAATTTTTTTAATCTCATCCGGATGACATTTTTATTTTTATTGCATTAATTGAATCTAAATACTTCTCTCGTAAAGAAGTATCTATGTTGTTTGTTTTTTATTATTATAAGTCTCCATGTCGTGATCAGCCATTGTTCTTGCAACATCCGGCCCAGCTAAATTATCTTTAAAACCGAAATCCTCTATTGAAGTGGCAATCATCAAAATATCATAATCGGCTGTCATTGGTTTTTTACAGTTCCTCGATGAACTCAATAGTTTCACCGATGCTACATTATAATTGACCAAGTATAATGCAAATCCTTCATCGCAATGGTTTAGTGTAAATTCATGCTCTATGTTTTCTGATATTATGACTTTTAATTTAGTAATACCCCGAATTATTTTTTCTACTTCATAGATAATGCCTTCTTTTTCAAGTAATTCAATCTGATTTTTCCTTATCTTTAAATTTACTTCCTTAGCATTTTTTTGTTCCAAACACTCTTGTACCTCCGTATGAAATTTATTAAGCGTCTTTTGTGGCTGATCTGACAGCTTACTTAATGCTTAATTGACACAAATAAAAGCTGTTTGTGGCCTCTAATTTACGCTTTTCCCTTTTACACTTGAATTCTTTAGTCAGATGACCATCCCTTATCAGATCTATTGCCATCAAATTAACAGGACGAATTGAGATAATACAATTTTTCTTTTGCGCAAAAATTTGCAATTTTATGAGATGTGCTGACAGAGATGCCGATCTCTTGTGCCTGGCATAATTTTGTGATTTTATCAAAATTCAATTTTTGTCATCATCTATGTGAGCTTCATTATTTAATGAAACATTGAATTCACTATTTAGTACATTTTTTGACAAATTTTTAGGCGATTTTTATACCGAGATAAGTTTGTGTAGGCTTAAATTTAATTGAATTTTATCAGATTCAAGTGAATTTTTATTATAATAATCTCCAATATATTATTAGTTTTAGCTATTACCATAATTTTTACCTTAGATTATTTTGAATTCAGAATATTTTATTCATTTGCATTAAAATAAACGTCCAATAAGGTTTATTTGTGCAATTTTTTGTAATTGATTTTTATGTGAAAAATAGGCAATAAAAATACTAAAACTGAAAAACACGATATTTTAAGTGTAATTTAACAATGACTTAATTTTTATTATGACTTGAGATTTTTTAAAATAGGACCTCGTATTCTTTCCTTTTAATTTCTTCTTTTTATCTTTCACTTTATGCTCCTTGCCAGAGTAACAAGATAGCTAGTGTTTTTCGAATATTTCAAGTGTTAGAAAGGCTGCTATAGTAGGTTCTTTATATATAGTTGACGACCTGTCAGCCGAATTGAGATAAACTGATTTCTAGGAAAGTTCAAACAGACATTACCGGAAAACAGTGTTCAATCAATTTTTATAGATTTATAGGCTAATTTATTAGGAAAACTTCCTAGACTAATAAACGGTGTCTCACCATAATTATGGTTTTGAAGCTTCAACTTATCGAACGAACCGGGAGGCAAGGCTGACTTAATTTCTCCAGAGAGATTTTTATATGTATTCCAACAGCACGAGCGCTTATATACAAACCTACAAGCGTTGCTGATGTACCGGCCTGTGTTTGAGTCGCTGTAGACTCAATCGTATGCCGGATGTTATCCTTATGAAAACGGTCTTTGTCTGTTCCATAGGCACATCAAGACTCAAAATGGCATTATTATTCGTATCATTGTTTTCATTATGTATTTTAACATCTAGTTGAAGATGCAGAGTATTATTTTTCTCTTAGTCATATTAACCTGCTGCACTAAATTCCTAATCTCATTAGATGAAAATGCCTCTAGGCTGATGTGTACTTTTAATGCTGAATAATTTAGAGCACCATTTAAGTACCTTCCATAAGGCGTCGCTTCACTTGACCTAGACCCGTCTCAGCGATTTCCGTGAGCGCCATTTAATAGGCTGTTATTGTCAGATTTATCCTGTGAACTTGACGTATTTCTGTTAAAATCTTTTAATGCAGGGTGATTTTTGTCCCTGCCATTTAATTTCTGCGCATATTCTAATCGCTTTCTAAAAGTCTGCTCTAAGGCTAACTTATCTTTATGAGACTGCTGCTCATTTTGAATGGCATTGCACACTATTCTTGACTCAATTATTTTTCCTTCCTGCTCCTGTTTTTATGATATTTCGTGCTCTCTATTTTTTCTTGTTGCGTCTGAAAATCCTGCTGAATTTTCGTTTCCTGAAATTATAGCCTTCTTATGTGATGATCTTGAAAAATACCAAAAGGTTTTGTTGGGATTCAATCTCTCATTCGATTTGCCTTTTCTGCATTTCTGTGTCATGTTTTTGTTCTGCATTTCTTTGAGCATCTCACATCTTCTGAGATGCTTTCTCCCGTGTTTTAACTTCTCCCAAAGTTTGTATTACTTCCTGTATTTTATTTTTCAAACCATTTTTTATTTTTCTAAAATTATTTTAAAAAACTTATTAATAAACTTAAGCCACTAAGTGTTTTTTTATATTCAGTTGTTACAGGTATTATTCGTGTATTTTGATTTTAATATAGTTCGTTGTTATGTAATTTTATCTTCCCGTTATACAGATAGATATCGAAATCGCTGGTGCTTTATTTCAGCGAAATCATGGCTATGAAAGTATCAGATAATAATCTGAATAGCTGTCTTAAAGAGCTAATATAATGAGAGAGAGTTTAAATATAGGCATTGAGCTTTACTGACGGTTTGAAAGGCATTCGACTCATCGATATTAAAAAATACTAAGACCTTATGTTCATAGAGGCGGTTATGAAATTTTGTCGCATTCATCCCTAAATAAGCGGCAGCCATCTATTTTCCTCATTGAATCTGTTTCAGCATTTGATTAATTAATTCCCATTTCCCCGTCATCATCAATATATCTTTTAGTTATTTTTTCTCTGAATTGTGAAAAAATTATGTTAATAAATAGATAATTTATTAAATTATCGAAATCTTTATTCAATTCATGGGGGTTTTATTTCTCCAGCACGAGTTGCAATAATCGACTGCAGATAACGAAAAATTATTCCTCCACTATGAAGCTATCACCATACTATGAGTTGTTTGACTCACTCGCAATTTGCAAGTGTTTTTGACGCCCAGTAATTTTATTGCTTTTTAATAGCTTTTTTTATCAGTATTATCTTAATAGGATTAAATGGCGACTCACACTAATAGTTAGTATTATTATATACAATAGCAAAAAAAATGTAACGGGTAATACTCTTCGCTATGAATTATTTTTCATAAAAAGCACGCTTGTCCAGCGTCTAAATTTTGACATGAAATATAGAAACTTCAAGGGTGCCGGATGCCCTCACTAAGGCATCAAGAGTTTCTCGCCTACTATTTTAAAATTAACTAAAGGCACCTCAAAAGGTTATACAAAAATTGTAACCATTGCTTATGCGTTAAAAGTGAATCCTGATTGGCTTGCGCGGCGTGTAGGGGACATAGAAGGAGAAAGTATTTCCTCTTTTATTTTTCCTTTTGATTCATCTAATGAAGTACGTGTTTGGCATAAAAAGGAGGAAACAAAAGATATCGTGAATCTTCCTGAAGGAAAGTCGGTTTCTACCTGGCATGCTTCCTTATATTCTTGATCGTAACAGTGGTTGCAAAAAAGCTCCGGTTGGTACCCATAGTAATTATGGATACAGCGGTTAAAGCAGTGATAAGCGACCTGGTGGTGGATATGATTTCCGTTTATCGATTTTTATCCAGTAACAGGCCTGGCTTATTATTTGTTGATGAAAAAGAGTTTCTTTGTTTGATTTGTCTGAATTTGGTGAACGTATTGAGGTTACTGTTTTTCTTTTTCGTGATTTCAGACGATAGTCTTTAATCTTCTGTGCAGGAATTGTGTATTCGTTATAAACACATTCTTTGACCCGATGCCAAACACAAATTATTTAGCTCTCCTAAAATTGAAAATAAAGAGTCATTATTTTCTCCATTTTATCACATTAGTTTTTATTTAAAATTTTTGATTTTAAAAAAGCAACATCATAAAAATTAATAGTTTTTTAGGCTATTTTAAAACTTCATGTTTTTAAAAATCATTACAAATACTTTATATTTTAATGCAAACTCAGACGAATTGTGCGTCGTCGAGAAGAAAGGCAAAGATTGGAAAGACAGTTAAGGGAAGAGAGAAAAAGGATGCCTGTTCAAGCACACCTACAATGCTTTTAGATCATTCCACACCCACAATCCCAGATAATCGGCTGCTCCACAAAGTGCTGTTGCCTCGGAACTGAGGCAGAATTTATACGAATTTCACGACTAGACTCACAATAGTCGCAGACACTTCAATCGTCTAAATCAGAATCACAGTGAATTCTTGGAGCATCTTATTCCAAAAAATCGCAAAATCTTTATGCATATCGGCGCATCGCGCGTCTACTTTCTTAAATCGAGTCTCTATATCTTTACGGATATCGATGATATCCCGCTTCAGCTTAGCGATCTCAAAAGAGAGTTTTTGATCAAGTTTTTATTGCAGAAGACAATTCTCTTTTGGCTTCCTTAAGGTCATTTTTGTTAGCCACATCTGCTGCTTCATGTAATGGACGTATGACCTGAGAAATAACTTCGGCCTGTTTTTTTAAATACCAGCCTCTTCCAAATCTTCAAGCATTTTCAAAGCATCAAATGCCAAATAATTCATGATGGTGCGCTCCTCCTAACGGTGAGCTTAATAAGCCATCCATACTATTCTGGATCCTTTAAACGGTTTGATTGCTTAACTTTATCATAAACCGATTTCAGTGAAAATAATGTCGGTTTTCAGATGCATGCCTTTTATTTTAAGCGTTTTTGATGACAAAACACCCACATTGACCTGGTCAGCAAAAAAATCCCCCTCCTTATTCTTTGATTGAGTGGTTTTTTTGCTTACTAAAACCCCTGAAAACCAAAACGGATGGCAAAGAGACTGAACACCTGTACATTAAGCTACCTTTTTTCGTGCGGGCCCGTTAAACTCTGAAAGAAAAACTCGACGGGCAAACGTCTCATGATGTCGATAACCAATTGGCGTCTCTTAAAGACAAAGATAAAAGACAATGCATTTTTCCTTCTTTTGATCATGATGTGTACGGCAAGAGCGTGTTGTGATTTTTTCAGCTATTACACTCGCTGCCATCAGAGTGCACCTACTTTTAAACCTGGGTTCATGTTGACCTGTCTCTAGCACAACAAATTGAACAGGCCGCGCGGCTATTTCTCAATGAAATAGAATTAGACATTCACTCTATCAAGGGAAAAGCGGCTAAAATGACATGTCAAGTACGACCTGCAAATGTCAAGCTGAAAAAATAGACAGTTTCTCTATGTCACCTCATTTACCCAACAGGAAATCTCCTATGAAAAAATATTGATTCTGCTCATCAGGAGTTGGCTAAGCGCGTTTTCATGGAGTGCTAATATCAAAGGATGCGTGGTCAGCGTTCATGATGGGGATACGCTCATTCTCTTACCTCTGAACAACAGCAGATTAAAATTCGAATGGCAGAAAAATAGACACGCTAGAAATCGGCCAGCCTTATGGAAATCACGCCAAAAAAGCGCTCGCAGATTTAGTTTTCGATTAAACCCTAATGGCTCGTTTAAACCCAAAATACTGGTATGGTATAATTCTATCTTAGCTGTATCTGGGAGAGATGTAGATTATCGCGGAAATGGGCAACAATGGTGATACCTGGATGTATCGTCGACCCAGTCGACAGTCGAGACCCGCGTTTGCTTGGTTTCGAAAAAAAGTCCAGGAGGATAAAAATAGACTGTGGACCCTGCCAGAGTCACAATGCCTCCCACCATGGTAATGGAGGAAATTCAATCGGATTCAAGGGAAGACGCCATGAGCCTGCACCATGACCTGGTGCGAGAGCATGCTCAATCCCGTGAAGTATCCCTATTTTATTTGAAGCCATGCGGGCCGAGTAGATGAGACAGAAACCAAAATGGCTGTCCTCGTACAAGGATCTGCCGAAATTACTAACGCATTGCAATACGTACGAGCAGATTTTATGACACGAATTTATGACCGTAATAAAAATAAGTTTACATCCTGTATGACCGAGACCGTCAATTTTATATTCAACAGAATAAACAACATTTTACGTGAAAAATAGTAAGAATTTTCTCTCTTCGCGGGGCACATTTGATAGCGACGTTTGCTAACACGCCTGCCGCTAAAGAATTTAGAAAATGGTTTTTGAATATTTTCGATAAAGAAGTCGGAGTTTCGCAATAACAGCCCTACTCCCCAGAAGTGTTCAATGGAAACGACCTCAATAACCTGGCTCTATTCGTTTTGGAGGTGGGTCACGGATTTCATTTTGACGACTCATGACGTCACGCCATTTAGTTTGCTCTGCAATGAACACTTTATTAAAAGCGGCGGCACATCAACCCAACAATACCTTAGCATCGATCTTATTCATGCATCAAAAACCTTAATGGAGAAAATACAGGGCACAAATAAAAAATCGGCTAATCGGGATCTCCCTCCTCATCTGCATGTTCGTAATCACGGCTACTACTGTTACCGATCCCCGCAGACGGGGAAAGAATATACATTAGGAAAGGAAAATCTGATGACCATCAACAAAGCCATTTCGGCTAATCCGCAGATTTTTGACGCCGCTGTAAGCCTCAACAATAGAATTAAGGCATTGAAGGCACTCTAGATGACAGAATGGATTGAAGAATTTACAAAAAAATGACTGCCACGTTCAACTTGTATCAAATTAAGAATGAATTTAGCCTTACTGACAAGGTTAAAGACTCAGAGATATCTAACGCATGCAAGGAAAGATATTCATGATGAGAAGTGATGCCTTCAGAAAGGCAAAATCAGGATAATGTTAGCGATACCATGCACATTCAATTTAGAGACGATTGAAGAAACATTTGAAGGTATTCTCAATCCATGTCGATAACAGATATGAGGGAGGGAACAACCCAAAATATGCTCGCTGATCGGTCGGATTTAAAGCATGAAGAAAAAATTTCGATTTAAAATGGAAAGGAAGAACACCGCCTCCATTGCATGCGATCAGAATCTAATCGGCCAGGCTACACAGTGATGAAAAATAAAGATTTTGCGTGAAAATTATCGGGTCACCCATCGGGGAATATATAGACTACTACCGAAACCGCAGAGGAATTGTGATTTAAATTCTAAAAAAGACAGATATATAAATAATAACATTATGACTAAATTGTGATTTATGGTGACTTTTCTGTTTTAAATTATTGATTTTTATATTAAATAAAATATGCCATGTTACAAAATTAAATATCGCAATTTAAATGACTTTATTAACATCGCCATATTAATTGAAATATGCAAGCACGAGTTTTATTCGAGAATAAATAAAAACGTCCATCTGAAACAGGAAAAAGAAGAGAGAGCTATCATGAAAATATTGATTTCCGGTGCCACCGATTTTATTAGAAGCATTTTAGTATCATCATTTTCGAATAAGTTTGAGATCGCCGTATTAGGTCGAGATATGGAGCACCTAAAAAGACGTTTTCCTCAACATTATGCCGTCGACTGGAAGGGAGTGAAAGCAGAATCAGTAATGAATTATCAAATCGTCATTAATCTTTGTGGTGAAAATATTGCTGATAAACGTTGGACAAGCGAGCAAAAACAAAAATTTTACAAAGCTGTGTAGAATTTACGGCCCAGCTAGCTAGCTGGGCCGTAAATTCAATCGCACCACAATTATTGCGATTCCTTAATAATAGCGCTGCCGGTATTTATAGTTTAAATACAATAAAAAATGCAGAAAACACACCGATAACACTTTAGGAACATTGTTTTTCACAACAAGTTGTTCGTATATGGAAATCTACGGTCCAGAAAAAATTAAAAAACAAAATTAACTATACCATTATGCGGTTTGGGGTCGTCTTAAAAAAACATGGAATGCTGAAAAAATTAAAAATACCTTATTAACTTGGATTTGGCAACATCCTGGGTATGCGGATAATAGTAAATCAGTTGGATTCACATTGAGAATTTAGTCAGAGCAATACGGCTTATCATTAAAACTCAATCAATTTCAGGCTTAAGCAATATAATTTGCCTTGAAGTCGTGACACAAAAGCAGTTGGCAAAAAATCTGACAACAGTTTTTAATCTACCTTGTTTCTTTCAAACCCCAATTTTTTATTAAGTTATTATTTATGAAAATGGGCGAGGAGCTATTACTATTTAGTCAAAAATTAATTCCTGAATATTTATAAAAAGCGAACTTCTTTATCCCATATCAGAAAAAGCGATTTTTCATAAACACAATTAAATAGGTACTATAAACATCGATCATTTTTTAGCATTTAGAGGATGCTTATCAATTACCATAAACTTCGCCTCCTAAATGATAAAATTCACTGATTGGTATTAATAAATTAGACTGCATTAAAGAATTGAATAAATAAAAATATCTTCATTCAAAAGAGATTATCAAAAATTTATATTTGAATTTGGTAATTTAAAAAGCATCTATTCGTACACAACTCAAACATACGATCCATTTTATAAACGAAATTCTGAGGTTTTGATATCATATTTTTTGTTAATTTATTGATTAAAAAATCACTCAACTGATTCCATTAAGGTGTAATAAGTACTATGTCTAATATCGGTATTTTTTTTGGCAGTGACACAGGAAACACTGAAAACATTGCCAAATTAATTCAAAAACAATTTGGTAAGCAGGCGAAGGTTTATGACATCGCTAAAAGTCATCAAAAAGATTTAGAAAACTTTGACATTCTTTTTTTAGGTATTCCGACTTGGTATTACGGGGAAGCCCAATGTGATTGGGATGATTTTTTCTCAACCTTGGAAGAGATCAATTTCAAAAATAAATCGGTGGCCATATTTGGTTGCGGTGATCAGGAAGATTATGCTGAATATTTTTGTGATGCAATGGGGATGATACGCGATATTGTCGAGCCTCGTGGGGCGAAGATTGTCGGACATTGGCCAACCGAAGGGTATTATTTTGAAGCCTCGAAAGGGCTGAGAGATGATGATCACTTTATTGGTTTAGCCATCGATGAAGATAGACAAGGTGAGCTCACACAAGATCGCGTGGATAACTGGCTCAAACAGGTTGCTTTAGAGTTGGGGCTCGAAATATTAAAGACGGATAAAACGGCGTAAAATAAGTTTTGAGGACACAGAGCAGATAGAAATATACAGTTATACTAAAGCGCCCGAGTTAAGCACAGTATGTATAGGATTGAACCGAGATGAAAGACAATAATATAGCTTTAAAAAAAGCGGGCCTTAAAATCACCCTCCCACGTCTCAAAATACTGGAGATCTTACAAGATCCAGTCTGTCATCATGTCAGCGCGGAAGATCTCTACAAAAAACTGATAGATATGAATGAAAAAATCGGTTTAGCAACTGTGTATCGGGTTCTCAATCAGTTTGATGATGCGGGGATTGTTACACGACATCATTTTGAAGGTGGGAAATGTGTGTTTGAAATAAAACAGCAGCATCACAATCACTTAATTTGCTTAGATTGTGGAAAAGTGATTGAGTTTCTTGATAAATGCATTGAAGGTCGTCAACGGGAAATTTCTAAAAAACATGGTATCAAATTAACCAACCGCAGTTTATGTTTATATGGGCATTGCGAAAGAGACGAATGTTCTAAGGAGGAAGATTTAAAAGAAAAAACAGTGATGTGTAAAAGATAAAATTAAAATTTTTTTGCAATTTATAGTAGTGTGTCTATATTTTTACAATTAATTTAATCGGACATTGCACTCAATAGTCATTTTTATCAAAATATTTTTGATCAACCAATAATAAAATATTGCAACCCGAATTTTTCGTAAGTGATGAATTAATAATTTTAATCTGAAAAATATATCAATAAATTAGAATCATCTTAAGGTAAGCGGCTCATCTGGTCACCTCAGTAAAACAAGTAATTTACATCGCAGTAAGCGATGTGAAAATCTTAATGATATTCCAAACTCCAATGACGACTCTGGACTTAATTTGTTTACAGCTGTAAAAAATACACCAAAGAATCCGGAGTCTCGTCAAAGCATAGAAGCATCTTCAAAATTAATAAAAAGAGAAGGAGAAAAAATATTGAATTCAAAAAATACAACACAAGCGTTGTTGTATAAGTCTCACGTCCATAAGTTTTAATCCACTGGTGTAAGCTCATCATCAACTGCTAATGCTTCCAACAATAATCAAATTGCCTCAGCTGCAGATGTTAAGATACCAAAAAAGTTCAAATTAAGAAAACCAAGACTAATTCAAAAAAACCAGTAGTATCATTATTCACACAATTCACCGAGGCATCTTCAGCATAGGTAACCGAACCAATACAATACAAAGAGCGTCCAGGGACACTGCCATCACAAAAAAATAAATTATCCCGATAATGACAGGATATAAAAGATGTATTTTCTTTTTTATTTTGGAGTTTTTTCATGCACCAAAATCAAACGTAATGATGCGACAACAATTTCAAAAATCAAAATTACTGTAGCTAAACCCGTGAGTAAACAAATTCTGGAAGAATTATCAAAAAAACTGGATAAACTAATCAACGGATTATTTAGGGAATCAGGTTATTTTTACACCTTAATAAGCTTACAAAAAATTAATTCTGGCAAGAAAGTTTATATTGATAAAATCTACAATCAAGACACGGCAATTGGTTTTTTAAAAAAATTTTGAAAAGTGTCACCCATTTAAAATATGAAGAGATTCAAAAAATACTCTCTAATGATAAAATAACTCATCAGAAAATAGTAGAATCGCTCTATAAAATAATCAACTTCTTCAAGTATCTAAACGAATTATTGATGATAATTAAAACGTTAAGCAAATTTTTCAAAAAAGCATTCAGTAATGCGAATCGCAAATTTAATGTAACATCTTTCACAAGATGTATTCCAAATCTTATTAAATGTAAATCTAAAAACTTAAATTTATTTGCGCAACAATCTAAAGATTGACCTTAAATGATTTCAAAAATTCTTCACAAAAATACTTTAGAAGCAATTTTTAGTAAAAAGGCAGATGTAGAAGCAGCAGCAAAAACCACTTCATGACAAGTCAACTGATATGCTGACTACAAGCCATAGTTAAATTAAACTTTATATATGATATTGTTTTTTCTACGAAACATGGATGTTTCTAAGGCAAATCAAGCCAAAAAATGAACTACGTCTGATAGATGTGTCAGAGGCGAATTATAATTTGAGGTTTGGAAACGTTATGTGCATTGATTTTCCAGGGCGGTACATGTGAGTACTGTTTTATGATTTGGCGGTGAGAGAGGGATTCGAACCCTCGATACGCTCTCGCATATACGCGCTTTCCAGGCGTGCTCCTTCAGCCACTCAGACACCTCACCGTTCAATGACACTTTATCCAATACCGGCGTAATATAGGGATCCTCTTTATTAGGGTCAATAGTTATTTGTTCAGTGTGACTTAAAACCTCGGTCTGTTACGTTTTTCTGTTTCTTTGATTGTCTAAATTTGAGTTTCACCCTTCAACGATCACCAGTGCTATTACATAGTGCCTTTCATCTGATATCGAAAGATGCCAAGATTTAACGCTGAGCCTGACTGCAATCTCATCAGCTTTATCTAATACCAGTAAACGTGGTTTTCCTAGTGGGTCATGAATCACTTGAAAATGCCTCAATTCCAAGCCATTGCGAAAGCCCGTTCCTAGTGCCTTCGCTGCGGCCTCTTTAGCCGAAAAACGCCTTGCAATAAACCGAATAGGTTGTTGTTGTTGTCGATATTCAGATAATTCGAGGGGGGTTAAAATGCGATGGGCAAGTTTGTCGCCGCTGCGGGCAATAATAGCCTGAACGCGAGCGATTTCAACAATATCTGTGCCCATGCCTAAGATGGCCATTATTGTCGCGCTTCTTTTATGAGTTTTTTCATCTCGCTGACCGCGGATGCTAAACCAGAGATCAGTGTGCGGCTAATGATCGCGTGGCCAATATTGAGTTCTTCTATATCTAATATGGCGGCAATCGCTTTCACATTATGGTAATTCAGGCCGTGCCCTGCATTGACTTTCAGTTTTTTTTGAGATGCATAAGCCGCCGCATCCACGATGCGTTGGAGCTCACTGTTTTTTTGATTACCGGATGTATTGGCATAAGTGCCAGTATGAAGTTCAATATATTGTGCTTTCGCTTGTACAGCTAAATCAATCTGCTGCTTATCAGGATCAATAAAAACAGATATCACGATCCCTATTTTTGATAACACCGCGATCATTTCAAAAATATTATCGGTTTTTACCGTCATATCCAAACCACCTTCTGTTGTAATTTCTTCTCGTTTTTCGGGTACCAGGCAACAGGAATATGGTTTGATAGCAGAAGCCATCTCTCGCATTTCATTTGTAACCGCCATTTCTAAATTTAAACGTGTCTGAATCGTTTGAGATAAAAGGTGAAGATCGCGTTCTGTGATATGCCGTCTATCTTCTCGCAAATGTACAGTAATGCTATCGGCACCTGCTTGTTCTGCAATAAAAGCCGCTTGAACGGGATCGGGATACAGGGCCATTCTGGCATTTCTCAGCGTGGCGACATGATCTATGTTGACACCTAATAGGATATCTTTCATTGATGTTTCTCTGATTAAAAATAAAAGCATAAATAAGGTGGTATTTTAACGTTACCATCACTTTAATATCACTCCTTGAAGCCATCTCGCGAATGTCCATCTCAGTTAAAACCACTGATCCTTATAAAATAAACTTTATTTGATATTTTTTATTTTTATATAGTTTATATTTCTTTTTATTAATAATCTTTACTAACTAAGTAATAAATTCTTTTGAATACAGCGATGAAAAACAAGTTAATTTCAATCAAATTAAAAAATAGATAAAAAATCATGACCATATTTAGATCATCAAACAGTACAAAAACTTTAACTGCAAGAACAAATGTTTTAGAAAAGGAATTCTATGAATTGGAAAAAACAAAAAAATCTTTTAAATCACAAATTAAGTCCGTGAGTAATAGTATCACTCAAATACTCTTGAAGAAAACTTGAAGAATGCAGGAGGTTTACAGAAGAAGTTAGGTGTTTAAAAGAATAAGTTAGATGGAAAATATTCCAAAAAAAGTATTTTTCAGTAAAAGTGATCAGGAAAAGTCTATAAAGATTTCAGGATTACAGGAAAGAATTTCTGGTACTCAAAAAAATCTTGATAAAAAATAAAGGAATTAGAAAAAGATATTAATAACAAAAAACACAATCAAGAGCTTTTAGAGATGCGGCAAAAATATACGTGAAGAATTTACGCGTACACTTGATAAACAATTTTGAGATCAGTTGAACTAAGTTGATTGATAAAAATACACAGAACTCTCAATGATCAAGGCAAAGAGGATATTTTTGTTATCCTCTTTTTTATATTGTCATCACCTTAGAGGGTTAGGCCTTCAAGGTGAAGCAGATAGTTGAAGATGAAATAACTGGTATCACTGTCTGCAAAACTTTATCTCTAGGGATATAAAATACTTCCTCTATCTCTGAAAATCTAGAAATGAGTTGCCTTAATTGATTTAGGTGCTAACCTCGTTCTTCAATCTGAGGTTGTGAAACAGTTGATCTGAAATGAGATCTGATTCATTCAGAGAGTTGATGCTCACTGTGTTCACACCTCCTGCTTTATCCATAATGGACAGATGCCTATAGGTTTTATCTAGCATAAAATTTATCAGATATAGCATAACATCTTCTGCATATGCATCACTATCACATCGTCATTTTCTTATTTTATTGCAATCTCTTTTGGTGAAAAAGGCAAAAGCAAAATATCTTACTCCAGGTTTCCCGTTTCATGGGCATCATAATTATCAATGCTTACCGCTTTTTCTGTCGGTCTATCTGAGACGACGTAAATATCTCTTCCCCCTTTTTTTGTAATCTCTATTGACCTGTTGTACTCAGTAAAATATTGCTGAGATCATCTCCTTGTAAGTGATTCTCAAACCAACTTTTTTTCTGGACTAATTTTAAAAAATCCGGCAAGATTTTTTCGTCTTTGAGATCGATCACTCCGGGCTTGTGCTGATAGGAATTTTTTAAATAATTAACAACGTTTCTTCACTGTCAGTTTTAGAAAGATATTTTCTATCAAAATTTGGAATATATTTTGCTATTAGGGTGAGAGATTCCGGTTCTTCGTTATCGAAATTGAACGTGATTTCAGAAAGTAGACCCATAAAAATCATACCATCTTGGGTATAAAAATATATTGGGTGGTTAAAGTTCTTTTTTGCTCTTGAGTTGAGACAATATAGAGATCAAATAATGTTAGCGTGGTTCTACTGCTATTTTTATTGCGGAATTCAATAAATACATCCTAAAATACATCCTATTTGACTCTTTTAATAATGATAATCTGATTCACCGTATAATCTATAAAAAGGGCTAAATTCTTCTGGATTATTTTCTTCTTTTATGGTTAATATCACGTCATTGGAACGTGTATTTTGTAAAATATGATAAAAATCTTTACCTGCTCCTTCCTATTCAGCCCGTCGGCCTGCGCCACTAAAGTATCAGTATCATTGCCATTAAACCCCATCAATTTATCATAGCCTCCATGTGTATTCATGGTGTTTAATTGATCTTTGCCAAAAATAATATTATCTGTTTCTGAGCAGGTCTCTATATGATGAATATTTTTTAATGTGGCTACTTTTTAAAACGAATCGGTGAAAAAAATTTTCCTATAGATTGATATAGTATCCCCCGTTTTCTTAGGATAGCTTTTTGCTCAATATCAAAAAATCCAAACCCTTCACGCCATCTAATACGCTGGATTTATCGGGTAAAACCGTGCCAGTAAAGATAAAAGTATCAGATTGATATCCCCTCAATTTTTGATACCGTCACCGGTGTCAACAATATTTTTCACTATATTCAACCACTTCATTATTTTCCAGCCAAACAAAATAAATCTTGGGGATTTTATTGGATCCAGGAAATCTGTTTCTATCACAAAAACAGATTAAGATAACCGCCTTGAAGATTCTCTCAGTGTTTTATAAAAAGTACCATTTGAATCACTACCGGTAGCTGGCTCGGGATCGGTATTAATAACAATCTTGTCATCAGTAGGTAAGAGTCTTTTGATGGTATAAAATTTATATTCACTATTTTCTAAAGTTAGATCAGCATAAATAGTTCGGTCCCTCGCTTTTCTTCTGTCATGATTTTTATAGTCTGATAATATGCTCAGAGCTTTAGAGGGCAATATTTTATTTCTTATGGTTTATTGACCTAGATATTTCAGATTCAACGTATGTTGAACACTCATTTTCGACAATCAGCTTGTTTTTATTATTTTTTATAGTGTCATTTCTCCAAAATGACGGGGCCTGTACTATAATAGTACTATCTCTATTTGATCATCTGAGTTTAATAATGCTTGAAAATTTGTTTTTACCTGTTTGTTAACATTTTTTTAGCTTTTTTTTGCCTCTACTTTCGTAACCAGATTGACAACTGCTGCGTCAACTTATACACCCAAAAAACTTAACCAGCCGTGCGTAATTTTTTAACCCCGTCAACGTAGTGTACCACTCAACTTTTTCAACCTCACGAGCGGCGTAATAAAGCCCCTGCTATACAAAGGTCAAAATTCCTAAAGTTATCCCCGTCTCTCCGGCTACTAATACCATTGTTTAGGTTAGAGCTAATAATGCCAGTATGCTTCCGATACCGATCTCAGCCTCTAAATAAGAAATAGCAATATTCCCCTTTAAATATTTTTGAATATCAGGATCAGTCTCCGTTTTAAGTTTAGTAGCTGCTATATTGACTTGATAAATATCAAAAAATACCCGCAAAGTATTTAAAATAGATCCTCCGTATTTGGCAAGTTTAAGTCCCGCTGCATACTATAAACACTTCGTTCTAGAAGAAGATATTTAAACAGATTGATAAGAGAGATTTTTTACAAAGTGTGATCCCAGTTTTCTAAAACCGAATTCTAAAAGTGTACTTTACACATCGTACAAAAGACCTAACATGACCAATTTAAATTCGAAGTACAGTTCCTGCTGTTAAAATTCAGTTGATTTTTCAGAATAATGCCGGCGCCAGTAAGGCGGTCTGTTTTGTTGAGCGAATGAATTGATCATAAGTTTCACTTAATTGCCTCAAACTTTGCACTTGACTCATAAATTAAGAATAAAGTAGGAGATCAGATGATGTCTGGTAAAATTTTTCCCAGTCGCATTCTCCCAAGGGAGAGTGAAAAGAATCCATTAATAGTTTGAGACCATTTTATTAAATGAGGTCTACTTGTCGGAAGAGATATCATTAACTAAGACTTCAACTTATTTTAACTTCTCCTTTCAAGAAGATCTGGGATCTTTTTTATTAAGTCTAGTCTCTGAAAGATATAACGAATTTTTCAATTCTTTTTTGTCATATCATCTTTGATGACCAATATTATCATTAGTGTGATGAGAGATGTTGATGACCTTTCATGGAATCCCTAATTCTTGGGCAACGTTTCCAGCCGATTCACGTAATATATTAATATTTTTCGATAAAAGAGTCTCTGAGTATGAGGCCCTGTTGAGCCCCATTTTTATTTGTGGAAGCATCATGATCTATCAAAAATAGGCCTGTAATTTTAATTTATGCTGTTACAGGATAATCGGGAAAAATATTGACATCTGGTCGCCTAGTGATCAGTACTTTATTTCGTAAAAAGGTTATATTGATAATAGTATCCGGAGTGACAACTCGTTGTGGATAAGAAAATAATTGATTCGATAGCAGACCTTTGCGTTTTAATTCAGAGAGAGTGGTGTTATCTGTGAGAGGTAATGTTGTCTTGCCACTAGTCAACTCTTTGATGTTTTGCAGAAAATTTGTTTGTATGAGGGGACGCTGGTCAGCAGATTGCTTGACTAAATTGTCTAAATTAGGTTTAACAATTGCTTCGTGTTGTGCAGCAGCTAAAATATTTTGGTTGGGGACCTGTAATATCAATCCTACCGAATAACCTCTGATGCTGTTATGTAACATGATATTAGCTGAAATAAAATAAGATTGCTTAAATGTATTTTTAATATTTTTTCTTGAAAAATGCCTGTGCGAAAAATTTAATCTTGAATTGAAGAAACATAAAGAAGACATGTGAATTTTTCACTTTTATTTTGGGATCAGTAAAATTCTTGGGTCGCAAATCATCTAATATAGGACATCACAAACAAAAAGAACAGCTATGCTTCCTTTGTACCAGCTCTCCATTTTATGCCAACCTAATAGGGTCTGTCACCTGCCGTCTGAGTCGCCCCATGTAATCTCGTATCATAGGTAAACTTTCACCAATACCAGAAACATAGAGTGTTTGTGTGCTTGCCGATATTGCCGCCTGAATACCCTAGTTTTTATCTCCCTGGCGAATTGCGTGGCAAAATTTTAGGGTTGTGACTCAGCACTTGGCATCCCACTAAACTGATGCGATTTGGCGTCATTAAATTTTTGGTTAAAATTTTTTTAAAAGTCTGTCTAAATTAATAGAATTCATACTAGAGAGTGGGTTAATAGAGCGAGAGAGAGCGCCAGGTGGTCTACTACCTGGGTGCTCTCACGACTTGCCAACACAATTTGCCTTGAAGAGTATTTAGAGAGCTATGTAATACACGATAATTATTTCGTTTATCTAGTGGAACTAAAACTGAGCTTGAGTGTTTTCAGTGAGATTTGCGGCAGATTTAAGTACAGTATCATCATCTTGTATCTGAATAATGAGTTGTCTCGCATATCAAGTCAAACCACCAGATAGTAGCACCCTTGTTATGACAGGTTGAACCTTCCATTATTTAAGGGGTACAAAGGGTACTAGTTCATTTTTATTTCGTTGAATACGACTAATATGACTCTCAGATTGATCATGAGTGATAAAATAATGTGAGGGGAATTGATCTTGAGGCAAGGTTATTTTTCATCCTTAAAAAATAGAGAACTACTAAAACAGGCTTTGTTTATTTTATTACTCGGTATTGCTCTTTATTTGGAGCATAGTAGAAGCATTGAGAATGTTCAATAAGCCTTTGCTATTCTCTGTTGTCGTTTCTTGTAATCTTGTATAATCGTGCTTTATTTTTTTCACCTAACACATGAAAGTATCGACTATTTTGACTCATCAACATCTTAAATGGCAGTCTTTACTGCCAAATATGCTTCCTTACGAGGCGTTATTTCTTCGAGTTTCTAATTTGGCGCCTATCTCTTTTGAAGATGTACAGCCAAGATTAAGCAATGCGTTGGCTCTATTTTGCCATCCTCAATCCCAAGAGCGATTTATGCTCATTAAAGCACAGGAACATGATCAGTATTTATCTCTTATTAGCCAAGCTGTTAAAAAGAAATATACTGAGCCTTTAAAATGCTCTAACGGTCGTTATGTTATTGAAGACAATGAAATTCATTGGGTTTCGACCTGTCGAGATCAAGATGCCTTCGCATCTCAATCCGTTTGCCTTTTTCAAAATTGGATTGAACCAGAACAAATGTTTGGTGCCGTTAAATTTCATCGCAATAAGATTAATCTACAACCTGGTCTTATCCATCGTGTCAATGGTGGAGGAATATTGGTCATTTCTATCAGCACTTTATTGGCCCAACCCCTGATGTGGTGGCGATTAAAACAAATGATCATTCAAAAGCGTTTCGAATGGCTTTCACCAGACGAGAAGCGTCCTCTTTCAGTGACGGTCCCACCCATGCCTTTAGATGTGAAAGTAGTATTAGTAGGGGATGCATGTCGGTTAGAAGATTTTGTTCAAATTGAATCTGAACTCAATTTATTTGCATTTTATGCTGAATTTGAAACGGAGCTTTCTTTAAAGCATCCTGACGCAATAAACCTCTGGTGTCATTACATTCATAGTTTGACAGATATGCCTTTGGTATCTGATGCGTGGCCCATATTCATCCGAGAAGCTGTACGTGAAACAGGCGACAAAAAGCGTTTGCCTCTTTGTCCTGTGTGGATAAAAAAGTGTTTATCTGAAGTTTCTCTGTACGAAAAGCAAGGAAAGATAACAGTTGATTCTCTAAATGATGCAATCAGCGCTCGTCAGTGGCGGCAAAATTATCTTTGTGAATGTATACAAAACGATATTGAAGAAGATCAAATTTTTATCGAAACCACAGGCGATGTGATTGGCCAGGTGAATGGATTAGCTGTCATTGAATATCCTGGGCATCCTCAGGCGTTAGGAGAACCGACTCGCATCAGTTGCGTGGTGCATTTTGGGGATGGCGAACTGGTCGATGTAGAACGAAAATCAGAATTAGGGGGGAATATTCACGCTAAAGGCATGATGATTATACAGTCCTTCTTAATTTCTGAGTTGGCGCTGGATCATGCACAACCTTTTTCAGCCTCTCTTGTTTTTGAACAATCCTATGCTGAAGTAGATGGTGATAGTGCTTCATTAGCGCAATTATGCGCTCTCGTGAGTGCTTTGGCACAGCAGCCAATTTATCAGGCGCGTGCTGTGACAGGTTCTATCGATCAATTTGGTCGTGTCCAGCCTATTGGAAGGATTAACGAAAAAATCGAAGGATTTTTTCAGGTTTGCGAGCGCCGAGGCTTGACAGGATCCCAAGGAGTCATTTTACCTAGTAAAAATGTTCGCCATCTCTGTTTAAATGACGCTGTTGTTGAGGCAGTCAAACAGGGGTATTTTCATCTTTGGGCGGTAGATAAAGTCGCGGATGCGTTGTCCTTATTGACAGGTATGCCTTATTTTGACTTAGATAAACCTCATTTATTACGCAAAATTCGGCAACGTATAGCACAAGTCAATCATCATGATCGTCGAGGATTTTTGGGCCGATGTTTAGAATGGTTTCAGAGATATTAAGGTCAATCTCAACAATGGCCAAAGTCTGATTTCAGTGTTTAAAATTAATATAAGGCTAATTAAAAAATATGATGAATGAATATGGCACCTATTCCAAAAAAGATCTGGAAGCTTCAGCACGTGGGGAGTTATTTGGTTCAAAAGGGCCTCGTCTGCCCGCCAGCAACATGCTAATGATTGATCGTGTCATTACCATGACTAAGGATGGGGGTATGTATGGTAAAGGTTACGTGGAAGCGGAATTAGACGTTCATCCGAATTTGTGGTTTTTTGGTTGCCATTTTATTGATGACCCTGTTATGCCAGGTTGTCTGGGCTTGGATGCCATGTGGCAATTAGTCGGATTTTATCTTGGTTGGTTAGAGAATGAAGGTAAAGGACGTGCATTAGGGGTCGGAGAAGTCAAGTTTAAGGGCCAGGTTTTACCTGATTCAAAAAAAATTACTTATTGTATTGATTTTAAAAAAGTGATCACGAGTAAATTAATTATGGGGATAGCAGACGGTAAAGTGTTGTCAGACGGACAGCAAATTTACACCGCCGATGATCTCAAAGTGGGATTATTTAAAAATACTTCGTTTTAGTAAAGATGATAGAAGAGAATCAACAACGAATGTCGGATTTAACTCCGCCGAGTGAAATACTGTTGCGCCATACTCGTGAATTTTCTGAGCGATCTGTGATTTTCGCAGGTGATCTACAAGATCTTCTTCCCGCTCAGTTCAACGCCAAACAAATCAGGGTGCATACTCAAGAATATCATCAGTGGCGATTATTGAGCCCTGTATTGAAAAATAATATTCAATTTGGTGTATTACCGTCTGCAGATCTTGTCTATAAGACAGATACGGTCATTTTTTATTGGCCTAAAAATAAAACCCAAGCGCAATTTCAATTAGAACATTTATGTTCCTTACTCCCCAGCCAAACCAATATATTTATTGTCGGTGAGAATCGAAGTGGTATAGGCAGTGCTAAAGACCTTTTGGCTGAAAATATCATTTTGCATAAAATAGATACCGCGCGTCATTGCAGACTATATTATGGTTATTTAAAACAAAAATCAGTTTTCAATATGGAAAGTCAATGGCGCCAATATCAGGTGCAAGATGTACAAATAAAAACGCTCCCGGGCGTATTTAGTGCCAATCAATTAGATGAAGGCAGTCAATTATTGCTATCTTCGTTTGATATTCCCTTGAGCGGTAAGGTGCTAGATCTGGCCTGTGGTGCTGGTGTATTAGGCATAATTTTGGCTCGTCAATCTCCTCACATTAAACTGACACTCAGCGATGTGAATGCAGCTGCTCTTGAATCGAGCAGGGCCAATTTGGCCTGGAATCATATCAAGGCAAGGGTGGTTCCCAGCGATCTATATTCAAATCTTCCAGAACGATTTAATCTCATTTTATCTAATCTTCCTTTTCATAAAGGCCTACAAACAGACCTTAAAATGATAGCAAAATGTATTGAGGAAACCCCTAGACATCTTTATAAAAACGGAAAATTCAGGCTCGTCGCCAATGCTTTTTTACCTTATCCGCAATTATTGAATCGTACTTTTGGTCATTATGAAGTATTGACTCAAAGCGCTCGCTTTAAAATATATCAAGCCACGCTTTAATTCTTTGCTGTGCTCAACTTAAAAAATAAAAATGTCTATAATCAAAGTGATTTAGTCATTAAATATTAATTTATTTATTTTTATTAAAGGAAGAAGATACTATATCTATATTTAATCATATTCTCCAGAATTGCCCTTATTTTCTCATCAAAAGAAGCTATTTTAGAAAATAAGCAGATTACTTTGGAAGAGGTGATTTTAAAAAATCAACTTAAAGTTTTGAGTGAAATTATTTATAACAAGGGTTTCAGAGGTAAAAAATTATATAATTAGAAAAAGTATTTTTAGAAGAAGGACAGATTGTCATCTGTTATAGAAAAGGTCTATTTGAAAAAAGTACCAAAAGACATACTTTCTAAATATCTATAATGAATTTTTAATCAGTGTTGATAACACGAATTACAGCTATTATGAAAACACCGATGACCAGCCCGTGGTAAAAGAAATTTTTTCTACTTATTACATACCTCCCAACCGTAACAAAGTCACTTATCATGAATTTAAAGAGGGAGAACAGCCTATACCTTCAAAGAAAAAAATTTCTGTAATTAATCATTAAGCGCAAGATAACCGCTTTACTTTACGTTCGGCGTTTAATTACATATTTCCATTTCTGCCATCCAAAAAAATGAAGAAAAAAGCGGCGATATGATGATGAACTCATAGGCTTTGAAACCTAAAAAGAATGATTCATATATTGACATATTTAACATTCAGTAGGAAACATTTATGAACAGCAAGGTCATTTTTCCACCTAAAAATAAAGCCCAAAAGATTTGTTTTGATGGCAAGTTAATCGTTCCAGATCATCCTGTTATTCCCTTTATTGAAGGAGATGGAATTGGCGTTGATATCACGCCAGCTATGATCAACGTGGTCAATGCAGCGGTTGAACTGGCTTATAAAAACCAAAAAAAAATCACTTGGATGGAAATTTATGCCGGTGAAAAATCGACTCAAATTTATGGAAAAGACGTTTGGTTACCCGATGAAACCCTGGATTTGATTCGTCAATATCATGTTGCAATTAAAGGACCACTGACAACGCCAATAGGAGGTGGCATGAGTTCTTTAAACGTCGCATTACGGCAACAGCTCGATCTTTATGTCTGTTTACGTCCAGTTCGTTATTACAGGGGCACACCTAGCCCACTTAAGCAACCTAAATTAACGGACATGGTGATTTTTCGTGAAAACACGGAAGATATTTATGCAGGGATTGAATGGAAGGCCGGTTCAGCAGAGGCAAAAAAACTGATTGAATTTTTGCAAAAACAAATGGGCATCCAAAAAATTCGATTCACCAAAAATTGCGGCATTGGCATTAAGCCTTGTTCAAAGCAGGGGAGTGAACGACTGATCAGAGCAGCTATTCAATATTCCATTGACAACGATCGTAAATCCGTCACTCTAGTGCATAAAGGCAATATCATGAAATTTACGGAAGGGGCATTTAAAGAGTGGGGCTATGAATTGGCACGTGAGGAATTTAACGGAAAATTATTTAATGGCGGCCCTTGGCTGGAAATCAAGAACCCTAAAAATGGAAAAAGCCTTATTGTTAAAGATGTCATTGCCGATGCCTTTTTGCAGCAAATATTACTACGCCCCAAAGAATATGATGTGATCGCCTGTATGAATCTCAATGGCGATTATATTTCTGATGCGTTAGCAGCACAGGTAGGCGGAATTGGGATTGCGCCTGGGGCGAATCTCAACGAACAATGTGCATTATTTGAAGCTACACATGGCACGGCGCCGAAATATGCTGGTCAAGATAAAGTCAACCCGGGCTCACTAATTTTATCAGCTGAGATGATGTTGAGGCATATGGGATGGATGCAAGCCGCAGATTTAATAATAAAATCAATGGAAAGAACTCTTTCTGCTAAAACCGTGACATACGATTTCCATCGTTTGATGGAAGGTGGCATATTAAATAAGTGCAGTGAATTTGCTCAAAACATGATTAAAAATATGTAAGAGTATGCCCCTCTGAACTCATGGTATTTAGGGTAGTTTAAATTTATATATAACTGCTAATTTTTATCTTGATCGGGGGTCAATATAAGGGGTCGTTTTGAGCGTCCGTACCCTAATTTTCATGATTTGTGCTGCTAGGTTAGGATTGCGCTATAAATGATGTCCGAGGGTCTACATCGAAAAAAACGGTTTATATGTGTAAAAGACCGAATTTTTTACTATTTCTTATATTGCTTTAAAGCAAGATTACCACTAAGAACCCTTTAAAAACCAGGGGTCTGTTTTCATTGTGTTTTCAATTAGAAGAACCTCATAGAGGTTTACAGGTCTATGAAAAACGATCGCTCACTTCAACTGAACTGTAAATTGACGCAAGTATTGTACTGTTGCAAGCCAAGCAGATACCCAACCCATCATGGTCGTACTCAAAAGCAATAACAGACCTTCATTCCAATTTAAACCACGCAAAACAAAAATCGGGTCGAAAGATTGGGCGGATTGAGTGACCCACACATCTAATTTCCAAATCAACGCGTGAGATAAAATAAAAGCAAGCAGTGCGCCACTAAAGCCGAGTAAAACGCCTATCTTTAAAAAAGGTTGTAAAATAAAACTCTTCGTGGCGCCAATCAGTTTCATGACATTCATCGCTTCTCTTTGACTAAAAACACTGGAGCGGATGCTATGACCTATGATTAAAAAAACAGAGGTCAACATTAATAAACCGATGACTAAAGCTGTTTTTTTGATTAATCCTGTCAGGGCTACTAAACGAATAAACCAGCTATCGTCCATACGAACTTCAGAGACACCCATCACTTTATTGATTTTGATTTTTAACTTATTTAATGCGTCTGTAGTTTGAAACTGTGCCTGAGGCGTGATGATTGCCACTGCAGGCAAGGGGTTTTCCTCCAACATTTTCAAAGCATCTGAAAAACCAGATGCCTCTCGAAATTCAGCTAAAGTCTCTTCTCGAGATAAATACTGTACTTTATCTACCCCATGTTCCTGCTTTAAAATAGCGACCAGGTCTTTTGAGGCTGCTTCATCCAAGGTTTTATCTAAAAAAGCGGTTAACTGCGGTTTGAGATGCCATAAGGTTGCTGCATGATAAACATTTTTATAAAAAATATAACAAAGGCTGGGTAAAGTAAGAGAGAAGGCGATGACCATTATTGTCAAAAAAGTTGATAGTGGATGACGCCGCAGACATAATAAAGTCTGTCGCCATGAATATCTCCATTGCTCAAAACAGTCAACTTTGAAAGTTTTAAATATTATTTTTTTCTTTTTCATCACTTGTCGATACTGACATTCGCCCTTGGTTTAAGGTTAACAGTAAATGTTGCGAATGATTAACCAGCTTTATATTATGGGTTGCGATCAACACAGTCACACCTACACGATTAAATTCTTCAAACAGTTGCATAATAGTTTGAGATAAGCTGTGGTCCAGATTACCTGTAGGTTCATCTGCGAGCAAAACCATGGGTTTATTTACAATAGCACGAGCGATACCGACACGCTGTTGTTCTCCTGCTGAGAGCTGAATAGGAAATTTTTTTGCTTTATCAAGCAAATGCACTTTGTCTAGGGCTGCAGAAACACGACGACGTATATTTTCAGTCGACTTACCTGTAATGATCAATGGCATCGACACATTGTCATAGACGGTACGATCAAATAATAAATGATGCTCTTGAAAAATCATCCCAATCTGTCGTCTTAAAAATGGCAATTGAGCATTTTGTAAACGAGTAATATCGTGGCCTGCAAATAAAATATGACCTGCATTCGTGTGTTCGAGGCCACAAATTAGTTTCAGTACAGTACTTTTCCCGGCACCAGAATGTCCCATTAAAAAGGCTATTTGTCCTTTTGTAAGATGAAAGCTTACATTTTGTAAAGCTTGTCTTCCCCCTAAATACACTTTACTGACCTCAATAAAATGAATCATACTGATTCATCCTCTTTAACAAAAAGCGCTTCAATAAAATCGCCTGCATTAAAAGGCCTTAGATCTGCTATTTTTTCTCCAACACCAATATAGCGAATCGGAATACCAAATTGGTCAGTAATCGCAAAAATAATGCCGCCTTTAGCACTACCGTCAAGTTTAGTCAATACAAGTCCAGTCAACGGGACCGTTTCATGAAATAGTTTTATTTGATTAATGGCATTTTGCCCCGTACTAGCATCGAGTACGAGCATGACTTCATGAGGAAAGTCCTCTCCCCATTTTTTCATCACTCGCACAATTTTTTTAAGCTCTTCCATTAAATGCGTTTTATTTTGCAAACGCCCTGCAGTGTCAGCCAAGACAACATCAATGCCACGCGCTTTAGCCGATTGAATCGCATCAAAAATAACTGAAGCGGAATCTGCGCCATCATGTTGTGCGACGACCGGAATTTGGTTGCGTTCGCCCCATATTTTTAGCTGCTCCGTTGCTGCTGCTCTGAAGGTATCACCGGACGCTAATAAAACAGACAGACCTTGTTGACGTAATTGGTGGGCTAATTTTCCAATCGTGGTTGTTTTTCCTACGCCATTGACCCCGACCATTAAAATCACATAAGGGCTTTTATTGCCTACTTTTAATGGCTGATCAACCTTTGAAAGAATGGATAACATTTCTTCTTTCAATTTTACATACAGCTCACTCGCCTCTTTCAACTGCTTTTTATTTGAATGTGCTGTTAACGAATCAATAATTTTTTGAGTCGTTTCCACGCCCACATCTGCGATTAATAATTGCTCTTCTAGTTCTTCAAATAGATCATCATCTATTTGTTTGCCTTTAAACAATTCAATAAAACCTGTTCCCAAATATTGTTTGGTTTTTTTTAAACTATGTTTTAATCGAGTAACAAATCCTGCTTTTTCGGGTGACTTTTGAGTATCAACATTATTTTTTTGAGAAGATGAGAGGGGTTTTTCAATAAAAGGCGCATCGGCAGTCTTTTCATCGCAAAGATCGATGGAATCACTTTGGTGTGTTTGATCGATAAGGTCATTTTCTTTTTTATTTTGGCGACCACGGCTAAGCCAGGAAAAAACACGAGATTTTTTTTCTTTTGCCATTTGTTAGTATACTCCTGTGATGACATTTTTATTTAATTAAATCTACTATGGCATGAAAGATCAAGTCTATCATTTTCTTTTCTTAAGCATGACAAGGTTTTCTTTATTTTTTATGGCAAAACCATCACAATCTCAACGTCAAGGGCAGATTCGAATTATCGGCGGTCAATGGCGAGGAAGAAAATTGGCTATCTATGACAGTATTGGATTAAGGCCCACCAGCTCTCGTATGAGAGAAACTTTATTTAATTGGCTGGCACCTATGATCCAAAATGCCCGTTGTCTTGATTGTTTTTCTGGAAGTGGGGCCCTGGGGCTTGAAGCACTGTCTCGCTATGCAGCAGAAGCCGTGCTATTAGAGTACAATCACCGTGTTGCAAAACAATTACTTTTACATTTAGCCGTATTAAAAGCAAAAAATGCACAAGTGATAGAGACCAATACATTGAACTGGTTGAATCGCCCCTGCGAGAAGCCCTTCGATCTGATCTTTCTTGATCCTCCATTTCATCAAGGGCTTCTGTCATATACTATCCCGTTATTAGAGCAACAAAGCTGGTTGTCTGATGAAGCGTGGATTTATATCGAATCTGAATCGAGTTATAACTTGGAGAGGATTCCTTCGCATTGGAGATTACAAAAAGAAAAAATAATGGGACAAGTGGTTTATCGATTATTTATTCGTGAGTTGTTTTGTCATCAAAGGCGTTTTTAAAAAAAGCTTTTGCAAATAATTTGCAACCGCATTATCCATATTAGATCCGATGACTTCCATTTTAGGTAATAAATGTTTCAAACGTGGATACGAGTTACTCATCATGCATCCTTTTTTTACCATCGATAACATTTCTAAATCATTCATGCCATCACCAAAAGCGATGCATTCTTCAAGAGAATATCCGAGGATTTTAGCCACCTGTTTTAATGCATGACCTTTGGATACACCCCCACCCATCACTTCTAAACAATGAGGCACTGAAAAACTGACATTAACACGATCACCCCAACGCAGATTCATTGCTTTTTCGAGTAACAGCAATTTTTGATGATCATAACAAACAAAATACACCTTACAGACACCCTCTGTCTTTAGCGTATCCGGTGAAAAAAGCTGATAATGGAATAAGGATTCACGAAAAAAATCAGCCTGTTCAGGGCTTTCACGACTGACGTGCCAACCATCATTTCGGTAAACGTTCGTGATAATGTCAGGATTTGTGTATTCTATCTCATAAAGATCACGAGCAATATCATCATCAAGATTACCTGTATAAATCAATTCATCTCCAGGATCATGAACCCGTGCTCCATTAGAGGTAATCATAAAGGCTTTTATCCCTAAATTATCCCTAATCTGTGAAACATCGATATGATGACGCCCCGTTGAAAAAACGAAGTGAATATCACGTTCAGCTAAGGATTTGAGTACTTTTTTGGTATAAGTCGATAAAGTATGGTTAGGTAGCAACAGGGTGCCATCTAAATCAGAAGCAACAATATGATACATATCTATATTTTACCTTTAATTAAATTCGTTTAAAAAAAGATGGGAGGACAACGAAGCTTAATACTGTGAAAAATGGAATGTCAGATTGAAAGCTTAGGATCGTAATCGATGTTATTCAAATAAAACTTCATGTTTCGCGTATTAGAAATATTTACGTCATTACGCTCTTCTAACCACTATACACCGCCAGCTTATCATGACACATTTCTTTGTACGACTAGAAAAGTTACTGAGTAGTCTGCTATTTTAAATAGAATGGCCTAGCAAAATTATTATGTGAAATTGGTCGCATCGAGAAACGTTGTTTATGCTCGAATGCTTTTAGAGATCGGCCTACGCCACCGAGTGCAGTCCGCTTTAAATAAGGATAAAAACCGCAATGCAGTTGCTAGAGCCGTTTTGGCAAAGTCTGACTCTCAAGAAAAAACAGAGATACAAAACCTGGAACACCTGCATCGATATAAAAGTGATGGTTATCGGTATAGATCATTATCCGGGACCGAACCAATAGGCAAATTTGAATAATAACCGGAGATTTAAAGATTCAACCTTAAATAAGCAAACCATTTTATTTCAATAAATTTAATTTTGTTAATAGTATCATTTAATCGTCTTTTAAAAGCGGATTTTAACTAAATTTAAAATTATTTCTAAAATTTAACTTTCTATTTAACTTAATAAAATATAAAATAGGACATGCAGAATTAATATGCATATATTAACTAGTATATTTGGCAAGAGAATCAATTATAATATTTTGGAGACAGATAAAAATAAAATAAATTAGTTTAAAAAACCGAATAGATAGTTAAAAAATTGATACTAAATTAAACAAATTAAAAACTTATGACGCAAAACACACAAAACTTTCTAAGCAAAAAAAGATTTAGAAAAATTAAAATATCTCTTAATGAGACGATGAAAAATTCAACAGGTGAGGAGCATAATAGTTCGATTAACACTCAAGATTTAAATGAGAATATTTAAATCCCCCTAATTATGTAGAGAGGTAACAAAAATTGACAATATTAAAAATATTTGAATATTGTCAATTTTTTTAATTCTGATGTAATCAAAACAAATAGAAGTTTTAATGAATTTTAAAATTCAAAATGACCAATCAGCATAATCCAGTAAATTTTTTTAAAAATCCAAAACTTAGTAAATTTAATAAAAACGATTCTGTGAGGGCTACAGTAAATAATGCATGCTTTGTTAAAAATGGACTCATCAAAAATGAGTAAAAATTAAACTTGGAAGAAGGAAAAACTATTCTTAATGATGCATTAACTAACCAAGTGACTAGAAATAAACTTATCGATGCAGGATTAGTCAATATTTTTTGAAAAATATTTCTTTTTTTAAAAAGAAACACAGTAACTCTTTTTGGATAGAACAAAAATTTATTATTGAACTTAGAAAAGTATGTAAAGAAAATAGACTTAAATGCACGAAAAATAAAAACGGTATATAGGTCGTTCATGATGTTGAAGATTATCTAATATTGCATCGTATAGCATGTACTCTTTTTTATAACCCAAAAAGATCGGCGGTATTTGTTTAATTATTTACCAAAAAACGTTAAATACAATACTGAACTTATATAAAAGCATTGAGCAGACATTTTAAATAAAACTTGTTTTTGATCAACTCTCAGTACATAGTAATCAAATTAAAGGTCAGGTCATATTTTTAATAAACAGCTTATGATTATATGTAGTCAATCAATCAGCTTAATACTCGCTGTTAACAAATGATCGGCAATAACCTTATTAACTCCTCTTGCTTCAAGATATTTTTTGAATTTTTCTTAGTTAAGAACGCCTATTTTTCATCAATCCTCAGCAATTTATTGCCAAGCGTTCTATGAGAGAGATTTAAAACTTCAGCTACTTCTCTTTAACTTAAATTATGATAAAAATAAAAATGAGCTCAAGTTCGCGTTGACTAAATATCGTATTAGGTAGTCGGATAGTTGCGTTATTAATGTTTTAGTAATTTACCTTGGATATATTCCTATAATGAAAAAATTGGCGTTGTCTGACTTCTATCATTGTCCAGATAAGTTGGCATAATTGATTAAAGAAGGGAGAAATATCAAAAATATAGGGTTCAATTCTATGGTCTTTTCCACAATGCGCGCTTATCAGTAAAGAGACAGAAGTTTCTTTTTGTATGACCCCCTTTCTTTCTGAGAGATACCTTCAAAAATTCGCCCTATCCAGTTTGATTGTAGATAAGCCTTTCTCTTCAATAGGAACTCCTTTGGGTAAATTCAATAATTCCCGCATTGCGGGATTTATATAAAGATAATGAGAGGTTTTATTACGGATGTGGCAGGAGTGAGAATGATTCTTCAATAGATAAATCATCTGATTGAAAATGTCTTTTAGATTGAAACTCATACTAAACTCATCGGTTTTATCTTAAAAAGAGATCAAACGACTTTGAATTGTCAGTATCAACTCTTCTCAAAAATATAGATGCCTTTAAGACAAATAGACATTTTTATTTTTAACTCACCGTTATGCTCCTGTGTCTCTGGCACCGGATAAAAAGCAAAAGCACTAATCTCACGTATATCACCGTCAATACTCCTATCAGGGATTTTAATTCAAACTGAGATTTAGCCTCTGATATTTATGCTTTAACTACCTTATATGACACATCACGAACCGTCTATATTTCTTTTTGAGACAGGCCAAAAGCATATAACAACGAATACTAAAACTGGACAGGCGTTAATTCAGGAAAAATATCACGTAACTCAAGATAATTATGAGGATCAAAGATTTTCATGACGCTCCTCCATGAGGAGTCGAGATGTTTTCTATACATAAAAAGGAAAGGATATAGATATTATCTTGAAGTATAAAGCGTCTCAGCTATGCTTGCACAAGCTGATTAAAATTTTGGGGATAATCAAGTATAAATTGATAGATTTAAAGCGGAGTTTAATGGTAGCTATACTTTTAGCCTTTTTCGTTGATTTGAAAATTTCACCAAACAGCTACTAAACAAGGTGCTGAGACGTAGCAAGGTCAATAGACCGGAACGAAAAAACCGTGAACTTTTCCGGTTTATCCGCTACTCCACATCATAATGCAGACGTAACTGTGGTTTATAACTAACATAAAAATCGCATTAATCGGTAGTCCAATTGCGTATTTCGGCTACTAAACCTTAATTGCCCTGCATTAGTCAACTGACTAAATATAACTACTTATCTTTTTATTTCGGTTTTTTATTGAAGGTAACTAAGAAGAGACTCAGGTAAAGCGACTTATCTCCCAACGCTCATTTTCTTATCTGCAATAAAATTTTTATTTAGAATACTGTTGACCAAATGAATTTTACAGACACCCATTAGAGAAACACTCCGAATTAACAAAAAATTCTACTCCTTATCCCCACAAATTTTTTGGAACATAATTATTGAGTCTATTTTTGTGACAACATTCTATGCGTATGAACTCAAAAAATTCACATCTGTCTTTAGTGCACCTCTTTTTAAACTTTAACAAATACTATAAATTAAAAGCATACAGAGCGTACAAACAAAAAGATCGCAATTTTTAAAAATGACGATCATGAATATTTTAATTAATATACTGCTTATTAAAAATATCATCTCTTACATTACAAAAATAAGCAAATAGGTCATTTATGATTGTTGCTTTGGGCCAACGCTGGCTAAGCGATACAGAAACGGAACTGGGTTTAGGTACTATTATTGACATTGATCTACGTATGGTGACTATATCTTTTCCTGCAACGGGCGAGAAAAGGCGTTATGCGAAGCAGGGTTCACCTATTACACGGGTTTTATTTCATCCGGGTGATCTGATTCAACATCAAGAAGGTTGGTCACTGCAAATAAATAATGTGGTTGAAGAAAACAATTTGATCAGCTATATCGGCACAAGAACAGATAAAGAAAAAAATACAACGGTGATCCGTGAAAAATTTTTAAATAACAAACTGACTTTCCGTCATCCAAAAAATCGTCTTTTTTCAGGTACAATAGATAATTTTACATATTTTGCTTTGCGTTTTCGTGCACGCATACATCAGAGCAAACAGCTTCGGTTTTTGTCTCAGAGTTTACGAGGCGTTCGTGCCAATCTGATCCCCCATCAATTACATATTGCGCATGAAATAGGACAGCGCCACGCGCCACGCGTGCTTTTAGCCGATGAAGTCGGTCTGGGCAAAACAATAGAAGCGGGCATGATCCTGTATCAACAGCTGTTGTCAGGTCGAGTCGAACGAGTATTAATTGTCGTGCCTGAAAATCTGCAACACCAATGGCTGGTAGAAATGTTGCGCCGTTTCAATCTACATTTTTCTCTTTTTGACAAAAGCCGATATTCTGAATCCAAATATGACAGAATAAATCCATTTGAAACAGAGCAATGGGTAATTTGTTCATTAAATTTAATTCAATCAAATAAAATGCTACTCAAAGATCTTATCAATGCAGATTGGGACCTTTTGATTGTGGATGAAGCCCATCATTTGTCTTGGAGTGAAAAAAATATCAGCCCAGAATATCAGGCTATTGAACAGCTGACGGACCATGTACCGGGCATACTGTTTTTAACGGCGACCCCAGAACAACTTGGTGAGGAGAGTCATTTCGCTCGATTACGTTTACTAGATAAAAATCGTTTTTATGATTACGCCACATTTGTTAATGAGCAAAAAAATTATCGTCTGATTGCAGAGGTAGTGACGCTTATTCTGGAAAAAAAACCTCTAGTGCTAGAAAAAATACAGCAATTAAACGATTTTTTGACTCAAACTGTTCATCCAACAGATCTCGGGCCTTGGTTAAAACTTATCCATGAGCTTGGAGAAAATTTTCAAAAAAGCAAGAAAATAGACCGTCTTAAAGAGGAGGCTCGCACCCAAAAATTTATTGACTTTATGATAGATTGCCATGGAACAAGCCGTGTTTTATTTCGGAATACCCGAAATAGCATTAAGGGCTTTAAAAAAAGAAAATTGCATGACATTAAGCTGCCTTTTCCCTCTCAGTATCAAACCTGTATTAAAACACTGAATACTGCGACTTCTATTGAAGATAGTCTATATCTAGAAAGAACATATCAAAAGAGGACACATAAAGAAGATTGGTTCCACTTTGACCCGCGAGTAACATGGCTAATAGATTTTTTACTTGAATATCGCGATAAAAAAGTACTGGTCATATGTACTCATGCGCGTACAGCATTAGAGCTGGAGTATATATTAAGAACAGCCCAAGGGATTCGTTCGGCTGTTTTTCATGAAGGTTTATCATTGATTGAACGGGATCGCTCAGCGGCTTATTTTTCTTTAATTGAAAAAGGAGCCCAAGTTCTTCTGTGCTCAGAAATAGGATCAGAGGGCCGAAATTTTCAATTTTCACATAACCTAGTGCTCTTTGATCTGCCTCTTCATCCAGATTTATTGGAACAAAGAATAGGGCGCCTTGATAGAATTGGTCAAAAAAATGACATTAATATTTTTGTGCCTTATCTCGAAAACAGTGCCCAAAGCATTTTGCTGCGTTGGTATCACGAAGGGTTGCATGCCTTAGAAAAAAGCTGCTGCGTTGGACATAAACTCTATACTAGTTTTGAGCAAAGATTAAAAAAATATTTAAATACACCAGATGCATCAGAAGATTTCGATCAATTAATCGAGGAATGTCAAAAACAAGCAAAAGCCATCACATTAGAATTAGAGCAAGGGCGCGATCGTTTGCTTGAGTTGAATTCCAGTGGAGGAGAAAGCGGGAAAAAATACGCGCAAGCGATTCTAAAACAGAATAATGATGTTGATTTAATCGAATTTGCTATGAATTTGTTTGATATTATTGGTATTCATCAAGAGAATCAGAGCGAGCATATGATGCTATTGATCCCCTCTGATCATATGCTTTTCTCGGATTTTCCTGGTTTATCACCGGAGGGAAATTTAATCACGTTTGATCGCGAGACCGCTTTGGTAAGAGAAGATGCTCAGTTTCTCAGCTGGGAGCATCCCATCATTCGAAATGGAATCGATTTGATTTTATCTAGTGAGATGGGCAGTTGTTCTGTTGCTTTTTTAAAAAATAAAACCTTACCTGTAGGTACTCTACTGATAGAGTTGATTTATGTCATCGAGGTGCAAGCGAAAAAATCTTTGCAACTGACGCGTTTTTTACCTCCCACACCGATACGCATGTTACTAGATAAAAAAGGAAATAATTTATCGACTCAGGTAGCGTTCGAAAAAATAAATGCCATGCTCAATAAAGTTGATCGTCATACCGCTCATCAATGTATTAAAGCTGTGCAAAAAGAAGTACAGGATATATTAGAATTATCAAAATCCATCATCACGAAAGAGGCAAATGCCTTAATTGAGTCAGCAAAAAAAGAAGCTGATAATGAATTAAGTAGTGAATTAAACCGATTAAAAACATTAAAAACAATGAACCCTAATATTCGGGACGATGAAATAGCGTCTCTGAAAAAAAGCCGTGATCACACTCTCAACCATATTGGTCAAGCTGTCTTTCGACTTGATGCCATTCGTTTAATTGTAGTCGTACATGAATAAAGGTACAATCACATTGTCGTTAAAAAATATGGAAGGATTAAATAACACTGCTTTCTGGAAAGCAAATTTTACTTAGATGAAGTGGCGGTATTGCTTCTTACAAATCTCCAGATATCGTGCACCGTTTGCATGAAAATGGTAAAAAAGTTCGTGTTGTTATGATAGAGGCAGACAAATATTTTATTACTATTTTGACTTTACAATCCGTTTATGGACACCTCATCTCTGATCACTTATTTGATCCAGATGCTGAGTAAGTAGCCATGGGGCATATTAAATTGTTAAAATAGGCTGATTTATTGATTATAGCGCCCACCACTGCCGATTTTTTGGCACGTGTTTCCGTCTTCACGGCCGATGATTTATTAACCAGACTCTGTTTAAGTGCTTCCGTCATGTCGTCGTCCTTACCTAGATGAATCAACAAATATACCAAGCGAAAGCCACTAAAACTAATTTAAAAATTCTATCTGAAAGTGGCATTTTATTATGAGGACCGCACAATGGCGATCAGGCTTATGGCGATAATGGACCAGGTCGTATGATGTAACCTCCTGATATTGTGGCTTTGGTAAAAAATTATTTTTCACCCAAAAAGATGGTTACGGGTTTCGCATTATGCTCACGGCATGGCACACTCGAGAAGCTTTTGATCCCGTGCTTTTATCAGTAATAAAAGCTTTGAACAAATAGAATTTGCAAAAGACAAAATCAGGCTGAAAATGGTTAAAAATACAGACATTGTTTTTGAGGTCGCTCATATCACAAAAAATTGTCTTTTTGTCGTTGGCTTCGCTGCCGAAACTCATGATATGCAAAAATCTGTTCGACAACAATTAATTTAAAAAATCCAGATCTCATCTGTGTAAATGATGTCTCGCTTTCAAATCAAGGGTTTAATGCTAATAGAAATGCTTTACATCTTTTTTAGTAAAACGGAGAAAAAACGTTGCCACTGTAAGATACAAATATTCTTGTACAGCTTTTAATTAAAGAGGTTTTGACTCGTTATGATGAAAAAAATTGATATTAAAATTCTTGATAAACGGATTGGTGATGTTTTTCCCTTACCAACTTATGCAACTAGCGGATCTGCTGGTTTAGATCTGCGGGTTTGTACACAAGCGCCTCAACATTTATCTCCAGGAGAAACCCGGATTCTACCGACAGGACTGGCAGTTTATATCGCTGATCCTCATTTAGCCGCTGTGATTTTACCGCGTTCCGGGTTGGGGCATAAAAACGGGATCGTTTTAGGAAATTTGGTGGGGCTCATTGACTCTGACTACCAAGGTGAATTGATGTTATCTGTATGGAATAGAAGTCCAATCGATTTTTTGATCAATCCTGGTGATAGAATTGCTCAAATGGTGTTTGTTCCTGTTGTACAGGTTGAATTAAATATCGTGTCTGAATTTACATCTAGTCAACGTGGATCTGGAGGTTTTGGCCACTCTGGTCGGCAGTAATGGAATCTGAAAATAAATCAATATGAAAGCTTTATTTATTTTTATGTTTTTGTGCATATTTAAAATTAAAAATAGTGTCAGATATATCATATAGAATACTTCGTAGTGATCAATAATGTATATGGTATTACACAAGTATTTTATTATTTATATCAAAGTCTTTTGCGAAAAAATAGATATTAATATGCCCACAAGCATTTAATTTGCTATTCATTTTAATGAAAATTATTTATTATAAATACATACATGTCAAAAATGACATACGAGGTTGTATTAAATATGTCTAATATCATTAAAATGGATTTTTCTTATTTTAATAAGAACATATAAAAATTTAATATCAATATTAATCTTAATAAAACTTATTTAAATAGATTTTAAAATTCTTCCAATAACCATGATACTATTACTGGATAAGAATACTGTAAAAACCTAATAAAATCATATACTTTAACTCAAACTGTACTGATAAATTTTAGTGCTTTTAATCGTGAATCTCCTGATTTTTGAGATGATCATGTCGGTGCTTACAAAGAAGGCGCCGGTGCCCAATGTTATAATCATAGAAATGAAGCCAGAATAAGACTATCTTAACTAATTAACTGATTATAGGACATCAATTTTTCAAAAACATATGAAAACACCATGACTGATTATTAGATAAAATCTGAAAATCAATATCAAATAGTTGCAAAAGCAAATTTTATTGCACGATTAGTAAAATAATAAAGTACAAACGATTTATCTAAAGAAAGGTATAATGTATCATAAAAATTATTAAATAATCTTGCTTATAAATATCAACAAAATACTGATTATTTTTTATCTTTATCCATTAGTGATTTTATATATGATAATTTTCAAATCATAAATCTGATAGTTTCCATTTTAAAATAAAATATTATATATTTACCGATATACTTGTCGTCATTAATAAAAATAAAACAAAATATATTATTTATATTCTAAATAATATAATTGAATTGCAAAAAAAGTAAAAAAACTACAAAAACGTATTTTTTAATTTAAAAATCTATAACACATTAAAACTTGGATAGAGATACAGTATTTTAATGAAAATAAAAAATAAATTACTATCTCATTTTTAATGATCAACAGAAAAAACTGTTTCAAAAACATGTGACTGAAATCATAGAAAAAGATATCTGTGATGATCAACACATAAAATATGTTCATTCAAATCTTAGAGAGAAGGACGCCTTTCGTTTTTTAAAAAACAAATAAAAATGCAAGTGGAGAAAGATGCCGATACTCCAAATCACCTGCTGCAATCAGATGGGATATAGCTCTTTTGAATATTTCTGCATTGAATACCGTACTGATTACCCGTACAGCTCATTCAAACTGAGTGTTATCTCATCTCCAACAGCAGCCTTTGATTAAGTAAAATAGGAATTCATCTTGAAAAAGTTTTAATGCAGATTCTTTTGAAGAAAGAAAAGAAGATTTTAATCAAGCACTATCTAGTGCTATTAATGTCGCTGTGAATATTCTATTTTTAAGCATTTTCTCAAACATCAGAATTATTAGAAACCGAGTTACAAAAGAATTACCAATTGATCATATTGCTGCCCCTTCTGGCCCTCCTAAAAACAAACACTGACTTTAGTTTTAAATAAACCCTTTAATATTTGACTAACATGAAGTATATATCATATAGATGATCATCTTTTTATTTTAATAAATACAGGACAAAATAAACATTATCAATTATATAAAATCAATACAGATAAAAAATTCAAAACAAGCCAATTTGTGATTCTTAATAAAAATGGAGAATAGGTAAAATCGGCCTTAAAATAAGGAGGTCTGGCATTAACTAAAATAAAATATAAAACACAAAATATAAGCCCGTATAAAAGAAAATCAGGTCACTTAAAGGATAAAACAAAAATATTTAAAACTGATTAAACATCGAAAGCAATTTATTTTTTAATGAAAAACCTATTGTGTCAGAAAATTCTTTTAATATTCACTTAAACACAGTTTTATTAGCAGAGCTTCCAAGTATTAATTTATCAGCCATAACCTATTCCTAAAAAATTTATTATATATGATTAGGAGATAAAAACATTCTTTCAGAATGAATAAAAATATGACACATAATACTTGTAATACCAGTCATTATCAATCTATCGTACATATTTCTACTTCTCTTTCCAGTGTATTTTATAATATTAAAAATTAGTTATAGAGTATTTTAAATTTGCGTGTGATCAATATTAAAAACGAATTTTTTTAATCAATTTTAAAAACATTATCTAGAAAACAATCCCAAGATTTTCTTAAAGAACCACATAAAAATTATACAACAGCATCTAATGATGCTTCGTTACTAGATCATAGACGAATATAATTGTATTTATCTCAACACCGACGATATAATTCCTGATGATATAAGTGAAATTATTTTCATTGCAGGACCGGAAGAAATTTTCTTAAAGTTACAGGTAGAACCTTATTCGACTAATTTAGAGGGTGTAATATAAGTAATTTTGACAGTCTCCCTCGTAATACTGTTCTTAAAAAAATTATTAAAGAAATGGAGAAACGTTATTCTGAAAACGAGATATTGTATATCTGAGGAATGGCCTTCTTTTAAAGAGAATAATAACGAAAATGACACTAATAAATATTTAATAAAATATTATATGAAAAAATATTTCATAAAGTGGGCCCCAGTTCTTCAATGATGTATTAAAAGAATAAATTAAATATTATTACCATTTAAGTGATGCAATGAGAATTATTTCTATTATAGATCCTTTACCTAAAAATTATAAATTATATCAAACAGAAATAAATAAAGCTGTTGATTATTATTTACCATTTTATCGAAAATTTAAAATAGAAATAGGAAATAAACATTATTGAAATTACGCTCGATAAATATATTTAAAAAATCGAGTACAAAAAAAATAAAAATGGTGACGTATTTTATCACTGTTTTATATAAAAAATCAATTGATTCTTTCTTTAATACGAGCGGCTTTACCAGTAAGTTCACGCAAATAATATAATTTTGCTTTACGAACAGCACCACGGCGCTTGACAGTAATACTGTCAATAATAGGCGAATGAGTTTGAAAAACTCTTTCAACACCTTCACTATTAGAAATCTTACGCACGGTAAAGGCAGAATTTAATCCACGCTTGCGAATGGCTATCACAAAACCTTCAAAAGCTTGAAGACGTTTTTTTGTGCCTTCAATTACCCATACTTTTACTTCTAATGTGTCCCCAGGGCGAAAGGCGGGAACATCTTTCTTCATTTGTTCTTCTTCAATTTGTTTAATTATATCACTCATAATGTCTCTCTTCATTTCTAGATAAACTGATATTTTAAAAAAGAGGGGTTAAATTAATATTATTTATCGATGGTAATCATTCTGTCTTTGTTCTTTTTGGAACTCTTTTAATAATAAAATTTGCTCATCAGTTAGAGTGAGTTTTGCCAATAATTCCGGCCTTCTAAGCCATGTTCGCCCCAAAGATTGTTTTAAACGCCAACGGCGAATCTTAGCATGGTTTCCTAAAAGCAATACGTTTGGGACCGTCATGCCATCAACATTTTCAGGTCGTGTATAATGAGGGCAGTCAAGCAAACCGTCAGAAAAAGAATCTTCATTAGCAGAAGCTTCATGACCTAAAACGCCTATAATACAACGAGAGACTGCATCAATTAAGGTCATAGCTGGTAATTCCCCCCCGCTAAGAACATAATCACCTACAGACCATTCCTCATCAATTTCAGTGTCGATTAAACGTTCATCTATACCTTCATAGCGCCCACAGACTAAAATCATATTTTTGTAAAGCGCCAGTTGACGAACAGACTGTTGATCCAGCTTTTTCCCTTGAGGAGAAAGATAAATCACTTTTTTTTTGCCTGTATGAATCGCTTCTTTTTTTGCTGAATGAATGGTATCCCTTAAAGGCTGCATCATCAGCAACATGCCTGGTCCACCACCATAAGGACGATCATCAACACTAGCATTGAAATTGTGAGCAAAGTGACGAGGGTTCCAACATTGAATATGAATAATCCCCTTTTTAATAGCACGACCAGTAACACCATAGTCAGTTATTGCGCGAAACATTTCGGGAAAAAGGCTGATCACCCCTATCCATAATTTATTTTCGCTGACGCTTTGAAATTTGGTTGAAATCATTAAAAATCGAGATCCCAATTTACTTGAATTTGCTGCATGACCTTGTCGACTTTTTTTACAACTTGATCAAAAAGAAAAGGAACTAAACAGGATTTGTGATCTTGTATCTGTGTTTGGACTACCATGACATCATTCGCACCTGTTTCTATCATGGAAACGACTGTTCCGATAACGTCACCAGAAATATGAATGACTTGACATCCAATAATATCTTTCCAGTAATAGTCACCTTCTTCTAGCACAGGTAATTGCGAAGCGTCGATGGTAATCTCAGTATTCACAAAATGCTGGGCTTTTTCTTTTTGATTAACATTTTTAATTTTTAATAAAAAATCTTGCTGATGACACCTCCAATCTTCAATTTCGATAAATTGCCAATGATTTTTATGTTGAATAAACCAAGGTTGATAATCAAAAATACTGTCTGTCTTTTCAGTGAATGAAAACATTTTAAGCCAACCCCGAACACTATAGGTTGCACCTATTTTTCCGACAATAATAGGTTGCTTTAAGTGGGTTGTCATTAGTAGCGCCTAAAATGTATCTCTAGCTTAAGAAGCCGTCTGAAGATTTTTTTTCTCGGCTTTGATAAGAGCCTGAACACGTTCAGAAAACTCTACCCCAACATTTTTCCAATGTTCAATGCGATCTATATTTAATCGTAATTTTTCTGCTTTGCCTGATGCAATAGGATTAAAAAACCCCACTTTTTCAAGAAAACGCCCATCACGTGCATTGCGACTGTCAGAGACAACAATTTGATAAAAAGGACGTTTTTTAGAACCATGGCGAGCCAAGCGAATTTTTACCATACCACCCTCTCATATAAAGAATATGCTCTCAAACCTAATCGACTTAAACTCCTAGTAAAAAGCCAAGAATTTTGGCTTATTTAATAACAAAAAGCAATATTCGTTACTCTCTGAAATGATTTAAATCTTCTATTCTTAAATTTAACCCCTAAAAAGGTTGAATGGCATCATCCCTTTCATTCCTCTCATCATTTTAGATAATCCTCCATTTTTCATTTTTTTCATCATGCCTTGCATTTCATAAAATTGTTTCAACAAACGGTTTATATCCTGTATTTTTGTACCCGATCCCGCTGCAATACGTCGCTTTCGAGAACCTTTAATGATATCGGGTTTAATGCGTTCTTTTTTGGTCATAGAACAAATGATAACTTCCATGCGAGTCGTTAAATTATCGTCCATCATGGATTTGACTTGATCGGGTAATTGACTCATTTGAGGCAATTTGCTCAACATACTGCTCATCCCTCCCATATTATGTATTTGTTTCAGTTGCTCTAAAAAATCGTTTAAATTAAATTGGGTACTTTTTTTCAGTTTTTCTGCCAGCTTTTGAGACTGAGCATTATCCATTTTAGTTTCAATATCTTCAATAAGAGATAAGATATCCCCCATTCCCAAAATGCGAGAAGCAATTCGTTCAGGATAAAAAGGTTCTAGTGCCTCTATTTTTTCACCGACTCCAAGAAATTTAATGGGTTTTCCCGTAACATGTCGAATAGATAATGCGGCACCACCTCGAGCATCTCCATCCACTTTAGTTAAGATGACACCTGTCAGTGGAAGTGCTTTGTTAAAGGCTTTAGCGATATTTGCGGCGTCCTGACCTGTCATTGCATCTACCACAAAAAGCGTTTCAATAGGATTGAGAGACAAATGCAGTTGTTTGATTTCATTCATCATATTTTCGTCAACATGAAAACGCCCTGCTGTATCCACAATCAAGACATCATAAAATTTAAGTTTGGCGTATTTTAAAGCTTGAGTGACAATATCAACGGGATTTTCTTCAAAGTGAGAAGAAAAAAATTCAATACCTACTGATTGTGCAAGGGTTTCTAATTGCTTGATGGCCGCAGGCCGATAAACGTCCACCGAGACTACCAAAACTTTTTTCTTTTGTTTTTCAGTAATAAAATTGCCCAATTTAACGACACTAGTTGTTTTCCCTGCCCCTTGCAAACCAGCTATTAATATCACCGCAGGCGGTTGCGTCGCTAAATTAAGTTCGATATTAAACTGGCCCATTGCGGAGGTCATCTCATTTTTCACAATTTTTATAAATTCTTGGCCAGGTGTTAAAGTTTTATTAATTTCGTGGCCCATTGCTTTTTTTTTCACCCGCTGAATAAAATCGCGTACCACGGATAAAGCGACATCTGCGTCTAACAAAGCAACACGTACTTCGCGCAGACTGGTTTTCACATTTTCTTCTGTTAGTCGGCCAAGACCACTGATATTACGTAGCGTGCGTGATAATCTTTCAGTTAAATTATTAAACATATGTTTTTGCTCAAATAAATCAATTCGCCCTGTGAGAATTGTATTGAAAATAAAAAAAGGGAAAGAATAGTATAAATCATCTTTGATTTAACTTGATATAAAAGTTGGAGGGAAACTTAGGTAAAGCTATACTTTACAACTCTTTTCATTAATTTATCCGGTATTGATTGAATGTGCCGTGTCTATTTTTTCGATTGTAGCCCTGATGGGGTATTCATTGAACCCAAGTTTGATGATGACACGATTATTAAGGCGCAACAGACACTGTCGAAGATGCGCTTTTGTCTTTGCCATTAACGCTTTATTGTGTCATTTAGTGGCACTTAAATATCAAATTTTTAATGTTCATAGGGGGCAATAAAACCTGAGTTTAATGAACATTTATTCTATCATTAGTATCCTTGTTTTTTATGATGACGCTCACTGCTTTCCCTGGTCGCGATTAGGTTTTTTACTGATTATGTATATTTTTGACATGGTGAATATTATTTTTTCAAATTTTATTCCTAGTGAATTTATCATTTATTTATTGCTTAATACCACATTGTTTTTCACCTTGGGCTCGCTTTTTTGCATACTCTACTCTGATGATTGTATTCTATGCGCTACTTTACTGACACTCACTTTGCTCAGCGGTCTTTTTTACAAAGATAATTTGTTTGACAGAGTAAATATAGAAAAAGGTATCTTTTAAATAATAGATTGGTGTGTTTATATCGTGTTACTTTAGTCTCATTATTGTTCAGGTTGACGAGAGCGGCCTGCATTGTAGTTAAGTTTTATGAGAGCATTTTTGCTTAGATCGGCTTATTCTGGTCATCGTTTAACTTCAATTTTTTAAAAACATTGATTTCTACTATTAACCTATATACAGAAGGAACCTCTGTTGGAGCAAGTGTCAACTGGTACTATTATTTTTATTTTAATCGTTATGATCATCATTTCTGCTTATTTTTCTGCCTCTGAAACAGGTATGATGACTCTGAATCGCTATCGTTTACGCCATCTTGCTAAGCAAGGAAATCGCGGGGCACGTCGAGTAGAAAAATTATTGCAACGACCTGCTCGCCTGATCAGCCTAGTACTGGTCGGCAATAATCTGGTAAACATTCTTGCCTCCTCTTTGGCGACAATTCTTGGGATGCGTTTGTATGGTGACGTTGGCGTTGCCATAGCCACTGGGTTGTTAACCTTTTTGATATTAGTTTTTTCTGAGGTGATGCCAAAAACGATTGCGGCTTTATATCCCGAAAAAACGGCCTTTTTAAGCAGCTTCCTGCTAATTCCATTGCAAAAAATCATGATGCCGATGCTATGCTTTTTAAGCGGCACCACGTATTTACTCATGCGATTATTTGGAATTAAGGAATCTATTCATCATATTGATCAGCTCAGTAAAGAAGAACTGCGTAGTATTGTTAATGAATCCCATTCACAGATTTCACAACGTCATCAAAACATGTTGATTTCAGTGCTTGATTTAGAAAAAGTGTCCGTCAACGACATTATGGTTCCTAGAAATGAAATAGTAGGTATTGATGTGAATAGTGATTGGAAATCTATTATGCGTCAGCTCACGCATTCACCACATGGCCGCATTCTGCTTTATCGTCAATCTTTAGATGATGCAATTGGTATGCTGAGAGTCAGGGAAGCTTACCGCCTTATGACAGAAAAAAAAGAATTTAATAAAGAAAATTTATTACGTGCGGCCGACGAAATTTACTTTATTCCTGAAGGAACCCCTTTAAATATACAACTGATTAAATTTCAACGTAATAAAGAAAAAGTGGGTATTATTGTTGATGAATATGGTGATATTCAAGGGCTAGTCACAGTAGAAGATATTCTTGAAGAAATTGTGGGAGATTTTACGACCTCGATGTCTCCCAATTTAACGGAAGAGGTGAATCTTCAAAGTGATGGTTCTGTATTAATTGATGGCAGTGCTAGTGTCCGTGATGTAAACAAAGCATTTAATTGGTCATTACCAATGGGATCGCGCACAATAAACGGCCTGTTGTTAGAAGAGTTAGGTGAAATTCCGCCTGTGAATACTGAGTTATGTATTGGTTCTTACCAAATTGCCGTGATAGAGGTACAGAAAAACAGAATCAGACAAGTCAGAATCAAAGCCTTATCTTAAAAATAAAAACCTATCGAAAATTTTTTTACGCTCTAAACAGGAGATATTATGACAAACCGAATCAATACTAGTATTGCTGATCAAGTGATTACGATTCAGGTAACTTCATCAGAAAAAAACTAAACTCAATAATGAAATGTCTTATGACTGTAAAAATTTCTTTACAGAAATCGGAAAGTGGTTTTTTCCTTGTCTAAAAAAAGAAAATAAAGTTATGGAACAAAAACATACAGAGCCAGTGCCATCAGGAAGACCTAAAATAACTTATGATCTTATGATAGCAGATAGGAAACTTGAGGTAAAAATATTAGAAAAAAGATATGATATATCCTAAAATATTAAGTGCTAATCTTGAAAATGTAACAAATCAGATGGCCAGATTCAAAGAAGAGATAGAATCTATTAATGTTACTTTTTATCTAAATGAAGCTGACAGTAAAAGATAAAAAATCGAAAAAGAATGGAATATCTTGATCTTCGGGCTAGCTGTATCATAAAGAACCCAAAGAAGACACTCAGAAATACCAAAGAAGACAGTTAGCAATGCGTGTGAAAAATAAGTTGCCTACCTGAGGAATATGGGCCATCTTCCTGAATTAACAATAACGACAAGAGTGAAGTCGCAGATATTCCTCAAAACTCATAGTATCCACCCGCTCGAGTTCGGCTTGGCGTTGCCATGATGAACTAAATTCATCACATAATTGAGCTTCTGTTAGTAGCTCAAGGGGCTCTTTTTGAAGCTGTTCAAAATATTCTTTGGCACGCTCAAGCCCAATACTCTCTCCTTGGTTTTCTTGTATTTCTTTAAGAAAACGCGAAGAAAAAGTTAAATTAGGATCTTCAAAATACATCAGCAATTCATCGCACGCTTTTTGATATCTCTTATCTTTTTCATCAATGATTTCTGCTATTCGTGTGAAACCTTGAAATAAAGTTTTTCCTATTCTTTTGATAGACTGAGCGTTTCTTTTGGTGCCGATATTCAGCACTTGATCTGGTTTACGCCCTTCCAATATCACTCTTTTCCAATTGTTCTGAGTATAAAGTAATTCGTCGTCGCTCATCTTATTCGAGGGAGCCAATATACACCAAATTAAAAAAAGATCTAAAAAACGAATTTGCGTTTCATTTATCCCTATAGGTGAAAATGGGTTGATGTCTAAAGAACGGATTTCAAGATATTCGATCCCTCCTTTCAGTAAGGCATCTGAAGGAAGCTCACCTATCTTAGTACTCCTCTTAGGTCGAATAGGAGCATATAATTCATTTTCTATTTGCAATAAATTAGTATTTAACTGCAAATAACGATTTTTATTTTTTAAACCGATTCTTGCATATTCTTTAGAAGGAATTCGAGTGGCTCTTTTTAAATCATTCACATACATATGCAGATCATTAAAATTCATTTTTAAATTACTTTGAGCGATACTGGTATAACCTAAACCACTTAAACGTAAAGAGGTGGCATACGGCAGATATAACGTATTTTTTCCAAATGTTTTAAACGCTAAAGAAGATTTTTTTTCTCTTAAAAATGAAGAGCACACTGTAGGGGATCCACCAAATAAATAAGGAATCACCCAGCCAAAACGGTAATAGTTACGCACTAAGCGAAGATAGCCGTCGGAAATGACATTTTTCCCTTTTTTTTCGTCTTCTATGCCTTCTTTGGTTTGCCAAAATGCCAATGGCAAAGAAAAATTATAGTGAACACCACAAATGATTTGCATTAATGCCCCATAGCGATTTTTTAAGCCTTCGCGATAAAGCGTTTTAAACCGCCCTAGGTTAGAAGAACCATATTGAGCTAACGGAATATCTTCTGCAGTTTTAATAAAACATGGCATGCTTAAAGGCCAGAAAAGTTCATTCTTTAACTGACGCGCGGTATAACGATGAAGATCACGCAAAAACATTAACGATGTTTGAATATTCTGATCAGCAGGAGTAATAAATTCCAATAGGGATTCAGAAAAATCAGTGGTAATCCATGGATGAGTAAGAGGAGACCCTAACACTTTAGGGTGAATTGTCATTGCTAAGTGAGCATTAGGTGTCACTCTTAGTGTTTCTCTTTCAATACCTCGACGGATGCCTTTTAATATCTTTGGATGTGCTTCCAACCAAGAAAGCGCTTGTGATACGTCTGGGATCACATTGATCTACCTTTTTGAAAAAACAAATATGATTGGATAACACATTAATAAAAAAGCCTCAAAATTTTTGAGGCTTTTTTATAGCATTATTGAAGCAGGGTTCAAAATTTTATTCCCTTTCAATACTGATAAAACTGCGGTTCTTAGTACCTTTAACTTCAAATTTTACTTTGCCATGAGATAAAGCAAACAATGTATGATCTTTTCCGCAACCTACATTAATCCCGGGGTGAAATTTAGTGCCGCGCTGACGAACAATAATAGTACCTGCCAGAACTTTTTCTCCTCCAAAACGCTTTATGCCCAGACGTTTGCCTTCGGAGTCGCGACCGTTACGAGTTGATCCACCCGCTTTTTTATGTGCCATACATCACTCCTCTTGAAGAATTAACTTATTATTCCAATAATTTTTACATCCGTAAACCATTGGCGATGTCCCTGCTGCTTGCGATAATGCTTACGACGACGAAATTTAATGATTTTAATTTTATCAGCACGACCGTGTGCAATCACTTCCGCTTGAACTAGGCCTCCATTAATTAAAGGCGCACCGACTTTGATCGTTTCACCATCTGAGATCATCAAGACTTGATTAAAATTAATTTTTTCACCGGTTACATTGCTCAGCTTCTCCAAACGAACAGTCTCTCCTTCAGTTACACGATGTTGTTTACCACCACTTTGAAAAACTGCGTACATATTAAAGCCCTGATTTCTGAGCGAAAAAAATAAAAAGCCCTATAGATTAATAATAATCCGGGTATTTTACGCAAATATAAAACAGATAACAAGAACAGAGTCGAAAGAAGACATAGCTGTCGCCCTATAAAACTCTTAGAAATGTAAATAAAAATGCAGTAAGTAGCACTACCTCTTTTTTAAAGAACGTATATAAATGCAATCCCCCTACCGTATTTTTCTAAACTCCCAGAGCCCTGTCTCCAGACCGCAACAAACTGCATAAATCAATAGACTTTATTAACAGTGACATATATTAACTTTAAAGTTAAAAAATAATTATTTTTTTAACTTTATCAGTTCTATAATTTGCAACTTTGCAAGTGCTTTAGATAATTCAATTGAAGCTTTAGTGTGATCAATATCAGTGTGCGGTTTGTTGAGATTCGCCTCTGCATCGTATTTTGATTTTAACACCCTCTCTTCATCTAAATCTTCCCCTCGAATGGCCGTGTCCGCCAAGATAGTGACTAGCTTTGGCTGAACTTCAAGGATCCCTCCTGATAAATAAGTGAATTCTTCTTCGCCATGCTCATTTATTATACACACCATCCCTGGCTTCAAGGCAGTCAATAAAGGAGTGTGTCCAGAGAAAATACCTAATTCGCCCTCGCTTCCTGTGACACGGATTTTTTGCACAACACCAGAAAACATGTTTTTTTCGACGCTGACAACATTTAAAAGGTAAGTGGGTGTCATCATATTTATCTCCAATCTGGTGCGTTATAATTTTTTCGCTTTTTCTAAGGCTTCTTCAATGGTGCCAACCATATAGAACGCCTGCTCCGGTAAATGATCATAGTCACCGTTTATTATTCCTTTAAACCCAAAAATAGTGTCTTTAAGCGAGACAAATTTTCCTGTCGCCCCCGTAAAGACTTCCGCGACAAAGAAAGGTTGAGAGAGAAAACGCTGAATTTTACGCGCCCGAGAAACCGCCAGTTTATCCTCTTCTGATAATTCATCCATCCCTAAAATCGCGATGATATCTTTGAGCTCTTGATAACGTTGAAGAATTGATTGTACACCTCGAGCAGCATCGTAATGCTCTTGACCCACAACTAAGGGATCAAGCTGTCGGCTCGTTGAATCTAATGGATCTACGGCGGGGTAAATCCCCAGAGATGCAATTTGACGACTTAAAACCACAGTTGCATCTAAATGAGCAAATGTCGTTGCAGGTGAAGGATCAGTTAAATCATCTGCAGGAACATAGACGGCTTGAACAGAAGTAATCGAACCTTTTTTGGTGGAAGTAATACGTTCTTGCAAGACACCCATTTCCTCCGCTAGAGTCGGCTGATAACCGACCGCAGAAGGCATTCTCCCCAAAAGCGCTGATACTTCAGTACCCGCCAAGGTATATCGATAGATATTATCGATAAATAATAAAACATCTCGGCCTTCATCCCGAAATTTTTCAGCCATAGTCAAGCCGGTGAACGCCACACGTAGACGATTTCCTGGAGGCTCATTCATCTGGCCATATACAAGAGACACTTTGTCCAAAACGCCAGATTCTGTCATTTCATGATAAAAATCGTTTCCTTCACGAGTACGTTCACCCACCCCGGCAAACACAGAATATCCCAAATGTTCTATCGCAATGTTACGGATGAGCTCCATCATATTGACGGTTTTCCCAACGCCGGCACCCCCAAATAGTCCCACTTTTCCGCCTTTCGCAAAAGGACAAATTAAATCCATCACCTTGATGCCGGTTTCTAATAGTTCTTGTGAATTGGCAAGCTCCTCGTAAGAAGGAGGTTGACGATGAATAGACCATCTTTCTTGCTCTCCTATGGGTCCCTTCATATCAATTGGGTCACCTAACACATTCATGATCCGCCCCAGGGTTTCTTTACCAACAGGAACTTTAATAGGATGACCTAAATCAGTGACAGTAAGCCAGCGCTGAAGGCCATCAGAAGATCCCATGGCAATGCACCGAACCACTCCCCCCCCTAATTGTTGTTGTACTTCCATGACTAATTTGATGGCATCATTTTTAACTTCAAGTGCGTTGTATACCTTAGGTACAGACTCTTGAGGAAATTCAACATCCACTACAGCACCAATTATCTGGATAATTTTTCCAGTTAACATTTCAAATCCTCTACTTAATTTAATAATCTATTCTAAAGCGCTGAAGCGCCCCCTATAATCTCTGTCAATTCTTGAGTAATGCTCGCTTGACGAGCCTTGTTGTAAATCAACTGCCATTCATCGATGAGGTTGCCCCCATTATCAGTAGCCGCTTTCATGGAGACCATTCTTGCAGCTTGTTCACTGGCAATATTTTCAATCACACCCTGATACACCTGAGATTCTATGTATCGCTGTAAAAGTGTATCGAGTAAGACTTTAGGCTCAGGCTCATACAGGTAATCCCAAGATTTTTTTGTGACACCTATGTGGCCTTCATCCATAGGAAGAAGCGGCAAAAGTTGCATGATTTGGGGTTGTTGAGACATGGTATTAATAAATTTATTGTTCGCGATGTATAATTTATCTAAACGACCTTTGTCGTAGGCCTTTAACATCGCTTGTACAGGGCCAATGATATCTGGTAATGAAGGCTTATCAGCGATGTTGGTCACTTGAGCCACTATTTTAGCCCCTATCGAGTTGAAAAAAGAGACGCCTTTTGATCCGATCAAAGATAATTCAAATGCCACATTTTTTTCAAACTGATCATGCATATCAGTCAATATCTTTTTAAAAAGATTCACGTTCAGACCCCCACAAAGCCCTCTGTCTGTAGAAACGATCAGATAACCGACTCGTTTCACTTTGCGTTCTTGCAAGTAAGGATGTTTATATTCCAAGTTACCGAGAGCAAGATGGCCTATTACCTTCCGTATCATTTCTGCATACGGACGAGTCGCAGACATACTTTCCTGCGATTTACGCATTTTAGAGGCAGCGACCATTTCCATTGCTTTGGTAATTTTCTGCGTGCTTTTAACACTTTCTATTTTAGAGCGTATCTCTTTTGCACTAATCATTTTTATTTGCCTCAATCACAGCTTGTTTTTAAAGCTCATTCTACCAAGCCTGGCTCGATTTAAAGTAGTCAATAAGATCTATTATCTTCTTTTCAATCTCATTATTGTAATCGCCGTTTTGATTGAGTTGGTTTAAAATATCAGCATTTTCGCGCTCTGCAAAAGACAATAATGCTGTTTCAAAACCTGCTAACGATGTGAGATTAACGTCTTCTAGATATCCTTTTTCTGCAGCAAATAGGAGTAACGATTGTTGCCCAACAGATAGAGGTGCATATTGTTTTTGTTTGAGTAATTCGGTGACTTTTTGACCATGATTGAGTTGTTTACGGGTTGAATCATCTAAATCAGATGAAAATTGAGAAAAAGCCGCTAACTCACGATATTGAGCCAAAGCAGTGCGAATACCCCCTGAGAGCTTTTTCATAACTTTGGTTTGAGCCGCCCCGCCGACACGAGAAACAGAAATACCAGGGTTGACTGCAGGACGAATACCTGCATTAAATAAGCCAGATTCAAGAAAAATTTGGCCATCTGTAATCGAAATAACGTTAGTAGGAACAAAGGCAGAAACATCCCCCGCTTGCGTTTCTATAATAGGTAAAGCAGTTAAAGAGCCAGTTTTGCCTTTTACTTTATTTTGCGTAAAAGTTTCAACGTACTCGACATTAACCCGTGCTGCCCTTTCAAGTAAACGAGAATGTAAATAGAACACATCGCCAGGATACGCTTCTCGACCTGGTGGACGACGTAATAGTAAAGATATTTGTCGATAAGCCACGGCTTGTTTAGAAAGATCATCATAAACAATTAAGGCATCTTCGCCTCTATCTCTGAAATATTCTCCTATGGCACAGCCAGAATAAGGCGCTAAATATTGCAAAGCGGCGGATTCAGAAGCAGTAGCGACAACCACAATTGTGTTTGATAAGGCGCCATGCTCTTCAAGTTTACGAACCACATTTACAATAGTAGAGGCTTTTTGGCCTATCGCGACGTAAACACATTTTATTTCTGAATCGCGTTGGTTAATGATGGTATCAATCGCTAAAGCGGTTTTTCCTGTTTGTCTATCGCCGATAATTAGTTCGCGTTGACCACGCCCGATAGGGATCATTGAATCAACGGATTTATAACCCGTTTGAAGAGGTTGATCGACAGATTCTCTTTCAATGACACTAGGCGCAATGGTTTCAACGGGAGAAAAACTCTGATTGTTTAGGGTTCCTTTGCCATCAATCGGGTTTCCTAATGTATTGACAATTCGGCCTAATAAACCATGACCCACCGGTACACTTAATATACGACCTGTACATTGTACTTTCATACCTTCTATTAAATCGGTATAAGATCCCATCACAACAGCTCCGACAGAATCTCTCTCAAGGTTAAGCGCTATTGCATAGCGATCACCAGGTAAGACGATCATTTCTCCCTGCATCACGTCAGTTAAACCATGAATACGAATCACGCCATCACTGACTGAAATAACAGTGCCTTCACTGTGAGCCTCACTCACGATGTTAAACTGGGTAATACGTTCTTTTATCAGTTTGCTTATTTCGGTGGAATTCAGTTGCATGTGCTCCAGTTTCCTTAAGAATCTGTTTTAAAATATGCTCTAAATGACATTAAAATATTTATTGTATTCAAGACAATAAAAAATTTTTAAATCTTTTAAGACGATTGCTGACACTGCCATCTATGACCCTGTCTCCATGACGGATAATCACGCCCGCCAAAATAGATTTATCTATTTTGCAATTTAATGTCACCTTAAGCTGTAAACGTTTTTCCATGGCAAAAATAATTTTTTTTTTCTGATCTTCATTCAATGGGATGGCAGAAAACACTTCAATCTCAATCACATAATTGAGCATTGCCTGCAATGCCATAAATTGCCTCAGTACTTCAGGCAGAAGCGATAAACGACTATTTTGAGCCATAATTTTAATGAAATTTTTAGAAAATTCATTGATGTGATCAGAACAAAGACTAATAAATATCTGTGCTGTCTTTTCGGAATGCATTACGCCAGAAAGCCATTGAGTAACTTGCTTATGAGCCGAGACTTGTGCAGAAAAAGTCAACATATTCTGCCAATATTCAATTGAATGATGTTCAACAGCAAAGTCAAAAATAGCTTTAGCGTAGGGACGAGCGATGGTAGCCATAGACATAAGTCGCTTTCTCCTTATAGTTCAGCGACTAATTTATTGATGATGTCACTATTCACTTTTTCATCTATAGACTGTTCGATAATTTTTTGAGCTCCCATGACTGCTAACACAGCAATTTTTTTACGCAATTCTTCATAAGATCGCTGATGTTTTGCCTCAATTTCTATCTCTGTTTGTGCCAAAATTTGAGAACGCTGTTGTTCCGCCTCGGCTTTCGCTTCTTCAAGAATGTGAGACTTGCGTTTATTTGCTTGTTCAATAATGACTTGGGCCTGCAGTTTAGCCTTATTGATTTGTTCGGTTGAATTAACATGCGCCAACTCCAAATCTTTTTTGGCATTTTCTGCAAACGCAAGACCATCAGCTATTTCTTTCTGACGTTTTTCAATGGCATTAATAATGGGAGGCCATACATATTTCATACAAAAAAGAACAAAAAGGACAAACGCAATAGCCTGTCCGAGGATTGTTGCGTTAAGATTCACAACAGAATACCTCTTTAAAAGTGGATGATTTCATGTAATTAAAAAGTGAAAATATAATCATTTTATGCCGCAGCAAACATAATATAAAGACCTAAACCAACAGCAATCATAGGAATCGCATCTACTAAGCCCATCACGATGAAAAATTGAGTACGTAATACAGGAATGAGCTCAGGTTGGCGTGCTGCCCCTTCTAAAAATTTCCCTCCTAATATGCCGATACCAATTGCAGCGCCGATAGCTGCCAGCCCCATCATAATGGCCGCAGCTAAGTATAATAGGTCCATATTTATGTTTTCCATCATAGTCTCCAATTTTGTTTTTGTTGATAAAGCGATAGTAAAAAATATATTTTTTGAATTCTGATGTTGTTACAAAGATATTAAATTAATGCTTTGAAGAAGCCATCGAGAGATAAACAATTGTCAAAACCATAAATATAAAAGCTTGTAATGTAATTATCAGAATATGGAAGATCGCCCAAGGGACACTCAATATCCACTGAAACCACCAGGGCATTAAACCCGCGATCAAGATAAAAATGAGTTCTCCTGCATATATGTTACCGAAGAGCCTTAAGCTCAATGAAATGGGTTTTGAAATCAAGGTGACCATTTCTAAAAGAACGTTGATAGGAATAAATACCGGGTGATTAAAGGGTCTTAAGGTCAGTTCTTTTATGAAACCGGAGACCCCTTTTATTTTTATGCTATAAAACAATATAAGAATGAATACACCCAAAGCTATTGACAGCGTTGTGCTTACATCAGCAGTCGGAACTGCTCTTAATGAGGGTAATCCTAGCAACTGTTCGCTTAAGTAAGGGAGTAAATCAACAGGGAGTAAATCCATAAAGTTCATTAATAATATCCAGACAAAGACGGTTAACGCTAAAGGCGCTATGACTTTACTTTTTCCTTGGTACATGTCCTGAACGTTTTTGTCGATAAAACCGATCACTAATTCCACCATAATTTGTAATTTTCCGGGTGTCCCACTAGTTATACTAACGGCAACCTTACGAAATAATAGTAAAAAAAGAAGACCTAAAGTGAAAGAGAAAAACAAAGAGTCAAAGTTGATTGTCCAAAATGGAGTGGGATCCATTGAGTTTGGATCAACCCATTTAAAATTAAGTAAATTTAACTGCAAGTGATCCAGATGGTGGCCTATATAATCCTTTGAACTACGACTTGCTCCTGATCCAGACATGATGTCTTTTACCCTTTTAAATTAATGCAATACAAAATTGATAGAAAACAAAACGAAACTGAGGATAACAAAAGTCTTCAATTGCATAAACAAGAAATTTTCTTTCATTCTCTTATTTGAGAGCAATACTGACACAATTTTTCTGTTCTCAGAAGGAGAAACCATTTTATGTAACCAACAATGCATTTACTTTTAAAACAATTAAATGACGTTCTGCCTCTAATTTGGGGATTTTTAGCTTAAAAATAGATTTCAAAGCAATGTGAGAGGGCAAATCAGCTAATTCATGGTCAGGCTTTACTCCTTTCAAAGCATAAAAACACCCTGTTGTTTTATCAAGCAAATGCTCACAACAAGATAGCATATTTTTTAGTGAGGCAAACGCTCTGCTGATGACGCCATCAAAACGTTTGTGTGGAAAAAAAGATTCTGCCCTGCTTTGTATGGGTTGAATATTAGTTAATCTAAGAGATTGCTGGACTTGGCGCAAAAAGCAAATACGCTTTCGAAGACTATCTAGTAGGGTGAAGTGAGAATCAGGGAGAACAATCGCAAGCAGGAGGCCAGGTAGACCTGGCCCTGTACCCACATCAATAAATTTTCGACCTGTTAAATACGGGGCAACAATAATGCTGTCTAAAACATGCTTTATCAACATCTCTTTTGGATCATGAATGGAAGTGAAATTATAAGTTTTATTCCACTGACACAAAAGTTCGATATAACTTATTATTTTTTGTTTTTTTTCTTCGGATAAGTGTATTTTTGCGATTGAAAGCAAAACATCTAATTCGTTCAACACAATAACCCCTTTTATTTAAAATAAAGCGTTACGCTGTAATAAGCCTTGTTTTTTTAACCAAACTAGAAGAATAGATATCGCGGCAGGCGTGATGCCAGAAATACGTGATGCTTGTCCTAATGAGATTGGTTGGTGATCGTTTAGTTTAGAGACCACTTCATTTGATAAGCCAGAAATGAGCGAATAATCAAAACTTAAAGGTAACAAAGTATTTTCGTTGCGCAATTGCTTTGCAATTTCTTTTTTTTGACGAGCAATATAGCCTTCGTATTTTATTTGAATTTCAACTTGCATACCTGCTTCGTTGTTTTCTAGTGAAGGGAGAAACGGTTTTAAAGAAGTCAGTACAGAGTAATTGACCTCTGGCCTGCGCAAAAGATCTTCACCATTTGTTTCACGAGATAATGGCGATTTAATAATTTGGTCTATCTGATTATCTGAATTTGGTTTTATCCATATGCCGCGCAGCCTTTGTTTTTCCTGCTCTATCAATTCTACTTTTTTATTGAAACGACACCATCTGTTTTCATCGACGAGTCCTAATTTATAACCTATTTCTGTCAGACGTAAATCTGCATTATCCTCTCGAAGAAATAATCGATACTCAGCACGTGAGGTAAACATACGATAAGGTTCTTGAGTTCCTAGAGTTGTTAAATCATCAACTAACACACCGATATAAGCTTGATTACGGAGTGGAAACCATCCCTCTTCCCCTCGAGCAAGGCACGCTGCATTTAATCCTGCTAATAATCCTTGAGCTGCCGCCTCTTCATAGCCTGTTGTTCCATTAATTTGGCCCGCAAAAAACAGGCCATGAATATGTTTACTTTCTAAAGTGGGTTTTAAATCACGTGGATCAAAGTAATCATATTCAATTGCATAACCAGGGCGAACTATAAAAGCATTTTTCATTCCTTGAATTGAACGAACTATTTTCAGTTGTACATCGAAAGGGAGACTGGTTGAAATACCGTTAGGGTAGATTTCGTTACTACTCAGCCCTTCTGGCTCTAAAAAAATTTGATGAGCGCTCCGATCAGAAAAACGTATGATTTTATCTTCAATAGAGGGGCAATATCTTGGGCCTATGCCGTCGATGATTCCCGTATACATAGGACTTTTTTCTAAATTTTTTTGAATAATTTCATGCGTTTTTTCATTGGTATAGGTAATATGACAAGGTTTCTGTGTGAGAGGGGGATGTTGTCTTCCAAGAAAAGAAAATAAGGGTAATGGAGTATCGCCTAGCTGAATTTTTAAGTTTTTAAAGTTAATACTTCTGGCGTCTATCCTCGGAGGGGTGCCAGTTTTTAAGCGACCTATTCGTAGAGGAAGTTTTCTTAATTGTGAGGCTAATGAGATGCAAGCGGCATCTCCAGCACGGCCAGCGCTGTAATTTTCTAAACCTAGGTGTATTTTTCCGTCTAAAAAAGTCCCTGTTGTTAATATGATTGATTTAGCATGAAATTTTAACCCCATTTTAGTTACGGCACCGACAGCCAAATCGTTTTTGAAGATCAAGCCATCAACAGGTTGTTGAAAAATCGATAAATTGGTCTGCTTTTCTAATGTGGATCGAATAACTGTACGATAAACAGTGCGATCGAGTTGAACTCGGGTCGATTTTACGGCAGGGCCTTTACTGGCGTTGAGTATCCTAGATTGAATACTAGCTTTATCGGCAGCTATTCCCATCAGTCCACCAAGTGCATCGATTTCTTTGACAAGTTGTCCTTTTCCTATTCCTCCAATCGCTGGATTACAAGATAATTGACCTAAGGTATCGATATTATGTGTTAGCAATAAAGTTTTGCAACCCATACGAGCTGAGGCCATAGCGGCCTCAGTTCCTGAATGGCCTCCACCTATCACAATAACGTCAAATTGATCTGGATAAAACATGTCACTTTACCTTGGGCGAAAAAATTTTTCCATCTTTATAGATCTATGTTACTTAAATTTTAATCAAGAGTGCAATTAGGCGATTCGATTGTTATTTTAATAAGATCTTTTTATTTAAAGATCTTTTATTATTTTTATTATTAGGATCACTCTTTTCTGTGGATAAGTAGTTTTTTACCATATAGATCCTGGCTTTTCAGAAGATCAATTCCTGTGGATTAACTGTGATTATCTTGTGTATAAAGTGTGGATAAAAATGGCTTTTATCTACAGAGTATTTTTTGACAATAGTTATCCCATAGATATACACAGTTTATTCACAGCTTTTCAACATGGTTACCCACAGCTTATGAAAAAATTTTTATTTAAATTAATCCAATTTTTTATCCATTCTTCTGCAGGATCCTCTGGATTTTCGTGTTTAAGTACATCTATTTTTAATATTTCTCCAATTCTTTGGGCGCCTTTTAAAGTTAACTCTTGATCTAATTTTTTTATCCCATGACAAAAAGTATCGTAATCTGAGCTACCAAGACCTATAGATCCTAAACGGATTTTTGATAAGTCTGGTTGCTCCTCAATAATTTGTTTAAACAGGGGTTTAATATTATCTGGGAGCTCTCCTGCTCCATGAGTGGAAGTGATCACGCACCATAAACCACTGAGATTAAGCTCGCTTAATTGAGGCCCATGAAAAATTTTTGTGACAAAGCCCATTTCTGTTAATTTTTCCGACAAATGTTCTGCAACATATTCAGAATTACCTAATGTACTGCCTGTGATAAAAGTAATAGAAGTCATAGAAAGAAACCAATTAAATTAAAAAGAAAAGATTAATAGTCTACTCTGCGATTTTATTCTGATCTAGCTGTGGATAAAATATGAATAATTGTTTTTTGTTTGGTTTGTATGAAAAAAATATGACATATTGTCGTGTAAAATTTTTTTAAAAAACCCTTCTTTTATTTTTAAATAAAAATAAAAGAAATTTCTTTTAAAATAATTATAAATATATTTCTTTAAATTGTTTATCCTTATAATTTTGTAGAGATTATCTGTTTTGTTAGGACCATATCGATGTAAAATTAATTTTTAATCAACTGATGGAAGTTTTTAAAAATTTAATTATTAGGAGTTTTTTTATGAATTACGGTGCATTAATGTTAACGTTATTGACCCTTCTTATTCCTTTTTCTGTAATGGTAAAAGCAGATAAACTAAATGATATAAAAAAAGCGGGGAAAATCCGTGTTGCTGTTTTTGATAATAATCCTCCTTTTGGTTATTACGATCCAACAATAAAAAAACTGACAGGATATGATGTCGATATTGCTCATGCTATTGGTAAAGCTTTTGGGGTCAATATCGAATTTGTTGAAACAAATCCTGCTAATCGTATTCCATTATTGAAATCTAAAAAGGTGGATTTAATCGCGGCTAATTTTACTATTACACCTGAAAGGGCAAAAGAAGTGGATTTTAGCCTGCCCTATTTTTCAACAGGTCAGAAATTTATTGCAAAAAAAGGGGTATTAAAAAAACCTGACGACCTCAAATCACTGCGGATTGGTGCAGATAAAGGCACCGTACAGGAAATCACATTGCGCGAAAATTATCCATCAGCCATTGTTATTTCTTATGATGATACCCCGCAAGCATTCATGGCTTTAATTAATGGCAATGTTCAAGCGATTACTCAAGATGACGCTAAATTAGTGGGTTTAATGGGAAATTTAAAAGAAGAGATGAAAGCGAATTTTAAAATTTCGCCATTTAGTATTACTAAAGAATATCAAGGGATTGCAATTGCTAAAGGAGAAAAAAATTTAATTAATGCGATTAATACTATTTTAGTAAAGATGGAAACAGAGGGCGAAGCAGTAAAAATTTATAATCGTTGGTTTGGTCATGATACTAAAATAGCAGAACCTCGTGGTGATTTTAAATTTACCTCTTTAGTAGAGAGTAACCGCTAAAAAGCGGATTCTTGTTGATTTAAAAATTTAATATGTCCTATATTGTTTTGGTGTAGGATTTGTTTTTTATTAAAATATTAAGTAAATTTTGATATTACTAATTAGGTTATTAAAAATATTTTTGGATACCATGATATGAATTTTTCATTCAGTTATTTGATTGATGAATTTTTAGACACGACATATATTATTTGGTTGTGGAATGGTTTTCTTATTACACTGTGTATCTCTGTTTGTAGTATTATTTTTTCCACTTTATTAGGAATTTTTTTAGCGGCCTCCAGAGACAGTGATTTCAAAGCTCAAAGGGTTATGGTCACCTTTTACTGCATGTTATTTCGCAATACTCCATTATTAATTCAGCTTTTTTTTTGGTATTTTGGCTCGGGTCAAATTTTACCTTCATCTTGGATGCAATGGTTAAATAGCCCTCATGAATTAGTGATTTTTTACTTTACTTTTCATTGGCCATCTTTTGAGTTTTTATCCGGTCTCATAGGCTTAACGCTTTATTCATCTGCATTTATCGCAGAAGAGTTTCGTGCCGGTATTGCTGTGGTAGGATTAGGTCAAAAAAACGCAGCTCAAGCGCTGGGTTTAACCCATTGGCAATCCATGCAGTATGTTATTTTGCCTCAGGCATTGAGGATTGCTTTACCGCCCTTGCTGGGTCAATACATGTATATTATTAAAAATTCTTCCTTGACAATGGCTATTGGCGTCGCTGAGCTTTCTTATGCTTCACGCCAGGTTGAAACAGAAACTTTGCGTACCTTCCAGGCATTTGGTGTGGCTACATTTTTATATATTTTACTTATTTCTTTAATTGAAGCCTGGAATACCTGGTATCATCAACGTGTTCCTCGAAAGTGGCATTGAAATGGATTTTTCGGTTATTGCAGAAAATTGGCGTTACCTGCTTTATGGAGGTTATCCCGATGGGCCATTAGGAGGAGCAGCCCTAACCCTATGGATCAGCATCCTGGCGGGCATAGCTTCTTCTGTTTTTGGTGTGGTATGGGGTATCTGCTTAGTTCTAAGCAGAGGTATATGCTATGGGATTTTGTCTGCTGTATTAGGATTTTTTCGTGCTATCCCTGTTATTATGTTAATTTTTTGGATTTACTTTTTATTGCCTATTGCTTTTGGATGGGAGATTCCCAAAATCACGACTGTTGTTTGTGGGCTTTCTTTGATTACGTCGGCATACTTAGCGCATGCAGTTAAGTCAGGAATCGTTGCTGTCGGTCAGGGACAGTGGTCTGCAGGTTTATCATTAGGTTTAAATAGTTGGCAAATATTAAGATTCATTATATTACCTCAGGTGTTGCGCGTGATGTATCCTTCGTTTGTCAATCAATGGATATCACTCATAAAAGACACATCATTATCTTATATTGTCGGGGTTAATGAATTAACGTTTTTAGCGACACAGGTCAATAACAGAACCATGGTCTATTCCATGGAAATCTTTTTATTTGTGGGGCTTATTTATTTTATTTTATGTTGCATATTAGATTTTTCTGTTAATTTTTTTCTTAAAAAAAGAGACGTATTAAAATAATTCTACTAAAATAAGCTATTCTATGGTTTATCGACGTCTAATCAATTGTGTTTCTCTATTTTTTAATAAAACCTCTGGTATTAAAGGACGGCTGTTGTAATTCAATGACATTGAAGTGCCATAACCCCCTGTATTATGAAAGATTAAGTAATCTTCCAGATCGGAGGGGAAGGTAACGAGTTTCCAAGTAAGCATTTTGATTTTGAGTAAATATATCTCCGGATTTACATAATGGCTCCGCAACCACGATTTTAATATTTTTTATTTTAAAATCTGCACCCATCTGCAGGTATCAATGAAATCCGATGATAGCTGCCATACATTAGATTACAGCTCCATGAAATCATTAAAGCCGGCATCTACTACGATACAGTGTTGATTGCCCATATTTTTAATGGCCCGAATTTGTGCAATGAGCACTCATGATTCTGCAACTAAAAAGCGTCTCTGTTCAATTTCAAGATTGGTAGGATGACCAAAGTGTTTGGAAATTTTTTTCGGGCCAGGTGCCATAAATTGTAATAGTGCTCTGTGTCAACCTCATTTTCTCCTTTTGATAAGCAACAGATAAACCCCCTTCCCGCTGAAATAGCACTAATATTTTGGTTCAATTTTATGACTTTCTCAACCATAGTATCACATCCTTTCTTTAGGTGTTGATAATTAACCATAGAACCAATATGCATATGGAATCTGATGAGTTTGAATTGATATTGCACGATTTTTCTAAAGCTTTAAGTAAATCTTCAAGCTAATACCCTGCTTGCTGTTTTCTCCTCCTGTATTAGTTTTTATGGTATCCATGACCAAAGCCATGATTAATTTTTATTCATACTAGATGTCATGATATTGCTTGACCTATTTGCCACAGGATATGAATGGGGTCTGAGTTAAGGGGAATATTTAGTTGAATCACTTTTTTTAAGGCCATCTTATATAAGATGATTGGTTGTGAAAATAATATCGGAAGAGGCTTCTCCAAAAATAAAATTTGCTTTTAAGGCTTTTTCTATTTCTCTCAATAAAACCGCATCGATTTTAACATGCTGTTCAGGCATTAAGTTCAAAATATGAATATTTAAATACGTCTTTTGAGCAAAACGCATTGCATCAAAAAGCGATAATTTTTATTTTTCTATGAGAGTATCAGAATGATAAATCTACAGAGGGGTCTTAAATTTTTTTAATATAAAAAGGAATTGATCGTTTTTTCTATGGGGGAAGCATCATTTAAAAAGAGACATCAAATGCTTTTATCAGTCAAGATTTAATTAACAGGAGCGTGGCTGTTTAACTTTGCGAAAGAAAGATAGCGGCTACGTTGCCATAAAAGTGCACTTAATATTATCAGTTCTTGTGACTCATCGCCTAGCACTGTATTTCATTTAAAAAATAAAATGTGGGGGACTAATAGAAAAAGGGTTTTAAATAAACTATTAAGAGTTTCGTCATTTTGCACTTTATTCGTTATAAAGCATGCGTTTTGCTCATTAAAAACCCTATCTCTGATATCAATAATAGTATAAACGGACTTTTGGTTAATTTTAAAGTTTTATTTCTCATTATACAGATTACTAGACAATGTTATTGTGCGGATATTAACATAAACATGTCTATTAATATGATAAAAGCATATAGGTGTACTAAAAATAATTAGTTTTCCAATAACTACTGATTTCATGCATTGGACGGTAGTAAGCATAGATAAAACTGCAGACGCCTCTTGTTAGGATCCTAAACAATATGATTAAAATGTAGTAATAAATTATTTTTATATATGTTAAGCCTTCTTTATAAGTTTTACATGCTATGTAAGTTATACCGTCTATTTTTTCAAAAAATAAACGCTGTGTTTTTATATTTCTCTAAAAATTCTTTTTTCTTAATCTCAATTAACTGTAATCCGTATTTTTTCTTTAATGTGTATTATTTTTATTCTATCTAATGTGAAAACAAAAAATTAATAGAAAAGAAAGAAAAAATCCACTTAATACATCTGTAGAAGAAGATCCATTTTTAAAAATGGGAATATTTTTAATGTGATATTTTAAAGTAACTGCTTATGTTTTCTATTTTTATTTTTTCGGTATCTATAAATTTAGATTAGATATCTATGAAATAACTTTTTTTGGTATGGTAATAATAATTTTGTGTTTGATAATTTAATTCATTTCTTGAATTACTGATTGTTTGAGTGAGTATCTTATCTGTCACATAATTTTGTGACCAAATTTGTTTTTCTATTTTTTCTTTTAAAATCTGATAATGATATTTTTATAAAGTGAAAAATAATTCTGATTCTTTATTTCTGATTTTTATTTCTCCTCTTCCTTGCTTAATCATACGCGTTTTTGGAATAAAAAGAGAATTTTTAAATTATGATTTTCTTTAAAATCAAGAGTCCTATTTTATAAATAGAACTCTTGTATTTTTTAAAAGATTTTTTCATTGTCATCATTAAAAAGGTTAAGACTAAGAATATTTTACAGAAGAAGACAATAAACTATTATCTAACCTTAATCTATATCTATTGATAGTTTTTAAAATTTCTATAGGAATATTAAATTATTTTAATAAAACTCTAAATTTATGTATCAGTTGATGATAATTATTATCTGATATACCTTTATGATTTTCATACTATACTACTTTAATAATATCTTTTTCTATTAATTTCATTAAAAAGATACATCATTAATTTTTTGTCTTTCCTTTATATTAATACTTATCTTTTTATTATGAAAATGAACTTTATTTATACAATAATATAATAATATTTTTAATTTTTAATCAAGAATAGATTTACTATCAATATCGATGAACTTACTTTCTGTTACTACAGACACGCTATCGGTATAGATGTTATACCTTTTTAATGAGATTAACAAAGTTAAATTTGTTCTTATAAAAAAGTAAATTTAAAAAAATTTAACTGCTATATACATTATTATTTATTTTAGTAAAAATCAAATTTAATTATATTAATATATTATCAAAAAATAATAAATACTACATTTTATGTTTTTATTAAAAATAATAAATTATTAATATATTATTTTATATAATTTATATATATGATTTTTATAATCAAATAATATTTAAATGTTATTTGATATCTATTTCTTAAATTAGCTTAATACTATTATTAAAAACAACAAATCAAGAGTTCATATAACTTTAAATTCATACTTCAAAAGTATGAATAGAACATTTTAATGTAAAGTAAAAAAAGTAGGCTTCTATATTAACAGTCTATTTTTAATTAGAAAACGCAATTTATTTTAATGGGCGCATTATTGGAAATAAAATAACATCACGGATATTTATACTATTAGTCAATAGCATAATCATACGATCAATACCTATTCCTAAACCTGCGGTCGGAGGTAATCCATGTTCTAGTGCAATTATATAATCTTGATCATAAGACATCACTTCATGATCGCCTTTTTCTTTTGAGTTTAATTGTTCGCTAAAACGTTGAGCTTGATCTTCAGCATCATTCAATTCAGAAAAACCATTACCAATTTCTTTACCTGCAATAAAAAATTCAAATCGATCCGAAATAAAAGAATTATGGTCATTTCGACGCGCTAATGGTGAAACTTCTATTGGATATTCAGTAATAAAAGCAGGTTGAATAAGATGTTTTTCTGCCGTTTCTTCAAAAATTTCACATTGAATTCGCCCTAATCCCCAAAATTTTTCTACACGAACATCTAGAGATTCTGCAATCAGTATCGCCTTATTTTTATCTTCTAAATCTTTAATATTAATTTCAGGTCGATATTTTTGAATGGCTTCTTTCATTGTCCATTTTTGAAACGGTTGACTAAAATCAAAAATATGTTCGCCATATTTTACTACATGCGTTCCTAATACATTTAGGGTTAACTCACGAAACAGTTCCTCTGTTAACTCAATCAAATCCTGATAATCCGCATACGCCATGTAAAGTTCCATCATGGTAAATTCAGGATTGTGGTGTAATGAAATACCTTCGTTACGAAAATTACGATTTATTTCAAATATGCGATCAAATCCCCCGACCACCAAACGTTTTAAATACAATTCAGGCGATATTCTCAAGTACATATCGATATTCAGCGCATTATGGTGCGTTAAAAATGGGCGAGCTGCAGCTCCTCCTGGGATAGATTGCATCATAGGGGTTTCCACTTCCATAAACCCTTTGTTCATCATAAACTGGCGTAGCATTGAAATTATTTTTGCACGTAAGATAAAGTTTTTTCGAGATTTTTCGTTGACGATCAAATCTAAATAACGTTGACGGTATCGTGTCTCTTGATCTATAAGCCCGTGAAATTTATCTGGCAGTGGGCGCAATGCTTTCGTGAGTAAACGCAATTCACTGCAATGAACAGAAAGCTCTCCTGTTTTTGTTTTAAACAATCGACCTCGAGCCCCTAAAATATCGCCTAAATCCCATTTTTTGAAATCTGAGTTATAAATACCTTCTGGTAAATCATCGCGAGAAACGTAAAGTTGAATTCGGCCTTTTTTATCCTGAAGAGTAAAAAAAGAGGCTTTACCCATGATACGTCTTGTCATCATACGCCCAGCAAGAATTACTTCCTTATTTAAAGTGATAAGTTCTTTGTTTTCTTTATGATCATATTCAGTATGCAAATCACCAGAGAAATGTTTCTGACGAAAGTCATTTGGGAAAGCAATACTTTTTTTTCGTAATAACGCCAATTTTTCTCGACGAGTTTTTAACTCATGATTAAGTTCTTTTCGCTCTGTAATAGATATTTTTTCTTCAGACATACTAGATCCTTATAATCCTGCTTTTAAACTGGCTTCAATAAATTTATCAAGATAACCATCAAGAACCGCTTGAGTATTGCGTGTTTCTAAACCTGTGCGTAAATCCTTGATACGAGAATCATCTAATATATAAGAACGAATTTGGCTCCCCCATCCAATGTCTGATTTATTGTCTTCCATTATTTTTTTATCTACATTTTTCTTTTGAATTTCAAATTCGTATAGCTTGGCTTTTAACTGTTTGAAGGCCTGCTCTTTATTTTTATGTTGAGAGCGATCACTTTGACATTGAGTGACTATATTAGTGGGTAGATGAGTAATGCGTACAGCAGATTCAGTTTTGTTAATATGTTGCCCCCCTGCGCCAGAAGCACGATAAACATCAATACGTAAATCAGCAGAATTGATTTCTATATCAATGTTTTCCTCTAATTCAGGATAAACAAAAGCGGACGCAAAAGAAGTATGGCGCCTGGTGCCTGAATCAAATGGGCTTTTTCTCACTAAGCGATGAACGCCAGTTTCAGTCCGTAACCAGCCAAAAGCATGATCTCCTGTGATTTTAAGAGTTGCAGATTTTATCCCTGCAACTTCACCATTCAAAATTTCAATAATTTCTGTTTTAAAACCTTTGGAGTATGCCCAGCGTAAATACATTCGAAGCAACATGTTTGCCCAGTCTTGTGCTTCTGTACCACCAGAACCTGATTGTAAATCTAGATAACAATCAGCAAAATCATTTTTACCAGAAAACATTCGACGAAATTCTAAGCGATTCAATTTTTTCTCTATAGCTTCTAGTTCAAAAACAGTCTCGTTAAAAATCTCCTGATCCTGAGCTTCAATGGCCAAATCTAGTAAAGTCGATACATCCTTTAATTCTTTTTCTAATTGACTCAAGGTTTCAATAATTTGCTGTAAAATGGCTCGTTCTTTTCCTAATTTTTGTGCCCACTCAAGCTGTTTCCAAATATTAGGTTCTTCTAATTCTACATTAATTTCTTCTAATCTTTCTTTTTTTTTATCGTAGTTAAAGATACCCCCGTAGAGCTTCAGCTCTATCTGAAAAATTTTGTATCTGATTTTTTATTAAATTTATTTCAAACATATTGGGTGCCTTAGGTTTTTTGCAAATTGATATGGCATTTAATCAAAAATTATAATGGATTGAAATGATGCTGAATAGTCTCACTTATCAGAAACAGGGCTGTACTATCAAATAGAACACACGATTAAAAAAATCATTTTCTAGATCTAAGATAAAGTAATATTGAGTAGTAAAACTCCCTTGCAGTCTATGATGGCATGGTACACACTTAAGCTTTGTGTCTAAAATTTTTAAAAAAACCATACTATCCTCAAAGAAGTGACAATATAAATATGATTCACAATAGTACTGCTGATATACGTCAAAAATTTCTTGATTTTTTTAAGAGCAAAGGACACCAGGTGGTATCAAGTAGTTCCTTGATTCCTCATTATGATCCTACACTGTTGCTTACCAACGCAGGAATGAATCCTTTTAAAAATATTTTTTTAGGGATACAAGAGCCGGATTGTTCTCGTGTAACCAGCTCACAGCGTTGTTTACGGGCAGGTGGAAAACATAATGATCTCGAGAATGTGGGCTATACTGCTCGTCATAACACTTTTTTTGAGATGCTGGGTAACTTTAGTTTTGGTGATTATTTTAAACAACAAGCTATTCATTTTGCTTGGGAACTTTTGACAGGATCCGAATGGTTTCATTTACCTAAAGAGCGGCTTTATGTCACCGTTTATTTAACAGACGATGAGGCCTATAACATATGGGCAGATGAAATTGGTATTCCAAGTGAACGTATTATTCGGGTTGGTGATAATAAAGGTGCTGTATTTTGTTCTGATAATTTTTGGCAAATGGGTGAAACAGGTCCATGTGGCCCTTGTAGCGAAATTTTTTACGATCATGGCGATCATCTTTGGGGTGGACTACCAGGGAGCTCTGAGGAAGAGGGTGACCGCTATATTGAAATTTGGAACATTGTATTTATGCAGTTTAACCGTCTTGCAGATGGTACGATGTTATCTTTACCCAAGCCTTCTGTCGATACGGGTATGGGGTTAGAACGGATCTCAGCTGTATTACAGAATGTGTCTTCTAACTATGAGATTGACCTGTTTCGTGATCTTATTTCAGAGGTTAAAAAAGTGACTGGTACTACGGACGACTCAAGTCCGTCTTTAAGGGTCATCGCTGATCATATTCGTGCTTGTGCTTTTTTGATTTTTGATGGGGTCAGGCCTTCAAACGAAGGTAGAGGTTATGTTTTAAGGCGCATTATTCGTCGTGCCATTCGACATGGAAATAAATTAGGTGTTAAAAAGCCTTTTTTTTATCAGTTATTAACGTCTCTGATTGAAGTTATGAAACCAACTGCCGATCAACTCAATCATCATCAAGTGATTATTGAAGAGGTATTGAAAACAGAAGAAGATTTATTCTCTCATACTTTAGAGAGGGGTTTATCTCTATTAGATAAAAAACTAGATCACCTCAAAGGAGACACTTTAGAGGGCGAGACGGTTTTTCTTTTATATGATACTTACGGATTTCCACTCGATTTAACAGCCGATGTCTGTCGTGAACGAAATTTAAAAATAGATGAAGTGACATTTCATAAAAAAATGTCTGAACAACGCTCTAGGGCGCGTCATGCCAGCACATTCTCGACAGATTATAATAAATTGATTCGGGTATCTCATCACACTGAGTTTTGCGGTTATGCACAGTTGCAGCAAGCAACTGTTGTCAAAGCTCTTTTTTTTCACGGAGAAGCTATTAATGAAATTCATGCCGGTCAAGAGGCTTTAGTCATATTAGAAAAGACACCTTTTTACGCAGAATCAGGTGGACAGGTCGGGGATAGAGGCTATCTGAAAAGTACAACGGCAGATTTTATGGTGTCTGATACACAAAAATATGGTCGGGCCATCGGCCACTTAGGTAGGCTTTCTAGCGGCTCTTTACGAATTTATGATCATATTCAGGCTTCTGTGAATCATAAAGTTCGCGACCGTATTAGATCAAATCATTCTGCGATACATTTACTTCATGCAGCACTACGGCAAGTTTTAGGGAAACTTGTTGTTCAAAAAGGGTCTCTGGTCAATGAAAAATATTGTCGTTTTGATTTTTCTCATTTTAGAAGCATGACCCCTGATGAAATTAAAAATGTTGAAGCGTTAGTTAATCAACAGATTCGTCAAAATCATCTTATTGAAACTCATATTATGTCATTTGAGGACGCTAATAAGAAAGGCGCCATGGCTCTATTTAGTGAAAAATATGAGGATCAGGTCAGAGTATTAAGCATGGGTGATTTTTCTATTGAGCTTTGTGGTGGGACCCATGCTCTACGTACTGGTGACATTGGTTTATTTCATATCATATCAGAATCAAGTACAGCTGCTGGTATCAGACGTATTGAAGCCATAACAGGTGAAGAGGCAAATTCACGCTTATTTCAACAAGGGAATGTATTACAAAATCTCGCTCGTTTGGTAAAGAGCGATGAAAAGGGGTTGATTGAAAGGATTCAGATAATCATAGACCGCAATCAAGTCTTGGAAAAAGAATTACAACACTTTAAAGATCAAGAAATACTGCAGAAAACCTCATTGCTATTAAAAAATGTAAAACAAATAAAGGAAATAAAAATTTTGATAGCTCAGTTAGATGACGTAGAGCCCATTCTTCTGCGAAGAATTATAGATGATTTAAAAAATCAATTAGGCTCTGCGGTGATTTTATTAGCAAATGTGACAAAAAATAAAATTTCATTTATTGCCGGTGTTACAAAAAATTTAACTCAACAAATAAAAGCAGATGATTTAATACACTATATTGCACCCAAAATTGGAGGGAATGGGGGTGGTCGAGCCGATATGGCCCAAGCTGGCGGAACAAATATCAACTCTTTGTCGACTGTATTATCAGAAGCAGAAAAATGGATAGTCTCACATTCATAAATTTTTAATATATAAAAAGCAAAGCTCTTAGTTGCAACTGAATTTTTATTTCAAGGTTAGAAATATGAATGGGTTGCTTATATTTTATGTGACTATATCAGATATTTTTTACGGTAGACTATAGATTGAGCCGAGAAACTAAGAGATCATTTTTTTAAAATTTTTAAGGAGAAAAACATGCTTATTCTGACTCGTCGAGTTGGTGAGACGCTGATTATTGAAGATAATATTACAGTAACAGTATTAGGTGTAAAAGGTAACCAAGTACGAATTGGTATCAATGCTCCCAAAGAGGTCTCTGTCCATCGTGAAGAAATTTACAACCGTATTCAAGCAGATAAAAGAGATGATAAATATGATAAATATGAAAAAAAGTATCCAAACGAAAACGCTTGTGATAAGTAAGAAAATGAATAAATTGGAATTAAGTCACATTTTTAATGTGATGAATTTTGATCAGAGATATTTTTAATCATCGTGAAGATTTCTTTATCATTAAAATCTCGTTTAACCAGGAAAAACCGTTTGACTTATAAGCTTGAAAAAGTAATATGTGTAGCCTTCTCATTTTAAGAAAAGCTATTTTTTAGTGTAAGTTGTGTAAGTTTTCGATTAATTAAGATCGATACTTTTTATAAAGTGCTGGTGAGGTGGCCGAGAGGCTGAAGGCGCTCCCCTGCTAAGGGAGTATATAGTTAAAAGCTGTATCGAGGGTTCGAATCCCTCCCTCATCGCCAGTTTATTTAGCACCCGTAGCTCAGCTGGATAGAGTACCCGGCTACGAACCGGGCGGTCGGAGGTTCGAATCCTCCCGGGTGCACCAAAGTTTTTTTATCAATTTGTTCGATAAAAAATCTGGGATTTGTGTTTGGAAGCTGCTCTTTTTGTCAGTGATGACAGATGATAAATTAATTTATTGGTTTGGTGTATTCATCTGAAATTTTTTATCTTTTTTTGTCTGTCGTTATTTTTATGCCTACTTTACTCACTCGTTGATATTCCATTTCAGCAATAGTCCATGTTAATCCGTCCCAATTTATTTGATCCCCTATCACCGGCTCCTTTTCAAGTAAATAGATCATAAATTCGCCTAAACTCTTTTTTTGATCTGTGCCTTTTTCTAAATTTAATCCATAAATACGAGAAATTTCTTCTAATTTTGCATCAGCATCAAGAATAAAATCACCAAAGAACCTTTCATTAATCTGAACACGAGGGGTATGGCTGAAAAGCTTACCCAGAGCAGGGAGATCACGTTCATGTCCTATCACACATAAAATATCTCCGTCCTTCAAACGGGTGCTCCCTGTAGGATGAAGCAGATTTTTATCACGAAAAAGCCCTGAAATTCTGGTACCTTCAGGCATCTCTAAATCACGTAAAGCAGCATCGACGCACCATTGGTCTGAACTGAGCTGATACGTAAATTGTTCCCATTCATTGTTAATATCGATATCTAATCCAACACGGGAAATTGGCGCCAATCGAGGAGGTACTACTAATTTAGTTTTACGTGCAGCAAACGAAAGAGTGCTACCTTGTACCAACAAGGAGATTAACACAATGAAAAAGGCAACATTAAAAAATAAATGTGCATTTGCCAACCCTGCCATCATGGGGAAAACAGCGAGAATAATGGGCAAAGCACCCCTTAATCCTACCCAAGAAATAAAAATACGCTCCCGAAAATTAAAACTATGAAAAGGAAGTAATCCAATAAAAACAGAAAGCGGTCTGGCAAACAAAATCATCCACAGAGACAACAGCAACGCTGGAATCGCAATTGTGATTAAATCTGTTGGATTGATTAATAAACCTAATACTAAAAACATACCGATTTGGCTTAACCATGCCAGTCCGTCTAAAGTATGGAGTATACCGAAACGGTTACGAACAGGGTGATTCCCCAATACCAGACCACAAAGATAAACAGATAAAATTCCGCTGCCATTCATAGACGTTGTTAAAGAAAAAGTTACCAGTCCTCCTGCTAGTGCTAATAAAGGATAAAGCCCATTAGCAAGGTTCATTCGGTTAATAAGGAGCAATAATAATCTTCCTCCCCCTAAGCCTATCAGGATCCCAAGACCAAATTGTTGTAATAAATCAATTAAAAACATCCAATCTAAATGAGTTTTCCCATTGGAGATCATAGATATTAAAGTTATCGTCAAAAAAACCGCCATCGGATCATTGCTGCCGGATTCAATTTCAAGAGTGGCACTCACACGTTCATTGAGGCCTTTGCCCCCTAATAATGAAAATACGGCCGCTGCATCGGTAGATCCGATAATAGCTCCTATTAACAAACCCTGAATAATATCTAAATGAAACAGCCAAGCAGCCATAACACCCGTTAAACTTGTAGTGATCATGACGCCTACAGTGGCAAGTGATAAAGCAGGCCAAAGTGCTACATGAAATGAAGAGGCGCGTGTTCGCATACCTCCATCGAGTAAAATAACTGCCAATGCCAAGTTGCTGATCAGATAAGCGATGGGATAATTATCAAAAGCAATCCCTCCCAGACCTTCTCCTCCTGCCAGCATGCCAATAGCAAGAAAAATAACCAGAATAGGGATGCCCAAACGAGAGGATAAGGAACTTAATAAAATACTTGTTCCCACCAATATGGAGCCAATCAAAAAAAGATTATTAATAGTGATGGCATTCAAGATTATCTTCTCCTTATTATTTATATTGATATTTATTTTTATCAAAAAATAAATTTTAATTTAAAAAATAGTATGAGCATTATACAGATAAAACTCGATTTCACTTGAAATTTACATTGGCTTTACAAATTAGAAGGAACTAATACTTCACGATTAGCACTGTGGACTGGTGGGACAATAATCTTTTATCTTTCAGTTGTTTAACTAAAGCGTGCGAATAAAAAAGACCAAACGGATTGTATAAATACCTATTTTCTCGGAAAGAAGCAACCAGGAATACCCTGTTAACAGGGTGGCACCTAGTGCCCAGATCAACAAGAACAGCATAGTGATAGTTAAATGATTAAAATAAAACATCATCTCATGATTCACTATATACCCCAGTAACCCTCCTGATAGAAAATAATAAAAATCGTTAAAACAAGGGGTTATGAGAGAGCAAGAGGAAAATATCAATAATATGCTCCCCATCACGCGTAATGAAAGACGGAAATAATTTTTTGGTTTTTTATTTTTGTTTTCATAAAAGATCGTGCCACAAAATAAAAAAATAACAGGGGATAAAGCATAAGCACAAAGTCCAAAAATAAAAAACAAGAGTCCTGCTATATATGCTCCGATATGACCTCCTAGATTGTGAACAGAATCATGCCAGGCTGTTTGCAACCAACTCGGATCCGATGGATCGAAACTGAACAATACCAGCATCAAATAAGTGGAAAAAATACATAAGACAGCCAATACACTTTTAAGTCCTTTATTTTTAATAAAAAGGATATTTTCTTTTATGTTATTTTTTTCTTGATCCAAAAAAACCTCTTAATTTTAATAAAACAGTCTCGTGACCTCTTATTTACTTTGAAATAAATTTCAAAGGTAGATTTAGCCTCGAAAAGGCTAGGCCTATTTAAAATGAACACTTTTTTATCTGATTAAATTTTTTTGTTAAGGAATATAAAGTGTTTTCTCGAATGGGTCCATAACACAATATAAAAATTCCGGATATGATGTAGCTGACATTTAGTAAAAAAACGATTTAAATCAGAAGAGGGCAACGTGAATATTTCAAGACATCATCAATGTATTATTATGGGATCCGGGCCTGCAGGTTATACGGCAGCTATTTATGCGGCGCGTGCTAATATAAAGCACATATTAATTACAGGAATAGAAAAGGGAGGGCAATTAACTACAACAACAGACATTGAAAACTGGCCTGGTTCCCCTGAATCTTTAACCGGGCCTGCGTTAATGGAGCGGATGCATAAACATGCAGAAAAATTTAATACAGAAATTCTGTTTGATCATATTAATAAAGTGGATCTACAACGACGTCCCTTTTATCTGTTTGGTAACGATCAAGAATACAGATGTGATGCTTTGATTATTGCAACAGGAGCATCGGCTCGTTATCTTGGTCTCGAATCCGAAAAATATTTTAAAGGAAAAGGGGTTTCTACTTGTGCTACCTGTGACGGTTTTTTTTATCATAATCAAAAAGTGGCTGTGGTTGGAGGAGGTAATACAGCACTAGAAGAAGCGCTTTATTTAGCCAACATCGCTCATGAAGTTCATTTAATTCATCGCCGACAAGAATTTCGCTCTGAAAAAATCCTGCGAGATCGATTAATGAAAAAAGTAGCTTCTGGACATATTATTTTGCATACAGATAGCATTCTAGATGAAATTTTAGGGGATTTATCGGGCGTCACAGCAGTACGTTTAAAGCCTTCTCACACTAAGCATAGGAGTGTCTTTAAAATATTAGATGTGACAGGTGTTTTTATTGCGATCGGGCATATCCCCAACACGGAGCTCTTTAAAGGTCAACTGGAATTAGAAAAAGGATACATTAAAGTAAAGGGTGGACTAACAGGGAATGCCACTCAAACTTCTATTGAGGGTGTTTTTGCAGCGGGAGATGTCATGGATCCTATTTATCGACAAGCTATCACTTCTGCAGGGAGTGGTTGCATGGCGGCTTTAGATGCAGAGCGTTATCTCGATATAATAGATAACAAATTTAAATAAACTTTAAATTAATCTAATTAAAACATAAAAATGTATGTTTTTTATAAAAATTAAATTAATTTAAATTTAAATATTATATTGATTCATCAATCTTTTGTATCAATTTCTGTCGAATGTTTTTATAAAAAATAAAAAATGAAGATATATTGAGTGGTATTTTTTAACAATCAACTGGGTTAAGACAGATGTCAAAGCCGCTTATTAAAATATTAGAATCCGCTATTGAACTAAAAGGTTGTAGCTTTACTTTAACAGTGATTCATTTGCTGCATTCACGGCCTGATCTTATTCGTCATGCTTTACAGAAAAAAATAGAACAGGCACCTGATTTTCTTGAAAGTGCCCCTGTTGTCATCAATATTTCTGCCATATCTAAAGAAGCGAATTGGCATGAAATTCATAAAGCAGTGATTTCAACAGGTTTAAAACTTGTTGGTATCAGCGGTTGTAAAGATGACAATAAAAAACAGGCACTAGTTGCTTTAGGGTTGCCCTTTATGAATGAAGGTAAAACTCAACAATGGATTTCAAAAAAAGAACCTGCACCTAAGAAAGATTTTTCTAAAACTCAGATTATTCATTCACTGGTACGTTCTGGGCAGCAAATTTATGCTCGTAACAGTGATTTAGTGGTCATCAACAATGTGAGCGCGGGTGCTGAATTGCTTGCTGATGGTAATATCCATGTTTACGGCATTATGGGTGGACGGGCATTAGCAGGAGCTTCAGGTAATATTGAATCCCAGATTTTTTTGACACATTGCGCGGCAGAATTAATAGCAATAGCGGGGGAATATGTATCGCATGATCACATTTCTCCTAAATATCTCGGCCAATCTGTTCACTTGCGTTTATTAAATAAAACTTTAATTTTCAAGCGATTTGATTCAATCTTTTAATTAAGGAAGTGATTTTATGGCACGAGTTATTGTTGTGACCTCTGGAAAAGGAGGGGTTGGTAAAACTACATCAAGTGCGGCTATCGCAACGGGGTTAGCTAGTAAGGGAAAAAAAACTGTTGTGATTGACTTTGATATTGGCCTGCGTAATCTTGATTTAATCATGGGATGCGAACGAAGGGTTGTATATGATTTTATTAATGTAATTCAAAATGATGCCACATTAAATCAGGCATTAATAAAAGACAAACGTGTAGAAAATTTATATATTTTACCGGCATCACAAACTCGTGATAAAAATGCACTCACACAAAAAGGTGTAGAAGCCGTTTTTGAACAGCTCAATAAAATGAATTTTGATTTTATTATTTGTGATTCCCCTGCTGGGATTGAAACGGGCGCTTTGATGGCGTTGTATTTTTCGGATGAAGCCATCATTACTACTAACCCTGAAGTTTCTTCAGTTCGTGATTCAGATCGTATATTAGGTATTCTTGCATCAAAATCGAGTCGTAGTGAAAAAGGCGAAGCACCCGTGAAGGAGCATCTTTTGCTGACTCGTTATAATCCTAATCGTGTGGCTCTAGGTGATATGCTAAGTATGGAAGATGTCTTGGACATACTGCGAATCCCATTAATTGGGGTTATTCCAGAAGATCAATCGGTATTACGTGCTTCAAATCAGGGAGAACCGGTTATTTTAGATCTCACTTCAGATGCAGCTAAAGCATACTCGGATACCGTGGATCGATTATTAGGAGAAGATCGTGATTTTCGATTTGTTGAGGAAGAAAAAAAGAGTTTTTTAAAACGCATTTTTTGGGGATAACCTATGGTTTTTTTTAATTTCTTTTCACCCAATAAAAAAAACAGTGCTGCAAATATTGCGAAAGATCGTTTGCAAATTATCGTGAGGGAGCGTCGTTGTTGTGACAGAGATCCTCATTATTTATCTGATATGAAACGCGATATCTTGGCGGTGATTTGTAAATATGTTCAGGTGGATCCAAACGCGCTTCATGTTCAATTTGAGCAAAAAGAAGATGATGTTTCTGTTTTGGAGCTGAATGTCATCTTACCGGAAATCAGTAGTACAGGTGATTGTGCTAAGCCATGACTGATTTTTGCTCGAATTGGGCGAGGGTTGACGGTGCAAGGGTCTTGTGTGATGCGGCCTTATTGTCTGTCGTATTGCCATTTAAGTAGCTAACGTGATAGGAGCGAAAACCACCTGATGGTGGTTTCTTATGTAGCAATAAGAATCTTGCAAAAAATGGGAGTGTTTAAGCGAATTGTATGAAGGAAATTATTATGTGTCATACATTTATATGAGCGACTAAATCTAACAGTTTATTAGAGTACCCTGTTTCATTGTCATACCAAGACACTAATTTCACAAAATGATTGTTCAGTTCTATACCAGCCTTCTTATCAAAGATTGAGGTTAGTTTTTCACCATTGAAATCAGTAGAGACGACTTCTTCATCCACATATCCTAGGATCCCTTTTAATTCACCTTCTGAAGCTGATTTGATTGCATCACAGATCTCTGCATAAGAAGCAGACTTTTCTAAACGAACAGTGAGATCTACCACCGATACATTAGGGGTCGGCACACGAAAAGCCATTCCTGTGAGTTTTCCGTTTAAAGAAGGGATGACCTTGCCGACCGCTTTTGCAGCACCAGTGGAAGAAGGAATGATATTTTGCGCTGCCCCACGACCTCCACGCCAATCTTTAGCAGAAGGGCCATCAACTGTTCTTTGTGTCGATGTTGTTGCATGCACCGTCGTCATTAAGCCTTCAAGAATACCAAATTTATCATGAACAACCTTTGCCAAAGGTGCTAAACAGTTGGTTGTGCAAGAGGCATTTGAAACAATTTTTTGTCCCGCGTATTGATTATGGTTAACGCCCATCACAAACATTGGAGTGTCGTCTTTTGGGGGCGCACTAATAAGTACTTTTTTTGCACCCGCATTAAGATGCTTACTTGCCTCTTCTTTTGTTAAGAAGCAGCCCGTGGCTTCTATCACCACATCTATTCCTAATGTACTCCAATTAATGGTTTCTGGTTTTTGTTCTGAAGTAACCCTGACTTTTTTATTATTTACGACAAGATTATTTCCATCAACATCGAGGGTTCCTTTAAAACGACCGTGAGTTGAGTCGTATTTTAGCATATAAGCCATATACTCTGCTTTCAACAAATCATTAATAGCAACGACTTCAATATCAGTTCGTTCTTGAGCGGCGCGAAATACAATACGACCGATACGACCAAAACCATTAATACCTACTTTTATACTCATATGTTTTATCCAATTGATGAAAAATTAAATTATTACCTTTTAGGATTTTGCATGAATATTATACAATGAATCCTTTTTTTATTCATATTGTTGTTAACAAATCATCATAAATGCTTTAATCAAAAGCAATTAAGTAATTGAATTATAATATTTTTATAGAAACATATTACTTTTTCTTTAAATTAACGAATTATTAGGGACGTCACTAAATGTAGCGCACTCTCTATTTCAGTTTGGGTGCTAACTTGTTTGGCCAAGCCTGAATCACTGCTTTTACTAAGCTAGCCAAAGGAATAGAAAAGAAAACCCCCCAAAAACCCCAAAGGCTGCTAAAGATGATGACCGATAAAATTATCATCAATGGATGTAAATTAACTGCCTCTGAAAATAAAACAGGAACTAACAGATTGCTGTCTAAGGCCTGTATAACAAGATAAGCAATCAATAATGTCCAAAAATGTGCGTCTATCCCCCATTGAAATATAGCCACCAGTACTACAGGAATGGTGACAATCACAGCACCTATATAGGGTATCAGTACGGAAAAACCGACTAACACTGCTAATAAAAGCGAATAACGCATATCAAGGATCCAAAAAACTAAATAAGTTGCAACAGCAACAATCACCATTTCAAGCACTTTACCGCGAATATAGTTCGTAATTTGTTGATTCATCTCTCTCCAAACTTTTCCAGCCAAGCTGCGATCACGAGGCAATATTTTCTGAAAGTTATTGAGCATTTGTTTCTTATCTTTCAATAAAAAGAAAACCATTAAAGGTACAACAATCAGATAAATCGCAAGGGTCAATAAGCCCATGAGTGAAGCAAGAGAGATTTTTACAACTGAATCGCCGACTCCTGCCAGTCTATTACGTAGATTGTCCGCTAGCATGTCAACAATGCCTGCATCAACCAACGCGGGGTAACGTTTCGTCAAGGTGCTGGAAAAATTATTGAACTGATTGAGCATTTTCGGCATATCTGAAGTTAAATTCATGCCTTGTTGCCAAACATTTGGGACGACCACAAAGACGGCTAACAAACCAACCCCTACAAATAATGCTTGTATAATACTCACCGCACACAAACGGGAACATCCTAGAACCTGTAATTTTGAGGTTGGCCATTCAAGAAGGTAAGCTAATACAATAGCGACTAAAAGGGGCGCTAAAATACCGCTTAAAAAATAAAGAATACAAAAGCCTCCGACTAATATAATTAATAAGGCAACCACTTGAGGATCAGTAAAATGACGGCGATACCATTTAAAGAACATGTCCAACATCAAGGAAAGCTCCGTTTAGTAGACATCTTCAAAAACTGATTAAAGTTTTAAGATGTCCTGTATTTTGTTAAAATGTAGTACTATTTTCATGATAGCTTTTATCCAAAGTTGTTGTATCTTTTTCACACCCTGGGTTTAATAATCTATTACGTAATATTTTATCCAGCTCAGCTGCAATGGATGGATTGGTTTTTAGATATTCAGTGACATTCGATTTACCCTGGCCAATTTTAGTACCATTGTAGCTATACCAAGAACCCGATTTTTCAACTAATTGGTGTTTTACGCTTAACTCAATCAATTCACCATGGGTATTAATGCCTTCACCATAAAGAATTTGAAAGTCTGCCTGCTTAAAAGGGGCAGCAATTTTATTTTTAACGACCTTAACTCGAGTGTCATTCCCAATGATTATTTCACCCTCTTTAATAGCTCCAACTCGGCGAATATCTAAACGTACTGAAGCGTAAAATTTAAGAGCGTTTCCACCTGTCGTGGTTTCAGGGTTGCCAAACATAACCCCTATTTTCATCCGAATTTGATTAATAAAAATCAGCAGGGTATTAGCATTTTTTAGGTTGCCGGCCAATTTACGCATGGCTTGGCTCATCATGCGTGCGGCAAGCCCCATATGAGAATCACCAATTTCACCTTCAATTTCAGCTTTAGGCACTAGGGCTGCCACAGAATCAACGATGATCACATCGACAGCCCCAGATCGAGTGAGCGAATCACAAATCTCTAACGCCTGTTCCCCCGTGTCTGGCTGAGAACAAAGTAAATTATCGATATCGACCCCTAATTTTTTTGCATAAATAGGATCCAGCGCATGTTCTGCATCTATGAATGCACATACTTTTCCTTCACGTTGAGCCGCAGCAATGACTTGTAAAGTGAGCGTCGTTTTTCCTGATGATTCAGGACCATAAATTTCAACAATACGCCCCATAGGAAGCCCGCCTGCCCCCAATGCAATATCAAGCGAAAGTGAGCCAGTAGAAATCGTTTCTACATCCATTGAACGGTCTTCACCCAAGCGCATAATAGATCCTTTGCCAAATTGTTTTTCAATTTGAGAAAGTGCATCGGTCAATGCTTTTTGTTTGTTCTCATCTTGGATCATTTGTATTCCTTTTGAATAAGTTAAAATTGATTTTTATAATTGATGGTTATTTTACCTTGATAAAGAAACTTTATATATCTATTTGGAATCTGAAATCTTATGTCATGTTTAATTTCATGATGCGATTGATAATAATAGTATTTCTTTTTTTCTATGGGTTGTTGGCTGCAAGTGGAGATCTCCGCCCTAAAAGATTATTAGTCGCATATCAAAACAGTATTTCCACTGGTTCAATGAAGGTGAGCCTATTTTATGGTGGTCCCCTGATCCTCGTGCCGTACTTTTAAAATGCCATATGAGCCGCAGTATGAAACGTTTTATTTGACCTGGACGTTGTTCTTATCACTTTAGCCTGAATTGTGTTTTTCCTGATGTGATTGCTGCCTATGCTATAAAACGCTCGAGATGCACATGGATCAGCTCTGATATTATAAAGCCTATTTTCAACTATACCGATTGGGTAACGCTCATTCTATAGAGGTTTAGATGAAGGATAAATTAGTGGGAGGATTATATGGCATATCGGTAGGGGCGATGTTTTTCGGTAAAGCCATGTTCAGTATCACAGATAATGCTTTTAAAAGTGCTCAAATTATTTTTAGCATTATTTGAAGCAAAAAGGAGGAAAATAAATTGACTGCTAAGTATTAAATTCGTACACCGCTTCTCTTGGAACAGAACAGATCCTTAGAAACGATTTTTTATCGCTATTAGATCAGGCACAACGCGTTTCACTCCATAAAGGGGTTTAGTCGCCTCAATCTCTCGGGTGAGACCAGCCTAAAGTTAAGCGGGACAACAGATGCGCAAAAAAAGGCCCTTCTTCCATTGTCATCAACCCTAAATGACGAGCCACTACCAATGGTTTCAAGGCATTCGAAAATAAATGCACCAATCCTTCAGTCAGGGTGATCATATTTTGTTGATCTTTTTGTCGTTGCCTTTGATATTGATTTAATAGGGAATATTCTCCTAAATCATCGCCTTTAGCCGCGGCTTTGGCTAAAATTTGAGCTAAAGTCATCGTATCTCTTAAGCCCAGATTAAACCCTTGACCCGCAACAGGATGCAAAGTTTGGGCCGCATTCCCTACTAATGCCAAGCGATGGCTGATATGCCTGGAGGCACACGTCAAATACAGTGACGTGCTATAACGTGGCCCTATTTGCAGTATCTTTCCAAGACGCCAGCCAAAAGTATTTTGTAATTGCTGCAGGAAATTAGCTTCGTTCCAAGCTTCTACTAAAAAACGGTTAGCCTGAGAATGACACCAAATCAGAGCACTTTCTTCCTGAGAAATCGGTAACAATGCCAGAGGCCCTTCAGAAGTAAAGCGTTCAAAAGCACAACTTCCTAGCGCTTTTTCTGTGCGGATGTGAGTGGTTACAGCAAATTGCTGGTAATCTTTTTTTTGATATTGAATATGGCAGGCTTGAGCAAGCGAAGAATGCGAGCCATCCGCCGCAATCAATAATGGTGCTTCTAAGGTTTCACCATGATTTAATGTAACACGCACCATTTTTTGGGTACGAGATATTTGTAAAACCTGGGCAGGGCAATAAAGCTGAATACTAGGCGTGCTTTTTAATAAAGAAAATAACTTATTTTGCGCCGTCTTTAATGACAACACTTGGCCTAAAAAAGGAATGTGATGATCTTGAGCCCTGAGATGAACAAAACCACACTGACCTTGATCGCTGACGTGAATGTTTTTGATAGGCGTTGCGTCATGTGATAGTAGTTTCCAAATGCCTAATCTTTCAATCTCTTGGCAAGTACCATGTGCTAACACAATCGCTCTGTTATCATCAGAAGAAGACGTATTTTGATCTGGCACAAAAGCTTCTATCAGTCTGATGGGAATCTGACCACGCGTCAGGTATGCCACAGCCAAAGCTAAGGTAGAGCCTACCATGCCCCCGCCGACAATAATAACGCCCATCATGCCTGATGAGATGACATCAAAGATTCAATGAGTTCGGGATCTTTCGGAACAGCGTCGGTTAAATTTTCATTGCCTGTTTTTGTGATTAAAATATCGTCTTCTATACGAATGCCGATCCCTCTATACTGCTCAGCCACTTTCGTGTCCGAAAAAATATATAATCCAGGCTCCACCGTTAATACCATTCCCTCTTTTAAAGGGCGATTTTTTTTGTCAGAGCCATAATCTCCGACATCATGTACGTCCATCCCCAACCAATGACTTAACCCATGCATGAAAAAAGGCTTATAGGCTTTTTGAGCATGCAATTTTTTTAAACTCCCTTTTAATATTCTGAGGTTAATTAAACCTGCTGTCATGATACGCGTAACTTCTTGGGTGACCTCATGAATACTGATACCTGGTTTGTATAACTCTAATGCTTTATTTTGGGCGGCTAAAACAATGTCATATAACGCTTTCTGTGGAGCGGTAAATCGACCGCTAACAGGTAAGGTCCTTGTAATATCACCCGCATAGCCTTGGTATTCGCAGCCCGCATCAATTAACACCAAATTCCCTGCATTGAGTTTGGATTTATTCTCAGTGTAATGCAGAATACAAGCGTTTTCACCCGCCGCCACAATACTGTTATAAGCTAGAGAACGAGCGCCACGTTGACTCAATTCGTACTGAATTTCGCTTTCTAGGTGATATTCGTAGAGGCCTGGACGACATTTTTTCATAGCACGAATATGAGCCTGAGCGCTGATTTCACAAGCTTTGCGCAATACATTGATCTCTTCTTTTGATTTTAATAACCGCATTTCATCAAGACAAGATCGCCAATCCATCAGCACGTGTGGCACACTAGAACTTTGGCGTGATTTTGATCGTAGTTTTTTGCAGGCTGAAAAAAATATTTCATCCGCATACGCATATTGGCCTTGTGCGTGATACACAACCTCTTGATTTTTTAAAAATAAATAAAGATGTTTTTCTATTTCATCAAACGGCAAAGCCTGATCAATCCCCAATTTTTTGGGAGCCAATTCTTGACCTAAGCGAGCACCAGACCAAGTTTCAGCAATGGGATCTCGAGCGCGATTCAATAAAATGGACTGCGTTTCTTTTTGACTATTTTTGACTAACACCAATAATGATGCTGGCTCATGAAAACCTAAAAGATAATTGAAATAACTGTTTTGACGATAAAGATATTCGGAATCTGCGCTTCTAAAGACCTGAGGAGCAGAAAAAATTAGCGCTACACTCTCAGGTAACATCTTTTCCAGTAGTTTTTGACGTCGTTTTTGGTATTCTTTTAAAGTAATCATAAATTATATCTTTGAATAAATTAACGCAGAAGTGAAGCCTATAGTATCAATCGTATGCATCTTTTCACGTTTCGATGATCCTGCTTAACCAGATTATTGAGATATTTGATTTGTCTTAGATAGAACTCTCCCAATCATTTAACACGACGCAACCTTACATAGGCCCGTCTTAAATGACAAGACTCACTTGCTGTATGCTTTTCATTCAGGTAAAACTGTCAACCCAAATTACACTACAAAATAATATAACTCATTGGACAAGTATGTTTAAAAATAATCCTCTACTTGAAAAGCTAAAAAAACAACTTCATGTTTCAGCACCCAAAATTGAAGGTATCGTTAAAGGAACCGAAAAAGGTTTTGGATTTCTTGAAATCGATGCGCAAAAAAGTTATTTCATTCCTCCTTCAAAAATGAAAAAGGTCATGCATGGCGATCGTGTACAGGGCAGCCTATATAACGATAGAGATCGTGAAATGGTGCAACCGGAAACGCTGTTAGAACCTTTTCTCTCCCGTTTTGTAGGTCGTGTACAAAAAAGAGGGACATTTTTTCTGATCAGACCAGATCATCCTTTATTAAAAGAAGCTATTTTATGTTATGTATCTGCTGATATCGCACACTCTTTTGAAGAGGGAGATTGGGCCGTTGCCGAAATGCGGGAGCATCCTCTGAAGGGTGATCGAGATTTTAAAGCAGAGATTACTGCTTTTATTGCTCATGGCGAAGATAATTTCGCGCCTTGGTGGGTGACCTTAACTCATTATAATCTTGAACGTACTCCGCCTGATATGTGCCCATTGACGCTCAATGAAACCGAATCCGAACGTGAAGATTTAACGGATTTACATTTTATTACTATTGATAACGCCTCCACTGAAGATATGGACGATGCACTTTGTGTGTCTGATCTTGGCAATGGCTCCTTCATGCTGATAGTGGCTATCGCAGACCCAACTGCCTATATTGATGAAAATAGCTTATTAGATACGGCGGCTCGTCAGAGGGCTTTTACAACTTATTTGCCCGGATTTGATATCCCAATGTTGCCACGCGAAGTTGCAGATGATATCTGTTCACTTCGCCCTGATCAACGCCGTCCTGCATTAGTTTGTCGTGTCACCATTACGCCTGAGGGCGCTTTAGGTGAGGATATTCGTTTTTCTAGCGCTTGGATCACCTCAAAAGCAAAGCTGGCTTATAACAAAGTATCTGATTGGCTAGAAAATAAAGGGGATTCGGCGCCGCCTAATATTGACATTTATAAACAAATTCAATGGCTTAAACATATATATGATGTAAGACATCATTGGCGTCAGCAACATGCTTTGGTCTTTAAAAATCGTTCAGAATATCGTTTTGTGATCAATGAAAACGGGAATGTACTTGATGTCATTATGCACGAAAGGCGTATTGCTCATGGTATAGTTGAAGAATGTATGATTGCGGCTAATATTTGTGCCGCGGTGATTTTACGAGATTGTTTAGGTTTTGGTTTTTATAACGTACATAGGGGCTTTGATCCTGCTTTGGTAAAACAAGCCGTACAAATACTCAAAATCCATGGTATTGAATTTCTCCCTGCTGATTTACTGACATTAGAAGGTTTCTGTCAATTACGCCGTCAGTTGGATGCGTTAGGCAATGAAGCGCTTGAAAGTCGCCTGCGGCGTTTACATGCATTTTCTGAATTGAGTGTTGAGCCAGGCCCACATTTTGGTTTGGGTTTACCTCTGTATGCGACTTGGACTTCTCCGATTCGTAAATACAGTGATATGGTTAATCACCGATTGTTAAAGATGGTAATTGCTAATCGATCTGCGCAAAAGCTCGATGAAAATATATCCCAATTAATTGCAGAGCGTCGCCGTGCCAATCGAATGGCAGAGCGAGATATTAACGACTGGCTCTATGCTCGTTATCTCAATCCTATAGCAGGCAGTGAGAAAATTTTTTCCGCGAAAATTATGGAAATGACTCGCGGTGGCATTCGAGTTCGTTTGTTGGAGAACGGAGCCATGGCTTTTATTCCAGCTTCTTTGATTCACTCTGTCCGTAGTGAGATTGCATTCAATTCTGAAATGGGGACAGTTTACAAGAATGAAGATATTATTTATCGCCAGGGGGACATGATTGAAGTTCAATTAGCGCAAGTGCGGTTAGATACCCGAAATCTGATTGCAAGACCCATCTGAATGTTTTTATTTTCCAATTGATATTGAGAAAGCAGGATCAGGTTTTAAGCGTAGTCTTAAGTCTGGTCCAATTTGTCTCGCCTCTTTTAAAACAAACTCGGGAGCCTTCTCCAATTTATGTAATCCAGGTAATTGGCATAATCCACGAGCAGTATTTCCCAGCAGTTTGGGTCCCATATAAAGAATCAATTCATCCACTAAGCCCGCTTCTAATAATCCTCCTGCCAGCTCAGCACCGGCTTCGACCCAAATCAAATTTATTTCTCGTTTTGCTAATGCCGTCATTAATGACGCTAAATCAATCGCATTTTTTTTATCGGGCCATTGAATACTAGAAAAGATCCATTGTTCTACCTGATTTGGCCAATCTTGATAATCTTTTTTTGTTCTAATGAGCCAGCAAGTTCCTGGTTGTTGAACGACCTGATGTTGAGGAGTTACTTTATGATGACTGTCTAAAATAATTTTAACGGGTTGACGTAAACGCTCTCTAGGATAAACAACTTGAGTTTTTTTCGGTAGTGATTCCCAGCGTACTGTTAAGACAGGATTGTCTGCTGACACTGTGACACCTGTACTTAAAATGGCCGAGCTTTGCGCTCTGAAAAACTGTACATCCTGACGGGATTGCTCTGAGGTTATCCATTGGCTTTCTCCCGATGCCATAGCAGTACGACCATCCAGAGAACAAGCTATTTTGAGTTGTATATAAGGAAAGCCTGTTCGCATGCGTTTTAAAAATCCGGGATTCAGATCTTGAGCCTCAGCGCTTAAAATTCCTGATGTCACTTCAATACCAGCCTGCTTGAGTTGATACAAACTTCTACCAGCAATGTCTGGATTAGGATCTTCGATTGCAATCACTACACGCCTGACGCCGGCTTTAATTAAGGCGTCAACACAAGGAGGCGTTTTTCCATAATGACAGCAAGGTTCCAAAGTAATGTAAGCCACACTGCCTTTTGCTAAACGGCCCGCTTTTTGAAGGGCGTGAATTTCTGCGTGGGGCTCACCCAAACGCAAATGATAACCTTCACCTACCACGTGTCCATGACGCACGAGAACACATCCCACATTCGGATTAGGTGTGGTCGTAAAACGACCTAAACTTGCCAATCTCAGTGCATAAGACATATAAAATTCATCCTGACATTTCATAGATTTAGCAGAATGTATTTTTTTCATAATAGCCCTTCTTTAATCCTTTCGATGGAGGGAGGGATTGTCTTGAAGCTTAGCAATTTCTTCGCCAAATTCACGGATATCTTCAAAACTGCGATAAACAGAAGCAAAACGAATATAGGCAATTTTATCTAATTTTTTTAAGGCTTCCATCACAAATTGCCCGAGCATTTTGCTGAGAATTTCAGGTTCTCCGGTTGAAAGAAGCTGAGATTTGATTTGATGAATAGCTGTTTCAAGGGCATCTGTACTGACAGGGCGCTTTCCCAGCGCTTTTCTCATCCCGCTGCGTAATTTTTGTTCGTTAAAGGGCTCTAGGAGATTATTGTTTTTTATAACACGTGGCATCACCAACTCTGCGTGCTCAAAGGTGGTAAAGCGCTCATGACAAATGGCACACTGGCGTCGACGTTTAATTTTAGACCCTTCAGACACCAAACGAGAATCTATTACTTTTGTATCAACGGTATTACAAAAAGGACAATACATAAAACTCCTTAGTAGAACTTCCTTCGATTTTTAAAAAGCTTTTAATCGTGCAACTAAACCACTTCGTCTTTGCGTAGGATTGAGAATTGCATAATTCAATACTTTATCAGTGGAATATAACGTGAATTTTTGACGAGCTCGAGTGATAGCTGTATAGAACAGTTCTCGGGTGACGATAGGGGTAAAATGATCAGGCAACACCAATGCAGTGTGTTCAAATTCAGATCCTTGTGATTTATGAACGGTCATCGCGTATGCCGTACTGTGCGCGGGTAAACGATTTGGTTGCACGGATTTTATGTAGCCATCTGAAAATTGAAAATACACTTTTAAGACCCCTGAGTGATTATAAAGAGTCATGCCGAGATCACCATTAGATAATCCTAAGGAACTATCATTGCACTCTATCATGATAGGTCGCCCGGAATACCATAAATTATTGAAAGATTTTTGGGATAGGCTTAATAAACCACTATGACATAAAGTTTTTTCAATCTGTGCATTTAAACCCTCTAGACCAAATAAACCCGTGCGCAGTGCACATAACAGTTGGTAACGATTGAAAGCATGTAATATGGTTTCAGGATCTTTTCCATATTGAATCAGTTCAAGATAGGGCTGATAAGCCGAAACGCAGTCTTTCAGTAATTTTTGGTAATCTTTAGCATCACTCAGTGCATGTTGTATGATATCAACATATTTTTTATTGACATCGCTTAAAATAGCGTACGCTTTATGATGCTCACCTGAGTTAACGGCTTTCGCCAGTTCACCGATCCCTGATTTTTTATCAAAACGATAATTTTTATTGAGTAAACAAAGGTGATCACAGACATGAGCAACACACAGATTTGGAAAATGTTCTATTGGATGCCCTTTTAAATCATATCCTGTCAGCCTATTTAATTCTTCCGCTCGTGATGTGCTGTAACCAAGAGATAAAAAGTGTCCAATTTCTCCTAATACAGATCCCGCTTCTACTGAAGCCAGTTGATCCCTGTCACCAAGGAAGATGACTTGGGCTAAGTTAGGTAAAGCATCAATTAAGCGGGCCAACATCGGCAAGTCCACCATAGAAGCTTCATCCACGACTAAAACATCCAGATCTAATGGATTATTTTTATGATAACGAGATTGATGTCCTTTAGAGTAATCCCCCAGTAAACGGTGCAAAGTACAAGCTTTTTCTGGTAATCGCCGCGATTCTCTCTCGCTCAGTGATAATGCACGATAAGCGTTTCCTAGTGATTGTGTTAAACGTACGGCGGCTTTTCCTGTAGGCGCAGCAAGTTCAATACGTAAAGTCCGTTCTCCTGACAGCCGTATCAAGGCGGTGAGTAATTTCGCTACTGTGGTGGTTTTTCCTGTCCCCGGTCCTCCTGAAATAATAGCGACTTTACTGGTAATCGCCACCGCAGCCGCCACTTTTTGAAAGTTAATATCAGATTCATGCGAAGTGAATAGTTTATCAAGGATCTGCTTGAGACGATATTCATCTTTTTTATGGTATGTCATTTTTTCTAAAGAATAATCTGAAATAAATTGAATCACTTGACCTTCATTTTTCCACATTCTTTGCAAATAAAGCCGTTCTTTTTCCAAGATCAAAGGGGTTGGTGAAGTGCCTATACCGACGAGAGAGGAGGATTGAAATGCGTTCAACCATGCATTTTTATTTGGGTTTCCGGCGGCTTGCCATACATCTTTAGCCAATTCAGGGTGACGGCCATCAAAAAAATATTCAGGGGATAAGCGAGCTAAGGGTAAACAAACATGTCCTGCACCGGCATCTGAGCTCAATATCGCACAAGCAAGTTGCAATAAAGGTGAATGATGAGCAGCAATGATTTGTGCAAATTGCACATCAAGAAAACGCAATAATTTTTTATCTAAGGCTTGATTTAATAAGCCCATCATGGACATTCTGTCGCCCATCATGTTTCCCCTTTAAAAAGCTGATCCAGTCCTTCAATAAGCTGAAATGATGGGCAACAATGAAAAATCCCTTGTCCCAAAGTTTGGCTATTAACCCCACGTAAAAATAAATAGATAATACCACCAAAATGGCGTTCATACTGATAATTCGGCATCCGATGGCGTAGATAACGATGTAAAGCTAACGTATATAATTGATACTGTAAATCATATCTATGTTCGGCCATCGACTGTTCTATAGACTGACGATGATACGCTTTAGCGCTTGTTCCTAACCAGTTAGATTTGTAATCCAAAAGATAAAATTTATCTTGCCAGAAGAAAACCAAATCAATAAACCCCGTTAATATTCCTTGCACCTTTGGAAAAGATAATGTTGAGCACAGTGCTGAAAGAGGATCGTGTTTTTTAATCAACACATCTAGCTTGGAGGATTCTAATATTGCATCGATAGGCAAATGAAATTGCAATTCAACTTGTTTATTTGTTTCTGTTAATTTTGATAAACTCAGATTTCTTTTTTCATTGAGCGGGGTATCTAGGATCTCTGTTAACCAATCATGCAACATTGATAGCCATTTTTCATCAAATCCTTTTTGAAGTAATTGCATTTTTAACCATTCGATCTCAATTGATTGACTAAAATCTAATTGTTCTAATAGATCATGAAGAAATGTTCCAGGTATCACGCCACGTGGGAAGGTATGAGGGCTTAAGCTGTTTTCTGATAAAAAAAATGGGTCGTTCATGACGTCTGTGATGACTTCAGTGTCTAAAGAAGGTAACAATTCTCGCATTAAAATATGATCAGTTTTGAGTTGTTTAACCGTTGAATGGGTTAAGCTCGAAGAGTCTTGTAATTTCGAATAACTGGTGACCTGCCAATGATCTTGCATTTTTCTTGTAAAGTGCTTAGCCGTTAATTCTGGTAATTGTTCTTTTGTTGGTTGCCAAAGGCTAAAATCGGAGGGATTTGCCAATGAAACAGCAATATGTTCGCCTTCTAGTTCCTTTAATTTTTTAGATAAGTATTGAGCATCTCCCGCCATGCCTTTTTGAATCAGATATCCCAAAGCACTCATATGTATGTCACTTTCTCGTTGTTTTTTTCTTCCCCCTTTAATGAAAGGGGCAATACCGATAGAGCAATGATAAACAGAACGTGTTAATGCAACATACAGTAAACGTAGGTCTTCTGAGAGTCTTTCTTTTGCAGCTAAAGCCCTGTTTTCAGGAGTAGCTTTAAAGTCTAAAACCGCCATACAGTGTTCAGGTTCATGATAAAAAACTTCTTTTTGTGCGTGTTCATCATGTGGTTGATGTTGAAAATAAGCTATAAAGGGGAGCCAAACCAATGAATATTGTAATCCCTTAGCTTGATGAACAGTCACAATTTGAACTAAATCACAATCTGTTTCTAGCCTCAGTTTCTGATCTTCTGATTCAGCATTGAATTCTGTGATCTTTTGAGCAAACCACCTGACTAATGCCTGTTCACTTTTTAGTTCCTCTGAAATTTTCTGTAGTAGTTCACTGAGATGTAGTAAATCGGTTAAACGACGCTCACCTTCTTGGGTTTTCAATAGGGTTTCTGCTAACCGACGCTGAAAAATTAGTTTTCTCAGCATGGGTAAGACCCCTTTTTTTTGCCAATGTTCACGATAATCATGAAATTCATCGACCAAAGCATCCCATGCTTGCCCATCCGACTGTAGGGCCTGTAAGGCATTTGTATTCAACCCTACCAAACTAGTTGCCATAGCACACCGTAAAAATTTTTCGATTTCAGGTGCTAACACCGCCTGCAAAATCCATAGTAGATCTTTTGCTTCTAGCGTATCGAAGACACTATCTCTGTTAGACATATAAACCGAAGGAATAGACAACCTGTTTAACGCTTTTTTTACTAAAGCCGCTTCAGTGCGGGTTCTAACTAAAACGGCAATATCAGGTGCTTTCACTGAGCGTACCCCCTGATTACTTATCAGCTGTGCTCGCTCTTCTTGGCCTGCTGTTAACCAATCTCGTATTTCAATCGCGCATTGATTAGCCATACATTTTTTGTATTGATTAACAGTGATCCCTTCTCCTTGCTGTAACCAAAAATGTAATGCAGGTTGTATTTTTTTATCTATTTTTAATTGGTACGTTCTGTTTTTATCTGAAGCAGTTGCTTCAACAAAAGGGATCTGTGAAAATAAAAAAGGGGTCTCAATTTGAGTAAAAAGTCGGTTGACTGCTTTGACGATCCCCAGAGAAGAACGCCAGTTGGTTTCTAATGTGTACTGATACGCTATTTGAGAGCGTGCACGAATATAAGTGAAAATATCGGCGCCACGAAAAGCGTAAATAGCTTGTTTGGGATCGCCTATCAGTAATAAGCCACAATCCTTTTTTTTAGCATAGATAGAGTGAAAAATACGATATTGTTGAGGGTCGGTGTCCTGAAATTCATCAATGATTACAATAGGATATTGTTTTCTAATGTTTTCTGATAGTAAGTTTCCTCCTTTTTGTTTGAGTGCTGTATCCAGATTTTTGAGTAAGTCATCAAAGCTTAATTCTCCTCGCCTTCGTTTTTCTTTTTCAAGAGAAAGGCGAATTTCTTTAATCGCTTTTGTAAGCAGGACATCTCGTAATGTCAGGTCTTGAAAAAAAATAAAGTCAATGAACGAAAAAAGAGGATGTTGAGGAGGATGTCCTTTTTGAGTTTTTTTAAAAAGAATAGATTGACGAAACCTGTTTAACTCATTTGGTAAAAAATAGGACCTACTTTCTTCATAGGCCCATTGAGTAATTTTTTTTAACCAAATCGGGAGATATCTGCTGTTATAAGTGCGTTTATCTACCCCTGATTTGTCGATTAATATTTTTAAATTTGGAACTGTACTTTGCCATTCGAGCTTAAGTTCGGTGATTTGTTTTATGATTTTTTGATGACGACTTTGAATGCTTTCGTCTTTAGAAGGCGCGTTACGTAATTTTGGTGCTTCTCCTTCTAAGTAAGGGGAAATGTCTTTAAGTAATGCTTGAGGGGTAGCCCATTCTTGGCTGATTGCTACCGCTTCTTCAAATGATAATAAATAACAGGAGCGCCGCCAAAAATCAGCGCAAGTTTGGCGAATAAGCTTGTCTTCATTTTGAATCAATGTTTGTTTAAAAAGAACACCAGATTCAAATGCATTGTTCAGTAAAGTTTTTTGGCAAAATGCATGAATTGTATAAATAGCAGCTTGATCCATATTGCGTTCTGCAAACAATAGTATTGAGGCCGCCGCATTAAGATCTGTGATCTCTGCTAATAATTTTTGGTAAAAAGCATTTTGAGTCCCTGCATTAAGACAAGCCATTCTTAAGTTATAGATCTCAGAGCGAATTCTGTCCCTGAGTTCTTCTGTTGCCGACTGGGTAAATGTGACTACCAAAATCTCCTCGACTGTTAAACGACGTATGTAAGCATTATGACCGCCTAAACCCAGCAGTAAGCGCAAATAGAGTATGCCAATAGTGAAGGTTTTTCCCGTGCCTGCAGAAGCTTCAATCAAACGTTCCCCAAAAAGTGGTAAAATCATCGGGTCAAGTGATTGAATTTTTTTCATTTTAAACCCCATTTTTAATGATGTTATGATATGCTATTGGCAATAAATAGTTTTTTGCTTCCTGTAAAATACGGTCTACATGAGTGTCATTGATTGATCTGAAGAGACGTTGTATGTAAGGGTCGTCTCCTTCTCCTCTGACCCCTGTTTTAGGATTACCTTGAAATACGGTTAATAAATGATCTTTTGCTTTTGCTTGCGTTTTTTCATCCCATAAAATATGCCGATTTTTAAAATCGTAACATTTTATTAACCATGCCCATCCACTGTGATTTACTAATAGTAGAGGTTGAATCATTCCTTTTTGATATCCCTCAATGAATAGGCTGAGATGTTGCCCTGCTTCGGATTTTGATAAAGCAGAAAATCGCCAAACGGACTCTTTTTTTCCATAAATACGGCTTTCACCTTTACCTCCTGATAAACAGTAAGCTAAATGTTCAATCCAGAGTAATAAGCCATCAACTATGGTCAATGTACGAGGACGCCAACGTATTAATCCATCTGTTTGAGCATATGCTATCCAGCCAGACAAGGTTCTCTCACCCAAAGTTGTATTGACTTCTAAGCGATAAAATTCTGTCTGCTCGGTTTCTCTCTGAATTTTTTTCGCTATCAACCCCATTTCGTTTTTTTGCTGTTGCCAATAAATTTCACCAAAATGACCAAAAGGTAAACGCCCCGACGCTTGCATTCTTGTATACAGCTGATCAATATTTTTATTTGCTATTAACGCATTTAAAATCTCTGTATTAACTTGATAACGTGCTAAAGGATCAAGGATAAAAGGTTCTTCATTTGATAACTCTGTTTGCTCTATCCTAAACTGTACGCCTAGGCGTAGTTGAAAGAAGGCTTTGATGGGATGTCGGTAAAAATTGATTAATTCATCGAGAGTGATTTCTGAGAAAGGCTCTAAGACTAGGGGTTTAATAAAATCATCTTCAGGCTGTTTTTGTTTTCGGGAGTGTTTTTTTGCAGCCTCAAGCCATTCGACTGCATAACTCTGTTGTTCTTTTCCTTGAAAAAAATTTTTGGCAGAAAAAGGCATTCGTGTATGATAAAAAATAAGGTGTTGAATTACCTGTTGCATACTTTCGTCAGAGTTGCAATTCTCATCTCCAGGTAAAATATAACTGTTTCCAATATATTCAAGCAATTCACTGACTAATACCGAAGGGTAACGTTGACTATTATCTTGCATAGAACGCCCAATGTAGCTGATATACAGATATTTTTGAGCTGACAATAATGCTTCCAGAAAAAGATATCGATCGTCATCTCTACGGCTACGATCTCCTTTTTGTCTTTTTTTTGCCATCATATCGAAACTCAGAGGAGGCAATATTCTTGGATAAATCCCTTCATTCATTCCTAGTAAACAGACGACTTTAAAAGGAATCGAACGCATCGGCATCAGAGTGCAAAAATTGATGGGGCCCGCTAAAAAACGCTGGCTGATCCGTTGATTTTCGAAACGAATCAATAAGTCATGCCGTATTAAGCTTACAGGCACTATATTGTCGTACTGAGATGAGAGCCCGTACTGAATAATGTTTTGCCACTGTTGATCTATCAGAATGAAGATGGATTCTGTTTCAGCATTAGATTCAAAAAATGCGTAAAATAAATCTCTACAGAGAGGAAGCCATTCTGATAATAAGCGTGAGGTTTTTAATTTTTTGCGCCATATGCGTAGCATCATTAAAAGTTGAGCCAACTTCCCTATTAATTCTGCCGCCAACCCGGTGGATTCATCGTAGGGTAATACCCCTTCCCAATTGCCTGCTTGGCTGTCCATGGCATAACCTAAGAACATACGTTGTAAACCAAATTGCCAAGTATGTTGACCTGTGATTGGCAAAAAGAGGTCCTGTACGTTTTCATTATCCAGCCCCCAACGTATACCAGATCCTTCTACCCATTTACGTAATAGGGATAACTCTTTTTCTTGGATCTCAAATTTTTGAGATAGCGCAGCAATTTCTAATAATCCAAATACTTGTTCAGTATTGAATCGACTTTGTGGTAGATCAAGCAATTTTATAAAAGTTTGTAAGACAGAATGCACCTGTGTCATTTTTCTGTCTGAAATAGAAAAAGGTAGATATCGTTCTAAAGAAGCATTGCTAAATACGGCTTGTATATAGGGCGCATAATTATCGATGTCTGAGACCATCACTATGACATCTCGGGGAGTCAAAGTAGGATCCTGAGAAAATAAATTCAACAGTTGATCCTGTAAGATTTCCACTTCTCTTTGTTGACTGTGACAAGAATGAACACTGATAGAGCGATCGTTGATATCCAGTAAACGTTTTTTGTTGTGATGAAAGTTTGATTTAGAAAAGTGACGGGTCGCCTCATTTTTGAATTCTAACATGTCATGTTGTAGCGCATGAAGTAAGTTATCTGGCTCAATGTCAACAAAAGCGTGAATTTCTTGGAGTCCTTCTATTTGAGATAATAAATAGAGATGGTCTCTTCCTAGTCGCCCCCAAGATGCCAGTAAGGGGTTGATTTGTTCTTCCTCAATATTGCGTAAATCACTACTGGTATTTTTGATGTTTAATTTAGCCAGAATATCATAGTTTTGAATATCGCCCCAAAAATAACGACAAGGGTTTTGAAACATGCAATGAATATCAATGTGTCTACTTAATGCTTCTAAACCTTTTAAGTAAATGGGGGGTAAGGTAGAGATACCGAAAATAAATACCCTTTTTGGTAAAAGATCAGAGTCAACATTATTTTTATTTAGGGCTTGGATAAATCTTTGATATAAACGAGCACGATGCCATTCTGGTTGTTTAAGTTGTCGAGAATAGCGGATTAATGAGACCCATAAAGCGGCCTGCCAATCTTGGTTTTTATCGAGGTTATCAATTTTTTTGCCGTTTTCCCACCCGTCTAACCATTCTGAGCGATAAACCAAATATTGATCAAACAGATCGGCAATCCGTATCGCCAATTGATGAATTTTTTGTTTATCTTCGTCGTTTTGTAAATAATGTTTTATGGATGCAAATATAGGATTTTGTAATAACTCAGGCAGTAAACACATCAGTTTCCATGTCATGGCATCTTTGTTAAAAGGGCTTTCTTTTGGAATGTTTTTTAGAACTTTGGTGAACATATCCCAAATAAAGGTCGCAGGCAGAGGAAATTGAATATTTGCTGAAATGCCTAAAGATTGCGCGAGTTGAATTTGTAACCACTGAGCCATCCCTGGGCTTTGTACCAATATGATTTCTTTTTGAAAAAGATTTTTTAGAGGTTCTTGTTCTATCAATGTGCTTGTTAATGTTTTTAATAAATCCATTTGATTGGAATGATAAGTGATAAACATTTTTTCTCCATTGAGAACATTTTTATTTGCTCTTCAGGTAAAGGATTGAATTTTTCATATACTTCACAAAAGCAGCGATTTAAAGAAAATTTTTGATTCTGTGGCTATGTTGCTTCAACATGAAAGTTAATGCCATTTGCATCAACTCTTCTTTAAATTTTTTTAAATTTCCAACCTGATGTTGGGTTTGTTAATTTTGAAAATAGGGTGGTGAGTTTCTGAAAAAATTACGATGTTTTTTTGAATAAGCGCACTTGCTTGTTTCATTTGCCATTTACGTTGAAATTCTTGTAGTAATTTTTATTGATATTTTAATCATCCAAGTGTAGAGATAGAAAACAGCAGAGCTGTAATCAATGCCTCAAACACACTAAAACCTTTTTGAGAAGTTACTAAATTAAATAATAATTTTTTATTATTTTCATTCTCTCTTTTTAATGATTGTTATCTGCAGTTTTTGATCAGCTTAATCTAGACAAAATTTTTTCGTTTGTTACAGGGAAAAAATTGAGCAATCCTCCTGTGATAGGGACTAATTTTTACTCTGTGGTGTTAGGTATTTCGTGTGTTTTAGCACTTTCATAAAGGATAATTTTTTATGTTCTGTTCCATAATATATTTTCCCCTTGTATTAAAAAATACCGATCTCTAACATTGGCTTAATGCAGGATTTTAATTAATTGATTTGTTCTTTTTCACAATGCCACCCTTGATGGCGTCTATATGTTCTCTGTGAAAATGATCTTAACATCCCTGTTTTATTACTCCCTAACTAAGCAATGAGGCCGCCTGATTGTATGCTTTTAAATAAAAGCGCTCTTAGCCGCTGATGTTGAAAGCAACTTCTAATGCTCTTTGTAAAGCCGTCAATAATAATAGGCCCATGGTGAAAATAATGATCACATATATTAAGGTGCTAGTTCCTTTTTGATAAGGCCGTTTCATAAATTTTTATTGTTAATCTAACTCTGAATGGGCGGGCGGTTTCTTTGTGTGATTCTTGGCAAAGAAATCTGTTTTAAATAATGTACCTAATCTCGATTTGGGAAGCTGAGTAATATTAAAATGCGTTATTTTTATTTTTTGCGGATCAGATATTTTTCCTAACCATGACACAAAAAATATAATTGCCCTCTTTAGATTTCTAAAACACCCTTACGTAAACGATAACCAAAATATTCAGACTCATGATGCTGTTCTTCTTCTAGTTTTCTATTCACTAGGATATTAAGTAATACGCAGGATAATCCATAGGCATTTGCCATTACAAAACCCTGCTCTTCTGAGATCTGTTTCAATCGAAAACATGAGTGCCATCATTGCTTGATTAAGGCAACAAAATTATTGTAAAAATTTTGTTTGATATCTGAAGTGTGGATAATTTTTTCACTGCTTAGTGTAATGAAGCTTCCAAAGCTGAGCGACAGCATCAGTTCGAACAGGGTAACCCCTTTTGTATTTATTTGTTTTTCATTTCATGGCACCACTTTTCTTCTTAACGACATAATGGAAGATCCGCTATTTTTTATTTTGACTACATAGTCTTATTCTGCTCTGTTTTGAAATAATGACTCGAATGCACCCTCTGCATTTGTCAGAGTAAAATCGCCTGCTTGTGCGGTATTACGTCTTCTATAAAAAGTCATGTGTTTGAGTGGGAAAGGAGACAAAGACATATCCTTGTAATTGGGCTTATAAATCGAATTTATTGATTTTTCACACGCATTTAATTCTATGTTTCCAGTGTCAATACACTAAGTGCTAGCATAATAATAAACTTATAAAAATCAGTTCTATTATACCAATAGGCATTTACCTGAAGTTAATTTAAAAAATAAGCAACGAATGAGCCGTGATCAGTAAGCATTCTTTTGCTGGTGGCTGTACTAACTTCGTACACTTCAATGTGTTATGATTGAAATTAAAAAAATCGCACATAAGAGTTCAGTCAAGCTGATGATGTTTTGCTTTTTTATAAAACATGTTTCATAAAGCCAGCATATTACCATGGGATTTGATTTCTAGCGTGGATCAGCAAATTTTAGATCTAGTGCACAGAAATTTTCTGTATTTTCATTCATAACCACAAGATGTGATCTACTTTGTATTTTATATCAAATGCTTATTCCATCAGCTGATGGTTTTTGAGTTAATCAGTTATCCAATTTGTATGAAAGACGGCTTGACCACTGTCATTACGTTTATAAGTGTGTGCCCCAAAATAATCTCTTTGAGCCTGAATTAAATTAGTCGGTAATAGTGCCGAGCGATAACTGTCGTAGTAAGTGATAGCCGCAGAAAAAGCGGGAACGGGAATACCATTTTGTACCGCATAAGAGATGATATCACGCAATGCCTGCTGATAATGATCCGCAATTTTTTTGAAATATTCTGCAAGTAACAGATTGGAAATATTTGGTTTTTGATGATACGCTTCTGTTATTTTTTGTAACAATCGCGCGCGAATAATGCAGCCAGCACGAAAAATACTCGCAATGTCGCCATAATTTAAATTCCAGTTATTTTTTTCAGCGGCTGTTTGTAATTGTTGAAATCCCTGCGCATAAGAAACAATTTTTCCTAAATACAGAGCAGATCGTATTTTTTCAATAAATTCTGTTTTTTGTCCCTGAAATGGCTGAATTTTTGGCCCTGTTAGTACTGTAGCCGCCGCGATTCTTTGTGTTTTTAAAGAAGATAAATAACGGGAAAATACGGCTTCTGTTATGAGACTCAAAGGAATGCCGAGATCTAAAGCACTTTGACTGGTCCATTTGCCTGTACCTTTGTTGGCGGCCTCATCTAGGATGCAGTCAATGAGATCATGACCATGCTTATCTTTTTTGCAAAAAATATCTGCTGTTATTTCAATAAGATAACTACTAAGTTCACCTTTATTCCATTGTTTAAAAACATCTGATAGCTCAGAATTTTTTAGGTTTAAGCCCTGCTTTAACAAAGAATAAGCTTCAGAAATTAGTTGCATATCCCCGTATTCTATGCCGTTATGCACCATTTTTACATAGTGACCTGCACCATTTGGTCCAATGTACTTGACGCAAGGTTCTCCTTCGGCTTTTGCGGCGATTTTTTTGAACATAGGAGCTATTAATTCATAAGCTTCTTTTTGCCCCCCTGGCATAATCGAGGGGCCTTTTAATGCGCCTTTTTCACCTCCTGAGATGCCAACACCCATGAAATAAAAGCCTTTGTTTATTAATTCTTTACTTCTTCGAATGGTGTCCTGATAGTGACTGTTTCCTCCATCAATTAAAGTATCTCCTGGATTTAAATATAGCGTTAGTGCGCGAATGGTGTCGTCTGTTGCAGATCCTGATTGGACCATCATTAGGATCCGGCGAGGTGTTACCAGTGATTCCGCAAACTCTTTTAAACTGTAACAAGGGAACAGATTTTTTTCTGGATTTTCTTCGATAACTTGGTCTGTTTTTTTATGAGAACGATTAAAGATGGAGACAGAATAACCTTGGTTTTCAATATTAAGTGCTATGTTACGGCCCATGACGGCCATACCTATGACACCTATCTGTTGCTTGCGCATATGAATTCCTATGTAAAAAAGTGTTTTTTATTAAATCAAAAGAAGAAGAGTGACTGTTTTAAAAATTTTGATTTTTTAACCAATTTAAAAATGCGGCGCCTTCTGTTTCATGACGCAGAGCGTACTCTACAAAAGCTTTCATATAACCTAGTTTGTCGCCGCAGTCATGCCATTTCCCAGTCATATGAAAAGCTTCCACAGGTTGTGTTTCTATTAACATATCGATAGCATCGGTAAGTTGAATTTCTCCCCCCGTCCCGGGAGAGGTTTTTTCCAGTAGAGGCCAAATGTCTGAGGATAAAACATAACGGCCTACCACGGCCAAATGGGAGGGGGTGTCTTTTAGTGAAGGTTTTTCTACCATCGCTTTTATCAAAGCTGCCTGACCTGGAAAAACAAGGACGTTCCCACAATCAGCTATACCGTATTTACAAACATCTTCTAGAGGAATAGGTGCGACCATAATTTGACTGCGCGCTGTCTCTGAAAAGCGTTCAATCATACAGGTGAGATTTTCTTTTAAGCAATCCACAGAAGGTGTCTCCAAGAGTACATCTGGTAGTAGGATGACAAAAGGGGCGTCCCCTATGATGGGTCGAGAACAGAGTATGGCATGTCCTAGTCCTTTAGCCTGTCCCTGTCGTATGTGCATGATGGTGACATCGGATGGGCAGATATTTTGTACTTCTTGTAATAATTGCCGTTTTACTCGAGCCTCTAAAACTGCTTCGAGTTCAAAAGAAGTATCAAAATGATTTTCTATCGCATTTTTTGATGAATGGGTAACCAGCACAATTTCTTTGACCCCTGCTAATACAGATTCATTCACAATATATTGAATAAGAGGCTTATCCACCATAGGTAACATTTCTTTAGGAATCGCCTTGGTCGCAGGTAGCATGCGGGTCCCTAATCCTGCAACAGGGATAATCGCTTTTAATTTTTGAGGCATATTACAACCTTGTGATTCAAAGAAAATGAAATGATCTTAACGTATTTTTTATTTAGGGCTTATTGAGATGACATCTTTTGCAAAACGATAGCGAGGGCAGCGGATTCAAGATGTACAAAATTCAGCCACGGAATGGCCAGTAGAATGAAATGAGGATGATGAGCATCCCTAGTTATCAAGGCGCTGACAACGCAAAAGTTTCTGCCCGCAGTAATTTTTACAGAAGGTATTATTTTTATCTGCTTTCATTCAACCGTTTTTTAAACCAATGGTTTAATTTTTTCTGAAATTGTCCTTTCAGATTTTTATCCAATAAAGATTGGACAGCTATTCGGTATTGTAAGTGAGCCCACGGGCCATAAATGTGTAAGGGCACATCAATGTCCTGTAACGTTTTTATCCAGTCTGCTTGTCCTTGGAAACCTTGTAATAACCGTACATTCAAATTGATGTTAGATTGTTGTTTAGGCAAATTAAATCTTCCTTTACCATTAATAGAAACGAAATGAGAATACGCTTTCAAATGGTTTATTTCTAATTTGCCTTCGTTTAATTTGAGATCACTTTCTAATTTTTGAAATTCGGTGTAAGGCTTATAAATTTTTTCGACATCGGCAACATGTATGTTTTTAGCGACCGTTTGTTCAATTAATTGATGTATATTCACCCCATTGAATTGAACAGGCTGCATGATGATTTTTGCATCTCCTTTACATTGGGTAATAAAGGTTTGTAGATTTAAGCAATGACCAGAAAATATTCCTTTTAAAGAAGTTTTACCCGATATTATAGGTGATAAAGACAATCCCTGTAATAAAGATTGTAAATTAATATTTTTTACAGTGGGATTGAGAGTTATCTGCATTTTTTTCTTAGTCAGATCTGCTGTTGCATTCAGCAAAAAATTTCCTTCAAATAGTTCACCTGATAATGGGTTTAATGATAATCGACCTTGATGATTTTTTAAGGCTAATTTGATGTTTTTTACTTTTATTCCTTGATAGGAGATTTGATCTATGTTTAATAAAAAATTGGTATTAAAATCACGTAATAGCTGTAAATTTTGTGATAAACCCTTATTATTATTTGTAGTTGTAGCAATGACGGGGGAAGGCACTGTAACATCAGGCGTATTTTGATTGTTTTTGTTGTCTTTTTTAAAAGGCGTCCAGCCTAAGATTTCATCTAAATTAATATTTATGGCTCTAAGACGAATCAGATAAGTGGGCATTGAAGATAAAATTACTTCTACATTTCCGATAAAGCGGTTGTTATTTGCACTCAAATTTAGCTGATTGAATGTTAATTTTTCGGACGGCTTATCATACTGTGCTTGTAAAGTTATGGTTCCTTTTATGCCATTGAAAGGAAGATCTGCCCCTTGTAACTGATAACTTAATTTCTGGATATCAACATCCCATTTTTGAGGATATTGATGCAGATTAACTGCGGCTTTTAAAGAAACGGTTAAGTCTCGTTGATCTCTATTGATCTGGCTTAAAAGCGATATTTTTATTTGTTTAGTGTTATTTTGTACCAAGTTAAGGTTCAGGTTTCGTACATTAATTTGAGCTTCATCCTCTTTTTGCCAAATCAGTAGACTGTCCATCAATTGAACTTTATCAATGCCCAGCTTCCAGTGAGAGGCAGAAGCGTGATCAGAATTAACCTCTTCCTTTGAGACCGTAGGCAAATTTTTAGGTGTTTTAGGTTGACTCTCAGGGATTAAGTTGATTTTGGCTCCTTTCAAGCTGACCTGTTTTACTTTTAATTGATGAGATAAAAGTGGCCAAATTTCCACATCTAAACGCATATTTTGTGCGCTGATAATCGATTTTTTTGCGCCTGGTACAGTCAGTGACATTTGACCTGCTATCACGCTCAATTGAGGCCAAACATGCCATCTAAGATCCCCTTCGAGTGCCAGTTGATATCCACTTCTTTTTTCAATTTGCTGAGCCAGATAACTACGAAAATCATTTGGATTCAATAATACGACTAATGCTGTCATTCCGCTTGCCAGGAGTACCAAAACAATAATAAATACCGTCATTAGTTTTTTCATAAAATTCTCTTAATGTCGATAAAAAAGCGTTATTGAAAATATAAATGTTTTGTACTCTATTTTCTTGCTTTAAGTTTCGTCAATCTTTGTCAATCCGACTGGCTACTGCGCCTTTTTGGTTGTGATATTTTGCGTTTTGACGTTGATGATAAGGTCGTTTTGCTTGACCAGAAAGCAGTTCAAAACTCAGAGCTCCAATGAGCATCCCCGGGCGAAGCCCCAGTGGTAATTTTCCTGAATTATAAAATTCCAACACAATTTGCCCACGCCATCCTGGATCAATCCGATGAGCGGTGACATGAACCATCAAACCCAGACGGGCTAAAGAAGAACGACCATCTAGCCAGCCTACTAAATCGTCCGGTATGGTAACGGATTCTAGAGTAACAGCAAGAGCCAGCTCCCCTGGATGTAGAAAAAAACATTCCTTTTCTTTGAGAACAATTTTGTCGCTCATGATTTGATCTAGTGCATGATTAATCTCCTCTTTTGGGGCACTGAGATCGATGAAAGGTGCCTTGTGTCCCACAAACACCCGAAATTCGTGCCCTAGACGTATATCAACGGTTGCCCCGTTGATATGTTTTGCGGGAGGAAGAGGTGTAATCGATAATTTTTTTTCATTTAACCAACGTTCTATATCACGATCACAAAGTCTCAATGTTCGCGTTTTCCTTTTTGATTGAGCCAAAAACTCGTATGTAAACTGCAATACAATGCGATACCCCCCATAATCATGGTCACGCTACATAACGGCCAAATTCCAAAACGGGCATAAGGGGTGATTCCATACGTGGGTATTAGTGTTGCACTCAACACTTGACGAGTAAATTGAGGTAACTGTGCCAATATATCACCCCTGGGCCCAATAAGGGCGGTAACACCCGTGTTAGTGACACGCAGCAGAGGACGACCCAATTCTAATGCCCTCATTCTGGCCATCTGAAAGTGTTGCCAAGGTCCAATCGAGTGACCAAACCAAGCATCATTCGAAATTGTTAATAAAAAATCAGTATTTGGTTTAAAATTATCTCTTATTTGTTGTCCTAAGATAATTTCATAACAAATTGCAGTAATAACATTGAGTCCTTTGACGTTTAAAGGCGCTTGCTCATAGCGACCTGAACTAAAAGAAGACATCGGTCGATTAAAAAAAGGAGTCAAGCGATTCAACATATTTTCGAATGGAATAGATTCCCCAAAGGGAACGAGATGATGTTTTTCATAGCTGTTCATTGCTGGATATGCATAGGGGTTTTTCTGTCCAATAACAATCACTTTATTAAAAAGGAGATCATGAATAGGAGCAGCCGAAGATTTTTTTTCCCCCAATATACCCGTAATCAAACTGGAATCATGCTCTCTAAATAACTTATCCATTTCTTTTAAGAATTTTTTTTGATTTTTTTCGATGTCGGGAATGGCAGATTCAGGCCAAATAATAATGGACGCTTTATCGATGTCAGGTAAGGTTTCATTTTTATATATTTGTAAAATATCGTTGATTGAATTGATGTCCATTTTAATGGATTGATCAATATTTCCTTGTACTAAAGCAATCTGGACTGCTTTTTTAGGCTCTGGTGTAAACCAATCGAGATAACGCAAAGGCCAGGGCAGAAATAAGAAAGCCAACGCAAGTAGCAAGGCGCTTTTCAATCTTTCATGCCAAGCATAGATCAACAAGCCAGTGACGATCATAAGGATGAAAGTGATGCCTTCTACACCTAAGATCGGAGCAATGCCTTGAAGTGGGCCTTGAATTTGAGTGTAACCAAATTGTAGCCAGGGAAAGCCGGTAAAGACCGATCGTCGTAGATATTCGGTGATGTGCCAGAGGACTGGAGCTGCCAGAGTTAAACGCCACCACGTGGTTTGAGGACATAAAGCTACGAGTAGGCATGAAAATAAAAGAACATAAAGAGACAAATAAGCCACCAGTAACAAAACAATAAACAAGCTGATGGTGGCAGACATACCGCTAAATTCAAAAATACTGACATAAACCCAACTAATTCCACTCCCAAAAAGACCAAGCCCCCAACAAAAACCAATGAGTCCCGACTGTTTGATTGAGCAATTGAGTGTCAAGCTTAGTAAGCCAAACAAAGAGAGAATTGCCGCTGGCCAAAAATGAAAAGGAGAAAAAGAGAAGGTGCCAGCGATCCCAAAGAGTAAAGCAAAAAACCCGCTCGCCCAGCAAGATGTTAATAATTTCGTAAAAAAAAAAGATCGAACTTGAGACATAAAATGGGGTTTCTCTGACACTCGCTTAACCATAATTAGGTGAATGATTTTTATCACGCCTTGATTTTTAAATTAAAAATCACGTTAAAGTGCAGCCAAATTTGGTTTTTGAACATTATCCGAAATTTTAACATTTAATTGAATAATACGTCTGTTATCTGCTTTAACAACTTTAAATAAATAGCCTTCTATTATTATAGTTTCACCTCGAGAAGGTAGATGACCAAATGCCTGCATGATCAATCCACCCATGGTGTCCACTTCATCGTCATTAAAATGAGTACCAAATACAGCATTAAAATCTTTTATTTCAGTTAACGCTCTTAACGTGTAAGTATGCTGACTTAACTGGCGTATATCAGAATCTTCAGTATCATCATATTCATCTTCAATTTTCCCAACAATCAGCTCTAAAATATCCTCTATGGTCACCAAGCCAGAAATAGAGCCAAATTCATCAATGACAATGGCGATATGATAGCGGCGTAGTTGAAACTCTTTGAGCATTTTATCAACAGGCTTGCCTTCAGGCACAACCACTGCATTACGTAATACAAGATCAATAGCAAAAGGCTGAGAGTCTTCTAACATAAATGGAAGGAGATCCTTTGCCATTAATATGCCTTCAATATGATCTTTATCTTCGCTGATAACAGGAAAACGAGAATGGGCTGATTCAATGATGACATCAAGACATTGATCAAGCGTCTGGTTACGCTTTAATGTCACCATTTGAGAACGGGGGATCATAATGTCACGGACACGTTGTTCAGAAATATCCATCACGCCTTCCAACATGTTGCGTGTGTCAGGATCAATCAGATCGTTTTGTTCAGAATCTCTGATTAATTCGACTAAATCATCTTTATTTTTAGGTTCATCATGAAATAGTTGACTCAATAAAGAAGTAAAAAATCCTTTTTTCGAAGGGTTGTTAGCATCGTTTTCTAAATTAGCATCGCTCATAGCGTTTTAATTAATTTGATTCCTGAATGAAAGAAATAAGATTGAATCTTATGCTGATATTATAAACATATTTTAATCATAAGGGTTTGGATATCCCAAATACATCATGATTTCAGTTTCTATCGATTCCATTTTTTTTGCATCAGTATGCAAAATGTGATTATACCCTAGCAGATGAAGCGCACCATGGACAACCATATGAGTCCAATGAACCCATAACGCTTTTTTTTGCAATAACGCTTCTTTTTCAACGATTTGACGGCAAACAATAAGGTCTCCGAGAAGGGGTAGTGATACCTGTACGGGAGAGATAAATGGAAAAGACAAGACATTGGTCGGTTTATCTATCTGGCGATATTGAAAATTTAATTGTCTACTTTCTATTTCATCTACCAGCCGAATAGTAACTTCGGCCTTTTTTTTAAAAGGAGAAATAGTAGAGGATAACCAAAGCTGAAAATCATTTTCATTAGGTAATCCTTGGTTGTCAACGCAAGCAATTTGTAAATCAAGAATAATCTGGCTCACAAGTTTCTCGAGGAGAGGATCAAAGAATTAGATACTATAACTAAGGCATTAAGTTTAAAATGTAACAAGGTGTTGCCCCTCATAACAATATGTTCGATTCATTATATTAATGAATGAGTTACAATGGAAGGCAATAAAATAAAGACATTTGTAATCTTTCATAAAATAAAAAGTAAAATGTTATGATCCTAGTTAATATTGAAAAATAAACGAAGGGGGAAAATAGCATGATTATTATCACAGGTGGTGCAGGGTTTATCGGGAGCAATATTGTTCACGCACTCAATAAAATAGGGTATCAGGATATCCTTGTTGTGGATAATCTCGAAAATGGTGCTAAATTTGTTAATTTGGTTGATTTAAAAATCGCTGATTACAGAGATAAAGATGATTTTATTGCTTCTGTAATGGCAAAAGAGGTTTTAGGAAATATTGAGGCTATTTTTCATTTAGGGGCCTGCTCATCTACGATGGAATGGGATGGCCAATTTATGATGAAAAATAACTATGAATATTCAAAAACATTGTTGCATTTTTGTTTAAAAGCCTGCATTCCTTTTGTATATGCCTCTTCCGCGGCGGTTTACGGTGTAAGAACAGATTGTTTTATAGAAGAGCCTCAATATGAAAAACCTTTAAATATCTATGGCTATTCTAAATTTTTATTTGATCAATATGTGCGAAAAATATGCCTTAAAGCTAGAGCACCGATCTGTGGGCTTCGTTATTTTAATGTGTATGGCCCTCGTGAAACTCATAAAGGCAGTATGGCGAGTGTCGTTTTTAATCTAAATAAACAAATAAAAGCCGGCGAACCGCCTCAATTATTTTTGGGTAGTGAACAATTTAAACGCGATTTTATTTTTGTTGATGACGTCGCACAGATAAACCTATGGTGTTGGCAAAATCAGATTTCTGGTATTTTTAATTGCGGTACAGGACATGCGGCATCATTTCAAACTTTAGCAGATACCGTATCAGCCTATCATAATAGCAAACCTGTGCAATATGTAGATTTTCCAGAAAACCTAAAAGGTTGCTATCAAACTTTTACACAGGCAAACATCACAAAATTACGCACCATAGGTTACGACAAACCTTTTAAAGCCCTTGATGAAGGGGTAACCCATTATCTTTATTGGTTAAATCATCAATAAACTGCTTTTAAGGGAGGTATCAGCATCTCGATGAAAAAAATAAATCCTACTCAGACATCTGCTTGGGCTGCTTTAAAGCAGCACTTTAAAGAAATAGCGCCCCTTCATATTCGACATCTGTTTCATGCCGATCCTAAACGTTCTGAAAACTTTTCTCTCACTTTTAACGATCTCATACGGGTGGATTTTTCTAAAAATCGGCTGACTGCCCAGACAATTGAAAATCTTCAAGCTTTAGCGCACGAAACAGACTTAGCCCTTGCGATTTGCGCGATGTTTGCTGGGGAAAAAATCAATGAAACGGAAGAAAGACCAGTGCTACATATCGCTCTGCGTAACCGCGGGAATCAGCCAATTTTGGTTGACGGTCAAGATGTAATGCCTTTGGTTAATGCCGTGCTAGAAAAAATGAAGCGGTTTTGTCATCAAGTGATTAAAGGTGATTGGAAGGGTTATAGCGGTCAAACCATTACAGATGTCGTGAATATTGGGATCGGCGGATCAGATTTAGGCCCTTATATGGCTACAGAAGCATTAAAACCCTATAAAAATCATTTGAAGATGTATTTTGTTTCCAATGTGGATGGCACAGATATCGTTGAAACATTAAAAGTGCTTAACCCTGATAGAACGCTCTTTATCGTAGCTTCAAAAACCTTCACCACTCAAGAAACCATGACGAACGCCCAGACTGCTCGTGCTTGGTTTTTAAAAACAGCGGGTGATGCAGCCCATGTGGCGCGACATTTTTTGGCCTTGTCCACCAATCTTAAAGAAGTGAGTGATTTTGGTATCGATCCTGAAAATAGTTTTGAGTTTTGGGACTGGGTAGGAGGGCGCTATTCTCTTTGGTCGGCGATTGGCGTACCTATTGCTCTGTCTATTGGTTTTGATAATTTTGAAAAACTACTAGAAGGTGCTTATGAGATGGATCAGCATTTTTTGAAAACGGATTTCACTCACAATATTCCTGTGATATTAGCGCTAATTGGCATTTGGTATAGCCATTTTTTTGGCGCTGAAACTGAAGCGGTTCTACCCTATGATCAGTATTTGCATCGGTTTCCTGCCTATCTTCAGCAAGCCAGTATGGAATCGAATGGAAAATGGGTGGATCGTAATGGAAAACCAGTGGACTATCAAACAGGGTCGATTCTTTGGGGAGAGCCGGGTACCAATGGTCAACACGCGTTTTATCAACTTATTCATCAGGGCACAAAGATTATTCCCTGTGATTTTATTGCGCCTGTCATCAGCCATAATGCAATAGGCGATCATCATTATAAATTATTAGCAAATTTTTTTGCTCAAACGCAAGCGCTGGCATTCGGTAAAACAGAGCAAGAAGTTCAGGAGGAATTAATAGCTGAAGGGGTTTGTTCAAGAAAAGCGACATATTTAGCACCTTTTAAAGCGTTTTCTGGTAATCGCCCGACGAACTCTATTTTATTAAAACAAATCACGCCTTTGAGTTTAGGTGCTTTAATTGCGTTATATGAACACAAAATTTTTACGCAGGGTGTGATTTTAAATATTTTTTCTTTTGATCAATGGGGTGTAGAGCTGGGTAAAAAATTAGCTTCTAGAATTTTATCTGAGCTAGAGGGGCCTGAAAAAGTGTCTTGCCATGACGGTTCAACGAATTCTTTAATTAATTGTTTTAAAAAATGGCATTAAATGTGACACCTTTTGCAAACCCACTGCGCGGACTATGACTGAATTATGCGTTAGCTGGCATCTTAAATGACAACCCTTATTACGCTTTTGAAAAAGTCTATTTCATTAACGTATTTAATTTAAGTGAGCCATTACCTATATGAAAAATTTATTTGCTATCAAAACAACCTTAAGTTCAAGATCCTTGTTATTTCCGCTCTCGTTAGTCTTATTCGAATTTGCCACTTATATTGCCAACGATATGATCCAACCTGGAATGTTAATGGTCGTCGCTGATTTTAAAGTCGGGGTCGAGTGGGTGCCCACTTCTATGACAGCTTATTTGGCAGGCGCTGTATTATTTCAATTATTAATAGGCCCTTTATCAGACCACTGGGGAAGGCGCCCTGTTATGTTATTTGGAATCGGATTTTTTGTGGTCACCTGTTTAGCCATTTTATGGGCAAGCAATATCGAGCAATTTATTGTCATGCGGTTTTTACAAGGCATTGGATTGTGTTTTATCGGTGCGGTAGGCTATGCTACTATTCAAGAAGCATTTGAAGAAAGTATGTGCGTCAAAATCATTGCACTAATGGCGAATGTCGCTTTAGTTGCGCCTTTACTTGGCCCTTTGGCAGGAGCGGCTTTAATTCACGTAGCGCCTTGGGAAGTGATGTTTGTCTTTTTTGCTATATTAGGTACGATATCTTTTGTTGGTTTATGGCGAGCTATGCCAGAAACCGCGACTTTAAAGGGAGAAAAATTGTCCTTTGCAGTGTTTAAAGCCGATTACAAAAACGTGTTCTCTAATACTCGTTTTCTCTGTGGTGCCTTCGGATTAGGCTTTGCAAGCCTGCCTTTACTTACCTGGATAGCTCAGTCTCCTGTGATGTTAATTACGGCAGAAAAACTGTCTATTTTCGATTATGGTTTATTGCAAATCCCTATTTTTGCTGCCTTGATTTCCGGTAACATTACCCTCGCAAGTTTAACCTCTAAAAAAAAACTACCACAATTAATTCAATTAGGCGCAGGGCCAATAATCATGGGTTTACTTTTAGCGGCGGCGTTTACTTTATATTCCTCTTACGCCTACTTGTGGATGGTTACTGGCTTAAGTATTTATGCTTTTGGTCTCGGTTTAGGTAATGCTGCTTTAATGCGTTTAACCTTGTTTTCTAGCAAGGTCAGCAAAGGGGCGGTATCTGCGGTGGTTGGTATGATCAATATGCTGATGTTTTCTATAGGAATTGAATTTGCTCAAATTCTTTATCTACGGGGAGGTGGCGGTTTTTTTAATGTATTTAATTTGCTATGTGGATTGTCTTGGTTTCTGCTAGTATGGATTTTCTTTCGTACCAAACCTGTTGAGACTCAAAAAGATATTTCCAACATTTAATATCGATATGATATCCCTAAACGTCATGCGTAAAAGCGCTTAATTTATGAAAATTCATTAACACTAAAAATCACTCTAGACCGAAGAACACTTTTATTTTTAATTTCTTTTGTCTTGTTTGAGTTATCTGTTTATATTTAGAACGATATGATCCAAGCCAGGATGTTAATGGTCAGCTTTGCAAGCTAATTTAGAGTAGGTGCTCTTATCTTGTTGCGAGAATAATATTTGAATTATTGATAAGTCCTGTATTAGATCGCCGATGGCGACAGCCTATTGGCGATTTTATGGGCTACTAACATTGAACCATTTATGTTAATGTATTTTCTGAAATGTATAGGGATGTATTTTATTGGCGATGTGGGTTATGCAATACAACGATCCAGGAAGCCTTTGAAAGAAGCCAGGTCCGTAAAATGACGGCACTGACGGCAAATGTGTGCTTAATTACGCTCTTTCTTGGGCCTTTCGTATCTTCAATTCAAGTCGCGCCTGGAAAATGATGTTTGTGTTTGTTCCTATAGTAAGAGTTTTTTCTTTGATTAGGTGATAGAAAACTATCTCAGAAACCGCGGTTTTAAAGGAAAAAAATTGTTCTTTGCTGTGGTGGAATTCGATTATAAAACTGTGTTTTCTAATGTTCGCTTTCTATGTGGCGCTTTAGAATGCGCTCTTGCTAATTTGCCTATACGGAGCTGGATCTCTCAATCTCCTGTTATCCTGATGAGCACATAAAAACTCTCTACTTTTGAGAGTAGTTTATTGTAGATTTTTATTTTTGGCGCCTTAATTGCAGGCAATATCACCATAGTAAGTTTAAGCGGTAAAAAGTTACCCACATTAATTCGAATGGCAGCTGCACCCATTATGGCTGGGTTATTCATCTCTTTTATCTCGACAGTTTATTTTTTTCACGCCTATCTATAAATGGTACCGGTTTAAGTCTGTATGCTTTTGTGTTGATTGATGCAACAAGGAAAGGTTTTTGCGGTGATTACCATGATCGATATACTGATGTTTTTTCTTGGGATAGAATTGTCTCAAATTCTTTCTTTTTGGAAATATATAGGTCTTTTTAATTTCATATCTGGATTGTATTAGTTAATATCGGAGAACTCATCATGAGTTATTTATTACCCTCTTTACCTTACGCGTATGATGCGCTTGAACCGCATTTTGATGCAAAAACAATGGAGATTCACCATACTAAACATCATCAAGCGTATGTAACCAATGCCAATAGTGTTTTATCAAGCTATCCTGAGCTGACAGGATTGAGTGTGGAATCATTGATTCAGGATTTAAATTGCGTTCCTTCTGAAAAACGGGTTTTTATGCGTAATAATGCAGGTGGGCATGCGAATCATAGTTTTTTTTGGACAGGTTTAAAGATAGGGACGGTATTACAAGAAAAACTCAAAATAGCCATAGAAAAAGATTTTGTGAGTATTGATGCGTTCAAAACGCAGTTTGAACGGGTCGCCGCCACCCGTTTTGGTTCAGGCTGGGCTTGGTTGGTTTTAAAAAACACAGGCAAGCTAGCGGTGGTGTCCACTGCAAATCAGGATAATCCTTTAATGGGCGATACGGTTTGCGGTGCCTCAGGTATTCCGATCATTGGTTTGGATATCTGGGAACACGCCTATTATTTAAAATACCAAAACCGTCGCCCGGATTATATCAAAGCGTTTTGGCAGGTGGTCAATTGGGATGAAGCAGAAAAACGCTTTATAAAGATTTCTAAGGCATAAATATAAAAATTTTATAGGCTCTAAACCAGAAATCAATACGTTTTTGCAGCTACGGCAGATTGAGCAATTTTAATCAAATTATTCACTTTTAATGACGCACCACCCACTAATGCTCCATCGATATCTTTTTCAGCAAAAAAGACATCGGCGTTAGAGGCGTTTACGGAACCCCCATATTGAATAATCACTGTTTCGGCGATCTCATCTTTTCCTTTGGAGACATGCTGGCGAATAAAGGCATGAACTTTTTGGGCCTCAGATGCTGTGGCTGCTTTTCCTGTGCCTATTGCCCAAATAGGTTCATAAGCAATTACTGAGTTTTTAAAGGCGTCTGGCCCACATTTTGTTAATATGTCATTAAGCTGATTTGCGCAGATTGTTTTGGTCAATCCCCGTGCATTTTCAGTTTCAGATTCGCCAATACAGAGCACCGGTATCAGGCCCGTTTCTTTCAATAAGGCGAATTTTTTTGCGATCACTTCATTCGTTTCTTGATGGTAACTCCGGCGTTCGGAATGCCCAATGATGACGTATTTTGCCCCGACCTCTTTGAGCATCTGAGGAGAAAGTTCACCAGTGAAAGCGCCTTCGGTATTAAAATCGACATTTTGAGCGGTCAAAGAAATACGATCATTCTTAAGCTGTTTTTTGGCTTCATGTAAGTAAACCGCAGGTGGCGCAATCGCAATGTCACACATTTTTAACCCGTCGATTTGATCGCTTAAGCTTGTGATGAATTCAGCCAACATAGAAAGGCTGCCGTTTAATTTCCAATTTCCTATAATTAAAGAACGACGCATATTTTTCTCCATTACATAAAAATCAATGAATAAGATAAAACTCTTTCATGACTGATCAAAAATAAATAGCATAAAAATTACCAATATTGTTCACTACTCATATGCCCTGGTTTTTTTCTGAAATGTTTCCGCATTTGGCGATGTTCTTCTAAGGTTTTACAGGTATCTTTGACCATTTGTGGATTACCGCATAACATCACATGACTTCTTTTAGCTTCAATTTTTTGGTTTACTGAGGCTTCAAGCGTACCTTTTTCAATTAAATCAGGAATTCGACCCATCAATGAATGTGATGTTTTTTCTCTGCTCACCACGGTTTGGATAGATAATCGGCCTTGATAACGATTTTCTAATTTTTTCATTAAAGGCAAGTAACTCAGGTCAGACGCAAATCTGACCGCATGGACCAATATTATACGCTCAAAACGTTCTAAATCTTTCCCCTCTTGCAGTATAGACAGATAAGGCCCTATGCCAGTCCCTGTCGCAAGCATCCATAACGTTTTGCAGACTGGCACTTCTGATAAAATAAAAAAACCCTGAGCTTTTGAAGCTACTATAATATCTTCGTCAATACAGAGCCGGTGTAAAGGGATGCTGAGTTTTCCTCCAGGTACAGCAACCAAATAAATTTCTATCCGATGATCAGTTGGCGCATTCACGTAAGAGTAGGCTCTTTGAACTCGTGTTCCATTGATCTCTAATGCTAATTTCGTATACTGACCTGCAATAAAGGGATCAATGGGCGCCGCAATTTGAATGCTAAATAAACTGTCCGTCCAAGGTTTGATATCTATAATTTTACCATTAACCCATTGAGCCATTATTTTCCCTACTAGTATTAATAATTGTTTGTATATATGAAAAAAGAATGACTATGACTGATGAGCTTACACAACGCCTTGAAATATTAGAAAGTTGTTTATCTTTTCAAGAAGTTGCTATTGAAGATCTCAACAAGGCGATGGTGGAACATAAAATTAAAATTATTCACTTACAAGAAACAATTAGGGTACTCAACGCAAAACTGACATTGGCTCTTTTATCTCATCTGGCACCCTTATCCGAAGAAGACCCACCGCCTCATTATTGAATGAGGTTTTATTTTGTTCGATTCGCGCGTTTACGATCATTTTCAGTGAGATAACGTTTACGGATGCGAATCGATTGGGGAGTAATTTCAACTAACTCATCATCATCAATAAACTCTAGGGCTTGTTCTAGAGACATTTTGATAGGGGGAACTAAAGTGGTCGCTTCATCTGTTCCTGAAGCCCGCATATTGGTTAATTTTTTACCCGCCAAACAATTGACAGTGAGATCGTTTGAACGGGTGTGAATGCCAATGATTTGCCCTTCATACACTTCAGCCCCGTGGCCCAAAAATAATTTTCCACGATTTTGCAAACTGAATAACGCGAAAGCGACTGCTTTACCTTGTCCATTCGAAATCAGTACACCGTTTTGACGCTGACCAATGTCACCAGAACGCACGAGATCGTAATGGCTAAATGTAGAATACAGTAAACCCGTCCCTGAGGTCAGGGACATAAACTCTGTTCGAAAGCCAATTAAGCCCCGGCTCGGAATGAGGTAATCCAGACGAATTCGGCCTTTTCCATCAGGGATCATATCTTTAACATCCCCTTTGCGTTCCCCCATCGCCTGCATCACAGAACCTTGATGTTGTTCTTCAATATCGAGAGTAACGTTTTCGAAAGGTTCTTGATCTTGGTCATTCACTTTTCGATTAATGACTTTAGGACGAGAAACTGCAAATTCAAATCCTTCTCGGCGCATGTTTTCAATTAACACAGATAAATGTAGCTCGCCTCGCCCTGAAACGCGGAAGGCATCGGAATCTTCCGTTTCTTCAACACGTAAAGCTACGTTATGGATTAATTCTTTTTTAAGACGCTCAAGAATTTGACGAGAAGTGACATATGTGCCTTCTTTACCACAGAAAGGGGAGGTGTTGACACAGAAATGCATGCTCACTGTAGGTTCATCCACAGAAAGCGCAGGTAGAGCCTCAATGTGATTGATGTCACATAGGGTGTCTGAAATATTGAGCTCACCCAAACCGGTAATCGCGATGATATCGCCTGCTTCTGTTAGTGAAATTTCAATCCGCTCTAATCCCATGTGGCTAAATACTTTACTGACTTTCGCATTTCGCGTTTTATTATTGCTGTCGATGATCACAATCGATTGATTGGGTTTTACTGTACCCCGTTTAATACGACCAATTCCGATGACGCCCACATAATTATTGTAGTCTAATTGAGAAATTTGCATTTGAAATGGGCCATCGAGCGCCACTTCTGGTGCCGGCACATGATCGATAATCCCTTGATATAACGGGGTCATATCTTTGGCCATATTATTGTAATCGGTTCCTGCTGTACCCAATAATGCAGAGGTATAAATAACGGGGAAATCAAGCTGTTCATCTGTCGCATTTAGATTAACAAAAAGGTCAAAAACCTGATCGACCACCCAATCAGGACGAGCACTAGGACGATCAATTTTATTAATCACGACAATTGGCTGTAAGCCATGAGTGAAAGCTTTTTTAGTAACAAATCGGGTTTGAGGCATTGGTCCATCTTGGGCATCAACGACTAACAGAACAGAATCCACCATGGAAAGCACACGTTCTACCTCCCCCCCAAAATCCGCATGACCTGGTGTATCTACGATATTAATACGATATTCATTCCATTTTATGGCGGTATTTTTTGCGAGTATAGTAATGCCGCGTTCTTTTTCTAAATCATTAGAATCCATGATACGTTCTGTTGTTTCAGCACGTTCTCCGAAGGAGCCAGATTGTTCTAATAACTTATCAACCAAGGTTGTTTTACCATGGTCGACGTGGGCAATAATCGCTATATTGCGTAGGTTCTTTTTATTTGAAGACATGTAAAATAGATTACCTTTATATGAGATTTAAATCTGTACTAAAAGATAGCGATTAATGCAATCTTATGATGGCTTTGATATCCTCCACGCCTTCATTAACGAAGATTTTGCGCGTTCAGATAGAAAATATGAGGCGTTTTTACGCTACTGAAAGACAGCGATTATGCCCCCTCACACGCTATTATCTGAATAATTTTAACACAATCAAGAAAGAAAACCGCGTCTTATCTTTCTTGTCTGGCAGGATTTTGCCACGAATCAGATCAAACAAGAGCTTACTATGATTAAATTTAATGATCATCTTTCTGATTTTCTTACCTAGAGCAGTTAATGAAAACATAAGAATCTCCTTCAGAGTTTACTTATCCTTTCTACTCACACAAGGAGGAGAGATCAGCTCAACCTGTAAGGCCTCTTCCCATTCTTTTAGTGTATAAAGATGTAATGCAAGAGCATGGACACCACTATGATTAAATTCTTCCTCTAATATATCGTAAACCATACGATGCCGCTCTAATGCTTTGAGCCCAGAAAATTGATTGCTGACCATCAGAATTTTGAAATGACTCTCAGAACCCACCGGCGCACGATGGAGATGACTTTCATTAATAACATCGAGATAAACTGGCTTAAATTCCTTATCAAGTTTTTGTTTAATGTGATCTTGAATCATTCTAAATACCTACTGAAAGCGCTCATCATATTTTTAATTCATTCTGTTAATTCGTAAGTCATTAAAACAAAATTAGCCTCAAAACACTGAGCAACCTCTTTTTTATTAATGTGTGAGTTTTTTCACGTAATAATTCTAAAAATTTAACACGTTTTAAAGAAAGATCTTACTTTAATATCACATGAATATTTTCTTGCCATTCAAGCGCTAATTGGGGCACTTTTTTGCAAAACTTAATATAAAGGGCAATTTCATCACTATACAAATTTTGAGTCTTGCAACGAATGATGGCGCCTTCAGTTAAAGTTGATTTAAATTCCGCTTCTTCCATAAGAGCAAATCCAGAGCGGAGGTTGTCTGAATGGATCTATTCAGTCAATATGAATGTAACAGGATGTTTAAAGGTGCATGACACAACTGCTAAAGACCCAAGGCTTTGATGTAATTATGGGCATAGAGCAGAATTTATCTATTTCCTTGATAGCTGCGCGTGTCTTTGTGAGAACCCATAGGGGGATCCAGCCTACTCTGACCTTTGCTTGAGTCCAGCCAGGAATAAATGCAAAATTTGCTAATTTTTTAGCTAACTCAGATGAATCTTTTTCTAACGGAGATTGTAGCTAATATATCATTAAATTTTTAAACCAAAGCATATGATTGCCTTGAGGCAACGAGTGTATTAATGGCAGAGCAAATAAAAAGCGCGATAATAACGAACTCTACTTCAAATAGCCTGTACAATCTTTATATAAGATTTAAAATACAGTTCTTTAAAGAGAGGAAACAAGGTAAGAGGGAAAGGCCTCAAAAGGTCTGTTAAAAATAGAAAAGGTAAATTGTATGCAACAAAATAAATCAGACATATTTGAAACTGCTCATCATGAATGGAGTGGCGTAACCATGACGGCTAGAGCTGCGGCACAAATTATCAAATTAATGAAAACAAATGAAAAAATTAAAGGCTTAAAATTAAGCATCAAACCCTCTGGTTGCGCAGGTTTTTCTTATGTCATGAATATGATTGAGTCTACTACAAACGACGATCTGTTGTTTGAACAAAAAGAAGCCAAACTTTATGTGCCTTTAAAGGCTATGCCTTTTGTTGATGGCACTGAAATGGATTACGTCAGTGAAGGATTAAATCACATGTTTAAATTTAATAATCCAAGAGCACAGCATGCTTGCGGGTGTGGTGAGAGTTTTGGTGTTTAAATTCTGTAGATGCGATGACGTATGTAATTGATGCGATATAAAAAGATGATGGATAAAAAGAAAATAGATACTAAAGAGGCGCCGCCTATTTGGGACAATAAGAGTCGATATAAAGAAGGTTTTTTTACTCAGCTAAAAACAGACGAGCTGGAAAAGGGGTTGAATGAGGATGTGATCCGAGCGATTGCGGCCAAACGTCGCGAACCACAGTGGATGTTGGATTTTAGATTAGATGCTTATGATGGATGGCTGAAAATGTCTGAACCTCATTGGCTTAAAGGAGATTATGATCCTCTTGATTATCAGGATTACAGTTATTATTCTGCGCCATCGTGTCCGGGCTGTGATGATGCTGAATCTCATTCTCATTCACCCTTTTCAACGAATCACCCTAGCCATATTGGCAAAAATGCTTATCTTACTTCAGAAGTAGAATCTGCTTTTGCTCAATTAGGCGTTCCAGTAAGAGAAGGAGCAGAAGTGGCGGTCGATGCCATTTTTGATTCTGTCTCTGTCGCGACGACCTATCGTGAAAAGCTCGCGAAACAAGGTATTATTTTTTGCTCTTTAGGTGAAGCGATTCAAGAATATCCTCAATTGGTTCGTCAATATCTGGGGTCGGTGGTGCCGGCAAAAGACAATTTTTTTGCCGCATTAAACGCCGCTGTTGCATCAGATGGCACTTTTGTATATGTGCCGAAAGGCGTACGTTGTTCCATGGAATTATCGACTTATTTTCGGATTAATGCGGCTAAAACAGGTCAGTTTGAACGGACCATTATTATTGCCGATGAAGACAGCTATGTGAGCTATATTGAAGGATGTTCCGCACCTGTAAGAGAGATATACCAATTACATGCTGCAGTGGTAGAAGTTATTTTGCATAAAAATGCCGAGGTCAAATATTCTACCGTGCAAAATTGGTTTGCAGGCTCAGAAACGACAGGAGGTATTTTAAATTTCGTGACAAAAAGAGCTCTTTGTAAAGGAGCGGGTTCAAAAATGTCTTGGACCCAATCAGAAACAGGGTCAGCGATTACTTGGAAATATCCCAGTGTGATTTTGCAAGGAGATCATTCTATTGGAGAGTTTTTTTCGGTGGCGTTAACTAATAACAAACAACAGGCTGATACAGGCACTAAAATGATCCACATTGGGAAAAACACAAAATCAACTATTATTTCCAAAGGGATTTCTGCAGGGTACAGTCAAAACACGTATCGTGGCCTGGTCAAAATATTACCAGGCGCACATAATGCCCGTAATTTTACTCAATGTGATTCTATGCTGATAGGATCTAATTCAGCAGCCAATACTTTCCCCTACGTAGACGTTAAAAACAACTCAGCTCAATTAGAACATGAAGCGACCACCTCCAAGATTGGTGACGATCAATTGTTTTATTGCCTACAAAGAGGGATCTCACAAGACGATGCGATTTCTATGATGGTCAATGGGTTTTGCAAAGATGTGTTTTCAGAATTACCGTTGGAATTTTCCGTAGAAGCACAAAAATTGTTGGCTATTAACTTAGAACATAGCGTGGGTTAAATTTTTATCGAGAGATTTTTAAATCACCTTAACGCAGAGTGTTAATCCTACCGTAGATTTTGTAATAAGTCTAATATGGTTCCTGTTACAAAGGAAAAGATATGTTAAGTATCAAGAATCTCAACGTCAGTGTGGAAGAAACACCTATTCTCAAAGGTCTTGATTTAACTATCAAATCAGGGGAAGTCCACGCTATCATGGGTCCGAATGGATCAGGCAAAAGCACATTGTCTTCCACTTTAGCAGGAAGAGAAGAGTATCAAGTGACTCAAGGTGAGATATTGTTTAAAGGCAAGAATTTATTGAAATTAGATCCCTCTGAACGCGCGGGCGAAGGAGTGTTTCTTGCTTTTCAATATCCAGTCGAAATTCCTGGTGTGAGTAATCGATTTTTTTTACAAACCGCAGTGAACGCAGTAAGAAAATATCGGCAACAGGCACCTTTAGATCGTTTTGATTTTACAGATTTTATTGAAGAAAAAATGGCATTACTAAAAATGCCAGCAGATTTATTAACTCGTTCTGTGAATGTGGGATTCTCTGGTGGTGAAAAAAAACGCAATGATATTTTACAAATGGCGGCATTAGAGCCAGCGCTTTGTATTTTGGATGAAACGGACTCTGGATTGGATATTGATGCCTTAAAAATTGTGGCTCAAGGAGTAAATTCACTGCGTAGTGAAAAACGTGCGTTTATTATTGTGACGCACTATCAGCGCATTCTGGAATATATCAAGCCTGATTTCGTTCACGTACTATATGCAGGGCATATGATTAAGTCTGATGATTTCACCTTGGTAAAAGAATTGGAGGAACGAGGTTATGGCTGGCTTACCGACTAGGGTGAAGAGGGAACTGGTAGAAAAATCGGATATGTCCAAAAATCCGTTTTCCCAATTATTTGAGCAAAAAAAAACGGCACCTTCACATCATAAAGAAGCTCATTGGCAGGCATTATTAAAACTCGGGTTTCCTCATGCTACACACGAAGATTGGAGATATACCTCTCTGAGTCGCCTACTAGATCACATCTTTACCTTAGAAAAAAAATCGACGGTTACTCCTGAAAAATGTAGCGATTTGGCACTTTTTATGATGGGGCAATCTTATAAATTGGTTTTTATTGATGGTCATTTTATCACTTCTCTAAGTGAGATAGATGAGCTCCCATATGAACTCTTAAAAATAAAACAGGCCTTCCCTGCTCCTATTAAGCCTGAATTTTTTTTACATCTCACAGAAAGTTTGTCAGTAGAAAACCTCGTGATTCGTTTAGCAGCGGGTCAAAAAAGCAAAAAACCGCTTTATTTATTGCATATTAGTTCTGGTCAAGAGACAAGCCAATTAAAGATGGCACATTATCGTCATCATCTTTTACTGGAGCCCGGATCAGAGGCAGAAGTGGTTGAACATTTTGTGAGTTTAAATACTCAGAGACACTTTACAGGGGCTCGTTTGACGGCCTCAATAGGAGAAGAGGCGAGACTGCATCATTATAAACTCGCGTTTGAAAACAATCAAAGTGATCATTTTGCTCATAATGACTTTGTATTGGCTTCTCGCGCGAGCGTGCAGAGTGCCCACTTTTTGTTAGGTGCTGCCCTCACTCGTCATCATACTAGTGTTCAGCTTAATGGAGAGGGTGCTAGTGCCTCCATTAACAGCTTGCTTCTCCCGAAGGAGATGGAATTATGCGATAGCCGAACTCATGTTGAGCATAATCAGATAGGCTGCCAAAGCAGACAGTTACACAAAACCATGGTATCAAAGCAGAGTACAGCGGTTTTTAATGGCATGATTCAGGTGGCACCTAAAGCGATACAAACCGATGCGCATATGATCAACAACAATCTGTTACTTCATGTATCTGCTCAAGTCAATACAAGGCCTCAACTTAAAATTAATGCAGATGATGTCAAATGTAGTCATGGGGCTACCGTGGGTTGTATCGATAATCAGCAAATGTTTTATTTACAATCTAGGGGGATCACTCATTCTCAGGCACGACAAATGATCTTATTTGCTTTTGCATCTGAACTGACAGAAGAGATCAAACTTGACCTAGTGCGTGAATCGGTTTTATCACGGTTTGCAGAGCGTTTATCAGAGGAGTTGTCATGAATTTTTTCGAATCTTCTCTGACTATTTTTCCTTGTTTTTCTATTAAAAAAGTGCGCAAAGATTTTCCTATATTAGCTGAAAAAATTCATGAAAAACCTCTCATTTATCTTGACAGCGCATCAAGCGCTCAAAAACCACAATCGGTTATCGATAGCGAATTGAAGTTTTATTCTAAAAGGTATGCTGCGGTGCACAGAGGGGTGCACACTCTAAGTGCTCAGGCAACGCAAGATATGGAGAAAATTCGGGTGAAAGTCGCTGATTTTATTCACGCCCAATCTCCAAAAGAAATTGTGTTTGTCAAAGGCACTACAGAAGCCATCAATCTGGTCGCAAACAGTTATGGTCGGCATTTTTTTCACCAAGGCGAGAATATCATCCTCACTGAGATGGAACATCATGCCAATATTGTCCCTTGGCAGATGCTGGCACGAGAGCGAGGTCTCAAGATAAAAGTATGGAAATTAACCTATGATGGCGAACTGGATATCGATCAATTATCAGAATTAATAGACAACAAAACCCGTTTATTGGCTATCACACAGGTTTCTAATGTATTAGGGACCGTCAACCCCATCAAAAAAATTGTGTCGAGGGCTAAAGAAAGTGGACTATTAGTTCTCGTAGATGGTGCACAGGCGGTGATGCATCAATCTGTGAACGTACAGGATCTTAATTGTGATTTTTATGCATTTTCAGGGCATAAATTATATGGGCCTTCTGGAATAGGCGTTTTATATGCAAAAAAAGCGCTATTGGATGTGATGCCCCCTTGGGAAGGGGGAGGATCTATGATCGAAAAAGTCAGTTTGACAGAAGATACGACCTTCACAAACTCCCCTTGGCGTTTTGAAGCAGGTTCCCCAAATACGGCGGGCATCATTGGCTTGGGAGCCGCGATTGAATATGTGACCCATTTAGGATTAACAGAAATTGCAAAATACGAAAAATCCTTGATGAAATACAGCCTAGCTGCATTATCGACATGTAAAACAGTGAAACTATACGGCTCTCAAAAAACACGAACAGGAGTGATAGCTTTTAATCTAGGAAAACATCACGCTTATGATGTTGGGTGTTTTTTAGATCAATATGGGATTGCTATCCGAACAGGACATCATTGCGCGATGCCTTTGATGTCGTTTTATCAAGTGCCTAGTATGTGTCGTATTTCGTTAGCGATGTACAATACTCTGGAAGAAATTATTTTTTTTATCGAAAAATTACAGCATATTGAAAATATGCTCAGCAGCTGAGTAATCGCTTTTTTAATCCGTAGGAAAGATTGTGATGGATATTTTCCCCAATCAACAAAAATTGATTAAAAATTTTTCTCGTTGCCAAAACTGGGAAGAAAAGTATCTTTATATGATGGAGTTAGGTGCGATGCTAACACCTTTAACCGAAGAGCAGCGCCAACCCAAAAATTTAATCACAGGTTGTCAAAGTCAAGTTTGGATTGTGATGCAACAAGACAGTGAGGGTAAGGTTTTATTTTTTGGGGATAGCGATGCTGCTATTGTGAAAGGTTTGATCGCAATGGTGTTTATTTTATGTCACAACATGTCTCTAGATGAGATGATCAAATTAGATGCGCATTCTTTTTTTACTGATCTTGCGTTGACTCAGCATTTAACCCCTTCACGTTCTGAAGGATTATCCGCCATGGTGGAAGCCATTCGAGCAAAAGCAGCTCTGATAAGCACGATCAGAGTTTAGTCTCCGATGATTTTTATATTAAAAAATCAAGAGACATCATCATACTCAGCGAGATGATGATAACGATTGAAAAAATAAAAATGATTTTTGCCCATTGACTGTCATTGCTGGCTTTATAACCCTTGAATGCCATGATAAGCCACATGCTGTTTAGGGAGATGGAGGTCAGCATAAATAAATAGCCTGTATAACCCATTAATGTCAGCATGAGGGTAGCTATCATAAAGGCAAAAATATAGAAAATGATATGATTTTTTGTAATAAAAATTCCCTTCACAATGGGTAATATAGGAATATTGGCCGCCTGATAATCCTTAAAACGAAAGATACCTATCGCGTAAGAATGCGGCATTTGCCATAAAGAAAAGAGCAATAGCAAGATAAAAGACCCCATATCAAATTGGCCCGTCACAGTACAATAACCGATGACAGGAGGCGCTGCGCCCGATAAACTGCCTATCAGAGTGCCATAAACGCTATGCCGCTTCATGTAAAGACTATAAACAAACACATAGATTACAAAGCCTATCGCGGCCAATAACACTGTTAACCTATTAGTGGTCATGTAAAGTAAAAAAAAACCTAATAAACCGAGCACTGATGCATAAATCAGACTTATTTCAGGAGACATCAGCCCTTTCACTAAAACGCGATTTTTGGTTCTCTCCATAATTTTATCGATGTCACGATCAATATAATTATTGAAGACACAACCAGAGGCAATGACACAGGAAACCCCAAAAAGACTGCCTAAAAAAAGAGGCCAATTGATGGCCCATTTTGCCGCGACAAAAAATCCCCCAATGAAAGAAATGAGATTCCCAAAAATAATGCCTGGCTTAGTGATGTTAATATATGGCTTTATCATTAAATCAAGCTCTTTATTGGATCATCATGTTTATATTAAGGTGATGCATAATCCATAGTGACCCAACGAGGATAATAGCGATAATAATAACAGTAAATATAAAGGCGACAAGATTCCAACGTTCTTCTGAAGCGCCATTTATGTGCAAAAAATAAACTAGATGTACAATAATTTGTATTACTGCCGTTGCAATCACTGTGGTTAATATAACGGTACGAGAAGCAGACTGATTAATCACCATCATAAACGGAATCACAGTCAACATAACTGATAAAATAAAACCGACAACATATAATTTTAGACCATCCTGATGGGCCACTCTACTATCCGCAGAAAGATGATCAATCGTTTTTTCAAGTTTCTCTATTGCATGAGCGTGATTTTGATTAGGAATATTTTTAAAATGATTCATTTACATAGCTCCTAATAGATATACGATCGTAAATACACAAATCCAGATTACATCTAAAAAATGCCAGAAAAGGCTCAGACACATTAATCGAGTCTGATTTATCGAATTTAAACCTCGTTGTGAGATCTGAACTATCATCACGATAATCCAGATCAACCCTAAAGCCACGTGAAGACCGTGTGTTCCTACTAATGCAAAGAAACTGGATAAAAAAGCACTGCGATCAGGGCCAGACCCTTCCCTTATTAACTCATGAAATTCAAAAATTTCCATGCTCACAAAACTGAGTCCCAATAAAAAGGTTAATGACAACCAAATATTGACTGGTTTTTTCTGACCCTGATTCATAGCCAATATGGCAAAACCGTAAGTCATACTACTGAATAATAAAAGGAAAGTTTCGACTAAAACAAATGGTAAATTAAAAATATCTTTTCCCTCCGGCCCGACCGCGGTGCTATTGACCAGTACGGCATAGGTAGCAAACAGGGCAGAAAATAAGATACAATCACTCATTAAATAGATCCAAAATCCAAAGATTTTTGTAGATCCAGTTTCATGATGTTTATCGTGCTTGTGAACGCTGATAGGTTTTTGGGTGACGTTGTTGGTAATAAGAGATTTAGTTGACATGATTGAACCCCGTTTTGCTCAGATGTACATAATGTTCGTTATCAATGCCTTCCATGTCTGAAACGGGCACGTAATAATCTGCATCTTGGTCGAAACTTTTTGCGATCCAAGTGGCGGTCATCCCTCCTATTACCACCACTATTGCCAGCCACCAGATATACCAAATCATGGCAAAACCAAAAATAACACTAAAATCGGCAATAATGATCCCCGCTGGACTATTTTTAGGCATATGTATTTCTGCATATTGTTCTGGACGTTGATAAGCTTCTCCCTTCTCTTTCATATGAAAACATGCATCACGACTTTGGATTTCTGGCACCACTAAAAAATTGTAAAAAGCCGCAGGCAAGGAGGTTGCCCAGTTCAGGGTACGCCTTCTCCACTGATCCCCTGTTAAATCCCGATTTTTTTCACGATCACGGATACTGATAATAATTTGGATCAACTGGCAGAGCATACCAAAGACAATCAGAACAGCACCTCCTGCTTCTACCATCAACAGAGGATGAAATTGTGGATTAATATTTTGGCCCAGACGACGTGTCATCCCCATCAAGCCAAACACGTATAGGGGTATAAAGACGACTAAGAAACAGATTAGCCACAACCAAAATCCCCTAATTCCCCATTTTGCATTTAAGGTACATCCAAACGCTTTCAGAAACCAATACGTGAGGCCGGCAAAACAACAAAATACCACACCTACAATAATCACATTATGCAAGTGTGCAATCAAAAAGAGGCTATTTTGCAAAACAAAATTCGCGGCTGACATCGCCAGTAATACCCCAGTAATGCCCCCCACAGAAAAAGTGACGACAAAACTCGGTGTCCATAATATCGCTGAGTTAAAATGAATATGGCCTTGGTATATATTAAACAGCCAATTGAAAATTTTCACCCTGGTAGGGATAGAAATAATCATGGTCGTAATCCCGAAGAAGGCGTTGACATTCGCCCTAGAGTAGAGCTCATGGTAAAAAAATGGTGGAGATAAACAATAAAGGCTAAAAAAGTAATGGCAATGGTTGCCCGCACTAAGGAGCTATACCCGAATAACAGTTTCCTTGAAAAGGTGGCCGTGACTTCAGAAAAGACACTAAACACAGGTAGAACCAGGATATAGACCTCGGGGTGACCCCGAGCCCATATTAAATTGATGGATAGCATCATATTGCTGCCTATATCTTTCGTCAAAAAATGGGTGCCCATGTAACGATCTAGTGTCAGTAAGGCAATGGTGACGGTCAAAATAGGGCAGGCAATAATAATCAAGATATTTAAGCAAAATTAAGTCCAGGTAAAGACAGGCATTTTTATTAGGAAAATCCCAGAGCCGCGCATTTTTAATATGGCGATGAAAAGATTAATCCCGGCAAATAGAGTGCTAAATTCTGAAATCTGTAAGCTCAACATCCAATAATCTAACTCTACGTCAGGGCTATATTCTTTACTAAATAACGGTGGATGAGCCCACCAAGCTGTTTGGATAAATTCGCCTACACCTAAATACATATTAATTAAAACGACGCCCGCGATAAACTGCCAAAAAGTCAGGGAATTGAAAAAGTGAAATCCATATCTCTAGCACTAATCTATAATGGCATTACCAAATTCATTCAGCCCATCACTAAAGGTATTGCTACAAAAAATCATGATCAGACCGTGCTCCGTAAAAATATGAGCATAATAATGGTCTGGCAAAAAACCGGGTTTTCCAGTGGAAGAAAGTGCCTGTTGGATAGGTATCAGAATGGTATCGGTGAATCCACGTAACAACATGAGCATGGTGACGATAATATACATAGGGATCGCCTCAACGGTGAGTGTTCCAAGCATTTTTTATTCCTCCACTATAGAGTGCAGAGCCTGATGTGTTTGATGCATGTCGATATTCTGATGCATATTCATATCGCCCATAAATTTTTTAATGATGTCCTGGAAAAGAAAAGGTTTTACAACAGAAAAGTAGGTCATAGGATGATGGTCACTAGGCTGAGCCAATCGATTGAAATCATGAAACGTATTTAAAGTATGAGGGGATTTCTTGACTTCTGACACCCAGTGTTGAAAATCTGATTCATCTTTTGTGGCGATGGCCGTAAATTTCATCCCCGAAAATCCTCGGCCACTATAGCTACTTGAGATGCCTTCATATTGACCGGGTTTGTTAGCAATTAAGTACACTTGTGCCTGCATACCAGGCATGGCATAAATTTGGCTGCCTAATTGAGGGATAAAAAAGGAATTGATTACAGAATCAGAGGTGATTTTGAAATGAATTGGCATATTCATCGGAAAGGCCAATTGATTCACTGTGGCAATCCCTTCTTTGGGATAAATGAACAACCACTTCCAATCAAGAGAAATGACTTCAATCGTCATAGGGAGCTTGTTGTTTCTAATAGGTTTATAGGGATCTAGTTCGTGAGCACTTTTCCAAGTGATACAGCCAAGAATGGCAATAATAATAATAGGGATAATCCAAACTACAGATTCAATTATGTTTGAATGAGACCAGTTTGGCGAATATGTCGCCTTTTTATTCGATTCACGGTATTTCCAAGCAAAAATGAACACCATCAAAATCACAGGAATCACAACAATTAACATCAACCCCACAGAGGTCAATATTATTTTTTTTTGTTCAATCCCTATGGCTCCTTGAGGATTCATCAAAGCAACATCGCAGCCGCTTAATATGATGGACCCAATAAAAATAGACAACAGACTCAAAAATTTTATCAATTTCTTTATTATCATTTGACAACCTCAATGACAAACGGGTTCATCAGAATTCCATCTGTGTGTATATCATAACCATTTCATCGCAATTTTAAATAATTTATTGGAATTTGCACCCAAATCAGGATTTGGGTTAGTGTTTCGTTGCACCACTCAATGAATATTTAATAACCCAACGCGTATTCCAGTACCTTTCTTTTTAATGTGCCAGCACGATCAGCCGCAAATAAAGCGAGATTACGGGCGAGCTTCATAGGCAATAAAGTGCTGCTAAAAGTATTATAAAATAGGTCTATTGTATTTTGCATAAGGAAATTATCTAACTGACGTTGATACTGATAACGCAGTAACACCTGATGGCTATACCAGCATTCTCCTTTACTACGTGCTTCATTAAGTACCTCCAACAAGGCGCTCACATCCCTGTAGCCCAAATTTACACCTTGCCCAGCTAAAGGATGAATAGTATGAGCAGAGTCTCCCAATAGCGCCAGCCCAGATTGGGTATAACTATGTGCATGATGACGTATTAAAGGAAAGGATCCTGTCGTAAAAATGCTAACTTTACCCAATTTTTTTGAAAAATCTTGATGAATATGATGATGAAGGTCAGAAAGCGACATTCTCTGTAATCGTTGTATATGCTTTGGATGATGATAGTAGACTAAAGAAGCCCAATCATCCCATAAAGGCAAAAAGGCTCTAGGGCCATCAGGAAAAAATTGCTGCCAAGTGACATCCTGCTGTGGTTGGTTTGTTTTTACTATCATTAACAGACAGAATTGGCGATATTGCCATCCAGTGCTTCCTATCCCCGACCACAGTCGCACTTTGGAATGTAACCCATCTGCGCCAATCACTAAAGGCGTTTTTAGCTTTTCTTTTGTATTTAAAGTTAACTGCCAAGTTTTCTCTATTTTTTGCATGCTTTCAAGCCGAGATGGACAAAAAATTCTCACATTAGCGTATCTCTCTATTTCTTTCCATAAAATCCACTTTAACAAGGAGTTTTCGATCATAAACCCTAATTCTGGTCGTGAGATAGAACCGGCTTCAAAAGATACATGGGCTTGTTTCCACTCCCATGTTTCCAAACGTCGATAAGGCGCGTAGCGCATGGCTATGACTCGCCCCCATACATTTAATTTTTTTAATAAATCAACAGATCGGACACTTATAGCAGATATACGCAGATCGGGTAGTCTTTCAGGATCAAAAGACTTTGGAGCAATAGGTTCTAATACAGCAACAGACCAACCATTTTTAGCTAATCCTAGTGCAACTGCAGCTCCTACCATCCCTCCACCTACTACAATAACATCGTAATGTTGTGGGTAATCCCTCATATTAGTAAAACCTTTATTAGTGTTATTCTGATCCTAATTTTTTTTCTAAGTAATGAATATTACACCCCCCTCTTTGAAAATGCTCATCATTAACGATTCGCTCTTGTAATGTAATATTTGTCTTTATTCCTTCAATAATAACTTCTGAAAGGGCATTTTTCATACGTGCAATCGCCACTTCACGAGTTTCTCCGTAAGTAATGAGCTTTCCTATCATGGAATCATAATGAGGAGGAACAGTATAACCTGCATAAATATGTGAATCCCAACGAATACCAAATCCCCCAGGAACATGAAGACGCATGATTTTTCCAGGGCTGGGTAAAAATGTGTTTGGATCTTCGGCATTAATACGACACTCGAGAGAATGGCCTTGCAGCACGATATCATTTTGTTGAAAAGAAAGCTGATGCCCTACAGCAACACGAAGCTGTTCTTTCACTAAATCAATGCCAGTGATCATTTCAGTGACTGGGTGCTCAACCTGAATACGGGTATTCATTTCAATAAAATAAAACTTTCCAGTTTCATACAGGAATTCGAAAGTGCCAGCACCGTGATAACCAATATCTTGACAGGCTTGTACACAGCGTTCACCAATTTGCCGTCTCATACTGTGAGTAATCCTAGGAGCAGGGGCCTCTTCAAGGACTTTTTGATGACGACGCTGCATCGAACAGTCACGCTCAGCTAAATAAATAGCATTGCCATGTTTATCGGCTAGAACTTGAATTTCTATATGGCGTGGGTTTTCAAGATATTTTTCCATATAAACCATGTCATTATTAAAGGCGGCTTTTGCCTCTGCACGCGTCATACTAATGGCCTGTGCCAAATTTTTATTGGTATGTACTACCCTCATACCCCGCCCACCGCCGCCTCCAGAGGCCTTAATGATCACAGGATATCCAATACGCTCTGCAAAACGACTATTTTGAATATTATCTTCTCCCAATGGGCCATCGGAGCCTGGAACACACGGCACACCTGCTTTTTTCATTACATTGATGGCAGAAACCTTATCTCCCATTAAACGAATAGTCTCGGCTTTAGGTCCTATAAAAATAAAACCTGAGCATTCTATCTGCTCTGCAAAATCTGCGTTTTCGGCTAAAAAACCATATCCAGGATGAATGGCATCAGCTCCTGTGATTTCCGCGGCAGAGATCAGCGCCGGAATATTTAAATAACTTTTAGTGGCTGGTGCTTCGCCGATACAGACACTTTCATCTGCCAAAAGAACATGCTTGAGATCACAATCAACAGTAGAATGAGCGGCCACTGTTTTAATACCTAATTCTTTACAAGCGCGTAAAATTCGTAGAGCAATCTCGCCACGATTAGCAATCACAATTTTATCAAACATAAAGGGTCTTGTTATTCCATAATGAAAAGAGGTTGGTCAAATTGAACAGGATGCGCATTTTCTATTAAAATGGCTTTAATGACTCCCGATTGATCCGCCTGAATTTGATTCATCATTTTCATAGCTTCTACTATACAAAGGGTATCGCCGATTGAAACTATTTGGCCGACTTCAACGAAGGGGCTGGCATCTGGGCTGGGGGTCCGATAAAAAGTGCCGACCATAGGGGAACGAATCATATGACCTTCAAGAGAGACAGCAGTTTCTTTCGTCTCTGGTTCAGAAATGACACTAGAATTTGTGGAATACTGCGCGGGTAGCATTGCTACTTTAGAAGTCGCTAATGACCGATTAATACGTATTGACTCTTCGCCCTGAGAAATGGCTAACTCCGAAATGTCGTGTTCTTCAACCAATTCAATCAATTTTTTAATTTTTCGAATATCCATAAATATTATTTTATACTCTGTTGATGGACGCAAAAGATGTAGATAAATGATTCACTACGGCCTGTAACGCACCATAATAACCGTCTACGACTAGACCATAAATGACATCAACCGTAATATCTGAAAATAAGAATGATGGTGAAAATGCTCATGGGCTACACATTAGACAGATGAATCTTAATAAACGGAATTTTGACAGCGAGCAAGGCATCGCGCAAGGCCATACTTGTATGTGTGAATGCTGCAGGGTTAATGAGAATAAAATCAACTTTATATTGATACGTATGAATTTTTTCTATTACCACATGCTCTGCATTTGATTGTAAATCAGATAATTGCCACCCGATTGTTTTAGTTTTTGCTGATAGTAGCTTGATCATTTTATTTAAACAGAAGCTTCCATATTGTTTTGGTTCGCTTAATCCCAACAAATTGAGATTTTGGCCATTTAATAGCAATATATGATATCTATTGAATGAAGTTGGCATGCAGACAAAATCTCCTATGATCAAAAAAAGTGTCTTTAAAATCGCCGATGCTAATATTTTTACTATCAAATTCCAGAGAGCGTTAAGCAATAAATGCTTTTTTGAAGCTTCATAAAAATAAATTAAAAACGCGCCTTTACTGCCTCCGATCATTTGTATGAAAGATCTTCACTATCTGGCTAGCTTAAACAAGAATCTGTGATAGATTGCCTGTAGATCAATGCTCTTTCAGGAACGATTTGTTAAAACCTGCTATCCGAAAGCTTTCTATGATAACCCCTAAGATTGCTTTAGAAGCAGAACGAATTAACTCGGCTATCCTGTGAGAAATGCTGCACTGATGGCGATACCTTTTTTGACAATTCCCATGGCTAGGATCGATCACAACATACTCTGCTAAAATCAAAGTCACGTAACTTATGACATGCTAGAGCAATATCTTTTGCTCTGTAATTGGGTTTTTTACCCACTCCGATTAGGACATAGCCATAAGGATTACCTAAAGTTTGATAAATGGTCAATCTCCTCTTTTTATGAGGGGAGAAAAAATATGGCCTGCACTGGACACACAAACATCGTCAATAGCAATAGAAATATTGCCATCCGTGCCATTTTAAAAACCGATAGGGCAAGATAGAGCAGAAGCTATCTGGCGATGGATCTGACTTTCAGTCGTACGTGCTCGCTCTTATAGCTCTCTCACTAATCAAGTCAGTAAGATACTGCCCCATGATAATATCTAAGAATGCAGTGGAGATAGGTAAATCCAAACGGTTAACATCTAAAAGCACTTTGCTGGATATTTCAACACTAAGATGCACCTGATAGGAGCTATATAGCAATGAATCAGAAATCATACCTTGCCGACCTTTGTAGTACGAGGCTTTTTAAAATAGGTCCGAATGACTATTTCTAATTGATTTTAATACTGCTCGCTTAATCTCTTCATTCGTATCGCGTATTCAATAACAGCATTAGAATAGTGAATAGATCAGGGGCCTATAATGACAAATAAACCTGGATCTCTACCTTCAAGCATTCTTTCTATACGTCTCCGACCGCCGATCACTTAGCTTGCTATTGCATCTGAAATAGGTAGTTTTTTTTAACTCTTTCTGTGAAATACGGCTGTTAATAGGCCGTTTCTTAGTCTGTCTGTTGACAGATGATGATTCTCTAAGAATTTTTATTCTCAGTATTCTATGATTATTATTCTGTGTGCAGTCAACCCTCGGTCTTGAAGCCACGGATATCAATCACGGTTTTCGAGCTAACTGTACGTTTGCTGTTATTGAACGTATTTCTTGATAATCGACACGAGAGATAAGCACAATTACTGTCAAAATTGAATTATTAAATAAGATGTGATTTTTCTCGAGTTTACCAAGCAATATGTTGTTTATGCTTGATCGTAAGCTGAACAAAATCTTGATAATTAATTCTCTTGGCCTCTTTTGGCATGAAAAATTGTAATCCACGAGCCATCAGATCTTCTTCTAAAATAAATACATTTGTTAATTCATGACATTTTAAAAAATAACTTTTATTTAACAAAGCAATTACCCCATCCTGCATAAAAAGCAGATCATCCTCCTTTGAAAGAAAACGAGAAAAGGCGAAGCAATCAGCTCTATAAGGCGAACGGCTTATAGTATATAACACGATTTTCATACCATTAAAATGTTAAACAAATATCATAATTCGCTAATTTTTTACGCAAACAAGCAGTAGATAAAACCTCTACATCGAGAACCCAATGTCTAAATTCTTTTAATCCTCGCTCTTTTAGTGAGCGCAAACAGATATAGCATTTTTTGACATCATACAGTGTTAAAACACCAAAGGTATCAATATAATTTCTTGCTAAAATCATTTCTGGTCTCTGATGGGGTAAAAGTTGTAAAACACCATCTGAAATAAAGAATACTCCTATGGTATTTTCTGGATTTTGAATTAATCCAGAAGTGGCGAGAAGAGCATCAAGCCCTTCTCTACCATTTGATGACCCATGCGGAGCTTGAGTAAAAATAAAAGCAATAGATTTCATGTTTTCTTTAAATTTAAAATTGGATCACTCTATCACAGGTTAACATATCTTCTACAAAAGCTGTTAAACCGCTTAGAGTAAACCCATTTTGTAAATTGTAAGAGGATGAATACGATTGAATTTGTTCTTGTTGCAGACACCCGACACCTCGACGTGATGCGGCTGAAATACAAACGTTAAGCATAATATGATGATCCAGTGCTAGTTGATGCCACGCTAGCACTAAATTAAACTCGTCACTAGCAGGTGCTACAAACCGATTTGCGTTAAAGACACCGTCTTGGTAAAAGAATATACTGATTAATCTATGTTTTGTATCTAATAACGCTTTTGCAAATTGATATGCACTACTTGCTTGTTCTGTACCATATGGAGGGCCTGTTACCAGTAAACAATAGCTTAATTTTTTCATTGATTTTAAACTAACTGTTTATCACAGTCAGTTTTTGAGCCGCCTATTTTATCTAATTTATTGCTTTGTGCCTTCAGATGGGTCTACTTTAGTTTCAGAAGCTGGTTTGATATCAAGTAATTCAACATCAAAGACCAAAGTAGAACCTGCAGGAATGGTAGAAATTGGATGTTTACCATAAGCAAGCTGTTGAGGTATCACTAATTTAATTTTCCCCCCCTTGCCGATTTTCTGCAGACCTTCTTTCCAACCCACGATAAGATTATTTAAAGGAATAGCAAGAGGCTCCCTACGCTTTATAGAATTATCAAACTCAGTGCCATCTATCAAAGATCCTATGTAATGAACAACGACAGTATCAGTATTTTTAGGCGCTTTACCATTACCTATCTTCTCAATTTTGTATAAAAGACCGCTCTGTGTTTTTTTTGTGCCTGTTTCTTTAGAGAATTGCTCACTATATTCACCGCCCTTTGATACATTTTTTTCAAAATCTTTTTCTATTTTTGCCTCGATCGCTGTTTTTACTTTTTCTTGAAAGAGGGTTAAAATTTTTTCTGTTTCTGCAGTCGTTAATTTATTTGTATTAGAGAATACGTCTTCTAGACCTTGCATTAACTCCTTTTTATCCAGATTAATCCCTAATTTTTCTTGTTCCTTCAAGTATCGGCCAAAAGAAGCACCCAATGCATAAGCATCTTGATTTTTATGATTCACCACTGGTGCTTTGGAAATCTCAGTTGCGAAGGCCTGTGTTATATTAAAGGTCAATGCTGTAGTAGTGGTAAATAAAAGAATTTTAAACAGTGATTGCATGCTTGTCTCCATAAAATGGCTAAATGAATATTTTACATCTTCTATTTCTTTGTTTAAAGAAGAGGCTTCTCACCCGATAACAAACACATTAATATAGCCTCGATGAGGGAGATAAAACAATAGAGCTAAATTTTGAAATTAAGTCTATTCTTAAGAAATATAAATTATTTATTTTAATAGATATTATCTTTTTATGAAAAAGTTTATTATATTAATTTCTTTGATATTATTTTTTGTTTCTTCTAATAGTGCATTCGCCATTATTCCTATAGAAGCAAATACTATTAGCTGTCAAAAAATGCCTGTTCTTCAATTACAATTAGACGATGATATTCAAGAAAATCGCAAAAATAAAAAAGAAATACGAGTCGCCATTTATCTCCCGCAAAATCCCCCCTTTAGTATTATGTTTGAATGTAAAAAATTTGAAGGTATTTCAGCAGATTATATGTTTTTAATCATACATTATCTTTATTAAAGCCTAAAATTCTACTCTACCCAAGCCGTCAGGAAGCGTGAGATGCACTGTCTGAAAGTTCATTAGATATGGTGATTAGTGATGCAGGTGAATTGGATAAAAATGAACATTTCAGTCACAGTGCAGATTTTATACCGAAGCATCTGGCGTTGGTATCTCGAAAAATGACCGATCCTAACCTATAGAAAAATAAAACTTCCATATGTTTAGCGTTATCACAAAATTATGTAGATCAAAATTGGCTTAAAATCAATTTTCCAACGCCAGCATTTCACGTTATACATCCGTTTATGACGCTACTTCTTCTGTTGCTTTTGGTGATAACGATTATTTTCTTGGTAATCTAGCTTCCGTTAATTTTTTATTGAAAGGGGTTAATACGGTTTTGCAATCCATTTTTACAATGCAATGTCAGAGTATTTTTTGTCAGTGGAGCCAAGATTTGATAACAGATATCGTCAATTCTCTTTATTATTGACAGAAAAAGAATAGATGGAGTCAATATAGACAGTAGAAAGTATTAGTGAATCCCCTATCCTATATAGTCTATTTACTTTTTTTGATGAATCATCAAAATTTCACGGTATTTCCGCCGATATTGTGGAATTAATTTATTTTTACGAACGGGGGGATTTTTACTAGCAAAGGTTAATTTTGACACTGAAATAATAAATTTGTTACAAAAGGGAAAGGGAATATCATTTCTGTTATTAGTTATAGTCATTCACGCAATAAAAAATTCTGCTGACCCGACCTTATTTGTCTTCGCTAACTATGTTAATCACTAGAGATACTCTAATCAGCGAAAATTTTTTATTAAACACTATCAAAGTGGCGGTGACATCTGGCATATATGTTATTGAATGGTTAAGAGTAAATTAACTAAAAATTATGTTAATTCCAATAGAAAATACCACCTTAGCCTTAGAAAGGCTTAAAAAAAATAAAGTGGATGGTGTTTTATATAATTTAATAGGCGCAAATTATATGATGGACTATTATGTGCGCGGTAAATTAAAAATAACGAAGTGTGTAAGCGAATTATTGTCTGTGATTTCTTTTGGTGTTAACCCTGATAATACGGAACTTAATAGTATTCTGCATGAGGCTTTGATCTATATCAGTTAGAGAGATATTTCACTTATTTGTAAACAAATTGCTAAGACGCTCCTGATAAAGCTATATAGCTAGAACTTGTATAGCACTGAATTTTATTTGTTAGCGGGGCTATTTAGTGTGTTAGTTCTTACCTCACTGATGTGGATGTATTATTTACAGCGAGAAATTTTGAGACGACACACCATTTCACTGAAATTACAAGAACAACTCACCCTTCTCGAAACCTTATTGAATAGTATTTCTATGCCTGTTTATGTCGTAGATCGTGATGAATATATCATCAATCGTAATCAAGTTTGGAATGTTTTTTGAACAAAAAATGGATTTGACTAAATTTCCTTGATCCTCTTTTGCATATCCCTTGTCAGCGGGCTATCCTTCATTGAAAACTATTCTTAAAAATATAGAAGAGATAAATCGCGCTATTTTGATACTTATTAAAAATAAAAGAGGAAAGCGAAAATAAATCACTTGATCCTCTTTCCAGATTATTAGATAATCTTACTCATTTTATCTATTTTCAATAGATTGCACTCTCTTACTACATAAAGGAAAAATTACAGCGTGCCCGTATTACACAATCGAATTTCCAATCAAAAACTGAAAGAAAAAATGCTGGCTGAAACCCAAGAACGTCAAACCCTTTCTTTTTATAAATATTTTGCTTTGGATAATCCCAATATGTTCCGTGATAAACTGTATAGTCAATGGAACCAACTCAGTGTTTTTGGTCGCGTTTATATTGCTAAAGAAGGTATCAATGCTCAAATTAGTGTACCTATTGATCATTATGATGATTTTAAGGTATCCCTTTTTAATGCGCATCCTGCATTAGAGCAAATACGCCTCAACACCGCTTTAGAAGATAACGGAATGTCTTTTTGGGTATTACGAATGAAAGTCCGACAACGTATTGTTGCCGACGGCATAGAAGATGAGACGTTTAATCCTGCTCATACAGGTCAGTACCTCAAGGCACACGAAGTCAATGAAATGATAAAAGATCCAGATGCCATTTTTGTGGATATGAGAAATCATTATGAATATGAAGTAGGCCATTTTAAAAATGCTATCAAAGTGCCTTCTGACACCTTTAGGGAACAGCTCCCCATGGCAGTTGATATGCTAAAAGAGGATAAGGAAAAAAAAATAGTACTTTATTGTACGGGCGGAATTCGTTGCGAAAAAGCCAGTGCTTATTTATTACATCATGGTTTTAAAAATGTGTATCACATTGAGGGCGGAATCATCGAATACGTTCGAATAGCAAAAAAAAAAGACTTACCTTTACATTTTGTCGGTAAAAATTTTGTCTTTGATGAAAGAATGGGAGAACGTGTTTCTGAAGAGGTTATTTCTCACTGTCATCAATGCGAGCAGTTTTGCGATACACATGTGAATTGTCACAATTCGGTTTGCCACTTGTTATTTATTCAGTGTGCTATTTGCAGTGAAAAATTTTCGGGTTGTTGCAGTACAAGCTGCCAAGAAAAATTAGAGTTCTTGCCAGAAGAACAGCGTTTGCGTCGTTCTGCTCGGGGTAATCATATAAAAATATTTAATAAATCAAAAGATGTTTTAGAAACTATTATGAATAAGTCAATAATACATCAGGGTAACAAAGAATGCTGATCCTCGCCTTCTTTTTTTACTTTTTTCTGGATCAGATGTTCTCGTTTCATCCCCAGCCTGAGAGCTAAGGCTGATGCGACATAAATAGAAGAAAGAGTTCCAATAGAGATGCCTATCAGCATAGTAAGAGAAAATCCGTGTAACATGGCACCCCCAAACAGATACAACATGAATACCACTATCAAGGTGATGGCTGAGGTCATAATGGTACGGCTTAATGTTTGTGTAAGGGAAACATTGATAATTTCATAGGATGTTCCTCGACGAATTTGACGAAAATTTTCTCGAATTCGATCAGAAACTACAATGCTATCATTTAAGGAATAGCCGATCACAGACATCAATGATGCAAGAATGGTTAAATCAATTTCGATTTTAAACAAAGATAATATACCTAACGTAATGATTACATCATGACCTAAAGCAAGTACGGTTCCTAATGCAAGACGCCACTCAAAACGCAGGCCCACATAAATGAGAATAGATAATAAAGCGACCAATAATGCCATACTTCCTGTTTGCGCCAATTCTGATCCTACACTGGGGCCGATACATTCTACTCGTTTTAGGGTCGTTTTTTGATTCGTTAATTGATCAATAATATTAATAATCTTTTGTCCGAGCTCTTGTATTGTAGTATTTTGTTTTGCCGACATGCGTATCATCAGGTCTCGAGTAGTACCAAAATTTTGCACAACAGGCTTTACCAGGCCAGCTATTTTCAATGCATCCCGTATTTGATCGAGCGGCACAGTTTGTTCCATAGTGATTTCGATAACCGTCCCTCCGGTAAAATCTAAACCCCAGTTAAAATCTCTGATGGAGATAATCAGAACGGCAGCAGTCATTAATACAAAGGAAATTCCAAAGGCCACATTGTCCCAACGCATAAAATTGTAGACTTTGCGAGCATAATTAAGTTGCTCAACAGTATAATTTTGTGACACTTGATATTCCTTCATGTAAATCAGTCAGATAGACAATTTATCTATACGCTTACCACCATAAAGCATGTTGACGATGGCGCGAGTTCCCAATATTGCCGTAAACATGGATGTGAGCACGCCAATGATTGTCGTAATCGCAAATCCTTTAATTGATCCCGTTCCTACAGCATAGAGAATAACAGCCGTGATCAGAGTAGTAATATTGGCATCAATAATACTGGAAAAAGCGCCTTTGTAACCTTGATGTATGGCTTGTTGAATCGAACGTGCATTTCTCAGATCTTCTTTGATTCTTTCATTAATGAGTACGTTGGCATCTACCGAAACGGCTAATGTTAAAACAATCCCAGCTATACCCGGCATTGTAAGTGTAACACCAGGTAGTAAAGACATCACACCTACAATCAATACTAAATTAACAAGCAAGGCAGTGCTTGCAATCACACCAAATTTGCGGTAGTAAACTACCATAAATAAAATAGAAGCGACCAAACCGGCTAAACAGGCATCTAGGCCTTGTGAAATATTTTGTGCCCCTAAAGTTGGGCCAATAGTGCGCTCTTTTACTATTTGAATAGGAGCAATCAAAGCACCTGCACGCAAGAGTAAAGCCAATTGGCGAGCTTCTAACGGTGTCCCAATGCCTGTGATCTGAAAACGTCCTCCAAAACGTGAGCTGATATTAGCGGTATTAATAACTTCTTCCTGTTTAACCAAAATAGGTCTTCCATTGATATCTTTATTACCACTGTCTTTGTACTCTACATATAAACTTGCCATCAATTTGCCAATGTTATCTTTCGTAAAGTTGGCCATAACGGCACTTCCTAAACTGTCAAGAGAAATATTGACCTGAGGGTGGTTATATTCATCAATGCCAAAAAAAGCATCTGTAATATGATCTCCAGTCATAATCACTTTTTTATATAAAGCAACAAGACGCCCATCTTTATCTTTTTTAATTTCAGTATCTGCAGGTACTCTTCCGATTTCTACAGCTTCAGGAGTCACTTTGGTATTGACTAGGTGGAATTCTAGACTGGCTGTTGCGCCTAATATTTCTTTAGCCCGAGCAGTATCTTGAATACCAGGTAATTCAACTACAATCCGATCTCCTTGTCTTTGAACTAGAGACTCTGCGACTCCGATTTGATTTACTCTATTACGTAAAATAGTCATGTTTTGTTGAACAGCATATTCACGTACTTCACGTAAACGATCCACTGTCATCAACGCTTTTAATTTGTTACCTCTATCAGCATTGATTAGCATATGCTTGTGTCTGGAAGAAAGATAAGACACCGCTGCATCACGTGATTTAGTGTCAGAAAAGTCAATTGCGATCCCATAATTATGGGTGCTATTTTGCTTCGTTATCTGTGTATAAGTGATATTTTTTTCTTGAAGTTCCTTGCGCAAGCTATCCATATTTTGTATTTGCAGTTTAGTTATGATTGCATCCATATCGACTTCCATTAAAAAATGAACGCCTCCACGGAGATCCAGCCCCAACTTCATTGGATCTGCGCCTAAAGCTCTCAGCCAAGTTGGTGTTGCTGGTGCTAAATTAAGAGCTACCACGTAGCTATCGCCCAAGATTGAAATCAATATATCACGTGCGGCTAACTGAATATTCGGATCTTTAAAACGTACCAGAATAGTGCCATTTTTTAATTCCATGGATTGGCTGGTAAGATGATTTTTTTTTAAAATATCATCTACTTGATTTAATATTAATTCACTTGCGGCATTCCCTCTAACGCCTGTAATCTGAACTGCAGGATCTTCACCGTAGAAATTAGGTAATGCATATAGAAAAGAAAGCAAGATGACAAAAATTAACATCAAGTACTTCCACAACGGATAGCAATTTAACACGGCAACTCCCTAAAAAAATAAAGGATTAGATTTTATAGCTCTGTATAGGGGTTTTAAAAATCTAAATTTGTTTGCCGTTTTAACAAAAAACGCATGTTATTCGACAAAACACGCTTTACTGGCATCGAAAATAAAATTTTATGATGAACTGGATAAGTTTTTCATCGTGCCTTTAGGTAAAACAGCAGCCACAAAATCACGTTTAATAATCACTTCAGTTATATCATTCAGAGACATCACAATGTAACCTGTTTCTGTGACTTTATTGACATGACCTACTAAACCCCCTGTTGTTAAAACTTCATCTCCCTTGCTGATGGAAGCCATCAGTTTTTTATGATCTTTGGTCCTTTTTTGCTGTGGGCGCCAAATTATAAAATAAAAAATAAAACCAAATATAAGGAGCATAATAATCAAAGAATAGGGATTTCCTTGAGGCGCTTCTGATGTAGAAGCAAAAGCTTGTGAAAAAATATTCATACAAATATCCTGATGATAAAATTAATATTGCAATATTCCTCGCTTCTCTTGCTGTTTAAAAACAAGGATCCTACAGTATTCAAACTGTTATTCCTTATTATACTTTGGTCAATTAGAATTAAAACTAATATTCACCATTTATCTCACTTATGAAATAGAAATGCCGATTTTTTTGTAAAATTTTTCAACTACGCACTTCAGTCTTGCTTCATAAATGGCATGACGTCAGTCGGCCATTAAACGTTGGTAGTAGCGTACATTATGTATGCTATTAAGACGGGCACCGAGTATTTTATTACAGAGAGCAAGATGATGTAGATAAGTGCGACTATAGTGGCGGCAGGTGTAACAATCACAGCTGGGATCAAGAGGCGATATGTCTATATTGTATCGAGTATTGCGAATTGTTATTACTCCATGTGTAATAAAAAGATATCCATTGAGGGCATGTTAGTAGGCATTACATAATTAAACATATCGATGCCCCGCCTAATCCCTTCGACTAAATTTTCTAGTTTTCTAACGCCCATTAGATATCGAGGTTTATTGTCATGGATCCGTGGACACAAAAAATCGAGAACACGATAGATTTCTTCTTTAGGCTCTCTTACGGTAAGGCCACTATAGCATAGTTATCAAACCCGATTTATAACACGCCTTGTAAAGAGGTTTCACGCAATTCAAGCGACAAGCCCACTTGAATAATGCCAAACAGCATATTTTTATTGTTCAGATTGTTAAAGTGTTAATGGCTGCGATTTGCCCATCTTAATGATATCTCTATCGAACTTTTCATGTAGCTTAGGTCGGAAAGATAAGAATGGTATTCATCAAACACCATCACAATGTCTGAGCCTAAATTCAATTGAATTTCCATATATTTTCTGGGCTTAGGAATATCTAACTCCCGTTTAAAGGATGCCGAAATGAGACCCCTTTTCTTCTCTCTTCAATTTTACGCATGGAATTTAAACTAAAAACTTGAAATCATCCTTAATCGGTGAGGGTGGGTCCGTACCACTGTATAAGATTATGTAAATTACTATGTAATTTGAGCACGTTTTGTTCTGGGCGTAACCAAAGATGAAAGGTATTGCCAAGATAATATGGGCACCGGTTTCTGTGATTGCATCTGGAGTCACCAATTTAACAGAATCATCAGTGCCTACAGGAATAAAGTCAGTAGTGTCTAACCAGACCTCGTGCAAAGGATCAGTTTTCCAAGACGGGTGTGTCCATCAGTTTTTTGGAGTTAATATTTTACATGTTATCCTGTGTTAGTTTTTAGATTTTAGGTCTAATCTATTTTTCACTCTATTTTCTTGAGCAGCCTTCGTATTATGAGTAATGAATATGGCGTCTCCATAGCTGAAAACAATGTTTTTAATCAATAGCTTTTTGATAAGCCCGTAGGTGTATTTTGATTGCTCGCAAAGGCACAAACTAACATAATTCGAGTCGATTTTGGCAAATGAAAATTTGTGATCAAGGTATCCATAATTTTATACTAATAGCCAGAGTATATAAAAATGAAGGTTTCTCCTGAAAAGGCGTTAAAAAGAAATTTTTCGTTTTTTAATCAGCGGTTTCTAGCAAACGAACGGAACTAGTTCCTACCGCTACTACTCTTTTTCCTCTGGGTTTGCAGGCTAATACCGCATTGACGACTTTTTGACTAACTTCTGCATATTCTGAATGCATGATATGCTCAGTAATATTATCTGTTTTCACGGGTTGAAAAGTCCCTACGCCACAAACATATAAGGTCACAAAAGCGGTTTCAATTCCACAGGATTTTAGCGTGTTTAAAAGTGGGTTATCAAAATGAAGATCCGCCGTAGGCGCAGTCACGGCACCTAAATGTTGATCATAAACGGTTTTGATATAATTCGTGATCTTTTGGTTCATCAACTCGAGAAATATAAGGAGGTAAAGGAATATGAGCTATGCTTTGTAAAAGCATTAAGACGTCTTTCCGAACGTTAAAACGCAATTCAAAAAAAGAAGCATGACCAAGTTATTAAAGTTACCGGAATGTTCGCTGTATTGCCTAATAAAAACTAAGCACCTAATTTTGGTTTTTAAGAAGATTTAAGATGAACCAAAACGCGATTAGGGCTCAATATTCTTTCTAGATTTCTAATTTTTAACGCTGTGATTAAAGTCAAACACCTGTACGGGAATCACGCGGGTATTATGAAGGACCCAAAAGCGTCCTGTTCGAGTTGGTAGAGCAAGTCCGTAAAAACCCTGCTATCATGGTTCTTTTTTCTCCATTTAAACAAAGCAAGTGGGAGCCACTACGTTTTTATAAGAGATACTGTGCTACTAACGATTCAGGTAAGTTAAAAAATCAGATAAACATATTTTTAAATTTCAGTGTTAAATAACAATGAGTTTAATTTAAAAATATCACAATAAATTCATAAACTTTTTTGAAAGACTTATTTTTATTTTTGATACAAAATAATTTTTTAAAAAATTGGATTATTCGCTCTTTTTAAATATTTTCGCTTAAAATAGGGTTAATAAGTCTAAAGCTAGCCGGCTTAAGCCGAAAGAAAAGATGAATTAGATAGAACCATTTACATAAAATGCGAATATCGATCGCAAAAAACTCTTTTTTATTTTATTTTCATTCACTAAACGTCTTTGACTAAAGAACCCTTGTCTTCATTTGGTTCTGAAAAAAGTCGATAGATTATCATCAGGAATTTTAATATGACTTTAGTAACTTATATTGCTCCCGATTTTACAGCACCCGCCGTATTAGAAAACGGAGAAGTGACCGAAAATTTTAACTTTTGGTCTTATATCAAAGATAAACCGTGTGTTTTATTTTTTTGGCCAATGGATTTCACGTTTGTATGTCCTTCAGAACTCATTGCTTTTCATGAACGTATTGAAGCATTTAAAAATCGCAATACTAAACTGGTCGGGGTCTCTTTAGATTCTCATTTTGTTCACAAGCAGTGGCGAAACACCCCTATCGAGAAAGGCGGGATCGGAAAGGTATCTTATCCTTTGGTAGCTGACATAAAAAGAGAGATTCAAAAAGGGTATGGCATTGAGCATCCAGAAGCTGGTGTTGCTCTCCGTGCTTCGTTTTTGATTGACGAAAATCGAGTGATACGACATCAGGTTGTCAATGATCTTCCTCTAGGGCGTAATGTCGATGAGATGCTGCGCATGATTGATGCCCTTGCATTTCATCAAACTCATGGAGAGGTTTGCCCCGCGCAGTGGGAAGCAGGGAAATCAGGAATGCAAGCTTCCAGTGATGGCGTCGCAAAATATCTGTCTGAACATTTTTCTGATCTCAAAAGATCATCAACAAAATTATAAAATGCAGTGGTTATCATTTGTGTTTTTTGGCAAAAACAATCTTTCAGTCTCTTCAGAAGACTAACCCCTCTATTAACCTATTTTTAGGAGATAAACGAATATGAAGCTGCGACTGATCGGGTGGATTTGTACTAGTTTATTATTAGCAGGTTGTAACCATTCTTATTCTTCAACTTAAAGACATCCGAAAAGTTCTGGGAAACCTCAATTATTAAGTGGTGTAGAAAAGTTTAATAGATCAATGTTTGATTTGAATTATCGAATTTTGAATTCTCATTTGACTCAGCCTTCGGCTGTTTTTTGGAAGAATTATGTTCCACAATCTGCACGTAATAGCTTAAGTAATCTCGAAGAACCTGTTAGTATGGTTAATGTGCTTTTAGTAGCTAATCCATATAAAGCCATGCAATATTTTAGTCGATTTTTTAAACACATTTTTAGGAATATGCAGTTTAATTGATATTGCCAGTATAGCGCATCCGCAACTGGCAAAAGAATTTCATTATCGTCTTCGTTCTGTATGAGGCCATTACCATGCCGGTTACGGTCCTTATTTTATTTTTCCAGTTTATGGCATTTTTACTTTTCGTGAAGATACATGGCAATAGGTAGGCACCCCGTATCCTTTGCTTCGTTATGTAACGCACTGGACATTAGCTGGAAAATGTGTGCTCCAATGGATAGCAACCCGTGCTAGATTACTCAATTCCGACGGTTTATTGATGAATTCATCAGATCCTTATTCTATGATAGAGAAAGCATATTTTTAGAGTTATGATTTTTTGGCGCACGGAGGAATATTAAAACCAGAGATAAATCCGAATGCGAAAGCAATTGCAGATGATTTGTAAAATATTAATTCGCCTTAAATAAGTGTAGCGCAAATATCTACCAGACTGGTTTATAAAAGGATTCATAAAAATACGATGTAAAATCATAGTCAGTAGTAGACCTTCATAGAAGGTCTACTACTGATTTTATTAAAAAGTAAATGACCAAAAAGGTTTTTAGGTTCCCATGTCAGATCGGTGTAAAATATATTATCAATCCCTATATTTTTTTGTAAAAATTTTTATTAAAAGTAAATTAATCCCTAAAAATTTTGTGCCTGATTCAGGCCTTGATTCTTCATCTCCTATCTTTTATATCTTATCTTCCCGTTCTAAAATAGATTTGATCATTTTAAGAGAAGAATCCTTAAAACAGGGGTTACCCGATCCATTGACACCATTAAAGATAGATGAGATACAGATTCCTAGATATCTTTTCATTGATGATATCAATGAACCCCACGGTCATACTACATCATCTGTCGAAACACTTTTTTCCCATTATCTTGGTTTGTATTCCAAAAATTTAACACTAGATATCACGATATTGCCAGTGTCAGTCATGATCGGAAGACGTCCTATTTCCATTTTTCAAAACCGAAAAACAAACTTGCTCAAAAAATTTTTTACCGTCTTCTGGTTAGGCCGAGATAGCTTTGTACATTTTTCCAATCCCATCTCATTATCGCGAATTATCAACGCTCATAGCAAAGATCTCCGCATCATCTATAAATTGGCCCGAGTAGCTCGAATACATTTTTTTCGTCAATATTTATCGAGTGTGGGTCGGGCTTTACCTTCTCATTCTGATCTTTTTAAAAAATTATTTTCTTCTGAAACCATCGAAAAAGCACTTTTAGACGAAGCACGTTCAAAAAAAATATCGCATCAAAAAGCGCATGATAATGCGCTGAGGTTGATGAAAGAAATTGCGTCTCAGGTATCTTATGAAACCATACGCCTTTCTGATCGTGTATTGGGGTGGATGTGGAATCGTTTTTATCAAGGCATTCATGTGCACAACGCGGCTTGCGTACGTCAGCTGGCGTACAAAGGACACAGTATTGTTTATGTTCCTTGCCATCGTAGTCATATGGATTACTTATTGCTTTCTTATGTTCTCTATTATGAGGGATTGGCTACCCCCCATATTGCGGCGGGCATCAATCTGAATTTTTGGCCCGCGGGAGCTATTTTTCGTCGCTTAGGCGCTTTTTTTATTCGACGTAATTTTAAAGGAAACAAACTGTATTCAACGATATTTCGTGCATATTTAGATGAACTTTTTACAGGCTCCTATCCTGTAGAATATTTTATTGAAGGTGGACGTTCTCGTACTGGCCTGCTCCTTGAACCTAAAACAGGCAGCTTATCCATGACCATTCAAGCCATGTTAAGGGACATCTCTCCCTCAATTACATTGATTCCTGTTTATATTGGCTATGAACATGTCATAGAAGTATTGAGCTATACCAAAGAATTAAGGGGAGAGCGTAAAAAAAAGGAAAATTTTTTGCAAATGATAGGGGGACTACGTCAATTGCGTCATCTGGGTCAAGGGTATGTTAATTTTGGTGAGCCTATTCAATTGAAAATTTATCTCGATAAAAATGTTCCTAATTGGCGCGAATCTATTAGACCGATTGATAAAATTGAAGCAACACGACCTCATTGGTTGGCCTATACCGTCAAAGATTTAGCCTATCAAATCATGATCAACATTAATCATGCAGCGGCCATTAACGCTATTAATCTTTGTTCAACCGCTTTACTAGCGTCAGAGAACCAGACATTGACACGTCCAGAGCTAATTGAACAGTTGAATTGTTATTTACAACTTATTCGCCATTCTCCGCACAATCAATACAGCTCTGTGCTAGAGCAAATGCCGGAAGAGTTACTAGATCATGCACTTCATATGAATAAATTTGTCGTTCAAAAAAATTATCCTCATGAGAGGATCTGCTTGCCTAAAGAACAGGTACCTTTGATGAGATATTATCGTAATAACATTCAACATCTCTTGATCTTGCCTTCTTTGATCGCAACGACGGTGCTTTGTCATCATAATATCAGCCGTCAAGAAATTATAAGACAAATTACTCTGTTATATCCTATTTTTAAAATTCGTTGGTTTCTTTATTACAGCGAGAAACAGTTGCTAGAGGAATTAAATTTATTGATGGACGAATTAATTCGTCAAAAATGCTTTGAAAACAAAAACCATCACTTCGTTGTAAACTTATCATCAGACATGAAGTCATTAAAAATACTTGCATCTGGAATTAAAGAAATATTACAACATTACAGCATTATTTTTTTTCTTCTCACTGTTTACCCTGATATTGACAGAAAATCATTAGAAAAAGAAAGCAGGGCGATGGCAAAACATCTCTGTATATTAGAAAACATGCCATTGGCAGAATTTTTTAATTCTTCTATTTTTTCAGGCCTACTGACTCTCCTATTTGAAAAAAGAGGAAAAATAGTCTCTAACGACTACTCTGCTCAGAAAAACATCGAAGAAATTTTTAATATATTAAAGGGTCTCATCTCTTCTCAAATGCTCTCTGTAATGCAAGAAAATTTGCGCCTTAAAAAGGAATGGGTCACTTATAAAAATAAAATAACCGATTAGTCATCGTGGTGAGCGAGTATTCCGAGAAGCCTCCTGATTACGCGCGCCCGTATAACGTCTATGATGACGTTGCAAACGTTTTGGATGAGGCAAGTTTGTTAGTAAGGCTTCCTTATTATACTCACTTTTTGGAATACGGTGACCAGTGCAGGCTTCGATAGCAGATAAATGCGATGCAAACGCCTCACAAGACAGACTGATTGCATAGCATTTTTCCCCAGACCTGCCAGTAAGATTAATACGGTGAATATAATCTTCGACATCTTCTGGCAGATCATAATTAAAAACGTGACTCACTTTCGGAATATGTAGACCTCGTGCAGCTATATCGGTGGCAACTAAAATATCTAAATACCCTTTTGAAAAATCATCTAAAATTTTAATACGCTTTCTCTGTGCCACATCCCCCGTTAAAAGCCCAACTCTATGACCATCTGCCACCAAATGGCCCCAAATATCTTCACAGCGTTGTTTCGTATTAGCAAAAATAATACAACGATCAGGCCATTCTTCTTCAATTAAAGTCTGTAATAATGGCATTTTATCTTCATTAGAAGGATAAAAAAGCTCTTCTTGAATTTGAGATCCGCTTTTTTGTGATGGTTCTACTTCAATATATTCCGGATGATTCATCTGTTCATAAGATAATTCTCTTACTCGATAAGAAAGAGTCTCAGAAAACAACATATTTAACCGTTTTTCTGCAGGAGGCATACGGCGAAATAACCAACGTATATCTTTTATAAATCCTAAATCATACATACGATCAGCTTCATCTAGCACTATTACCTGGAGGGCGTTCAAATGAATAAAATTTTGTTTTGCATAATCAATGATACGAACTGGGGTCCCTATCAAAATATCTACGCCACTTTCTAATATTTTCAGTTGTTTATCATAGCCATCTCCTCCATAAGCTAAACCCATTTTGAGAGATGTAAACTGAGATAAAGTCTCTGCATCAGTATAAATTTGTATTGCCAGCTCACGGGTAGGTACCATGATGAGCGCGCGGGGCTGTTCGCACCGCCTTGTTTCATCGGAGGCGTTTGTTAGTAAATAATTAAAAACAGAGGCTAAAAAAGCCAGTATCTTTCCTGTCCCTTCTTGTGCTTGAACAGCAACATCACGCCCAGCAAGAGTAATAGGCAATGATAAAGTTTGAATGGGAGTACAATGATAAAAGCCTTGATTTTCAATAGCTTTTATAACTAAAGGATGAAGGGTAAAGTCTGAAAATTTCTGATCTGTCAAATGTGTCTTATTCATAATATGATAAAGTATCAGTTGCATATTGCTTTAATGAGGTTAATCCTGTGTAATTTAGGATGATTAAGCGAATAAATTTATAAAATAACTAATGATAGTTTTGGGAGAATACATGAGTAAGGAAATTATACAGCTAAGTGACAAAAGTTTCGATCAAGATGTACTTAAGGGTGATGGATTTATTTTAGTTGATTTTTGGGCACAGTGGTGCGGGCCTTGCAAAATAATTGCCTCTATTTTAGAGGAAATTTTTAACGAATATGTGAATAAAATTACGATCACAAAATTAGAAATTGATACTAATCCAAATACCACACAAAAATATGGTATCCGTAGCATTCCGACGTTATTACTTTTTAAAGAAGGAAAACTGATTGACACGAAAGTAGGCGCTGTGTCTAAACATCAATTAAAAATTTTTTTAGACAAGCATATTGTAAATTGTATTAATTAATCAATTAAGCTGTATATACTTTCATTGTCATAGGATTTAGATAACCTATAACTCAACTTTAGATTTCCAATGAAATAAAACCCTCTATTTTTGAGAGGACCTATATTTATAGCGGATATTTAGAAAAAATTAAAGTCGCATTAGTGCCCCCAAAACCGAAACTATTCGACATCACTGTATTGATTTCTAATTCTTTCATTTCAGTCACGACATTCATACCCACTGCTTCTGGAACAAGAGTCTCGATGTTAATACTGGGGGCAATAAAATTATGTTTTGACATCAGTAAACTGTAAATAATTTCATGCACCCCTGCTGCTCCCAAGGAGTGACCTGTCATGGATTTTGTCGAGGAAAAAAACGGAGCGGGATGACCGAAAACACTTCTAATCGCTTCTAGCTCTTTGATATCGCCAATCGGGGTAGAGGTACCATGTACGTTAATATAATCGATGGTCAATTTAAGGCCTTTCTTAGCCATTTTCATACAACGAGCGGCACCTTCACCAGACGGGGCGACCATATTATCGCCATCCGACGTGGCGCCATAACCCACTATCTCTCCATAAATAGGCGCCTGGCGAGAGAGCGCATGTTCAAGCTCTTCGACCACCACCATACCGCCGCCTCCCGCAATCACAAAACCATCACGGTTTTTATCATACGATCGAGACGCTTTTTCTGGTGTTGCATTATATTGAGTAGAAAGTGCCCCCATAGCGTCAAATTCACAGGCCATTTCCCAACATAATTCTTCTGCTCCACCAGCAAAAACAATGTCTTGTTTTCCTAATTGAATAAGTTCTAATGCATGACCCACACAATGAGCAGACGTAGCACAGGCTGAGCTAATCGAATAATTTACTCCTTTAATTTTAAAAGGAGTCGCCAAACATGCGGAAACACCGGATGCCATGGCTTTAGTCACCATATAAGGGCCGACTCCTCTTAAACCATTCATGCGCATTTTATCGGATCCCGCCACCTGATTTTTAGGCGAACCTCCCCCTGAACCCACGACCAATCCTATCCGCTCGTTTGAGGAAATATCAAAATTATTTAAATCGGCATCCTCAATACTTTGTTGCATAGCGAGATAGGCATAAATTGAAGCATCACTCATAAAACGCGAAATTTTTCGATCAATCATACCCGTGCTATCGAGTTTCACATTACCCCAGACATGGCTTTTCATGCCTGAATTTTTAAATTCTTCAGAGAAAGTTATCCCGGAACGTCCAGCGTATAAAGACGACAGGACCTCCTTTTTATCGTTACCTATACTGGAAATAATACCCAAGCCAGTAACCACTGCACGTTTCATTCAATACCTCGTGTAGACTTTATCATAAGCTTCAGACTGCGTAGCGCACTTTAACGTACAGTTGTAAGCTCAACAAGTCTCTCTAATTATAAAAGCCCATTTTAAATGGGCTCTTGCTCAATTTTATTTTTTGCCTTAGCACGATTAAAATTTTAGATCATGAAAATTCCTATTAACATAGGCTGCAAATTCGGTATAGCCGCCAATATGTTTCTTATCAATAAAAATTTGCGGCACGGTTTCCACCGGTTTACCCACCGTTTTGTCTAGATCCGCTTTTGTGATCTTTTTAACATGCATGTCGATATAATCAAAATTAATATTCTTATCTTTTAATTCTGATTTCAGTTGTTGTGCCAACTCTATTGCACGGGTGCAATAAGGACATTTTGGACGCCCAAAAATAACAATAAACATAAAAATCTCCTAAAAATAAAATAGATTTTTAAAAATTATTAAAATAAAACAGGATGAATCAGGTTAGGAGTAATTGTTCCATAATTCGTTGATACATTTTAGTCAATAGTTGAAGATCAGCTATCGAAACCGATTCATTGACTTTGTGGATACTTTGATTAATAGGTCCTAATTCCACCACCTGTGCTCCCATTAATGCGATAAAACGCCCATCAGAAGTGCCCCCAGTGGTTAAAATGTCAGGTGGGCTATCACAGTAATGTTGAATTGTATTCAGAACTGCATCAAGCAATTCACCTTTGGGTGTCAAGAAAGGTTCGCTGGAAAGTATCCAGGTTATTTGGTAATTCAACGCATAACGCTCTAACAAATTTTCAACCTGATTTCTTATCATTCTATAGGTCGATTCAGTATTGAAGCGAAAGTTAAATTGAACATGCAATTGATCAGGAATCAGATTACTCACCCAATCCCCTGCTTTTATACCCGTTATCTGCAGGCTTGTGGGAGGAAAAAACGCGTTACCTTGATCCCACTCAATCATCGACAATTCTTTTAAAGCTCCTAATGCTTGATGTATCGGATTTTGAGCTAAATGAGGATAAGCCACGTGCCCTTGTACACCCTGAATACATAATTGCGCCGTTAAAGAGCCGCGCCTGCCATTTTTAATGACATCTCCTATCCGTTCGGTACTTGAGGGTTCCCCTACTAAGCCATAATCCACTTTTTCATTGCGAGCCATTAAAGCTTGAATGACCTTAGAAGTTCCATTTTCGCCTGATGCCTCTTCGTCTGAGGTAATAATAAAGGCTAATTTCTGGCAATGGTTTGGATGCGCTTCGACAAAACGTTCAGCGGCGATAATCATAGCCGCCAAAGACCCTTTCATATCTGCGGCACCTCTTCCATAAAGACTTCCATCACGTATGGATGGCGTAAAAGGAGGTGTCGTCCATAATCTTTCATCACCCGCAGGTACTACATCGGTATGAGCCACAAAAACCAAGGTTTTTTCTCCAGAGCCTCTCCAGGCCCAGAGATTTTTTGTGTCACCAAAATGCATGGGTACAATAGTAAAACCGAAATAATTTAAGTGTTGAGCGATGATGTCTTGGCAACCAGCATCCTCTGGACTGATTGAACGGCGTTCAATTAATTGTTGTGCCAACATCAGGACAGGACAGATTTTATGATTCATGAGTGTTTTAAAAAAGTCGATTTTGTTTAATACTGAATCCAAATAAAAGTGTGCCATTAGACGATTCCAAAACAGGTCTCTTAATTATGGCGGGTTTTTGTAACATTAAACTATGCGCGCTTGCAGCATCTCTGATCTCTGCACGTTCTGTTTCACTAAGATGACGCCAAGTCGTTCTGCGTGTATTTAATAATGGCATCCAACCTAAACACGCTATAAAATTTTGCAGTACACAGAGGGTTAACTCATTAACTTGATAATCATGCAAGCGATAAATGACATTGTGCTTGCTGAGCCAAGAGCGGGTTTTTTGATGGTATCGCAGTTTTTAATACCGTAATGTGTATACATTCTTTTTATTTTGCTGTTTAACGTAAAATGTATTCATCAAAATCTCTTTAATTGGAATCAATGAATTTTTTTTACTGATTAATCAACGTTTGTATTATATGGAAGATATCTCCGCTTACAAATATGAAAAACAGTTGTCGATTAAAAATGTTGAGCAAGAAAAATAATTTTGAGAAATGCCATACTACTCACAAAACAAAAGGAATCGCGCCCAAATTCTATTGGTCCTTTTTTCTGCTTTCATACGTGCCGTAAAATCGATTTAATGTCGTTATAAGTCAGATTGATAAAAACATCACTACACAGTATCTTCAAAATTTAGCTTAAATGCTTTATAAACTGCTTTAATTAAATGCCTATTTAATAGAACGCATGTATCATGCCCCTGATTGCAGGTCAAAAAATTGACGAAACGACTTCGGCAGCATAATTAAAATGATTTACCACCGACTTAGTGAAACGCATAACAGAAAAATTGTGACAGCTTTGCAGCCCATACACTTGAGTCAATCAAACTATGATGGATGAAAATAAAATGTTTTTCTGACACCTCATTCATTGATAGAGCCACTGAACCAAGCATTCAATTTATTTTGTAATTTATCAATCCCAATCTTTTTCAAAGATGAAAATACATCTACTTCAATATCGCCCATAAAAGGTAAAATGGCTTCTTTTACCATATTAAGTTGTATTTTACTGGCTGACTTGGACAGTTTATCCACTTTAGTCAAGAGTAAATAAATGGGGATACGCTTGTTTATTGCCCAAGCAATCATTTGCTGATCAAGATTGTTAAGAGGATGGCGAATATCCATCAGTATTACTAATCCTCTTAAACAATCACGTTTGTTTAAGTACTCATTTAATGCTTTTTGCCATTTGATTTTTATTTCTAATGGTACAGACGCGTAGCCATAACCTGGTAAATCCACTAATCGTATTCCTTCGGACACTTCAAATAAATTAATGAGTTGTGTTCGGCCTGGTATTTTACTGATTTTCGCTAATTTTTTTTGCTGAGTGAGTGTATTCAGCGCGCTGGATTTTCCCGCATTGGAAGGGCCAGAGAAAGCAACCTCCATTCCTTGATCGGGAGGAAGATGATGAATATTCGGAGCACTCATCACAAAACGAGATGAATGATAGTTATTATTTGTTTTTTTCAAAATTTTTCTCATTGAGCAATCATTTTTGATAATTATATTTCATTTAAAAATAGATTTATTTTTAATCTCAGCTCAATCAAATAGGTAAAAATGCTCTAACCTTTGTAAGGTATTGACTATTCTAAAGTGCAGTTATATCTTATTTTTTTAAAAAAGTATTTTTTATTTTACAAAACAAACAATTATTTTAAATTTAATTATCAATAACTATATTGAGTAAATAAATAAAATAAGTCGACGGAGCCTGAACATTTTTATGAGCAATAAAAATGTTAAATAAGTTTCATTCAAAGACACTAATGTCATCAGATGAAATATAAGTAGTAAAAATACTGTTTTAAAATTTAGGAAAGAGATGCAGCCAAGGAAGTGATATAGAGATCAATTTTTTAGAATGAATCCAGGCGAACACAAAAAAGATGAAAGAAGAAAAAATAGATCAATAAAGATATGATTAAAATGCATGGAATGCTTTATTAAAGGAATGAGCCTTCTCAAATTAAGCTTCAAATAGGGGCGAGATCTTTTTGGTTACCTTGTCTAAAACTTACCTTCTTTATAAGAAACTTGATTGCTTTAGTTACTGCTAAAGCACCGTAGGTTTTTTAAATGAGAGATTAATATTAGATCCGTTCGTAAAAAACAGGTTTGGCATTTTGCGATTTTTAAGTGATTAATTCGCTTATTTTATGTCATTATTAAACTAATTTTTCAAATAACTGCCGTGATGGCTTCACATAAAGGCACCATATTATTGACCGTCATCGCGGCTACGTTCACTCGCCCAGAGTTGACGGCATATACCCCAAATTTTTCACGCAAACGTAACACCTGCTTCGTTTTTAAACCACTAAACGAAAACATGCCTTTTTGATCGATAATAAAACTGAAATCTTGATTCGCACCTTTTTCTTTTAAAGTTTGCACAAATAATTGACGCATCCTCTGAATACGCTGACGCATATCTGTTAATTCTTTTTCCCAAGCATTGCGTAATATATCGTCAATTAAAATTGTTTCTACTATCGCGCCCCCATGGGCGGGGGGATTTGAATAGGTTGCGCGTATGATGGTTTTGAGCTGACTCAATGCCGCTTCGGCGGTTTTATCATCACCTGCCACAATGGTGCAGGCACCAACCCGCTCGTTATATAGACCAAAATTTTTCGAATAAGAGCTACAAACCATAAATTCAGCATGTTTTTGAGAAAAAATCCTCAGACCTTCTGCATCCTCTTCTAAACCTCGCCCAAAACCCTGATAAGCAAAATCAAATATGGGTAATCCGCCTTTATTTTTTATGAATTCCGCCAGTACTTCCCATTGTTCTTTTGTTGGGTCAATCCCCGTTGGGTTATGACAGCATCCATGAAATAAAATCAAATCTCCAGGCTGGATTTTTTCTAGAGAATGTAACATTGCTGGAAAATTTAAACGGTGATGTTCTGCATCAGAATAATCATAATCAACGATTTGAAGTCCTACCGAAGAAAAGATTTGATTGTGATTTGGCCAAGTGGGTCGGCTTAGCCAAACTCGTTTGACGCCTGCTTTTTTGGTGACAAAATCAGCGGCAATACGAAGCGCACCTGTTCCGCCTGGGGTTTGTGCTGTACGGGCTCTTTTATCTATCAAAATAGGGTGATCTCTTCCGAATAAGAGATTCTGTGTACAAGCCCCGAATTTTTTTAATCCATCAATCCCTAAATAATTTTTGGTATTTTCATGGTCAAGTAAATGTTGTTCTGCTTTTTTTACCGTATTTAATATGGGGGTATGCCCTGTTTCATCCATGTAAATCCCAATTCCTAAATTAATTTTACAATCTCGAGGGTCTGCATTAAAACTATCTGCCAATCCTAAAATAGGATCGGGCGGAGCGTTTGTGATTTTTTCAAACATGTTCAATTTCCATGATTTGGGGATTTGCTATATTAAGCTGAGAGATTACCTTTAATTCATTATTTTGCCAATCCTCCGGTCGTATTAACATCAATTTTGAATAGCTAATATATGGCAACTTTAACAAAGCAGATTTTAAATAAGCACTATTTTAGGGAATGATCAAATACGATTGACATGTGATTTAGAAGGTAGAGTGAGCATGGGTTGTTTTAAGTGCTTGCTGTTTATGAGAGACTTTAGGTTGTTACCTCTTAACTTTACCTTTTCTATGTTATAAAAAATTTAGATATCATTCTAAGAAATACCATTTTTTATCATACTTTATGAAAAAGGCTTTATTAGATGAGTAAAGAGACCATTTTTAGTCAAATTATTAGAAGAGAAATTCAGGCTCACATTCTCTATCAGGATGAACTGGTGACCGCTTTTAGTGATATATCTCCTCAAACACCGGTACATATTTTAATTGTTCCTAACGTTTTTATCCCAACCTTGAATGATGTGCAAAAGCAACATGAGCCGGCTTTGGGTAGGATGATCACGGCCGCTGCTAAAATTGCACACGAAAAAGGGATTTCAGCAGATGGCTATCGCCTCGTTATTAATTGCAATGATCACGCGGGACAAGAAATTTATCATATTCATATGCATCTATTAGGCGGCTGCCCATTAGGGCCGTTATTTAAAGGACAAAAATAGTTATGAAGAAATATCTTCTGAGTACTTCTATCGTTTTGCTGTTAGCCAGTTGTGCTCAGCCGCCCGCAAAAATAGGGAGACTATTGAAAAGCGAACCATCCACTATTTCTACCGATTCACCTGAGGGTATCTTCTCAGAGTCAGCAGAAATAGGTATCGTGCCTTTAGCCCCTCAGATTAAATTATTTAATTGGTCAGCTTCTATGCAGCCCCTCATTGAGAATATGAGTCAAACGAAAGATCTGCCTAATGGCAGCGCTTTATTGGTAGATAGCGTCAAAAATAATACAAATGGGTTATTACAGATAGAAAAAGCCACTGAGAGCTTGCAGTATATTTTATCCTCCAATAATACTTTTTTTTTAATTTCAGCCAATCAATTGGCAAAGGCCAAAATAGCACTCGGGATCTCAAAGCAAGATAACCTCGGCTCACGTAGTAAGGCGATTGCTTTAGCGCGATATCTGAAAGCGGAGTATGTGCTTTATACGGATGTTAGTGATGACATTCAATCTCCTGTGATCAATATGGAATTGATGCTAGTGAAAACAGGTGAAATTATTTGGTCGGATAACACAGCAATGACATTTTCACCTTAGCCTTATCCGTTTATTTGTTTATTCATCGCATTTAATACGCGTTTTTCTGAAATAGGGTATGCAGTACCGAGTTGCTGTGCGAATAAACTGACACGCAACTCTTCCAGCATCCAACGTACTTCTTTTATCTCTTGTTCCTTTTTTCTCCATTCTGTCAATTGATTTTTCCATTTTATCCACAAATCGTTCAGTGTGTGTATTTTCTCCATATTCGATCGATCTGTTTGCAAGTGAGAGGGTAATTTTTCCAACCGTCTTTCGATCGCTTTCAAATAACGCAAAATATCAGCCAAAGGCTTTAAGCTATTATCACTAATAAAATAAGGACAAACCAACCCTTCTAATTGCTGTTTCATATCAGTAAAGGCGGAAACTTGTGAGAGATTACAACATGCTTGTAATTTTTTGTGAATAGAAAAAGCCTTATCCAATATTTGTTGAACTTCTCTTATTATTTTTTCTGAAACTTCATATACCTTGGGCTGTATCTTTTCTTTTAAAATCAAGAATTCAGATTGTGTCCACACAAGGCCTCCATATTCAGCCATCAGCTTATCTACCGAGCAGGCGACACAATCCTCTAGCAATGTTAGTATATTTTCATACGGATTAAAATAAAGCCCTAATTTTGATTTATTAAACCATTTTTGACGTAAATCCTGAGCAGGAGAAGCCATATTTAGCAAAAGCAGACGTCGGAGTCCCTTCCACATCATTATTTTTTGCTGTTGCCTTGTTTCAAATAAACGCAGTGCAACAGAATGGGTTTCATCCACCAACGCGGGATAATGTTTAATAGAAAAATTTTCTTTTGTGCTTTCATAGTAAAGAGGAACGGTACCAAAATTCCATTCTTTGAGATCTTGTTTTTCGAAAGTGCACTTTTCTATCAATGTATTGTGCGTTTTTTTAAACTGTCTTGTCAGTGCTTTCCGTAAAACTTCAAGATCTTTTCCTTCTTTTATTATTTGATTTTGGTTATCCAAAATACGAAAAGTGATTTTAAGATGCTCAGGTACTTGATGCCACCGCCAATCTTCTCTTGTTATTTTGACGCCGCTCATCTGCCATAATTTTTTCTCAATGGCACTTAAAAATGAACCTGATAAAGGCCGGATACTCTCTAAAATGGCCTGTGCATAATTTGGCACAGGAACAAAATATCGTCTTAGTTTTTTAGGCAGAGATTTCAGCAAGGCCGTGATGAGTTCAAAACGCATGCCCGGCACTTGCCAATCAAAATCTTGAGCTTGTATTTGATTAAATATCACGAGTGGAATATGAACGGTGACCCCATCGGTTTTATTGCCTGGCTCAAATTGATAGGATAAGTCTAATTTAAATGCTTCTTGGCTCCAAAAATTAGGAAAATCTTCTTCATTGATCTCCTGTGCATTTTCTGTAATCAGCATTGATTTATTAAAATTCAGTAGATCAGGGTCAGTTTGAAACACTTTTTTCCACCAATGATTAAAATGGCGTGAAGAGACCACTTCTTGGCCAATCCTTTGATCATAAAATTCAAATAAGGTGTGGTCATCGACCACAATATCCCTTCGTCGGGATTTATTTTCTAACTCTTCGGCTTCTGACAACAGCTTTAAATTTTGGTGAAAAAAAGTATGAGTTGTTTCCCACTCCCCCTCGACCAATGCTTGTCGAATAAATAAGTCTCTACATAATTTTGGATTAATCACGCCATAATTGATTTTTCGATCATAAATAATCGGAAGCCCAAACAAGGTGACTTTTTCATGGGCAATCACTGCCCCTTTATTTTTTTCCCAATGAGGTGCACTATAATGACGTTTGAGCAAATGTCCTGCTAGGGGTTCTAGCCATTCAGGTTTAATTCGTGCAGAGATATGCCCCCATAGTCGACGAGTTTCAAGTAATTCAGAGACCATAATCCACTTAGGTGGATTTTTAAACAAACAAGAGTGCGGAAAAATCGCGAAGCGTATGTTACGGGGGCCTGTAAATTCATGGCTTTTCATGTCTTTTTGTCCAATATGAGATAACAAACCCGTTAAAAGAGCCGTATGAATATGAAAATAATGGGGCTCAACATGATTGATGGATAATGTCAATAGATCTAATTTTTGCGCACTTTTTTTGAGTTGAGAGTAAATATCCTGCCATTCTCGTACTCTCATATAATGCAGAAACTCTCGATGACATAATTGACGAAATTGATTGACAGATAAAGCGTTCTGCTGTTTTTCGATATAATTCCATAGATGAATAAAAGCGACAAAATCGGAGTCTTTATCCGAAAAACGATGATGTTCTTCATCGGCCGCTTTTTTTTTATCTCGAGGCCTTTCGCGTGGATCTTGGATAGAAAGTGCCGCCGTAATAATCATGACTTCCTGAACGCAGGATCGTGATTGAGCTGCTAAAATCATTCGACCCAATCTCGGGTCAATGGGTAATCGTGACAATTGCAGACCTATTTTGGTCAGATGGGGTTTTGGGGTATGCTCTATTGCCCCAAGTTCTGACAATAACGCAATGCCATCTTGAATCCGTCGTTGATCAGGAAGATCAATAAAAGGAAAAGAAGTAATATCCCCTAAATGAAAAGCCATCATTTGTAATATTACAGATGAAAGATTCGTTCTTAAAATTTCTGGATCGGTAAAAACAGGGCGTGATAAAAAATCCTGTTCTTCATAGAGTCGAATGCAAATACCGCTGGAAATTCGTCCACAACGCCCTTTGCGTTGATTGGCAGCAGCCTGAGATATCGGCTCTAAGGATAATTTCTGAATTTTAGTACGAAAACTATAACGGCTGATTCGAGCGGTTCCCGTATCTATCACATATTTAATACTAGGCACCGTGAGAGAGGTTTCCGCAATATTCGTCGCCAAAATAATACGTCTACCTACATGTGCTTTAAAAATTTTTTTTTGCTCAGCATAAGATAAACGTGAATATAAAGATAATATCTCAGTGTGAGATATATTTTCTTGGCGCAGCACTTCTATTGCTGCACGGATTTCTCGTTCTCCACTCATAAAAATTAAAATATCGCCCTGTGTGGATTCTCGATATAGCTCATGCACAGCATCTATAATCGCTTGAAACCCTTCTCCTTCGCTTTCATTCGTTTTTTGAGGAGGACGATAACGAACTTCAACGGGATAACTCCGACCAGACACTGCAATCATCGGTGCTTGATTAAAATGCTCAGAAAATCGCTGTGAGTCCAGAGTGGCTGAGGTAATGATGATTTTTAAATCCGGCCTTTTAGGAAGGAGTTGCCGTAGATATCCCAAAATAAAATCAATATTCAGGCTGCGTTCGTGGGCTTCATCAATAATAATGGTGTCATATCTCATCAAAAGGCGATCATGTTGAATTTCAGCCAGTAAAATACCATCGGTCATCAATTTTATTGCATTGTTTTTATTAATTTTTTGATGAAAACGCATTTGATAACCCACTCTCTCACCAAGAGTCGTTTTGAGTTCATCGGCAATCCGCTGAGCAACGTGATAAGCGGCTAAACGGCGTGGTTGTGTATGACCTATCATGCCTGTAACACCGCCGCGCCCTAATTCCAAACATATCTTAGGCAGCTGTGTTGTTTTTCCAGATCCTGTTTCACCCGAGATAATCACGACCTGATGACGTTTGATAATTTCGCAAATTCTTTGTTTTTGTTGTGTAATCGGTAAATTTTCTGGGTATTCAAAGAGAGGATCGTTCATTTAGTAATCGGTCTATTAAATTCTTTTAGATAATCAATGACGATTGTATCGTGGTCGCTGTTTTTAAAATCAGCAAACACTTTTTCTATTTTACCTGTGAGATCAATGAGAAAACTGACGCGATGGATTCCCTCATATTTTTTAGGCATAAAATTTTTTTCACCTCAAACCACAAATTGCTTTAAAACCTGATGATTAGCATCAGAAAGAAAAGTAAAATTTAACAATTCTTTTCATGAAATTGAAATATTTTTTGTGGAGAATCGATGCTGATGCCTAATATTTCAACACCGAATGCTTTCAATTTATCCATATTATCTCGTAGTGCACAAGATTGAACGGTACAGCCTGTATGTTATCGCTTTGGGATAAAAATAAATCAACACTATTTTTGAAAAAAATTACTCAAATGAATTACTTCGGCATCTTAAGCTACTAAAGCAAATTTTGGTGCAATATTACCTGCTTTTAAAGGGGACATAGAGTTACTTTCCAAATATCATTTTTGAATAAATTTTTTAAATCAGTCTATAAACATTTATCTCCATATGAGTTTGACGATATTTAATCAGATCCTGAATACTTAAAACCGTCATTTGATGTTTTTTTGCAAACGCAATGACTTCATTGGCACGTGCCATGGTGCCATCATCATTAGTGAGTTCACATAACACGCCCGCGGGTTTTAAACCCGCTAACCTTGCTAAATCAATCGCCGCTTCTGTATGCCCAGAACGACCCAGAACGCCTTTGGGATGCCCTTTTAAAGGGAAAACATGGCCTGGACGATGAAGATCAGTAGGCTTTGCTGTCTCTGATATCGCCGTTTTAATGGTGGTGATCCGATCTGAGGCTGAGACTCCTGTGGTAACCCCTTTTGCTGCTTCAATACTGACTGTAAAAGGGGTTTGAAAAGTACTGGAATTTTTTTCAACCATCATCGGCAGTGCAATCTGTTGGCAACGTTCTTCAGTTAAACAAAGACAAACAATACCACTGCCATGACGAATCGTCATGGCCATTTGTTCGACCGTCATGGTTTCTGCCGAAAACACAAAATCGCCTTCATTTTCGCGATTTTCATCATCCAGCACCATAACACCATGACCGTTTTTTAAATTCTCCAGTGCCTTTTTGACTCGGGCTATAGAATTTCCGAAATATTTAAGACAGATCTGATTCATGAAAAATCCTTCTGTGAAAGACGAACAAACCATCATTAGGAGAATCTTTAGCTAAATACTTAAAAATGATGATAATCAATAACAATAAATTATTGATATAATTTTAAATATGATCAAATCTATTTGTCATTAGAATAAAATTGTTTAGCCATAAAGCGGTTTTTGTTTGTTTTAATTCTGATAAGCGTATTAAAAGTATTTTCAGGAAGCGTTACTGAACACAGTGAGCATGATGTCAGAGTGCAAAGTAGGATTTTTCGTAAAATGAGTTCCATTATTGGATAGAAATTGACTCATCCCCTGTTTTAACAGCCCAGCCTCATTTTGATGCGAGTTAGCCCCTGTGGAAACGATGAATCAACTTCAGGCTTTAACACATCTTCAGACGGTGCAGTTACTTCATCAGATGAGTCTTCAGCATCCTTTTTTGTTGGTGTTGGTTATAAAAAAGCGTGAAATCCTTCATTTGAATGCGTTTCAAGCCAATTTTTAAAGGGGTTTACTATGCTTTATCATAAATTTTTTGTATTTTTTAAAAATTCTTCCTTATGTTCTTCAACCATATTTTTTGTATCATCAAATAGTGCATCTATAACATTCGGAAACATATCCTAAAAATAAACAATAAGAGTTGGCCCTGTAATATAATAGTTTAGGTTATTGTTCACCAAAAACTAATCGCTTAAAATGTTTTTTATTGTCAAAATTTTATTAAAGTTTTTTATCAAAATGGTTTTTAAAATCACTGAGAAAATGAGTCGGGTTTCACCTTTTTATAATCTAGCAACATACGTAGGTATGCCTTCTATTAAAAAAAAGAATTAATGAATTCTTCTACCCTACTGTAATTGATCAACAGGTGAATAAATTCGTGTCTTATAGTCCTATTGAGTTCCTCCTGAGTGCGATCACCAAGATAGATATAGATATTATTATTGGGTGCATACCCTATCAACTTCATCTCTTGAGACATTTAATCTCCTGAGACATCATATAATAAAAAAATTTTTTCATTTTTAAAAAATGCAATGTAAAATACGGCGTATTTTCATGATTTCCAAAAGGTGACTTATTATTTTTTCTAAAATCAAATGCTATCATTAAAGATAGTTAAATTATTTGTTAATGCTTCTGTAATCTCATTTTGAGCCAGACCAGATATCTTTTCTTTGTCTGAAAAACATTCATACTGAACATGAGATTATTATTAACATTAATCTTAATTATTTTTTGAAGATATGGTTTGCTAGATCTACAAAAGTCAGAATTTGCTAAAATTTGAAATTCTTTGTCTGTTAGCGAAGTTATATTTTCTTCTTTATATTTTTGTTAATTGTTTTAACGCTTATCGCTTTAACATTTTTATCCTCGCAATTTTCAGTAAATTTTTATTTTTCGTTTGTCTTGTTAATTTTAGTGAAAGGCCTATTCCTAACATATTTAAAGAAAAAATAGTGCCTTGAGGAATATGAACCGAAAACGAAAAAGATTTATTGCGAACGGGGTTTGTCTGAAATGTTAAATTATAGACACATTGGCAATATTGCATGAAGAACAAGGTGAAAAATAGAGCGTGTCAAATGTAGCTATCATGAATATCAAAAAATCACTCTAATTTTAAAAGTAATTAAGATCCTCAAAGCATCATCGGCTAATTCCCTCTCAAATAAAAATTGTTGAGCACTTTTTATGCCACTTTTTTGAACGTACTTTTCAAGTGGATTCATGTCCATCCAAGGGAACGCATTGTATCAATCTTACGTCAGTCTACATTTACTTGCGAATGAACTTAGCAAAAAGATGTCATCTTCACGAGATATATCGTTAAAAAGATGTCATTCGTGCTAGACATAGATACGACACATCATTAGAATTTCTCGCAATTTGCCTGAAAATAGGCGTTTTAGAGATGACTGACTTTGACCTCAATAAGCTGTGTATCAGCAATTTTGATTTTCTTGGAGGATATTTTGATGACGTCAGCACTATTGGTTCTTGAAGATGGAACCCAATTTTACGGTCGATCGGTTGGATCGATAGGGTTGGTCGTCGGAGAAGTGGTTTTCAATACTTCAATGACAGGTTATCAAGAAATTTTGACTGATCCTTCTTATTCAAGACAAATCGTGACGCTGACATGCCCTCATATCGGGAATGTAGGCACTAATCTTTCTGACGTAGAATCCGATAACGTCTATGTAAAGGGCCTAGTCATCCGAGATTTATCACTGGTGGCTAGTAATTATCGTAGTGAAGAAACTCTATCTGATTATCTAAAACGACATCATATCGTGGCCATTGCCGATATTGATACTCGAAAGCTTACACGTCTTTTGTCAGAAAAAGGTGCTCAAAAAGGCTGCATTATCGCGTCAAAAACTTTAGATCCGGTGTTGGCTTTAGAAGAAATTCATAATTTTCCGGGTTTAAAAGGCATAGATTTAGTAAAAACAGTTTCTGTCAAAACCCCTTATGATTGGGTTGAAGGGACAGGAGGATGGCTCAGTGATGGTACGCCAAATATCCAAAAACGAGACGCATCTCCTTTTCATGTGGTCGTGTACGATTATGGCATTAAGCGCAATATGCTTCGTATGTTGGTGGATCGAGGTTGTCGCCTGACGGTCGTTCCCGCGCACACTTCAGCCCAATCGGTGATTTCACTAAAACCTGATGGTGTGCTTTTATCGAACGGTCCAGGCGATCCCGCACCCTGTGAATATGCAATTACCGCGATTCAAGATTTACTGCAAGCGAATATCCCCCTTTTTGGCATTTGCCTCGGCCATCAACTGCTAGCTCTGGCGAGCGGCGCAAAAACGATCAAAATGAAATTTGGCCACCATGGTGCAAATCATCCTGTGAAAGAGTTAGAGAGCGGTCTTGTGATGATCAGCACACAAAATCACAGCTTTTCTGTTGATGAATCGACCTTGCCTTCTTGCTTACGTGCAACTCATCGCTCTTTGTTTGACGGATCATTACAAGGCATACATCACGCTTATAAAGCGGCTTTTAGTTTTCAGGGACACCCTGAAGCCAGTCCTGGCCCCCATGATATGGCGCCTCTTTTTGATCATTTTATCGATTTGATGCAAATGCATTATAAAAAATCTCTTTATCATCTGTAATCAGGAATTCACATTATGCCAAAACGTACAGATATCAACAGCATTTTAATTTTGGGTGCCGGCCCTATTGTCATCGGTCAAGCCTGTGAATTTGATTACTCTGGTGTTCAGGCGTGTAAAGCCTTGAGAGCAGAAGGCTATCGGGTAATTTTAATTAATTCTAATCCTGCAACCATTATGACAGATCCTGAGATAGCCGATGCCACCTATATTGAGCCGATTTATTGGGAAGTAGTTCGCAAGATAATCGCTAAAGAACATCCTGATGCTTTATTGCCGACCATGGGTGGACAAACGGCACTTAATTGTGCACTCGAGTTAGAGAAAAAAGGGGTTTTATCAGATTATGGCGTGACCATGATAGGTGCTACAGGAGAAGCGATTGATAAGGCTGAAGACCGAAAGCTTTTTGATAAAGCGATGAAAAAAATAGGTCTGAATACCCCGCGTTCTGGCATTGTCCATAACATGGAAGAGGCTTTTTCCTTTTTTTATGAGATAGGTTTCCCTTGCATTATCCGCCCCTCCTTTACTATGGGTGGTAGCGGCGGGGGGATTGCCTATAATTGCGAAGAATTTGAAGAAATTTGCGAACGAGGGTTTGATTTATCACCCACGCATGAATTGTTGATCGATGAATCCCTGATCGGGTGGAAAGAATATGAAATGGAAGTCATCCGTGATAAAAATGACAATTTCATTGTTGTGTGCTCGATAGAAAATATGGATGCCATGGGTATTCACACTGGGGATTCTATCACCGTCGCACCTGCTCAAACTTTAACGGATAAAGAATATCAAAGAATGCGACATGCTTCGATGTTAGTATTACGTGAAATCGGTGTCGAAACAGGTGGCTCGAACGTTCAATTTGCCGTCGACCCAAAAAGTGGACGCCTGGTTGTCATTGAAATGAACCCCCGTGTTTCTCGTTCTTCAGCACTGGCATCAAAGGCCACCGGGTTTCCTATCGCAAAAATTGCGGCAAAGCTAGCTGTTGGTTACACCTTAGATGAATTAAAAAACGATATTACAAGTGGCCGACTGCCGGCGTCTTTTGAGCCTTCTTTAGATTATGTAGTCACCAAAATGCCCCGCTTTAACTTCGAGAAGTTTGTAGGAGCAAACGATCGCTTGACGACTCAGATGAAATCTGTCGGAGAAGTGATGGCCATAGGGCGAACTTTTCAAGAATCGTTGCAAAAAGCGCTCAGAGGGCTAGAAGTTGGGGCCAAAGGGCTCGATCCTAAAGTGTCTTTGAATGATCCAGAGGCTATTACCTCTATTCGTCGTGAGCTCAAAGATGCCGGAGGGGAACGCATCTGGTATATCGCAGATGCTTTTCGTGCGGGGCTCTCATTAGATGTAGTCTTTAATCTCACCCAAATTGATCCTTGGTTTTTGATGCAGATTCAGGAACTCGTCCAGCTCGAAGCACAGCTGACTCAAACTGGTATTCAATCCTTAGACACGTTTTTTTTAAGGCATCTTAAACGAAAAGGATTTTCGGATGCACGTTTGGCTAAATTACTGGCTGTACCCGAAAAAGAAATACGAGACCGACGCCACCAATCGAATTTACATCCTGTTTATAAAAGAGTGGATACCTGTGCTGCGGAATTTAAGACAGATACGGCCTATTTATACTCTACCTATGAAGAAGAATGTGAAGCTAGACCCAATCACGAACAGAAAAAAATCATGATATTAGGAGGAGGACCTAATCGGATTGGCCAAGGAATTGAATTTGATTATTGCTGTGTACACGCATCTTTAGCGCTTCATGAGGCGGGATATCAGACTATTATGGTCAATTGCAATCCAGAAACCGTTTCGACGGATTATGACATTTCTGATCGCCTGTATTTTGAATCTGTTACGCTGGAGGATGTCCTTGAAATAGTGCGGATTGAACAACCACAAGGGGTTATTGTTCAATATGGTGGACAAACGCCTCTACGATTGGCTAGAGAGCTTGAAGCGGCAGGCGTCATTATTTTAGGAACGAGCCCTGATGCGATTGATAGGGCAGAAGATCGCGAACGTTTTCAGAAAGCCGTTCATCGCTTAGGCTTAAAACAGCCTGAGAATGAGACGGCCCAAACACTTGAAGAAGCTTTTTTAAAAGCTGACATTTTAGGTTATCCGCTGGTGGTTCGCCCCTCTTATGTCCTCGGGGGGCGTGCGATGGAAATCATTTACAATAGGGTTGACTTGCAGCGTTATTTTCAAAATGCAGTTCAGGTTTCTAATAATTCACCTGTATTATTGGATCGTTTTTTAGATGATGCAGTTGAAGTCGACGTTGATACCATCTGTGATGGTGAGCATGTTTTTATCGGTGGTATTATGGAACACATCGAAGAAGCAGGGGTACATTCTGGTGATTCGGCCTGCTCACTGCCGGCTTATACCTTAAACGAGTCTATTCAAAAATGTATGCGGGAGCAGGCGACAAAACTAGCGTTTGAACTCGGTGTTAAAGGGTTAATGAACGTCCAATTTGCTGTCAAAAAAGAACAGCTGTATCTGATTGAAGTCAATCCGCGTGCTGCCCGCACGGTGCCTTTTGTCTCCAAGGCGACTGGCATCCCCTTAGCAAAAATAGCGGCGAAAGTCATGGCAGGGCAGTCATTAGTTCAGCAAAACATGTTAAATGAAATCATTCCTCCTTACTATTCTGTTAAAAAAGTGGTCTTGCCATTTAATAAATTTCCTGGTGTGGATCCCATCTTGGGGCCAGAAATGCATTCTACAGGTGAAGTGATGGGGGTTGGACATACTTTCGCAGAAGCATTCGCAAAAGCAATGTTGGGGAGTCATTCATCAATGAAAAAAACAGGGCGCGTCTTGCTTTCTGTTCGAGATGGCGACAAACCACGAGTAGTTGATTTAGCAAAACAATTTTTACAACAAGGTTTTGAGTTAGATGCAACTCAAGGGACCGCAGATGTTTTAGAAAAAGCAGGGCTGCCTGCCAGAAGGGTTCATAAAGTGCATGAAGGTCGCCCTCATATTCAAGACCGCATTAAAAATGGAGAGTACATTTATATCGTCAACCCTACCTCAGGGCGCCAAGCAATTGAGGATTCTAAATTAATTCGTAGAGCCGCATTACAATACAAAGTGCATTATGATACGACTCTCAACGGTGGGCTAGCGACCGTGATGTCTCTGATGGAAAATCCTATTGAAAAGGTGATTTCCCTTCAAGAATTGCATGCCCGTTTTAAAAATTAAGGTGAGATGCCTAAACGATTTAAATTTAGTGAAGATATAAAATAAAAGAAGAGAACTGCACCGTGAGATTGAGTCTTTGTTTGAAAATATATCCATGAATAACAATGCAATAACTTAGCCATAGCAAGTAATAAAATAGACTATTTTTATACCATATGCTCTTTATGAATAATAACAGTACAAATAATTGTACTTTTATCTTATAAAAAATGAGCAATTTAAAAGGGAATAACCGAATACAAACCGTTCATTATAGCGAAGATAGATAAAATTTTGCCTCACTGATGACTAAAACGAAGATAGAACTCCCATATTAATCCACAGACAGAAATGGATACCGTGCGTTTTAATGTCTTCGTATGAATATCAATTACTGTAAGAAACAGGGCATTTACTCTGTTTGTCTAAAAATGCCTGAAAACTGATAGAGTTCATCGAAGATGATCAATCATGAAAGGTCAAGAAAGAGAATTGATAGAGTGCAAATCGTCTTTTATAGTTAATCGTGGGAGACCAATCTTTATTAACAACAGGTCAGCAAAAGACGTTAAAACGTATTAATGAATTGGTACGCGATATCTAATCCCCCTTTTCTTTAGAAATGGAAAGACAGAATCTCTGAAGCATAATTTACCGGGTTTTAGTCTAGACGCATTACCGATGAACGCAGGCTGATACACGGAATAAATAACACAACTCTCAAAATAGTCTCATGCCCTTATCATTATTAAAATATCATGAATAATTGTACGTCCGAGATTTTATCGTGGAGCGTGCTTTTTTAAAAAAAAGGCTCTAAATTTATCTTGATAACCAGGGCAGACCATTTTTTTGAGTTCGTAAAAATCCATCACTTTTTAATGCCGATTCAATATCATATTTATGCATACAAAATCTAACTAATTAAGTATTTTTTTTGAAAGCATGAGCTCAAAAAGTTTGTCATTATAAATGCTAACTTTTATTGGTGAAAAGTTATAAATATAAAAGTGCGCAAAAATTTTGTTTCGAATTTAAATCTATTTATTTTCAAAAATCAGAGTAAAACCAAATAAATTTGGTAATCCTATTAACATTAAAAATTCAAATTATAGTTTGAAGACTAAAGATATAAATGATAAAAATGAAATAAACAAAACAAACTAAACTATGGAAAAACATGCTGATATAAGTACCAACAAATATGAATAAAATGATTCTACTTTAACTCCTGATAATTTATCAGGACAAACTTTCAACTGCTTCCAATCATTATCTGTATTACCGCACAGAATCATAATTGATAAGTTTAATATAAATTAGATTTATAATTGCGTGAAAGATGGAATTAATTTAGATGAAAATAAATATTTAAATATAACAAGTTTGATTGAATAAATTAAAAACACGCTTAATAATTATGAAAAGAAGAACCGTTTGTTGGTTTCAGAAAAATTTACATTTTATCAGAGTGAAAGCAAGTTACTTGAAATTAGAAGATGCACCAATAACTAGCCTACTAGATTTTAGTAAACTTGATTTTTTAAAATCGATGGCTGTATATAATCCAGCGTATAAAGCACTTTTGGATCTCCTTTCAAGAGCAGGGGCTGCTTTCCCATCTTCCTTAATTCACATTTTGTGTCATAGCGTTAAAAAGAATTCACTAAAAATACGCCTCCTGTATTAATCGACACGCGAAAATGGACTAAAATCGTGTAGAGTGGGGTCGAAAATAACACAGTGATTAAAATAACAGTCCAAAAATAAATCGTGTCAATAGCATTCTAATAAGAATTTCATTATTGCGGATAAAAATGCCTATAATCGAAGCATTAATACATTAACTCGGTGGTTTCGAATCAACGGAATACCATACGCCTTTAATCTGTTATTTTTAATAGACATTGAACCAGTAATTAAGTATTAATTTTCATTAAACGCCCTCAGTTTACCTATTCTGACAGACTTCGGCAAAATAAAGGAAGAACGTCCATTCATCGGTTCGTTAGAAAACGTGCAGTAAGGAACATTCAAATAAAATAAATTTACTTAATTCGTGATCTTTTTCAAGCGAAATTCAATCCTGTTTTTCATAAAATTTCGAACCTATTTTACCCTATAACCAGTTTTACTTTAAGACCTTTCGCATCAAGTCGTTTTTTTAAAAATGCAATTTTATCTCCTTGAATTTCAATGATTCCTTGTTTCACCGTGCCCACACAACCACATTGCTTTTTTAATTTTACCGCCAATGAGGCAATTGCCTTACCCCCTCCTTTTAAACCGATCACAAGGCTGATTCCTTTACCTTTTCGTCTATGTGTTTGGTACTCTAATCGTATCAGAGTATCTTTTTGAATAGGTAAAGGTTCTCGCTTTTCTAATTTAGGAAAAGCATTCTTATCTGTCGAATAAATTAAATGACTGTTGGGATCGTGCATCATATTTTTATGAGTGCATCAATAAAGTATATAAATTTTTTAAACTTTGAACTGGATGTTCAGATCCTGTTATAGGACGACCTATGACCAAATAATTCGCACCGGCTTTTAAGGCTTCTTTTGGATCCATAGTGCGTGATTGATCAAAATTAACACTGTTTAATGGGCGAATACCCGGTGTCACCAGCTGAAAACTTGATCCACAGCGCTGTCTTAATATTTGAGCTTCTTGAGCGGAACAAACGACACCGTCCATTCCAGAATCTTGACTTAATTCTGCTAAACGTGTCACTTGTTCGTGCTGTTTACCATAAATGCCTATGGGCTGTAAATCTTGAGTTGTCATACTCGTGAGCAGAGTTACTGCAATCAATAGGGGAGCTTCTTTACCATATGACAAAAGTGCTTTTTTGGCCGATTCCATCATATGGCCGCCTCCGCTTGCATGTACATTGACCATCCAGACGCCTAACTCAGCAGCGGAAGCCACCGATCGAGCCGTTGTATTCGGAATGTCATGAAACTTAAGATCAAGAAAAACCTGGAATCCCCGTTTTTGCAACTCTTTAATCCATTCAGGTCCATAGAGCGTGAACATTTCATTCCCTACTTTTAATTGACAATACTGAGGGTTAATTTTATCAACAAAAGCCAACGCTTTATTTTTATCCCTGTAATCGAGTGCAACAATAATAGGTGAAAGAAAGTGTGATGAATTTTTTTCAGGCTTGTAAAATATCATTTTTTGTCATTTTCCATTTTATATTAAAGAGCAGTTTTTATAAAAGATGCATCTCTTCAGTTATCTCGATGCGTATTTACTGACCATCAAAACCCTTAATAGATTTGACTGAATCCCAAGAGCGACAAGATGGGCAACGCCAGTAAAAAGAATGTGATTTAAAACCACATTGACGACAATAATAAGAAGGTTTTGTGCGAATCTGTTCGGCAACAATGTTTATTAATAATAATAAACTTTCTTTTGCTCGACCCTCCTCTGCATCCAATAAATGATAATGCATTAATCGATGAAAAAGATGGATATTGGGATGACGTTGTAATTGCCGGTTAACATAAATTTGTGCGGCTTCTAATCCCTCTTTCTGTTCAATTAAATCTGACATCATTAGCTCAGCGACTACCCCTGCCCCCTCATTTACGCAACGGTTTAAAAAAATTATCCAATCCGATGTGGATTTTGGTAAATTTTTATAACATTTATCAAGCATGAATAATGCATCGCTAATGACTTCTTTATCTTGATCCAATACTTTGTGAAGCACTGCCACTGTTTTAGAAAAATCATTAGAATCAATATAAAGTTTTCCGAGCATAATGGATGCTCTCGCACAATGCTTATTTACCGAAATGGCGGTTTTTAGTAAACTAATGGCATTAAAAATATCATCGATAGCAATCGCCTTTAAAGCTAACTCACAATAAAAATGTGCCACCTTTTTTTGTAAATGTTGATGTTCTTTGCTTGCTTTGATTAATTTTTGGGCGACTTTAATGGCATTAACCCATTCGCTCATGGCCTGATAAATCGTCAAAAGCTGTTCTAATGAAGTCACTCGAAAATTTTTTTCTTCAATAAGTTCATTAAACATTTTTTCAGCACGATCATATAATCCCGCGGCCATATAATCTCGCCCTAATTGTTGAATAGCTAATAAACGTTGATCAAAATTTAGAGAAGCACTTTCCATTAAAGATTGATGGATCCTGATGGCACGATCTGTTTCGCCTCGAGAGCGAAATAAATTTCCTAACGTTAAATGCGCTTCAAAAGCAGAGCCTTCTTGTTTAAACATCTCAAGAAAAAGATCAAAAGCTTTGTCTTGTTGATTTGAAAGTAAAAAATCAAGACCATTGATATAATTCCGTGAGAATCGATTCTCATTTTGTTGTTGATTGTTTTTAAAACCTCTTGATCCCATATACCACCCGTAGCCTGCGGCTACGGGTAATAATAAAAATAGAAGTTCGAGCATTTAAAAAAATCTCTTTTTATCGTCAATGATCTTTAAATTAGCGCCATTTTTAATCCGTTGATCTTGATTCAATGTTAATTTTTTTATTTTGCGTTTTGCTTTCATCAGCGCTATTCGTACTTTTATATAAAATATACCCATGATGATCCAACCCAAAAATAAACCAGTTAAAAAAAAATTGACTATCAAGCTTGATAAACGATATGAGTTTTGAGCCAATAAATAATTAAAAACAACCTCTTCCTTATTATTCGCCTCAAATATGATTAAAATCACGGACAGTATGCAGACTAATAAAAAAATGATAACAAATTTCATAGATATGCCTACCTTAGGAAAAAGTAATAAAACGTTAATCAATGAGCGTTAGAACTTTTCTTTTTTATTCAATAGGATTGGATCAATCCAGCGATAAACAACCCAGCATGATAATATGCTCAATAAACTACTAATTAATATTGAGATAAAAATGTCGATCGGCCAGTGCATGCCTAATAGCAAACGGCTGATCATCACTCCGGATGACCACAACATCAAAAAAATCACTGTTTTATAATAACGAAGAGACCATAGTAAACCGACCGCTAGTAGAGCCCAACTCGTAGCAAAAATACTGTGCCCTGATGGGAAAGAGAATCCTGTTTCGGCCTGCCAATATTTTTTCAACCAGGTGGGCGCATTCGTTTCCGATGTTAATAATCGTTTTAATAAAACCGTTCGAGATTCAATATTTAAAGAATAGAAATTTTTATTTTTAATATGATATTTTGTTTCCAAGTATACTAAAAAAGGTCTAAGTTCTTTTATTTGATTTTTCATGACAATTTTCACCGCCTGCCCAATGACCATTAGTATCAACAAGAGCACTAAAAATTGCAGGGCAACCTTTAAACGAAAGCGCAAACATCGAAGAAAACAAGCCGATAATAAAATACAGGGCAGAATTCCCAAAGAATAACTTGCCGTTTGTGTTACCTCAAATAGTCCCCTTAATAAATTAGAATCAGCATGAGTAATCTGCCATTGCCACCCAAACATCCAAGCGCTAGAGGGAATTGTCAATAAAAGCATACTGCTGAAAATAATTTGTTTCATCACACTTTTCATTTCACCTCCTTTGATTTATTTGAAGCATTCATATCATCTGCTTTATATCTTGCCGAATAAAAGAAAGATAAGATAAGAAAAAACAGGTAATATATCGCTTTTATCTTATGACTAAATTACACTAAAAAATTTTTAAGAGTATGACTCATCGACATGAATCTAAAACGTATATCGGAAGCAAAATTACCGACCCCTTGGGGTGATTTTTTAATGATCGGATTTAAAGAATTAGACAAAAAACAAGATCATCTTGCATTAGTTTTAGGTGATATTTCAACGGACGCCCCCGTATTATCTAGGATCCACTCTGAATGTTTAACAGGAGACGCCTTGTTTAGCTTACGTTGTGACTGTGGCTTTCAACTGAAAGCCGCATTTAAGCAGATTTGTGAAGAAAAACGAGGTCTACTCATTTATCATCGTCAAGAGGGAAGGAATATCGGACTGTTAAATAAAATTCGCGCTTATGCACTTCAAGATCAAGGAGCTGATACGGTTGAAGCAAACCATCAACTTGGTTTTTCCACCGATGAACGTGACTTCACCGTCTGTGCTAACATTTATAAAACTTTAGATGTCAAAACGATACGTTTGCTGACGAATAATCCTGAAAAAATCAAGATTTTGAAAAAAGAAGGCATCAATGTTGTTCAGCGAGTATCGTTAATTGTAGAGAGTAATCCAAACAATCAAGACTATTTATTAACAAAAAAGAATAAAATGGGGCATTTTTTTAAAAAATAATTTTACTATTTTTAATTTGACCATACTTTCTGAATCATCATTTTATAATATCGCTTTGAAGTTAACATCAACCTGATTGAGAAAAAATATGGAACCTTTGACTATTGGTTTTCCTCCAAAAACGCTCATCGTATTTGTCACATTATCTGTACTGGCTATTTTTATAGATTTATTTATGCATAGAAATAATAAGCCCATTTCACTTGCAAGTGCTTGTTTTTGGTCGCTTTTCTGGGTTGTAATTGCCTTTATTTTTGCGGTCTTTCTATATTTATCCCATGGCCAAGAATTGGCGACTTTATTTATCACTGGATACACTTTAGAAAAAGTATTATCTATCGATAATTTATTTGTGATCATGGCTATTTTTTCTTGGTTTGCAGTCCCTGATAACGATAAGCTACGTGTTTTGTATTGGGGGGTAGTTGGAGCCATTATTTTTAGGGCGATTTTTGTTGCTATAGGAACCAGTTTGTTATCCTTTGGGCCTTGGATAGAATGTGTATTTGCCGGTATTGTTGGTTGGACAGCGATCATGATGCTTAAAGATAAAAAAAATCAACAGCAGATTGAAGATTACTCTCAGCATTTTGCTCATCGGCTGGTGAAGCGGGTTTTCCCTATATGGCCTAGACTTAAGGGTTCTGCTTTTTTATTAACAGGAAATGAAGTCAAGAAAGAATCAAAAAAACCAGAAAATAGTAATATTAAGATTGACCAATTTAGAAACAGTGCGTTTTATGCCACTCCATTAATGTTGTGTTTGGCCGTTATTGAACTCTCTGATGTGATATTTGCATTTGATTCTGTACCCGCTGTGATCGCTGTCAGTCGTGATCCTATCATTATTTATAGTGCCATGGTCTTTGCCATACTCGGTTTAAGAACCTTGTATTTTGTACTAGAAGCAATGAAGCAGTGTTTAATCCATCTAGAAAAATCTGTGATTGCGTTATTATTTTTTATTGCCATCAAACTAGCGTTAAATGCTTCAGAGCATATTTTTCATCATGGCTATCATATTTCGGGGCCAACCAGCTTATTGGTCGTGATGGTCGTATTGATGCTTGGAATTACAGCCAGCTTTTTATTTCCTAAAAACTCAAAGTGAATTTTTGAAATATGACTCACATATTATATTTATATGGCACCATTAACAATGGTAAATAACTTATTCAATCAATTAACGTAGCGTGATATCAATACTCAATTGAAATATTTATACTTATTTAATATTTTATATAATAATTTATTTACATTTTCACCCATTTTCATAAAAAATGACGGTAAATTTTAGTCATAAGAAGAAATTATGTGCCTCTAACATCAATAAACTACTCTAAGACAACTGACATGCCACAAATAACTCTTATAGCGCCAAAATACTTTATAATAAGAAAATCTCACTGAAACCTTTAAAGAGGTAACAAATACATACTCTAAAATATATCACCCACACTTCATGTAAGTAGAAACGGCGAAACAAGTTCAAATAAAATGTATTAGAAAACATATCTGCATTCTTCGATACCGAAAGTACATATTGTCAGTACGCTACAAATGGTGGTTTTAGCAAAAGTGACCATAAAGAATATCCAGCACTAATTTTATCAAATATGTTAATGGGTTTGTTCATTGAGCTTATTAACCTTATAAAACTCGACATAAAGTATCGACAGGAGATTTGAATGTTAATCTCTCTAGAGACTAAAGTAACTTTTAAAAAAGTAACGAATGTCTTTTCAGATTGTATGAAAGTAAAAAATAATTTTTCTGAGGCATCTAATTATCGTAAGGATGCATACTCGATTGGTTCCTCATTTTAAAGAGACTAAAATTACTCCACATAAAGAATAGGATAGTTTTGTTTTGCTTTACAACTAAAATTTTCACACATGAAAATAAATAAAAATACTTTAAAATCAGCCACTGAGAAACGAAAAAAGTCAGATCCGGTTAATGAAAAAATGTAAAGACAGTCTTTGATATTTTTATCCTGCCAAAAAAACGTTGAATCTCAGAGCACACTTGATGTTTTTCTTTTCTTAATCTCTTCACAGACAGAGCAGATAACTAGATCATAGCTAAAAATGATGGGATCTTTTCAATTTTGATGCACAAGAGCCCTCATTCACTAGAATAATCTCTTTTGTCTGTTTATCTGCTATTTTTGCCGATATTTGAAATTTTCTACTGCCGAGAACGGCAGCAATATTAGAGTTTTTTTAACGCTTCGAAAGCAGCTTCGTCATTAGGCTCAGTAGTCATGTCTCTCACCAGCTCACTAGTATTATCGAGTTCAGTTGCTGATTTATTAAATCGACGTACTGAAGCGGCACACACACAAGTATCAATGCTTGAGAAAATATTCAGAATTTTATGTTTTTCTGCAATAATCACTGAGTGAATGTTCTGATAAATCTTTTCCAACCAGTGTGAAAGAAGGGGGCCTTATTACCTGATTCAATAAATTTTCCTGAAACTCTGGTTGCTTTGCCCTGAAATAATACTGTTTGTGTCATTTTTAATCTCCTTACAAACCTCTTTAAAACCGATTTGAAACCGTGATTTCTGTCTTGATAGTTTTTTAACATGACACTCTAGGACTTTGAATAGCCAGCTCTTTCTGGAATTTTAAATAGAGAGGTAAAAATATACTTTTCTTTATCATGCTGTTTCAGTCAAAAATTGATATTTGATAGCAGAAAAATATAAAGCTGCGAAAAATTTCGCATTTTCATCATAAAATTTTTTAAACGATAATCTATTTATCTCTTGAATTAATTCAAGCTATTATCAATCTATGATCTTCTAAAGATGATAAAAGATTTTCAATAAATTTAAGACGCTCGTTTTTATTCTGTAAGTTGAGAATAAATTTCAATCGTTTGGAGCCTTCTAAACGATAAATTGTTGAGTTTTTTTGTAATAAACCAATTAAATAAGCGGGATTGATTTGATGATCGTCTCTAAAAGTTAAAAATCCTCCTTTTTCATGACTTTCAATTCGCTTAATGCCTAATTTTTCTGATTGCTGTCGGAAATAAGCTGTTTTTAAGAGATACTGCACCTCATCTGGCAGTAAACCAAAACGATCAATTAATTCAATCTTAAGCTCATTCAATTCAATATGATTATTCGCATTTGCAATTCTTTTATAAAAAGACAAACGAATATTAACATCAGGAATAAAATTTTCAGGAAGGAGCGTTGGAAGGTGCATTTCAATTTCAGATTGAGGACGAATAAATGATTCCAATGAAGGATCCTTGCCTTTTTTAAAAGCCTCTACTGCATTTTCTAACATTGCCATATAAAGAGAAAACCCCACTGCATTGATTTGACCACTTTGGTTTTCTCCCAATAATTCTCCAGCACCACGAATTTCAAGATCGTGAGTGGCCAAAGCAAATCCAGAACCTAAATCTTCCAATGAGGCAATGACCTCCAAACGTTTTTTTGCATCATTTATTATGGCCTGTGCGGGAGGCGTCAGTAAATAGGCATAAGCCTGATGATGGGAACGTCCAACGCGACCACGTAATTGATGAAGTTGTGCAAGACCAAAATAATTGGCTTTTTCAATAATAATGGTATTCGCATTTGCAATATCGATACCGGTCTCAATAATCGTGGTACAAATCAATAAATTGAAGCGCTGATGATAAAAATCGTTCATCACACGTTCTAGATCCCGTTCTCGCATTTGTCCGTGAGCCAAGGTAATTCGTGCTTCAGGCACCAATTCTTTTAAGGTTTTATAAGTTTTTTCAATGGTTTTAACCTCATTATAAAGATAATAAATTTGACCACCTCTTAAAATTTCACGCAATATCGCTTCCTTGATTAGACGCGAGTCATATTCTCTTACAAATGTTTTTACGGAAAGACGCCGAGCAGGAGGGGTAGCAATAATAGATAAATCTCGTATGCCACTCATTGCTATATTCAGTGTACGAGGAATCGGCGTTGCCGTTAGGGTCAAGATATCAACATCCGTTCGGATTGCTTTTATGCGCTCTTTGTGACGTACACCAAAACGATGCTCCTCATCTACGATTAACAAACCCAGATCTTTCCAACACAAATCATTTTGCAATAATTTATGCGTTCCTATAAGGATATTTAACTTTCCTTCCGCCAGTTCTTGTAAGATCTTTTGTTGTTCTGTGGCGGTTCGAAACCGTGAAAGCATTTCGATTTGAATCGGCCAATGAGCAAAACGATCGCGAAAATTAGCAAAATGCTGCTGAGCAAGTAAAGTAGTTGGCACTAAAACAGCCACTTGTTTATGATTAATGACTGCTAAAAAAGCGGCTCTCATCGCCACTTCCGTTTTTCCAAAACCGACATCTCCACAAACAAGTCTATCCATCGCTAATGGCCGAGACATATCATTTAATACAGCATGAATAGCCTTTTCTTGATCTGGGGTGGTCTCAAAAGGAAAGCTTTCGCAAAACAACTGATATTGTTCATAGTCATTCTTAAATGAAAACCCGGGTTTTGCGGCTCGCTGAGAATAAATACCTAACAGTTCTGCGGCCACATCCCGTACTTTTTTGAGTGTTTTGTTACATGTTTTTGTCCAAGCATCCCCTCCTAATTTATGTAAAGGCGCATCTTCGTCTGAAGAACCTGAATAACGCGTAATGACATTTAAAGAAGAAACCGGAACATAAAGTTTATCTTCATTTGCATAACCTAAAATTAAATATTCGGCTTGAATACCACCTGTTTCTAAGTTTATTAGGCCAAGATAACGACCCACTCCGTGTTCGAGATGTACAATAGGCTGGCCAGGGCGAAGCTCCATCAAGTTACGTATTAAAGCATCCGTATTAATGATCCGTTGATTGTCTTGTCGACTACAATTAACTTGCTCACCCAAAAAATCACTTTCACAAATAAAAGCCAGAAGCCGCTGAGTATCAATAAAACCACGTTCCATGGCTCCTAACATCAAATAATACCCATGTTGCATGGCTTCATCTAATGAAAAAATCAAAATTGGATCGATTTCAATCGACTTTAAGAGATCCCGGAGTGCTTCTTGACGACCTTTAGTTTCTACTGAAAACACTACAATGCCCTTAAAGCGTTTTATAAAATCATATAAATGCATCAAAGGATTTTTTTGAGATCGTTGTACAGCTAGCTCTGGTAATGGCTCGTAAGGCAAATTTGTATTTGCAGATTTATTAGGTAGCGTCTCAGTTCTTAACTGAATACGAGGCCAAGCTTTTAGTCTGCTAAAAAACTCTGGTACATTTAACCATAATTTATCAGGCGCCAATAACGGGCGCCTGGGATCAATGCGTCGATGCTCATAACGTTGATAAATATCTTTCCAAAAACCTGCCGCTGCGGCCTGTATATCACCTATATTCATCAACAAAACATCAGAAGATAAATAATCAAATAAAGTATCCAATGGCTCATTAAAAAAAAGCGGCTGCCAATATTCAATGCCTGCAGGAAAAATATTTTTGCTGACTTGTTGGTAGATATGTTCTGGATCACGATGTATCTCAAATTGTGCGCGCCACTTACTACGAAACGATTCAATGGCTGTGTTATCAATAGGAAACTCATGAGCAGGTAACAAATTAATTTGTTCAATTTCAGATAAAGTGCGCTGTGTATCGACGTTGAACACTCTCAAACTCTTTATTTTATTATCAAAAAAATCAATTCGATAGGGTTCTTCACTCCCCATAGGATATAAATCAAGCAAGCTGCCACGAATAGCAAATTCACCATGCTCCATGACCTGATGTACAGAACGATAACCTGCCTTATCGAGTTGAAGACGCAATAGATCAACGGACAAACGTTGGTTTTTTTTAAAAAAAATGGCGTGACGATGCAAAAAAGAATAAGGACAAATTCGCTGCATAAAAGTGTTTATGGGAACAATAAATGCGCCACGATTTCGACTTGGCAGCTGATATAAACAAGCTAACCGATCAGAAATAATCGATTGATTAGGAGAAAAATGATCGTAGGGTAAAGTTTCCCAATCAGGCAAAATGGAAATGGGATGAGAGGTAAATGCTTGAAGTTCATATTCTAACTGCAGCCCAGTTTTCCTATCCGGGGTTATTAGGATGGCAAGCCCCAGATGACGTTCAATGATTTCAGCACACTCCAAAATGTATGCAGAACCTGTTAATTGACCTAATTGTCGTACGTCAGAAGGTGCAGTTGGCAATTTATAACGGTCTTTTTGAGAGATTATTTTATTTAACATAATGGATAAACATAAAAATTAGTAAAAGAAAACCTGATTATAAATTATGCGATAAAACTCGCAAATATAAATACGAGTAGTTCCATAAAATGGTTGGAGCCTTTATTATCCTTGAAGACTTTACTTTAGAAACAGGATCTTAATTTGCATGTATCAGCCTGTCACGATTTTTATTGGTTTACGTTATATTTATGGAAGACGTTCTGACCGTTTCGGTTGTTTAGTTTCATCGCTCTCTAGTATCGGAATTATGCTTGGAGTCATGTCAATGATTGTAGTTTCATCTGTGATGAATGGATTTGAACGAGATTTGCAAAATAATGTTTTAGAGCTTATGCCTGAGGCATTAATTACAACTCTTGAAAATGTGATTGATCCTCAAAAAATATCTGTCTCTAAATTACAGAATTTAAAAGGCATCAAACATATTGAACCTATCACTACTAGTGATGTTGTGATACAGAGTTCACAAAATATCAGTGCCGGTGTCATGGTGGGGATTAATCCAGAACAATATGAACCTCTTTCAAAATATTTTATTAATGTTCATCAAAATATACTTCAAAAAGGCCAATACCGCATCATCATGGGAGCTAAATTAGCTCAGCAACTCGGGATTCAATCCGGTGATACCGTTCGTTTAATTGTGCCTAGCGTCCGTCAGCTTACTCCTATGGGAGGTATGCTAAGTCAACGCTTATTCACCCTAGTTGGCGTTTTTTCTGCAAATAGTGAAGTTGATGCTGATCAATTTTTTGTGAACCAGCAAGATGCTTCTCGATTAATGCGTTATCCCTTAGGGGATATTACAGGTTGGCGTTTATTTTTGACTCAACCTCTTAAGGTCGTCTCATTAAGCAAGCAAAAACTACCAGAGGGCACAGTATGGAAAGATTGGCGTGAACGCAAAGGCGCACTTTTTCAAGCAATGCAAATGGAAAAAAATATGATGGGGCTATTATTAAGTCTTATCATCATTGTGGCAGCCTTTAATATTATGACTTCATTAGGCTTGCTAGTAATAGATAAACAACGGGAAGTCGCTATTTTACAAACTCAAGGTTTTACTCAGCACCAAATTATGGCCATATTTATAGTGCAAGGCTCAACATCTGGAATTATTGGCAGTGTTTTAGGGGTATTATTAGGAATAATATTAACAGGTCAATTAGAAGAATTACTTCCTATTTTAGGGCTATTAATAGCAGGGGAATCCTTGCCTGTTAGCATTGATCCTATGCAGGTGTTTATTATTAGTCTGTCTGCTATATTCATGGCGCTCTTAGCTACTCTCTATCCTTCTTGGCGTGCAGCTAACTTTCAACCTGCCGAGGCATTACGCTATGAATAAAAATGCTCCTCCATTGTTGCATTGTGAAAAACTTTGTAAAACTTATAGAGAAGGAAAATTGCATGAAAATGTGTTAAAAAATATTACATTTACGCTTCAATCCGGCCAAATGATGGTCATTGTCGGAAGCTCTGGTTCTGGAAAAAGTACATTGTTACATTTATTGGGAGGGCTTGATTCACCAAGTTCTGGTGCAATTTTTTTTAAAGGTGACATGATACATCACCTTTCTGCTTCAAAAAAAGCAAAGTTACGTAATCATCATTTAGGGTTTATTTATCAATTCCACCACCTTCTTCCAGATTTTACTGCTCTAGAAAATGTTTCCATGCCTTTATTGATTGCTGGAGAAAAAGCACGAACAGCCAAACAAAAAGCATTGACTATTCTTGAATTAGTCGGCCTAGATAATCGTCATCAACATCGTCCTTCCCAACTGTCTGGTGGGGAACGCCAGAGAGTCGCTGTTGCTCGTGCGTTAGTTAATACACCTTCTTTAGTACTTGCGGATGAACCAACCGGTAATCTAGATCAAAAAAATGCAGAAGCCGTCTTTAATCTATTAAGTCAAATAAACATAAATCAAGGCACGACCTTTCTGGTCGTAACCCATGATTTAAAATATGCAAAACGCATAAATCAACAATTGGAAATGACTGATGGCCATTTGCATCCAATTTTATAGTTATCCGAGGCACGGTAAGAATGACATTGCTATTTGCAAGAGCATGGTTAATCGCTTGGCGTTTCAATTATGATCGGCGAAAAGGAGGGATGGTATCTCTGCTATCTTTAATTTCGATTTTTTCGATTGCGCTAGGGGTTGCAGTGCTCATTATTAGTCTTAGTACCATGAATGGTTTTGAAAGAGAATTAAAAAACAGGGTGCTTGCAGTGGTACCACATGGACAAATTCATTTTCTTAATTTGTCTGTTTATGATTGGCCTCTTATTTTAAATCGTCTAGAAAAAATAAAAGGTATTATTTCAGCGGCTCCCTACATTGATTTTACGGGCTTAATAGAAAATGAAACAAAAATTCGAGCTGTGCAGATCAATGGCGTTTCCCTAAAAAGGGAACACAGCATTAGTATTTTACCCGATTTCATTCTTAATGATGCTTGGCAAAAATTTAAAGCCAACCAGAAACAAATTATTTTGGGTCAAGGCTTAGCAAACATTCTCGGTGTTAAAGTGGGGTCATGGCTAACCATCCTGATCCCTAACATAAATCCTCAAATCAGATTATTAAAACCAAAGCGGATACATCTACAAGTGATAGGCGTATTTCAGCTCAGTGGTCAATTAGACTATAATCTGGCTATCATTCCCTTGTTAGATGCACAACAATATTTAGAAATGGGTGATAAAATAAGTGGCATTAAAATAAAAATAAAGGATATTTTTAATGCAGAGCATATCACTCATAAAGCAGCTCAATCTATAAAAAGCGCTGTCAATTTTAGTAGTTGGATCTCTACCTATGGTTATATGTATCATGATATTCAAATGATTCGAAGCATCATGTATATCGCGATGGTATTAGTGATGAGTGTGGCCAGTTTTAATATCGTTTCGACTCTCATCATGGTGGTAAAAGATAAAAAAAATGATATTGCTATATTACGTACATTAGGAGCTCAAGATAAACTCATACAAACTATTTTTATTTTTTATGGTTTATGGACAGGTTTAATTGGTAGTATCAGTGGCGTATTTCTTGGTGTTCTACTGTCACTAAAATTAACTGAAATCATGCACTTACTGGAAAAATGGATGGGTTATTCATTTTTGTCTGGGGATATTTATTTTATCAATTTTTTCCCCGTTGAGCTGCATTGGTTTGACGTATTTTACGTATTTATGACTTCATTATTACTTAGTTTAATAGCTAGTTGGTATCCAGCACGTCGAGCCAACAAATTAGATCCTGCTAAAGTATTGAGCGGTACAAATTAAATAGTATCGATCATTTAATTGAAATCAAACTGAATTGATATACGAATAATAAATTCGGGATTTAGTTCAGGATAACACGATATTTTTGGGATGATTGATTTTTAAAAGGAATTTTGCATGAATGCTATTAAGACTAAGACAGATGAATTGACGAACTGCCCACCCTATTTATTCAATAACCACTGCTCAATACGCACAATCCATTCTCCGTCACAGCTCAATAAGTTACCAGATCCTATCTTCCTGGCATTTAAGTGAATCGCCACTTCTTCATAAAAGCTCGGTTTACAATTTAATGTTTTGCCAATAAAAAGTTGGTTCAGATCCTGGATTGATATGTTAATGAGACCAATTTCCATCACCAAAGTCTGTGTGAATTAATTTAAAGAGATTTTTTGGCTCTTCTTCAAATTCAGGAAGAACATCAGGTGATGATGCATCCGGAGAGCCTTCTGATGAAGGTGCTTTAAAGGCCGTTCGATCAGCAATGCATTTTCTACTCATACCACTTTTAATACTCTTATCCTGATAAACGCTGATGGATAAAACATTTTTTATAATTCGTGCTTGATACGCACAACGACTTCATGGCCTAGTAGGCCAAGGTGTTCAAAAGACGTAAACGTAGTGAATCAATTGCCATTTTGAGATTAGATCGGTTTAAATTGGGCGCACAATAAAGCGCTAAAGGCATTGCCCCTGACTTCATTTTACTTTGAGGTTTCCAGTCGGAATTGAAATCCATAGATTTAGATTAGCTGAGCTTCTTTTTTCTGATAAACAAGAAAAGCGTGTCTGGCAACAAGAGAAGCCAACAAAGCAAAAACGAAAAAAGGAAAACCTGGGATTAATGAAAATACGAGCAAAGTACTGCCGGACATCCATAAAGCTTCAGGTTGTTTGCCCACTTGATTAGTTAATTCATTTGCAATGACTTTTTCTTTTTCTTTCTTTTCCTGGTACTAGTGTTACTATAATCTCCGCAGTGATTGAAATCAGGAGGGAAGGGATTTGAGAGGCTAAACCATCTCCGATAGAAAGAACCGCATAAGTTTGTAATGCCTCGGTTACAGACATCTGGTATTAAAAAACCTAACTAAAATACTACCAATAATATTTAACAAAATCAAATTTATACTTGCAATTTCGTTTTCTTTAATGAATTTTATCGCACCATCCATCGCACCAAATAAGTGACTTTCTTTTTGAATTCGTTCTCTTTATCTCCTCACTTCAGCTGAATCGATAGATCCTGATCGTAAATTACCATCAATACTTATTTGTTTACCGGGCATTCCATACAAAGAAAATCGTGCGCTTACTTTAGAAACCCGTTCTGAACCCTTTGTAATGACGATAAATTGAATAACAGTAATAATGCTAAAGATAATCAGACATACTGTCAGATTACCGCCCCAAATTGTCTAAAGGCTTCAATAATTTCACCGGCATCATGCTGTAGTAACATTAAACGACTGATGGTTAAGGTAAGTCGATATAAAGTCGTGATCAGCAATAAAGAAGGGAATACTGAAAATTTAAGTGGATCCTAAATGTAAATAGAAATCATCAGTAAAATAGTAGAAAGCCCCAGATTAACTGCAATCAAGACATCGATCAATGCTGTGGGTAATGGTAGGATTATCATAAATATAGCGACAAGCAACATCACCGCCAAGGAAATAGCTTTGCTCTCTAACAGTAAACTGAGAGCTTTTTTATTTCATCTCGTATCGTGACCATGTGCCTGGCAGAGATTGCAATAATGCATATTGCTGTAAATAAATTTGATACCAGAGCTCGGCTATGGATGAGCCATCAAAACAACATATGATTATAACACCTGCATTTAATAAGTAGATACTTTTCAGTATACCTTGAAAACGTTCGAGACACCAACGCTTTTGCAAATCAAACAATTGAATATTGTTCGCATATTCCTGTAAACATCCTGTTATTCATAATACTCTTTGTTGATGAACCTCTAAAAAAACGGCCTGTTGCCTGATTCTCCATTCCATACAGGATTTAATCAATTCACAAGGCAGTTGAGCTAATCGAACAAACAGTTGCAAGTTACGAGTGACGACGAGATTGATATCCACTTTTTAAAGTTAAACATTCAAAAGAAGAAAAGACTTCTAAAATTTGTTCACGATGATCATCGTCTGTAAAACGGCCATCAGGCATACTTTTGAAAAGCTCGGTTAAATCAAAAATAAATTGGTGTTTTTATAGATTATCTAAATTGAAAGCATCATCTAAACGCTCTTCTAGCTAATCTTTGAAGCCTCAAGATTGAGCTGTTATTTGTAATACTTCGGATCGTAAGATGTCACCTCCGCATCCATAAGAAGATGTCATCACTTCACAAGGCTCATCTAGACTAAGGAAAAGAAGAAAGCGTTTTAATCGATCGATCATTATTTTTAGCCTCCGCCCTTTCTCTGGAGCTGTTTGTGAATTCAATGCAAATGCTATGGCAAGCAAAAGGACTCTAATCTTACGCTTAGGATCTTTCCATTCTTTATTTTTCAAAATAATTTATCACGGAATATTCTTCATCATCTATCACCTGTTGAAAAAGGCGTCTTAGGCGAGAAAAATTTGCAGCGGGCATGTTATTAAATTCTAATAGACTAAATAAGGAAATTTTCCAACCTTCTTGCTCTATTAAATCTGCGAGTTGATTTGATAATTGGCGCCGCCGCAAAAGGTTATGCCCCTGCTGTGTTAATAAAAAACCAGTTTTTAATATTTGTTGAGCCAACAGTAAATCCGAATTGGCATGATGAGATAATTTTTTAGTAAATCATTCAAACCGTTTTTTTCTTGGTTCTCAATGAATTGAAGTAGAAAGTTTTTACTTTTTTCAGAGCGCGTATTTTGCAGCTGTTTGTAATATTCTCCTATCTTAAGTCCCATCATTTCTATCGTTTCAGTTTGACTGCTTAATTGTATATGTTGTGCGAAGATAATTTCCATAACAGAGCTAACAAGGGATCTTTGGTGAGCATGCGTGGTTTTTTTCACTTTCAGCTGACTGACAATTATAAATATCATTAATCAAGAGTGAATGATGGTTGTTGATTGTACTCATGATTCTATCCGCTCTGATGCGGATTCTATCCAGATGATTAATTCTAATAAATGACGATCCAGGCAAACATATACTGACAGTAATGGATAAGCCAAAATGGCCTGATTGATATCTAAAGTCTCATCTTCGGATAAAAGTAAACGATGAGCGAATGTTTCATGTAATAGAGAGGATAAGCGATTTGGATGTACCCTTAAAGTTAAGCTGCCTTGTTTGCTAACTTCTCCACTTTATCGACCAAACGGGTAACCAAGATTTCATCAATAGATTGCTGGCCGGCCCAATTTCTGATGACTATGGTGATAGCTTGTATAATATTTTGGCGAACACTTTCTACTAAAATGCCTCGATTTTTTATTCTCTAATAACCATTTTACATGTCGTTTAAGGAGGCAAGCTTCTAATTTATCCTGTTGCTTTTGTTTTATTTTTTCTGCCTCTAGTTGAGCTTCCCTCAATATGGCTATTTTTTCTTCCTCTGCATGCTGTAAGATCGCCCTGACTTTTTTTGTGAGCTCGTTCTTCTATTGTTTTTTTCCAGGCAATTTTTAAAAAATTTTGAGGGGGATGTAAGGCCCGATTGGTGGTGAACTATTGTATTATTTGATCCGCATATGACAGGCTTGCTCATAAAAGGCGCTTCAAACGTCTGAGCCAAAGATATGCTTAAGGAAAATGGATAGCTCTAGGTAAAGGTAAAAAATAGAGAATGCACGCCAAATTAAATTACCTGATTCTATCGAATGAAAAATGCTATGACCCAACTGTCTGGCAATCTTTAGTAATAAATCGGGAGTTAAGCTGATAGCACTTTAAGATGGACAGCCAATTCCTAAAAGTTGGCGCATATCTATTTCATGAAGAGTGGGATGAAACGCCTAACGATCATGCACTATTCTTATATATTCTACGCATTTAAAGCTTATAAGACCTAATGCCATAGAGAGTTTCTTGAAACGAGATTCTAAGAGTAAATCTGACTTTTGTTAATCTGTTAAAACAGCGAGAAGAGGTTTGAGTGGAAAGTTGCGCACATGAATGAGATAACGGTTCAAAGCTGCATCAAGAGCAGGAGAATTCCCGTAACAGTAGATTTACGATTTTAAACCTGCTTTAGTTAAGTACACAGGATCAGCAAAACGAGCGGGTTGCCAAACCAGTTGGTGTAAATGTAAGAGCTGACTGGAAATTGTCTTAATACCGTTACACTTTTGTTCTAAATTGGGATAAATAGGTTCATTTTAGTCTTTCATTTTCGTAAATACCTGATCCAAACCACTACTGACAATATGGCTATCATTCCTGCACATTAGCCAAAACTATCTATATTACTTTAATGGGCCCTAATACCCATTCTAAAGTAGCATGTGATTGTTCCTGTTTTTATTAGTTGTCTGCTTCTGCTATGTTTTTAGGAGTAAATTGAAAATTGTTAGGCTGCATTAATATACGTATTTGTGAGTAATCAATCCCGGATATAGCATCGTAAATCAAATTTTTAATTTGAGATTGATAAATTTCTAAATTGATTTCAGGAAAATATTTGATAAATATTGAGACAGAACTAGGGTTGATGCTTTTATCGTTTGAAGGTGCGGCAAAAGCAATGTTGACATCAACACGAATCACTTCTTCCATATGGATGAGCATGCTTTCTAAGTGCTGCTCTTTAATGTAAACTATCTTATCCTTTTCTTGCATAGGAGAAGTCACCAGTTTATTTGAAGGAAATATTTTATCCACAGTGACATAATTGCTGCGAGGGAAGCCATTTTATCGCAATAGCTCAACTGCATCGATAAAATGCTTACGGTCAATATGTACAGTCACGCTGCTATCGTTGTTTTGCTGTTTTTCAGCATTGATATGGTGAAGCATTAGAAACTCTAAAATTTGATTGGCTTCAGACTGAGCTAATCAAGCATAAAGTTATACGTTACAATTGTTTAAAGAGAGTTTTATTAAAAATATATAAAACATACGTCTTACAGACCTCATGGCATATTCACTAATTTATCAATTCCTTGCCACAAAACGCCCGCAATTTTAGCATCTAAATCAATTTTTATTATTGTGTGGGCGACACCATATTGAATACCAAGTGCATCTTGAGGGGTAGCTATTACAGGCTTGTTATTATAAATTAGATCAAAAAATGATTAATTTTTTCAGGAGTTTCTTGCGTTTTTTATCTTTTTGAACGTTTTGCAGATGCTCAGTTAACGCAATAATAGGTTACTAAGTGGTCATAGTCATCTCGCCAAAATAATGTTTTATCTGGATATTAATTTTTTATTTTTTATATTTCAAAATTTAAAAATATTTCTCGCAGCAATATAGCTTCTTCTAATGAACTGTCTTTAAGTAAATTGATTGCCTTTTGAGTTTCACTAAGACCATGCAGTAATAAGGATGACAAGTTAAACGGACGTTAATATTAGGCACTAAAAAAGGCAGAGATTTTATGATTGCACGACTTTCTTTACAAAATTGTGGTTGAGGCTAGCAATAGCGGCTTCAACGATCAGTTGCCGACAAGACTTTGAAAGTCTCGTTATATTTTTGAAATAAGCGAACTAAAAGATCTTGAAATACTTTGACTCATGAACTCTGAGTATTAACTAAATTACTATACTGCTGTATGCTATACCGCATTTTTTTTACCATTTGGCCAGGATTATTGAGGCCAGTAGAGGATATTTTTGCTTTTAAATCTTGAGAAATTTTTGACATTTTATCTGACAGCATATTTATGAAAGATTCAATATTTATGGTTTTCTCTTAATTGTGGATTAAAGTACGCAATTGCGCAGGCGAATGCTGATAGCGACGACGAAAACTATCTGAAAAATGAGCATGATTACTAAAATTACACTCCATTGCTATATCAGAAACACGTAGTCGAGTCGATTTGAGCAATTCTAATCTTTTTTTAAACGCTTATCTAAGCGCCAACGCTTTATGGACTTTCTAAACTTTTGATAAAATAAGAAATTTAATTTGTGTGATGATACGCCTAGTTTTTCGGCATAGCGTGAAAAATTCCATGCATCGAGACTATTTTTTAAAAAATTCTAACAACTCATTTTAATGAAAAATATACGCCTCCTACTATTTTCAGTAGGAGGTTTATCTGTTCCCTCTTCATTAATCCCTAAACTGACTGCTTGGGGGATTAGTGTATCTGTCAAATAATGAAGTCAACCAAAACTTTTGGGTAAAGATCTGCTTTATCTGCCAGGCAAGCTTTATTCAAATGTAATAAAATACTTTTTGAACAAGAACATCGCGCTACATCAAAATTATCCGTCTAACCTCGGAAAATGAGCGTTTTATTAATAGATGATTCAGAAATAAATTTTAAAATTATAGGCATGATGTTGTCTGAATTGGGTCATGACGTGGAATTGGCTCATAGTGGTGATGAAGCGCCTGAACTAGTCCATGATCAATGCTTTGATTGAGTGTTGATGGACATTCGTATGCCAAAGCTCAATGGTTTACAAACGACTAAATTGTAGAGAACAGATCTAAAAATAGGGATAAAGAATGCCTGATTGTTGCTTTAACCGTTAACACGAGTCCTTCAGAAAAACAAGGAGTTTATAAAGCAGGCATAAATGATTATTTATGTAAGCCCGTAACTATAGCAGATCTCTCCGGTATTCTTGACCTATCAGCTCAATTTCAGATAAAGCGAGATATCTCTTTAGTCGCGCAGGTATTCACGCTAAGACCCGTTTTGGATACAAAAAACAAAAAACTAATATCAAAAATATATTTATCCATATCAAAGTTAGATAAAGAGATAGCCGAATCTATTCACAATCCGGATCCAATCTATCTATCCGATCATTTACATAAATTGAAAGGGTGTGTAGGACAAGTAGGATTCATTGAATTGCAAGAAAAAGTGGTAGAGTTAGAAAATATTCATGAAAAGAATCAAATAACAGAAAAAGATATTAAAGAATTAAAAATTTAATTAAAAAAATAATATAAGTAATTAATTAAAAAATTTTTTTTGAAAGCTAAGAGAAAGATGAAAAAAGTATGAACGTAAAAATATTGATCGTGGATGATCATGACCTCATTGTTTATGGTATTAATAATATGTTGTTGCATTATAAACGTTATCAATAGGGAAAACAGAGAATGGATTAGATATTTATAATTTATATGTTCAAACAGAACCTGATATGGTCATCCTGGATTTAGAATTACCTGAAATGAATGGTCAAGAAGTGATTTTGCAATTACATCGCCGATGGCCATAACTGAATATTTTATTCTTAACTGCTCGAGAAGAAGAGCAGTATGCGAGTCAAATATTAAAAATAGGGGCTCTGGGTTATGTGATTTAAAAGCCCCCAACAAATTTTAATGGGGCGGTGCAAACCGTACTTATAGGGAAAAAATATATAGACCCTACTTTAAATGTTGATAGTGTACTGAAATTCATCAAAGAATCGGAGCATTCTTCTTATATATTAACCTCCCGTGAACGACAAATTCTCCAACTGATTACAGAAGGGGTTTCCAATCAAATCATTGCAGATAGACTTTATATAGTGAAAAAACGGTAGAAACACATCGTCTTAATATGATAAAAAACTTGATGTCCATAAAGTAGCTCAATTGATTCAGTGGTCGCAACGTTTAGGTATTAATGTTTAGATAAAAACTACACCTAGGACTTCTGTATACAAATTCCATGAAGAGATAAGTGCGTACTTTCCATGTAGAATCAATCATTTTTATTGAAAAGATAAATTAAAATATTCACACGAACATTTTCAAAACGGCAGTGAGGAGTAGCAAGTGCTTTTATGTCTATTTTTATAAAAACATCTGAAGAAATCGAAAAAATGCGAGTCGCTGGTCGTTTAGCAGCCGAAGTGTTAGAAATGATTGAACCTCATGTGCAAGAAGGGAGGTCAACCGGTGAACTAGATAGTATTTGCCATGATTATATTACAAATCAGCAAAAAGCTATTCCTGCTTGTTTAGGCTATCGGGGTTTTCCAAAATCAGTTTGTATTTCGCTTAATGATGTAATTTGTCATGGTATTCCATCTCATGAAAAAATTTTAAAAAGAGGAGACATTCTCAATATCGATGTGACTGTCTTCAAAGATGGCTTTCACGGCGATACTTCCAAGATGTTTATGGTCGGAAAACCGACGATTATCGCTGAACGTCTGTGTCGTATCACCTTAGAAACGCTTTATTTAGGAATTAAAATGGTGAAGCCTGGTATTCGTCTGCGCTCATTAGGAAAAGCCATACAAGTTTTTGTTGAATCACATCATTTTTCTGTTGTACGGGAATATTGTGGACATGGTATAGGCCGAATATTTCATGAAGATCCTCAAGTATTACATTATGATGATGAAGATCATGGTCTTATTTTGAAAGCAGGTATGACTTTTACGATTGAACCTATGGTGAATGCAGGCAAAGCGCATATTCGAGTCATGAAAGACAAATGGACAGTCAAAACCAAAGACCGCAGCTTATCCGCACAATATGAACACACTGTTGCAGTCACTCATGATGGATGCGAAATTTTAACTTGGCGTCCAGATGAACCTATTTCTAAGCTGATTCAGCATCAGGACTCATCCTCTTGCAGATAAATCTTTTTGAGATACATCAAAACATTTACTTATATTGAGAAAATATGAACATGTCAGACGCACAAAAGATAATTGAGAATGCCTATGAAAATCGCGCCAGTATTACAGCAAAGAATGTAGCCCCCTCGCTGAGGAAGACCATTAATGAGATTATTGAGCAATTAGACAGAGGCGAAAGAAGAGTTGCCGAAAAAATCAATGGACATTGGGTAACATATGAATGGCTAAAAAAAACAATCCTACTCTTTTTTTATATTCATGAAAACCAGATGATAAAAGGATTAGAAACAGCGTATTACGATAAAATACCTTTGAAATTTTCAGCTTATCAAAGTGACAGATTTTCACGTGAACGCTTACGTGTGGTTCCCCAAGCAACAGTACGAAAAGGCGCATTTATCGCGAAAAATACGGTTTTAATGCCATCTTATGTTAACGTCGGCGCTTTTATTGATGAGGGCACAATGATCGATACTTGGGCTACAGTGGGCTCTTGCGCCCAAATTGGTAAAAACGTTCACCTATCAGGCGGTGTGGGTATTGGAGGTGTTTTGGAACCTCTACAAACCAATCCGACTATTATCGAAGACAACTGTTTTATTGGTGCTCGTTCAGAAATCGTTGAAGGCGTGGTGGTGGAAGAAAACGCTGTGATTTCTATGGGTGTGTTTATCAGCCAAAGTACACGTATTTATGATCGTGAAACTCAAACGATGTATTATGGTCGTGTTCCTGCCGGCGCCGTCGTTGTTCCAGGCAGCCTCCCTGCTAAAGATGGAAGCCACAGCCTATATGCTGCCATTATTGTGAAAAAAGTAGATGCTAAAACAAAAGAAAAAATCTCTCTGAATCAATTGCTGCGTTACGATGCATGCCTATAAAAGGAATCATTTTGATACTAAATATCAATTCACTTGGTTCTATAGATCTGTTCATCTAGAAGTAGAGAGGCTCAAATAAATATAAAATACCTGTTTATATGATCTTTTTCGTCATGAGGCGCTGGCTGTACTCAGTTTAGGTAGCGAAACGGACGATAGCAAAGAATTATTATCACGTTATGAAGATTTTCGGATCAATATATTACGCTAAGAATGCGGTATTGAACTGGAGCTGATCAATCCCTCTACTGCAGTTCTTATTGATTAAAAACAATTAAACTATTACAAGCGAATCTCTTTTTTGTATTATGCGATATTTTATTTTTATACAGTAAAATGTCAGAAATTCTATTTCTGCAAGATTCAACGGCTTCTGTTTATTTAGCAAATCAAGTTTTTTATACTCCGTCATGCGCGAGTGTTTTATACTCACTAAGAACCTAATCTTATCATTTGTCGGGGAGGCCATTCTATTAACACACAAGAGTATTTATATACTCATCAGGTTGGGCATCCGTTGGGTTTGAGAGAATTGAATATCTGCACAGGATGCGAACCAGGTGTCATCGAAGCGCCAATGAAAGGTGCGGTGATTGCTCACGCTCAGCAACTATATAAAAAAAGGCGTTTTATTAGTATTACGGAACCTTCTATTATTGTCTCGGAGCTAACCAACCCCGTGGTTAACGAGCTGATTATTATGCCAGATAAAAACGCTTAGAATCTTTTTTACTCATGGCGTACGACATTATTATTTTCCATGGTGGTGTCAGCACAGTAGAAGAATTTCTCTATCTTTTAAGTATTTTGATAGATGTTAAAAACAGGCATCAGATTTTACCACTGATTCTCACTGGCCCAGAAAAAGTGCGGAATATTTGAATGCACTTAATACGTTTGTTATCGAAACATTGGGCCCTCAAACCGGTTGTTTTTATCAAATTATGATTAGTCATGAGCAAGAAGTCGGACAACAAACAAAAAATGATGAAAAATTAAAGAAAATCGTTGCTACACAAAAGATGCCTGTAGTTTCAACTGGTTGATTTATTTTAAATAAAACAATAGCATCTGTTTAATCTAACGCATCAAAATATGGCAGATCTCAATCTAATATGCTATCAATCGACAGAGGCGCTTGCGGCGGACTTACGTTGTGCTTTCTTAGGCATTGTAGCCGTTAATATCAAAGACAAAACCATACAAGCTGTAAAAACTCAAGGCCTCTTTAAACTTAAAGGAGATCCAAACATGTTGCAACAATTGGATCAATTATTAGAAAATTTTATTCATCAAGAACGAATGAAATTAACCGGAACGACTTATCAACCCTGTTATGAAATTGACATCTTATCCACTTTTGTCAATCAGCTGTGATTGCTCTTTATCATTTTGATTATTAAATCACCTCTTACGATCTGATCGTGTGATTTCATGCTTTCCATCAGTTGATGGGTTAAAATTTTTAGTGCGAAAAGTGCGAAGCATCAAGCATCGTACAGCGTGATTAGGCTTAAGGACTGCTTTTTTGAGCAGTTTTTTTGAAAGCATGAGAGACGGCAATCAATCCAAAAATGGCCGTCATTATGGTGACAGAACCAAAACACGATGCATAATCTATTCTCTTGATACCTTTCCCTGAAGCAGAGGGACATCAAGCGCAGACAGAACCATCTGGTTGTCAATACAGCAACGTTTCTCTTGAAAAAACACAGTCTGTTTTTAATTTGCCTTTGCGATTTTTTACAATATTAAAATGGTCTTTTAATTTTTTTCCATTTGCTTGCGAAAGAATTTTGAATAGTTTTTTTAAATCTGCGACTGCAATAGAACAAGGATCTCCTTGACATTTTGCCGCTCCTATGATGATCACGGATATTTGATTCCAACGCCTTCTATCCTATCCCGCAAATATGTTCCTGTAAAAATAAGATGAGGGCGCTATAACTATATAATCGCTTGATACCGCTAAAACGCTGTTGATAAGCGTGAGAAAAGTGTGTATTCATATGATATCTCATAAAAACACACAAATTCCGCTAATACAACGCCGCTTTACCTACAGACAAAGCAAACCTCATCAACAATTAAAAATAAATCCTCTGAGAGAGGAGGATTTTGAAGTTTATTCAATTAACTATTCTAATTGCTTTAAGAAACAGTACACGGAGTAAGATTGTTAAATTATCATTGGGCGATTGACCATAGACTGCCAATCAGTTAGAGCGCTCGGTTTTTCGGTATTTTTTCTACTTTTTTTAGATTGAAAATACCTTTGTTAATATTTTGTAATAAATCTGATTTCATCCCGCTCGGCGGTGATACCGGAGTTTTCTATCTATCTAGTAAATTTGGCTTTAATGGCAATTTAGATTTTTTTAGTGCTTGTGTTTCTTTCTTTGGCTATTCCATGTCCTTTTTCATTAGAGATGTCGGTGGATATGTCTCTCTCTCTGCTAGTGTAGTTTGAGGCTTTTCTGTAGAATTTGTTGGCTTATGATTCTGCACCTGCAATTTCTCAGTATAACTATAACTTAGAGCCTAACCAGGCTTTCATAAATCCTCTTTTATCCAAGAAGAACGTTCATTCACCGAATTCGATTTTTTTCGTTACTAGTTATAGCTTTTTTCTCGTTTTTATCTATTCTGAAAAGTGTCACCTCCTGAATTTGGCGGTGGCGCTTGTTTTTTCTGTAGCGGTACTTGTGCCTGTATTTGCGTCGGTGTCTGTGTCGATGCATCTTTTAATCTACTGAATCCGTTTTTTAAACCTCTGCTATTTGTATTGAATTTTAGTAGAGAGATAGTGCTGTTTGTGACGCAAATAAATTGCGTGAGCCTGCTTAGTATGTTAAAACAAAATTTGTTTGAATCTTACAAAAGGGCACACAAAAATCAAAAAATATCTTGTATTAAGTGTTACTTAAGTTAAATACAAATACATTTCAGAAAAGAGCTTAACTTTAATTTTTAAAAACTTTTAAAAAACGCTCTAGCTTATTACCCTAAAATGCCCCTAAATTAGTAAAATCATTTAATCTCCTTATCAGCACTATTACCGATAAAAATCGTGGGTGATCAGTTTTAGAATTGCTTCTTTTATTTAATACACTTAACCTCTTATTCAAATTTAATGTGAACGAAAAATAAAGTCTCTATCCAGTTAAAAACCCATGGAGGTTTACCTCCACTGCAAGATGCCTCTATAAAACGGAAATCATCGTAAATATCAAAAAACAATTACGCCGCAGGGAAATGCACCATCATGCGCTCTCAGAAACATACCCTCAAGTGATTCGCCAGTTATATGCCAGTCGAGGGATAAGAACAGATCAACAACTGGCACTAGGGACAAAAAGTTTATGCAATTGGCAAGCATTGGCAGGTATAGAAGCCGCGATTCAGATTTTAAAAGAGGTCTTCTTATTGCAAAAGCGGATAATGATTGTGCGGGCTTTCGATGTAGATGGCGCGACCAGTACAGCATTGGCGATGATGGCACTGGAAGCAATGGGAGCCCAAAATGTGCGTTTTTTGATACCCAATCGTTTTGAAGAAGGCTACGGATTAACTCCAAAGATAGTGGAACAGGTATCTCTTCGTGGTGCAGATCTGATCATCACTGCAGATAATGGCATTTCTTTACATGAAGGTGTCGATTTGACACATCACAAAGGCATGCAGGTACTGATTACAGATCATCATCTTCCGACTGAGCGCTTGCCTAACGCAGATGCCATTATTAATCCCAATCAACTTAATTGTCCTTTTCCTCCTAAATCTATAGCAGGTGTCGGGGTTACTTTTTATCTGATGCTTGGATTAAGAGCGCATTTGAGAAAAGAGGGACGATTTCATAAAAATATCCAGGAGTCGAATTTGGCGGAATTTTTAGATTTAGTAGCTTTAGGCACAGTGGCAGATGTCGTCCCACTTGATACAAATAACCGTATTTTAGTACATCAGGGCTTAAATCGCATTCGTTCGGGCAATAGTCGCCCTGGTATCGTTGCCTTACTCGAAGTGGCTTCGCGAGGCGCGCGAAGCTTAACGGCCACTAACCTTGGCTTTGCTCTTGCTCCTCTCTTAAATGCGGCAGGTCGTTTAGACAATATGTCGGTAGGGGTTTTCTGTTATTGACGCAAGATCTGTCTGAAGCCAGAGAGTTGGCCAAAGATCTCGATGCTTTCAATAAAGCAAGACAAGAAATTGAATAAAGTATTCAAAAGAGGCATTAGAACTATGTCATAAAATTGAATATCATGATCAAATCCTCCCACAGGGTCTTGCTCTTTATCATCTTAGATGGCATCAAGGTGTAGTCGGCATTTTAGCGTCGCGTATCAAAGATCGTTTTGATCGGTCAGCCATTGCTTTTGCAGCGACAGAAAACAGGCAGCTTAAGGGCTCTGGTCGTTCTGTAGCGAATATACATATGTAAAATCTCTTAGAGCAGCTTGACCGGGCCTATCCTGGACTGATAAATTTGGCGGCCATGCCATGGCTGCTGGTGTATTGATGGAGCAGAATAAATTTGATTTCTTTCGTCAATGTTTTGACGAACGAGTGGCGGTCTCTTTAAAGAACGTAGAGCTTGAAAATAGTATTTAGTCAGATGGTAAGCTCTCTCTTGATAAGATTTCTTTGGAAACAGCACAATTAATTCGTGATGCAGGGCCTTGGGGGGCAAGGATTTCCGGAACCCGTTTTTGATGGAAAATTTCGCATTTTACAACAACGTCTACTTTGTGGTTGTCATCTTAAATTACAAGTGGAACCGATTGAAGGTGGTATACCTTTAGATGCGATTGCGTTTAATGTTGATCTAAAATCGTGGCCGTATCCCCTGTTCAAACAAGTGACTTGAGCCTATAAGTTGGATGTCAATGTATTTCTTCAGCAGCCACAACTGCAACTTATGATCTAGGGTATTTGGGAAGACAATGGATAGTGAAACCCTTATTTCATCAGGTAATATAAAACATCTTAATTTGTCTTTTAAACGCTCGTCTTTTTAAATATCTCAAAATGTGGTCTTTTCAAGCAAGACATGAAACATTTTTTTTAAATCTTCAAAATACACCACTTTGATAAATATTGATCGTTTTTTTAAATAAATGGCTAAAATTCCGTCTTCAGATAATTTTATATTTTTTATATGTTTATAATTAATAAGAATATTATAATAAAAAAATCCATCTTTTTTAAAGATTAATTTTGGATACCGAATATAAAATATATAAATTATTAACAATAATAAACAGAATAATAAATATATCGTTAAAGACGATGATAAATTTATCATATTTTTATATATGAAGATTATTGTTAATCCTATTAAAATAGTGGCATCAACTTTATTTTTACGTTCTAAATTAACCTTTAAAAGGGTTTTTCCTTTGATGAAATTTAAAATAAATTCATTATAAACGGCATAAATTAACAAGGAAATGATGAAAATAATTAAAGTATGATCGACCTTTGACATAAGGTGAGTTCCTAAAATTTCTTAACTTTTTCCTATTTTTATTGTTTAATATCTATGTTCAGAAATTAAAACGAGTATTCAAGAATTAAGGAGAAAGAAAGCCAAGCCAATAACCAAAGATGCCGATGGTAAAGAAACTTAAAATAATCCATAGCGCATTAACATTTCGCCGTAATATCCACATACATGCAAAGGTCAATAGTAATGGTACTAAACCAGGCATAAGTTGATCAAAAATCGTTTGTAATGTCGTGACAGTGATATGACCTGTTTGATCTGTGATTTTAGAGACAACGACAGGGATATTAATATGTGTCCATTTATTCACTAAGGCACCCATCACAAATAACCCAAGAATAGAAGCGCCTTCTGTTAATTTTTGCAAGACCCCTCCCTGCATGTCATTCACCATATTAATCCCTTTTAAGTAACCATAAGTTATGCCGTAATAGAGAGATAATAAACGCACAAAATTAAATAGTATAAAAAACAATAAAGGTCCCAGTAGGCTGCCACTCATGGCAAGCCCTGCTCCGAGAGCAGCAAAAACAGGACGTAACGTTCCCCAAAAAATAGGATCACCCACGCCGGCAAGAGGACCCATTAAACCGACCTTAATTCCGTTAATGGCTGCATCATCAATGCGTGCACCATTGGCTCGTTTTTCTTCCATTGCCATCGTGACACCTATGACAGGCGCCATAACGTAAGGATGAGTATTAAAAAATTCTAAATGGCGTTTAATTGCTTGTTGACGTTCAGTATTATTTTCTGGATACAAACGGCGGATTGCAGGGATCATCGAAAAACAAAACCCTAATGCCTGCATACGTTCAAAATTCCAAGAACCTTGAAAAAGATGAGAACGGATAAATGCCGCACGCATATCACCTGCCGTTAATTTTTTTTTACTGGATGCTACATTTTCATCTGCGATTGTTTTGGTTGCTTTTTGAGATGTTTCAGTCGTATTAATCATAATTTTTCTCTGCATTAATCTAATTCGTTATCAAGATCATTATAAAGTTTTTTTGCATCTGATGGCTCATACGCTGATTTATGATATTTCGGATTTAATTGGATATACAAAATAGCCATGACTATTCCGATGACACCCAAAGCGACAAGGTTGAATTGAATAAATGCGGCAGTGACAAATCCTAAATAAAAAAATGGCATCAGGTATCGAGCTCCCATCATATTGATGACCATAGCATAGCCGACTACTACGATAATACCTCCTGCAATATTTAATCCTCCTGTGACCACTTCAGGAATAGAACTCAGTGCGGATCGTACTTCGCTGGTGCTAACCGATAAAACAACGACCAAGACAGGGATAGCAATACGCATTGCTTGCAAAAATAAAGCAGAAATGTGTAAAAAGCTGATGGCTCTGAGATTGCCTTTCTCCGCAGCTCTGTCAGCAGCATGTTGAAAAGCAACAGTGATACTGCGAACAAGGATCGTTAAAACCTGCCCTGTTGCTGCCAGAGGCATTGCTAACGCGATCCCGACGCCGATATGTTGTCCTCCCACGATCACTAAAATACTAGAAATAATAGAAGCCAAAGCCACATCAGGAGCCATTGCAGCACCAATATTCATCCAGCCTAGGGCAATCATTTCAAGGGTTCCCCCTATGATGATCCCTGTTTTAAGATCCCCTAAAACTAAGCCAATTAAAGTACAGGCAACCAATGGACGATGAAATTGAAATTCATCTAAAACAGAGTCCATGCCAACAATGCATGCAATAAAAAATATAAGTAAAATTTGAAGAGTCGTTATCTCCATTGAACTTTTCCTGCTGTTAATAAAAACCTGAAAAACAATAAAAAATTAATTTATGCACAATAAATTAATTTTTTATCTTACTGATTAAATCCATGATATTATAGGAGATATCTGAAGGAACTTGACGAACATCCAATTTTATTCCTAGTTGAGATAATGCCGTAAATGCATCAATATCTTTCTCGAAAACTGAGATAGCATTGTTTATTTTGATTTTACCTTGAGTATAAGCCAGACCCCCTACATTTACTGATAAAATATTTACCCCCCCTTTAATCAACCGTACTACATCAGAAGGATGAGTAAAGAGCAGCATGACTCGATCATTTGCATATTTAGGATTGTGATAAACACGAATCGCCTTGTTAATATTGATAACATGACCACTGACGCCAGGCGGGGCAACCTGTTTTAATAAACTGATTCGCATTTGATCTGATGCGACTTCATCACTGACCACGATAATGCGATTTACATCGGTTTCTTTGACCCATCGAGTGACTACTTGCCCATGAATTAAACGATCATCAATACGAACTAATTGAATCTTCATATAGCCCTGATTCTGTGGATGATTCACAGATGTTAAATTGAAGCGTTGAGATTCAGGATGAATATTAAAAGAGGGGAGATTCGATTTTTTTAGAGCAAGTTCGTTACTCATTTTAGACGCTTTAATTCCAGCATTCCCTGTTTCCAATGCGATAGAAACTAATTTAGATAAAGAAATATCATCATCTCGTGCCATCAAAACTTCAATCAGCATCGGCACGTTAACACCAGAAATCGCTTCATAATTTTCTTTATAAGCAATTATTCTATTTGCTGCATTAAAAGGGCTTCCACCCCAAGTATCTAATAAAAACAACACCCCATCTTGGGCCTGCAAAGTTGCTAATATCTCATGATATTTGTGTACTAATGTTTCCGTGTTTTCCCCTGCTAAAAAATTAACATAAGCTACGTTTTTTTGTTGACCTATCAGCATTTCTGTTGTTTCTAAAAGGTATTTTGCACAGTTTCCATGTGTGCTAATGATAATAGCAATATTCACTTGCTGATTCCTTAATATTACATTTAATAAAAATAGATGTTTTTGAATTTAAAAATTTATCCAACACATTTTCCCTGTCTATACAATCTGAAACGTCCGTTGTTCTAGTTATCTTACACCTGAGACGGTATTGTTTTGTATATCACTTGAATATTTCGCTTAATAAATGACTTTATAGTAAGAATATTTTTTAATATTATACTTTGATGAGTCAGAATTAAAACTAATATTCACCTAAGAAAAGATATGAGTAAAAAATGACCGTATTCATTGAAGAGTAGGTTAATTGAAATTTGTTTTTAATATCAATAAAAAAGAAATATTGTTTTATATTGATGCATCAATATTTCTTTAATAAGATTTTTCAAAACAATCAATAAACAGGAAATCGCTCGCAAATAGACAGCACTTTTTCCTTAACATTGTGTATCAATTTTTCATCTTTAGTATGATCTAATAAGTCACATATCCAAGACGATACTTCACGTGCTTCTTCCTCTTTAAACCCTCGCTTTGTAATTGATGGAGTCCCAATCCGTATACCCGATGTGATCAGAGGACTTTTGGGATCATTGGGCACAGTGTTTTTATTCACCGTAATGTTAGCACGCCCCAGTAATTCATCTATCTCCTTTCCAATTAAGCCTTTATCTACTAAATTCAGTAAAAATAAGTGATTTTCTGTTCCACCTGAAACAATTTCATAACCCCGCTTTAAAAACAGCTTGACCATCGCTTTGGCATTTTTAACCACTTGCTGCTGATAAATTTTAAATTGAGGTTCCAAGGCTTCTTTGAATGCTACGGCTTTTGCTGCAATTACGTGCATTAATGGCCCCCCTTGAATTCCCGGGAAAATCGCCGAATTGAGTTTTTTATATAATGATTCATTGCCACCTTTTGCAAGAATTAAACCACCCCGAGGGCCAGCTAAGGTTTTGTGAGTGGTGGTAGTGACCACATGCGCATGAGGCAGCGGCGTTGGGTAAACGCCCGCTGCCACTAAACCTGCTACATGAGCCATGTCAACTAATAAATAAGCCCCGATGCTATCTGCAATAGTGCGCATTTTTCTCCAATCAACGATACCTGAATATGCAGAAAATCCTCCAATAATCATTTTTGGTTTGTGGTTTGTTGCCAATTTTTCTAAAGTGTTATAGTCAATTTTTCCTTTTTGATCAACACAATAAGGAACGATATTATACAGCTTTCCTGAAAAATTGGCCGCAGATCCATGTGTTAAATGGCCGCCATGATTTAAATCCATCCCTAATACCGTATCACCAGGATTGAGTAATGCCATATAAACCGCAGTATTCGCTTGTGAACCTGAATGCGGTTGCACATTTGCGTAATCAGCATCAAATAATTTTTTAGCTCGTTCTATTGCGAGTTCTTCAACAATATCAACATATTCACATCCACCGTAATAGCGTTTTCTCGGATATCCCTCCGCATATTTATTAGTCAGCTGTGAACCTTGAGCCTCCATTACAAGATGACTGGTATAGTTTTCAGATGCGATTAATTCAATGTGTTCTTCCTGACGTATTATTTCTTGCTTCATGGCGCGCCATAGATCAGCATCATACTCTGCAATATTTTTTGACATAAAAATCTCCTAATGATTTAGTTTTTAGTATGGCCACGTCAAATCCGACATACCTGTCCTAAAGCAAACTAGTTTAAAGTTTACATCAGATTTTTCATGTTCTACAAGAAGGCGGCGATATAATTTGGGTTGTCCGGCTTCTGCAATGTTTTCTGAATGTTTTGCCCGGTAACATCCCTTATGGGTTTACTATTCAAGTAGGTTTATTTATTTATAAATGATAAAAAATCTTGATTTTTGTATTACTTTATGTGATTTAGTAGAAACTTTTTAAGTTTTAAAAATAACTTTTATTGCATTTTTTTGTATTTTAATTATCGCACCTGCACTATTTGTGAGTTGTCGTAAAACCCCGTGTCATACTGACTAAAACGCTATTAATGGCACTAAAAATTTATTTTTCACAAAATATTATGTTTTCTCGCTTTTATACTTTAAATACTTATTTGGCCTCTTTTTTTGCTATTATTAGGATTTTTGGCTTTAGCCGTTAAATCGAAGTGATACTTGGCCTGGGTTTCACCCATAAGACTGGTGTAAAAAAGTATATGTATATAAAATAAGCAGAATCATAAAGATTTACTTTAATAAAATATTAACTTTAATGATAGTCGTGGAGTTTTTGTGGCTGAAATGAGTATTTTAGATTTGTTTTTGAAGGCAAGTTTCTTAGTTAAAGGTATTATTTCAATATTAATCTGTTTTTCTATTTTTTCATGGGCGATTATTTTTAAAAAAACAAGCATTTTAAGAACAGCTACAAAGACAGCTGATACTTTTAAAAATAGATTCTGGTCTGGTATTGAGCTGTCGCATTTGTACCAACAAAGTGATGATCGACGCGATAAGCTTTCCGGTTCAGAGCAAATCTTTTATTCTGGGTTTAAAGAATTTGTGCGTTTGCATCGTGCACATCATCATGTTTGTGAAGCCGCTGTTAAAGGGGCAGCTCGAGCCATGCGTATTTCGATGAATCGTGAGCTAGAAGCTTTAGAAACGCATATTCCATTTCTTGGTACCATCGGATCTATTAGTCCATATATCGGACTTTTTGGTACAGTGTGGGGTATTATGCATTCTTTTATAGCATTAGGTGCCGCAAAACAAGCGACCTTGCAAATGGTAACGCCTGGCATTGCAGAAGCTTTAATTGCCACCGAGATTGGCTTATTTTCTGCTATCCCAGCTGTTATGGCTTATAATCGATTTAATCAAAATATTAATAAAATTGAGCAAAATTATGATAACTTTGTAGAGGAATTTATTGCGATTTTGCATCGTAAAGTTGTGACTTCTGAGACGGATAAAAACTCTATTATAATAAATAAAAAATCAGTCCAACAATAAACACCTAGATCACTTTGATTATAGAAGGTTATTTAATGCGAATACGTGTTTGTCATCGTCGTGGGCTGAAGCCAGAAATTAATATAGTTCCATTGCTCGATGTGTTATTAGTAGTTTTGCTTATTTTTATGGCAACGGCGCCTATTATTACTCAAAGTGTTGAAGTTAACCTACCTGAAACAAGCCACTCTAAAATGGTAGATGAAAATCATTCCCCTGTAATTATTGAAGTGTCTGGGACAGGTCACTACGCTATGATTATTGATCATAAAAGAATGGAAGAACTCTCAGAGAAACAATTAATCTCTGCAGCAAAAATGCAGCTAAAAAACAATTTAGAACCGGTTTTTTTGATAGGGGGCGCTAAAGAAGTTGCTTACGATAAAATCATGAAAGTGCTCAATATATTACATCAGACCGGGGTTACTTCTGTCGGCCTGATGACACAGACGATATAAATTTTAAATTTATTCAATTTGATAATTTATTTGGAAAATAACTTTGGAAAAGTTTACTAAAGAGAATAAATTAAATTATGCTCTTATTCTTTCGGGCTTTTTGCATTTGATTTTCATCATTTTTATGATTATCAATTCCTCCAGGTTCAAACTAAATAAAGGAAGTCAGGGTGATCAGGGTGATAAAGATAACGTCATAGATGCGATTATAGTAGACCGATCTAGAATGACAGAACAATACCAACCTCATCAAAATCAAGAAGCAAAACCAAAACTGGTATTAGAAAGGCAAACAAAAGAAGCACAACAGCAAGCGGAAAAACACAATGAAGAACAACAGCGTTTGAAAATTTCAGAAGAGGAACGATTACAAGCACAAGAAAATAAAAAACAAGAAATTATAAAAAGAAAGCGACAGATAGAAGAACAGCATCAACGTTTAGTCGATCAACAAAAACAGATCAACTCTGCGATTAAAAAAGCACAAGAAGAGCAAAAACAAGTTAAATTAGCTGCCGACAACGCAAAAATAGAGGCCAAGCGAATCAGGTCTGAAATAGAAAAAAAAGTACAGGCTGAACAAAAAAGAAAAAAATCAGTAGCTGTAGCCAAAAAAAAGTCTGAAAACACAATAAAAAATGTTGCTCAATTATTTGATGATTTGGCATCGCCTCAAAACACACCTAACATTCAGATAACTGAAAGAGGAAAAAAGGGATCGCATACTGAAATAAAAAGCTATTTAGATCAAATTATACACGCGATTCAAAGTAAATTTTATGATGCCAGTCTTTACAATGGAAAAAGATGTCATTTACGTATTAAATTAGCCCCTGATGGAAAATTAATCAGTATTAGAGAGGAAAGCGGAGATACTGATCTTTGTCAGTCGGCGGTAGCAGCAGCAAAGCAAGCACATATTCCTAAGCCGCCTAATAAAGATGTTTATCAAGTATTTAAAAACGCTTCTCTGGTTTTTACACCATAATCATCTATAAAATCTCGTTTTTATTTTCTATAAAGTTGTTAGAATGATTTGAGAGAACAAAGGAAATAAAATGAAGCCTGTATTTAAAATACTATTCAGTCTGTTAATATTATGGACTTCTTTATTACATGCACAAGTACGTATTCAAATAACTCAAGGGGTTGATTCAGCCAGACCTATTGCTGTTGTACCATTTAAGTGGCTCGGCACTGTGGAGTCGCCAGAAAAAATAGCGGACATTATTAGTTCAGATTTACGAAATAGCGGCAAATTTAATCCGATTAATCCTTCTCTAATGCCAGAAAAACCTTTTACTGCCTCTGAATTGATCACGTCTTCTTGGTATGGTTTAGGTGTAGATGATGTTGTAGTCGGTCAAATTCAACCCGTAGATAATAATCACTATTTAATTTCTTATCAGCTAGTAGAGATTTCATCAGGGACAGTTCTAACACAAAATCAATATAAAGTGACTCAACAATGGTTACGTTATGCGGCGCATAGTGCTAGTGATGAAATTTTTCAAAAATTAACAAGGATTAAAGGTGCTTTTTCTACTAGAATTGCTTATGTTGTACAAAAAAATACTCGGCATCTCTCGTATGAACTAAAAATTTCTGATTATGACGGTTATAATCCATTTGTTGTATATCGTTCATCCCAACCATTGATGTCGCCTGCTTGGTCTCCTGATGGCCAAAAATTGGCCTACGTAAATTTTGAAAGTGGCAGATCAGCTTTAGTCATACAAAATTTAGCGAGTGGTAGTATTCAAAAAATAGCTAATTTTCAAGGCCATAATGGCGCCCCGGCATTTTCTCCAGATGGGGCCAAATTAGCTTTTGCTTTATCTAAAACTGGGAGTCTTAATATTTATATGATGGATCTTGCTTCTGGAAGCATCACTCAAATCACAGATAGTCGAAGCAATAATACAGAGCCTAGTTGGTTTCCAAATAGTCAGTACTTAGCTTATACCTCTGATCAAGCGGGTCTGCCTCAAGTTTATAAAATTGATATCAGCGGTCATGGTGTGTCACAAAGAATCACTTGGAATGCAAAGCAAAATCAAAATTCAGCTGTCAGCCCAGACGGGACATTTTTAATTTTGGTGAATTCAAAAGATGGGCAGCAGCATATTGCCAAGCAGAATTTAAAAACCGGAGATGTTCAAATATTAACAGACACATTTTTAGACGAAACGCCTAGCGTCGCGCCTAATACGACGATGGTAATCTATAGTTCTACTCAGAACGCGAATTCAGTACTACATCTAGTTTCAACAGATGGGGGCTTTAAAGCCCTATTGCCAGCAGTGGACGGACAGGTAAAATTTCCAGCATGGTCACCTTCTTTTTGATAAAGCCACCGCCTCTCTATTAACTAAAAAGGTTTAAAATAATGAAATTCAATCATAAAATACTTACACACCTCGCTTTGGCTCTATTTATTTTTTCTGTAATAGCGTGTACCTCTCATAAAAATATAAATCATTCTGAAATGGGCGCTGAAACAACGGATATTAGTACGGATATGAATAGTAATTCAGGTATGTCTTCTGCTGATCAAGTGGCTCAAGTACAAATAGAAGAATTGCAAAAAACCAGTGTGGTATATTTTGATTTTGATAAATACAACATTAAGCCTAATTTTGCTGAGATTCTTAATGCCCATGCTAATTTCTTACTTAATAATCCCTCTTTTAAAGTCTATATAGAGGGACATACAGATCAAAGTGGTACATCAGAATATAATATGGCTTTAGGGGAACGTCGGGCTAACGCTGTAAAGATATACCTCCAAGGCAAAGGTGTTTTTGCTGAACAGATGTCAATTGTATCTTATGGTAAAGAAAAGCTAGTTTATCGGGGTAATAACAAAGAAGATTATTCTCAAAATCGTAGAGCTGTGTTGATTTATTAATAAAGTGAGCAAATGAAATGAACAGTAACTTCAAACAGCGATATAGTTTGTCGTTACTGATTGGCGCATTAACAATTCCATTCACCACGATAGCTAAGGCGCCCGTCAGTCAACTAAACTCAGAATCTCTGGAATATCGTATTACGCAGCTCGAGCGTATTTCTAGTGGTCGTGGTCAGTTACTAACAGAATATGAACAAAAATTTGGCGATTTACAGCAGGATGTAAATGATTTACGGGGGCAGATTCAAGAAAATCAGTATGAGATTGAGCAAATAAAAAAGAAACACAGAAATGAACAGGGTGATATGTCTTTAAAAAATGATAAAACTGAGATAAAAGCCATAACTCTAAAAAATACAGATAATCAAAACGGAGCAATAAAAGTAGTTACCCTTAAAAGTAAAAATAATGAAAAAAAGGATTATGATGCTGCACTTTTTTTTATTTTTGAAAAAAAAGATAATAATCAAGCAATCCTCAATTTACTACATTTTGTAGAGGAGTATTCGGAATCCATCTATCGACCTAACGCATATTATTGGCTAGGGCAGCTTTTTTATAATAAAGGAATGAAAAATAAAGCCTCTTATTATTATGCTGTTCTTGTTAAAAAATATCATAAATCGCCTAAAAGGCCAGATGCCATGTTAAAAGTGGGTATGATCATGCAGGAATCAGGTAAAACTGACAAAGCACAGCAAATTTATCAAAGACTTATTGAGGAATATCCTCTAAGTGCTGCTAAAAAAGAAGCTCAGAAAAAACTGCATGCGGCTAAAAAAAATTAACTATTTCCCATTTTTACCTTTCTGAGAAACTTACCGTTATGCCTTTGTCTCTAGCAGCTTAGCTTCAAGCTACTGCAAATAAACTTTTCATTTAAACTTTTTCTATTGCAGTGCATTAACTAGCTAAATGTCGTTAGCCAGGTATATTGATTCCCGATAAATGAGATGGCTTTTTTGTATAGGTACAATCCTTTACAATAGTATATATATAACTGTTATATATGATATATAGTCATTCGATTAATGAAGTAATCTAAAAATTCATCTACATTTCTTGACCGCAAGAATAATAAATCTGTAAAAAAACCTCATCTTTGTTCATCAAAGAGTCGCTACGTTTTGACTGTAAATTGTGGCCTCGTATTATGAGAACAACGTCTAAAGTCTATGCTACACCCATCAATCGCAGGCTAAAATTACTGACAAAACGTTCATGAATGTTTCTAACAATAACTTAATCTTTATATTATTGATTTTTATTAATTTTCATAACTATAAATAGGGGGAAAGCATGTAAGATGTATCTGATAATAAACTTGCAGGATTTTTTACAACATTACGGGCAAAAGCATTCTGTATTATTAAAGTAAGCTATTGTTGATTTTATTAACCCAGTTTCACCTGGTGAGCTAGCTAAAATGGTGATAGAAAAAGCACTCGAGAGCTAGCTCATAAGGTTAATGGAAAATGTCAAGTAGTGCATAATATTTTCAATTGATATACATCGTTAGGTCGGCATAACTGGTCACGAAAGGTTCAGGCAATTAATCATTAGCATAGACCTGCTGAAGAATTTACGTATTTGTTTCGTACTTTTCCTAATTGGTAAAAAGAAGATTTAACGGTGTCTTTTCAGTACCCGGGGTGGCTAGGCCTATATGCTAAAACATCTGACGTGTTTATTATTCAAGGTATACGGCGTATCCGATAGCGTATATGGAATTTATTATCATCTCTCTTGCGCTACGATCAAAAGAATTTTTTTACATCGATTATTAACAAAGAGCTGGTCTCTGGTGATGTTTCGTATATCCCTAAGGATTTTTCCCATGAAGTAATTTCGTCAGAAATTGCTGCGAGTTACTGTATGAATTTATGGAAAGACAACAGCCTTCGTATGATAAGGAACTGGACTGAATCTTTTTCAGAAAAAATTATAGAGGAATTGAGTATTACCCCTCTCCTGATTTACTTATGTGTGATGACCCTACAGAAATTCTACCTCAAGATATTACCGCCATTCAAAACATAATAAACCAATTTTTACTACAGCAGCGAGATAGTCTCAAAACCTGGTTTGATCAGAAGATGTCTCAATCATCTTACGATTTACCTAGGTCTCCCGCGGCTCAGGTTTATCCATCATCACAAGTGCAATCAATATAGTAGCAGGATATTTTATTATGCCGTTTAGTGGGTCTACGTATATTACACATCGGCGATCGTTATTTTCTTAACGGTGAATCACTTCCATGGAATTATGCTAACCCATGGAATATCATGGCGCATAACACGACGATTAATGAATATATGCTTATAAAATTCATAGATGATAACGATTTTATCACACAGTTAACCTTGCTTATCAATAAATGGTATTGGTATTTTCAGGGAATCAGTATAAAAATTTTTTTGACATAAACTTTTGAAAAGAATTTTTTATTTTTTATAGGATATGTCTCAGTTACCTCTTCAAATTAAACGAATGTGATTTATCTACACAGTACATAACCATTGGTGGAAATTATGAAAAATAAATTACCTAATACCCATGATTTTTGTTTTATGCGTGCACCAGCGGATTGCCGCTCCAGTCTTTTTACCATGGTCGTGGTGCGTATTGGCATTATGACGGCCCTTGGACAATTTATGATGGGTGCCCTGCTGGGCCATACTATGTCTTTTTATGATGCTTTGCTGGCAACTTTTCTTGGCAGTATGCTGTTGGAATGCGTGAGTTTAGGACTTGGTATTGCCGGTGCACGTGAAGGGTTTTCTACTAGTCAATTAGCACGATGGTGCGGATTCGGCTTTTATGGCTCATCTTTAGTCAGCATACTCATCGCTTTCAGTTTGATAGGCTGGTTTGGTGTACAGAATGCTATTTTAGCAAATGGGCTGAACTATGCCATGAATAATAAGCCTGGATTTGTCATTTGTGCCCTATTGTCAGGACTGGGGTTAACTGCATTTATGACATTCGGATTGCGCGCTATGGGGTGGATAGCTATACTTACAGTGCCCTTGTTTATGCTAGTCGTAGGCTGCATTGTCCGTGAACTGCTGGCGGGACATCACGTCATTGACTTGATAACCACCCCGCCTACAGGAGAGCCAATGACATTAGGCATGGCAGCGACTGCTGTTGGAGGAGGCTATATAGTCGCCGCTCTCTCCACAGCCGATATTGGGCGCTATTGTCAAAATGGTCGTCATGTTTTCTGGATGATTACTTTGTCTATCATCGCCGGCGAATTCGTGGTAAACAGTATCGCGATACTTATCGCCCACGCTCTTAATACCTCCGACGTACTGACTATTCTGACACAGACAGCTGGCTGGATTGGCCTGTTAGCCGTCATACTCTCGGCGCTAAAAATCAATGATTCCAATCTTTATTCCTCTTCTCTAGCTGTGCTCAGTGCGGTAGAAGTTATAAGTGGTCGCAGGTTATCCTATGTCGGATTGACACTCGCGCTTGGTACACTTGGCACATTGCTGACGGTGGCAGGTATTTTTGAAAAATTTACCGATTTTTTACTGCTGCTGGGGGTCATGTTTCCTCCTGTCGCCGGTGTGATGTTGTGCGATTATTGGCTATTGAAAACTCATCGGGTGAAACTTGATGAAAGTCTTCGGCAGCAACAGCTGCCTGACCCAAAAATCCTTCCAGCCGTGGGTTGGAACGGAGTTATTGCTTGTTTGGCTGGGATCTTAACTGGACTGATAATTCAGATGGGTATTCCTTCTTTGAATTCACTGTTGGTGTCGATAACGGTTTACGCACTGCTTAACAGTTATCCCTTTAAAAAAGCTGCCAAATGACTTGGCTAGATTTGAAAGAGATAGAACATATTATGGTGCTTCTTTTTTCGCCAGAGGCGGCGGATCCCTATATCGGTAAAATTATGGCACAGTAAGCAATTCAATAGCATGGGATGATTTGGTTTCTTGACTCAGAGGTGTTCCAACCGCACGAGCTGCTTTTCTCTCTGTCATGATAGGCCCCCTGACTGTTATGGTAGAAAAATCCCATAACAGGAAAGAGTCTATTGTCGCCTGCCAGTATATGAAAAAGCACTTGGGCCGTACCATTGCTAGCATTTATCCTCTTGAAACAGGTGGTGATTCCACTAGAAACCGCTTATCGTTTGGGATTACCTGTGGTCGACGTTGATGGCATGGGCCGTGCTTTTCTAGAATTGCAGATGACCACATTTTATCTCGATAGGATTAACGCCTTAACTTTTATCATAGCAGATAAAAAATTGAACACCGTGTTGGTCGACGCTATGGACAGACATCAGGCTGAGGAATTTGCTAGGGTAGTGACAGTGAAAAAGGGAGGTGCCTCCGATTTTTGCCGCTTCACCTATTGCATCTACACAGGAAAGAAACTCAGGTATAAAAGACACAATTAGTTTTATGCGACATATCGGTAAAAGGATATGCAAGGCTCGCGCAGCCAGAGATAATTTAGTGGATACGCAGAGGCCATGTTTTATTTCGTGGCAAGGCAATACGCGTAAGTATTAGCGCAGCGAAGATAGGTTTACTTGCAGGATATCAATTTTTACAGGTGTAGAAGAGAATGTCAGCAGTCGTTTTGAAGTGCTGTTTCAAAATGCATACTTTCTAGCAAAACAGGAAGAAATACCACTATATATCACCCCTAATTTAATTATCCTACTTTAGGAGGATAAGTGCTTTCCGGCTCTTGCTGAAAGGCTGAGTTATGGTATGCATGTGGTGGTGATGCGGGCCCATCTTACGATAAATAGCGCACTTCGCGAGGTATCAAAGCATGTGGTCCAGTTTATTGTAACTACCCTGATGATTATAAACCTATTGAGATGCTAGCGATGGCACGTATAAGGAGCGGTCTAATGAATTATCCGCTGAGATTGATCTGTGGGGCACTTATACTGATGCGGTAGTACTAAACTTTCATCATGAATAGTGGTCTTTACTACACAGCCCATCATTGCTGATGTAATGTAAAACATTGGCCACGCAATTGAAGTCATCCTTGACCAGTCGTCAATTAATCCAGCCCAAATTAATTGGGCGACGCTGGGTGCAACCTACTACTGTACCAACGCTATAGTTGCACGAAAAAATCTTGAACCTGTAGCACACTTTCGTCTAGGCACTGCCTGCAAACTCTAGCAGTGCTTTCGTTGGTTAATATACCGGTAAATTTTCATAAAAAGTTATTGGTATATCTGTTTACCGTTTCAGAATCATCTCACTATGATAGCCAGCTATTGGCAGTGGCAGCACTCGGTGAAAAAATAATCCGAAGCTAGCTTTACTCGGTAAAAGAGCTGGTCAGCGCAGTTTCGGTTTGTGGTGTATTTTTCCTGCTGAGAGATACTCAAGAACGTCTGGTAGCAGAAATAGTTTAGGAGATTTTGAGGCATGATATTATGATCTCTTAGCATCAGATAATCGGCTCTATGAGTTTACTCGAGAGAGAAAATGCGGTGATATTGAATGCAGCTCTCTGAAGTGTGGCTCAAAGTTTGACTAACGGATTTAAGGAAACGCTGTTGCAGAACAACAGCAGTGCTCCGCTTTATTTTGGTCAAAAAGATGGTAACTTAATGCCAGTCAAACAGGCACGACGCCTCTCCATTTTGACGATTGCTTCTAGTTCAACTAATAGCATCTGTGTCACTGCAATGTGAACGGATCTTGAGGATGGACTGGTGGTAGATATTAGTGGCACTACTACTGATATGGGTGTATTAAAAAAACGAGTTCTCTCGTCAATCTTCGCTAGCAGCAGAAATTGGTAGACTACGTAGCAGTTTTTGCATGCTGGATATTACCTAGATTGGTATAGGAGGTGTCTTTTTAGTGACTTTCAACTCTGATGGTACGATTCATGTGGGAGCGAAAAGTGTAGGTTATCAGTTGAAGTAGCATGCGCTTCTGTTTGGTGGTGACACTTTGACCGTGACCGATATCTCGGTGGCCAGCGGTTCCCTACGTGGCAATAGTAGAAGCCCTGGAACGAATAAATACATCTTTTAGTGATATGCCGGTCATTTTTGTGACTGATAGAGCTTACTTGTCACCTATCGGATTACGAGGAGCTGCAAAGTTGATAATGTCTGCGTATGCCTCAGTAGCGAATGCCGCAGCTGTCTCCCTTGCTAAGGTCAGGGGTAGTGTGGACACTATTTTTCTACCAATACTGAGACGATGGAAGCTTGTTTGTTGCAGGCGGGAAAAGGCACGAAAAGCGGCAATGGAAGTCGGAGCAATACCTGATACGGTCAGAATTATCGAGCTGTAATCTCTGCCACTTGTCTATATGCCCGGAAATTTAGTTAGAATAAGGGCTAAAGCGGCAGGCACACTCAGTACTTGTCTCTCGCCAGATCAGGACTAACGATCCCTGTTTTTTGTTAGAAATTTTTAAATTGAGAGCACAGTACCTCTACAGACTCATATCCAATAGCGTACTGGCAGAAATTATAAGTTTTTGTGAAAAGTAACAATGATAAACTTTATCTCTGCAGTAATCGTTGAATTGAGACAAAGAGTGAGTTCCTGCTTTTTCGTACATTACCTGTAGTTTATTTTCCACCGTACGGTGAGATAACCCCAGATGAAAGTCAATGAGCTTGCTACTCATATTTTGCAATACAAAAAATAACATTGAGTTTCTTTTCGGTAAAGATGTTTACCGAAAAGAAAAATAAAACATGACCGGGTTGAACATCCTGTAAAAATCTTTTTTGAGTAAAATTTCCTCAACTTTTCTAGCGTGAAAATGGTATTAATACACAGTCGGCTATGGGCTTAATAGAGTGGATACTTGTTAAAATAATAAGGTCGCATCAATTGATCAGGTTCGTATCGGTGTATTTCAATCGAGTAAAGACGATCCTGCCGTTGCATTGTCTGGCGATCATGCTATTGAAAGTGAAAGTCGAAATTTGCTATGGATGAAGGTAATTCATTATCAAAGTGATTGATAATATAGAATGTTGCGGCATTAATATTAGGAAGACGGTAATATATGTGCGATTAGCATAAATATATTTTGGATCAATATCCTTGACTCCAAAAGGCTCCTGTAAATTTTCACATAACATCACGAACTGTGTCGGCAAAATATCAGAATTTTGGGTCGTATCAGGAAGATAATTCTTTATTTTTTAGACTTGTTCACATTAATGCACCCTGGTTTTTAGATTGCAGTTCTATATAAAGCGTTATGACAGCCTCTATAGTTTAAAGAGCTTCAGTTTAAAGAGCTTCGATATCATCCGTATTCTCCTCATTCTCCTCACGAATTTTATAGCAATTGAGGAATCTAGGGAACTTCCTTTCGTTTGTATTAGTAGAGTTTGCTTTAAAAAAGGTAAATATACTATTGTATGTCCTCTAAAACTAAATTTTTAATCATAAAAAAACTACCAACATAAGTTTTTTGCTTTGCAATGGTGTTTGATATGATTTTCAGTGAAATCAAGCTATCAATCACCTTCAAGGTATGGTGATAGATGGGTACATGAGAACACGGACATCACTTTTAAAAAATATAAGTTATTTTTTGTTAACAGTGCTATAAAAGAGTAATTGAAAAATGTTAAGAAAAGAAATAACAAATAAGCAGCTGAAATCAAGTTTATTGAAGTGTCCTAAAAAATATAAAAACGCGTGCTTTATTTCATAAAATCAGTTTTTACCTGATAGTTTGATAGACTTTATTTTAGTTAAATAAAAATGAACTTTTAAAAAACTAGTAATAACAATAGTGAATAGTTCAACATTGGGGTGCTCTAATAACTTAACAAAAATTTAATAGTAGGGTTTATAACTGGCGTAAATAATGTCTATATAGTTCTAGAAAAAAATTTTCTCCAGCATTGTTTCTAAGGCTCGTAGCAATATAAAATACAGCTTTCGGACAAAAATGAACAATCGATAACAGAAAATAAGGCTAGTTTAAACCTCTCAGTTAAGCATCTAAAAGTGAAAATAGAGTATAACTTTGGGTCTAGTGACTCTCAATGGGTGCAATAGTCGGATCGCTCCAGCATTGAAATCTCTTTCGCTTTCTTTAGGGTGAGAACATAGTTTTTAAACGGGCAGCCGGCATGAAGTCCAGCATGGCTAAAAATGAGATAATCTGTATTTCCCACACTACTGTGTAGTGTTTAATATTATTTCATCCAGGTTAAAAACCTGATGCACATGCTCAAAGAATGGTAAGGATCAGCATCATTGACCGTCAGAAAAGTTTTTATTAATTGAATACGTTTTAATGGCCATCATGGGATGTGTTTGAGATATAGTTGCATTCTTCTAATTGAATATAATATTTATAGCGAAAAATACGCCCGATAAAATGAGATATGGCGCTTTTAACAAAGTTATGTTGTTTAACTAATTGAAATAAATATTATTTTAAATAATTAAAAAATGAGTTTTTTTAAAAATGAGCAATTTGGCCCTTTTTACTGAAAAAATAATTTGAACGAGTTTATTTAATACCAAGCATAAAAAGAAGATTATTTTATTTTATATTCACCGTAAAGAACTGTGTAGTTTTTATAAAAACATTACGAATCGATGACTCAACTTTGTTAAAAGTGCCATATTATTGAGCATTTAATAACGTTAATATTTCGTCTGTTTTTTCGTCTAACAGCGGTTTATTGGCACGTGATTCTACATTAAGCCGAACCACAGGTTCGGTATTCGAAGAGCGAAGATTAAAACGCCAATCTTTAAATTCCATACTAATACCATCAGTTTCATCTACAGACAAAGCATTTGGTTGATATGCGTCCTGAACACGCTTAATCGCCTGAATCGGATTCTCCAACTGGCAATTAATTTCCCCAGATACAGGATAAGCCGCTATGCGTTCTTCCACCAATTGTTGTAGTTTTTGGTTTTTGACACACAGGAGCTCGGCAATCAACATCCAAGGGATCATCCCAGAGTCACAGTAAGCAAAATCGCGAAAATAATGATGGGCACTTATCTCGCCGCCATAAATTGCATCTTCTAAACGCATACGCTCTTTAAGAAAGGTATGGCCTGTTCTCGACATAACCGCTTTACCCCCATACGCCTTCACTATATCGATAGTGTTCCAGCTTAAACGGGGATCATGAATAATTCGGGCACCCTGTTCTTTTTGTAAAAAAACTTCTGCCAGCAAGCCGACCATATAATACCCTTCAATAAATTGGCCTCGATGATCAAAGAAAAAACAGCGATCGAAATCACCATCAAAGGCGATACCCATATCAGCACCTTCTGCCAACACCGCATCTGAAGTCGCTTGACGGCGTTCTGTCAACAGCGGGTTTGGGATTCCATTAGGAAAAGTGCCATCTGCTTGATGATGTATCTTGATCAGTGTCACAGGCATTTTGAGCGCATTAAATCGATTTTCTAGCATGTCAATTACAGGGCCTGCGGTGCCATTGCCACTATTCACCACTAATTTTAAGGGTATAGTGAAATAGGCAGGAGTGATATAACCCATTAAATAATCGATATAGGTTGTTATGGTCGAGAGCTTTTTATAACTGCCTCGAGAACGGTATTCGCGAGGCGAGAACAAATTTAATTCAGCCAATTTTTGGATCTTTTTAAGCCCTGTCTCGCCACTGATAGGGCGAGCCCCTTTTTGCACAAGCTTCATCCCATTATAATCGATGGGATTGTGACTGGCAGTGACTTCAATACCTCCGTCCAAACCAAGATGCAAGGTGGCAAAATAGACTTCTTCTGTACCTGCGACACCGATATCCAGCACATCTACACCGCCTTCTTGTAAACCGCGAGAGAGGGCAAACTTCAGGCTTTCGCTGCTTAAACGCACATCAGCACCCAAGACGACGGTTTTGGCTTTAGTTAATTTCGCATAAGCTCGACCGATGCGATAGGCGATTTCTTCATTGATTTCTTCACCTAAGCGTCCACGGATATCATAAGTTTTAAAACAAGATAATTTAGGCATAATTGCGCTTTAAAGTTATAAAATGAATGATCCATCGGCGCACAGTATCAGTTGAGTTCCATATTATCGTCGCGATGGGTAATATCAAACATATGTGATCAAGATTTGCAAATATTGATTTTTCACTCAAAGTAAATTATATCAATTCCACAAAAGATTTCTCTTCATTATTGAAGATAAAGAATAGTTATGATCACAACTCATTTGTTAACTTTTATTCTATCATTGATTTCTTACTTTAACGTATAGGAAGAGCGGGAACAAAGATGGTTACTCGATGAGTGTTCTCTGTTTAAAAAAGATGATCTGAAAACCATGCCTGAAAAGGAAGTTATGCATACATATTCAAAAGAAAATAAAAAAATGCTAAAATATAGGAGGTACTTTTCATGTTTTTATCTGTCATTAAAATTTTTTATTTTATGAAGATTTTTTATGTCTTAAAACAATCATAACTATTATGCTAGGAAAAATTCATTATCTATAATTTGATCAAACGTCCAAGGGAATTGATTAGTAAAAATTCTTTCTGAGAGGTTTGTTTCTTTTTCACCAGAAAGCCTTGCGTACTGGTATACGATTATAAGACGCTTTTCTTTTTTATTTCTCAGACTAGAAGTTTCATTCAAGCAATCGATAAATTTTCTACGTTGTTCTTTTAATCATAAGTAGCCAGCTGTTTCCTCTTCTGTTGGGTTGTTATTGCTATTTCAGGAGATGAGACAGTAGCTTTTCAAGTCTAGATTCTAGCTCCCTGCATTTATTTCTATTCATTGCCTCTATTTCCTCCAACAAATTTTCGGGATCTAACTCATGAAAACGTTTTGTACGGAGCAAATTTGCCTGTTTTTGGCTACAGCCATAAAAATCATCGTCATAAAATGTAGTCATCACTTCCTCTATTTTTTATGAGGCATCAACGGCATGTGTACACAGTTTACATTGATCATCGATATCAATCCGATTTATTCAAAATTCTTCACGCGCTGTTCTAATAATCTCTTATTTTAGAAAAAAAGAGGGTTGCAAATCATATTGTTTGATCTCACCAATTTAAATTGGGTTTGAGCATAGAATTTCTCAATTCGAATACGGATGATGGGATATTTTTATTCTATTATTTTAGCGAATAAATCGAAGCAAGAATCTGCCAACAAACCAGGCTATAAGGCAAGAGAAAATGATTTTTACTTTCATAGAAAAAGCGAGCTTATCGACATAATTAAAGACGAAGCGTCGCTTGAGCGGCGAAGTGATCGCATATTATAAAAAATGCTGACACATTTTTTACATAAGTTATCTATTTTTAATTCTTGCCTCTCCCGAACATAAAAAATTATAGACATTTCCTCGAATATTTTCGCCAAACACTACGGTTAGCCTGACCGCAACCGAGGTTCGATTGAGATCTTTACCTACCAATTTATCATAAATTTGCTCCGTGGCTAATTTTGATTAGCCCTAATCATTCAAAGGATAATAACACCCGTCTTCGCCCGTTTTATTTTTAAAAAACCATACACGGCTCCCGAAGAAGTAAAAATCATATGTTGAATATTTAAACGCTTTTCGTCCATCACACAGATTCGTTGCATCTTGATGCATTGACACTGTACTATAACCTATTAGATTTTACGTTATCTTGATGCTCAGCAGAAAGACTTATAATCATATTTATGCCTAACAAAGCTTTATCTCAGCTGGATGAATGAGCCACATCAGTAAATTGTCATTTTTCAGTAAAGTCGTCGCTTTTATTTTTATCTAAAATAAAAAATCATCATTCGTCTCTACTAAACGCTAACATAAACGAGTGCTAATAGAACCGAATCTGCCTAAAATGGCGAATTTTTTGATGTTTTCAATTTTTAACCTTTATTTATTATAACATATTAAAAATATTAATATGAGTAAAATGATTTTATATCATAACACTATTTTAACAGAGATTGAATCTAAATCACTACTGTATTTTAAAAAATGCATGTAATTTAATTTTTTGTATTAATTATCTCCTAATATTTATAGGTCTCAGCTAAAATATAAAAATTATTTGTTAAAAATTATATCAATTAATAGAAATTGTTATATCAACAGTTTTTATTCTTGTATTAATATCAAAAACCTATTTTAATTTTATCTATATTATTAATATTTACTGAGTCTGCATCTCTATAAATAAAACGTTTTTATCAATTAAAATTGTAGATTTATCAATATTACAATTAATAAAATTGTTTTAATATTTTCAAAATAAATGCATAAAAATTCTTTAAGATTGACTAACATTTTTATTAATAGAGCCTGTGAATTCTAAAAAATTATATATTTTGAGTTAAAAACTTTACTCTAAAATAGATTTTTTAACAAAATTTTTTCTAAAATTAATATTGACATCAGTATTTTTTGATTTATTGAACTGCGAGTAATAAAATACCACATAAAATGGTTTAATAGATTTAATGCCATAGTAGGGAGCCTACGGTACCACTATGAAAAAGATTAAATTTATCGCCATCTTTAGCAAGATGAGTGAAAAAGCCAGGAATTTTAATATTTTATTTCTTTTTCTATCAAAAAAATTTTTGCTTTGATTTTTACTTGTTAAAAGGTTTCTGTAACTGCTGCAGTAAACCATAAATAAGATGGAATGAAATATCTAAAGAAAAATATACTTGATGTAAATCAGGATAATTTTGATAGAAAATCGTTCTTTATATTTATACATACTGAATATATAATGACGTAAGCTGACAATAGCAAAAAGTAAAGTCTACCATTCAGGACGCTTCCATATACAGTAGAAGAAGCAGCTAATTCTGAATTCGATAATATACTAGCGATAACAATTATCCTAACATAGACATCCGCTCTTTTATTAAGAGATCTACTAAACTTTGCAGAAATAAAAATTTTTTCATAACATATATTTTCCATTATTCTAATTGAGCGGCTGGAAATTTTTTCAAAATGTTGATAAAATCTATGAATAAAATTTATTTTGCACCAATCATCAAAGGTAGAAATCATTGCTCTTACTATATAGTCTGAGCTAAATAGCAATTTTAATGCACTTATAATATTTCTTATAAAACTAAAAAAATAATTTTTTGTGGTTTTTCAAAAAAATAAAATCACTGATGATAACAACTATAATACTGGTATTTCATTTAAACAACTGGCAAATAAACCAATAATAAAGATTAATACTAATTTTATACTTTTATTTATTTGAGATGTGATTGAAGAAAATAAAAAAACATAAAAAGCAGCAAGAAACATATTCGTCTACATGTAACTTGTTGATCCGATAATCCAGAAAGATGTTTAAGAAAGATTTAGATTGTCGATCAAATAAAGTAAAAAATAAGAAAACATGACATTACTGAAAACGGATTTTTATTATTAAAGATTTTTACAGGAATTAAAAAGATAAAATATATTATGAGAAAAAAGCTAAGTTATGTATTGTCGAGTAAACTGTATGATTAAAATTTAATAAAATACTACTAACTATAGTCTGTAACGAATCGTCCACTGCATTCTAAATAATGTCCCAAGTTAGCGGATGGAGAAAAACCAATCAAATAATATGAATAATCATCAGAATGCATAGGTATATGCAATGATGAAATTAATATAATTATAAAAGCAAGAATTAAAGTAAATAGCTTATTAAGTTTGAATTATTTTATTCTTTACTCCTTGTAATATTTTCTATGATATATCATGGCCTCTTTTTACTTTCTATATACATTCTGCTTATATACTCACCAATTACATCGATCGCCTTCAGGAAAAAATGGCTGTCATCAACGATAGATAGGAAGAGGATTTATCTATATCAGCTTATTAAAAATCATCCATGCCGCATAAATAAAATCAGAGAAAGAAACTACGAACCAGAGATATGATTAAATACTTAACGGGACAGTCGAAAATGAAGTGATACCTTCCAAAGCAATATTTCATAATTTCCAATCATTAAATTTACTGACACCGGTAATACGTTCCGCTCGAGTATATTCGACAATTTTTGTTTTAAAGCCTACTAAACTGAGTATGCCTTTTATAAATAAATTTCGTTCTAGTAGTACTGTAATCTCATCGACAACTTGATGAGAAAGCAAACGGAAATCCCCTACGTTCTCTTCTATTTTTTGCAAAGATATTTTGTTATGTACTTTATAAAACATCGATGCACTAATGCGCTTTAAGTAGCTATCTTAAGGGCGTTCTGTCCTTTTAGACAGAATAACATCAGCCCCTCTTTCCCATTTTTAATCATCATAGGAATAACATTAATAGGATCCTGTTAATTAACATCTATCTAGATCATCAACTCACTAGTAGCATGAACCAACCCTGCAAAAAGAGTCGCTTCTTTTCTAAAGTTTCTTAAAAAATTAATCAAAGTACTAAGAGGATCTGCCCGTGATAACGTGCCCGTGATATGCGAGGTTTTATCTCGACTACTATCGTTGATAAATATGATTGCAATTTCATACTGAGAGAGAGACTAAAAATCACTAACCGTGTGATAAAAAACAGGGAGAGCATCTTGTTCATTAAATACAGGCACAATCAAAGAGATTTTTATTTTTACTCTGTCATTCTGAAAAAAATTTTTATTAAAAAATTGAGACAATTGATATAATTTTTTCTTTATAAAAGTGATAAATCCGCCTAACTGCTAACGCTGTATGGCTATCACCTCCTCTTTAAACGAGGTATATTTATCTGAAAGATTTGTGCCGATTCCCTTATTTTCATATAGAGCAATATTTTAGGCATATAAATCACCTTTACTTTTTTATTAACATATACCGCACAATAGCATTATAAGATTCAGTAATTTTTAAGCTGAGATCATAGTCACCTAATGATTGGTAACATGATCTTTTCATATAAAAGGGGAGATTCGGGAGCATCCCCCTTGATAAAATTTTTCTGTGTATTCCACACGGAGCCAGGTGCGAACTAATCACGCTTTTTCAAAGCGCGGGATATAGGCTCAATCACCATAAATAGCATCAGGATCATGTATTTTAAAAGTATGGGTAAGATCCGCTAATGCCTTATCATAAGAAAAGAAATCATAGGCATAGAGTAGAGTAGGCCAATAATATCTCCTATAGCTAATGAAATGTCTTTCTTTAACGCATTGTAAGTATTTTGATCTTTTTCTGATATCACCTGAGAGACACGTTGTCCATATTGTTTTATCAATGCTAAGGTGTGATCGGTCTAATCACTATGCACTATCATGTGTTCAATATCACGATAAGTCTGCTGATTCATGGATGTCAGCGTATCCAGAATCGTCATTTTACTATTATAGGTAGCCGTAATAATCATTATTTTTATTATTATTTTTATCGTTAATAGAATTAATCCGTTTTATATCTCGTTCATCAAGGATAGCCCCTATATGAACTTCAATAAGTTCCAGCGGGTTTATTTGACACGTGTTTTCAATCGCATCAGCTACCCCTATAGGAATGTCAGTGGATTTATTTTCTCCTATCAAGTACGTTTTCTCAGCGTAGAATACTCTAGCAGTACCTAAAAAAACCACCGCATGTTCCGCTCGATGGTAATGAATCTGCCTGGCGATACGCTTTTAGGTTTCACGATCACTTTTTTGACACGATAATTTTTCCTTGCGGCTATCACATCATTAGATCCCCAAGGGCGATAGATTTCTTTATGTTTTAAATATTCACTTCGTTTATTAGCTTTAAGCTGAGGCACGATCTGATTAACCTTTTGCACCTGATCTTTATGTGTTATCAGTACCGCATCTTACGTTTCGATCAACACTCAATTGTTAACATAGAATAAAAATGAATAAAGCTTTTATTACCGGCATGACAGGAATACTTGTTTCTCATTTAAGAAATTATTTTTTAAAAAATATGGTGTTTATTGATGCATGTAAAAGCATTAGTCACGGGTTACGCGTCAAGATGACTTTTATTTAGCAGAATTTTTGTTATAAAAAGGGTATGAAGTGCTAGCCAACAATAACGTTTCGGCAGATAATGATTGAGCAATGCCTGCTCTTTTTTGATAATAGTACACTACCAACAAAAATGACTTTATTAGTATATGCAACATGATAATTTAATGGATCATAATCATTAGATACTCCATTATAAATAACTCTTATTTTATTTTTAGAAATAGAACCATATTTCAGTAATATCATTGACCATATTTTTAGAAATATAGGTCACTAAATCACTATTACGGATGGTCCTATATTTTTGCCAACTACGTCCCCATTTTGCAGTGCCCTTCTTAAATCCTAGTAAGTGAAATCTTGTAATCTAGTACCAGTTGATATTTTTAAAGTAGGAATATGATAATAGGATGAATAAAAAACAGCATGCGTTTTCATAACTTCTTTATTTATTAAAGAATCACGATAGTATTCAAAGTATCTAGGCGTTATGTCAACATTTTAAAAAAATTTAGGGTATTTATTACTAACATATGAATACCATGCAAAATTGTTTTTAGATAACCGATAGGTTAATTCTTTAAAAGAAACGCTAATACCACTGTGACTTTGCAGAGAAGTTATAATTCCCTCATCAATGATTTCAATAAATTTTTTTGTTTTATTATAAGGATGGTATCTTTTAGTTTTGTATCAATTCTTAATAAAATGGGATAAGAAGTATTTGGTCTTCTAACTAGAAGCAACATTGCATTTGTATAACTTATTGAGTTAATTTCATTATTAGTTCTAATAGAATTTTTCAAAGGTAACACGTATTTATATAAAACAGATCCAAAATTTAAAAAAATAAATACAGCATTATACTAAATAATACAGATATTAATTTTTTAAAAGTAAAATTCAAGAAAAAATATTATTAAAATAAAACCACTCCAACCTTTGCTGAATGTTAATAGTATACATTAAATAATGTTTAAAAATAAAATATTTTTAGATTGCTAATAAATAATAAATATATTTTTTGTATTAATAAACAAAAAAATTTTGAACGTATGAGTCTTTGGATGATTAACTTTGCATACACCAGTAAAAAAGAAAAACTCATATCTAATAAAGTAATCATAAAACAATAGATAAGTGATTTGCCTAAATTTTAAAATAAAATAATTTAATGATTAAAAAATCTAAAATTTTAAATAATGAAAAAGAAATAAAAATTATAAACTACTAAATTAATGTCATATAAAATAGTATAATTATTTAATTCAAAAGTTATGTGATTGAAATCACCAGTAAGTTTTCCTGTGTATAAGAAATAAAAATAATCCATAAGGAAACACTGAAAATAAAATAAATACAAGTATTGTTTTTAGAGTCATCTTTTTAAATTCTAATTTTTTAAAATTAGTTCCTATAATAAATTTATTTAAATTTCTTTTTATCCATTGATTAAATGATTTAAAATTCATCCTATAAACTACTAAATATAAATATATAAAATAGTAAATGAGATTTAATAAAAGTTTATTAACACCTAACCTTGTATCAGGTTATGTCATAATAACCTGTTTAATTTATTGTCGAGCATGGAAATTTTTAAAAACATATTTCATTAATATTGTGATATATAATGATAAAAAATTTTGCGATATATTTTATAGTATTAAAATAAGTATATTTTAAGGATTTTTATTTCATAAAATTTAGCACTATGAAAAACACATATACTATAAAAGGAATACTATAAATAAAATTTATATATTTATATTTTATAATATCAATTAAATATTTTGGTTTTACATTTTTATAAAAAAGATCATGATCTTTAATAAGACTAGGATAATATATTTTCAAACGAATCTATTCCTTTTGATTTTTCTTGATTTTACGTATGAAAAATCTGAATAATGATAAAAAATTAATTTTTTTATTATTTATTATATTTAACGAGAAACAAGTATTTGCATATTCATTGTCATATAATAGGTTAAAAATAATGATCCGATAAAAGTGAAGTTCTCATTAAGATGTTACCACATGAGTTTTTATCTCATAATGCTAAATATGCATCTTATTATTTTTATACTTTATTCCCCATGAATTATGACTAGAACATAAATATTTTCTAGTTACATGAATTCTTATGTTATGCAATTTTATTAAATCAGGATTATTATTTTTCATAATATAGAAATTTTATAGAAACTATTAAGATAAAATTGATCATTTTCTCATACATATAAATATATTATGCTTTAGTAATTTTTTATAAAAATAGTTTTCATCTACTGATATTCTATTTTTGTACAATGTAAGTAATATTACTATATTTAAGTTTGGTTTCTTCTATATCGTTTTCAACGCTTGAATAATCCTCAATGGAATATTATTATATATACAGACTTCGAACTTTAGATCATGTGGTTATTGTTTACATATAGAGAAATTCTAACAAACCATTCACTCTATTAAAACTAGGAATACAAATACTTCAGATTTACAGACTCAAAGGTAGTTAATAAAAATTATTAAATAATAAATGTACGAATTTTTTAATGATTAATAAAAAATCTCTGTTCATAATATTATTTTCAGTATTATCATTTTTAGTTATTAATGTAGATTGCATAATTATTTAATTTCTATGATTTATCATATTAGGGTCACGCATAAAACTTTGATTACTCTCAAGATAATCCCATTCACCGAGACGCCATGCACTCTTTATATTATGTTGATTAATAAACTCTCTTATTACTGCTTGAGATGACTTTATACCTCGTTTAAAAATGACATTTCCTCATGGCAGATGTGTATGTGGCATAAAACATTTCTTTTTAATTGTTCCTGGCAATATTTATTGCCACCGCTAGGATTATAAATATTAAATTATAATGAACTACAATGTATTGGCACATTATCAGGATATTTGATTGAAGGTGAATAGGCACAACTAGCATAGATATCGTCATCATAAATATAAACTCATAAAATTTTAATGAGTGATTTATTAAATCCTACCGAGATGAGATCAATTGAAGTTGTTTCAAGTTTAGTTGCCGCCAATTTTACAGCATTTATCACTGATTTCCCAAATATTTAAATTAACATTGAAAGAGAAAGTGTACTGATAGTTGACCGCCACACCATTAGCAAAAATAATTTCTTTTTTCTAATTTTATAGTAGTAGCTTTGTGATTTAAATGAATATCAGAATCATCAAGTAAAGGTTGAATAAAAGAATGATAGCCCATTTTTGGGGTATCGCATTTACTTTGTATAATCAGTATTGGGTGTTTGCAAAGTGAAAGCGCCATATAATATTTCTGATAAATTTGCAGGGCGAATACGTGTATGAATCAAACTTGTTGATAATTCACCTCATATTGCCCAATATTTACGCGTATAACGAATTTGGTAGAGGTGGATATTTCAACTCACTATTGATGAATTAACCAAGATGCATAATTATCAGGTTCTGCAAAATTATAGCGTTTTAAAAAGATTCTATTAAACAGACTGTCTCTTGAGCTTTTAAAGATAAAGGTTTTTTGTACTAAATGCTTAAGCCATCTATCGTGTTTAAAATTGAGTGCATGAGGAAGATGTTTAATATAGGGAGTTTTATCAAAAATTATCCTGACTTTAGTTTCGGTAGAAAAACTGAGGTGAACCGCATGATCAAAACGAAAACCTTCAATATTAATCATTCTTTTATTTTTTCTTGATTTTTTAGAAATAAGGAAGGTGGTAGTTATAATCTCATTGTATATAAGAGGTTATTATCTAAATAAGAGACATCTTTAAACCCGTTCGTAAATCAAATTTGGTTTGATAACCGGGAACAGGAGGCATATGAGAGAAAGGTTTCATCACTTCACGTTTTCTATAATCTTTTGCTCCCCAATTAATATTAAGTTTTATATTATTGCTCTTTTGGTATTTCAATTAACTTTTTTAAAGTAACTCTTTATTTATTGTTTATCACCGAATAATTTTCTATCTCACCAGAATTAATTTTTTGGATTTCACTTAAAGAAAGCTGAAATGCCCCGTAAACATCATCAATATAAACAAGATCGATTATCTGATCACCAGGCGACAAATCTAATAATGTCTTACTTTTTGCAGCTTTATTCAATAATGAAATTAATTGATTACGTTTATTCACTGTACCGTAGGTATCAAACGTATCATGTTAATAGTAGAAACATTTTCAGCTTTAACATAACATTTCAGAATGTCTTTGAATGCCTGTTTGTTTACTGCATAAAGATTAATAGGGTTAAATGATTCCGAGTGACAAGATGCAGCAAAGTGCCCTCATTAATTATTTTTTCACTCCCGTTAACTGTTTATTAGTTTATCGATATCCTGAAATTGATGATACGATAAAAAACATAATGCTAAATATATCACAATATCGGGGGTTACCAGTTTTATGATGTCAGATAAGGATTGTTCATGTAACGAAAATAAAATTGCTGAAGAGAGTAGAAACTGAATATCTAGATCCACTATGTCAGAGAGAAAAAGATTATAAATAGAGAGATCTTGAGAAATAGAAAGATAATTAGCAAAATTCGATCTATATACCCTGTAATACTAGTCATTAATATTTTTATATTAAAGATATTTTCTAAAAATAGGTTTGAAGGAATTAAAATGACTGAGCTGTTGATCTCTTTCAGAAAGAATCAGATTATCTACTGGTCATTTAAAACAAAATAAATCCTATTTAATCTCATGTATCATGAGCAGGTGAATAAAAAGAAGTCGTTTTATATTTCATGACACTATTATCTTTTAGGCAAAGATACCCGTGATCGATACTTTTCTCTACATGAAGACTTTTTCCACTGCTGGGATTTAATATAAAACTCATAAAATGACCATAGTTTTTTGAAGCTTCCCTAAGATCCAGTAAAACGTTTAACACTTCTCCCATAGGAGAATAAACTAATTTATCATGTGATGCAGGATAAACCTGAAAATACATTCCACGAATAATATCTTTTTTTGAGACAGTATGAAACTCTGCAGCAGTAGACAAAGTTAGGCCTGCATGATTAAAATTCTCTTCATGATAGGTTTTTATGAAGTGTCCTCTCTTATCTTGAAACGGAACAGATTCAATTAAATAGCAGCCTTTAATTTTTAATTCAGTTATATTCATAGATATTTAATATGTTACGCATAAAATATGCGTTAAATTGATTCACAATATCATCAGATATTCCCCATTTAATTATGGATAATTTATAATTTATATAATCATCAATTTCATTGATCGTTTTATCCCACATATCTTTTCTTTTTAGCCATGCTTGATACCATTTTACGATACGATTTAATGTCGTATCAAGGTTCCAACCTGGTTGCCAACCCAATTACATTTTTACTTTCTAAAAATTAAGTTTAAGGTAGTGCGCTTCGTGAGGGTGCTCGCTATTATCTATTTGTCAACGCGCCTTACCAGCCCAGAGCGATTCCATTTTTTACGGTCATGGCATCAGATTCAAGCGGACCAAAATTCCACGTTTGAGCATATTTTTCTCCTTCTTGATAGAGTTTTTCAGCCACTAAAGGTAGCCTAACAAAAGCTCGAGCACATGCTGCCAATGGCGAATGGCATGAGGATGACGGATTATGAGAAGTTTATCACTAGAAAACGCGAGAAAAATCTCCGGTACGATACGATCCTGCGCCTAATAACCACCCCCAATCACATTCCCTGCGCGCGCTGTCACGATTGCTAAGATGCCTTTCTTGGAATTAAAAAAAGAGTGACGATAAGCAGCCGTCACCAACTCTAAACATCCTTTTCTGTTTGAATAATGATCAAGACCGCCAATCGGCTCATTTTCGTGATAGGCCCCATACCAATTCTTTTTTCATAACATTTGTCACTGATAATATTGATCACTGCTTTGATGCTATCCAACTGTCGAACCGCTTCTAGAAGATAAAGCATACCCATGACATTCGTTTCTTAAGTGGCAATAGGATTCAGGATAAGAGTGACTTACTAAAGGTTGAGCAGGGAGATAAAAAACAATATTAGGGTTAAATTGAAGAAGTGAGGGTGATATTTTTTAATAGTCACGAATATTACCGAGTTCAGAGGTCATCTTTTCTACTATATCTGCGATATGAAATAAAGCTGACTCAGCAGGGGCGGCCAAAGTATAACCATTGACCTCCTCTACACCCATATTGTGCAGCAAAAGGCTTAACCAACCTCCTGTAAATCTAGTATTTCCAGTAATAAAAATCCGTTTTACATTCCAAAATTTTTTATCGGTTATTTGTATATTTCCATACTGTCCAGGGCTCTTTCTCGCTCTTCCAAAGCCATTGCAGATAGGTTTTATCACGCAAGGTATCCATGGATTGCTAAAAGTTAGTATGTTCATAGGCCATTAATGCGCCGTTTGAGGAGAGAGTCATAGAGGATTCTGTTCATAAATTGATGAGTCACTTTGAATGAGATCGAAAATTTTGGGAGAGAGAACAAAATATCCCCTATTGATCATCGCCCCATCTCCTTTCAGTTTTTCTTAAAAGCGATAGATTTTTTCTTCTCTAATATCTAATTCTCCAAAACGTCTGGGTGTAAAAGTGGCCGTCAATGTCGCTTGTTGATGATAATTTTTATGGAAATGAATTAATGCTTTGATATTAATCTCGTAAGACCATCACCATAAGAATCCCCTTCCACGTCATGGTATTTTCTACGGCATCTACCCTGTTCTCACTCATTGAGAAGCTGATATCAGACATATGGAGAAAGTAATTCTCAAAATATTCTTTAATGAGATAGTCTTTATAACCACAACAGATAATAAAATTATGAATGCATCATAAGAATACGGTTTCATAATATGCTAGAGCATAGGCGTAGTGCCTATTTCTACAATCGGGTTAGGCTTTATGCCCGCCTCTTCACTGAGGCGCGTTTCTAATTCACCCGACAGAATTACTTCTTTCATTTTCATCTCTGGTTAATTAGTCAATTTTTAAAGGATTATTTATATTACGTTACCAGGTTGTGGAAATATATAGAAGAAGATACGGGGTAGAGATAAAATAGAGGTTTTCTATAACGGGAGAGCAAGGCGTGTCTTAATGGCATTTCAACAGCCAACATGTCTTTTTTAGATAATGAGCCAAGTAAATTTTTGAGTCTTGATTTATCGGCTGCCATAATTTGATTAGTCATAGTTTTACTTTCTTTTTCAGACATTTGTATTATGGTTTCTCTTGGGTAAATTCGATCTACATTGCTGGTAATCTGGCACTACTAACACACGCGATAAATGACGATTTGCGGAGTCCTTGCTCACGCAGCAGGCTCAAATTCAACCCACTAAATATCACCGCGCGCTTCATCGATATCTCTGTTTAACCTATTACACTATTCTATTGCGTCTGCCTCTCGTAAGACATCAGCGGCTATCTCTTCTAACCATCATCAAATGAATTATTCATAACATGAGGATAAACAAGCTTCTTTTTATGCAAGCTTTTATGAATATTTTTTCCGTCCCTCTATACATCAAACCCGCTAAAACCAATACTATGCTAATCAATAAAGCACAGGTGATTAATACAAAAATAGCGTGAGTAAAATATTTAGGTATCGATTAATACCCAAAATAAGCGAACGCTAAAAATAATAGCAGCCAGATGGACCACTTAAGAGTACGTAGAAGATCGAATTCATACCCTATTTCCCTTAATCCCTGTAAGCTCGCAAGCACCATAACCCAGTAACTGATCGAGATAGAAAGCGAAATGCCAATCATCCCCCATGAAAGATGAAAAGAAAAATACTCTTCAGAATCACATTGGTAATAAGGCTTAACAGCGTGCGCCATAACATTAAGAGAATTTCACGTTCTACTGGAAAAACTTGAGCGAATGGTTTGTTAAGAAAAACAGGTAAAATTACACCACTATAAGCCATTAAAGCAATCGAAATACTTTAAGTTTCTGCAACCGTAAATAATCCCCGCTCTAATAGAGCTCTCACCATGGTTTTTCCCGCCACTATAATTAATAGCGTTGCCAAAACATAAGTAAGTAACCAGCGATAACAAATCATCTATTTTTTGACTCGTTCTTTTTTGTCTGATTGCTCGGCGATCAGAGTGATAAAAGTATTGTCTGATCCGATCAGACTAGGGAGTAAATCGGTGATGATCGTCGCATAAAATGAAGCTTAGTCCATGCCGACCGTTAAAAATGAAACAAATAACTGATCAGTGAAAGTATAAAAATATTATGTGCCTTGTAAAACAAGTAGACCAGGTTCTAACACCAGTGATTGGAGAACCATAGATGAAAAGGGTTGCTGAGCAGGAGGACAAAACGCCATGCTCTGCTTAAGAGGTATAAAAACGTCTCTATGACACCCATACTATAAGACAAGAATAAAACGTGATGATAGTTATAAAAGTAGGCAATACAAATCATCGTTATCAGCGATAACAAAAATTCTCCTTGATACAAAGGCGAAATAAAAAAAGCATCACGCTGTGCATTTAAACCGATAATAGCCGCTATGATATGATGATGTGTTTTGTTAAGCCCGATAATCTTACCAACCCTCTTCAGAAAACGGTGGTATTAATAGATTTTAAAAGACTCAGGTTTCATTAGATCTCTTTAAATACGCTACTGCCCTTAGCTATAATTGACCAATGTAGCGAGGGTGTAACTGTTAATGTTTATAAACAATCACAGGAAAACCCATGGCAGAGTACGTGAATATGTTTGATGCTCTGAGCTGGTAAGCATTTTTAATGCTTTATCAGTGTAGGGCGTTAACCATAACTCCCAGATAAAACGGGACTGATAGGTCATCATAATTTTGTTGTTGTGGAACGCTAAAGCTGTGCTGAGTGCACGATATGTGTCTTCATAGCGCTTTAGATAATCATCCGTTAAGCGGACATAACATTGATGAATACCATGAAAAGAAAGCAATCATTTATCTGGTTGGCTATATTTTTCAGAATAACGTGCGATACTTTGTTTTAGTGCATTAATATTAGGAGAGTGGTAAGCATAATTATGAATAAAGTAACTTGAGGGTGAATATCGATATTTTTTAAAATGCCAGACACCGCATTCAAAACAGAATCACAGGTAGTCGTGAAATATTGTAGATAAAGCGGCAATACCACTAGTTTTGTAATCCATTGAGTGATGAATTGGTTAATCCCGTCATCTAAAGAAGGAGAGCCATAGCTCATCACTAATTCTAGGGGGGTATCTGGTAAGCGTGTTGCCAATGCTTTTTGCTGGCGACAGCTATAAACCAATAATGAAGAACCTTCAGTCGTCCATATGGATTGATATAGTTTAACGACTTGTCTAGAACGAAAGGGTAAAACGCTGGGCTGAAAAATGGAGACCATAAAATAGGGAAAGTATTTATTACCCTTCGATCACTAAAAAATTGTTTAAGATAGCATCTAATAGCAGGAATAGTAGGGGTATCTAGAGTGCCTAAATTCACTAAAAGTACGCCCAGTTTACTTTTTACCACCTATTTTCCTCATGATATGAACTAGTTGCCTACATTTCATGGGCATACCATCTATCGTCATACGTGATTGCAACAATAGTGATCAAAAAAGACGGGGGGCTATGCACGAGGTCAGCTAGCTAAAGAAGTTATCTTTTAGCTGAGAGATAGGTTTTTAGCAATACCCGTAACTCATTAATTTTTTATATCTTCTATTAAGCAATTTCAAAGAATCAAACCTCTTCAAATATTCCAGATCTTTGATCAATCTCTCTTTAAGTGACTCCGACATTGCTTTAGGATCGCGGTGTGCACTTCCCAAAGGTTCAGGGAGCACGGTATCAATCATTTTTAATTCTTTGAGGCGCCGCGCGGTGATCCCCATCCTTTCTGCTGCAACTGAGGCTTTATCGGCGCTTTTCCATAAAATAGACGCACAGCCTTCAGGCGAAATCACAGAATAAGTACTGTACTGCAACATGTTCACGACATCACCAACAGCAATTGCCAAAGCACCGCCAGATCCTCCTTCACCAATAATCGTGCAAATAATAGGCGTTTTCAAACGTGACATTTCACGTAAATTTCGCGCGATGGCTTCAGACTGGCCCCTTTGTTCGGCACCAACACCTGGGTACGCTCCAGGCGTATCGATAAAGGTCAACAGTGGCAATCTAAAACGCTCGGCCATTTGCATCAAGCGCAACGCTTTGCGATATCCTTCAGGAGAAGGCATCCCAAAATTACGTCGAATTTTTTCTTTGGTTTCTCTCCCTTTCTGATGACCTATCACCATGACGGGCTTTTGATTCAGGCGCGCAATGCCGCCCACAATCGCTTTATCATCACCATAATGACGATCTCCCGCTAATTCTTCAAAATCCGTAAAAATATGCTCAATATAATCAAGCGTATAAGGGCGATTCGGATGACGAGCCAATTGAGCAATTTGCCAAGCAGAAAGATGAGAAAAAATTTTATGCGTGAGCTGAATACTTTTATCACGCAATTTTTGAATCTCTTCATCTAGATCAATATTGATGGGTTTTTCTTGACGGTTGATGACGGTTAAAGAATCGATTTTTGCTTCTAGCTCTACAATAGGCTGCTCAAAATCAAGAAAATTTAAATTTAAACTCATTATATTCTCGTTTTAGTCAAATTCTAGTTGTACCTGCTGATGACCGATTAAATTACGTAAATCAATCAATAAGCGGTTGGTCGGTATGATATGCCAATTAGTACCAAAACGTAATTTAGCAGAGGCATTTTTTCCTTGATAATAAAAATGTATTTTGACATTTCCTGAACGAAAAGGTTCTAAAATGTCACGAAGTTTATCAAAAAATACTTTATTTACCTGTGTATGGTTAACTGAAATCGCAAGCGCCCGTACGTGTTTTTCACGGGCTTCACTGATGTCCATCAGTTTGTGGGCGATCATTTTTAGTCCATTATTAAAATCATCAAAACTGATCTGGCCTTTAGCAATTAGAATAAGGTCTTTTTGTAATAAATGCTGATATTTTTCGAATGCATCATTAAACAACATGATATCCAAATGTGCCGAACGATCATCAAGCTTACATATACCAATTCGCGCACCTCGTTTTGTAGTCATCACCTTTGCTGAGACCACAAATCCTGCCACAGTGATATTTTTACCCTTTGGAGTTGGGGAAAGATCTTGTAAACGATTTAATCCTACATAGTAACGAATTTCTTTTAAATACTGAGTAATAGGATGCCCCGTTAAGTAGAGCCCTAAGGTTTCACGTTCTCTATCCAGAACCATTTGCTGTTGCCATGGCGGTACTTGTGCGTAGGATTGCTCTATTTTTTTTGGATCTTGGGTAAGCACACCAAACATATCTGATTGCCCAATCAATTCGGCTTTAGCATGTTGTTCTGCGGCTTTGATTGCGTTTTGTAAAGCGTGCATTAATGCCGCTCTATGCGGGCCTAATCTATCCAGAGCCCCCGAGAAAATTAATTTTTCCAATACCCGACGATTTAATTTTTTAGTGGCTGTCCGCGCGCAGAAATCAAATAAATCTTTAAACTCTCCTCCTTTATCACGTGTTTCTAAGATACCTGCTATTGCACCTTCTCCGACCCCTTTAATGGCGCCCATCCCGTAGATAATTTCCCCCTGGGCGTTCACATGAAAGTGATAAAATCCACTGTTAATATCTGGCGGTAACATTTTAAGCCCCATGCGGGCGCATTCATCCGCCAGCACGACGATTTTATCCGTATTATCCATATCTGCTGTCATCACAGCTGCCATAAATTCAGCGGGATAATGTGTTTTAAGCCACAGTGTTTGATATGACAATAAAGCATAAGCAGCAGAATGTGATTTGTTAAACCCATAGCCGGCAAATTTTTCAACCAAATCAAAAATTTTCATAGCCAATTGGCCATCAATCCCCTTTTCTTTAGCCCCATTTTCAAAAATAGATCGCTGTTTTGCCATCTCAACAGGGTCTTTTTTGCCCATGGCACGCCTGAGTATATCCGCTTCCCCTAGAGAATAACCTGAAAGCACCTGAGCAATTTGCATGACTTGCTCTTGATATAAAATAATGCCGTACGTGGGTTCTAAGACGGGCTGTAAGCAAGGATGTTGCCGCTCAATATCAGGATAAGAAATAGCTTCACGCCTCTGTTTGCGATCAATAAAATTATCTACCATGCCCGATTGTAATGGGCCTGGACGAAATAAAGCGACTAGCGCGATGATGTCCTCAAAACAGTCAGGCTTTAAGCGTTTTATTAAATCTTTCATGCCTTTGGATTCAAGCTGAAAGATGGCGGTCGTTTCAGATCGCTGTAGCACCTCAAAGCTTTTTGGATCGTTGAGTGGAATCAAAGAGATCTCAATAGGCTGTGCGCCTTGAATGGTGCTGTGTTGATTAATCATCTCAACGGCTTTGTGGATCACAGTCAAAGTACGTAAACCGAGAAAATCGAACTTCACCAATCCCACATATTCGATGTCATTTTTATCAAATTGCGTCACCGGATTTTGGCCTTGAGAATCGAAATATAAAGGGGTAAAATCAGTCATTTTTGTCGGCGCGATCACTACACCTCCTGCGTGTTTACCCGCATTACGAGTGACACCTTCTAGCTTACGCGCCATATCTAGCAAACTTCGAACTTCTTCATCCGCTTCATATGCTTTTGTTAATTCAGGCTCTGCTATAAACGCTTTTTCTAACGTCATCCCGAGATCTAAAGGGATTAGTTTTGCGATCCTGTCAACGAAACTGTATGGATGGCCGAGCACTCTCCCCACATCACGTATTGCCGCTTTGGCAGCCATGGTACCAAAAGTGATAATCTGTGAAACGGATTCTCGTCCGTACATGTCCGTGACATGTTCTATCACCGCATCCCGTTTTTCCATGCAAAAATCCACATCAAAATCAGGCAAAGAAATACGTTCAGGATTTAAAAAACGTTCAAAAATCAAATCGAATTCAATGGGATCAATATCTGTAATTTGCAGCGCATAGGCAACTAAAGAGCCAGCTCCAGAGCCTCGGCCTGGGCCAACAGGAATGTGATTGTTTTTTGCCCATTGAATAAATTCCATCACAATCAAAAAATACCCGGGGAAGCCCATTTCATTGATGACTTGAAGTTCCAACGCTAAACGCTGATCGTAGGCACCGCGTTTTTGTTTGCGTATTTCAGGATCAGAGAAAAGAAAATATAAGCGTTTTTCCAGTCCTTCTTGAGATCGCGAGATCAAAAAATCCTCTGTGCTTATCTTTCCTGTTGGGTATTTTGGGAAGAAATATTCCCCTAAACGAAGATTAAGATTACAGCGTTTTGCGATTTCAACACTGTTTGTTAAAGCTTCTGGGATATCTGAAAAGAGTTCACACATGTCTTGTTCAGAGCGCATAAATTGTTGTGGGCTATAATTTTGCAGGCGTTTAGGATCATCTAAACTAAAGCCCGCATTAATAGCCACTCGAATTTCATGTGCATCAAAATCAGAGGGATCCATAAAACGAACATGATTCGTAGCGACAAGAGGTATGGCATGTTTTTCTGCAATGTTGATTGCAGAATGCAGATAAGATTCTTCGTCTGTGCGCCCGGTACGAGTTAGCTCAATATAATAGTTATCAGGAAAATGTGTTTGATAAAAATGGAGGCATTGATCTATCTGACTTTGATTTTTTCTGAGAATGAATTGCCCAAGATCGCCCATTTTTGCTCCTGAAAGCAGAATTAGCCCTTCTTTGTGTTTGATAAGCCAATGGCGGTCAATCATCGGCCCGAGAGAGCCATATCCTCGTTGATAGGCCGCAGATATTAACAGCGTGATATTGTGATAACCCTTTTTATTGCGAGCCAATAGGGTGAGATGAGTAAAAGTATTCTCCATGGCAGAGCTTTGAACATAAAAATCCGCGCCAATAATAGGTTTAATACCTATTTTATGGGCAGCCCCATAAAATTTAATCAAACCACAAAAATTACTAAAATCGGTGAGGGCAAGTGCAGGCATACCGAACGTTGCTGCTTTTTGCACCAAAGGATTAATCTTAGTTAATCCATCTATCATGGAGTAATCGCTGTGCACACTCAAATGTATAAAACGAGGATCGGTCATCTCAACTTGATCTCAATAAAATTAAAAAGGTCTATTTAATACCTAAATATTTATGCATTTGTAGGGATAAGCGCCAATTACGCTCGATACAGGTGTCAATACAAAGTTGAGTCGCTGACTTTTTTGGCTAACCGGTTGTAAACTGATGATTCTTTTTTTACGATCTTTTAAATTGACGATTAAAGCATCCAATGTTTCAATGTCACGCTTTCGAGAAACCACATGCTTTAATTCAACCGCTCTCTACAAAGCCTGATGCTGTATTTTAAATCTTCCTCGTATATTGATTTTCAAGGAAACCTTCACTCAGCAAGAGGGGTGCAGTATACGAGATGAGTGCCGCTAGTTTCAATTTGGAAAATAGCCTTTTTGTTCTAACAGTTGTGTTAAAGGTTTTAAATCATAGAGATAGGGTTCACCTCTTGTGATCACAACTTGAGAAGTTTGATATCCTTGTATACGAATGACGGCTAATAGCTTCTGTTGCTGCTCGTTTTTTCTCTCAAGTGTGTTTAGTGTCTCCCCACTACGACCCACATGGCAACCTTGCAAACGAATAAAAATGGCGGGAGTGTCCGTAAAATGCCCTTCTCCTTGGAACGTCTGACATAGGGTAAAGCATGAATTTCTCTCGTCATTAGAACTTATAAGATCATTTGACATCAGAGCTTTTATTTAGTATGGCTAAATAATTTGCAGGATTGAATTCTGGAAAAGAAATTTTAATGAGGGAGACACGATTTTGATGATCATACTTCAATAAGAGAATCTTTGAAAGATCCGACGGTACTCAAAAAACACCTTCTGATAAGCGTATTAAAAGTATTTTCAGGAAGCGTTACTGAACACAGTGAGCATGATGTCAGAGTGCAAAGTAGGATTTTTCGTAAAATGAGTTCCATTATTGGATAGAAATTGACTCATCCCCTGTTTTAACAGCCCAGCCTCATTTTGATGCGAGTTAGCCCCTGTGGAAACGATGAATCAACTTCAGGCTTTAACACATCTTCAGACGGTGCAGTTACTTCATCAGATGAGTCTTCAGCATCCTTTTTTGTTGGTGTTGGTTATAAAAAAGCGTGAAATCCTTCATTTGAATGCGTTTCAAGCCAATTTTTAAAGGGGTTTACTATGCTTTATCATAAATTTTTTGTATTTTTTAAAAATTCTTCCTTATGTTCTTCAACCATATTTTTTGTATCATCAAATAGTGCATCTATAACATTCGGAAACATATCCTAAAAATAAACAATAAGAGTTGGCCCTGTAATATAATAGTTTAGGTTATTGTTCACCAAAAACTAATCGCTTAAAATGTTTTTTATTGTCAAAATTTTATTGATTAATTCCTGTTAAATTAATTTTCGAAAATATTGATTTAATTTCTCTTAAATTAAATTGCGATGTGTTAAAATAGTTTAATTTATTTTTAATTTCTTGAATATTTTCAATTAAATCATTATGATGGTAAAATTTTTCTATCGTAAAATTTTTACTTTTTTGAAAAAAAACCTTTAATATCTTAATATTTTTTGGTTATAAATAAATTAGAATAAAGAGAGATTTTTTACAGTACCGTCTTTATTGATGAGATCTCCTTCTTTTGAAGGAGACTTTGTTTCTATTTTTTAAAAATGTGTATAAATTCTGAATTTGGGTCTACACTATTTTTATTTTTTTGCTATTTTCAATAATCCATCTTCTCTAAGATGCAGGAATGTTATTTTCTGTACAGAATCAATTTCTTTTTCAATAGTGAAGGATTTCATTTCATTTTTTAGCAACTCCTTCATATAATTTTTTATTTTGTTTTACTGTAATCAATTTATCAATCATTTTTTAATAAATTAATTGATAAAACTTACCGGCAAGTTATTTGAGTCTTATAATACTTCGTATTATTTCTTGTGCTTGTAGATGCGTTATTTTTTGATATGAAATTTTTATTTCTCTCAAATCTTTTGAACAAGGATGTAAGTGATGATTAATTTTACCTTTCTAATACGCTAATACGCTAATACGCTAATACGCTAATACGATATTTATATCATTTTTATTTTTCATTGAATAATTTAAAATATATTTAGAGAGCTTACCTATTTAGGGATGCTGGTTAGAGCCTCATCCTGAAGACAGATAATGCGTGTTCGTATTCATCAGCTAGCAGTAAGTTGATTTTAAAGAACGCGCTTATTTATTATGTGAAAAACCAGAGGTAATAGGATAACGCCTATCTTTGGAGAAATTTCGAGCGGTGATTCGTGGGCCCACAGGAGATTGACGTCTTTTATATTCGTTGCGATCCACTAATGAAATCACATGCCGAACTACCTCTTCTTCAAATCCTTCTTCTATCAGAGATACGACGGATCGATCTTGCTCAACATAGCCTTCCAGAATCGCATCAAGTATGGCGTAGGGCGTTAAGCTGTCCGTATCAAGCTGATTGGCTTTAAGCTCCGCAGAAGGAGGTCTTAAGATCACTTTTTTTGGAATCACCTCAGACAGGGTATTGCGGTATTTTGCTAAAGAAAATACCCAGGTTTTCGGGACGTCTTTCAGCACATTAAAGCCCCCTGCCATATCTCCATAAAGTGTCGAATAACCGACTGCCGTTTCACTTTTATTGCTTGTGGTGAGCACAAGCTCACCGAGCTGATTGGATAAACCCATCAGCAACATACCCCTGCAACGTGCCTGTAAGTTTTCTTGCGTGATGTCTTTGAGATCTTCTTTAAGAAGTCCTTTGAGGCTTGATAAAAACGCCTCAAAAATCGGTTCGATAGACAATATTTCAAATGTGACGCCTAAATTTTTGGCTTGAGTTTGAGCATATATCACACTGTCTCTTAGAGTATAACGTGACGGCATCATATAGACTCGTACCTTGCTTTTCCCTAAGGCGTCTACAGCGATAGCCAATGTCAGTGCGGAGTCTATGCCACCAGATAAACCCATCAAAACACCTTGAAACCCATTTTTTTTCACATAATCGCGCAGCGCCATCACTAAGGCTTGATATTCTTCAGAAAAAGGCTCATGCGGATTGATCTTTAGTGATTTTGTTTTTATCTGATTTGCTTTCCATTCGCATAAAAATGTTTTTTCAGAAAAAGCGGGCAATTCAAGCACTGTTTCGCCTGTTTTATTCAATACTTGAGAACGCCCATCAAAAATCAGTTCGTCTTGCCCCCCTACCTGATTGAGATAGATCAATGGCAAATCAGTACGAAGACAATGTTGTGATAGCATATTTTGACGTTTTTGATATTTTTTTTGATCATAGGGAGAGGCATTAATAGATAACAATATTTCCGCCCCAGCTGCTTTAGCAGAATCCACAGGGCCTGCATGCCAAAGATCTTCACAAATTAGCAGGCCTAGACGGTAGCCTTTAAATGCCAGTATCTGAGTTGTTTTTCCTGCGCTAAAATAACGTGCTTCATCAAATACACCGTGATTTGGAAGGTATTGTTTATAATAGCGCGCTAAGAGTTTCCCCTCAGAAAAAACAGACAACGCATTATGCAGTCGACCTTTTTCTCGAAAAGGATGCCCTAACAAAAATGATACCTCGTGTGATGCTTTTTGCAAACGCAATAATTGAGTTTCACAGGAATGGTAAAAATCATCACGGAATAACCAATCTTCCGGGGGGTACCCTGACAAGGCGAGCTCGCTAAATAGCACTAAATCTGCTTGATTTTTTTGTTCTTGCAAGACATTTAATATAAGCTCCGTGTTGCCTTTGATGTCGCCCACGCAAAAATTGAGCTGTGCTAAAGCGATGGAAATTGATTTACTCATATCAGTTGTATGGCTCTTTAAAATAATTCGTGTTGAGTGAATAGCACGATCATGGTTTATAAAATTCGGGGCGCATGAGAATAAAGATAGTTAATCGCCCTCATGATTTTACCCACTCTAAATAACAGTGGGGCTCTCCTTGTTTTGCTTCTCCTTTTTGAGTTACGAAAACTTCGGCGGCAGCGATCAGTGTTTCGTTGAAGTACAACAAAGGGATCCGTTTTCTTTCCCATGGTGGTATCCCAAGTTCTTGCCATAATTTTTTGCTATGTCGTGATCTGTCTCGGCCTAGTATTTTGATGTTTCCGGTTAATCGAAAACGAATGCTGATCACTTCATTTTTTTTAGGTACTCGTATTACTTGACCTTCGCTTCTATAAGGAGTGCATTTTAGTTCTCCTAAATGATCTGGTAATACGAGTGTGTTCTCGCTCTCAGGCGTGAAAGGCCATTTCATAGAAAAAATCGAGGGGCATGATTGAGATTGATTGTTTGATTTTAATAAATAAAGATGCTCGCGGAATCGTCGAATTTGATATTCCCCGCATTGCAAATAAGGCTGAGCATCCGATTTTGCCAAAGCCACTTCTTTCCAGAGCCGGGTTAATTGATCTCGTGAAGGCATAAGAACTTTTTTAGTATCTAACCAACGGCGTAATAAAGCGTTGCGTTTCACTTCAGAACAGGCAGCCAATCCCGTAATGGAAAGCGTTCCTGCTTGAGATTGTAATTGACATAGTTGTTCAGAAAGTAATTCGTCGAGTAATGTTTCCTGCTCTGCACATAGGGCTGCGCTTCTGGAGGTGCATTCAAGAAAATAAGGCCAACGCCCGGTTAATAAAGGTAAAATGTGCCGACGCAAAAAATTACGATCAAAGCGATCATTTTGATTGTCCTTGTCTTCCATCCATAAAATGCCTTTTTCTATGGCGTAAAGTTGTAAACTATGTCTTGAAAATGAAAGTTGGGGTCGTAACAATTGGCTTTGACCTAAAGGCATGGCGAGGGGCATCCCAGATAAACCAGCGGGACCGCTGCCTCGTTTTAAGGCGAGCAAGACGGTCTCACACTGATCATTTTGATGATGTCCGGTCAACAAGACTTCATCTTTTTTTAATGCGTTTAAAAAAATCTGATAACGTACTGTTCTGGCAGCGGCTTCAATCCCTTTTCCTCTCGGATCTACCTCCATTTTGACTACTTCTAAGGGCACCTTCCATTGCTCGCATTGACTCTGGCAATGGCTTAATCGCTGATCGGCATCTTTAGCCCAATTTTCTTGGCGATGAATTAATTTTTCGTGGGTATGAATGGCTCTGATGTTCAATTTAAGATGATTTTGATCACGCAAACTCAGCAGGCCATGCAATAAGACGGTGGAATCAAGTCCGCCACTAAAAGCCACTAAAAATTTATGGTGTTTTTCAAGATTTTGCAGCAAGATAGTTAAAGAAAAAGAAGCCATTTTTTATAAATTTGAAAATATAGTGTCATAATATAGCAATTTTGTACTAATTCTGGGCAAAAATATATTGATGAAACCTGTGAAAATTCGTCTATTTAACCTCACAGGTGACAGTGTGATTATATACAACGTAAGCTTCTAAAAAAATAGAAAGAGAGGGGCTGCGATGAGATTACGTTTTATCATCCTCTGTAGACACTATAAAAGTTAAACCAGCAGATCAGTTGATCGCCCGGGAGCTACGCACGTGACTATAGGCTATAATAAAGCAAAATAGAGGTTTTAGTGTCTATTTTTTAGGATCAGAGGAATGTATGGTTATTCCAATTGACGTTATAAGATAGTTTTAATGATAATTATTCGTTGATCGCCAATTGCAAACTAGTTTTGGAGGTGATCGTCGTATTCTCACCCAGAAAGATAGACAGAGCTTGAATGCATTGACTCGTTTGTGTTATTTGCCATGGATATCCTAAACCACCATAGAGCCTCAAATTCTTTTTATTCCGTCCTGCAGAATATGGATCATAAAGAACGGTAGGACCGATTTCTGCTCGCAACGGATGAATAGGACCCCTCAAAATTTGCTGACCATAACCTAAGGTAAAAATTGAGCGACATTTATACAAATTAAATCGATCATTTAACCAGATCGTCTGACTACATAAATAATGTTCAGGCGTTCAATTGTAACGAGCACATGCTTTCATTAGATAAGTTTCTTCTGAGGAGCGTTGATCTTAAGAAGAATGATTGGCCGCGCTACCCAAAAAATCTGTATGACATAGACTATTTGAACCAAGTTATATTGGCTGCTACTGAGAGCGAAGAATTTTTGTGATGACCCGTTTGAGCTAAAAAATCCGCTGAAGCGGTCGCTTCAAAAGGTTTTTTTGCAGTTGCAGGATCATCCATAGAGGTAAAAATGCCATCCGCAAATGCGGTCTAAGATAAAAAGAGCGTATTAAAATAAGAATCAGTTCAGAGAGTTTTTTAAATTTTTTCATTAATATACCTAATACGTTAGTAATGAATAAATAATGAAATTTAAAAACACAAACAGCGACTGCTATTTGATTCTTTCCGTATTGTTTGAAAAATGTATGAATAAAATTTAAGTAACTGCGGCATTTTATCAAAAATAATGATAGTCAAAAAATGATATCCTGCCATTTTTTATGATTTTTTTGCCGCTGTTTTGATATACAGTCTATTTATTTTCACCAAAATGAACTTGGTTTCAGTGCATTCGTTTTATGGTGTTTCGGGTCATGTGTGCAAAGGTATGTTTGTCATCTGGTAAGAAGAAGGCATTAATATGTATTTTGAGGTAGATTGACTTTCGTGTAATATGATTTTTGGCATCAGGAGGAATGATGGGGTGTGTCTGAGTGCGATGTTTGATTTTGTATGGCTTATTGTTCGTCTTATTAAGCCTGTTTTAAAAAACCGACCTATAAGTCACCGGGAGCCGGATTACTTTGGCAAATTTTATGGTATATCCTGTTTAAGTTTATGGCTTACGTCATGAAGATTCTGTTTTAAATTTACTGACGTTCTTTTTAAGTCTTCTTTTTGTTTATCAAAAAGAAATGATTATTGAGAAGCCGAATTGAATTCGTTATTATTATCAATATTTTTCTTAGAAACCATAGTAAGAGTGTTGATTGTTTAACTGGATTTTATGTATTTGCTTTTAAAGCATGTTTCGAACCTTGTTCAAATCTTTTGAATCTCCATGGTTTTTTAAATTTTATTGTTCTGATAGATATTTGGTCTATTTTCTAATAATTACATTGATTTCAACGATTTTTCAGAACCGGGTTTTTCGATTTTAATTCAGTTATTTTAGTTATTAAATTCTTTTTTTAACAGAAGTTAATTTCTCATGAAATTAGATGAAATTATTCTCTCCGAGAGCATTTTTAGTATTCGCTAATTTCAGCTCTTAATGAATTGAATTTATTAATTGACCTGGCATTTACACCTGTAAATTTATCGTTCTTCTTTGTTATAGATAATTACACATGATATATGTCCTCATGAGTAGGATTTTCACCCTCTAATACTGCTTTGATATTTTTATATCTCTTACTTCTCAGACCCGCATTTCTTGTGTTGTCTCTATTGTATTTCCTCATGAACTTTCATTTATCTCGGCGACAGTTTCTGCTAGAAACATCATTATCTGATGTACCAGTCTTCGGTTCTAAACTAGAATTTTTGGTCTCAATAAATTGAGACTAATTCTGTAGTTCTTCTATCTTAGATACCGCGTTACTTTTGGTTTTTTATATTTTCTCATATTTTCTTTCCAACATCCCTGATCTCTTTTCAGTTTTATTAATTTTTTCTAGAGTTTGTTTTTAGCCGCTTTGTGTTTTTCTGACCACTGCTTGATTATATATTTAACTTCTTCACCAAGCCGTGCTGCTTTTTGTTTCACTTTGTCTAGGTTATTATTCACCTCTGTGAGATTACTCTGGAGTTTACTGGAGTACTTATTTAATCTTTTCCTCGCTCATTCCTGGTTTAAAACATTACGTAATATACTTATTTTCATGATATTTTTATCTTCTCTTGTTAACTTTATAATAAAACTTATTCAATAATGAGTTAAAAGGTTATAGCAGGAATGTAAAGAATTACAAAAGAAAAACTTTCAAAAAACGCTCATTGTAGAGAATAGGGATAAAAACACGTTTTATTCTCTGGACTCAAAGAACCCCGCCGATCACCGAAACTTTGGGGGATTCGTTGCTATTTTTTCTATTACCGTGATTTTTTCTCCCTATCCTGTTTGCTTTGGGCAATCAGTTCGCTGATTCCCCCAATTGCGCCCATTATATTACTGGCCTCTAAAGGCATCATAATCACCTTACTGTTATTAGCGGCGCCGATATTTTGTAGTGCATCCGTATACTTTTGTGCGACAAAATAATTAATCGCCTGGATGTCTCCGGCAGCGATGGCTTCAGACACCATTTTAGTGGCTTGTGCTTCCGCTTCTGCCGCTCTTTCTCTCGCTTCTGCTTGTAAAAAAGCAGATTGCCGCTCCCCTTCTGCTTTCAAAATTTGGGATTGTTTTTCACCCTCTGCACGTAAAATCGCGGCTTGTCTTACCCCTTCAGCTTCTAGAATATCTGCCCGCTTGGTTCTTTCTGCTTTCATCTGAGCATTCATCGCGGAGACCAATTCAGCAGGAGGACGCACATCCCGAATTTCAATACGCGTGATCTTAACACCCCAAGGATTCGTTGCCTCATCGACGATGTGCAATAAACTGCTGTTGATATTATCGCGTTGAGAAAGAATTTCATCGAGCTCCATAGAGCCCAAGACAGTACGAAAATTGGTCATGGTTAAATTCACGATCGCCAGTTCGAGGTTACTCACTTCATACGCGGCTTTGACCGGATCCATTACTTGAATAAAGCACACGGCATCGATCGCCACATTCGCGTTATCCCGTGAAATGACTTCTTGCGAAGGGATATCAATCACCTGTTCCATCATATTAATTTTGCGGCCTATTCGATCCACAAAGGGAATGATGATATTTAAGCCAGGCATCAGCGTGCGAGTATAGCGCCCAAAACGTTCTACCGTCCATTGAAAGCCTTGAGGGACAATTTTGACCGATGAGGAAACAATCACTAACGCAAGAAGAATAAGAATGGGAATTAAAATCAACATATGTATTTCCTGATGATAAATAAAAAATAAATTGGTATGAGGAATATACTCTAATCGTTTAAACAATACTTAAAAAATCAGTTTGACTCAGTTTTAATCTTATACAACTGAGATCTTTCCAACAGTTTTTGCCTTTCTGCCATTAATTGAGCTAACTTGTCCTTTTCTTTACCTACAATCCATTGCGGCGCCCGCTCTGTAAAATGAACTTTCTCCAGTTTTTCTTGAAGTAGAGCAATTTGTTTTTCAATTTTTATCAGGTCATTTTTTAAACGCATTTGTTCTGCTGCTTTATCAAACGATTCTGGAAGAGTGATTCTGATCTCAGCGTCTTCTATCAACCTGGTAATCACAAAATAAGGGGCTTTTTCTGATTTATCAAAAACCCTGATCGAAGAAAGATGAGCAATCGATTGAATCAGATCCAGGTTTTTAAACAGCGTGTTTTTAATAGTGTTAGATGTTGTGAATAGCTCTATATCGATTTTTTTATTCAAAGGTAGGTTGATTTCTGCTCGCACATTGCGTATCGCGATCGTCATTTTTTTAATCCACTCTAACTCAGAGAAAGCATTTTCATCTATTTGAGAGTCGTCATATTCCGGAAAACTCTCAAGCATAATGGTTTTAGCCTGATCCGCTTCAGATGGCGTTTGAAGTATTTTAATTTCTTGCCAAAGTGTCTCAGTGATATAGGGAATGATAGGATGCGCTAAGCGCAACAATGCTTCGAGAATAGTGATAAGCGTATGACGCGTACCCCTTGATTGCGCTTCTTTCTCTGGGGTATCCGGCGTTTGATTGAGAATCGGTTTACTGAGCTCCAGGTACCAATCGCAAAATTGGTTCCAAGTAAATTCATACAAAATATGCGCGGCTAAATCAAAACGATATTGATCTAAAACATCACGATAAGATTGAATGCTGTTCTGAAAGGTAGACAGAATCCATTTGTCAGGCAATGACAGACTCTGAGCGCCCCCATTTTGACCACTGTCTTGACCCTGTGTATTCATCAAGACAAAACGGCTGGAATTCCATAGTTTATTACAAAAGTTTCGATAGCCCGTTAAACGCTTCATATCCCAATGAATATCACGTCCCGTCGATGCTAAAGCCGTTAAGGTAAAACGTAATGCATCTGTTCCGTGGGGTGGGATCCCGTTGGGAAACTGTTTTGCAGTCCGTTGACGAATTTTTTCTGCAAGCTGGGGCTGCATCATGTTATCTGTGCGTTTTTTTATCAGGTCCGTCAAAGAAATTCCGTCGATCATATCCAAGGGATCGATCACATTCCCTTTTGATTTTGACATTTTCTGTCCTTCTTCATCTCGGATGAGACCCGTCATATAAACTGTTTTGAAAGGTATTTCAGGCTGATGATTTTTATCTTTCACAAAATGCATCGTCAGCATGATCATGCGTGCAATCCAGAAAAAAATAATATCAAATCCGCTAACGATTACGCTAGTTGGATGAAAAGTGTAAAGTGCTTGCGTATTGTTTGGCCAACCCAGGGTTGAAAAAGTCCATAATCCAGAAGAAAACCAGGTATCTAGCACATCTTCATCTTGGCGTAGCAGCAGCTCATCAGGAAAATGATACTCACGCCTGACTTCTGCTTCATCACGTCCGACGTACAGTTTCCCTTGTTCATCATACCAGGCTGGAATACGATGCCCCCACCAAAGCTGACGAGAAATACACCAATCCTGAATGTTTCGCATCCAGGAATAATACATGTTTTTGTACTGTTTTGGTACAAATTCAATCTCGCCTTTTTCGACGGCTTCAATCGCCTTCTTGGCTAAAGGAGCAGCTCGCACATACCATTGATCGGTCAGCATGGGCTCGATCACCACCTGACTGCGATCTCCGTAAGGCACGGTGAGATCATGTGGTTTGATGTCTTCCAGTAACCCTGATTTTTTAAAATCAGCAATCACCGCTTTACGTGCGGCAAAACGCTCTAGCCCTTGAAAGGACTCAGGAATGACGGCTGAATCCATAGCCATAGGTTCACCCTGACTGTCAAAAATGTCAGGTTGATGACGAATATAGCCTTCAAGGGTCAAAATGTTGATCATAGGTAATCCATGGCGTTTCCCCACCTTGTAATCATTAAAATCATGTGCCGGAGTGATTTTGACACAGCCTGTTCCTTTCTCTTGATCTGCATGTGAATCGCCGACAATTGGAATAGCGCGTTCTACTAGCGGTAAAATTACTTTTTTTCCAATCAGGTCTTTGTAACGGGGATCTTTATGGTTAACGGCAACGCCTGTATCCCCTAGCATTGTTTCCGGACGGGTAGTGGCTACCACCAGATAATTTTTTCCTTCTTTTGTGGTCATGCCATCCGCTAACGGATAACGCAAATACCACATAGATCCTTGAGATTCGCGGTTTTCTACCTCTAAATCAGAAATGGCCGTGCGAAGTTTTGGGTCCCAATTCACTAAGCGTTTACCCCGATAAATCAGATCTTCTTGATATAAACGCACAAAGGCTTCTTTCACTGCGAGCGAGAGATCTTCGTCCATGGTGAAACGCTCTCTTTCCCAATCAACAGAATTACCTAAACGGCGCATTTGACGGGTGATCTTGCATCCTGATTCGGCTTTCCAATCCCAAATTTTTTGAATGAACGCTTCTCTGCCATAATCGTGACGGGTTTTCCCTTCTTCTGAGGCTATTTTACGCTCCACCACCATTTGAGTTGCGATGCCAGCGTGATCTGTACCGACCTGCCATAGGGTATTTTTGCCTTTCATCCGTTGATAACGAATTAAAATATCCATGATAGTTTGTTGAAAAGCATGTCCCATATGCAGGCTGCCTGTCACATTTGGAGGCGGGATCATGATGCAAAATTGCTCCTGATCAGTTCTATTGCTAGGTTTAAAATAGCCTTTTTTTTCCCAGTACTCATAAAGCGGCTGTTCAATCGATTCAGGATCATAGGTTTTATCAAGAGAGCAGGTGCGATTTTTCATGATATTTTTATTTACTCAATGGATGGCTAGTGGTGATTAAATTAAAACCGAGTTGGCGATAATAAGCGTATCGCGCTCTTGCCAATTGTTTTAAGGTCGTTTTATAGGGTACAAAATCAATGATTTCAGTAAAGCGGTCTACAAAATCGATACATTCTGATAGCAGATTGATCAACAGATCAGCAGAATGATGAGATAGGCAGTCGGGCCAAATCATTTCCACAGTTGCGCCCTGCTTCGGGCCTTCTCCTGAAAGATGATGGGGAATAAAAGTATAAGAAGGATAAAGCCACAAGGCGTCATCTAATCGTGCCGCTTGGGCTTTTTCTTCACAGAGAATTTGTATTTTTTTGCCTACCCTCCAATGTTGGGCAGAAAATTCACAGGTTAAGATTTCTTCTGGAGACAATCCATAGATCTGAGCACCGTGCTCTATCAGGTAAAAAGTGGCGCGTTTCATGTACATGACATCATCTTTCAGCCAGTTTTAAGCTCTTTTTTAAGCTAAAGCTTTCTTTAATAAAAAGTGAGACAATAAAGCCACAGGGCGACCTGTTGCCCCCTTTTCTTTACCTGTACGCCAGGCGGTGCCTGCGATATCAAGATGGGCCCAATGATATTGATGAGTAAAACGAGATAAGAAGCAACCGGCAGTAATGGCGCCGGCAGTTCGACCACCGATATTAGCCATATCTGCAAAGTTGGAATCGAGCTGTTCTTGATATTCTTCATCTAAAGGTAAGCGCCACACCAGATCGCCGGATTGTTCAGACGCGTGCAGCAGATCTTCAGCTAAGGGCGCATGGTTAGACATCAAACCGCTCATATGATGCCCTAAGGCCACCACACAGGCTCCGGTTAAGGTGGCAATGTCAATCACCAGTTCTGGATCAAAACGTTCAACATAGGTTAAGGCATCACACAACACCAAGCGGCCTTCTGCATCAGTATTGAGTACTTCAACGGTTTGGCCTGACAATGTGGTTAATATATCTCCTGGGCGATAGGCATTTCTCCCTGGCATGTTTTCAGCCCCTGCCAAAACACCTATCACATAAAGAGGCAAATTCAGTTCAGCCACGACATTCATCACCCCGAATACAGTGGCTGCGCCACACATGTCGTATTTCATTTCATCCATGTTCTGAGAGGGCTTAATTGAAATTCCGCCTGAATCAAACGTCATGCCTTTCCCCACCAGCACGATAGGTTTCGTGCTAGCAGGAATTTTATCGCTTTTATATTCCATGATGGACATCAAAGAATCGTTTTTTGAACCTTGGCCCACGGCAAGGTAAGCATTCATCCCCAGATTTTTCATCTCATCTTCATTGACCATAGAAACACGGACGTTTTTAAATTTTTTCGCCCATTTCCTCGCTGAGACATTTAAATAGGTAGGATTGCAAATATTAGGCGGCGTATTAGCCAAATTTTTGGCCTCGTTGATACCGACGGTTAACGCAATACCTTCTTGAATGGCCGTTTGAGCAGCTTTGGTTTGAGTAGGTGTGATAATGAATGTGATTTGATTTAATACATGAAGTGTTTTTGTACTTTTATAATGATCGAAACAGTACAGGGCATCTTGAATGATTTCTATGGCAGAGCGAATTTTCCAATCAATGTCTTTCTTTTTTACTTTTAATTCTGTTAGATAACAGAATACATTTTTAGCCCCTGTCTCTTTTAACGTATTGACCATTTTTTTTATTAACTTTTTATAACGGTGTTCGTCGAGTTCTTCTTTTTTACCACAACCGATTAACAGAACACGCTCTGATGCGACATGAGGAACATGATGCAATAATAACGCTTGTTCTGCTTTCCCTTGGAAATCCGCATTTTGTGACAAATCTTTAAGATAGCCACGGCTGATTGTATTCACTTTTTCTGTAGAGGGAGAAAAACCCAGGGATTCAAAAACGCCGATGACGATACAATCAGATGTTTTTTTTTCTGAATATTCAATGTTGACTTTGAACTCCATATATTATCCTTAATGATTGAAATTTTATTCATTCGTTTTTGTGCTTTTTTTCACAAAAAGCACATTTTAGTTTCTAAATAGCGTTACCATAGGGGGGTAAATTAAAGCAAAAACGCAGATTTATAAAGAAAATAACGACTTTCTTTGTAAAAAATAAATTTTCACAGGTGCAGAAACGTGGTCATCACTAAATATCTCATCAAAGAAATTCTCAAAACCCAAGTGGCGATTTCATTCATTTTATCCTTCATTTTTTTTAGCCAAAAATTGGTTACCATATTAGACGATATAATAAATCATGATATTCCTGCCCATTTGATTGTCTCATTATTATGGTTAGGTTGCGCTAAAATGGTTGAATTGATATTGCCATTAAGTCTGTTTTTTGCCTTATTGATGACTTACGGTAAGCTTCACAACCAAAGCGAAATTATCGCTATGTATGCCTGTGGCGTGAGTAAAACACGATTAATTAAAGTGGCTCTGTTTTTGGCTGCTCTAACGTCCTTTTTTGCTACCATCAACGTTTTTTACTTTTCTCCTTGGTCTGTAAAACATGAAAAACAACTTATCAATGAAGAACGTGTCAATCCAAGTTTATCCGCCTTAGTGAAGGGACAATTTCAATCATCACCGGATGGAAAAATCGTTTTATTTATCAAGGATATTCAGAATAAAAAATTTCATAAAATATTTCTCGCACAACGCGAATCTAATCAAATTCAAAGACCCACTGTTGTCGTTGCTAATAGTGGTTATATATCGGCGCCAGCATCAGGTATTCAATTACTGACACTCAATAATGGAATGAATTACGAGGGGATTCCACCTTTGGGTGATTTTAGAATTACTTATTTTAATCATTACCAGGCGGTAATAAGCCATAAATCAGTCACAAAAAACAGCAATACTGCTCAACAAATGTCAATCGGCCCACTTTGGGAAGCCAACGATCCAGATACCCGAGCAGAGCTTCACTGGCGGCTCACATTAATTGTTTCTGTTGTGATAATGGCTTTTATGGCGGTTCCTCTTAGTCAAGTGCATCCTCGTCAAGGGCAAGTATTGAGTATTTTACCAGCTATGTTGTTGTATTTGATCTTTTTCTTATTACAAAGCACGTTACGCTCTAATGCCGGTAATAACAGATTAGATCCTTTAATTTGGTTATGGTTTGTCAATGGTATTTACACAATATTGGCCATCATATTGAATATATGGGACAGCTCAACTTTACGTAGACTGTATACAAAATTAAGGAAGACTCTCTGATGTTTTTCGGTAGATTAGATCGTTATATTGGACGAAGTATTTTAAATACGATCATAATGACTTTATTTATGCTGGTATCTTTGTCAGGTATCATAAAATTTATTGAACAGCTAAGAAAAGTGGGCGAGGGCAATTATTCTGTATTTGCCGCCGCGATTTACACGTTACTGTCTGTTCCCAACGATATGATGATATTTTTTCCGATGGCAGCTTTAATAGGAGGTATTTTAGGATTGGGTTCTTTAGCAACTCGCAGCGAATTAGTGGTGGTACAGGCCTCTGGTTTTAGTCATATGCAAATCGTTTTATCTGTAATGAAAACAGCGGTTATTTTCTTTTTACTCAGCATCATCATCGGTGAGTGGCTTTCTCCTTTAGCGGAGCAAACAGCGAGTTATTACCGAAAAAAAATGATCTATGGTGGATCTGTTATTTCCACTCAATCGGGGATATGGGTTAAAGATAAATCAGATTTTATTTATATTAATCAAGTCATCAACCATCATGAATTATCAGGGGTGCATATTTATCATTTTGACGCGTATGATCGTCTTATATCAATACGCTATGCGGCGACGGCAATTTTTGAAAAAGGCGCGTGGCAACTTTCTCAGATAGATGAATCCAATCTCAGTAATACAAAAAAAATTCAAGGATCACAAACATTGAGCGAAAAATGGGAAAAAAGCTTAACACCGTATAAATTGGGGATCGTTGCCATGGATCCCGATTCATTGTCGATCATGGGACTACATGATTATGTTAAATATTTAAAACAAGCAGGCCAGGACTCGGATCGTTGCGAATTAAAAATGTGGCAAAAAATTTTTTCACCTTTTTCTGTCACTGTTATGATGCTACTGTCTTTATCTTTCATTTTTGGCCCGCTCCGTAGCAAAGCAACTGGCCTGCGTATCGTGACAGGTATTTGTTTTGGTTTTGTTTTTTATCTTTTGGATAAAATTTTTGGGTCTCTGAGTCTTCTCTATCAATTTTCCCCGATACTGGGGGCCGCGTTACCGAGTGTTCTTTTCTTCTCTATCAGCCTGTATTTACTATTAAAACCGAATATAACTCTCTTTCATTTTAATCCCTAAATATGATCGAACGCCCGCCGTTTTAATTTTTACTTTTAAAGTGACTAAACAACAAACAGATCAGGCTTGTAAGTTTTTTTTCAAGTTGTAAACTTGAATAAACTCAGGTTATTTTTGAGCTTAAAATGTTACATTAAGTGAAAACTTAACCGAGGGTGCAAAGTCACACCTTAAAAAGAAAATCAGAGAAGTTGACCAAAAGCTTCAATAGATTTTAAAGTTTATTTGGTTTGTTGCTGATAATGAGGCGTAAAAAATGAAAAAAACAACTATAGCAGTGGCAGTAGCATTCTCAGGCTTCACTACATTAGTACAAGCGGCTCCTCAAGATGATACTTGGTATTTAGGGAGCAAATTAGGTTGGTCTCGTTATGCGAGTACAGGTATGAAAAATGATTATAGCGGTATCGGTGATGACCCTACTTATAAAAAACAGATAGGAGCAGGTGCTTTTTTAGGCTACCAAGCTAATCAATATTTAGGATTTGAATTAGGCGCAGACTGGTTTGGTCATATGTCTTACGAGGGAGATACTAAAAATAACACATTCAAGGCTTATGGTGTACAAATTGGGGCTAAATTGAACTATCCTATTGTGAAAGATTTAGATATATATACACGTCTCGGCGGCGTGGTATGGAAAGCACAGACTAAAGCGTATACTTCTCCGGAAGAGAAACATTTCAGTAAAAATGATACAAGCGTTTCCCCGTTTGCCGCTGTGGGCCTCGAATATGCATTCACTAAAAGCTGGGTAACCCGTTTTGATTATCAATGGACAAAAAAAATTGGGAATTTTGATAGTATTGGTGCTGCCCCAAATAATGGCATGCTCAGTATAGGCGTTTCTTATCGCTTCAATCAAGAAAATCCCCTAGAAATACTTACGGAAACAGTAACAAAAATCGATGTGGAGCCTGTTGCTCAAACCCAATATTTTGAATTGAAGTCTAACGTATTATTCGATTTTAATAAATCGACCTTCAAAAAAGGAGGGGAGGAAGAGTTAAATAAACTTTATTCTAAATTAGCTAATATCAATCCTCAAAAAGGTTTAGTGACTATATTAGGCTTTACTGACAGAATTGGTAATGATAAATACAATCAAACACTGTCTCAAAAACGCGCGCAATCGGTCGCTGATTATTTGATTTCTAAAGGTATTTCTTCAGATACACCTTTTGTTATAAACGGTTTAGGAAAATCTAACCCTGTAACGGGTTCTAAATGCGATAAAGTTAAAAAACGTGCAGAGTTAATCAATTGTTTAGCTTCTGATCGCCGTGTAAATGTAAAAATAACAGGTAATAAGGTCGTTATTACACAACCAGCCGAAAGCGTTTTTAATTATTGAAATAAATATGTGATATTAAAAGAGGAACCCTACAAGACATTTGTAGGGTTTTTTGACTCAATTTAATGCTATATGCTATTTATTTTCACAATCTACTATTTCTTAACATGTTGAAAGTGGTAAAACCCTGATATCACAGGTTATATCAAATGAAATAATCCGTCTGAATTTATTCCACTGTCACTGATTTTGCTAAATTTCTAGGTTGATCAATATTTCTTCCTTTTATTAAAGCTACATAATACGATAATATTTGTAGAGGTACGCTGTAAACAATCGGTGCTATGATCTCTTCTATTTTAGGAAAAACAATCAATTTCATACTTTGATTTTCAACAAACCCACTCTGTCTGTCACAAAAGACATACAGCTTTCCTCCTCTCGCTCGCACTTCTTCAATGTTTGATTTTAATTTTTCTAACAATCCATTACTGGGCGCCAAGATAACAACGGGTATCTCTGAATCAATCAACGCCAGTGCACCATGTTTTAATTCTCCTGCCGCATGCGCTTCGGCATGAATATATGAAATTTCTTTAAGCTTTAATGCGCCTTCCATAGCAATAGGATACAAATCTCCTCGACCAAGATATAAAGCATGATTTTTATCAGCAAAATCGCCCGCTAAAGTTTCAATCTCTTTAGTCAATGAAAATATTTGCTCAATGCGAGCCGGTAACGTCTGTAGTGCTTTTACAATCTGATGTTCTAATTCTTCAGGCTTGTTTTTTAAACGTCTAATGTAAGCGAGTAACATTAACAATACCGTAAGTTGAGTCGTAAAGGCTTTGGTTGAAGCCACACCGATTTCAGTCCCTGCCTTTGTAATTAACACAAAATCAGATTCTCTGACTAAAGATGATCCTTCTACATTGCAGATCGCTAAAGAACCTAAGTAACCTAACGATTGACATAAACGTAATGCCGCCAAGGTGTCTGCCGTTTCACCTGACTGAGAGAGGCTAATTAATAAACTATTTGAACGAACTACCGATCTACGATAACGAAACTCTGAGGCAATTTCGACATCACAAGCAATCCCTGCCAAGGATTCAAACCAATAACGAGCCACCAGACCTGAATGATAAGAAGTGCCACAGCCAATAATTTGAATGTGTTCTACTTGAGCCAAAATTCCTTTGGCTCTGGTAGATAATTGAGATAAATCAATCCGTCCATGAAGTAAGCGCCCTTGTAAGGTATTTTTGATTACCATTGGTTGCTCATAAATTTCTTTTTGCATATAATGTCGATAGATGCCTTTATTTCCGGCATCATATTTTGATTCAGACACCCAAATCGGGCGTTGCATTTTTTCTCCCTTTTGATTAAAAATCTCTATATTAGAACGCCTTATTTTGGCAATATCTCCTTCTTCTAAAAAAATAAAACGACGAGTCACAGGCAATAGCGCCAATTGGTCAGAAGCCACAAAATTTTCATTTTCACCTAAACCAATCACCATAGGGCTACCTGAACGAACCGCTACCAAAATATTCAAATCATGACTGTCCATGATCACTGCGCCATAGGATCCCATCAGGTAGGGAATGACTCGTTGAACGACCTGTAGTAAAGATCCGCCCTGTTGCTGTTCCAAATGAACCGAATGCGCGATCACTTCTGTATCGGTTTCAGAGGAAAATAAATACCCTTTTCGGATTAATAACTCACGCAACGGGTGATAATTTTCAATAATACCGTTATGAACAACACAGATGTTTTCAGAAATCTGAGGATGGGCATTGATTTTTGAAGGTTCACCATGAGTCGCCCAACGCGTATGAGCAATGCCTGTTTGCCCCTGTAATATTTTTTTTTCAGCTACATCAGATAGGGCTTTAACTTTACCTACTTCACGCAAACAGGTCATTTTCCCATCTACATCTAGAACCACTAAACCTGCTGAGTCATAACCCCGATATTCTAGGCGTCTTAAGCCTTCTATGAGTATTTTAGCTATATCACGCTGTGCGACTGCACCTACGATTCCACACATTCTAAAATTCCTATTTAAGTTTTTTAGGGCGTTTCCAACCCTGAACATTTTTTTGTTTGACTCGACTGAGCCCCAGTTCATTTGCAGGCACATTCAAGGTGACCGTTGTACCCGCCCCAATGGTGGCATTATCCCCAACGGTCACAGGCGCGATAAATTGCGTATGAGATCCTACAAAAACATAATCACCAATCTGAGTTTTATGCTTATTCACACCATCATAATTACAGGTGATCGTGCCAGCCCCAATATTAACCTCAGATCCAATTGCAGCATCTCCTAAATAAGACAAATGACCCGCTTTTGAACCTTGACCTAAAGACGATTTTTTTATTTCTACAAAATTGCCCACATGGACTTTTGCCGATAGTTCACTCCCTGGCCGCAAGCGGGCAAATGGCCCTACCACGCAATTTTTATCTAAAGAAGACCCTTCTATTACCGTATAAGCGTTGATCTGAGAATCATCGTCAATCCGGCAATTTTTTAATAAACAGCCTGTTTTAATTTGTACTCGATTACCGAGTGTGACGTCACCTTCGATAATGACATTAGTATCAATTACCACATCACTGCCACAAATTAATTGGCCCCGCAAATCAAAACGAGCAGGATCTAGTATCCTCACGCCTGATAAAAGAAGTTTTTCTGCCTGTTGTTTTTGAAATAGTCGTTCAAGCTTGGCAAGTTGAATGCCGTCATTAATGCCTGCAATTTCATTTAAATTTGCAGGCTGAATACCAATGATTTTTTTATTTTCTTGATAAGCTATCTTGATGATGTCGGTCAGATAAAATTCGTTTTGACGGTTATCATTTTTTAATTGTACCAGCCATTTTTTCAGATCAGACGAGTTAATTGCCATGATGCCTGTATTAATTTCGTTAATTTTTTTTTGAATTTCAGTGGTCTCTTTGCATTCAACGATCTCAGAGATATCATCGTCTTTTCTGATAATTCGACCATAACCTGTGGGAGTATCCACCGTGGCGGTCAACAAACTGATTCCTCCATGAGGTTTTGCTAATAACAATCGGTTTAAGGTGTCAAATTTTATCAAAGGCACATCACCATAAAGCACGAGGATATTTTCATCCTCTGAAAAATAGGGAAGCGCTTTTTGTAAGGCATGCCCTGTACCCCACTGTTCTTCTTGTAAAATCCAATTTAATTTTTCATTATTGAGTTTTTCTTTGAGTAAAGTGCCCCCATGTCCATAAACAAGATGAATTCGGGTGCAATCTAATTGATGAGCTGTATTTATCACATGTTGGACCATGGGTTTTCCTGCCAAAAGATGCAATACCTTAGGAAGGTCTGAGGACATACGTGTGCCTTTCCCTGCTGCCAATATAACGACACTTATTACTTTTTTTGACATAAAAGCCTATTTACATCTGATTAATAGTGAATTAACTTTTTACAAAACGTCATAGTGATCTTATTTAATAAAAACAATGATATCACTAAAAAATAAAAAATTAATTTAAAAAAATTAAAAACTTATTTCTTAAGTTTGTATTTAATCGTTTTTTTTAAAAAGTTATTTTTAGTTCCTTTTTTGATGATATTTAAATAGATACCAAATTAATTGTGGAAAAATTTTTGAAAAAAATTTAGTATAAATTTTTTAAGTCAACTCCATTTGCTCTGAATGGTTTAAAAATTGTTTACAAAAACGAAGTTGCTTTTCGTGAGGAGTATTATATTTTATTTTTATCTATTTTAATCACGTTTTATTAATGTCAGTAAAGTAGAAAAAATATTAATGATAAGATCGATTGTTTTTATTTTAATTATTGAAATTATTAACACTGCTATCGAAAAGGTGGTTGATTATATAGGGACTGAGAAAATATATTGTTTGGTGAGTAGACATATATCTCTGCGTCTGCAGTTTTTGTTTCTATATTATTTGCATGTTTTATTTTTGTTTTGTATTATGGTCAATTACTCTTTCGAGTACATATTCAAAATAATTGATGCTTTATCCTTATTGAGTATTCTTATTTTATTACAAGATATTCTTAAATATATTTAAAGTCTCTTTATTGTATTTCTTTCTGTATTATGCCCACTTTATTTTTTCTATTGGTCCAATTTTGGAGCTCCTTCTTATCATACAGTTTTATATGTTTTTCTACAAATTACTTAGAAGAAAAATAATTTTATTCTCTATTTCTATTTTTATTATTTTATTAAGTTTGCTGATATTAATTTTATCTGGTCTTTTTTTAATAAAAAGACATTATATTTCTTTTAAAAGCAAAAATAGCTTGTTTATTTTTGCTATACTCACTTACTTTAGTTATCAAATTAAAAGAACGTTTTCAAGCGAAAGTTTCGATTTATATAAAAAAGGATTACTAACAATGAAATTCATGATTTACTTTTATCGAAGTATTAAAAAATTTACGAAATCACATTAAAAATCATTTCTGCTCTTAATAAATATACCTGGAGAAAAGTGTTTTCAAATCTTCATAATTCAAAATTATTGTGATTGGTGAAAGCGTTAGAAAAGATTTTATGCATACCTATGGTTTTAAAATTAAAAATACGATTTTTTGGATCACGCTAACTAGATCTTTTTAAGAAAAATATTTGTACGGTATCCATCATACACATGTCTTTAATGAACACAGTATCGTTGATGTATTTTTCTAATCATAGATTAGCGCTGAAAACGCAAAATAATTTGTATTCTCAACTTCATCATAGCAATAAATATAAACACAACTTTGAAGTGCCGATGTTTATTATTTCTTTCGATGCGACTAAAAGAACAGAAATAACTGCTTACCGATCTGCTTTTAGTTTTTTAAGTGTATTTTCCGAATGCATAGGTATAAAAACAGAAAAAATTTTTGAGAATTATCATTTTTATCTAATACAGTATGTAAAAATCAAACTTCAATGAGGTTGTTGAGCCCCAAAATTGTGGATATAAAAGATTTACTTTCAGATCCTGGATACATGAAATCCCAGTATAAAAAATAGAAAAAGTTTACGAGAAAATTCAATATATTACGTTTCCGCTTCTTTAATCAGAACAGATTTCCATTTTTATATTTACGATCTGTTATTTTGTTCTCATTTTTTGGTTACAAAAAATGATCCATTATTTCATTGTTAATATCCACCACCTCAAATTTATAGCCTGTGTATTGCATAAAATTCGTTTGTTTAGGAATTTTTCGCAACATATACATCATAAACCCCCACGGTTTCGTAGTGGATAGATTCAGGAAATTCTTCGATATCAAGAACCCGCATGACATCTTCAATCGGGGTGCTTCCTTCAATTAACCAAGAATTTTAATTGCGTTTTACAATTTTTTCTTCTTTAGCATGACCTACTAATCCATCCATTAAAGTAGTTATCACATCGTTTAGGGTAATCATGCCGACCATCAACGCATATTTATTCACAATGGTCTCAAAATCTTCACCGGCCGATTTAAAAAGATCAAGAGTTTCAAAAAGCATCTGTCTATTAGGCAACATAGACACCAAAAGAATTTGTATAGCTCCATTGAATAATAACGTTTGATTCCCTAGTACACAATTAAGTAAGTCTTTAGAAAACACATATCTTACGACCTGATCGATATTGCTATCACAGACCAAAAACTTAGAGTGAGGATACCCCAAATTTTTTTCTTTCATGCTCTGCTCATTTTCGTGTAAATCAAAATAAATAATATTTTACGGGTAGTTATAGAAGAAGACACGGTGCATTCTTCCAATTGAAAGATATTTTCAATCAATTGATGTTCTTCTTTAAGCAATAGACCTGCTACAGCACCGGCTTCGATCCCCGCGTAAATGTCGTCAGATGTGATGTCATCATTACGCACCGTAGTTAATTTTAAAAACTTAAAAAGAATATTAGCTATACTATTAAAAAACCAAATTAATGGACAAAATAGGATTTTAAAAACCACGTCAGAGGTATAACCCGCAAAGCCACTTTTTCAGGGACACCAGTACAATACGTTTTGGCGTAAGATAAGCGAATAAAATAAAAAGCCTGGTGAAAAATGAAAATGAGTAAATAAAATTCAATGTATCAGCCCATTTTGATCTCATAAAAAGAATGAAGATGTTTTTAGAAAGGGAGAAAAGCAGCATCCTCTAAAATAGCCCTGAGAATATCCACAGCATTTAGACCGATTTCAATCACAGTACAAAACCCCAGGTGTTTTGTGTAATTTTAAAACACGTAAAGCTCTTTTATCGCTTTCATCGGACATGACTTTTAATTTTATTTTACGGGAAGCGGCGAGAAAAATTGCGGATAAAGAAAAAAAGCACTGATAGCAATCAAAAATATTATGATTAATAAGCTATTGAACAGAATAAACCTGTTTTCAAAAAATCGCATGAATAGATGAATTTTTTATAACATACCAGTAACTTGTTAAAAACTGATTAGTAATCCTGTATCGACTATTATATATCATCTCCGTTATTTTTAATATAGTTATCCACTGGGGTGAATTTTTTTAAATTTTGTCAAAAAATTAAAATCAGGGCGGTATTCTGTTTTAGGATTTTAAATTTATTGACTTTTAGTAGCTCACACTTAACCTTTTGGAATTCTCTTAATTCAATCTAGCTTTATGATAAAGTATAGTAAGCTCTATTGGTTCAATAACGCGGTTATATTAAACTTAGTCTTTTGCAGTTTGGAGAAAGATCGTGATTGACCGCATTTGGTTTGGGCATTCTCGGCTTTATTTATTGTTACTCCCTTTCTCTTGGTTATATGGTTTGATCACCTGGTTAATTCGCTTCAGCTATCGTTCTGGTTTACGTGCAGCTTGGCGTTCACCTATTCCTATCGTAGTAGTAGGAAATTTAACTGTAGGCGGAAACGGCAAAACACCTATCGTGATTTGGCTGGTCGAACAACTCAAAATGAGGGGGTTTCAGGTCGGTGTTGTTTCGCGAGGATATTATGGAAAATCAGGTAAGTATCCATTAATACTTTCTCATTATACTAAACCTGAGGAAGCGGGTGACGAACCAGTAGTTATTTTTCAACGTACAGGGGTGCCTGTTGCAGTTGCTCCGAAACGTAAAGAGGCTATCAAGGCTTTACTCAAAAAATATCCATTAGATTTATTGATAGCAGATGATGGTTTGCAGCACTTTGCGCTTAAACGTGATTTTGAGTTAGTGGTTATTGATGGAATTCGCCGTTTTGGGAATGCTTGTTTGTTGCCGGCGGGTCCTATGAGAGAAAAGATAACAAGATTACATTCAGTAGACGCCATTATTATCAATGGAGGCGAGGCTAAAAAAGAAGAGATCTTAATGCAATTAAGAGCAAGCAAAGCGGTTAACCTCGTGACTGGAGAAAAAAAACCTGTTGAAGAACTGATTTCAGTGATTGCTATGGCCGGGATTGGACATCCAGACCGATTTTTTATAATGCTGGCTCAATTAGGTGTCAATATTATAAAAACACAAATATTTTCCGATCATCAACATTACACCCTATCAATACTTTTGCCTTTAGCTAAAAAATCACAATCTTTATGCATGACAGAGAAGGATGCCGTCAAATGTAAGGCTTTTGCTCAGACTAATTGGTGGTATCTTCCTATCAGTGCAGATTTTCCATTCGTGCAATCTCAAAAGTTACTGGCTTCGATTGAGGAGTTATGTCATCGAATTTGTTAGGAAAGATAATAAAAATCAGTTGAAAAATTGTGTTTTATGAGTAAATGCCGATTACTCTGTTGCGTGAGTTATTTTATTTCTTTTGCTTTTAAGAAAAGAAAAAATCAGAGCAGTTTTTTAAAGCAGTTATCATTACATGCCGCTATAAAAATAAATATTCAATAACCTCTTTCTTTTCTAAATGCAGCCGATTTTTATTAATGCATTTTCACATCGTATTTTTTGAAACTTGTTTAATAACTTTATATTTTAAATTTGATATTAAAAATATAAAAAGAGAGTAACAAAACATAACTAGCAGAGTGTTATTCTGTAAATAAAAATGAATATTGCAGAGCATACTTTTATGGCCTATTTGATAGGCTTCAATAAATTTCATCGGAACATTTTGATCTATTGTGCATCGAAGCAATGCATAAAAATTATTTGTGAGATGCCCAGTAAAGATGCCCAGTAAAAAGAAAGTTTTTATTATGATTTTAAAAAGGCAAGGTAAAATGATTTGATAAAATAGCAGGTTATGGTTTTATTTAACCGAAAGGTGGTAGATCGGATATTTATGTTCATAAAGCCGCCATTGCGAAAATCAAAGATAAATCGTTGACTGCGAGAAAAGATGTAGAGTGCTCTTATCGTGTTAGTTTTCATGCATCTTCTGCAGAAGATGTTATTGCTTTTTAAAATTTTTATGAGGGATCCACTTAAAAAAATAAGAAAATAAAACTACAACATGATATTTTTAGAAAAATTTTCTACAATATCAGTAAAAATTAAAAATAGTTTTAAACACCTTTTAAAACTTTATTAAGTGATTTAAAAAATGCGCCTCTATATAAATCTAGTCTCTCTTTTTTATTTTTTTACGATAAAATGACAATTTTATTGAATGAATTGTGCTATTTTATGCTCCATTTTTAGATGAAATAAATATTAAATTTTTTGAGGATATATAGGTGGATCATCATTTACTCGAAATTATTGCTTGCCCTATTTGCAATGGTAAATTGCATTTTGATAAAAAAAATATTGAACTGATCTGTCAGACAGATGAACTTGCTTACCCCATACGTAATGGGGTCCCCGTTTTATTAGAACGCCATGCTCGAGATTTATCGTTACTTGAGAAAAAATAATGTCTTTTGTGATTGTTATTCCTGCGCGCTATGGATCAACCCGTTTGCTTAGAAAACCTTTAATTGATATTCAGGGTAAACCCATGGTGCTCCATGTGATGGAGCGAGCAAGAGAGGCAGGAGCTGATCGTGTGATTGTGGCGACTGATCATATAGAAATTTTACAAGTCATTAAATCCGCAGGTGGAGAAGCTTGCTTCACAAGCTCTGAGCATTCATCAGGAACAGAACGTTTAGCTGAAGTCATTGAAAAATATAGATTCAGTGATAATGACATTATTGTTAATGTACAGGGCGATGAGCCTATGATTCCCCCGATTATTATTGATCAGGTTGCAAAAAACCTCGCTAACACCTGCTTAGGTATGGCCACTTTAGCTACGCCTATTACGAATAAAGTAGATTTCATGAATCCTAATATTGTGAAAGTAGTGGTGAATGCCTCGGGTCATGCTTTATATTTTTCTCGAGCACCGATTCCATGGAAACGTGATGGGTGTATGACTGAGGGAAAACACAGGACGGCGTTTCGCCATATTGGTATATATGCTTATCGAGTTGATTTTGTTCGCCGTTATATTAATTGGGGAAAAAGTCCATTAGAGGAAATAGAGAAATTGGAGCAATTACGTGTTTTATGGCATGGTGAAAAGATCCACGTTGATATAGTCAAAAAGATTCCCCTTCTAGGTATAGACACCCCGGAAGATTTAGAAAAAATCCGCAAAACTATTCCTGATTATTAACGGTATCGTTCTATTATCTATCTATGGCAATATAAAATACCCCCATCGTTTCATAAAAATAACTTTTATTTTAATAAGTTAAATAAAATAACTTTATTAACAATATTATATAGGGTTTTGTATAAATGTTTATCTCTTAAGAGATACTCTTTCATGTATCATTTCAGTTTGATCACTCCTAAATCAAAACCCTGATTTTCTTTTACTAGAAAACGTAATTTATTAACTAATTAAACTCATTTACTCAAAAATAAATATTTTGTGATCTTTATCTCAGATTTTGAATTTATGAGTATTTAGAAAAAATGCCTATCATATAGTACACACACATAAAAGAAGAGACATATGGCACTATCAGTAATCAACACGCGAGCAAATCTCTGGTGGTACAGTCTCCCGTAGTTGCGGTTGAAGCGCATATCAGTAATAGATTGCCTTATTTTACCTTGGTAGGCTTATCTTAAATCGCGGTAAAAGAAGCAAGAGATCGTTCACGGAGTGCGATTTTGAAGAGTGGTTTTATGTTTCCAGCTAAGTGTATTACGGTGAGTATAGGACCTGCAGATCTACCAAAAGAAGGTGGCATTACGATTTATTTATAGCGTTAGCCATATTAATAGCCTCAGAACAAGTGAGTGTTCACAAATCAGTTTATTATTAATTTTAGGTGAATTAGCTTTATATGGTGCATTACGACTTATTAATAGCACAATTCCAGCAGCTCTTGCATGCACTAAAGAAAATCAGAAACTGATATTACCTGCATCTAATTCTATAGAAATGACGTTAATCCCTGAATGGGAGGTTATGATTGCCAAACACTTGCTAGAGGTGTATGGTTTTTAAAGTAGAGAAAAAATTTACTTTCTATCGTAAATAATAAAACTGATCTAACAGATACGTATGATGATCTAAAAGATTTGATTGATCAACAGCAGTGAAAACTAGCTCTCTAGGTAGCTGTATCTGTGGGTAATTTTATTACTAATTAGCCCACCTGGTACTAGTAAAACGATGCTTTCTAGCAGACTGATTGATATATCACCTGCATTAACAAACTAGGAAGCATGAGAAACCGCTACTATAAACAGTTTATTAAATATTGAAAATATCTGACTCAATGGCGTAAACGTCCTTTTCGATCCCCTACCATAGGGCTTAGTTGAGTGGGCGGTGGGTCTTTACTTCGTCCGGGCTAAAATATCTTTAGCTCATAATAGAGTATTATTTTTAGATGAATGACCAGAATTTGAACGTAGGGTATTATATTCATTAAGAGGACCACTAGAATCTGGGGAGATTGTCATTTCTCGCGCCATTGCTAAGATTCGTTTTCCTGTAAGGGTACAGTTAATTTCGGTCATGCACCCAAGTCCAAGTAGGTATTATAAAATATTCATCATCGAATAACCCTACAATTTTACGATATCTTTTAAAACTTTCTAGTCCTTTCCTGGATAAGTTCGATCTATCTATTAAAGTTCCTTCTATAAAAGTTTTTACAATGAATCTTTCTGACTAAAAATAGTCAATCAGCAACTATGCAATCTATCAGATATATCAAAAAAATCTCAATTACATATTGATAAATATGTTGATAAATATTACGATTTTATAGGTGATTTTTTTGCAAAAATAGACCTGGTGTAATCAATATTAATACCTGCTTAAGTCATATTACATTTAACGAGATTTAATCTTACTACACGGTTAGTAACTCAAACTACCCGTTTTATAAAACGCAATCTCCTGCATCATTTTATGTAAATTCAATATAAACATTGATCTCCAATGTCTAAGATTGCCTCCATACCCATTCAATTTAAAGGTACAATTTCATTGTTTCAATAGAAAAAATTGGGATGGTAATGCGGCAAAAAATGGAGTGCAACCTTCATTTATGACGAGGTCAAGACTTTTTTTAGATAGTGTCAACCGGCCTCCTTTTTTAAAATCAATGGCTAATTATAAGCATTTTCACATCCAAAAGGATGTTGAATCTTAGCTAGAATTTTCGCAATAAAACTTTGATAATGTAGCTGCTTCTCTCTTCTGATAGAATTTACAAAACACATTTAGTCAGTTCAAACCAACAGTTGGCATAAAGATTTTTTCCTTATAAATCTACATAAACAACCAGTCAGTGAAATCAATTGACTCTCGTATTTTCATGAAGATGATCGGAGTTTTTAGTTGGGAATAAAATTTAGAAAAGCGAAAAAAGTAATTGCCTGTAGAAAATTTAGCTAAGATAACTAACTTATTCTACGATAAGCGCACAAAAAACAAAATGCCCCATTCCAGCTAGAGCTTTTTGTCGTCTCTCTCTTCATTGACGAAATCAATCAAAAAGTGTTGCTTTATTTCATGATTATCTGCTCCCTCACCCCTATGAGCTTGCTTGAGAAAGAGCCTGGATTTTAGGTTGCCTTTCTAGCTTGGATTCACAGCTATCAAATCGATATTAGCTACGGCAGTTTAACCTCCTTGTTTGCCTTATTATGTAATACGTGGAGAAAATATTACTGGAGCCGGCGATTACTCGATGTCTTTTTCTGCGGTACGTTAGCGTTGTTTACACAGCTTCTGTTGTCGATCGTAGACAGCGCGTTTGATGTGTCTCTACCTGCCTCTACCAATGAGGTGTTAGCGATTTATATAGGGTATCTCGGTACAGATTATATTCTGGCCTGTATCTAATCTTGGACTCAGAGAAAAAATGGGGAATAAGATGAATATCAGCTCTAACGGGAGGTCTCAGAGCAAGGCGTTTAAAGGTCAGAAACTCCGTGCCTACACCTGGAGCTCCATCCAATCAAGCATATTGGCTATGGTCATACCTCCGGGGTTCAGTCAGGGGACGTCATCCGTGATGATATCCTAATCATCACAGCTTACCTCAATCAATTGATACAAGTGCGCGTGACCCAAAATCAGTTTTATTGCTTAGTTTCTATGATTTTTAAGATCGACTCTAGAGCCTTTGCCGTCTCAACGTTGCTTAAAAAAATAAACTCAGGCGCAGCCGAAGAGTTCCCAAAATATTGCATGGCACAGTTCAAGGTAAAAAAATGCCATTACTAGGACTCGTCGCACGGAGATAAAACGAAAAGTGCTGTTTGAATCTGAACTGAAAGCAATGAAAACCTAAAGGGAAAATTTTCTCGTTAAATCTGAACTCGCTTTAATGGAATCTGACATTATGACCGCTTTATTCAGGCCGTTTTTGCTATGGGAAGACCTTAATGCAAACGTAGGAGGATTTTAACCTCTTTACTAAAATCATAGCTGTATTCAAATCTCCAAAAAATTATTGCTATTGAGCATCAGCCTCGTCTGAGGATTTTTTCTAAGCGCCAAAGGCGCCTTCACCGAATGAGATTTCTTCACAAAATCGACCTCAAAAAACACCTATGATTGAATGTATTCAGAGGCGGTTTATGTGATGAAAGTCTCTTTGTGTAAGGAAACACTATGCCATTAGTTGAAAATAAAAAATTTGATTTAGTCAGAAACTCTTCTGCTATTGCCTTCGTCGTAAAAAAAGAATACAAACCCGTTATTCAACTGCTGAAAAATATCAATCAGATTTAAAAGAATTGGCCAGGGTAGAATTTGAAATACGACCCTTTCAGACTAAAGGGGGGGGACACAAAAGAAAGAAGTCACTTTACTACATGAACAGAAAACTACAGTGCTTAGCACCTACATGCGCAATAATCCAATCGTTCTGGCGTTTAAAAAACGCTTAGTGATTGAATTTTTTCATATGCGTGCCGCCAAAATAAGGAAAAGTCGTGTAACGTGACCCGAAAAGAATAAAAACCAATGACGTAGGCCATCGAACAGACACATAGAGTGCAAGGTCAATATCTTGCTCCTTATTACTTTATAAGTGAATGACGATCTCATCAAACATATTGCGGTGGGGATAACTGCCGCCCAATTCCGCGTTTATCACAATATGAGTCACAAAGAGTCTCTTCTCGATTACCGAATACCAGAGCAAATTTATTACATCACGAAGTTACAGAGAGCCAACACGGTATTCCTCCGCATGGGATGAGATTTTAAATATCGCCGAACCAGACTGATGCAGATATTGGAGCAATATCATTGCCCATCTCTGATAAAAGAACAGCGCCCCTACTTGCCTGATGCATTGGAAAATACCAGGGATTATAGCCGCCCTACTGCTTTCGTTGCCGAGTTCTGTTTTGTATTATCGCTATCATATCAACAGGCCGAAAAAGCTCGGCAATAAGCGGTTTTGGACATCGTTTATATTAAAAAGTATTTGAAAAGATGAGCTAGCATATTAAAACGATTTCACAATTAGACGCCCAACACACCCGAACACTAAAAAATCAAAATACTCATTTGAAACTAGATGATATTCTTAAATAAAATTTATTTTAAAACTGACATGTGATGCGCTTTCTATATCACTGTATTATTATGATGAAGTGATTAAAAATAATAATAAAGACGTTAAATATTTAATTTTATTAATAGAATATTTTCTTTTTAAAGTGTGATAAAAATGGCAGTCAAAGAAACGATAAAAATAGATTTAAAAGAATTTAAATCTACTTTGGAAAATGATTTTTTACATTATTAATATTCTAATGAATTTAATCAATTAGTCACTCAGGTCATTAATAATGATAATATTAAAGAAATTAATTTTAATTAATTTAAAAGTAAAATACTGACTAAACTGCAGTCTATTTGTTATTGAACTTTATTCACGTAGATTTTTCTGCAAAAAGAAAAATGCATTACAGGATTACTAAAATATCTCATAATTTGCATTATGATTTTAATGAAGCAAGAGATAAGCTCATCAATCAAAGTTCATTAAATAGTTTCGATTAACACGTCATTAATATTTATCAATTGATTACAGATAAATATTGTTATAATAAAAACTTTTCTTATGTTATTACAAATATAGGTATTGAATTAATTTTTTGTATTTATGATATTACTGTTGATGAGTTAGCTTTTTATATAAAACTAATCGACCAGGATATTTGAAAACACCATCCAAAATTTTTGAGCGTTTAATAAAACTTTAAGATAACTTTTATTTTAGTTATTTTTATAATTTACAATTTTAAAAAAGAAAAAGAAAATTAAATAAATATTTTTAAACAGATTTTGTAGAAATTTATTATTCTTTCTGCTAATATTATGTGAAATACATTTTTTGTAAAAGTAATCGGTTTTATTACGCAACATAGTAATTTATTAACAGATTAAATAATAATTAATGCTATTATTATTATGAAGATAGTATCTTTATTAGATTTTCATAATGTCTTATTTATTTAATTTTTTACTTACAGATGAAGATGGTTTTTATCTGTATTATACGGATGAAAGCGTTATTTCTTTCGGTAGTTGATTCTTTAGAATGTATTCAAGATGAATTATTGAATTTTAGAAATATAGATTTAGCTAATGAATATTTAAAAGACAGAAGTTATTCTGTTCAAGATTATTTGACTATTAATATTAATCGTAATTATTTTAATTGAAAATATTTTTTCTCAAGTTTTTAATATTAATGTTGATTTTTTAATAAAAACAATATGAATAAAATTAATGAGAGAATATTCATTATTAGTAAAATACTTTATGATAAAGAGTTTTATTTTCAAAATAAAAATTTAAATCTGAATTTTAGTTTTTATGATTTCATACAATATCCCAATATGTTTGTTGATGAGAGAAATATACAGATTTCAAAAATAATTTTATTAACTATTTTATTGATTTTTATTTACAATAAAGGTAATGATATACTTAAAATAATAAAATATTGCGTTTAAATACTATAAAATAGTTGGAGCAACTTAAATGTGAAGCACAAATAAGCGAAATTAATAGTAAATTTACCGCCATATTTTAAATACATAAAATAATTAAAAAATTATGTTTATAATAAAATATTTCACAGAAATCACCTATTACAATAATACTAAAATCATTTTACGGTCACTGATAAAATTACAAAATTATATTTACAGTATTACGAATTAAATAAGTAATAAAACGGTTAGAAAAATTTTAATGGATGTCATCCCTATACATGCAAAAATATGATTTATATGCAAGAAATATAAAATGTTTTATTACACAAAAAACTCATAAGGTAAATATTATTTAGGTGTCCATTATTACAATGGATTAAAGTTGACTAAAGTAAAGGCTAACCAGGCAAATTCATACAATACTATATTAGCGGAAATTCTGATAGCAAAAATATTGCTAATGACTTTTTTCTTGCCAATATATTTCACAGAAATATCACTCAATCATTATCAAATTCTCCTTCATATGCAAATTTTATTAGAATTACAAAGATTATGATAATATATGACGATTTGCTACTGAGTCATTATAATACTTCTGTTATGGATAAATTTGATATCTATAGTTTTATAGAGAATTTGCAAAAAATAGTAAAATTTAAAGTGAATATTATTTTTAATAATGCTGATAGTATATCATTTATTTTAAAAAATAAAAATGATAATAGAAGGTGATCATTAAATTGTATTAGACTAAGCTAGAGCAGTTTTCATCTATTCTGTTTTATATCCCCTAGCAAAGAAGGAGTTGTAATAGTCGTTCCAGGAAATTAGATCGATAGCTTGAGCTATTTCATTCCATAAATATTTAACGGTTCTTGTAGCCGCTTTCCTAAGTCAATATTTTAACTGAGAAAGTGCCATTTTTATCGGGTTAAAATCAGGGGAGTCAATTGGAAGATAAAGCAGCTTCACTCCTTTTAAAAAATCTGCTCTTTTGGGTCCGCTATCAATTTTGGGTGTCATTATTTATAATCTTCATTATATATTATTCAATATCCCCTTTTCATAAATAGAGATCGATTCAGTGTTAAATACTCACAATATTACTATGCAGTTTGGCAGTCAGCCTCTATTCGAAAACATTTCCGTAAAATTTGGTAAAGGAAATCGCTACGGTTTAATTGGTGCTAATGGATGTGGTAAATCCACCTTTATGAAGATTTTAGGTAAAGATCTCACCGCAACAAACGGGCAAGTTTCACTTGATGTGAACGAACGGATCGGGAAACTTCTCCAAGATCAATTTGCTTTCGAAAAATACAGTGTTTTAGATACCGTGGTGATGGGACATAACGAACTATGGAAATTAAAGGAAGAGCGTGATCGCATTTATGCGTTGCCTGAAATGACAGAAGAAGACGGCTATAGAGTCGCAGATCTGGAAGTAGCTTATGGGGAGATGGATGGTTATAGTGCAGAATCTCGCGCCGGTGAGTTATTATTGGGTGTTGGTATACCTACTAAAAAACATAATGGCCCCATGAGCGATATTGCGCCTGGTTGGAAGTTGAGGGTGTTGTTAGCCCAAGCGTTGTTTTCCGATCCTGACATACTGCTGCTGGATGAACCCACCAATAATTTAGATATTGATACGATCCGCTGGTTGGAGCAAACACTAAACCAACGTAGCAGTACAATGATCATAATTTCCCACGATCGTCATTTTCTTAACATGGTGTGCACCCATATGGCGGATCTAGATTACGGCGAGTTGCGCATTTATCCCGGAAATTACGACCAATATATGTACGCCGCGACCCAATCTCGTGAGCATTTACTCGCAGAAAATGCCAAGAAAAAGGCACAAATTTCTGAATTACAATCTTTTGTCAATCGTTTTAGTGCGAATGCATCTAAGTCGAAACAAGCGACTTCGCGCGCTCGACAAATTGAAAAAATTCAATTTAATGAAGTTAAGGCCACAAGTCGTCAAAATCCATTTATTCGTTTTGAGCAAGAGAAAAAATTATTCAGAAATGCACTAGAAGTAAATAAATTAGCGAAAGGGTTTAATAGCACTCTTTTTAAAGGGCTCAACCTAATGATTGAAGTCGGCGAAAAGGTGGCGGTATTAGGCGCTAATGGAATTGGTAAAACTACATTACTGAAAATTTTAATTGGTGCGTTACCCCCAGATGCAGGCCATGTAAAATGGTCAGAAAATAGCAATATCGGTTATTACGCTCAGGATCATTCTCATGACTTTGAAATTGAAATGACGGTATTAGACTGGATGACGCAATGGAAGAAGGAAAAAGACGATGAACAAGCTGTAAGGAGCATATTAGGCCGTTTATTGTTTAATCAAGACGACATCAAAAAATCAGTGAAAGTGTTATCTGGAGGAGAAAAAGGAAGAATGCTCTTCGGTAAGCTGATGATGCAGTGCTCAAATATTCTCATTATGGACGAGCCCACCAACCATTTAGATATGGAATCTATTGAATCGCTTAATCTTGCCTTAGAAAAATATGAAGGCACGCTGATATTCGTCTCTCATGATCGTGAATTTGTGAATTCACTGGCCACCCGAATTATTGAAATCATGCCTGACACAGTGAAGAATTTCAGAGGAAATTATGAAGAATATTTACTGAGCCAAGGGATTCAACCTTAATGACGGTGCAATAACATCTCACATATATTTTCGGCGATGCAATTATTTTTTAAAAGGCCCTCAGTTGATTGGAGAAAAAATGTCATCATTCAGTAAAGAAGCTCGTCAAGTTCATGAAGCGCTTGTCAAACATGGGCTCGAGAATCCTTTCAATATGGATCCTAAAAACGGATTATTAGATTCTGCAACTCGTAGATCTCATATTGCAAAGAATATCACCCAGATCATGGAACTATTAAATCTTGATTTAAAAGATGACAGTCTCTCTAAAACGCCTTCGCGCATTGCATCAATGTATCTCGATGAAATTTTTTTAGGATTGGATTATGCTTATTTTCCTGAAATTACTCTTATTCAAAATAAAATGCAGGTAGATGAAATGATTACAGTACATGACATCAGTCTGAGTAGTACTTGTGAACATCATTTTGCGAGTATTGATGGTAAAGCTACTATAGCTTACATTCCTAAAGATTATATTATTGGTTTATCGAAGATAAATCGGGTGGTGCAATTTTTTTCTCAGCGGCCGCAAGTTCAGGAAAGATTAACCCAACAAATTATTTTGGCATTACAAACATTGTTATCGACTGAAAATGTGGCGGTGTCAATTGATGCGACTCATTATTGTGTCAAGGCCCGTGGAATTTGTGATAGAAGCAGCGTGACGAGAACGACCTCTTTAAGAGGATTATTTAAATCCAGTCAAAATACCAGGCAGGAATTTTTGCATATCTGTTAGGAAACCATGGCTAAAAATACGCTAAAACGCAGATTAAATGCCCGCCATATCCGTTTTATGGCATTGGGATCAGCGATTGGAACGGGTTTATTTTATGGTTCAGCCGATGCGATTAAAATGGCAGGCCCTAGTGTTTTAGTGGCTTATATGATGGGTGGCCTCGCTGCCTTCATCATTATGCGAGCCTTGGGTGAAATGGCGGTAAATAACCCAAAATCAAGCTCTTTTTCTCTGTATGCAGAGAAATATTTAGGCCCTATGGCCGGTTATGTTATAGGCTGGACATACTGTTTTGAAATTTTGATTGTGGCCATTGCCGACGTAACGGCCTTTGGTGTTTATATGGGAGTCTGGTTCCCAGAAGTACCTCATTGGATTTGGGTATTAAGCATAGTGCTGATTATCGGTAGCATTAATTTGATGAGTGTCCATGTATTTGGCGAATTAGAATTCTGGTTTTCATTTTTTAAAGTGGCCACCATCATTTTAATGATACTGGTCGGCGTTGGTGTGATCGTTGGGGGGATTGGTAACGGTGGTAAACCGACGGGTATCCAAAATTTATGGGTTAACGGGGGCTTTTTTAGCCATGGTATTTGGGGGATGATTTTATCACTTCAGGTGGTGATGTTTGCTTATGGCGGCATTGAAATTATAGGGATCAATGCTGGTGAAGCGAAAGATCCTAAAAAATCTATTCCTAAAGCTATTAATTCCGTGCCATTACGTATTCTTATTTTTTACGTGGGGACCTTGTTCGTGATTATGTCTATCTTTCCTTGGAATCAAATCAGTACGATAGGTAGCCCCTTCGTATTAACCTTTCAACATATTGGCATCACAGTCGCTGCTAGCATTTTAAATTTTGTTGTGATAACAGCCTCTGTCTCTGCAATTAATAGCGATGTTTTTGGTGTTGGCCGAATGTTAAATGGCATGGCAGAGCAAGGGCATTCTCCTAAAATATTGAATAAAATTTCTAAACGCGGTGCACCTTGGGTGAGCGTGCTTTTTATGATGATGGCGATGTTGATTGCGGTGTATCTCAATTACATCATGCCCGATAAAGTATTTTTGGTGATTGCCTCCTTGGCGACTTTTGCGACTGTATTCGTATGGATTATGATCTTACTTTCTCAAATTTCTTTTCGTTGCTCTTTAACGAAAGAAGAAAAGAAAAAATTGGAATTTCCACTATTAGGAGGGGTGATTACCTCAGCTATTGGAATCGTATTTCTTATTTTTATTATGATATTAATTGGCTGCTTTCCCAGCACACGTATTTCCCTTTTTATGGGATGTGTCTGGTTAATATTATTAATATTGAGTTACTTTTTAAAAAATTTTATTAGAAAAATTTAAAAATATAAAATCTTCACGCATTAAAATTTTACCATGAGTGAAGTCACTTATAAATCCTATCTGATATTTATTAGAAAGCGAGAAAAATAAAATCGGTACAGTAAGTTTTTTATTTCCAGTGAAATTAATCATCATATCGTTATTATTCAATGCATTTTTTCAATAGAATCAGAAAAATGAATCATGAGATAAGTAATGTTAAGAACACTATGATGACGTTGTTGAATTTCTGTTTGGCCTTTAAAGTAAAATAGATCTGTAAATTGAATTTTTTGATCTAATTCCTGATACGAGATAGGTCTATTTTGTCAATGCCCACTTCAAAATCATACATGGTATCAGTAGATAATGTCACAGAGTCATTACAAGGTTGATAAAAAATATATTACTTTCCTGGCCTCCTGTGAGTTTATCTGACTCTATTCCGCCTAAAAGATAATCATCCCCCATCTCTCCCAGTAAAGTATCTGCTCCTTTTTCTCTCCAAAGTTGATCTCTTCTTCTTCCTCCTACCAGACAATCGTTTCCTTGGCTTTCAAATAAAAAGTCTAGGTCTTCTCCACCAAACAGATAGTCGGTATCTTTTTCTCCCCAAAGTTGATCGGAGCTCCTTCCACAAGTAATTTATCAGCCCCTTCCACAACGTATAAACGGTTGTTTCCTTTTCGTAAAACATGATCTACTTCATTCCCTATAATTTCGTCATCTCAAGAGCCGCTGATCGCATTTTCAATGCTAACCCTGTATGCAATAGAAACATTTTTTAAATCCACCGACATCAGAAAATTAGCTCGATTCTAAATTGCTTCTTTGATTTTGAAGATAACCAGAAAAATAGAAATTATCGATACCACCCGCGGCCCAAACACAAAAATCATGGGATCATCTGCATTTTCCACACTAAGATAAGGCCAGCCAAAATTAGAATTGAAACCATAAATTGTATTACACATATGTGTTTCAAGATTAGCTCCATAAAGGTACTGAACGAATGCGATGTCATATATTTAAGGGCCAGATGGATACTAGCTATTGTATTGAAGCTAATGGATACTAGCTATTGTATTGAAGCTATTTATAGTAACGCATCACACTGATTTAATGAGTATAAGATTTACTGATATGTGAATGTCTCAGTCTCAAAGCATAGCCGATTTCATGATTTAAAGTAAAATTCCCAAAATTTTTTGGATTTGGATTTAAGTTATCTTATAGCTCTGCATTAATCTAAATAGAGCTTTTACCATCCTTACTAGGAAGATAAGTAGCTCCTCTTTTCAATCTACTTACGGGGGTGATTTTAATATCATTAAAAATAAGATGATTTTTTATTAATATCTTATTCTTTGTGTTCAGTAAAATAAATATTGGCGACATTAGAATAAAATTGCAAAATTAATTTTGCTTTTTTGAATTTGATTTTTAGTAAATAATATCACTTTTCCAAATACTTTTTTATCTAATCTTTTTGAATGGTTTTTCAATTTCAAATGAAAAATTTTAAAAGCCACTTTATCCATATTTTTTCTCCATTCCAATTGTACGTAGCCCTTAATGTATTTTTGATTTCATTTTCTTGAATTTTATTTAAATTTTAAGATTTAATTTGTTTATGAATCAATTTTGAGCGTGTGTAATCATAATTTTTATTTCTTTAATAAATTTAAAGGTCATATTTTTAAAATTAGAAATAATCTTAAATTTTAAGGCATGCTGAAATATGAACTATTGACAAAGTCAAGGTTAACAGAAGATTTGTTTTTTTGAGGATGATAAAAGATAAAATAGGTACTATCCCATATAAGTGGTTTGTTTTTATAGAAAACCTGGTTTCTTGATGCATTATTTGATTCAATTTCATGAAGAACAAAGGGTGTGGTTTACTCACTGAAACTTAATCTTTTTCAGTATTTAATAATAGGAAATTTTAATGTTTTAAAAAACAGTAACTTTATTTAGCCTGGCGACAATATTCCCATTAATGGCCAAACGTTCTGCTATTCTCATAACGCAAGTGGGTATGACCTAAGACTCATCAAATGAATATCAGTCAGCCAAAAAATGTTAAATGAAACATATCCAAAAGTTTTAAAGCTATGCAAAGTGAACTAAAAATATTAGTGAAAAATATCAGGATGCCTGGAAAAAGTACTGGGATTCGGCATGTCGTTTTTTCACTTCTAGAAGTCAAGGCGGGTCAGCATATCCCATAATTTATGAAAGTTCTCTGGCAGAAAAAACTATCAGCGCTAGTTAGAATTAAAAAACTTGCTAATCTTCTCTGAAGGCAATCAGTATTGCCTGTTTGTTAATTCCAACAGTTAATGAATTATCAGGTTCTACTAATGTAAAATAGAAATATTTAAAATATGGGATCTTTCAGCCAACAGTGCTGGTCTTTGGTTTTAACTATATTGGCAGCACGGTTTTTAAGAAGATGAAGGATGAGATCCTAAAGACTGATGTGATTTTTTTGTTGCTTCACTGAGACTGTGGCTGCCAGAACCACAGTGCGAGCTGTACCAGCAGTACAATCAATTCCTCTTTTGTTGTGCTTTTCTACTTCGGTTGCCAACATTATTGTATCTTCAGAGCTAATCACGCCATGAACGGGCTAATTTTACATGTAAAAGCTTAATTATATGAGTGTTATTTCAATGCCTGATATTTAGGGAATAATTATCACATGTAGCACCATCTTTAAATGCATTTTTCATGTTAATTCCGATTGCACAGAAACTGATCTTTCTATACAGAAACCTGGCGAAAAATATTTTTTAGCCCTCGATATTCGATATTTTTATTAGAACTAAGTACTCTGACATGATCAATTTTCTCTTTCAGATACATTCTTAGGTGGTCTTCTATCTGATTATCTTTTTGGTATGGTGTCAGAATAGCGACCTCGTCTTCACCGATCGTGACCCTGTTCCTACTTAGATTAAGCTCAACATTTGTACTTCACATAGTCTTTACATTAACAAAAAGGTTGATGATTTTATTTACAAAAATATCTGGTTACTCTTTTCCTAGTTGTTTAATTTTACTCTTAAAATCACTGAAGAGTTCCCATAATTTCTTCAGTTCAGAGGAGATATAGAAGTATGCGGCATGTTAAGCGTTGCCGTATTAGTCAATTCTAATAAAACACTAGCCGCCATACAGGATATTTTTGGGACTTAGTATCAATAATTAGCACTGTATTATCAAAATATAAGATTTTTTCTATTCTTCTGACTCATGTTACTTTTCAAATAGTTATAATCAATCTGATAGCCATTAACGAAATTCAAAACGATTTTATTCGCTTTTTTTTTGTATCAGTAGGGATCTCATTTGTAAGAATTATTCGCCATGAATTGTCCCTCTCTTTCTCTAAGAATGCGTTTTTTGTTGTTTTCTTTAGAACAAAAAATAAGCAGATTTTGCAATCTAGATATATGGTACATCGATTGACTATAATTAATATTTTTGACTAATGATAATTCCCTCGATAGGGAGGAGAGTGTAGATTGCGTTGATGCTGTATTCTCATATGATGGATGTATCGAGAGATGATTAACTCTATTCATATCGTTTTTCTTTTTATTTGTAGATAAACCCATACAATAGAAGATGCTTCTTTTTTATACTTATTCAATATTTTTGTTAAATAAATTTTACAATAAAATGCTGCTTAATTTGTTTTTAAAAGATTGATACATATAAAGATAGTATCTTTTCGAAAGAAAAGATTTACCTCTAAAAAACCTGCTTTAGGTTACTAACTAAAAACAGATAATTGATTTTTTATTTATTCATCGTTATTAATATGATTAAACCCTAAAAGGAAAACAAATTAAATATGTCAACACAACTTTACTATTAGGATGATCTAGAGGAAGGAGTACATAGGGATACTTCTCACCTCTGTTGTGTGAGTTTTGCTGAAGAAGATTTTTATTATGATGCCTGTGATGACTCCAGCCCTTTCGATAATGATTTCGGCGTAGATACACTGTAATCTTTGGAAGATTGCTATAGAGATAAAACCTTTAAAGACGAGAGTATTAGCGAATTTTTGAGTAATACCCTTCGAGAGATTGGATCTGTGGCCAGATAACTTGCTACGAAAAGATTATCAATTCTGGAAAAAATGGAGCATTGAAAAAGATGAAAAATATGGCAGCATATCATACTTAGTAAGTCACTGTAATATTATTATTGATTGCGATTCAGGGAAATTAAAAATTACGGGTGCACTCAATCTAGAGAGCATTAATAGGGCATTGGCGTCGATTAAGTGTTTATGGTTTTTACACAAGGGGGGATTCTACTGAAAATGCGGATGAAGATTTAATACGTCTACAGCAGATGAAAAATCTGTTAGATTCTGTCTCTAAAGGACAGATCAATGAACTTATAAAATGCTATAAAAATAGGATAAAATGAGATGACGACAGCTCAAAATTCTAGCTCTTCGGGATGCTTTTAAAAGACTTTATTCAAAGTAACAATTCAAAAAAATGGCCTTATGAATATCAAAAGCCTCCCTGCACCTGACTCAGAGTGTGATGATCACTATTGGATGCACCACGCACTTTCACTTGCAGAAAAAGCACAAGCCTCGGGAGAAGTGCCTATCGGTGCGGTGGTAGTAGTGAAGAATCAATCGATAAGCGAAGGATGGAATCAATCGATGATGTGTCATGATCCGACGGCTCATGCCGAAATCATAGCACTGAGGCAAGCAGGACAACATCAAAAAAATTATCGTTTGGTCAATGCCACTTTATATGTCACTTTAGAGCCCTGTATGATGTGTGTCGGAGCTATTATGCATAGCCGGATTCGACGATTGGTTTATGGTGCCTCAGATCCTAAAAAAGGGGGGGTCGCATTTTTAATGCGCATGATGAATATTCGAGTCAAACGGATTGATATTAAAACAAATGTATTGTCTCAAACCTGTTCTAAAATGCTAGTAGATTTTTTTCAACAGAGGAGAAGAGAGAAAAAGCTCAGGTCTTAAAAAATAAATGAAAGGTGCCCTACGTATTCCTTACTATTCAGGCTATCTCTTATTTTTAGAGTGAATTTATCTCATAAATAGCAATATCATCATTGTAAAAATGGTGATGACATTGCAATTTCTCTTTTTTTGTATTTTTAGCGTGAAAATAGCGGTTTACAATCACCTTTCATCAAGCTGATCCAGCCTCCCTAAACTAAAATCTTCAATTAGCCTACTTAATCTACAATAGGGAAAATTATGGTCTCTATGAAAAATGCCGGTTTAAATATCACAGATAAATTCGCTGTTCATCAATGAATGAAAGATTTAGGGCTTACACTTCTTTCCTCTTTAGTATGTTTTAAAAACTTAGTGTTACTTCCTTCAAAAAATCCACCTTCATTCTGATGCTTCAGCCTTAATGGAATATGGAATCAAAATAGTCGCGATCCTGTCGACTTTGAATATAGATGATGACAGTTTATAGGCAGCGCTTCTTTTTCTATTTGTAGAAGATGAAATAATGAATGTAATCGAACTGAGTACGTATTTTGGTGACGCGATGACTATTTTGATCCGCGGTGTGCGTGAGATGGATGTCATGCGTTATTTTAAAACGCTGCAAGAGAATTCGGTCAAGTCAGCGGTAGAAGATTTTCGCTGTGTTATGACTAACCTGACAGAAAGAGATGGTTTATCTTAGAAAAATGGAAGAAGCCCATGAAGATGAAAGAGTATTAGCTGCGAAAGCCTGCTCGAATATTTACGCGTCTTTATCCGATTGTCTTGGTATTGGGTAATTAAATGGGAGCCGGAAGATTTCTGTTTTCGATATCTATATCCTCAACAATATAAAAAATAGCTTACTTACTTCATGAACGCTGCGTTGATCATAAGCAGTTTACTGACGACTGTGTCAGATTTTTTAAAAAAGTCATGAAGGATGAAAGGATAAAAGCTGAAATGGATTAGTGACTAAAACATATTTACAGTATTTGGCGTAAAATGCAGAGGAATTTTTTGGAGTTCGATGCGCTTTTTGATGTTCGAGACGTGTGTGTTTTAGTTGAGCGTATTCAAAATTTTGGGGTTGTCCATACGCATTTTTGTCACCTACCGAATGAATTTGGTGGGATGATGTGGCCAATCCAAAACATAATGTATATCAGTCTATTCACACTGTTGTATTAGGCCCCAAGAGTAAAGCCCTGGAAATTCAAATTCACATACAATAGATGCATGAAGATTTAGAGCTGGGCATTGCAGCGCCTTGGAAATATAAAGCAGGCGCTACCTATTCAGTACGTTCGGGATATGAAAACCGAATCATTTGGATGAAATAGTTGATTGCGTGGCAAAAAGAGAGCTCTTATTTAGGAGAGATACTTGATGAAGTACGTAGCCAGGTTTTCGATGACCGTGTATATAGTATCCCCAAAGGGGATGTCATGGATCTGCCTACATGCTCGACTCCCATTGATTTCACCTATTATATTCACAGCAATGTCTAGCACCGTTGTATTGGGGACAAAATCGTAGGGTGAATTGTTTTATTTAGATATCAGTGGCAAATGGATGATCAGGTTGAGATGATCACCCTAAAACACCCTAATCCCAGTAGAGAATGGTTAAATCCTCATTTGGGATATATTCAGAGTAGCCGCCGCCGTTCGAAAATTCATAACTGGTTTTGTTAACAAGCAAAAGATAAAAATATGTTAGTAGAACGCCAAATACTTGAAAATGAATTAGGATATTTGAACATCAGCCTAAAAAAGTAGAAAAACCACTTTTTCTACGTTACAACCTTAATTCTATTGAAGAAATCTTCACTGGGATTGGATTAGGTGATATTCGCATCAATCCGATGATCTATTTTTGCAAGGGCATTTTAATCATCTTACAGGCGAAGAAGTGGATCAAAAAGCGCTGAAAAATCTTAATAAGCAACATATGCTTTCGGCGCGCAATAAAAAATGGACACATCATGGTGGACAGGGTTGGACATATGATGCATCACATTGTACGTCTCTGCCATCCGATTTTAAAGGATAAGATTATATATTTTGTCATTTCTTGGCAAGGGATTTCAATTTATAAATTAGATTGTGCCCAGTTAGTTGAGTTACCATTGCATTTTTCTGAACGTATTGTGGAGGCGGTGTGGGACGAAAGTTATGCGATCGCTTATTCCTTAAGGAGGTCCTTGCAAAAGACCGAAGTAGTCTATTACGCGATATTATGGTTATTTTGGCGAATGACAAAGTGAATGTGTTAGCCATTAAGAGGCGGCGTGACATAAAAAATAACAGGCAAGCATACAGGTGAATATTGAAATGCATAATTTGCAAACGTTGCCACGTGTTTTAACTAAACTCAATCAGTTACTTGATGTGATTCACGCTGTGTGTTTGCGAGGAAGATATGTAGCTTCAGGCATCTAGTCGGGTGAAGATCACACTGTTTTCTTGATATTTATCTAGAAAAGCGGTTAATGCCGCTGCACATCATATGCCATAAAAAAGTTAATTCTAAGTGCATGCCAAAATTCATTAGGATGATAGATCCCCTTAAATACTGCTTGTCTTAATACTAATGCTGTAAATTTTTTTGCCAATTGAGTTCGTATTTGAGAAGGCGGTAACTTTTTCGCATTAATCCTAAAAAGTATCGATTTTCACGATAAGCTTCCTTCAATAAGGCTTTACAAAACACTTTATCTTGTCTCGCAGAACTGGTTTTATTTAATAAGTGCTCAATTCTATTGAAATAGCTTATAGCTCTGTGATCTAATCGTACGATAGAAGTTAACTGAGTGATAGTTTCTTGGTTAATCCGATAACCATAAAGAGGCTCAGTGCAAAAACATATTCTTGAGCTATTTCTGTCAATTCGGTTGTCCATAAAATATCTTCATGGAGCATATTAGGAATAAACCGTAATTGATTCTTGATAAGAAATGCTCGTTTAACTCATTGTAAAAAAACATAATGAGGCCACTCATTTTTATGAACACTTTGAATAACCCATTCTCTAGCTGTTAAAATCCCCCCTGAGGTTGATGATATAAAAGCGTTTCTGTTGGTTTTTTAGGATCAAGCTTTAAACGAAACTCATTTCCAACCAAACAATCTAGATCACTTTTTTTGGCTTTTTGTACCCAAGTTTCGAAGGCTTTAGGCGCTAACCAATCATTCGAATCCGTAAAAGTAATCTAATGGCCTCTAACCCGGGAGATTCCTTGGTTGCGTGCAACCGAAACACCTTGGTGGGGCTGAGATATCAACACCCATCTTTTATCAATCTGTGCGATTTTTTCTAATATGATTTAGCTTTGATCTGTTGAACCAACATGAATTGCAATGACTTCATAAAAAAGATTGTTTTGATTTTTTAATAATTCAAATAGTCCATTAAATTATTTTCAGTGTTAAAAACGGGAATAATCACGCTCAAATTAATGGAATTCATATCGATTTTTATTTTGGATTAATAATGTGAATTTATCTTTTCTAAAAGAAAAGAGAGCACGTCGCTTATTTTAAGCTGCTGTTTTTTGTGATCATCTATTCCACGATATCGATACTCTAATTCGTTATTTTCTAAATCCCGATCACCGATAATCAGCGTATGTGGTATACCAATTAGCTCCATATCAGCAAACATGACGCCTGGCCGCTCTTGGCGATCATCAAAAATGACGTTCATTCCAAAAGAAGATAATTCAGCGTAGAGTCTTTCTGATTCTTGCCGAACAGCGTCAGATTTTTTAAGGTGAATCGGTAAAATAGCAACTTGAAAAGGCGCAATCGCCTCAGGCCATAGAATCCCATGTTGATCATGGTGTTGTTCAATTGAGGCAGCGACCAGACGAGATATCCCAATACCATAGCAACCCATTATCATTATCTGTTGGCGCCCATTTTCGTCCTGTATTTTTGCTCCCATCTCTTGAGAATATTTTGTCCCCAATTGAAAAATGTGGCCGACTTCAATACCCCGCTTGATTAACAAAGTGCCTTTTCCATCAGGACTGGGATCCCCTTCAACTACATTACGCAAATCCTCTATGATGGGCATAGGTAAATCACGTTCCCAATTAATGCCAAAATAGTGTTGGCCTTCTTTATTTGAGCCGGCGCTGAAATCACTCATCACCGCCACCGCACGATCGGCAATAATCGGCATCTTTAGGTGAAGCGGGCCTAAAGAGCCAGGGCTTGCGCCTATATGAGCACGAATATCTTCTTCAGAAGCAAAGGTGAGGGGTTTCGCTACCTGAGGTAATTTTTCTGCTTTCATCTTATTGATAAAGTGATCACCTCGAACCAATAGTGCCAGCAATTTATGGCCGCTGTCTTTATGAGCATAAGCGATCAGAGTTTTGAGAGTTTTTTCAATCGGGATTGAGAATTGCCCTACTAGTTGATCGATGGTGTTTACATTAGGGGTATTAATAATACGGAGCGTTTCACAAGGTGATGCGTGTTTTTCGCGAGGGGATAGCGCTTCTGCAAACTCAATATTCGCCGCAAAATCTGAGGCTGTTGAGAAAACAATCTCATCCTCCCCACTGCCTGCCAATACCTGAAATTCATGAGAGCGGCTTCCCCCTATTGATCCCGTATCTGCCTGTACAGCGCGAAAATTCAGCTGCATACGCTCGAATATTTTTGTGTAGGCGTGATACATCTTTTGATAGGTGTCTTTCAGTGATTCGAATGTATTATGAAAGGAATAGGCGTCCTTCATTAAAAATTCGCGGGCACGCATAATACCAAAACGAGGACGAATTTCATCACGAAATTTAGTTTGCATTTGAAAAAAATTGAGCGGTAACTGCTTGTATGAAGTAATTTCATTACGAACTAAATCGGTGATTACTTCTTCGTGAGTCGGGCCGAGCACAAAAGGGCGTTCACTGCGATCGGACAAACGTAACAGTTCGGGACCATAATGATCCCATCGCTTGCTTTCCTGCCATAGAGAGGCAGGTTGAACTATAGGCATCATCACTTCGATGGCACCCGCCTTATTCATTTCTTCACGTACAATATTTTCTATTTTTTTTAAAACACGTGTCCCCGTAGGGAGCCAGGTATAAAGCCCGGACGCTAGTTTACGGATCATACCAGCTCTCAGCATCAGTTGGTGGCTAATGATTTCAGTATCCGCTGGTAGTTCTTTTAAAGTACTTAGAAGATATTTAGTGGTACGCATATAATTTTTGCTTTTTCCGTTGTATTCCTGATATAAAAAAATGGTCGTGGGTATTTTGCCAGGAGCACTTTTATTTTTTATTATGGAAACTGATTTAATATATTTATGTATTACGGCATCTATGTAGACTGAAAAATTACCAGCCTTTCACAGCGCCTCCTTGAAATATTTTTTCTGCTTCTTTTTCTACTAGAGGAGATTGATATGCCTTCACAAAATTTTTTGCTTTCTCATCATCTTTATTATCTTCACGAGTCACAATCAAATTCACATAAGGTGAACTTTTATCTTCAACAAATAATCTATCTTTTGTGTGACTTAAGCCAATCTGGCTTGAATAAGTTGTATTAATGATAGCTACATTTTCTTTATCATCCACTGACCTCAGTAACTGAGGAGCGTCTAATTGAACAAGTGTTAAATCGTTTGTATTTTCAATCACATCCAAGACAGTAGGCATTAACCCAACATCAGGTTTTAATTTGATGAGCCCCTGTTTTTGTAGTAATAACAAGGCACGGCCTAAATTAGCGGGATCATTTGGCATCGTGATTTGGTATCCCAGCGTCAATTCATTCAGAGAGGTGATTTCTTTTGAATAACCTGCTATCGGATACATGAAGGCATTTCCAATTGCCACCAGTTCGTAGCCGCAATTTTGTATTTGTTGATCGAGATAAGGTTGATGTTGAAATACGTTCACATCAATATCTCCTTTATTTAAGGCCTCATTCGGTAATACATAATCATTAAAGGTGATGAGCTCCACATCTAAACCATATTGGTCTTTTGCTACTTTTTGAGCCACCTGTGCAAGCATCTGCTCCGGTCCACTGATGACCCCTACTTTAATGTGATTTGAATCTTTTTCATCTTGTTTGTCACAGCCCGTCGCAATGAAACAACTTGCCAATACAGCCAATATGGCTGCTATTTTGATCGACTTTAATTTTAAAAGCATATTTTTTATCCTTAACTGATAATCAGTAAAAACTCAAAAAGTCTCATGGTAATTCATGAAAATAGATAATTACTTATGGGTCACCATTTTCATCACATAATTCCCCAGGATTTGGATAAAACACACCAAAAAAACCAACAAAACTAACACAAAATTCATCACAGTTGCTTTATAGCCAATATAGCCATATTGATAACCAATTTGTCCTAAACCTCCTGCTCCTACTGCGCCTCCCATCGCAGAATATCCGACTAAAGTAATCAATGTGATGGTCACTGAATTCACTAAAGCAGGTACTGCCTCTGGCAGTAAAACTTTATAAATAATTTGCAAGGGAGTTGCTCCCATAGCACGAGCCGCCTCAATTAAACCAAAAGGAATTTCGAGTAAAGCATTTTCAATCATTCGAGCAATAAAGGGAATAGCACAAACGGTTAAGGGTACTATGGCTGCCTCTAAGCCAATAGAGCTTCCTACGATAAAACGGGTAAATGGGATCATCCAAACTAATAAAATAATAAAAGGAATTGCCCGAAAAATATTCACCAGGGCAGAAAGTGATTGATGTAGAATAGGATAAGAAAACATGTGCCCTGGACGATGCAGATACAATAATATTCCTATCGGCAAGCCAAAAATCAGACCAAAAAAACCAGAGACAAAGGTCATCATAACAGTTTCCCAAACGCCTTTGAGGATTAAAACCATCATTTCTTCAGACATAGCCTAGTACCTTGGTTTGAACATGATGATCTTTTAAAAACTGCATGGCGGCAGTGATATCCTGTTTTTCACCCTCTAATTCAGCGAGCATCGTACCAAATTTCACTCCTCCGGCATAATCCATTTGAGCGCTGAGAATTCCAATATCGATATTAAATCTGCGAATCGCCTGAGATATTAAAGGAGCATCGACAGATTGACCTGTAAAATCGAGTTTTAACAAAGGGGAAACGGCGAGATCTGTCGGATTTTGGTTTAGCCTCTGCGCGTAATCTTCAGGAATATCGATATGTAAAGTAGAGTGAATAAATTGCTGTGCTAAAAGCGTTTTTGGATGTGAAAAAATTTTGCTCACACTATCTTTTTCGATCAATTGACCGTGGCTTATCACCCCTACCTGATCACAAATATACTTGACGACATCCATTTCATGCGTAATCAATAAAATTGTCAATCCCAATCGTCGATTAATATCTTTAAGTAGTTTTAAAATAGAGCGAGTGGTTCCAGGATCTAATGCGCTAGTGGCCTCATCACACAGCAAAACTTTAGGGCCATTTGCCAGTGCACGCGCTATGGCGACACGCTGTTTTTGTCCGCCGGATAAATGTACCGGATACACTTTTTTTTTATCTGTTAAACCCACTAATTCAAGGAGTTTAAGGACTGTTTTTTTTATTTCAGTTTTTGGCAGGCCAGCTAATTCAAGTGGAAGCGCGACGTTATCAAAAACAGTACGCGAAGAAAGTAAATTAAAATGTTGAAAAATCATACCTATCTGTCGGCGAGCAAGACTGAGTTTATTTTCTGGTAATTGAGTGAGCTCTTCTCCATCTATAAAAATATGCCCATCAGTAGGGCGCTCTAATAAATTCGAGCAGCGAATTAGGGTACTTTTACCCGCACCAGAAGCCCCTATGACCCCATAAATTTGGCCGGCCAGCACATGTAAATTGATGTCTAAAAGTGCGCTGACCTTTTGTTTTTTTTGTTCAAATATTTTGCTGACGTGAGAAAATCTAATCATATTATTCTTGTTGTAGAGTAAACTAGGAGAGATTTTTAAAAATCAGGCGTTAAGGAAATTTAATAATCAAAATATTAAGGCGTCTAGACATCCAAGTCAACCGTCTTTAAAAGACCGGGATCATAGTGTTCGGAGCAAATATAATCTAGCAAATTACATGAAAGCAAAATGAGATATGAATTCTAGAAATCTACAGTAAAAATTGATTCGCGCTGATGCTTCTTAGTGTCAATCATTTGAACATGTTCTAGCGACATTTTTTGTTTTAAATTTGGATTTAAAAATTTTTAATCAAATTATCAATGGCTTGCATCTGTGTTAAAAAAGTCAGCAGCTGATGTAGTGGTAAAGCGCAAGGGCCATCGCATTTTGCATTCTGAGGGTTGGGATGTGCTTCTAAAAATAAGCCCGCTAATCCCACGGCCATTCCTGCCCTTGCCAGTTCTGCTGCCTGAGCTCTGCGCCCGCCAGAAACAGAGCTAAAAGGGTCCCTGCATTGCAGGGCATGGGTGACATCGAGTATGACAGGATGCCCTCCTGTAGATTTCGCCATGAGTGTGATCCCTAACATATCCACCACTAAGTTATCGTAACCAAAAATATTTCCTCGCTCACAAAGAATAATTTTTTCATTTCCTGCCTGTTTAAATTTTTCGACAATGTGGCCTACTTGCATGGGGCTCATAAATTGAGGTTTTTTGACATTAATCACCGCTTTTGTTTCAGCCATGGCCACCACGAGATCGGTTTGACGCGCTAAAAACGCGGGTAATTGAATAACATCAACTACTTCAGAAACTATTTTGGCTTGGCTTACTTCGTGTACATCTGTGATGATGGCTACGCCAAAAGAGTGTTTTAATTCTTCAAATATTTTCATGCCTTCTTCTAAACCAGGCCCACGATAAGAATGAACAGTAGAACGATTTGCTTTATCAAAAGACGCTTTAAAAACGTAAGGAATATTTAATTGATTGGTGATTCGAACATAATGTTCACAAATTCTCATCGCCAGATCACGTGATTCAAGTACATTCATACCACCAAATAATACAAATGGAAGATGATTGGCAATTTTAATATGTTGAAAATGAATCATTTTATTGTTCATTTTTTATCTCAATGCAGAATAAATGGCTGTTTTTCAATGGCATGTAATTGTATTTTTATCACTTCAGAGAGAGGGTCTTCAGGGCACTGTTCAATAAAATAATTTAAATCAGAAATTGCGACTTGAGTACAACCGAGTTCTGCATAAATCAAACCTCTATCACGTATCTCGTAAGGATCTTTAGGATCAAAAAACAGCGACATATCGCTTGTACGTAGAGCCAGCTCCATCTGTTTTTCTTCTATTAACGCAGATTTTAATTCATCGAGCATTTGCCTAATCAATGAAGTATTGTCTGATTCACAAAGATCGCTATCTTCCAGCCTGATATTCTGATTAAAATGAGCTTTAACCCATAATTCGAGGATATGTTTGTTCAAGGTGTCACCATTGATGGGATTAATCAGCGATATTTCTTCAGCTAGCCAATCCGCCCGAAAAATAAGTTGAATTGGGAATAACACCGGCATTAAAGGGATATCCAGCTGATGTGCGATATGTAAAAAAATCACTCCTAATGAAGTCGCCGTTCCTTGACGTATTTTTAAAACATTATCCAACCATATGACATCAGAGGTGCGGTAAATCCCATCTGCAGCCTCAAATTTCCATTGATGATAAAAAAGATCTATAAGCAGTTCTAACTTTTGATCTTGATTAAGGTGTTCTGGAATGGCGACTCGAGCATCTTCCACTAGATTCATTAATTTTTTTCGAACTCTTGAGATAGAAAAATCTTGACGAATTTTTCTGGTGATTTTAAACACACCTTCACTTAAAGTGGCTGTATTAAATTTAAAATTAGAGATGGTTCTCATGAATATTCCATTGTCAGAAAAAATAAGATAAATAGATGTTTATTTTTTAGTATAAGACGAGAAAATGAATGTTTTATTTTTCATAAAAATCAAATAATTAAAACATAGTAGCTATAACAAGTCAAAATTCAGTCACCATTTTATTGATGAATATCAAATAATTTTTGTTTTATTTACCCTATTTTTTTGATATTTTCTGTCATAAAAATAAATCTTTTATCCCTGTTATTTTTATGCAAAACCTTCATTTTCACTGCACTGCAGACCCCCTGATAAGCTTCTATTGCATTGAATAGACGGTGAATTATCTTGATGCTATCCTTATAAATTCAAATTTAACTTGTTGTTTATTTTAAAAGGATTTTTTAAAAAAATCGCCTATTGCCTTGATCAGATAGCATCTGTATGATGCCGAACAATTTAAAAAATAAAATCACCAGTACTTTGTAACGACGTGAGACAGTGGTGCTATTTTGAAAAAATAAGAGGTGTTTCATGAAAAAAAATATCCATCCAGATTATAAGTTAGTAATAGCATCCTGTTCTTGTGGAAATGTGATTGAAGTAAATTCAACTCTAGGTTGTAATATAAATCTTGATGTTTGTTCTAAATGTCACCCTGCCTATACAAACAAAAAGCGTGCAGTGGAAACAGGTGGGCGTGTTGATCGATTTAAAAAACGTTTTTCTTTCTTAGAATCATCAAAGGCAGAGTGATCCAATCCTAATTTTTTGATCCTGAGAAATTAGTTGATCTAATTTTATCGCCTCTTTCAAACTATTTTTTGCTAGAGGCCACGCCGCTACTTCTCAAATTTTTTCTTTTTTTACATTATCACGTGGGAAGATAAATGCTCCTGCAAAAATCTCCTCATTACTTGAATGAGCTACCATAATGTACTAGAGCCATCGTGCATATGATCGATTTTTCTTAAATTAGGCAGCATCATAAAAAATAAATAAAAATTGAACCAAAACTTTTTCGGAATGCAGAAATTTTATATAACTCTAGGAATGAGTTCAGAAACAACGCCCCTATATGGGGCAGCTCTGTATTGTTCAAAATTTTCGATAAACCGCCGCGCCAAGTTTTCTGCTTTGTGTTTCTGTTCTTTTAATTCAGAATAGCTAGAGCGAGGGTCTAAAATTTTTGAGTTTAGCCACGCGATTTTAGCTGGAACACTGAGGTTAAAAATTGGCACATTAAAGGTGGGCGCGTGATCAATCTTTTCATGTAGAGAAAAGTCGATGAGGGCTCAAGTATTTTTAATAAAAATACCATGACCCATACCATTCCAGCCTGTATTAACTAAATACGCTTTTGCCGGCACTACTTACATCCTTTGTAAAAGCATTTTAGCATATTGAGTATAATGAAGTAAAAGAAACCACTCTCAAAAGCAAGCTGAAAAATGGGAAATAGGCTGGTAATCCCGTTCTCTGTTCCTGCTAGTTTTGATGTGAAACTCTATAAAAATGATATTGAGTTTATTCTAGAGTTAAATGAACCAAATGAGGTAAAATGCCAACGGCATAGCATCTGCTGTTAAAAATAATTTTTTTCAGGGCCTGCTTGTGATACCGGTTTCACAGTATTTTGGATGTAATCAGGAGGATAAAATACCCTGGTATTTTGATTTTTGAACTATCCTTAAAATCGACGGGGCATCTGTCAAAACCACCAATTTTTTCCAGTAAAGCATCTCTTTTGATTGCGTGATAAATATCAGGGTCATCTGACTTAAACAATTCAATTGTTTTTGCATAACAACCTCCTTCAAAATTAAAAACACCTTCGTCATCCCAACCATGTGCGTTATCACCGATGACTTGTCTTTTAGGATTGGAAAATAAAGTGGTTTTTCCAGTGCCGGATAAACAAAAGAAAACAGAAACATCTCCTGTAACGCCCATATTTTCAGAGCACTGCATGTCAGCAATTCTTTTTAATGGCAAAAATAATTCATCATTAAAAACAATCTTTTTCATTGCATCTCCGTACTAAGTGCCCCCAATTAATTGAATTTATTCAGTTAAATTAACCGACCAAAAATTTTTGGAGTATAAACCTTGTTCTTTCTAATTTGGGTTAGTACATTTAACGCTATGCATAATCATGAAATCAGGATGCAAATAAGTGATTCTTTCTGTTGCAGTGTGAATAAGTATATTTTAACAAAAGCCTGTCAAGCGACTTTATTAATAAATTGTACTTGCAAACGAATGTTGGAATGAGCGCCACAAAAGACATCTACCAAAAATACAGGTTTTTTGAAAGTTACTGAGTGAAACAGGTCTTGAGTTTATTTCAAATGGCTTGAATGATGGGGTAATTATCACTTTTATTTTTGCCTTGATTTGCCACCAAAAAGTATCTCTAGTGAGATCGTCACGGACGATATATTTATCTTTAGGAGAACGCCCGGTGAAAATGCCCGTATTCACAGCCACGGCACCTAATTTAGTCATGGTTCCACGTTTGAAACCCACTAAGTGTCTCGTGTTTCCTCTTGCAATAATATGGAATAGCTGGGGTTATAAAAATATTACTGGTGGTATTATGAATGCCATAATCAGTTAATGTATTCAAAAGATGGTGCATATTATGCATTTTTGATAACTCCTTATTCTATTTGAATATTTTTATAATTTTTCATTAATTTTTTACAAATTATTTATTTTAATGAATTAAACAAATTTATTAATAGTGTTATATGGAAACTCAGAAGATCTGAGAAATAAATTTGATATTGGGCGCGAATAGTATCACTTCTAAAAACAATCTGATAAAAAAAAGGGCAATGCGTTTTTTGCGATAGTATCAACCTACCTCTTTTTTAGTATTCAGAGCCAATTATAGCCATTTTAATATCCGAAAGGGATGTTCAACCTTGCCCGTATTTTTGCAATAATACTTTGATAGTAATGGTGTTTTTATCTACCTGTTGCTGCCTTCTTTGGAGGCCAGTATCACTGCGGCGATTGACATGCCAAGTGACCCCGGGGATAGTGTTTGTGTTCTGCAGCCCATTACCCCTTTATTACCGGTATCTCAGTGGATAAACTCTTCCGCTTCGTGAAAAATAAATATGGTAAGCCTGGGTGAGCTCGGCCACATAAACCGAGGTTCTGATCACGAGCAGCGAATGTGCACCAAATCACTCTCGGCATCCCTACCCATAGGCGCTTTCATACCAACATAACACTCATTGCCTTTATGAGTGGCTTTTTTATTTCATGCTCGCAGTTATTTTTTTGATTTTGAGTTGAACTGGGTGCTGAATTATCGTGTCATCGACAATACTCCGCCGTTTGATAAATAGCCCACATTCTGATAAATACGTCTTTACTTCTTCAAACAGGGCTTTGTTTAAATGATATTTTTCTAACTCATGAGGAGCAGCATCTCTAAAGGTTTTACCCGTCTACTCCATTTATTGATAGACTTGAGCAATGAAGCTGACTTTTCACATAATAAAAAAATTTATGCACTCAAGGTATTCATGCTGAGTAAAATGATTCTGTAATATGATTAGGTGACATGATGCTGTAAAAATTCACGTAATCTCTCACTAGGAGGATTAGATATAAGAGTATTCGGATTTCCATCTTGAGCGATGCGGCCTTTATCAATAAAAATAAGGCGAGAGGCTACTTTGTGCGCAAAGTTAACTTCATGAGTGACTATGACCATGGTCATGCCCTCTTCGGCTAAATCTTTTATAACCGTTAGTACTTCGTGACGCAATTGAGGATCCAATGCGGAGGTAGGCTCATCAAAAAGCATTAATTTAGGTTTCACAGCTAAAGCCCGAGCAATTGCTACACGTTGCTGTTGGCCGCCTGAAATCTCTGATGGGTAGTGATGAGAACGTTCTGATAAACCGACTTTTTTTAAAAGTTCATGTGCCAGCTTTTTTGCCTCTTTTTTAGTGGCCCCTCGGATATGGGTTGGCCCAAAAGCGACATTTTCAAGAGCGGTGAGATGAGGGAATAAATAAAATTGCTGAAAAACCATGCCTGCTTCCTGACGAATAAGGCGCTCATCTACTTTAGGATCGTTGACATCTAAATCATCTACAATCAATTGACCTGAAGTAATGACTTCTAATTTGTTGATGCAACGTAGTAAAGTGGATTTCCCTGAACCTGATGGGCCAATAATGACGACCACTTCCCCAATTTTGATATTTAAATTGATATTGTGAAGAACCTCAGTTTGGCCAAAGTGTTTACAAACGTTTTTAAAATTTATCATATTATTTTCAGTTTTCTTTCCAGTCTACGTAGGACAAAACCTAGTGTTAAGGTGATAATCAAATACATCACCGCGACTGCACTCCATATTTCCATAGCACGAAAGTTGCCCGCAATGATTTCTTGTCCTTGACGTGTCAACTCAGCAACACCAATCACGATAAATAAAGAAGTATCCTTAATACTAACAATCCATTGATTCCCTAAAGGAGGTAGCATTCTACGCAGTGCTAACGGAGCAACGACATATCTGAGTGTATCTCGCCTCGATAAACCTAAAGCTAGACCGGCCTCTCGAAAACCTTTATGAATAGACAGCACGGCACCACGCGTAATCTCTGCAATGTAAGCCCCAGAATTAATCATGATAGTTACAACAGCCGCGGTAAAAGGATCGATGCGTATTGGGATCATCATAGGAAGGGAAAAATATATAAACATCACTTGAACAACAATAGGGGTTCCACGAATTAGCTCTATAAATATTAAAGCGACGTTACTGCTGATCTTTCCTCCATAAGCGCGAGTAAAGCCAGCAATTACTCCGATAATAAGGCCGCCAAGTAAGCCGAGAATAGAAATCCAAAGCGTTAACTTGGCACCTTGAAGCAAGATTGGCATAGCGGGCCAAATAACACTCCATTCAAACTGCATCGGAATTCTCCTGATAAAGAATTGAGAAATTAATCAATTGGGTTCTGTATTAAACCATTTTTTATAAATGGCGCGGTAAGTTCCATTATTATGGATCGTGTTTAAAGCCACATTCACTTCTGCACGAAGTATACTGCCTTTGGGAAAAGCAATGCCGTACTGTAGTGATTCGAGTATTTCACCCACTGCTTTAAATTTTTTATCACCTGCAGTTTTAATAAAGAATAAAATATTCGGCGCATCATATAAAACAGCATCTGCTCTCCCCGTGCCTAGTTCCAGATAGGCGTTATCAATATTAGGAAACTGACGCAAATCTTTCGTTTTAATGTTCGCTTTTGCGTAATCGACAGATCCTGTGCCACTTTTAACTGCAACGATTTTATCGTTTAAATCTTCGGCATTCTTGATTTTATCGTTATTGCTTTTCACCATGACCAATAAGCCGCTCTTGTAATAGCTATCAGAAAAATCTATTGCTTTTTTCCTCTGTTCCGTAATAGTGATTCCTGCAAGAGCCAGATCAACATTTTTGGTTTGTAAAGCAGGAATAATACCACTGAAATCCATCGGCTTGAGAGTATAATTTAACTTAAGCGCTTTGGCGATAGCATCCCAAATGTCAATATCAAAACCGACATATTTATCGCCCTGCTTAAATTCAAACGGAACAAAAGCCGTATCTATCGCTACAATCAGTGATTTTTCAGCACTTGAAACGTTTAATGTAAATAGAAAAGAAAATGTAATTAATATGATTTTTATTAATGATGTCATATGTGATAGTTCCTTTTTATGATAAGAATATTACACCTCTTTTACAATCACAGGATAGTAAGATGATTGATAAAATTTAATAGAATAATAAATCAATAATGATTTGATGAATATCAACTTATCCAAGTTGATATTGCAAATGACTTATTATATTGTTCACAACAATGTGAATTCTCTCTTGTTTTAAATTTAAAAATATTTTGCTTCTAATAATAATACCAAGAAGGAGTTTACACTCTTTTATGAAAAAAGAAAAAATCATGAGTTTAATATATTAATTAAAAGTTGTTATTGATTACTATTACTCAATTCATTGATTTTCTAATCCATATAAAATTTTAATAAATTTATATTTAAAAATATTTATATTAAATCAATTTAAGTTAAAAATAATTTATCACATACTTAAAATCCAAAAATGGGATATCATTAATAATGATAGAATTTATAATTTTTAAAAAATTTTTAACAAAAACATTTTAAAAATTACCTCTCATTTAAGATTTTTCAGGTTTATACAAATGATCAGCGCCTTTAGCGATCATGCTCAGCTGTAAGATCAACCGTTTTTTTAATTTATGTTTTTGTTCAGTTTCCAAATACAGCAGCTCAGCCCCTGCACTAAATACAATGCTCACCATGGCTTCTGCCTTTGCTTCTATAAAACGACGAGACATATTGTTTTCAAATTCTAAATAATCAGCCAATTCAGCAATAAAATGCTGAATTTCTCGTGTAACGGCGGCCCGAAAGGCGGCGGATGTACCTGAGCGTTCGCGTAACAATAAACGAAATGCATTAGGATTATTACCAATAAATTCCATAAAAGTTGAAACTGAAGTACGGATTACACTGCCTCCTTTATCGATACGCTGACGTACTTGGTGCATTAATTGTCTTAGCATCAATCCACTTTCATCAACCATTGTTAAACCTAGTTCGTTCACATCTCGAAAATGATAATAAAAAGAGGTTGGGGCAATACCGGCTTCCCTAGATATTTCCCTGAGGCTGAGGTTAGAAAAACTGTGCTGAGAACTAAGTTGGTTGAAAGCCGTTTCAATAAGAGAACGACGTGTCCTTTCTTTTTGTTCTGCTCTGACGCCCATTATATTCACCAAATATTCAATAAATTTTTTGAAAAACCTTGTTTTTAAAAACCAGTATTTCGTTATCTTCATGCACTTTAGTACACTAAAATAATTATAAAGCCTGTCTTTAATTTGGGTATCGAAAAAATGATCCTAAATAATCTTAATATTTAAAGAATTTATTTTGGCAAGAACCATAGGGTTTTAAAATGATGAAAACACATTTTAATTTTGATATCGTTGTCATTAGCTCAGGTCCTGGCGGTGATGGCACGGCCATGAGCCTTGTAAAAAAATGGTAGTCTGTCGCTGTCATTGAACGCTATAAAAATGTCGGAGGAGGCTACACTCATTCTGGCACAATCCATTCGAAAGCCTTGCGTCATGTTATCAGCCGTATTATTTAATTTAATCACTAACCCGCTTTACAGTGTTCACCTTCAAAGCATTCATTCCTATTTTTATCATATTTTAGAACATCCGAATCATGTCATTTATAAGTAAGTCTGTCTCCATGCGATTTAATGTTTATCAGCGCAATCATGGTTATCTGTTTTTTGGTCATGCCTGTTTTATGAATCTATATAAACTTAATGTTATTCTACCAGATATTACTTAGATACTATAAGTTCTGATCATATTTTGATTGCGATAAGATCTCGTTTTTATCATTTAGAAAGTATTGATTTTACATATCCCAGAATTTATGACCGCGACCCCATTTTGGAATTAAAAGAAGAACAGCAGCCAAAGCATATTATTATTTACGGAGCAGGGATGATAGATTCTGAGTATGGTTCTATTTTTAGAGATTTAGACGTGAAGATTGATTTTATTAATACTTGAAACCATTTGTTGGCTTTTCTTAATCAAGAAATTTTAGATACGCTCTCTTATCATTTTTGCAATAACGGGGTGGTGATCAAGCATAATAAAGAGTTTGATTTAATTGCAGGCTTGGATCAAGGCGTCGTTGTTTATTTAAAATCAGGGAAGAAAGTAAAGGCAGCTTGTCTATTTTATGCTAATAGGCGTACGGGCAACACCAAGGAATTATTACTTGAAAATATTAGTTTAAGCACAGATGAACGAAGATTTTTGTAAGTCAGTAGTCTATATCAGACCGCCCTGTCTCATATTTATACTGTTGGAGATGTAATTGGATATCCTAGTTTGGCTTCAGTCGCCTACGATCAAGGGCGCATTGCATCACAGGCGATTACTCAAGACATTAATAGTGTACGTTTGATAGAAAATATCTCAACTGGGATTTATACCATCCCTGAAATCAGTTCTGTAGGGAAAACACAGTAGGAGTTGACTAATTTTAAAGTGCCCAACTTTTAATTATCCTAGGATAATAGAAGCCCATTCGGTGCTGCATTAAATAATTTAAATTGTTTAAATCGTTTGTTTTGATAGGGCTCCTCATGAGAATTTTTCGCATAAGGGGTATGAAGGTAATTTGAAAGGCATTGCCTAACTAGTAGGGTCCAGTTTTTATTTTTTACAAAAAAGGAATAAGTCATTATGAATTTAGATCTTGTCGATGCGGGTGAAAATTTGCCTAAAGATATTTATGTTGTGATTGAAATCCCCGCTCATGCTGATCCGATTAAATATGAGGTGGATAAAAAAACGGGGGCATTGTTTGTGAATCGTTTTATGTCCACGGCCATGTTTTACCCCTGTAATTATGGTTACATTAACCAGACCTTATCTTTGGATGGTGATCCGGTGGATGTATTAGTGCCTACTCCTCATCCATTGTGTCCAGGATCAGTTATACGTTGCCGGCCAGTGGGCATGCTCAGGATGACAGACGATGCCGGTCAAGATGCTAAGGTCATTGCCGTTCCGCATAGTAAATTGACCAAAGAATATGAAGCGGTTCAAGATATACATGACGTATCCGAATTGCTAAAGACACAGATTAAACATTTTTTCGAGCATTATAAAGATTTAGAAAAAGGGAAATGGGTCAAAATTAAAGGTTGGGAAAATGCCGAGGCGGCTAAAAAAGAAATTATGGATTCTTTTAGAAGAACTAAGTCGTCTGTATCTGCAGACAAACCACCTAATTTAAAATAGATAGTTGAAAATAAACAACATGCCCACATATTCGTAAGTAAATTTATAAATGATGCTTTTGACTGGAGAGATGTTAGATGACTAAAATTATCGGAATTGATTTAGGTACCACCAATTCTTGTGTTGCTATTATGGACGGTAGTAAGCCTCGTGTACTCGAAAACAGTGAAGGTGATCGTACAACGCCTTCTATTATTGCTTATACACAAGATGGTGAAACACTTGTTGGTCAGCCTGCCAAGCGTCAGGCGGTGACCAATGCAAAAAATACTTTTTTTGCGATCAAACGTTTGGTGGGTCGAAAATTTTCAGACGAAGAAACACAGCGCGATAAGGATATTATGCCCTTTGATATTATTGAAGCAAATAATGGCGACGCATGGCTCAGCGTGAAAGGGCAAAAAACAGCGCCTCCTCAAATTTCGGCTGAAGTATTGAAAAAAATGAAGAAAACCGCAGAAGATTATTTGGGCGGGAGCGTTACAGAAGCCGTGGTTACTGTGCCTGCTTATTTTAATGATGCGCAACGTCAAGCCACTAAAGATGCAGGCCGGATCGCTGGTTTAGAAATCAAGCGCATTATTAATGAACCCACTGCGGCGGCAATTGCCTACGGTTTAGATAAGGGAAAAGGGAATAGCACCATTGCTGTTTATGATCTCGGAGGAGGAACTTTTGATATTTCTATCATCGAAATAGATGATGTAGACGGCGAAAAAACTTTTGAAGTGTTGGCAACCAATGGTGATACCCATTTGGGCGGTGAAGATTTTGATAATCGCTTAATCAATTATTTGGTGGATGAATTTAAAAAAGAACAAGGATTTGATTTACGAAAAGATCCTTTGGCTATGCAGCGTTTAAAAGAAGCGGCTGAAAAAGCAAAAGTTGAATTATCTTCTACTCAGCAAACAGACGTGAATCTTCCTTACATTACAGCAGATTCGACCGGCCCTAAGCACATGAATATGAAAGTAACCCGTGCAAAACTAGAGTCACTGGTGGAAGATTTGGTGTCACGCTCTATTGAACCGTTGAAGGTTGCTTTACAAGACGCCGGTTTATCTGTCTCTGATATTGATGATGTCATACTCGTCGGGGGTCAAACACGTATGCCGATGGTTCAGAAAAAAGTGGCAAATTTCTTTGGTAAAGAACCTCGTAAAGATGTGAATCCTGATGAAGCTGTTGCTATTGGAGCCGCTGTTCAAGGAAGTGTTTTATCCGGTGAAGTGAAAGATTTATTATTATTAGACGTAACGCCTCTTTCACTCGGTATTGAGACCATGGGCGGTGTGATGACCTCTTTAATCTCTAAAAATACTACAATTCCAACGAAACATAGCCAAGTGTTTTCAACAGCTGAAGATAATCAATCTGCAGTGACCATCCATGTTCTTCAAGGGGAACGTAAACGAGCAAGTGATAATAAATCCTTGGGTCAATTTAATTTAGATGGCATTCAGCCTGCGCCTCGTGGTACTTCACAAATTGAAGTTACCTTTGATATTGACGCAGATGGCATTTTGCATGTGTCAGCGAAAGATAAAAACACAGGCCGAGAACAAAAGATCACCATAAAGGCGTCTTCTGGTTTAAGTGAAGATGAGATTAAAAAAATGGTACGGGATGCGGAATCTAATTCAGAAACAGACAGAAAATTTGAGGAATTAATTCAAGCCCGTAATCATGCTGATCATTTAATACATGGTACAAATAAAAAATTGAAGGAAGCAGGAGATAAAGTGTCTCCAGAAGAGAAAACGTCTATTGAACAAGCATTAAAAGAATTAGAAACCGCCATAAAAGGTGAAGATAAAAAAGACATACAAAGTAAAGCCAATGCACTGACGATGGTTTCTGCCAAGTTAGAGGAAGCATCGCAGCAAAATTCATCTTCTAATAATGCAGAAAAAAACGACAGTAGCGATGTAAAAGCAGATGCTGTTGATGCTGAGTTTGAAGAAGTCAAAGATAAAAAATAACTGCCCTTAAGGTCAAGTTCACTGAGTGTTTATGCCTACGAATCGTTAAATAATGCTACGTTAAAAGCCATCACGGGCGTCGAGGAAACTCTGCGCCCGTGTATGCTATCTCAAGGCGGAAAAAATGAGTAAGAAAGATTATTATGAAATTTTAGGCATCACTAAAAATGCAAACGAGCAAGACATTAAAGATGCCTATAAACGCTTAGCTAAAAAATATCATCCCGATCGTAATAAAGATAAAGACGCAGAAACAAAATTTAAAGAAATGAAAGAAGCGTATGAAGTTCTTTCTGATCAACAAAAACGAGTGGCTTATGACCAACATGGTCATGCGGCTTTTGAACAGAGTGGAATGCGCGGTGGATTTCACAATTCTTCAAATTTTTCCAACGTTTTTAATGATGTCTTTAGTGATTTTTTTGGAGGACATCAGCAAAGAACACAACGTGGCAGAGATCTGAGGTACACCCTCAATTTAACATTAGAAGAAGCAGTACGTGGGGCGAGCAAAGAAATTCATATCACTACTTTAGTACACTGTGAGTCCTGTAAAGGAAGTGGTGCTAAACAAGGGACTCGCCCAGTGACCTGTACGACCTGCCGAGGTGTAGGAGAAGTGCATATGCAACAAGGGTTTTTTACAATACAACAAACCTGTCCTCGTTGTCATGGACAAGGTCAAATGATCAAAGATCCTTGTCGTCAATGTCGTGGAGAAGGCAAAGTTGAAGAACCAAAAACATTTTCTGTTAAAGTCCCCGCGGGAATAGACTCGAATGATTGTCTCCGTTTAAACGGTAAAGGCGAAGTCGGAGAAATGGGCGCCCCCAGTGGTGACCTTTATGTTCAAATTCATGTAGATCGTCATCATATTTTTGAACGTTTAAAGAATAATCTATACTGTAAAGTGCCTATTAATTTCACGACTGCTGCTCTAGGAGGAGAAATCGAAGTCCCTACTCTGGATGGCGCTATAAAATTAAAAATACCTCCAGAAACTCAAACAGGTCAGTGTTTTCGTATCCCTAATAAAGGGATTAAACCTGAAAAAAAGACGCTAGGTGATTTGTTCTGTACGATCTTTATTGAAACACCTGTTCATCTTAATGAAAAACAAAAGCAGCTACTACGGGATCTAGAACAAAGCTTTTGTGAAACTTCTTCTAAAAAAAATACCCCTGAGACTAAAAAGTTTTTAGAAAGTATGAAAAAATTTTTCGATGATTTAACTCATTAATAAATCATGATTTATTCTGTTTGTGTCAAAACAGTCAATATCGCCACTTTTTATTTTTTTGATTAATAGGAGTTTTATGAAGAATGTCATTCTTCAATTTTTAAGCTTAAAATCCTCGGGTGGAATGATTTTAATCATTGCGGTCGTCATTGCAATGAGGATGGCAAATAGTCCTTTGCGAGATCTATATCAATCATTTCTTGATATCCCCATCACATTCATAATTTCCACATGAGATATCAGCAAACCTTTACTGATTTGGGTTAATGATGGTTTGATAAGCCCTTTTTTAGTGGGCTTAGAAGTCGTGAATTAATAGAAGGTTCTCTTGTGGGTCCCGAGAAAGCCCTATTCCCTGCAATTACCGCTTCCAGGATAATTGTTAGCACCCGTCATAATTTATTTGTTGTTTAAGGTTCAGATGAGCTTACTCATTAGGGATAGGCTCTTCCTAAAGAGAGATATATTGCGTTTGTTTTAGGCGTGATGGCACTTTTAAGAGATCGTCTCTCTAATAGTTTAAAAGTATTTTTATTGGTATTAGTGATGATCTTATAGTGATCAATATCATTCTCTTTTTTATACGAAGAATCTTTCTTGGCTGACGTTTAAGATTTCCGTTGTTTCGATGGCTTTGCTAGCTATCTTAGCAGGACTGCTGATTCGTTTTATGATCTCTTTGCGCACAAAATATTCAACTTTAGAAAAATTAGAACACGGCTACATCCTTAGGTGGCTTATCTGATTTTACCTTTGTTCGCTTTTTCTAACGCCGGTGTTTCTTTATCTAGTGTTTCTTTTTCAGGATTGACTTCATTCCTACCGTTGGGCACTTCTACTGCATTAATAATAGGTAAACCTTTAGGTATTTTCATTTTTAGTTAGATTTCGGTGAAGACGGGGATTGCAAAATTACCTAATTCAATTTATTTAAAATGTATTTTTTCGGTTTATGTGTTCTATAGTATTGAATTTACCATGTCGATATTTATCGCATCATTGGTTTTTGACAGCTCCTATTTTAAACTAAATACCTATGAGAAACTGGGTATCTTACTGGGCTCTACGGTATCTGCTGTTTTAGGTTATAGCCTTTTAAATGTATTTTTACCGAAAAAACAAAAAACACTAAAAAGCCAGGAAGGTAAGGCATTAAGCATTTGACTTAAAAATAAAAAAATTACCTCTGTGCCTGTTTGAAACTTTTTGTTTGTTTCTTATCCTTCATCAAAAGCGCACTTTAAGTATGCATTTAGTCTACGTTAACTGCGCTTTTCCCTCGTTCTGGCCTCGTGTGTCATTATTTCAAATAGGCTTTTCAGGCACATTGAATGCACCACCGTCTCTTCTTCTCTTTTTCAACACGCTTATCCTCATAACATTGCATTAATTTGCGCTATTAGGTTTGATTTATGACGCGCGGCCTTATTTTTGTGTATTAATCCTTTGCAAGCATGACGATCAATAATGGGCTGCATTTGATGAAATGCTATCTCTGCTGCATTTTTATCACTAGAAGAAATGGCGGCATATACTTTTTTGATAAAAGTACGCACCATGGAACGACGACTGGCATTATGTTTGCGACGTTTTTCAGATTGAATAGCACGTTTTTTCGCTGATTTGATATTGGCCAAAGCTAACTCCCAAATAAATTGATTGAATATAAGTTAAAATCCGTGAAATTTGCCTTTTTACTGTTTGCTTGTCAATAAATTTTATCCTCAATAAAGAAAACTTAATGCCGTTTTTTCAAAACTGATTCTTTATTCTTTAGATGAAAATGCGTACTATGTCGTTCCTTTAAAAAAATTCATATCAATCCAAAAGAGCTGAGTTATGTTCGAATATCGTAAAAATTACGACGTATTCATTTCTAATAACACCAATATAGAAAATCATTCCATGCAAACACTTCTTCGTGATTCAGTAAGACTGGCATTGAAAAATTATTTTTTTCAATTAAACGGTCAAAATGTGACCAAACTTTATTCTTTGGTATTAGATGAAGTGGAACAACCTCTCCTCGAGATGGTAATGGAATATACTGAGGGTAATCAGACAATTGCTGCCAATATCATGGGTATTAACCGCGGCACTCTACGTAAAAAATTAAAAAAATATGCCATGGATCAGTGAATCCATTTGAATCACTTTATTAAAAGCAAGCAAAATCTCTTCTATTCGGCTCAAATAAAGAAATACAGGCATCAATCTTAATGAAAATAAAAACCCGATTTGCTCCCAGCCCTACAGGAGATCTTCATATAGGTGGAGTACGCACAGCGCTTTATTCTTGGTTATTTGCGCATCATATGGATGGTGAATTTGTACTTCGTATTGAAGATACTGATCTTGAACGTTCTACTCAAGAAGCTATCGATGCGATTATGGACGGCATGAATTGGTTAAATATAAGCTGGGATGAAGGACCCTACTTCCAAACGAAACGAATGGATCGCTACAATAGCGTCATTGAATCCATGCTGAATAATAAAACAGCGTACAAATGTTATTGTAGTAAAGAACGTTTAGAAAAATTACGTACAAAACAGATGATGGAAGGTTTAAAACCTCGTTACGATAGGAGATGTAGACATTATCAAAATCCACCCTCTGATAAAACACTTTCGGTTATTCGTTTTTGTAATCCAGAAGAAGGTTTTGTTATTTTTAAAGATAAGATCCGCGGAGAAATTAAATTTAGCAATAAGGAATTGGACGATCTTATTATTCGTCGTAGCGATAGTTTACCCACATATAACTTTTGTGTTGTGATTGATGACTGGGATATGGGTATTACTCATGTGATTCGAGGTGAAGATCATATTAATAACACGCCTAGGCAAATCAATATTTTAAAAGCGTTGAAGGCACCTATTCCAGAATATGCTCATGTTTCTATGATTCTCGGAGAAAATGGTCAAAAATTATCAAAACGTTTTAATGCTGTTAGTGTCATGGAATATCGTGATCAAGGTTATCTACCTCAAGCACTACTCAATTATTTGGTTCGTTTAGGCTGGTCGTATGGTGACCAAGAAATTTTTTCTGTCGATGAGATGAAAACGCTTTTTACATTGGAGGCGGTTAGTAAATCCGCGGCCAGTTTTAATACAGCAAAATTACTTTGGTTAAACCAATATTATATTAATCATTTGCCAATAGAAGAGGTAGCGGTACATCTTGCGTGGCATATTGAAAAAGCAGGATTCAATACTGCTCAAGGCCCTGAATTGGTCACAATAGTTAAATTACTAGGCGATCGCTGTAAAACTTTGAAGGAAATGGCTGAATCTTGCCGTTATTTTTATGAGGAGTTCGATCAATTTAATGAAAATGCAGCGAAAAAATACCTACGAGCACAGGCATATGAGCCTTTGTCACAGGTGAGCATCAAATTAGCTACTCTTTCTGAATGGGAAAAAGAAGAGATCCACAATGCAATTGAAAGTACTGCAAAAGAACTTGAAATAGGGATGGAAAAAATAGGGATGCCATTACGGGTTGCGGCTACAGGCCAAGCTCAATCTCCTGCTTTACATATGACTATCCACGCCATTGGTCAAGCCAGAACATTAGCTCGTATTGAAAAAGCACTGACGCTGATTGCTGCTAGATAAGTTTACGCCTTGACAATCTCTGACTTCCCTACATAAATTCTTGATGTAATCAAGAGATTTTTTTAGCTATTGTCTGTTTGTATCTCATCGGTATTATATCTAGTAAAGAGAATTGGCCGTTCAAGACAGAAAATTTGAAAATAATCAACCACATTAATTATTTGCTTTCCACCGAGACGGTCAATTACTCTTTATCTAAACAAGATACAGCGTGATTGACTTTATTTCGCAAATAGACAATAAGTACTTTTGGCCAGTGAAATCAAGGGATCTAATAGAGTGACTTTGTGATATATGTTTTTTTAAGTACTTATGTAAATGAATAATGGAACAAGCGTTTTTGATGCATCGTTGTTTTAATAAACGTTATAATGACTCTAAACTTGCAGATAATGGGCGGTTTGCAAAAACAAAACCTGCAAGCTCACGTCAATCTTCTTGATTTAGTTCTTGTGACTCCTCTGTCGTTTCTAAAAAAATAGAAAGTTTGCTTTTAATCAGTGGCATCTCGAATCATTTGTTTTTGTGCAGCTTGATAAAGCAGCTTTCCTGCTGGGCTGAATTGGAATATGGCCATCAACGTGCAACAACCAGTACAGGTGTCATTGTGAGATCCTATACGTACCACTGTAAATCTACAGGCCCTCCAAAAATCACTTAATTTACGTTCATAACCAAAACTGACAGAAATAAAATCCAAACCTGCCTGTTTTGCACGTGTGATTTCCAATAAGATCATTTGTTTAGAAATGCCTTGTCGGTGATATTTTCCATGATAGTAATTCTACTGATGTGTCTTGAGCATAATGTAGGTGCCTACCACTGCCCACTGTGTGTCAATAATGATTTGGTAACTAAACTCCAGGGAGAACGACGATGTCCAGCCCAAATCTTTCTCACTAATCGCTCATCCAAACCTTCTTCATCAACTAACTATAAAACCGATAAAATACAATCTCCGGATAAAATCGCCGAAAAATGCATCCCATGAGCATCTGTAAGACGACGTAAATCTTTTGTTGAAGTCCGATAATAGGCATCAGAGAGCACCCTATAAAATGCTTGCAAACAACGAGGTTGCGATAACTCGTCTGATTGCGTAAAAGCGATGATTTTTTTGGGTAGACCCTTTTTGAGCTTACTCGGGATTTTATTTAAAATCATTATTTCAGTTCACATCTGCTATCGTGAATCACTTTTTGCCCATCGTATAGGTTGGTTTAAAGTTAACCATTGTGCCTTTGGAAACTGAGAAAATAATTTCAATACAAAGGCATGTCTTATGCCTTCATAGCCATCTATGGTCGTATTCAGAAAAATCAACTGAAAATAGCCTAATAATTTTGATGTGAGCGCAATAGGCAAAGAAGCTGCTTCATCACAATCACCAACTAATTGACGTGGTCTACCTGATGTTTAAGACAGTCATTCAACAGTGTATCAGGTGCTATAAAAATGATCTCTTTACCAGAGTGGTTGTTTAAAATTTGAAGCGCAGATTATCAGTGTTGTTACTCCACAAACACCGAAACATTGTGAGAGAAACATCCCCGCTAGAGTGGCTTTCCCACATCCTAGAGCTACAGTCAGTAGCCAAGTGCCCGTTTTTACGCTCAGCGATGTATTCAAAATTGTTTGTTGTTCTGAAGTGGGATGCCCTATAGGCGCTCTCCATTTTAGCCGTTTTATACCTATGTGGGAGATGAGGTGACGATCCTTGCCGCTAATAGGCAACTTCTTGGGGAGATAAGAGTATCTTTTGAAAATGAGAGATACAATAAGGAGTCGGAATAAAATGTTTGTATTCACTCCAACGAAGGTTATCCCGATCTAGCAGATTGTGCCACGAATCCCAGTGTGGCAGCAACATTAACAAGCAACTCGTTGCTTTCAGAACTCCTGCTAACACGGCCAAGGCATCGATATCTAACCCTGTTGTGGTATCTCAAACACGCCATATAATTGTTCTTAGCCCAGTAACTTTTGCACTCATTGAGCGCCAATCAGAGGATCTGTGCTTAAACGAGTGTCACCCACCCATATTTAATCGACCTGTAACCACTAGTAAAAAGCTTTGGCGGTTTCTAAGCACTATCTCGTATTGCCGTTTATGATTAATAAAAGACGGATACCTTGTGTTCTTATTTTTGTTTAATGCGTGACCCATTTCGTTTTCAATAAATTAAAACTTGCCAAGTGCGAGTGAAAGCAGCCCAGCTGCAATCAAAGGCCCCACGGGCACGCCTTTAAAAAACGCCACACCTAAAATCGTGCCCACCAGCAAACCTGTTACGACTGAAGGTTGATGACTCATCAATGAAACCCCTCGTCCTCCTAACCAAGAAACGAAGACACCAATGAGAATGCCTAGGATGGATTGCCAGTGAGTGAAAGAATTAAAAATGTCACGCACATTGATTTTTCCACTGGCAATCGGCTCTAACACAGCGATAGTTAAAATGAGGATCCCGGCTTTTAATGCATATTTTTCAACCCAAGGAAAAAGCAAGTTTGGATAAATAAAAGACAGAAAAAACAAGCACACTACAGAGATGCTCAACGTCGTGTTTTTGCTGATTAGACCCAGTATTGCAAATAGTAATAAAACAAAGAAAGTGGAGCTAAAAAACATCATTTAAGATCCTTGATGATTATAATTTGAAATTACAATATAAGGTAATCAAAAAAGTGAACAAATAATATTGACGATAAAATAATCAAACGAATAATAAATCGTTGTTATTTTTTAAGCCAAAGCCGTGGATTGACAGCTTGACCTTGTCGACGTATTTCAAAATAAAGCGCAGGTTTTCCTTCCAAAGGGCTGCTGCCAGCTAACGTGATGGGTTGCCCTGCTTTTACCTGTGTATTTAATTTAACCAATATTTTTTTATTATAACCATATAAACTCATGTCCCCTTTACCATGCTCTATGACTACCACTAGACCATATCCCTGTAGCCAATCAGCCAATAAAACATAGCCATCAGCGATGGCTTTTATGGGTTCACCTTCATTTATGTCAATGACCATCCCTTTCCAACGTAGTTCACCCTGTAGTGATTCACCAAAATGATGAAGCAGAGTGCCTTTTACTGGCCAGCTTATTTTCCCTTTGGGTGCTCCTATTCCTAAGGTGAGAGATACGAAAAAATGCTTCCGATTATTAGGTTGAGATTTCTTGCCTTTTTTGTCTGCATATTCATAACGCATGTGAGCTGCTCGTTGTGCCTTGAGGATGGAATTTATTAATTGTGTTTCATATGATTTTAAATGGTCAAGAGAGCTCTTTTCCTTTTTAATAGAGGCTTCTAATAATGATAAAATTTTTTCATGTGCCCACGGTATTTTTTTAAATTGTATCTGTTGTGTTTTTTGCTGATCTAATAATGTGTTCTGTTGATTTTTTTTCTTTATTAATATGCTTTTTTTTTCGCTTAAATTGATTTGAGTATTTTTTAACTCCTGAACAGAGTTAACGCGAGCCTGATTCAAATAATCTATATAAGAAAGCACCCGCCAAGAAAGGTGGCTTTCTTCACCTTTTAATAAAAATTGTACACCGTGTGTTTTTTCTTGCTTAAAAATAAAATCGAGTTGTTGAGCAAGCATCAACTGTTGTGCGTTTAGGGTATTTTTTAAGGCATCAATAGACTCTGAAAATTCAGCGATTTCTTCATTTATTTTATTTACGGCGTTTTTTGAAAGAGCTAATGTTCGCTTCAGTTTTTCAATCGCTTTTTCTTTTTTTTTAAATTGACTCAATAATTGATGCTGTTTTTTCTGTTTCTCCAGAACCGTTTTTTCTTTTTTTGCAATTTCCTGTTGAAGTGTTGCAAGTTGTACTTTGTTGTCACTGTTTTTTTTATAGAGTAATAGATCAGAGGCTCCCGAAAAAGAGGACTCTAACAGGGAAATTCCTAATAAAAAAAATGGGTATACGACCTTAATCATCGGCTTCGATTTAAAATATGCTCTATAAAACATGCATCTCCTTAGAGACTTTTGGAAATTGAGCTAAATATATTTCAGGGTGTTTTTTATTTTTGAAACCATGCTCGATTTTTTCATTAATTTGCTTTTTTTATGGCAAAAAACATGTGATATCGAATCATCTTAAAAAATTTTTTTATTATTAATAATATTTTATTTATTAATAATAAAAATTATTTTACGATATATTTTTTTGGATAAAAAATGCATCAATATAATGAGCAAATCGTTTTTGCTTCCACGCTTTATGTCATCGCCACCCCCATCGGAAATTTAGGGGATATTACACATAGGGCTTTAGATGTACTAAAGCGTGTTGATCTGATTGCAGCAGAAGACACCCGTCATACAGGTCTTTTACTACAGCATTTTAATATTAAGGCCACTCGGCTATTTGCATTACATGACAATAACGAAAATCGAAAAATAGGTGTCTTACTTGAAAAATTAAAAAATGGTCAGAGTATTGCGCTGGTTTCGGATGCGGGCACGCCATTAATCAATGATCCGGGTTATCACTTAGTTCGCAGTTGCAGAAAGGAAGGCATTCGTGTTGTGCCATTACCTGGGGCTTGCGCTGCGATTGCGGCGTTATCTGCTTCAGGAATTGCTTCAGATCGTTTTTGTTATGAAGGATTTTTACCGTCAAAAGCTCCATCGCGTCAAAACGCGCTCAAGGCATTAATTGAAGAAAAGAGAACCCTGATTTTTTATGAATCACCCCATCGTGTACTCGACAGTTTACAAGATATATCCTCAATATTTGGGGAAGAACGTTATGTGGTGCTTGCTCGGGAGCTCACTAAAACTTGGGAATCGATTTATGGGGCGCCTGTTCAAAAATTACTCAATTGGATAAAAGACGATAAAAATCGTCATCGTGGGGAAATGGTGCTTATCATGGAAGGCCATCGAATCAAATCCGACAATTCTTTGCCTCATGCGGCATTAGAAACTTTTCATTTATTACATTCTGAGCTATCTATCAAAAAATCAGCTGCTTTAACCTCTAAAATTCATCATGTCAAAAAAAATGCGCTTTATCGTTATGCCTTGGATAATAACTGGCAAGATTAAGATAAAATAAAATTTATCTGTCATCATTAAACTCTTGAGTCTCAATTTATATTTAAATTTCTTGCTACAATTTAGCGTTGACAGTACAAAAGCAACTGGATATCATGCGCACCTCGTTCAATCTATTCCTCTGTAGTTCAGTTGGTAGAACGGCGGACTGTTAATCCGTATGTCACTGGTTCGAATCCAGTCAGAGGAGCCAAATTTTTTACCCCCCCTCTTTTAAGCTTGCTTTAGTTATTTTTTCAAATAACAAATCCCAAACACCATGACCTAGTTTTTTACCTCTGGTTTCAAATTTGGTTAAAGGTCTTGATTCAGGTCGTTCTACATAGTTCTCACTAACAGAAAGGTTTTTATAACCGTCGATCATTGAAATAACTTTGAGCATATGTTCGGCATAAGGCTGCCAATCGGTTGCCATATGACACCATCCCCCTACTTTTAATTTAGTTTTCACCAACTCTAAAAAAGGGCGTTGTACAATACGCCTTTTATGATGCCGTGCTTTATGCCATGGATCAGGGAAGAATAATTGCACTTTTTCTAGAGAATGATCTGCAATCATATGTTTGAGTACCTCAACAGCGTCATGACAAATAATTCTCACATTCGTCACATGAGCGGCATGAGCTGATCTCAAACAGGTACCTATGCCAGGTATATGAACTTCCACCCCTAAAAAATCTTGTTCTGGGTTCAGTATTGCTGTAGTGATCAGAGAATCTCCCATACCAAAACCGATTTCTAATACAAGTGGCGCTTTTCGCCTAAATAATTGAGTCGTGTCAAGCAAGCTGTTTTGGTAGTCCACACCCATTTGTCGCCAGTATTGATCTAAAGCCCATTTTTGCGCTTTTGTTAAACGTCTCTGACGACGTACAAAACTACGGATGGGCCGTAACGCCTCTGTTTCTTTTAAAATTGATAACATATTGTGTTTTATCTTTGAGAAATAAAAAAGCGATAGTTTACAGTTTCAAGACTCTATGCTGCAATATCAGAAAAAAACGGTATGATTTGAACTTATTGAGTTTATTGGTTGGATACTACTTAGGATGCAAGCAAAAAAATTTTCGGAAATGTTAGTTAACTGGCATCACCAACATGGCCGGAAAACTTTGCCCTGGCAATTAAATAAAACCCCTTATCGTGTATGGCTTTCAGAAGTCATGTTGCAACAAACAAAGGTCGCAACCGTGATCCCTTATTTTCAGCGTTTTGTGACACGCTTCCCAAATATCAAAGACCTCGCTCAAGCCTCTTTAGATGAAGTATTACATCTATGGACAGGTCTTGGGTATTATGCTCGTGCGCGAAATTTGCATAAGGCCGCTCAAACGATCTTTGCTCAATATCAAGGGCAATTTCCTTTGGCTTTTTCAGATATCGTTGCATTACCAGGGATTGGCCGATCGACCGCCGGTGCTATTTTGTCGTTGTCGATGGGGGAATCTTTTCCTATTCTGGATGGAAATGTAAAAAGAGTATTGGCCCGCTGTTATGCAATAGAGGGTTGGCCAAATAAAAAAGAAGTGGAGCAAAAATTATGGAACCTCAGCGAAGAAAGGATGTTGCTTTCTGATGCTGCGGCATTTAATCAAGCCATAATGGATCTTGGCGCGATGATATGTACTCACTCTACGCCTGAATGCACGATTTGCCCGCTACAGATTGGTTGCTTGGCCTTTGCGAATCACAGATGGGCTGATTATCCTACTACAAAACCTAAAAAAATACCCCCTGAAAAAACCGCGTATTTTCTTTTGATACAAAATGGAGAACAGATTTGGCTTGAACAACGCCCACCTATCGGCTTATGGGGTGGTTTATTTTGTTTCCCAGAGTTTAAGAAAGCTTCAGAGCTTGCTCTGTGGTTGAATATTCGTGGGCTAAAAGAAGTAGATTTATCTACTCTGGCGCGCTTTCGTCACACTTTCACACATTTTCATTTAGATATTTTGCCTTTTTTACTTAAAACGAAAGGCTTAAACAACAGATGTATGGAGAAGGAAAAAGGTTTGTGGTACCACTTATCTGAACCTCCATCAATAGGATTGGCGGCTCCGGTGAAACGTTTGCTATTACAACTGAATATGAACAATAAAAATGCTCGCATAAAAATAAAAAAAGGAAAAACAGATATGAGTAGAACGATTTTTTGTACTTTTTTAAAAAAAAAGGCACTTGGACAAGATTTGCAAATTTATCCAGGGGATATAGGTCGACGTATTTATGATGACATATCTCAAGAAGCTTGGTTACTTTGGCTAAATAAACAGACTATGCTGATTAATGAAAAAAAGCTGAGCATGATTCATCAAGAAGATAGGGCATTACTAGAGCGTGAAATGATTAAATTTTTGTTTGAAGGACAGGATGTACATATCTCGGGATACATTCCACCTAAAGACTAGACTTTTTTTGTTTAAATCTGGTTCATAACATGAAGAAAATAGCGATTTTATTTCTGCTGATCTTCCTATTGATTTCTTGTGCAAAGAAAAAAAATCAAGATAATCATGTAGATTACATCAAAGACACAGATAGCTTTGATATTTTAATGGGGCAATTTGCACACAATATTGAAAACATTTGGGGATTTAATGAAATATTAATGGCAGGTCCTCAAGATTACGTCAAATATACAGATCAATATCAAACTCGCAGTCATATTAATTTTAAAGTGGGCAGTATTACAGTTGAGACCATAGCTACCATAGATCCTAAAAGTCATTTAGGTAACGCTATGATTGCAACTTTACTTATGGGAGATGATCCCACTTCTGTTGATCTGTATTCAGACCTCAACGACATCACCATCAGTCAACATCCATTTTTATATGGCCAAGTATTAGATAACCATCATCAACCCATTCGTTCCCAATGGGCTGCACGGCATTTTGCTGATTATCTGTTAAAGACAAAAATACAGAAAAGACGCTCTGGGATAGACTGGATATGGTCAATCACGTTAAAGATGGTGCCAAATCATATTGATCAAAGAGCTAAAAAATATTGGTCTTTCATCAAGCATGCGTCGGCGAAATATGGTATTGAAACCTCCTTAATTTTGGCGATTATGCAGACAGAATCAAGCTTTAATCCTTATGCTGTAAGCTCTTGTGATGCATTAGGTTTAATGCAAGTGATGAGATATACCGCAGGGAAAGATGTTTTCCAGATGAAAGGAAAAAGCGGACAACCAAGCCGAAGCTATTTGTTTAATCCTAAAAATAACATTGATATTGGTACAGCCTATTTGTCTATTTTAAAAAAAAGTTATTTAAGAGAAATTAAAAACCCAATCTCTCGTCGTTATGCGATTATCTCGGGTTATAACGGGGGGGCAGGTAGTGTATTGCGCGCATTTTCTACAGATAAAAATAAAGCCATCGAGGTCATTAACCGAATGCAATCAGATGATGTGTTTTATATACTGAGCACTCGGCATCCAGTCAGCGAGGCACGTCGTTATTTGCTGAAAGTGAATTGTCTTCAAAAAAAATATCGATATAAGGAATAAAAGATGAAATTTGTTGATGAAGTCAGTATTCAGGTTGAAGCAGGGGATGGTGGTAATGGTTGTGTCAGCTTTAGAAGAGAAAAGTATATCCCTTATGGTGGCCCTAATGGTGGTGATGGAGGCGACGGTGGGCATGTTTATCTTATTACGGATGAGAATATTAATACTCTGCTTGATTATCGTTTTATTCGAATATTTCGTGCTGAAAGCGGTCATAACGGGAAAAGTTATGATTGTACAGGCAAAAGAGGTCAAGACATTACCCTTAAAGTGCCCGTGGGGACGAGGATACTGGATTGTACTACTGGTGAAATTTTGGCTGATATGGTCCGTCGAGAACAAAGGGTCATGGTTGCAAAGGGAGGTTTTCACGGATTGGGAAATACCCGCTTTAAGTCTTCTATTAATAGAGCACCGCGTCAAAGAACATTAGGCAGCCTCGGTGAAAAAAGAGATCTCACTTTAGAATTACTTTTGCTGGCAGATGTCGGTTTGTTAGGTTTGCCAAATGCAGGGAAATCCACTTTCGTTCGATCTATCTCGTCTGCAAAACCTAAGGTCGCAGATTATCCTTTTACTACCTTAATTCCGAGTTTGGGGGTTGTTCGGGTGGATCAAGCAGAAAGCTTTGTAGTTGCTGATATCCCAGGACTCATCAAGGGTGCTGCACAAGGAGCCGGTTTAGGGATCCATTTTCTAAAACATCTAGAACGCTGCCAAGTATTATTACACTTAGTGGATATCGCGCCTATTGATGGCGCAGATCCTGCTGAGAATGCAAAAATGATCGTCAACGAATTAGAGCAATATAATAGCAATCTTGCTGAGAAACCCCGTTGGCTTGTGTTTAACAAAGCCGATGTTTTATGTTCAAAAGCAATAGAAGAAACAGCTAAAAATATCGTCAAAGCGTTAGGATGGAACGAAAAATACTACATCATTTCTGCCATAAAGAGTATAGGTCTTGATCCTTTATGCCAGGATATTATGAATTTATTAAAATCTCACCCTCGAATATTAGTTGACTCAAAAAATGCACCTGATAAATCTGAATTTATCTGGGATAATCAGCATGAGACTCATTAAAAGTGATGGAAAGCTTTATGGCATCAAAAATGCGGGACTAAACGCTAAAAGAAGAGCCACAACCACAGGTGGTTTTAGCATTGAGATTTTTTACAATAAAACGTGAATATTCTATGCTTTCAATATAATCTACGATACCCCCTATTAAGTACCCCAAACTCAAGGGGTCAACGATAAGAGAAAAACCCTGTTTATTAATCGCCAGATCTCCTTCGTTTACTTTATCGTCTAAAGTAAACATATATTTAAAACCATTACAGCCACCCCCCTCAACGTAAACCCGCAGCTTTTTATTGGAATTATGTTCATTGGCAATCAACTCTTTAAATTTAAGAGCCGCAGATTCTGTAAAATCTAAAGGTAATCGGGTTAAATGATTCATTTTGTGTACTCAAATTTGATCGGTTGTTTTGCAGTTAATTTATTCATACGGCGAGTTTTACTTTTTGATAGACCAATTTATTTGCTCACCCGCTAAAAAAGGAATGAGAGACTCTTTTCCAATCAAAATTTCTTTTGGCTGAATAAAAGGAACCTTGATTAATTCAATGAAATCTTGATTTTTTGATAATCCATAAAAATGAGCACCATTAATAGAACAAAAAGCTTCTAAATATTCTAATGCGTTCATCTCTTCAAAAATAGAGGCATAAATAGGCACAGCGGAAACCGCATTAAAAACACCAGCGCAACCACAGGCGGACTCTTTATTTTTTTGAGTGTGCGGTGCCGAATCCGTGCCAAGAAAAAAACGAGGATGTCCACTAGAAACTGCGTCACGTAATGCTTTTTGGTGCTCACTTCTTTTTAAGATGGGCAAACAAAATAAATGCGGGCGGATCTTGTCTACCAGCATATCATTACGATGAAATAATAAATGCTGAGGCGTGATGGTTGCTCCTAAAAAGCGCCCCCCTTCCTTAACATAATTCACCGCTTCTTTTGTTGTTATATGCTCAAAAACGATTTTAAGCGCTGTAAAATGTTTTCGAAGGGGCTCTAATACCTGTTCTATAAAAATAGCTTCTCGATCAAAAATGTCTACCTGTTGAGAAGTCACTTCGCCATGCACCAACAATGGCATCCCTAGCTTTTGCATGTGTTCAAATAAGGGATAGAGGGCCGGAATGTTAGAAACCCCTTTTGAGGAATTTGTCGTAGCGTGAGCAGGATATAATTTAGCTGCAATGAATATTCCTTGTTCAAAACCAGATGTCAATTCTTTCACAGGAAAGTCATCCATCAGATAACAAGTCATCAAAGGGAGAAAAGAGTGCCCAGAAGGCAACGCATTTAGAATGCGGTTTTTATACTCAACCGCTTCTTTCACGGTTTTAATGGGGGATATTAAATTTGGCATGATGATTGCACGACGAAAGATCGCACTGGTATGAGGAAGGACTGCTTGAAGCATGTCATCATCCCTCAAGTGAACATGCCAATCATCTGGGCGACGAATTTTAAGTATTTGCGACACTATAGTTATCTCAATTTTCAAATGTGAAGCAGGTCAAGTATCCTTTCTACTTGACTTCTTCTGTTCTACTGGCAGGAACAATAGCATGATGAATGGCATTCTGTGTTCCTGCCAGTGTACTGTCTTCAGAAATAGAAGAAGGCTGCCGCCTCCAATTTATCGGAAAAGACAATGCTTTATCGATTGCAAAGACTTTTGTTACAGGAGCGAAAACCTGTTTTTTTTCAGATTCTGTGTCTGTAATTTGCTCAATTTTCGAATTTTTTACATATGCAATAGATGCTGATTTTTCCTGTTTGTCTTCCTGGCTCTTTTGTTTTTGTTCCTTTAGATGAACATCATCATTAAAAAGAATATCTCGGTTTATCATCTGCTCAGCAAAGGTACGCAGACAAATTTTACCAAAAGCGAATTCTGGTGAGTCCACTGCACTTTTTAAAGGCATTATACATTGAAGAGTATCAGGATCATCACGATAGCGCCGGCGCTTTTGAGCACTGACACGAAGATGACGAGGTGAACGGCGTGAGCGTCTGGGGAATGTACTATTTTCATTGACCGAGGTAGGGGCCATGTGTTTTTCTACTTCTTCTGCCATGGTCTCATCAGTGGCTTCTTTTAGTATCGACGGTGCATTTTCCTTTTCTTCAATGATCACAGGTATTTCATATAGCGTTTGATCTCGAATGGTGATATCGACCGCGTTTGTCAGATGAGATGTCTGGTTTAAACGTATTTTTTGAGTTAATTCGCGTTTCGAACGACGTGGCGGAATTTTTTTCGGTATTTCTTTATGTGGCACTTCTTCCTTTTGAGTTAAAAGAGGCTCGATCAGACTTTTCGCTTCTTGCTCTATTATTTTTGCTTCTTGTTCTATTATTTGAGGATGAGGCGTATTCTTACGTCTATCCTGTTGACGACGACGTGCTGGCCGTTCATCAGCTTGGGCTGTATTCGCTTGTACATTCTCATTTTCTTCTAATTGCATTCTATTATTTTTATTTTTAATTTTGTCTCTAGTCGAGGTTTGCGAACCAGAAAGCTTATTGCGCCCGAGATCTTCACGAGTTCCTCGTGGAGATCGTTCCTTACGTGTATCAGTTTTCCGATGTATATAGGTGTTCTCTCGAGATTGAGCTGCTGTATTTTTAGATTCAAGACTGTGAGTTTCTTTTTTCTTAATCCATCCCAGCAAATATTGAATCACAGTTATTAACGTTTGCAAGAAACTTCTTTCTGGCTGTGCATTGCTGAGCCCATGAGCGCTATTTTTATTCGATATATCAGTACTTTTAATTGAGAATGATAAGCTAGAAAGCGCCGGCTCTTCGCAGTGCTTACGTCCATTTGATGGGTCATCTTGCGTTTGAGGCATTTCTGTTGCATAACGTTGAGGTAACATATAACTTAAGGTCAGGGATTCCTCACCTTTACGAACCCGCAATACTGTGTAATGAGGAGTTTGCATTTGAGCATTAGGCACAATCACAGCACGGACACCCTCTTGGCGTTTTTCAATTGCATTCACAGCATCTCGTTTTTCGTTCAGCAGATATGAAGCCACTTCTACTGGAACAATCGCATGTACTTCATACGTATTTTCTTTGAGTGCTTCTTCTTCAATGAGCCTTAAAATTGACAGTGCTAAAGATTCATTATCTCGGACAGTACCTGTACCACTACAACGTGGGCAGACATGATGACTCGATTCGCCTAAAGAGGGACTCAGCCGCTGACGAGACATTTCAAGTAAACCAAATCGAGATATACGGCTAATCTGAATACGGGCTCTATCTTGACGCAAGGCTTCACGTAAGCGATTTTCTACCTCACGTTGATGTCGAATAGGGCCCATATCGATAAAGTCGATGACAATCAGCCCACCTAAATCCCTTAAACGAAGTTGGCGCGCTATTTCATCAGCGGCCTCTAAATTTGTGTTCAACGCGGTTTCTTCGATGTCCCCACCGCTGGTCGCCCGGGCCGAATTGATATCAATTGCAATCAGAGCTTCACTGGTATCGATCACGATAGAGCCGCCAGATAGCAAACGTACTTCTCGTTTAAAAGCAGATTCAATTTGTGATTCAATTTGATAATGGCTAAATAGCGAGACTTCACCTGTATACAGTTTGATTTTATTACTGAAATCAGGCCGTCCAAGCGCTGTGATGTGATCTTTTGCGAGTTCAAGTACTTTGGGGTTATCAATCAAAATTTCACTGATATCAGGGCGTAAATAATCACGAAAAGCACGCACAACCACGTTACTTTCCTGATGAATCAAAAAAGGGGCATGGCGATTTTCTGCTATTTTTTTTATTGCATCCCAATGTTTAAGTCGTAATGACAAATCCCATTGTAATGCTTCAGAGGATTTACCTAAACCCGCAGTACGGACGATTAAACCCATACTTTCTGGTAGTTCTAAAGAGGCTATTGCCTTTTTTAACTCCGCTCGATCATCACCTGCAATACGTCGAGAAATCCCTCCGGCTCCAGGATTATTCGGCATCAAGACCAGATAACTTCCCGCTAGGCTAATAAAAGTCGTTAATGCCGCTCCTTTTGTGCCGCGCTCTTCTTTATCTATTTGAACAATCACTTCTTGAGATTCAGATAACATATCCTTTATATTAGGGCGAGTGCTATGATTGAAATAACTCGGTAAAAAATATTCAGGTGAAATTTCTTTTAATGGAAGGAAACCTTGTCTTGCAGAACCATAATCAACAAAAGCGGCTTCTAGGCTAGGCTCAATTCGAGTAATTTTACCTTTGTAAATATTGGCCTTTTTTTGTTCATAACCCAAGTTTTCAATATCTAAATCATACAATTTTTGTCCATCTACGAGTGCAACTCTCAATTCCTCATGCTGAGTGGCATTAATTAACATTCTTTTCATTTGACATTTACTCATTATTTTTTGATTAGTAGTGTAGATCTATTTTTATAGAAACAAACGTCTTATGCCATTGCAGCGTTTGTTACTCCATTTATGCTAGATATTACAAAACAGTTTCCAAAATACTGTTTTTCAAATCGTTATCTAAAAACACCTTATCTTTTTACATTGATCCCTTCAAAGCTTTTGGCAAAGCTCAAGATGAGTCATTTCAACATTAAGACGTATTGTATCCTTTCTCCTCTTTTTTGAATACTAGCCTTATAAGATACTCTTGCTCTCAATAACCCGTCTTCAACCCACTATGGGCTGAGCCACTCTTTATGTGGACATTTTTGTTGTACGATAACTCTAATATCTCTTAAGGGATGATGTTAATATTAAGAATATTATTAACATTAAGAGAGACCCCTTTTGGAATTTTCATCATCAGTGCAATCCATTACTATTTCTGACGATAATGCAGGTCAGAGAATTGACAACTTTTTAATTCGATTTTTAAAAGGAGTTCCGAAAAGTATGCTTTACCGTATTTTAAGAAAAGGTGAAGTACGAGTGAACAAAAAACGCATCAAGCCTTGCTATAAGCTTCTTACCGGCGATATGCTCCGAATTCCCCCTATCAAAACCGCAATCATTCAAAAGAAGCTAATTTCAATACAATGCAAGACAGTTGTTGCTTTAGCTCAGTCTATTTTATTTGAAGATCCTGATATATTGATTTTAAATAAGCCTTCCGGTACTGCTGTTCATGGCGGAAGCGGTCTGAGCTTTGGTGTGATAGAAGCACTTCGTGCGCTACGTCCAGACCAACGTTTTTTACATTTAGTGCATCGATTGGATCGCGAGACTTCAGGGATCTTAATGGTTGCTAAAAAACCATTTGCATTACGTTCTCTAAATGAACAATTGTCTCTTAAAACAATGAAAAAAGAATACTTGGCTTTGGTTTCTGGTGACTGGCCTTTATCCTGCAAACTAATACAAGCTCCGCTACAAAAAAATATTTTGCAAAACGGTGCGAGAATCGTGAAAGTGAGCCATCAAGGCAAAGAATCACACACCCATTTTGAAATTGAAGAACGTTTTACCAATACGACTTTAATGAAAGTAAGGCCATTAACAGGAAGAACCCATCAAATTCGTGTCCATGCATTACATGCGGGGCATCCGATTGTTTTTGATAATCGTTATGGCGATCCTGAATTTGAGAAAAAATTAAAGGGATGTCATTTAAATCGCTTATTTTTACATGCATTATCCATCGAATTTATACATCCCTATTCTGGAGAAACTATACAAATAAAAGCACCTTTAGACAATTCATTACGGTATTGCCTCCAATTTTTACGTCATCAAAAATAACCTCTTCTTTAAGGAAGACTTTTTTCTTTTTTGACTCTTTTTGATGACAAAGCTAATATGCGGGCTTTATGCGAAAAATAAAATTACCATTAACCATTGATCCGATTTTTGCTGCTAATAAAGGGCTAGAGTACATGGGTTTTTGTGCATCTGATCAATTTGTGCGAATTGCAGAATCTGTAGACTCTATAGAGAGCGATATTAATGTTTTTCTCTTATTTGAAATTGATGAAAAACAGCGAGTTTTTATAAAAGGTCATGCGCATGTCGATTTGAAATTAACCTGCCAGCGCTGCTGCAGCACCTTTTTGTATCATCTGAAGACAGAATATTGTTTTATCCCTGTCACCAGTGGTACTTATGACGATCTGAGTGAAACCTACAGAGGATTGTATGACTATATAGAAATGAACGAAGAAGGTGAATTAAATTTGGTCTCTATGATTGAAGATGAATTAATTCTTTCAATTCCTGCTTTTCCGGTTCATGAAGATAACGATTGTCATTTATTTTTCTCAAAAATGAGAGAGAGTATTATACAAGAGCAGGCAAAAAAATCTCATCCATTTTCAGTGTTATCCCGTTTAAAAAAAAGTAATTAAGGAATCCAATTTATGGCCGTACAAAAAAATAAACCCACTCGCTCCAAGCGAGGTATGCGTCGCTCACATGATGCATTGACAACTGCTTTATTATCTGCAGATAAAACCTCCGGTGAAACTCATTTACGCCATCACATCACTAACGATGGTTATTATCGTGGACGTAAAGTGATCAACCGCTGATCTCAGCTTATCCGTCAATTTTAAAACCCCTTGTTAAAGCCGCGTATGCGCGGTTTTTTCTTGAGTTTTTTTTAAATCACGGGAAGCGAGAAAATTATTTAATGATTGATACAAAACGGTTAGCGCACAAACGTAGGGTGAGGACTCACGATAATTTTAAACAAAGTCTAATGAAAAAAGTGCTAATGCTAAAGAGTAAAGTGTCTTATCGAAGGTAATTATGCAGACTAACATACTCGGTACAGGGAGTTATCTACCTGAAACAGTGCGTACCAATTCAGATTTAGAAAAAATGATAGACACTTCAGATGAATGGATTTTCACTAGAACAGGCATGCGAGAAAGACGGATCGCCGCTTCTTCTGAAACAGTCGCCAGCATGGGGTTTTATGCTGCAACAGAAGCTTTGAAAATGGCTCAAATTGACCAAAATGACATTGGTTTAATTATTGTGGCTACCACTTCTTCAAGTCATGCTTTTCCAAGTTCAGCCTGTCAAATACAAGAGATGTTAGGTATTAAAGACAGCGTTTCTTTTGACTTGGCCGCCGCCTGTGCGGGTTTTATTTACGCTCTCAGTGTTGCTGATCAATATATTAAAACTGGCGCAATATCCTATGCATTAGTGATCGGTTCTGATTTGCTGACACAATCTCTTGATCTTAAGGATCGCAGTACTGTTATTTTATTTGGGGATGCGGCAGGGGCAGTCGTTTTAGGTGCCTCAGATCAACCGGGTATTATTTCAACTCATTTACATGCAAATGGGCACTATGGAAAACTACTCACCCTATTCTATCCCAGAGAAAAAAATCCGCCTTTTATCAGAATGGCTGGAAATGAAGTATTTAAAGTGGCCGTCCTTGAATTAGCAAGCGTTGTTCATGAAGCCTTAAAATCCAATAAATTGGATGCTTCAGAACTAGATTGGTTGATACCCCATCAAGCTAATATCCGTATTATTAACGCCACAGCTAAAAAGTTGAATATAGGTATGGAAAAAGTGGTGATTACTTTAGATCGGCACGGTAATACTTCTGCTGCATCAGTGCCATCGGCATTAGATGAAGCGGTACGAGATGGCCGTATCCAACGAGGGCAACTACTTCTTTTAGAAGCCTTTGGGGGTGGCTTTGTCTGGGGATCTGCGTTAGTTCGTTTTTAGCTTTTAAAGGAAAAAAGTCATGATAACATTTGCAATCCTTTTTCCAGGTCAGGGTTCTCAATCATTGGGGATGCTGTCGAGTATGGCGAAAAAATTTCCTGTGATAATAAAAACTTTTTCTCAAGCCAGTGATGCTCTTGGTTACGATCTTTGGGCGCTCACACAAAAGGGGCCCGTATCAGAATTAAATAAAACCTGGAAAACACAACCCGCTTTACTCACGGCTTCTATGGCAATCTGGGAGGTTTGGCAAGCAGAAGGCGGCCCCGCTCCATTTATAGTAGCAGGCCATAGTTTAGGAGAATATTCCGCCTTAGTGTGTGCCGGTGTCTTAAATTTGACAGAAACAGTAAAGCTGGTTGAATTAAGAGGAAAATTAATGCAAGCCGCTGCAGGCGAGGGATCCATGTCTGCTATCATTGGACTCGATGATGAAACTATAGTAAAAATTTGTAAACAAACAGCACAAAATCAGGTTGTTTCACCCGCGAATTTTAATTCTCAAGGGCAAGTCGTGATCTCTGGTCATAAAGAAGCAGTAGAGCGAGCTAATATTGCCTGTATCGCAGCAGGAGCAAAAAAGGTCTTCCCCTTATCGGTGAGTGTGCCTTCTCATTGCGCCTTGATGAAGCCAGCGGCGGATAAGTTGTTGGTTGAGCTGAATAAAATGGTGTTTAAAACGTCAAAATTTCCGGTGCTCAACAATGCAGATGTCAAAGTAGAAAATTCACCTGAACAGATCCGAGCGGCATTAGTACGTCAATTATATTCTCCAATACCTTGGGTTAAAAGTATCCAATTTATGATTAAAAAAGGTGTGGGATCTTTTTTAGAGATGGGGGCGGGAAACATTTTATCCGGTCTGAACAAACGCATTGTGAATAAAGCACCTGCTTTTTCAGTCAATGATGCTCATTCATTGGCTGATGCTCTTAATTATGTGTCAGGAAAATATGTAAACAAGATTTTAAAAGAGGATATATATGAGATTTAAAGGAAAAATTGCATTGATTACTGGCGCAACTCGTGGGATTGGTCGCGCTGTAGCCCAATCATTAACAGAAGAGGGTGCTTTTGTAATAGGTACGGCGACCACTGAAGAGGGTGCAAAAAAAATCAGAGATGATTTGGGTGACTATAGTAAAGGTGTCACCTTAAACGTGATTGACAAGGAATCGATTGAAACTTTAATAAAGAGTATCGAAGAGGAATTTTGTGGCCCTGATATCTTAGTCAATAATGCAGCTATTACACGTGATGGTTTGCTGATGCGTATGAAAACAAACAGTTGGAATGAGGTTTTGTGTACAAATTTAACATCTATATTTTATCTTTCAAGAGCCGCTTTACGCCCAATGATGAAAAAGCGCTTTGGTCGTATTATCAATATAGGATCCGTAGTAGGCAGTGCGGGAAATGTAGGGCAAACTAATTACGCTGCTACTAAAGCCGGTCTAATTGGTTTTAGTAAATCTCTTGCTCAAGAAGTTGCTCAAAGAGGCATCACGGTTAATGTGGTCGCACCTGGATTTATTGAAACAGATATGTCTCGACAGGCTTTAACAGAAACTCGGCGCAATGAAATTTTAAAAAAAATTCCAATGAATCGATTGGGTGATGTTAAAGACATTGCGAATGCAGTGGCTTTTTTAGCCTCTGATCAAAGCAGTTATATTACCGGTGAAACCTTACATATTAATGGAGGCATGTATATGATTTAATAAAAGAAAAAGTATTTTCTTGTTCTGTGTGCCCACCACTATAAAATTAAATAAAATACTGATTTTATAAAATCAGTTTTGTTTGTTTTAACAGAAATTCTTCCTTGAGTATGAGGGATATAAGACGTGATTTTGCAGAATATCTTTGTTAAAATGACGCGCCAGTAGCACTTTCTCCGTGATTTCAATGACGATAATGCTGTATGGCGCTGCTGGAGGAGCGCTGCAGTTAGGCTATTTGATGAAGCAGCATACCCACTGAAGCGAGTAAACGTTTAATCCAAACAGGAAAATCCTCGTTTTTAAAGCAATTTCAAAACTACCGATACTCTCGCGTAAGCGAATTTTGATAGGAAATTTAACAATATGAGCACTAATGATATTGAAGAACGTGTAAAAAAAATCATCGCTGATCAACTAGGCGTCAAAAGAGAAGAGGTTACTAATAGTGCTTCTTTTGTAGACGATCTTGGTGCTGATTCTCTTGACACTGTGGAACTGCTTATGGCATTAGAAGAAGAATTTGATACTGAAATTCCGGACGAAGATGCAGAAAAAATTACGACTGTTCAAGCAACTATTGCTTATATATCATCAACATGCAAAAAATAAATAAAATAAGGCGATCGAGGATCGCCTTATTTTCACCATCGTTATCGTTTCTATATTAGGAGAAAAATTTGACTAAACGCCGAGTGGTAATCACTGGACTTGGTATGTTGTCTCCTGTCGGTAATACAGTAAAATCTACATGGGAAGCAGTCCTTTTAGGTCAGAGTGGTATCTTTTTAATAAATCATTTTGATACCAGCTTTTATGAAACGCGTTTTGCTGGTTTAGTTAAAAATTTCGAGGCTAAGAATTACATTCCACTGAAAAATATTCGAAGAATGGATCTTTTTATACAATATGGTGTCGCTGCTGGCGTTCAAGCAATGCTTGATTCCGGGCTTGACGTCACTGAAGAAAAGCAATCCCGTATCGGCGCGGCCATCGGATCTGGTATTGGTGGATTAGGCCTGATTGAAGATAATTATTCTCTTTTAGTTGATAAAGAGACCAAAAAGATAAGCCCGTTTTTTGTGCCTGCTACTATTATAAATATGATATCCGGTCATCTTAGTATTATTTATGGCCTACAAGGACCTAACATTGCAATTTCTACAGCCTGTACATCTGGTGTTCATAATATTGGGCATGCCGCTAGAATCATTGTTTATGGTGATGCTGATGTTATGTTGGCAGGAGGCGCGGAAAAAAGCACTACGCCATTGGGCGTAGCGGGTTTTGCTGCTGCTCGAGCTTTATCAAAACGAAACCATGATCCTCAGGCAGCAAGTCGTCCTTGGGATAAAGATCGTGATGGTTTTGTTTTGGGTGATGGCGCCGGCGTTCTTGTTTTAGAAGAATACGAACATGCTAAAAAACGTAATGCTAAAATTTACGCCGAACTGGTCGGTTTTGGTATGAGCAGTGATGCTCATCATATTACTAATCCACTAGAAAATGGTTATGGAGCAGCATTGGCGATGAAAAATGCATTAAAGGATGCGGGCGTGTCGGCTTCAAAAATTAACTATATTAATGCGCATGCCACCTCTACTATTGCAGGAGACAAGGCAGAAGTTGAAGCTATCAAAACCGTTTTTTCTGAAGATGCACAAAACGTGATGATAAGTTCGACCAAATCTATGACGGGCCATTTATTAGGTGCGGCCGGTGCAATAGAATCTATTTTTTCAATTCTAGCCTTACATGATCAGGTCGTCCCCCCTACTATTAATTTAGATAATCCAGATGAAGGCTTTGACTTGGATTTTGTTCCCAATAAAACTCGTTCATTAAAAAATATGGAATATACTCTTTGTAATTCCTTTGGTTTTGGTGGTACAAATGGCTCTGTAGTGTTTAAAAAAATATGATTTTATAGTCAAAACTCGTTCTAAATACTTATCTTGCTGAGACTGTGTAAGATCAGGGATGCTCCGTTCGATTGCTCCGTTCGATTTCACTTGAATCTCGATACAGTTTTGAAAAAACTCTAATCAATAATATGCCATATTGGCTGCGTTCTTATAGAATATATGTTTACTCTGCCAAAAATTTTAAAAAGCTTAATGAATGTAAATGAAAACAATCTATTTTAGAGCATGTACATTTTTTATATTAATCTGTTTATTAATAAGCCTGTATGTCTACTATGAAATTCAACATTTTTCTCATTCACCATTACCTATCACAAAAGATACTATCTTAACGGTTCCTTCAGGAACGGGAAGAATAGCATTAGAAACCATCTTATTAAAAAATCATCTTTTAGTTAAAACTTGGTTATTGCGTTTTTTACTGATTGTTGAGCCTCAATTAGCTGAATTTAAAGCAGGCACTTATTACCTGCTTTCTGGCATGAGCGTCAAAGAGATGCTGGAATTATTTGCCAGTGGTAAAGAAGCACAATTTGCTATTCGTTTTATCGAAGGAACTCATTGGCATCTTTGGAAGAATGAGATGGATAAAAAAGACAACATCAAACACTTATTGCAAAATAAAACGAATGCAGAGGTTGCTCAGCTATTTAAGTTACAAAGTGAAAGACATATAGAAGGCGCTTTTTATCCAGATACTTACTTTTATTCCTTCGGAAACTCAGATTTATTGATACTCAAACGCGCCCATCAAAAAATGAACGAAACAGTAAATCAAATTTGGGAGAAAAGAAATCAATCACTTCCTTATAAAAGCCCCGATGAGTTAGTGATTATGGCTTCGATCATTGAAAAAGAAACCTCTATTAATGCAGAGAGAAAAATAATTGCATCAGTATTTATTAATCGCCTAATGTTAGGGATGCCTTTACAATCAGATCCTACAGTGCTGTATGGTTTAGGTAAAAATTATACAGAGGCCATTACGCATAAAGACTTGCTGACAGTAACCTCTTATAACACTTATATTATACCTGGCTTGCCCCCTGCTCCGATTACCATGCCAGGTTTATCATCACTTAACGCGGCGGCTCATCCTGAAGAAACATATTATCTCTATTTTGTAGCAAATGGTGAAGGCGGGCATACATTTAGCACGAATTTGATAGGTCATAATCGAGCTGTACGAGCTTATCGCGAGGTATTAAAAAAAAATGAAAGGTAAATTTATTGTTATTGAAGGTATAGAGGGGGCAGGAAAAAGCACTGCCGTCAATACTGTCAAACAGTTCTTAAGGCATTTTAAAATTCAGGATGTGATCTGTACTCGTGAGCCAGGCGGGACCGTATTAAGTGAAGAAATACGTCATTTAATTAAAAAAAATAGCCAAAATAAAGAGATTTTAAGCGATAAAGCAGAATTATTGCTTTTTTATGCTGCTCGAGTGCAATCGCTAGAAAATATCATCAAACCAGCTTTATCTTCTGGAACTTGGGTAATAGGCGACCGTCATGATCTTTCATCTCAAGCGTATCAAGGAGGCGGACGAGGGATAAAATCTGAATTTATTAAATCTTTAGCTAATTTTACTTTAGGCTCTTCTTTTCGCCCTGACTTAACCTTATACTTAGATTTACCTCCTGAATTAGGGTTAAAACGCGCTCGTAAAAGAGGCCATCTTGATCGTATTGAACAGCAATCGTTGGTTTTTTTCGAACAAATTCGGGCACGTTATCTCGAACTGATATACGATGATCATCGTATTAAAATGATAGATGCTTCAAAACCCATAAAAAAAGTCACAGCGGATATTCAAAATGCTTTGCTATCTTTATTAGAAAAATAATTGAATGAATTGGTATCCGTGGCTCAATGCTCATTATCATCAATTAGTAGAGCAGCATATTTTAGGACGTGGGCATCATGCATTAATGATTCATGCATTACAAGGAAATGGTAAAAACGCTCTTATTTACGGTTTAAGCCGTTGGTTGCTTTGCCAGAAAAGACAAGGCAAAAAAAGTTGCGGTCAGTGCCATAGCTGTCATTTAATGTTGGCCGGACATCATCCAGACTGTCACGTATTTAAAATAAAAGCAAACCAAAAAAATTTAGGTATTGATTCCATCAGAGAGGTGATCGAAAAACTATCACACCATCCACAACAGGGAGGAGCGAGGGTCATTTCTATCCCTAATGTCCACGATCTCACTGTTGCTGCAGTGAACGCGTTATTAAAAACATTAGAAGAACCTCCAAAAAATACCTATTTCCTTTTAGGTTGTCATACCCCTTCGGTTTTAATGCCAACGTTAAAAAGCCGTTGTTTTTTTTGGCGTTTGTTTAATCCACCAACAAATTTAACGCTAACATGGTTAGCAGAAAAAACAGGCGCAGATCCAATCCTTATATCAACAGCATTGAAATTAAGTTCTGGTGCTCCATTATCCGCTTTATCTCTTCTGCAAAAAGATCGTTGGAATGAAAGAGTTTTTTTTTGTCTCGCATTAAGTGATGTCTTGTCTCACCAAAATTTTTTGGCATTGTTACCTCAACTAAACCATGAGAATATTAGAGATACTCTTCATTGGTTGATTTCATTATTGTTGGATGCTTTAAAATATCACTACGGAATAATGCTCTTTATGATTAATGAAGATCAACAATCTTTAGTTAAAAAGTTAGCAACTTTATTTTCTATTAGCGGATTATTTAAAATACTCCGCCAATCGATTTATTGCCGTCACCAACTATTATCGATAGTGGGGATAAATAAAGAATTATTGCTTACAGAGCAACTTTTAAATTTTGAAAATGCCTTGAATGAGCTCTGATCTACCAGTCAATATCTAGGATTCATATCATGTTATTAGTAGACTCACACTGCCATTTGGATAGTTTAGATTATAACACATTACATCAAAGCGTTGCTGACGTACTACTAAAAGCAAGAGGACGTAACGTCAAATTTGTGCTCTGTGTAGCGACCACTTTGGAGGGTTTTAAGAATTTTTTTTCTATGATCGGCGAACGAAATGATGTCGCATTCTCTTGTGGAGTACATCCTCTGCATCTTGATCAACGTTATGATATGAAAAAATTGAAACAATTATGTCAATTAAAAAAAGTGATAGCACTTGGGGAGACAGGTTTAGATTATCATTATTCATCAGATCAAATCGCGCTACAGAAAAAAGTATTTCGAGAGCACATTATAGTTGGGCGTCAATTAAACAAGCCTGTCATTGTTCACACCCGTGATGCTTTTAAAGATACTATAAACATCTTAATAGAAGAAAACGCACGGGATTGTGGTGGCGTTTTGCATTGCTTTACTGAAGATAAAATGGCTGCGCAGAAACTATTAGATTTAGGATTTTACATTTCTTTCTCAGGTATTGTGACATTTCGCAATGCGTCATTATTACGTGATGTTGTTCGTTATATTCCTTTAGATAAAATTTTAATTGAAACTGATTCACCTTATTTATCCCCTGAGCCTTATCGCGGAAAAGAAAATCAGCCCGCTTATGTGAGAGAAATTGCTGAGTATATTGCAGCATTAAAAAATGTAAATTTAGAAACATTAGCTGATACGACAACAAGTAATTTTATTAAATTATTTCATTTAAGAGAATCAACGTTTTTAAATATAATGTAAATATTTTAGTATAAGCTGCAATAAAATAATATTATCAATTTTTAATTAATTTAATATAAAAATAACATATTTAATTAAGTTATTTTAATATGATATGTTTTATTGATGAAATAAATATGATTTATATCACATATTCAAATATTATTTTGATTCATTTGAAAATAATTAAAAAAGATTTTTTATATATAAAAATTGATTTTATTTTTTATTACCATGGGCCTTTAAATTATGTTTAAACAAGTGTTTTACTAGGTTTAGGCTCGATTTATTTCAGCTTGCTACATGATGTAGCTTCTAATGTTATGCCAGAAACTGGCGGTGCTATTTTTGCTAATATACCATTAATTTTCGCCTTTAGGATCGCAGTAGGGTTTACTAATAACAATGGTATTGCGGCATTAACTTCTGTTATTGCTTACTCGATTATGGAGTAAAAAATCGCTGTGTTCGAATCTCTGTTATTAAATATTTTATCTCATCAGATATACTAGCATCATTTAAATAACACTGGTGTCTTGGAGGATATTATTGCAGTTGGGCTTGCCGCCTATATGTTTAATCATTTTTATCGTATTAAATTACCTGAATATCTTGGTTTTTCAGATAAGGGTTTTTTGCCTATTATTTCTGGATTTTTTGCTATTCTTCTCGGGGTATTGTTGGCTTTTATTGGGCCTCTGATTGGAAGGAAAATACAGATTTTTCAGAATGGGCAGCATATCAAAATCCGAGTATTGCCGTTGGTATATATGGATTTGTTGAGCGCGCTATCATTCCCCTTGGTCTGCATCATGTTTAGAATGTACCTTTCAGATGCAGGTGTGAGAATACACGAACTCTGCTGGACAAATTTTCACGGCGATATTCCTCCTTAGATAGCTGGTGATCCAGCAGCGGATAACCTGACAGTCGCTTTTCTTTTTAAAACGTATAGTCTCTCTGCTGCTGCGATTGCAATGTGGCATTCAGCAATGCCAGAAAATCGCATAAAGATCAGTGGTATTATGATCTGCGGCATTGACTGCATTTTTGACAGGTATCACTGAATTAATAGAGTTTGTATTTATGTTTTTAGCCCCTGTCTTATATGTTATTTATGTGATTTTATCAGGATTGGCTTTTTCTATTTTTATTCCCTTCTGTATGACCAGTGGTACTGGTTTTTCTCAAGGTTTAATTGATTTTATTCTTTTGTGTGGTAATGTTCATCGAACTGTATTATTTCCTCTGGTTGGTGCTTATTATGCCTTAGTATATTATGTTAGCTTCCGTTTTTTGATCACGATATGGAATTTAAAAACAGGCAGAGAACTGACTTCAACAATAATAAGTGTTCAAAATGGTAAGAAAATATCTGAGGACTTAGTTGAAAACTTTAGAGGAAAAAAAGAACATCACCAATTTAAATGCTCGTATTACACGTTTACGTGTTAGTGTGCCCGATGTTTCAAAAGTAGATTAAGCCGGTAGTTGTGCGCTGCAGTAACAGTGATCGCCGGCTCATGGATGCAGGCTATCTTTAGCACGCAATCTGATAATTTAAAAACGGATATGGATGAATATATTCGTAATAATTAATTTAAAAAATTAAATTAATTTCAAATTTTTGATGAATTCTTTAAATAATATTTAGTTATTGAAATATTATTTAAAAATTTTTGGATTTAGAAGTTATTATAAAGGCATCAATTGTATTTAAGTATGTGATTTAAAAAAATGATTGATAATTTATATTATAAGTTTAATTGTCATGGTTTTATAAACTCTAACCGATTCGGAACAAAAATCCAGATTCTTTTTCTATTATAGTTGCCATCTGATAGGTACCAGTCCCTGCTGTTCTAACAGCTGATTCGTTTTTGAAAAATGCTTGCATCCAAAAAATCCTCTATGAGCAGATAGAGGCGATGGATGCGGTGCTTTTAAAATAAAATGACGCTGAGTATCAATAATTTTTCCTTTTTTGTGTGCATGAGAGCCCCAGAGTAAAAAAATAATCCGATGAATATGTTGATTCAGAGCAGCAATCACACGATCAGTAAAGACACCCCACCCAAGATGCGCATGAGAGTGCGCGAGCCCCGCTTCGACTGTCAGCACAGTATTTAGCAATAAAACCCCTTGTTTTGCCCAGTTTTCTAAACAACCGTGATTAGGATATATAAAACCTACAATGTCATTAAGCAGCTCTTTATAGATATTCACTAATGAAGGCGGCAACACGATACCTGGTAAAACAGAAAAAGATAAACCATGTGCCTGATTAGGACCGTGATATGGATCTTGCCCAATAATCACGACTTTTACCTCTCCAAATTCCGTTAAACGAAAGGCATTAAATACATTTTCTGGAGAGGGATAAATTATTTTGTTTGCACGACGTTTGGCAGCTACAGATGCCAAAATATCCTTAAAATAAAATTCTTTTTTTTCTACGCCTATCACATCACGCCAGGTTATCAGAGAAGCTGGCATCACCATTTTCCTTATTTTTCTTTAAATTTTTAGGCTTTCGACGCTTACCGTGGTTTTTCTTGTCATGATGACGTATTTTAACTTTCGTTTTTTCTTTTTTGGCTTTTTTTTGCTCTTCACGTTTTGCTAACACTTTTTTAGAAGGTTTCCCTGTTTTTTTTTTATTTGGTGCTTTCGTTATGGGCCGTAATTCATCCACTATTCTTGGTGTTATCTTTTTTTTAAGATATCGCTCTACTTTTTTTAATAATGAATGATCATGTGCTTCAATCAGTGAAATAGCCGTCCCTTTACGACCTGCACGAGCTGTTCGGCCAATTCGATGTAAGTAAACATCTCCGGTATAGGGCATATCAAAATTAAAGACATGACTGATATCTGCAATATCTAAGCCACGAGATGCAACATCGGTTGCCACTAAAACTTGAATGCGACCACTATTGAAACGAGCTAGAGCTTCAGTACGTTTGGTTTGCACCATATCTCCTTCCAAATATCCACTATGAATGCCTGCTGATTGAAGGTAATTAAAAAGTTCATGTACTTTTTCACGAGTACGTACAAAAATGATGGATTTTTGTACAGAATGGGTTTTCAATAAGTAACAGAGTAAAGCGATCTTATGCGGTAGATTATCTGCACGATAATAACTCTGAAGGATTTTTTTTCGTTCTCCTACTGAATGAGCTGCTTCTAAGTAGATGGGCTCGTTGAGCAAGCGCTCAGAAAATTCACGAATCATAGCACTCTCTAGTGTGGCAGAAAAAAGTAAAGTTTGTTTACGCCAACGAGTTTTAGCAGCAATAATTTCAATATCCTGAGAAAAACCCATGTCCAGCATGCGATCCGCTTCATCGAGTATTAATATTTCCACTGCTCTACAATCAAAATTTTCCTCTTTGATGTATTGCAGCAATCGCCCTGTAGTGGCCACTAGAATGTCCTGATTTGTATTGAAAATTTCCATATGGTTCATATATGCCACTCCTCCTATGATTTTGGCGACCTTTAATGAGGTGTATTTTGCCAATTCAGTCGCTTGATCTGCTACTTGAACGGCTAATTCACGTGTAGGGGCGAGTATCAAAATGCGAGGGGGGCCTTGTTTTTTTTTAGGAAAATCAATAAGATGTTGCAGTGCTGGAATTAAAAAAGCGATCGTTTTACCGGTGCCTGTTGGAGCTGATCCTAATAGATCTCGTCCTTCCATTGCTTTTGGAATCACTGTTGATTGAATCGCTGTGGCAGAAATGTAACCTTTATTTTCTAAGGCGCGCACTAAACAGGGATCTAAATCAAACTCACAAAAAGGCGGTCTTATCATCGATTTTTACCTAGTGGTGTTTTTAAGTTTTTAAAGAGTTGATGGCATCTAAAATTGAATATAATCCTTTGAGATTAGGATAAAGTTGTTTATCAGCCTGTTAAAATCCATATAGAAATTTCTAGATCCGTGGCAATCAACATAAACGTTCGTCTGTGTGATTTTAGCCAAATTTTTTATATTTTTATGTAAGTGTCATGACCACCTCCGTAAGGTAAGTAGAAATTGGTATATGGAATATTCATCTTTCTGATTTGAAAGAGCCCTCTTGATAGGGCTGTAGATCAGCCCAGGACGATGGGTTAAGAATTAACGTCGATTACCTACAATCCGTATCAACATTAAGAATAAATTAATAAAATCAATATAAAGTGTTAAAGCCCCTAGGATAGAATATTTACGAAACCCTTCGTTATCGTTATTGTCTAATTGTTCACCCATATTTTTTAACTTTTGGGTATCGTAAGCCGTTAAACCGACAAATAGCACAACGCCGATATAGGTTACAGCCCACATCAGTGCACTGCTTTTAAGCCAGATGTTAACGATAGAAGCCAGTAAAATACCAACAACACCCATAAATAACATATTACCTAAACCAGTAAGATCCCTCTTTGTGATATAACCATAAAAACTCATCGCACCAAACATGCCGGCTGTGATCACAAAAGTGCTAGCGATAGACGATTGTGTGTAAACAACAAAGATATTGGATATCGTCAAGCCTGTTAATGCGGAATACAACATAAAAAGGCTGGTGGCCATAGCCCCACTGAGCTTGTGGATCATACCTGAAATAACAAAAACTAATCCTAGCTGCATAATAATAAGACCAAAAAAAATAATTTGGCTCGAAAAGATTAAATTTAAGATGGCTGTGTTTTGAGCCGCATACCAAGCAACGAATGCGGTCAACAATAAACCGCAGGTCATCCAACCGTATACTTGAGACATATACGCCTGTATACCTGTGCTACGACCCTCGATAATAGAACCATTAGACTTTGCATAGCGATTCATGATGGTTACCTTTAATGATGTGAATAAATAAGATTTGAAGTAAGAGGAGAATTTTATAATTAAAACTCACCTTTATGCTAAGAATACCATAGAAATTTCACAGCTAAGGCAAAATTCTTTATTTAAGGCAGGGAGTCTCTATGAATAAAGATCATATTCTGCCTATTCAAGTGAAATAATGTGGATGTTAAACCTCTTTTTCAATAAATAAGATAGGAAAATGATGCGTGTTTTAGGTATAGAAACATCCTGTGATGAAACAGGCGTTGCGATTTATGATTCAGAATCTGGCTTATTGGCCGATCAATTGTACAGTCAAGTAAAATTACATGTGCAATACGGCGGGGTTGTACCTGAATTGGCATCACGAGATCATATTCGTAAAATCGTCCCTCTCATTCAAACCACGCTAAAGGAAGCTTGCGTCTCTCCTCAAGAAATCGATGCCGTATCTTATACGGCAGGGCCGGGTTTAATGGGCGCGTTATTAGTCGGTGCAAGTGTTGGACGTGCATTGGCTTTCGCTTGGAATGTTCCAGCAGTGCCGGTACATCATATGGAGGCACATTTATTGGCGCCAATGCTCGAGGATCAGGTGCCAGATTTTCCTTTTATTGCATTGCTCGTTTCTGGAGGTCATACCCAGTTGGTCCAAGTGAATGAGATAGGAAAATATGCCCTTTTAGGGGAATCTTTAGATGATGCAGTCGGAGAAGCCTTTGATAAAACAGCGAAATTGCTAGGCTTGGAATATCCAGGAGGCGCAATGTTGGCACATTTAGCCCAGCAGGGACATCCTAATCGCTTTATATTTCCACGCCCGATGATCAATAGACCCGGGCTTGATTTTAGTTTTTCAGGTTTAAAAACTGCGGCAGCTCTTGCTATTCGTGCGAACCACGAAGACGAGCAAACTCGCTGTGATATCGCTTACGCTTTTGAAAAAGCCGTTATCGATACTTTGGCGATTAAATCTGAACTCGCATTAGAGAAAACGGGTTTAACCAGATTAGTTTTAGCAGGAGGGGTGAGTGCAAACGAAAAACTACGAAGCACACTTAGTGTCATTATGCACGCACGACAAGGACAGGTGTTTTATGCAAGGCCTCAATTTTGTACGGACAATGGAGCCATGATAGCTTATGCAGGGTGGCGGCGTATTCAAGAAGGCAGCCGAAGTGATTTGAGTATTTCTGTACATCCAAAATGGGCGCTTTCACAGTAGCCGCTAAAAGAGGACGTAATTTTTTATTGTTAATTTTAGAGTTGATATCAGACTCAAATAGAAATACATTAGGTCATTAAAAATGACTATACTGAGCTCTATGACGTAACAAATGATCCATCAATACGATGGCGAGCATTGATTCAGCGATAGGCACTTCTCTAATACCCACACCGGGATCGTGGCGGCTAGAAGTGAGTCATGCCAACTTTTTCGTCTTGTTGATTAATCGTTGTAGCGGGTATTCCAATGCTGGAATTGGGTTTTAGTGCCAGATGAACTAGCAAAGGTTGCCAGCTGCTGATCCAACCCAAAATGTCTTATTGAATAATTCGTTAAAAAATTAGAAGACGTCATTTCATCACGACTTGACTCCTAAATTTGTTCAAAAAGAAAACCCCTCACCTACTTCTATCCCTTTAATTATATTAATGCTCATGAGTGCATGAGATAAATCTGAATTAAGGCGATCGAACAGAGATTCACCTAAACCGACAGGTAAATTCTTAGTCAGTATTGTAATGTTAGCCACGATGGAATCCCCTCTTTCTTTTAGAGCACATATTAATTCGGCACTTTTTCCCACGGTATAAGGATCGGGGCAAAGAACAGGATTAGCTTCCATGCATTATTTTTTTAAATTCACAAAAAATCGTACTTATCTGAGATAAATACCCCTATATTTCAATACTAAAATATTCAAAAAGATATTTTTTGAAATCGCCCCTTCTGAAACAGCAATGTCTGTTTCAGAAGGGGCCAACCCTTCGCACACGATAATCCCGTGTGCCATATTTTTTTGGTAGGTGTAATCTACGTGACCCGCTCGAAACAGATCCTTTATCGATTAATAATCTTGTGGATGAGCGTCTTTATTTTCGATCAGCAATTTAATGCTATAAACTGTGGGGTTCCCCTCGAAAATGCCTGAAAATACGAATCTGATTGAATTCAAGACGCGAACTGCTATAGGGTGACATGCGTGTGCGTCAGCGATTGAAATCTATTTGTAAATCATTTTCGCAAATCCGTCATCCTGGATAAACACCATCAACAATATGACCTAAAGCGACACCAGGAGATTCACAAAATATAGTCACAAAAAAATTATCCTATACTATTTGCCTGCCAGTTCAGCTCCCTTTCAAAAGCTGATTTTTAGTGGCTCAGACTTAATCTGGAAGATATGCATTTTTATTTTTATGAAGATGAATTGTGTCTGATAAATCACCTGATCTTTTCGCTCAAAAGGCATTTAAATTATTTTTAATTTACCATGAATCCACTTAATTTTCACTTAAAAATAAGATAGGAATTCCGATAGTCAGTTGCACGTTTACAATAAGTTTTGAAACAGGTCTAATGTTATTTTAAATAATGAGGAATCAGTAAAATGAAGATAGTTATTCTTGGTGCAGCAGGAGGGATTGGTCAAGGGCTTGCTCTTTTACTAAAAGCCCAGCTTCCTGTAGGTTCAGAGCTTGCGCTTTATGATGTTAATTCGATTACCCCTGGGGTCGCACTTGATCTTAGCCACATCCCAACAGATGTGGCGGTGAGTGGTTTGAGTGGTAACGATCCGATGCTTGCACTTTTAGGTGCAGATATTGTTTTAATTGCAGCGGGTATAACACGTAAGCCAGGAATGGCGCGTTCGGATTTATTTCAGACAAATGTAGGTATTGTTCAAAAATTAACAGAAGATATTGTACATACGTGTCCAAAAGCATTGGTCGGGATTATCACCAATCCAGTAAACAGCACAGTTGTTATTGCGGCCGAAATTTTTAAAAAAGCCGGTATTTATAACATAAATAAATTATTTGGTATCACGACATTAGATATTATTAGAGCAAGGAGTTTCGTTGCTAAACTAAAAAATAAGGTATCAGAAAATATTAAAGTGCCTGTGATTGGTGGGCACTCAGGTGTCACTATTTTACCTTTATTATCCCAAATACCTGATATCAGTTTGACTGAAAGCGAAATAAAGACTCTGACTCAGAGTATACAGAATGCAGGTACAGAGATCGTCAAAGCAAAAGAAGGGGGAGGGTCTGCTACTTTGTCCATGGCTTATGCAGCTGCCTCATTTTGTTTTTCATTAGTTCGGGCATTAAATGGTGAAAAAGGGATTGTAGAATACGCTTATGTCGAAAGCGATCGTAAACAGTATCCGCGTTTTTTTGCACAACCTGTTCTTTTAAATGAAAATGGTATTGCCGAATATAAAGACATCGGGGTATTAAGCGCTTTCGAACAAAGGCATTTAGAAAAAATATTGGATACATTAAACAAAGACATAGAGCTCGCTGAACAATTTAATTCATAAAAATTTTTTAAAAAAGAGATTTAAATAATTTTTTGTGTTTTGTAAGAGATAAAAAATAACATTTTATTAAAATATCAAAAAATATTTAAAGAGTAAAAAATGAATAAAAACAGCCTGTGGAATTTTGCATATCTATTAAATAAGCATGAAATAAGTGCTGTCAAGTCACTTGATATGTATAAAGTGATATCGAATAATGACGATTATACTCCGATGTAATTTATGGTTGATGTGCTCCAAAACTTCTTTTCTTATAATCTTAAACAGGCAACATACAGTTCATTATCAGGGATAAGGTGATTTGCGGTACTTTTACGACAGAGGTGGCGTAAACGAAGGTAGCATCTGTAAATCAATATACCAGAGAAAACAAACATTAATTTCTTTGCACCCTCGGAAAAGCCTGATTCACGTATCTATTAAGATGAATGAATATGCTTCATCAAGAACTTGAACTGACTTTGAATATTGCTTTTACTACGGCACGCAGGAATAGACATGAATACATATCCCTAGCACATTTATTACAGGATCTTTTAACGAATACATTAGTAAAAGAAACTTTAGAAGCCTGTTATGTTAATTTATTGGTTTTACACAAAGAACTCGAAATTTTTATTGAAAAAACCACACCTGTATTATCCTTTAAGTGATATAGAATGTGAGGCCCAGCCTACCTTGGGCTTGCAACGCGTATTGCAACGTGCCGTTTTTCATGTTAAGCCCTCTTGGCACAGAGAAGTATCAGGTGCTAATCTTTTAGTCGCTCTTTTCAGCGAAAAGAAATCATAAGTATTATATTTACTGAGTAAATATGATGTCACTCGTTTGGATGTCGTCAATTTTATTGCTCATGGTATACGTAAAAATTTTTCAGAAAACAAACAAACCACAGAAAGTTCCGTGATTAAATATCCTAGCGCTTCTTCATCCACCGAGAATATTAAAAGCGCGCTCATTAATTTAAATTATCTAGCTTAATCTGGTTATGTTAATCATTTAATTGGGCGAGCTAAAGAATGAAAATACATTTCAAAGATATTGTATCGTCGTCGAAAAAATAATCCTTTTCTGGTAAGGGAATCTGGGGTAAGTAAAACTGCGATTGTAGAAGGCTTAGCGTTGAAATTGTACAAGAAAATGTACCTGAGATTATTAAAAATGCGTTCTTTACTCTTTAGATATTAGCTCTTTATTAGCTAGCACAAATATAGGGTAGATTTTAAAAAGCGTTTCAAAGCCTTATTAAAAACCCAGAAAGAGGATGAAGAACGTATTTTATTTCTGATTAAATTCATACCATTATTGAAGCAGGTGTAACTTTAGGGGGCAAATAGATGTCGTTAATTTATTAAAATCATTTCTTTCTAACGGAAAAATTCGTGTTATGGGTTCAACGACTTATCAAGAATTTAGTAAAATTTTTGAAAAAGACAGGGCTTTAGCGCGTCGTTTCCAAACAATTAATATTGTTGAACCCATAATAGAAGCAACAATTCAGATTATTAATAAATTAAAAACAAAATATGAAGCACATCACTATGTCCGTTATACCTCAAAAGCAGTACGAGCGGACGTCATTCTATCTACGAAATATATCAATGATCGTCATTTACCGGATAAAACTATTGATGTCATAGATGCAGAGTTGCTAGCCTATTACTTTCACTGAGTAAGCGAAAAAAAGATCAATATATCAAATAGTTGCTCGTATCGCGCGCTTATCGTAATAATCGGTTTCGATCAATGACAAAGAAGTATTAAAACATTTAAATGATCGTTTCAAGATATTGGTCTTTGGTCAAGATGACGCCATTTCTATGTTGACAGAATCCATGAAAATGAGCAGGGTAAGGTTAGGCAATGAGAACAATCCAGTGGATGCTTTTTTATGTTCTGGCCTTACAGGGGTAGGAAAATAGAAGTCACTTTACAACTATCTAAAGCGCTGGATATTAAATTATTACGTTTTGACATGTCAAAATATATTGAGCATCAGACAGTAAGTCGTTTAATTGAAGCGACTACAGGCTATTTGAATTACGAACAAGGTGCCTTAATGCATGATGCTGTTATCAAGCAGCCGTATGCCGTATTATTATTAGATGAAATTGAAAAAGCGCACCCAGATATTTTATCCTGCTTTACAAGTGATCGATAACAGTAAGTTAACTGATAACAATAGGCGAAAAGCGGATTTTTCGCAATATCATTCTTGTAATAACAACCAATGCAGGTGTAAGAGAAACAGAGCGAAAATCGATTAGGTTTACTGAGCAGGATGACAGATCACATCCCAGATGCTATGTTGGCAATAAAAATTTTTGCCCTCTGAATTTCGTAATCGACTTGATAATATCATCTGGTTTAATGGTATTTCTATAAACATAATCTAACAAGTAGTAGATAAATTTATTCTTGAATTGCAGGCACAACTTTATGCAAAAGGCGTCTGACTAAAAGTTAGCGACGACGCTCATGATTAGCTGGCTAAAAAGGGTTACGATAAATCCTTGGGAGACAGGCCGGTATCGAGAACTTATTCAGGAGTACATTAAAAACCTCTTGTAATTGAACTTTTATTTAGGGCCTTGGTAGAAGGGGGAACGGTCATTGTAGTATTAGATAAAGAAAAAACTAGCTGCTTTATCACTTTTGTAATACCGATGAACTTAAAACCAAAAAGAAAAATGTTCTGCATTAGCCAAAGATCACCTACGAATAGTGGGATAAAAAAGACAGAGCCTACTCGGTTAACTATTTCGAAAAGCGAAATACGAAACACTTTTTACCGGCTACGGAAAGTAATGCGGGCTTTGCTGAGGTCATAAGGTGTGAGTTCTAAAGTGACTTTATCACCAGTCAATATACGGATATAGTTTTTACGCATCTTCCCTGAAATGTGCGCCGTGACATGATGGCCGTTTTCTAATTCAACTCTAAACATCGCATTCGGCAGAGCATCTCGCACTGTTCCTTGCATTTCAATATTCTCTTCTTTAGCCATAGGCTCCTCTTAATATCATTCCTTCATTTTAAAATGCGGGCAGATAATGCCGAAAAATGCCCATTTTGTAAAGGATCGTGGAATTATTCCAGGGCAATCGCATCTAAAAAACCGTGATATACGCATAATAAATTGATTTATTTTATTTTTATTTATAAATTGTTTTTGAATATTTTCGGAAATGCCTATTACGACATTGCGGTCCTCTAAAAAACCGAACATCAAGTGTGCTTGATTTTTATTGAAATAGGAAAAATAGTATGATTCGTTTTTGATTTATTATACGTTATCTTTTAGGAAATTATAATGCTAGGAATTCATCGCTCTGCATTGATCCCTTTTAGTGCCGATAAGATGTATAAACTAATTAATGATGTGTGTGCTTATCCTGAATTTTTACCAGCCTGTGTAGGTAGTAAAATCATCAATGTCACTGATAATGAAATGATAGCCGCAGTAAAAATTGCTAAAGCGGGTATACATAAAACTTTTATCACCCGTAATACTTTAATGACTAATCGTAGTATCAATATTGAATTGATTGAAGGTCCTTTCCGAGCACTAACAGGCAGTTGGAAATTAACAGCATTAAGCTCTCAGGCCTGTCAAATTGACTTTCATCTTAATTTTGAATTCACTAACAAATTACTTGCATTAGCATTTGGTGAACTATTTAAAGATTTGGGTGAAAATATGCCGGAGGCCTTCATTAAGCGTGCCAAAGTAGTTTACGGGGGTTTGAGATGAAGTAATCGCCTTTTAAAAGAGATCTTTTTAAATAAGTTTGCTGCCTGGTAAAGCATTCGTTAGAATGTGACACTTTTTTATAAAAATTTCCGCAGTATCATCAAAGTTGATACGCGCTTCAAAAAGAGAAAAAAAATGATCGTCATTCATGCTAAATTACGTCAAAAAGAAGGCAAAGGCACGGCGGCTAGTCGTCGGTTCCGTAAAGCCGGTCTATTCCCCGCCACTGTTTATGGAGGTAGTCTTCCTCCTGTATCTATTGTCCTAGATCATGATGTCGTGAAAAACCTTGAAGATAATCCCGCGTTTTATAATGAAATACTGATACTTGAGGTTGGAGAAGAAAAAATGAAAGTAAGGATTCAAGCTATTCAGAGACATCCGTTTAAGCCTAAATTAGCGCATATGGATTTCATACGGGCGAATAAAATTTGATGACGTAGCCAGTTTTGATCGCTCAATAATAACCCCTACATTGCCCGCGCTGGAGACTGCACGGGGCTTGCTGACTTTGATCCACACCCAACTGGAAGAAAAACTCTGCAATAAAAGATCGGCGACCTCTTCTGCCACCCGTTCAATTAATTCAAAACGCTGTTTGATGACGTGTTGCTGCACCGCATTACAAACATCCACGTAATTTAAGCAATCTTCGACCTGATCGCTGCCGGCAGGCTTTCTGTTCTCATACCCCATTTTGATATCAAATATTAGCTCTTGTCGTAGGGTTTTTTCCCAATCATGCACTCCTATCAGGGTGAATATACGCAAGGCTTCGATAAATAAAATGTCCATTTTCCCCTGTTAATTTTCTAAAACTGTCAGCGTTTGAAAAATAAATTAATAGCTACGCTAAGGCATTCCTTATTTTAATGGATGGTTATTGCCTGGATTGAAACCTGACATCAGTGTTGTTATTACCTTAATTGTCTGAATGAGATTGTTTTAGTTTAGTATTTGGTGCTTAAATATCGTACGGAAAGGCATGTTCTCTTATGATTCTTAATCATATCCCGCTCACTTTTGTAAAACCACATATCTTTGATGGATAACGCCTGTTTCTTATTTTTTATGATTTTCAAAAAACAGAGATTATCTTAAAATTAACTTTGTTAATAGTGCTAGAGCGAGATAGGGCGCTGAGCGCAAAGACATTAATACTCCTAAGGACTAAAAACCTTAGGAAAACTGACTTCATAGTGCTTGTTCAGGTGAAAAAATGCATTTTATGAGAGCAAGTCAAAGAAAGTGATTAAATAAACAAAAATCGCTTGTTTTGAAAGTTAATTTTTTTAAAAAATTATATTCCCTATAAAATTTATTTTCATTATGACTTACGCAAACCTCATATCTTCTGAAGAAAATTATCTAAATAATATACTATATGTAGTACTCTATACAATATTAATCCTCAATTTTGAGTAAGTTTTATTCATTTAACTTAGATGAAATATAAGAGAAGATATTATAGTTCCAACTAGTGTCAATCCTAATAGTAGCAATTTTCTAGAATAAAGGCTATATTTAAATGACTTGCAACAAAAATAAACTAGCCCAAGCATTTTAAAAAAGCCGAAATTTCGTCACAAACATCACTCAAGCGAAGCTGCCAGAAAAGCTAAAATCGTCCCTAAAACCTAACAAACCTTGGGGAAAGAGCCCACCAGCGGCTAGCGGCACCGGAAAAACAGAACAAGCAAAAGAAAAATATAAAAACTTAAAATAACAACACGAAACAGCGGCACTTTTAAATTTACCGTCAACACCCAAAAATACTCAATGTAAAGAAGCAAATAATTACGGATATAAAAGGAATGTTAAGATTGATAAAAATAAATTTTGAGAAGATAAGTTCAACGAGTTAGCCAGAATAGGAAAACTGGACTATAAAGGTATGACGGCTGAAAGTTTAATCAATTCAGCTTTGTTAAAAATTTATAAGGTGCACCTCCCAATCCATACACTCGATTTATCTGAGTGCCATTTAACACATTTGCCTACATTCTTACTGAAAAAAGTTTAAGTACATAGCTTCATTACAATTGAATGACAATTTCAATCTAACTCAGTTACCTCACAATATAGATACGCTGTTTTCAACATTAGCCCATCTTAACATCACTAGGACTCGTATCAATGTAATAGATTCGGCTTGCATATTTCGCCTCTTAAGTAGAACTCATTTCTTTATCATTGAGTTAGATGGTACACCGGTAACAGCAGATCAATACAGAGATAAGATGACATCTATTTTTAAACAGAAATAAGAGGCTTGTTGGAAACGCAGTGAAATTGTACAAAGATAGGTTAATAAAAGTTTTTCTTCAAATTCTGAATCGTTGCGTTTAAAATTAAGAGCACCAAAGAACAGCTTGTTTAAATCAGCTCTAGTCGTTGAGTTAATAATGCCGTTAAGTCAAATCAAAGTAGTTTTTATAGATCTCCCTGGTGATAGATTTTATTTTTGCATTTCGACTATAATTTCTCTGAGTATTTTAGCAGACGAGATGGTTGGGGGATTCCTAAAAAAGCTCTATCTGGATTCTTCAGACGGTCAGAGAAGAGGCAAAATTAATTTGCCATATGTGCATGAGTTAAATGAATTACAACACAGGGTAGATTCATAGGATGATACAGAACAATACTTTAAAGAAAGAAAATAGAGTATATCATAGTGAATTATTTTTGGGCTTAAAATGAATCAGAAAACTTAAAGTTAACCGTTTTCTATCTACAAAACTAGGCTTAGGCTACTACTGCAAACTAATCATTAGACATCCGTTTATATAATTACATGTTTTTTCTTTAAATATGTCGACTCTGAACCTGTGACGTCTGCAAGATTTGCTGTGTCTAAGATTAAGAGAACAGTGAAAGCTCAAATATAATTTAACAGACATCAGATTATGACGCGCCTCATCTGTTGTATCGAGTTGTGGCGTGCCTGAGTTACATCAGAGGATGTTTGACCCCCTACCTGAATCACATTAATACCGTCCTTCTCGATAGGCCGTACTTGAGGACCAGCTGGTCGTCGGAGATGGCAATGCCCAAGACTTGAATCATTTCCTATAACAGCTGGGGGGAAACTTTCCTGAAATTCTCTGGCTTTTCTGTTATCGATAACTGCCACAATAAAGGAAAATGTGGAGACCTTGCCTTCTTGCATTTTATCCATTCTGCGATTTTTTTGAATTAACAAGTGCCATTACTTTAGTTTTTGCATCTGTTGTTTTGTGTGCTGCTTTTTCTGCCAGCATAAGCAATGAAAACTTTTTTCTTCCAAACTAGTATTAAAAATTCAGTTTTTAAATTATCTTTTCACTACGATTAATGATTTTTCATGCAAAATATTAATCTACTGCTATTGTAGCTGTTAATATTGTTGATTATATTTTCAGAATTAGTGCAAACCATTTACAGCACGGCCTGACCAAATATTATTTTTGTGTTCAGAGTCAGCAGTGAGCAAGCGGCTCAAACACTGTGAGTCTACTTTGTCTCCTTTGTTATTAAAGTCGTATTATGTGGATGGTTGCGCGATTGCATAGGTAGACGTACCGTCATGATGATTAATCTGACCTTCTATTCTTTCGGGGAAGTACTCGCGATAGTGGCTATCAATTTCAACATTTTGCTACTGGCTTGTATAGTGGCAGGCCTCGGGTGCCTGCAGGTTCGGTCCTCGTGCAAACCATATTGAGCGACAGTTGTCAGTTAACCGCATTGGCTCGCGTATTTTCGATCATAGGTGTAGCGATAGCACTGAGCCCAGCGTTTGGGTTGTTGAGCGGAGGCTATCTGGTGAGTTATTACGGGCATATGGGGGTGTTTATTGCTCTTTCATCGTTCTCGATATTGCTGCTCGTGCTGACGGCTATTGCGCTGCCGCAAACGCGGCCCGAAAATACGATCGGATACATTAAACTCAATCTAGCTGTACGTATGGCGCGAGACAGCTCATTTTAGTAAAACGCTATGCTGATTTTATTGCTCAATACAATGATATTTAGTTATTACATTCTTACCCCATTTCTTTTTGAACAGTTCGGTTGAGATGCCGGAGCTTTTAGTTGGACTAGCTTGGTACTGATGTTCTCATCTCTTTTTAGTCTCCTGCTAAACCGCAAGGAGTTAGCTTCAAACACACACAAGGAACAACTGATACGTCATGCTTGCAGTTTGGCACTATTATTCGGCATTGCTGCATGAGGTTTACAGAGCTTTCTGTGGATTTTGGTGTCTGTAGTCAGGGTGGTACGTTGCTTATGGAATCGCGATTCCCAATAAGCTCAGCAGACAGGCGCTGCGCGAGCGTTATTCGGGCTGATTTACTATTTATTGTTAGCTCTGATGCTATGGCTGGCTGGTGTGGTAAGCAGTTGGGCCTTGTTCTTACCGCCTGTGCGATGAGAGGCTGGTTATGCCGGCCATCTTCATTCAGTAATTGAAAATAAAAATAGATATGATTATCTCTACTAAAAATTAAGTTTTAATTTTGATTCTCAGTGATGTCTGCTTTTCTTAGAGGTACGATCAGCATATCGCCATGGCAACACTCAGCAGCTGACGAGTGTAGGACATGAACTTACTCCAGAAATCATAATAATGTCCGCATACCACTAAATCTACTTCATATTTTTTGACGGCATGCCGCAAAACTTCCGAGAATGCCCTATTGCCGATTAAGGTTTTAGTAATAAAATAATCGGTACTTTGCGATGACTAAGTTAATTTTTTTGTTTCCTCAGTAATATGTTTTTGAACCTTCCTAAAAGGTGGATCTATTAGACTTGTATCAAGATCGGTGTAATTCATATCTACGTGTATGAGAGAAATTGTGGCATGATAGGGTCTTACCACGGAAACTACTTTTCTAACAAAATTTGACTTTCCTCAGATAGATCAACTGCAATCAAAATATGTTAATAGGTCATGATGAAAAGCTCTTTTATATTAAATTGTGATTTTTATATTGTAATTTATTGATATTTTAATAAATAAATTTATAGCATAATGCTAGAGTGACAACTCTTCTAAAATTGAAAACCCATATTTTTCTAAAGCAGGGTATAAACTCTCCGTCTCACAATTTTTTTTAACGCAATAAGCCTTATTTTTAAATGAATGAGCAGAGGTGTTTTGCTGTGATCCAATGAGAGAAAAAGCACGTTTGGCTATTGCTGTTCCTGAATGGACCATGCTCGCGTTAAAAAAAACTTGCTGTAATTCATTTATGATAAAGGGAAAATGGGTACAACCAAGTACAATAGTATCTGGCACTTTTTGTAGATTCAGCCATGGCTGTAAAATTTTTTTAAATGTATTGATAGGAATTTTTATTCCACGCACTTTTTTTTCTGCTAAATAAACGAGTTCAGATGTTCCTAATAGTTCCACTTGGCAATTTTTGGCAAATCGTTTGATTAAATCTAAAGTATAAGGGCGTTTTATCGTTTCCGGCGTTGCTAGTAAACCTAAAACACCATTACGGGTGATACGTGCAGCAGGTTTGATCGCAGGAACCGCACCTATAATAGGACAAGAAAAATGTGCTCGCAAAATAGGCAAAGCGGTAGTACTCGCTGTATTACAGGCAATAATAACGCAATTTAAAAGATGCTTTTTTTGTATAGCAGTCATGATTTTAACTATTTGTTCTGAAACGAAAATTTCAGATTTTTCGCCATACGGAAAACCTTCATTATCAAAACAATAAATATAATAAATGTGAGGCAATAATTTTTGCATTTCTTGATATACAGATAAACCACCTATCCCAGAATCAAGAATTAAAACACTGACACGATCATAAAAATTCATTTGAGAAGTCATCATAATCTATACAAAAATATTGGCCTTCAAAAGGAAGGCAGATTTTTTAGTGATACAGTTCCAATTTATTAAAAATATTGATTACTCTTAATTTTTCTTTTCGTAAAGAGAATAAATAATATAAAAATCAACTTTTACTTTTTTGTGGATAATATAAAGCTATTTTGAGACATCCCCTCTTGTAAAATAAAAAATCAATTTTTTTCAAAAATAAATCAATAAAATAACAATGCGAAAAATAATTTATCTACAATGAATCAAACAATAAAATGTAGATCAGTCTATTAATGAATTTTTCATCAAATTCACTGAGCCTATTTTCATTGATGAGCGTTTATCTCTGAATAAAATGTTCGCGATAGTAGGCTAATTCAGAAACAGACTCCCTTATATCTTGTAAAGCCTGATGTGTATTTTTCTTTTTAAATCCAGGCAAGATTTTAGGTTTCCAACGGGAAGCTAATTCTTTTAAAGTACTCACATCAAGATAGCGGTAATGAAAATATGCCTCCAATTTTGGCATATAACGATAAAGAAAACGTCTATCTTGCGCCACACTATTACCACAAATCGGTGATTGGCCTTCAGGCACCCATTTTCTTAAAAAATCAAGCGTGGCGGATTCTGCATCCGCTGTCAAAAAGAGACTGTTTTTGACACGCTCAATTAACCCTGTTTTTGTATGAACACACATGTTCCAATCGTTCATTAACGCTATCTGTTGATCGGATTGATAAATTTGTATCACAGGCCCCTCTGCGAGAATATTTAGATCGGCATCGGTCACCAAAGTGGCAATTTCAATAATGCTATCTCGCTCCGGATCTAACCCTGTCATTTCCAAATCAATCCAAATTAAATTTTGATGATGATTGATAGATTTTTTAACCATATTGATATTAACTACCTTACTTTTAGTATTAAAAAAATAATCATGTATTATGACTGATACAGTTTAACCTATAATCAAATGGCGATTTCAATTTTAAAATAAAGATATTGTGAAAAAAAATAAACGCTCAAAAAATCAACACCGCCGTATTCAGGCTCATCATCAATATCGACGCCATCCAATATCTCTTTTAGACGATGCTCAATTTAGTGAACCACAACAAGGGGTCGTCATTAGCCGTTTTGGTCAACACGCAGATGTAGAAGGTCATCAGGGTCAACAACAACGCTGTCATATCAGAAGGAACGTGCGTTCTTTAGTGACAGGTGACAGAGTGCTCTGGAGACCTGGTATACCAAGGCAAGCAAACCGAAACGTAAAAGGTATCGTAGAAGCCGTTCATGAACGCAAATCTGTCTTGACACGCCCCGATTTTTATGACGGCATTAAACTGATAGCAGCGAACGTCGATCAGATGATCATAGTCTCAGCAGTGATCCCTGCTTTATCACTTAATATGATTGATCGTTATTTGGTGATCTCTGAAAGTTTAAATATAAAGCCGCTTCTCATTTTAAATAAAATTGATTTATTAACACCAAATGAACGAAAAAAAATCAATCTTAGGCTGAATATTTATCGAAATATTCATTACACTGTTCTTGAAGTGTCGGCTCAAACAGGCGAAGGGATCGCTGATTTACAAGCAAATTTATTAGACCGTATCAGTATTTTTTCTGGTCAATCTGGTGTAGGAAAATCGAGTTTATTGAACACTTTGTTGCCACAGACTGAACAACACATATTGGTTGAAGCCCTTTCAGAAAAATCCGCCCTAGGTCAACATACTACGACAACAAGTCGTTTGTATCATTTCCAAGAAGGGGGAGATTTAATTGATTCACCCGGGATCAGAGAATTTGGTCTTTGGCATTTAACCCAAGAGCAAATTATTCAGGGTTTTATTGAATTTCGCGATTATGTTGGGCATTGTAAATTTAGAGATTGTGAACACATCGATGATCCCGGTTGTGCTCTACGCGATGCCGTTCAAAAAAGCCAGATCGCTAAAGAGCGTTTTGATAACTATCATCAAATTTTGTCGGAAATCACTTCTTTGAAAGGCAAAAAACTTTTTTAATTAAGATTAAATATTCATGGAATTTATGCTAAAAAAATTAAAAATTAAATTACAATATCTATTACCTCAATACGCTTTGACTCGTCTCACCGGTTGGGCGGCTAATAAAAAAGCAGGTTGGTTTACTCAGCAAGTGATGAAAATATTTGTTTTTTATTACCGCGTTAACATGAAAGAAGCACAATATACTGAATTGTCTGCATATTCTTCTTTTAATGAATTTTTTATTCGTTCTTTACGTTCTGATGTCCGCCCTATCGCAGCAGGAGATAGCATTCTCGTGCAACCAGTAGATGGCACAATCAGTGAATTAGGCCGAATTAATAAGGACAAAATTCTACAAGCGAAATACCATGACTATTCTTTGGAGGCCCTACTGGCGGGCCAGTCTTTGCTTGCAAAAGAATTTGAAAATGGGCAATTTGTGACAACCTATCTTGCACCGGGTGATTACCATCGAGTGCATATGCCTTGTGATGGCGTTCTGCGTGAAATGATTTATGTTCCAGGCTCTTTGTTTTCAGTGAATGCTTTTTTTGCAGAGAATGTCCCTTATTTGTTTGCCCGCAACGAGCGCGTGATTTGTATTTTTAATACAGCCTTTGGCACTATGGCACAGATTTTAATAGGTGCAATGATTGTGGGGAGTATTGAAACCATGTGGTCAGGGCCTGTTGATTCACAGAGAAAGGGCATTATTCAACGCTGGGTTTATTGTGATGAAGGTAGTGAAGCCCCGATTATTTTGAAAAAAGGTGAAGAAATGGGACTTTTTAAATTAGGCTCTACTGTGATTAATTTATTTGTATCAAATAAAATAAAATTAGCCTCTCATTTACAAAACGGTTCAATCTCCCGATTAGGAGAAATATTAGGAGAAGACATTCATTAATTTTTAAAAGTTGTATAAAAATGCTGATCTATTTTTACAGTTTTGAACCAAGTCAGTTTTATACTAAACGATTTGAGTATTTTTTAGAAAATCATCTATTGGAGCGAATGAAGATAAGTGCATCCTTTGAAAAACTGCTTTTTTTCAATAGACCTCTTAAAGAAACCTATAGAGCGTGGTGAATTGAAAACGTTTTCGGTGCAGCTACTGGAAAACATGAGAATAGATGAAGAGGAGAAATATCATGTAACAGAAAAATTACAATTCATACTAGGATATATAAAAAGTATTATATTACCGTTTATTTTATTACTGATAGGCTTACTGTATTCGCTAACAGTACTCCCCGATTTACCCCGATTAAATAAAATTCAGATCGAAAGCTTTTTAAAAAAAGTCAAATCAAATCATAAATTACCTCATCAAAAAGAAATCATTCAAGCGCTTGAGGTCAGTATAGAGTGGCTAGATGCCACTGATATATCTGCAAAAGAAGCAAAGAAATATCAGATAGTGATTGATAATTTTAAAAGTCTTACAAAAAATTTACAGAAACAAATAGAAAAAGAAAATGAGAAGCCTCTTTCAATAGAAGACAACCTAACAGTTCAAGAACTCGAACAAGAGGTGATAAAAACAAACAGTCAACTGATAGCGCTCACTCGACAGATACAACACGCACAAGAAGAATTCCACCAAATTTTTGATTTAATTCTCAAAATACCGGCGGAACAATCTGAAATACGACGTATTTTAAGCCACATTACTCAACAGTTACAGTTAAAAAGTAATCCCCTCACGCCGCTTGAACAAGCGCAATTGACTTTATTGACAGCAGAAGCGTTAGCATATAGAGCAAAGCTCAATCAACTCGAACTAGCACAGATTGCGTCCAATAATCGGCAAGAGTTATCACGTATGCGTATCGAACTGTATCAAAAACGCCATGAACACAAAGATAAATTGCTAGAAATACTGCAAAAAAATTTAAATGATCAGCGATATAAAAATTCAGAGCAACCCTTAAAACTGACCGAATTAATGGCAAAAGAATGTGCTGATTTACCTGTATCGATCAGTAAAAACATGGAAACCAATCGCATGCTCACTGACACATTAAACGAGCAGGCAAAACGTATGAATACAATTTCTTACCAAAAACGTCAAATTGATTCTGAAATTTTAAAAGTCAAGCAAACCTTAAATTCGATCCGTGAGCAGGTACAATGGCTTTCTGTTTCACCTGAATTAGGAGAAACCTTAATCACACAAGTAGAAAAATTACCTGAGAAACCAAAATTACAAAAATTGGATCAGGATATGGCTGACTTACGGCTTAAACGATTGAACTATGAAGAGTTATTGGAACAACAACGAAAAAAAATGTTCTCAATACAGGAAGGTAGCCCCTCTTTAGCATCTCAGCAACGCTGTATTTTTGATGCTCAGATGCGTCATAAATCTGAATTACTCAATTTATTGATTTCAGGTTATGACTCACAAATATTAGAATTGACTAAAATAAGATTAGCAAGTAATCAACTAGTCGACGCACTGAATGAAGTACAAGAAGCTGTTCACCGTTATCTTTTTTGGGTACCAGACATTAATCGAGTTTCCTTTTCTTACCCCATTCAAACCGTTAAAGATTTAATACAATTATTATCATTAAATACCGCCTCGCAAATTTCAGGTGCTTTAATGACAATGTTAAACAACCAACAAATCGTTCTCCAGACTATTGGTGCATTACTCCTTGTTGCTTTCAGTATAGGTTCGCGTCGACACTATTATGCTTTTCTTGAACGGACCCAAAATCATGTCGGAAAAGTCAATCAAGATCAATTTTCTTTAACGCTCCGCACAGTATTTTGGTCCATATTTATTGCATCCCCTTTACCTATATTATGGAAAATCATGGGTTATGGTTTACAAAATGCTTGGTCTTATCCCATCGCGATTAGTATTGGTACTGCTGTGACTGAAACTGTGCCTGTGTTATGGGTTTTTATGATCAGCGCCACTTTCGCCAGCCCTTATGGACTTTTTATCTCTCATTTTCGTTGGCACCCCGACCAAGTTAAAAGAGCCATGCGTTTTTATCGTATGCTCATTTGGCTGATCGTGCCGCTTATGATGACTATCATTACTTTTCAAAATTATAATGACAGAGAATTTTTAAGTACTTTGGGCCGCCTTTGTTTTATTTTGCTATGTATTGCACTTAGTCTGGTGACAACCAGTCTAAAACGGGCAGGTGTGCCTCTTTATTTAGATAAAAATGGTCATTGTGACAATGTACTGAATCACACATTATGGCGATTGTTGTTTTTTGCCCCTTTAATCGCGGCATTTGCTTCTACATTAGGTTATCTGGCAACAGCGCAAGCTTTGCTCTCACGTTTAGAAACCTCTGTTACCATATGGTTTTTTTTACTGATCGTTTATCACATCATTCGTCGCTGGATGTTGATTCAAAGACGGCGTATTGCTTTTGAACGTGCTAAACAGCGGCGGGCTGATATTTTAGCGCAACGGGCGCGAGGGGAAGAGGAAAATCTTTATAATAGTTCCGAAAGTGCCATAGAAATAGAGGAACCCGTGATCAATCTAGATCTAATCAGTGCACAATCTCTACGTTTGGTGAGATTTATTCTCACTATGATCGCGTTAATTTCAGTCATTACAATTTGGTCCGATATCCATTCTGCTTTTTGTTTTTTAGAAAACATTCACCTTTGGAAGGTAGCTTCAACCATTAATGGTGTAGATAATATACAAAATATTACTATGGGCTCGCTGCTAGTCTGTATTTTTTTTATTATTGTAACCACTCAGCTGGTACGTAATCTCCCTGCTCTATTAGAGCTGGTGTTACTACAGCATTTAGATTTGACGCCGGGCACCGGTTACGCTATTTCTACCATTACTAAATATTTAATCATGCTGTCTGGGGGGATGATTGGCTTTTCTTTCTTGGGAATTGAATGGGGAAAATTGCAGTGGATGGCTGCCGCTTTAACTGTAGGATTAGGATTTGGTTTACAGGAAATATTTGCTAATTTTATTTCTGGTCTGATTATTTTATTTGAAAAACCCATTCGTATTGGCGATACAGTCACCATACGTAATTTTACCGGCACTGTGACAAAAATTAATACGCGAGCTACAACGATTTTTGATTGGAATAAAAAAGAAGTCATTGTGCCGAACAAAGCGTTTGTGACTGAACAATTTGTTAATTGGTCTCTGTCGGATACCATTACTCGTGTGGTATTAAATATTCCTGCTCCCGCAAAGGTGAATAGCCAACTCATCAAAGCCATATTATTAAATGCCTGTAAATTTTGTCCTTTATCATTAACTCATCCAGAACCGGAGGCCTATTTGATCAATCTTGAGCAGGGCATACAGATTTTCGAATTACGGGTTTTTGCTTCAGATATCACGGAACGGATGCCATTGCGTCATGCAATACATCAGTTGATTTTAGAGGGCTACCATCAACATGGTATTGATCTACCCTTTCCGCCTTTTCAGGCAAAAATCGATACTTTTAAACACGATGAGCATGCTGTTTTTTTGAATAAAAACCATATAAGAAAAACAGGGAGTTTATAACGATACACTAATGTTGTTGCAGATAATTCAGATAAACACAAAAAATCTGTTTTATTATCAAGCTCTTTCAACAGGAAAAGCCATGACCTCGCTTAAATTTTCTGCGTTCACTGACAACATAACAAGACGGTCGATCCCTAATGCAACGCCTGAGCAAGGCGGTAATCCGTGCTTGAGAGCAGCGATAAAACGCTCATCAATTGAACGTTTAGGCAAGCCTAAAGCAGCACGCTGACGATTATCCTGCTCAAAACGCTGTTGTTGCTCGCCACTATCTGTTAATTCATAAAAACCATTCGCTAATTCAATCCCTTTAAAATACACCTCAAAACGCTCTGCAACGCGATAATCTTCAGTACTGATACTTGCCATGGCGGCTTGAGAAGCAGGAAAATGATAAATAAAGACAGGTTTATCACGTCCAATATAAGGCTCGACTCCAGCTATAAAAAGCCATTGCAAAAAAATATCACGATCTTCTTTTTCGTTCTCAGTCATGGAGGCAAGATTCAGCCTCACAGCAGCCTCTTTAAGCTGAGTTCCATCAGCAGACAGGGGATCTATATTCAAATACCGTAAAAATGCCTGCTGATAAGAAAGTGTCTCCGCAGAATGACAGGTTAATATTTGCTGCAGTAAATCATCTACTTCATCCATTAGATGATACATATCATAATGAGGTCGGTACCATTCTAATAAAGTAAACTCAGGATTGTGATAACGCCCCATTTCTTCATTTCGAAAACATCGCCCCATCTGATAAATTGGGCCGCTCCCTGCAGAAAGAAGGCGTTTCATATGATATTCAGGACTGGTCGTCATATATAAGGACAAGCTTTTAGCCATTGTTGGAGCTAAAAAGCGTGTTTCAAAAGTAGACAAATGTACATCCGTGACCGTCGCTTGGCTCATACATGGCGTATCAACCTCTAACACACCCCGGTCAGTAAAAAATTGCCGAATTTTTCGGATCATATTGGCGCGTTTTAATAAATTGGAAATAGGAGCACTTGGCTGCCAGTTAGCCGCTTCGCTTATAGCACTCATAATAAGACTTCACTCCAGATAATTTAGAGGGGGTAATACACCTACTCGTAGAATAACCGCCAAATAAACGGATTAAAATCAAGTATGCACCTTATGCATTCAAGAAATTAAACAATTTTTTGATGTTTTATTTGATCAAATAAAATTTATTTTGAACCGCTTTCTCTTCGAATCCAGACATATTACGTGTGCCTTGCTAAGGATCCATCTTGTTGCAGCTGTTCTTTATGTTGTGTAAAAGTTTGCATTCCCCATTGGCTTCTTCTGTGCGTGACACCTTATAATTGATGGATTTTACCTTCTCGAACTAAATGAGATACAGCAGGGGTGCGCACCAGTACTTCAAATAAAGGAATACGTTCCCCCCCTCTTTAAGCACTAATTTTTGAGCATGCACCACGATCAAATTCGAAGCCAATTGACCTCTGACACATGACTTGTCTTCTGTAGAAAAACGTCGATCAGTCTATCAATCACTTAAACTACAGTACGCGTATGCAGCGTTGCAAATACTAAATACTCTGTTTCAGCCGCTGTCAATACAAGACGAATGCTTTATAAATCACGTAATTCGCTTAATCAAATAATATCAGGATCCTACCTTAATGCAGCACTTGAAGCGGCATTTGCCAAACAGGTATGTAAACTTAAATCTCTTCCTTGAATCAACCCTAAGCCGTCTTTGTGAAGATATTCACTAGGATCCTCTAATATGATGATATGATGGCATAACGCTGATTCATAGCTGAAATCCCCGCGTTCAGAGTGGTTGATTTGCCACTACCCGCTGCTCTCGTCATTAAAATTAAGCCATTTTATTGTCGCATTAATTGTTGAGCGATCACTAGTATATTTAAAACATCAAAATCAGGGCAATATAATATTCTGTAATGAAACGAAAAACCGCTGATATTCCCTATGATTGCTTAAAAAATACTCTCTAAGCCGCTGTTTATTTTGGGTGCAAGTGAAATCTAGTTGTCCTTTTTTCTAATTTTAGATATTTTTGTTCTGTCAATAGTGTTCGAGACAACATTTTGATTTCTTTCTCATCTAGTCTGGAATATCCTTCTAAAATCTGCAACTCACCATCAATACGTAACCGAGGGTAATGAGCACTACAAAGGTGTAGATCAGAAGCCCGCTTTTTTATACAAAGTTCAATCCATTTTGCGAAATCTATAACTTAGTCCTCAAATCTCAATGAATGCTATCAAACAAAATATACAAAATATCAAAGAAAGAATCTTATTAGATGCTCAAAATTGCGGGCGTTCTCCAAAAGAAATTCAATTACTTGCAGTGAGTAAGACAAGATCTGTCAAGCTGATCACAGAAGCAATTCAAGCTGGGCAATATGCTTTTGGTGAGAATTATGTGCAGGAAGGGACAGAGAAAATTCACTATTTTTCTAAAAATAGGATGGGCAATATAAAGCCGCAATGGCATTTTATTGGTCCGTTACAATCAAATAAAACGCGTTCGGTTGCAGAGTATTTTGATTGGTGTCACACAGTTGATCGCCTTAAGCTCGCCGAGCGATTAAGTGCTCAAAGACCTTCTAATCTGCCTGATTTAAACGTGTTAATTCAGGTGAATATCAGTCAGGAAAAAACAAAATCAGGGGTAATATTGAGTGAATTGTTTGATTTGGCTAGGCTTATAAGCCCTCTTCCAAAACTGAAACTTAGGGGCTTAATGGCCATTCCCGCTCTAATAAAAGATTATCACCAGCAATTAGTAGTATTTAAAGAAATGCAAAGTGCATTTTTTAGAATTAAAAAAAAATATTCTAAATGTGATATTCTGTCTTTAGGGATGTCAAATGATATGACCGCTGCTATTCATGCGGGTAGTACTTTAGTTCGAATTGGAGATGGTATTTTTGGTCATTTCGAAGGAAAAATGAATGAAACATCATAAAATTGTTTTTATTGGCTCTGGCAATATAACGAGTGCCATCGTTTCTGGGATAGTCGAAAAGGGATATCCCTCTCAAAAAATTACCGTATGCGCTCCTTCTGAATGTCATCGTGGTGTGCTTTCCAAAAAATGGGGGGTTATCAGTAGTTCGGATAATGCGGCGGCGATTCGTCAGGGCGATGTCATCATATTTTCTGTCAAACCTCAAAAAATTAGAGAGTTATGTCAAGATTTATGCAATACCAATATAGATTTTTCAAATAAATTAATTTTATCTGTAGTAACTGGTATCTCAATTTCACGTTTTTGTGAATTACTAAACGCAAAATTAAATCTGATCCGGATGATGCCAAATACTCCTGTTAGAGTGCATGAAGGAATGACCGCGTTATTTGCCAAAGAAGAAGTAAATGAGGCTGATCGCCATTTTACTACTGAGTTAATGTGCTCTGTTGGTAAGGTTTGCTGGTTAAAAAATGAAGCTGATATGAACAAAGTAATCGCGGTTTCTGCAAGTGCGCCTGCTTATTTTTTTCTATTTATGGAAGCCATAGAGAGGGAAGCTGTATTTCTCGGTTTTAGTCAGGAAATGGCCCGTTTATTAGTACAACAGACAGCGAGAGGGGTTTGCGCACTGGTAGAGAAAAGTTCGGCTCTTTCTCTGTCTGAGCTACGTCAGCAGGTGAGTTCGAAAGGAGGTACAACTGAGGCCGCAATCGAATTTTTTAATAAAAAACAGTTATTTACTATTGTTTCCAGTGCTATGAAAGCGGCTATTGCTCAAGCTGAGTTCCTAGAAAAAAAACTTTTTAAAAAAGTTGAAACTTGCACCATTTCAAAAATAGATTAATATATAGTTGTTAATTATTTAAAGTAATTAAATTATCAATAATCTGTATTTAATTTTAAATGTAGTATTTTGTTTATTATCTTAGAGGTTAACAGGAATTTAAAAGTAACTCTTTCTACAATGGCACAAAAAAGTAGTCATTAAACGTGTAAGTCTTCAGAGAACATAACGAAAATCCTGCAAAAGATACGAAAAAACTACACACAATAGGTACTTAATAGATATATTTTCTGGTGTTTTGTTTATCAAATTTAACTTGATTTCACCTGGCATTGTTTGACAAATCTTTTTTCGAATTATTAACACCGGAAGTAAATTTAAAACACACGGCATGTACGGCAGAAAAGTGACCGTTGCATCCCTTTAAAAAGCTAAACCTAATGTCTTTCTATCTTTTCATTAAGATTCTTGAGTTCCTTGTCAACCAAAAAGAGCCCCTCGCTACTACTACCTACTAAATTCAGTTTAGCCACGATAGATTTGAATAATTTCTCTTCTTCATGTTGTTCTGAAACATACCATTGTAAAAACTCAAAGGTAGAAAAATCTTTTTCAGTCAATGCAAGTTCGCATAAATCATTGATTTTCATGCTAATAATTTTTTCATTATTATAGTTTTTTTCGAAAAGATGGATCAATGATTCAAAGTTGTTGTGAGGTTTTTTAACAGAATCTACAATAGGTTGCTGATTAATATCACATAAATAGTCAAATATGCGCTGCATATGCTGCATTTCTTCCTGAAAATGTCGTTTTAAAAACATCGCAGATCCTTCAAAACCTTTGTAACTACACCACGCACTCATTTGTAAATAAAGACTAGCTGAATCAAATTCTAGGTTCATTTGTTGATTCAATTTTTTCACTATGCTATTTTTGATCATTATTTTTCCTCATCTCATTATTCCAACTATTTCTCTATCTCCCTGATATTAGTAGTATTTTCAATTAATATCACGAGAGATAATTAAAATTTGTGCGAAAAACAACCATACAGTACATCTTATGAATTAGAAGGTATGATTATTGATGGAATTTCTGGTGTTTTTTGTTTTTTTGCATTCAATAAACCGGCTATATTAAATAATTTAGAAAACGATTGTGATGAAAATTTTTGACCATTTAAATCTATTTGATGATTTTCAAAATAAAATTGACTACCGATGATGTCATTTTCTAGAGTAGTGAACTTCAACAGTTTACCCAATTTTGCCACGCTATGTACTTTCTGATCGGCCAATTTTTGAGATTCTTCCTGACTATTGCCCTGTAAGATGGAAATCTGTGTCATCAGCTCTTTTAGCATCACAACCGGTATATTTAAACGAGCATCTATCTTTTTAATTCCGCTGGCCAAAGAAAGATTTTGAGGATCGGTCGTTGTAGATTCAGGCATTTTCATCTGCGCCTGTAAATTAAAAGTACCTTCTCCTTGGCTATTTTTCCAACTCAAAGGCTCAATTTTTAAAATTGCATTTCCTTTCAATGCAGCTTGCCATATATTTTTTGTGATATCTTTTTGATCTGTATTTAAAAACTCATCATGATTTTCAGCCTCTAAGCTTTTGGAGGTTTTGTTTTTGATTATTTCCATAAAATGTTTGATCGTTTGGCCGTCTATACCTTCTAGAGAAACAAATAATTTTCCGGAACCAAAATCATTTCCGTCAATGTTGAGATCATCTAATGAATAATTTAATTCCGTATTTAACGCATGATCTAATTCATTCGTTTTATGATAGAACTGAATTCCATTGAGATTTATATTGTTTTTATCATTCACATTAGAATGAATTTCTTTAAAAGCAATTTTTGCTTCACCAAGAAAGACACCAAATTTCCCCATATGATTCACGCTTCTGAGCGTTAAACTTTTTAAATTCAGTGTTTCAGTTTGTTTTAAGTCGTTTTGAGTGATGAAAGTGAAGGCATCACTTTGCGCTGTGAAATCCGCATTATTCATATCATTTGAAAGATAGGCTGTCATCGTTCCTCCAGAAAATATTAATCGAGTATCTTGATATTCATAATTTATAGGAGAAAACTGGATTACAGATGTGTGATGACCAAGATAAGAAACGCGTGAATCCGCACTAAGAAGAGATTTTCCCTGGTTTGCTATAAATATTTTTTCTAAAATGGGCGTGTTTTCTAAAGTAGAATGCACTGAAGCCATAATAGGTAATAGATTACCTTTTTTTATTTGCGATATTGGGAAAGGCCCATGGTCGATAGTTTCAATAAAAATAATTTTTGCGGAGGTATTATCTTGATTCAGTTGCAAGACATAGCGTACTTGACTGCTAAAAATACCGCGGTGATAATCGTCATAAGTGAATTTGATATCTTGTTGCGGTAAATAACTCGAAATTTTATAATTCATATTATCTGTTAATACTGGCATTTTTTCTTCTATTATTTTCCCTGTATACCAAGAAGCACCTGTCCAAACAGCGCCTAATAGAGCGACCATGCTGATGGTGAGAAATGATTTTTTCATCATGTTATTATTCCTTTATTTTTATAAATAATCGGGTTTATATATTAATAGGGGTATGAAAGACATAAGCAATTTTGCCTTTCCCATAGACCCTGATAGAGGATTCTCTAGCAGAGTAACAACAAGATTTACCAGGGATAAGCTCCAGTTTTTTCCTTTTTGATCTAATCGAGCGTTGCCATCCATGCAAAAAATAATAGAGATTATATTCGGTGTTAAAAGTTGTCCATCGGATTTTAACTGATAAACAGAAAATGCAAAATCTGACACGGGGACAGGAAATATTTGTTGATTTTCTCTTTGAAGGGGCAGGGTCAATAAATTTTAAGCAGGTTTAGGAACAAAGCGTACGTTATCAATGAGCTCAGGTACGTCAATCCATTTTTCTGTTAAGCCGGCACGCAACACATTATCTGAATTTGCTATGACCTCTCATGCAACCCCTTTGATATAAGCATGCGGCGTCTGCGCTTCTAAAAATATAGCTTCTCCTGGTTTTAATGTGATCACATTCAGGAATACAGGCGCAAATAAGCCAAGATCTTCTGGATAAAACGAAGCGATATGTTGAATGGTACTCCAGGGCTCGTCTGATCTACCCGCCACTACCGATTGTAATACGGAGAGCGCTCGTGTCTCGTTTTTTATACTCAGAAGACTCAAAAAGACGGTTGATAAATGCTTTAGATTGGGATTTTCTACAAATAAATGAATATCGGGATGTGCTTCGACAAGAGGTGTGAATAGTTTTTTTGAGATCTTCTATGGTACAAAACTATTCATCGCTTTAAAAGGCGTTAAGGCATAAACTAATTCAGGTTTATGGTTGTCGTCCTTATAAAGACGCTCTTTGACCCTGATCGGAATTCCATTGGCATTTTCTTTTGCAAACCTTTTCTGTGCTGCTTTTTTATTAGGATGTATTTGAAGTGAGAGCGGTTGAGCCGCACAAATGATTTTAAAAAGAAAAGGTAATTGATCCCCTTTGTGAGCCTGTGGCCCTAAATAAACGTCTGGATTTTGTTGAATTAAATCGCACAAAGCATGTTTTTCTTTCTGATCATTGATTAATTACGAACTGTTTTGTGGATGCGCGCATCCAGAGTTCCACCATAGGCAGCCTCTGATTATTAGGAATACCATACAAACGAGTTAAAGTATCCCGGCTGCTCCAAGCATAATTTTGTACTGAATTGATCATTTTTTGAATGATGATGTATCCTGCTCTTAATTAAAAAACTAACTTCTTAAAGTCCATGGAGAGAATAAATATTTTAATATACCTTGAAAATTGAAACCTTGGCTTTACTTCATTAGACATGGTATTTATCACTCATCTTTTTATCATCATGAAGAGGATATTATGAATTTGGATAATTTTACCAATCAGTTTCAATCCGTTTTTTCGGAGGCGCAATCTTTAGCACTAGGTAAGAATCAGCAGTTTATCGAGCCTATGCACATGATGAAAGCCTTGATCAATCAAGAAACTGGAACAGTCCGTCCATTGCTGGTCGCAACAGGTGTTGATATCAACCGGTTAAATACAGAGCTTGATAAGGCATTATCCGCTTTACCTGTTGTCGAAGGAATTGGGGGTGATGTGCGATTATCGAATGCTTCTATACGCATCTTGAATATTTGTCATAAGTTGGCTCAACAAAGAGGAGATAAATATATTTCCTCAGAATGGTTTATTCTTGCTGCGCTCGAAGAGCGAGGGGCTTTAAAAGAAATTTTGAAATCTTGTGGGATTTCAGAACAACCCGTAAAAAAAGAAATCGAGCGCCTGCGTGCAGGGAATAGCGTCAATGATCAAGGCGCCGAAGACTATCGCCAAGCTTTAAAAAAATTTACGATTGACCTCACTGAGCGGGCAGAACAAAGCAAGCTGGATCCGGTGATTGGTCGAGATGAAGAAATTCGTCGGGCTATTCAAGTTTTACAACGGCGTACGAAAAATAACCCCGTGTTGATAGGCGCGCCTGGTGTTGGGAAAACTGCCATAGTAGAAGGGTTGGCGCAGAGGATCGTAAATGGAGAAGTACCAGAAGGGCTCAAAAAAAAGCGAATACTGTCGCTTGATATGGGAGCATTATTGGCAGGGGCGAAATATCGGGGGGAGTTTGAAGAACGGCTCAAGGGTGTGCTTAAAGATTTATCGAAACAAGGAGGAAGCGTAATCTTGTTTATCGATGAATTGCACACCATGGTTGGCGCGGGTAAAGCAGAAGGCGCAATGGATGCAGGGAATATGTTTAAACCCGCTTTGGCAAGAGGAGAACTGCATTGTGTTGGGGCAACAACTTTAGACGAATATCGGAAATATATCGAAAAAGATCCGGCCTTAGAGCGCCGTTTTCAAAAAGTGTATGTGGCCGAGCCGACGGTAGAAGACACCATCGCGATTTTGAGAGGTCTGAAAGAGCGTTATGAATTACATCATCATGTCCAGATCACCGATCCTGCTATTGTGGCCGCAGCGAGTTTGTCTCAACGCTATATCGCAGATCGTCAATTACCGGATAAAGCCATCGATTTGATTGATGAAGCGGCGGCTAGCATTCGTATGCAAATAGATTCAAAACCTGAAGCATTGGATAAATTAGAGCGTCGGATTATTCAATTAAAACTGGAACAGCAAGCTTTAAATAAAGAGCAGGATGAAGCCAGTAAAAAACGACTGAAAATGCTTAATCAGGAACTAGAAAAAAAAGAAAGACAATATTCTGAACTGGAAGAAGCATGGAAAGCTGAAAAAGCATCTTTGACAGGGACTCAACATATTAAGACACAACTCGAAGAAGCGAAAATCACATTGGAACAAGCGAGACGGGTATCGAATTTAGCAAAAATGTCGGAGATGCAATATGGCAAAATTCCCGAATTAGAGAAGCAGTTGCAAGCGGCGACAGAGAAAGAAATGGGCAGCATGAAATTATTACGCAATCGAGTGACCGATATTGAAATTGCAGAGGTGCTGGCACGTTGGACAGGGATTCCTATTGATCGGATGTTAGAAAGCGAGCGTGAAAAACTATTACGGATGGAAGAGAATTTACATCAACAGGTGATAGGACAGAATGAAGCGGTCATTGCAGTGTCGAATGCGTTACGACGTAGTCGGGCGGGTTTATCGGATCCTAACCGCCCGATCGGCTCGTTTTTATTTTTGGGCCCGACAGGCGTAGGGAAAACAGAATTATGCAAAGCTTTAGCGTATTTTTTATTTTCCAGCAAAGACGCCATGGTGCGTATCGATATGTCGGAATTTATGGAAAAACATACGGTATCTCGTTTGTTGGGTGCACCCCCAGGATATGTGGGATATGAAGAAGGGGGGTATTTAACCGAAGCGGTTCGTCGCCGCCCTTATTCTGTAGTATTGCTCGATGAAGTTGAAAAATCCCATAAGGACGTATTTAACATTTTATTACAGGTACTCGATGACGGACGATTAACAGATGGGAAAGGTAGAACAGTCGATTTTAAGAACACGGTTATTATCATGACCTCAAATCTAGGATCTGATCTGATTCAGGAACGCTGTGCTCGAGCCGATTATAGCAACATGAAAAAATCGGTGATGGACGAGGTCCAGCGTTACTTTCGTCCTGAGTTTATTAACAGGATTGATGAAGTCGTGGTATTCCATCCATTAGAAGCACAGCATCTGGAGTCTATCGCGCAAATTCAGCTTAAGCAGTTATATCAACGCCTCGAAGAAAAAGGTTATACAGCGAGTATTACTTCAACTGCGATGGCTTTTGTAACTAAACAAGGATACGACCCTGTCTATGGTGCCAGACCTTTAAAACGGGCTATTCAACAAGAAATTGAAAATCCTTTAGCACAGCAAATACTATCAGGTCAGTTAATGCCTGGCACGCCTATTGTTTTGGATCTGCATGAAGAGTATATCCTTGCGAGGCAGTGAAAGGGACAATGACATATGTGCAAAAGTGTCAATTTAAAGGAAAAATCGGATAGGATATGGTGTGTTTTAGATTAATAAATTCGGCGAATTAACATGGGAATATCAAATTTGTAACGCTTATAAACTTTGATTCTGCAAAGGGAATTTTTAGGGTGGCCCCGGTTTGTTGAGTTTATGTTCTATGCTTATCAAGCAATCTGAGTAACGACTCAAAATGAAAGAATATTTTTTATCTTTAATAGACGAGAAGGCCACCCTAAAATTAGGGGCCATGTTGGCTGCTGCTTCTTGTCATAACGCGATTGTAATCTCTTTATTTGGAGATTTAGGGGCCGGAAAAACAACCTTTAGCCGTGGATTTATTCAAGCTTTAGGTTATACAGGAAAAGTCAAAAGCCCGACTTATACCTTAGTGGAATCTTATTCATTATTTTCAAAAACGATTCATCATTTCGATTTGTATCGTGTCTCAGATCCGCAAGAGTTAGAATGGATAGGAATACGTGATTATTTTAACGAGCAAACGATTTGCCTAATAGAATGGCCAGATAAAGGGATTTCTGTTTTACCTAAAGCCGATCTTGAGCTGCATTTTATGTATCAAGAGAAAAAACGAGATGTGCAACTCGTCGCCCTCTCCGATCAAGGCGTAGATTCACTAAAGCATTTCATAGATCTCTTGCAAAACCCCAAAAATGATGTTACTGGAATATTGAGATGACATTAGTTATTCAGACGATCAGATCTGTTTTTTTTTCTGTCTTATTCAACATGACTATTTTTTTGCTGTTGATCATATCTTCATTTAACCCTGCTTATGCAAAAACAAAAATAAAAAGAATTACTGCAAAAATATTTAATCCGGTGGTCATTGCTATTGATGCAGGACACGGAGGCCAGGATCCTGGTGCGACAGGTCAGCATGGTCTTCAAGAAAAACAGTTGACTCTAAACGTAGCGCGTCATCTGGCGCTTTTGATGAATAAAGATTCTATGTTTAAAGCCATTTTGACACGTAATGGAGATGATTTTATTTCGGTGATCGCGCGTTTGGATATTGCCCGTGCACACAAAGTCAATTTATTGATCTCTATACATGCTGATGCCGCCCCTAATCGTAAGGTGCGAGGCGCCTCGGTTTGGTTATTATCTTATCGCCGAGCTGAGACTGAAATGGGACGTTGGCTTGAGCAACATGAAAAACAGTCTGAATTACTAGGTGGTGCAGGCCGTGTGCTGTCAAATAAAAAGGCCAATCCTTATTTGAGTACCACAGTGCTCGATTTGCAGTTTTCGCACTCACAACGAGTAAGCTACAAGGTTGCGTTAGATTTATTAAAAGAATTACAGAAAATAGGGTTTATACATAAATCTAATCCAGAAAACGCTAGTTTTGGCGTTTTAAGGTCACCTGATATTCCTTCACTGTTAGTAGAAACGGGCTTTATTAGCCATCTATCTGAGGAAAAACTGCTGGATACAGACAGGCATCAAAAAAAAATAGCTCAAGCTCTTTACAAAGGAATAAGACATTATTTTTTGACACATTCCCTACAAATCACTCACCAAAAAGTATCAGATTCTCTGATCCGCCATACAGTCAAAAGAGGAGAGACCTTGTTTGGTCTTTCTTCAAAATATAAAGTTTCTATTTCTGCCATAAAAAAGGTCAATCAGATGAAATCTGATGTGATTTCAATTGGAAAAACCATGATGATTCCTGTTTGATCGCAGGCACACTAAGCCTTGGCTGTATAATTGAGTAGGATATAAAAAAGAAAGTATTTATGCCTATTAAAATTTTATCGAGGGAACTGGCGAATCAAATCGCCGCAGGTGAAGTAGTAGAACGTCCTGCATCTGTAGTAAAAGAATTGGTTGAAAATAGTTTAGATGCCGGCGCCACAAAAATGGAAATTGACATTCATCGTGGAGGAATCGAACGGATTCGGATTTATGATAATGGCTACGGGATCAGTAAAGAGGAGCTCTCCTTAGCACTGGAGAGACATGCCACCAATAAAATTTTTTCTCTGAAAGATTTACAGAACATTCTGACTATGGGGTTTCGTGGAGAAGCCCTTTCGAGCATCAGCTCTGTTTCTCGTTTAAAGTTAACTTCACGCACATTGGAACAAAAAGAAGCCTGGCAGGTCTATACAGAGGGACGTGAAATGAATGTCGCGATAAAGCCGGCTTCACATCCTGTAGGCACTACAATCGAGGTTTTAAATTTATTTTATAATACGCCCGCTCGACGAAAATTTTTGCGAACAGAGAAAACAGAATGGCAACATATTGATGAGGTGATCAGGCGCTTGGCTTTATCCAGGTTTGATGTGGCCATCGATCTCTCGCATAATGGAAAATTATTACGTCAATACAGCGTGGCTCAATCAGCATTACAAAAAGAACGGCGTCTTCTCCGTTTATGTGGCGCTTCATTTTTACAACATGCGCTCACGATTTCTTTGAAAAGCACCGGCTTAAGTGTAAAAGGTTGGATATCGGATCCTTACAGCCCTAAAATAAATGATATTCAGTATTTTTATATCAATCATCGTATTATTCGTGATCGAGTGGTGAATCATGCCGTTCGTCAAGCCTATGAAACGATTTCAACAGGGTCTAATACCCCGAGTTACGTTCTTTATCTCGATATGAATCCTTGTCAAGTCGATGTGAATGTTCATCCGGCAAAACAGGAAGTTCGTTTTCATCAAACGAGGCTAGTTCATGATTTTATTTATCAAGCTATTACAACAGCTTTAAATCATTCAACAGATTCATTTTTTGCCCCCCCTATTAATATGGAAGAAATTGCACCAATACCCAACCAAAATTGCTCAGCAGAAGGGAGAAATCATTATGCTGAATTTGATAGGGAATTGAGTAAAAATTGGTTTTTAAAACAACAGGCTTGTGAAGCTTCTTTGTCATTTTATGAGTCCGTACAAACCGAGCAGGAGAAGGCCCCTTTTAAAAAAGGGGTCGTAAGGGATATCAATTCGAATTATTTTGGGCGAGTGCTCGGTATTTTTTCATCCTGCTATGCACTGATAGAATATCAAAATAATATTACTTTATTGTCATTGCCTGAAGCAGAACGCTTGCTAAAAAAAGCATTTTTAACGCCCCCGTCTGAAAGATCACGAATACATCCTATGCTCATCCCTCTCAAATTTAAATTAGAGAAAATAGCAATAATGGCTTGGGAGCGCCATCAAAATTTACTGACTGTAATGGGCGTTGATCTAGTCATAGAAAAAAATTCAGCCCTGCTACGCGGGATTTCTTTAGAATTACGTACTCATAATTTGCAAAAGCTCATTCCCAAATTATTGGCCTATTTGTCGAAGCATGAAACCCTCCTGCCGGAGCATCTTGCCGATTGGTTGTCTTCTCAATTTGACGCTTGGCATCATGAATGGAGTGTCTCACAAGCAATTCAATTGTTAACAGATTTTGAACGTTTTTGCGTTGAATCGATTAAAGATCCCTCTGAAAAACTTTTACAATTGATAGATATGCAGCCTGCATTGGCTAGGTTAACCCATGGAAAAAACTGAACTAATCACCTTACCCCCTGCTATTTTTATTATGGGGCCAACAACTTCAGGCAAAACCGCTTTGGCGATTGCCTTGTCTCAATATCTTCCTGTCGAACTAATTAGTGTTGATTCAGCGTTAATTTACCGTGGTATGGATATCGGTACGGCGAAGCCGACTGCAGAAGAGATCAGAAAAATACCACATCATTTAATCGACATACGTGATCCTTCTGAAAGTTATTCAGCGGCTTTTTTCCAGAAAGATGCACTTAAACTCATGTCCGAAATAACATTAGCAGGGCGAATCCCATTGCTGGTGGGAGGAACAATGCTCTATTTTAAGGCGCTCTTACAGGGTCTGTCCCCTTTACCTTCTCCTGATCCCAACTTGCGTCAAGACATTCAAAATCACGTATTAAAATATGGAAATACTTCTTTATATGCACAATTATCTGTAATTGATCCTGTTGCAGCCGAACGTATTCATTTTAATGACGTACAAAGAGTGATTAGAGCACTGGAAGTTTTTTTCATTTCAGGTAAAACGTTAACAGAGCTCATAAAGATTTCAGGTAGTCGCTTGCCTTACCAAGTATATCATTTTGGTCTAATTCCACATTCTAGAGAACAGTTACATCACCGAATTGAACTACGTTTTCAGAAAATGATTTCAGGTGGTTTTATTGAAGAAGTCTCACGCTTATTTATGCGTGGCGATCTATATGCTGATTTACCTGCGATTCGTTCTGTGGGTTATCGACAAATGTGGTCTTATCTCTCGGGTGAAATCGATTATAAAGAGATGATTTATCGTGGTGTTTGTGCAACACGTCAATTAGCAAAAAGGCAAATGACTTGGTTACGTCGATGGAAAAATTTGTACTGGCTGGACAGCGATCAGCCTGAAGCATTTTTAAAAAAATTTAAATCTTTGTTAAAGAGATAAAAAGTAAAAGTGATCAAAATTAATTTCCAGAAATTATCGAAAGGAATAATTTAATCTATTAGTAGTGCATAGATTTCATGATTGTGTACAATTAAAGCAGTTTTTCCCTCGTAATTTTTTTTAAAACAACAAACAAATTAAGGAATAAAAAAATGGCTAAGGGGCAATCTTTGCAAGATCCTTTCTTGAATGCACTACGTAAACAAAAAATTTCCGTTTCTATCTATTTAATTAATGGTATTAAATTGCAAGGCGAAATTGAGTCGTTTGATCAATTTGTCATTTTATTAAAAAGTACCTCCTCTTCTTTAAAAAATACGATCTGTCAGGTCATTTATAAACATGCTGTTTCGACTGTTGTTCCTTCTCGTGCTATATCATTCTGTTCACCTAATCACGCTCACCCGCTTCAAAAACCGAAAGATGATGGAAGTTAATGATTTTTTATCATGTAGGGTTTGCACAAATTTTTAAAATAAAATAGAAAAATTCTCTTCCTGATTGCCCTTTTTATTACCTCTTTTATTTAAGAGGTTAGGCCTTTGTTTAATGGTGATGAATATCATCCCCTAATAGGCCGCCTTCAACGTCTTTTGCATCAGCTAAAGGCGATTGAAAATAATGATCACGAAAAAACGAAACATAGGTATCATTACAAGATACGAATACCGATATTTAAATAGCGTCATCTTTGTGAGCATGAAATGGCCTGATCGACTCGTGGTATGATCTGGCAGTAGTGATAATATATTTTCTTAAGGTTTTATAGGATCCAAACCAGGCTTCTTGAAATTGTTCAAAATGATTCTGAACCAGGCTCAAACATCAAAAAACGAACTGAAAAAATTGGATTGACAGAGTAAATTAACTTGTTAGTTCATTTTTTTATGAGATATAAGAGAACAATAAAGAGATTTTGAATGCGTCTTGAAGCTCAATCTTGATTTTTAAAAATTTACATTATAGCAACGGAGTTAAAGCATGGCGTGGAATCAGCCCGGGAATAACGGACGGGACCGCGACCCGTGGGGGAGCGGCGATAAAGGTAGCAATAAACAAAATGGGGGAGGTAAAAGTTCAATCGATCTTAATGATTTGTTGCGTAAGTTGAGTCAAAAATTAAATTTAGTAACTAAAAGAAACAGTATTAACAATAAGGAGTCAAAAAATTCAAAACTTAATCCGCGCTTTTTTATTATCGTGCTGTTTGCAGTCATTGTGGGTTGGTCTGCCAGTGGTTTTTATACTGTCAAAGAAGCAGAACGTGGTGTTGTCACCCGTTTAGGTAAACTTAATCATACTGTACAGCCAGGTTTAAACTGGAGCCCTACTTTTTTCGATAAGGTGACTCCAGTTAATGTCGAATCTGTCCGTGAACTGGCGGCTTCTGGTGTCATGTTAACCTCTGATGAAAATGTCGTTCGGATAGAGATGAACGTTCAGTATCGTGTCACTGATCCTGCGGCTTATCTTTTTAGTGTTACCCATCCAGATGACAGCTTGCGTCAAGCAACGGATAGCGCAGTCAGAGGCGTTATCGGAAAATACACTATGGATAAAATTTTAACTGAAGGCCGAACCATAGTACGGAGCGATACTCAGCGTGGGCTGGAAGAAACCATTCGCCCCTACAAAATGGGAATTACCTTATTAGATGTTAACTTTCAAGCAGCCCGCCCACCGGAAGAAGTGAAAGCTGCTTTTGATGATGCTATCGCCGCCCGTGAAAATGAACAACAGTATATTCGTGAAGCCGAGGCGTATGCTAACGAAGTTCAGCCCCGTGCTAACGGTCAGGCTCAGCGTCTTTTAGAAGATGCAAAAGCTTATAAAGATCGCACGGTTTTAGAAACACAAGGTGAAGTGGCGGGTTTTGAAAAAATTCTACCTGAATATAAATCTGCGCCTCAAATTACACGTGAACGTTTATATATTGATACGATGGAAAACGTGTTAAGTCATACCAAAAAAATTATGGTTAATGATAAAGGGAATCATTTAATGGTATTACCATTAGATCAAATATTAAAAGGGCAAATCACGCTAAATAAAAAAAATATTAATCAAATCAGAAATTCAAATAATTTACATTCATCCGCTTCTAGCAAAAATAGTCTAAAAAAGAACAGTACCAATTCTGGTACAGAGAATGTGGATGAGCAACGTATGGAAAACGCCAAGCGTTACAGCCACGTTCGGGTAGGGAGATAATACCAATGCGCAACTCTTTTTTATTGATGATTTTTGGGGCCTTGATCCTATTTTTTGCCTCAGTGTTTGTTGTTCAAGAAGGTCAACGTGGAATAGTACTCCGATTCGGTAAAGTTCTACGTGATGCTGATAATAAGCCTGTAGTTTATGTACCAGGATTACATTTCAAAATCCCATTTATTGAAATGGTAAAAACGCTTGATGCGCGTATTCAAACCATGGATAACCAAGCGGATCGGTTTGTCACTAAAGAGAAAAAAGATCTAATTGTGGATTCTTATTTGAAATGGCGTATCAGTGATTTTAGCCGTTACTACTTGGCGACGGGTGGCGGAGATGTTTCTCAAGCAGAAGTTTTATTAAAACGTAAATTTAGTGACCGGCTGCGTTCTGAAATTGGTCGTTTAGATGTCAAGGATATTGTCACCGACTCACGTGGTAAGCTGACCTCTGATGTACGTTATGCTTTAAATACAGGGACAACGGATGATGAAACAGATAAAACCAGTACAGATGATGCGATTGCTTTTGCAGCAGCACTGGTTGAGCAAGAAACCAAAGGGAAACAAAAGGTCACTGTAAACCCCAATAGCATGGCTGCATTAGGGATTGCTGTGGTGGATGTTCGTATTAAACAAATTAACTTACCAATAGAAGTCTCTGACGCGATTTTTCGGCGCATGCGCGCAGAGCGTGAAGCCGTGGCACGACGTCATCGTTCACAAGGACAAGAAGAAGCAGAAAAATTACGAGCCACAGCAGATTATGAGGTCACCCGTACTTTAGCTGAAGCTGAGCGTCAAGCACGTATTACTCGTGGTGAAGGTGATGCTACATCTGCTAAGCTTTTTGCAGATGCGTTTAGTAAAGATCCTGATTTTTACTCTTTCATCCGAAGCTTAAGGGCTTATGAAAATAGCTTTAATGGTACGGATGTCATGATCCTTAATCCTGATAGTGACTTTTTCCGCTATATGAAAGCGCCAAAAAATTAAAAGACAGTATGCATTTATTTTTAAGGCCCCTTTGGGGCCTGTTTTGATCTTATAAAAGGAGTGGCAAGACCATGATTAATGCATCTTCGTTTCCACTATTTTTTGGGTAATACTCTTTTTTGATTAAAACTTCATTAAAGCCGAATTTTGCATATAATCGAATAGCGTTCAGATTAGAAATGCGGACTTCGAGCCAAAGGTTCTTCACCTTCAATCCTCTTAAATAATCGATCAAATATTTCATTAAAAATGAACCACATCCTTGGCGCTGATAAAAAGGATCGACAGCTAAATTAAATAAAGTGGCTTCATCCAAAACAATGTGGGTGATAGCAAAACCAAGCATCTCTTTTTGAATATGTAATTTAATATTGAAATAAAGTTTACCTTGGATAGTGGTAAAAATATGTTCACTCCAAGGAAAAGTATGACTTCTTTTCTCAATTTGATATGCCATCGGCAGATCTACCGTAGTTAAAATAGAAATCTGTTTCATGATCACAAATTTGCTTCCAAAGAGCGCGTTTGGCTTTCCCATTTTGATGAAAATCATCCCAGTTTGGGCTGTATAATTGAACCCCTATTAAAGATAGAGATGCTCTTATCCCTAATCGCCAGCTATGGCAACGAGTATTTTTAGGAAACATGTTTAACTGAAAAGGCATTAAAAAATACACTTGATTGGGTTCTAAACGTAACGCCTGCAATACATCTTTGATTACATTATCATCATAAGCAGGAAGAGGATCTCCTGCAATGATAAAACGGATATTTTCCGTTAACTGAAGAAACATCTCACCTTGAAACACAGAGGGGCGTTTTAATACCCATTGTGTAATTCCAAGCTGTTGTAATAACTGATCTCGGTTTAACATTAGGCTTGATCCTTTAATTAAAGTCTTGATTATTTTATAAGAACTCGTATTTTTAATTCAGATAGATTAGTAATCTACATCAAGCAAATTATGCCGAATATTCATGTTTTTTTGGGTCTGAGGATCAATAAATCAAGTACAAAAAACAGATGAATTGTGTGATACTAGCTCTGATTTGAAAAGTTATCACAGGCCATCACCAATAGGTCATGTGATTCAATAAGCATTTAGAAATCGTTTTTTCTCTATTTTTAATCTAAATTTAATTGATATATTTTTTAATTATTTTTTTAAAAAAATAACTTCACACTGATAAGGTCACTTTTTGCCATGATAACAAGTTCGCAATCTGCTCTTTCCGGTGAAATGTTAATGGCAATCTTGCCGATATTAATCGTCGCTGGCACGGTCGTTCTCCTCATGCTTTCGATTGTCTGTCGACGTCATCATTTTTTAAATTGCAGCCTCACCGTCATTGGCCTAAATTGCGCTTTATTTTCAGTTTATACAGTTTGGTGTTTACTCCATTTTTCCCAACATGATGCACTTAACGTCACGCCTTTATTACGTATTAATGGTTATTCTATTTTTTACAGTGGCTTAATGATATTGGCGAGCTTAGCAATCTGTACCTTTGCATATCCTTGGTTACATGGTTATCCAGACAACCGTGAAGAGTTTTATCTTTTGCTACTTATCGCTACCTTGGGCGCCTTAGTCTTGGTCAGCGCTCAACATTTAGCCACGATTTTTTTAGGCATTGAACTGATTGCACTGCCGCTTTTTGGCCTATTGGGATACGCTTACCAACAAAATCGTTCGCTGGAAGCCAGTATCAAATATTTTTTACTTTCGGCCGCCGCTTCTTCTTTTCTATTATTCGGCATGGCGCTGTTGTATGCACAAATAGGCGGGTTATCTTTTACTTCTCTGGGCAATGTATTCAACGAACATGTTTTCTCTCAGCCTCTCATTTTGACAGGGATGGGAATGATACTTGTAGGGTTTGGTTTTAAACTCTCTCTAGCACCATTTCAACTCTGGACTCCAGATGTCTATCAAGGTGCACCTGCGCCTGTAACGACTTTTTTTGGAACCGTTGCTAAAATTGCCCTCTTAGCCGGGGTCATGCGCTTCTTTTTGTATGTGCCTACGTTTAACGTTCCAGGCTTTCACACGGCATTATCATGTATGGCGGTGGCTTCTATATTTTTTGGTAACCTCATGGCACTTACTCAAAATAACATCAAACGTTTACTAGGATATTCTTCTATCGCGCATTTTGGATACTTGATGATAGGCTTGATCGCTTTGCATCATGATCCCATAGTATTAGAAAGGGTGGCTGTGTATATCGTAGCTTATCTACTCAGTAGCTTAGGTGTACTCGGAGTGGTGAGTTTAATGTCTAGTCCTTATAAAGGGGCTGATGCGGAAGCTCTTTTCTCTTACCGTGGTTTATTTTGGCATCGGCCTATATTAGCAGCTGTTATGACGATCATGCTATTATCGCTGGCAGGAATCCCAATGACGATTGGGTTTATCGCTAAATTTTTTCTTTTACTCATAGCAGTCAATACGCATTTATGGGTATTGACGGCGACTATGGTGATTGGAAGTGTAATAGCTTTGTATTACTACCTACGTATTACGGTCAGTTTATTTTTAAGTTCACCAGCAATATTGCAACGAGACACCCCTAAAGATTGGGCATTCACAGCCGGATGGATTGTAGTATGTATATCGGCATTACTGGTGTTAATATTTGGTATTTATCCTCAACCGTTAATTTCTTTTATCAAAAGCTTCAACGCCTTCTCTTAAATTTTTCTCAAACGAGTGTTGTTTAGAATATATACAATGACAGATGACTCTTTCACCACAGTTTTATCTTAAAAATTGATTGATTTATTGGCGATTCGTTTACGATTAATAATGCCATAATTCTTGAATGAGAGCCCTGATCCTAACTTTAGAAGAGTTGGCGACAACAGAAATAAACCTTTTAGCACTTAATAATGAGACTTCTGTATTCCACTCATCAAATGAGTGATCAGCATACTGCAAACCGAAAATTTGCTTTATCCGAGATTCAGCCTCAGACATTTCATTAAAACTTTTTTCATTAATTAAACATTGAGCAATGACGGACACTTTTTTCATTTTTTATCCTTATTGGAAGTGAGCTGATGAAATGTTTTGATGAGTTAAAAACAGAACCAAAATGGGGGAAAAGTTAATATCTTTAATGACAAAAAATGTGAAAAATTTTCCTTATCTGGTGTATTGTGGATAACTTATTAAATTTATGCAATCGCATGGTAGCATAAAAATCAATATCTATGCTGAGCATAGAATATTTCTTAAATGTGCTTTTTCTCTACATTGAAAAGCTCCGACTTATCATGCACTATATTCAATTAAATCAATATCTTAAGAATGAAATCATTTTTGATGTTAATTGTAAAAATTGCGCTTCCTATTCCTTTAAATCGTACATTTGATTATTGTTTACCGATGAACATGCCGCCTCCTGCCATAGGTGCACGTGTCAAAGTACCCTTCGGTCATAGAAAGGCGATAGGTATCGTGACCGGTTTGAGTCAAAGCAGCGCTTTTTCTTTGGAAAAATTGAAAAACATTGAGGCAATTTTAGATGATCACAGCTTATTTTCAGAGAGTCTTTGGCAGACGCTGTATTGGGCATCGCAGTACTATCATTATTTTATCGGTGAAGTTCTTTTTCATGCGATTCCTTTGTTGTTAAGGGAAGGGAAACAAGCAAAATTTGAACCCGTATTACATTGGGTGGCAACCGAACAGGGCCAAGTTATTTCAATCGATGCTTTACATAAATCACCTAAACAACAAAAAGCGCTGAATCAATTATTACAAGGTCCTATCTATCATCATGAATTGAATTCCTTAGGTTTTACGCAAAATACTTTTCAAGCTTTGCAAAAGAAGGGATTGAGTTTGCTTTGTGCTCAAGAAATCCAATCTTCTGATTGGAGGAGCAAGATTAAAAAGATGAAGGGAGAAAATCGTTTACAACTTAATTCGGAACAAATTGAAGCGATAAAACGTATTCAGTATCAAAATAAGCAATTTATGGTATGGCTTTTAGCGGGAGTGACTGGGTCAGGGAAAACAGAAGTCTATCTGCGTGTATTAGAAAACCTTCTAATTGAAGGCCGACAAGCGCTTGTTTTGGTACCAGAAATTGGTTTAACACCGCAGATCGTTGCCTGTTTTCGTGAACGCTTTAAGGTCCCTATTGATGTTCTACATTCGGGTTTGAATAATAAGCAACGACTCTCGGTCTGGCTGAAGGCCAGTAGTGGTGAAATCGCTATAGTAATTGGGACACGTTCCGCGTTGTTTACATCTTTTGCACATCTTGGGATCATTATTATTGATGAAGAGCATGACGGTTCATATAAGCAACAAGAAGGTTGGTGTTATCATGCTCGTGATTTAGCGGTATTTCGTGCAAAGAAAGAAAATATCCCGATAGTGATGGGATCGGCAACGCCTTCTTTAGAAACACTGCGTAATATTGAGATTGGAAAATATCAAAAATTGATCTTATCGCAAAAAGCCGTTCAGACGCAATTTATTAAACATAAATTCATCGATATCAAAGGATTACCTCTGACATCGGGTTTATGTCAGCCTTTACTAAAAAAGATGCAACAACATTTACAGGCAAATAATCAGGTGATGTTGTTTTTAAACCGTCGTGGTTATGCCCCCATTTTACTGTGCCATGAATGTGGCTGGATTGCTAAATGTTTATACTGTGATCATTATTATACTTTATATCAGAATTCACAGAAGCTATGTTGTCATCATTGTAATAGGCAGAGTCAGTTATTATTACAATGTCCTCTCTGTGGTTCTACGCATCTTATTCCTGTCGGAGTGGGTACGGAGCAGCTAGAGAGCACATTGCTTTCTCTTTTTCCTAATGTCCCCATAACGCGGATTGATCGTGATACCACGAGAAAAAAAGGCGTATTGGAAAAATATTTGTCCCATATTCATGAAGGAGGGGCTCGCATTCTCATTGGGACTCAAATGTTATCAAAGGGCCATCATTTTTCTGATGTGACATTGGTGGGTTTGTTAGATGTCGATGGGGCTTTATTTTCATCTGACTTTCGTGCAGCAGAAAGTTTTTCTCAACTTTATATTCAAGTGGCAGGGCGCGCAGGTCGCGCTAAAAAAGCAGGGGAAATATTTTTACAAACGCATCACCCTGAACATCCTTTACTACAAACGTTACTGGGAAAAGGTTACGAGGCATTTGCTAAAGAAGCGTTGGAAGAAAGAGAAAAAGCATTATTACCTCCTTATACTTATCACATTATTATCCGCAGTCAGGACAATGATAACAAGCAAGCGCCTATTTTTTTGAAACGTGTACGTGACATATTCGAATCAGCATCATTAAAAGACACAGATCTTTGGGTTATGGGGCCTGTTCCTGCCCTGTTTTCTAAACGCAATGGGCGTTTTCAGTGGCAATTATTATTGCAACATCCTTCCCGGAAACAATTACAACAGCTTGTAAAGAGATGCAATCCTCTGCTGCTTTCTTTAGCACTCAATGAAAAAATAAGATGGTCTTTGGATGTTGACCCAATAGAAAGTTGAATTATCAAAATAAAAATATTTTTTATTCGAATCATAAATATATAAAACGATTCTATAATTTGAGTAGCGCCTCTCTATATTCATTTTTATGAATTTAAATATATATTTATATTGCATCATTTAACGTAATACAAACCATTTTTGATCGGCTTTTGAAATCGTTGAAAAAGAGAAAAGCATGAGTTTCATTAAAGAATTTCGTGAGTTTGCGATGTGTGGTAATATGTCTTATTTGGCTATTGGGGTTATTATTGGTTCATCATTTGGCAAAGTGATTTCTTCACTCTATCATTATGCATGATGGTTTTTTACAAAGTTTAGTTGATTGTATTATTGTCAGACTAGTTATTTTTTCTGTAATTAAATTTATGAATAAGCTCCGTCGTTAAATTAGAAGGAATATTAGAATCTCCATCGGAGATCAATAAAGAAATAATAAAAGTTGGTGCGCAGGTAGATCGACCGCACTTCAAGAAAGATTATTCATGGAAATTCGTAATTTGTTAAAAAATTAACTAAAAAATAATATTCACTCGTTATATTTAAAACTGGTTTTTATTCCCCATGATGTATCAACATATCTATTCTATATTTTATATATAAATGTCGGGCCCCACCTACACTTTATAAAAAAACCCCCTTTGCAAGCGTGACTGTAAGAGTGGGTGCCAATATATGACTAACACCAATGAATTCTCGATCGTAACAAAAAATAAAATATACTTATTTTTAATATTTTTTAAATTTATTTAATTAATCTATATACAACTCAAAATGGACAGTAGTCCATACTGATCCTCGAAACAGGTTTGTTGAAAATCCGCTTATGATAAAAATAAAAAAGAATAGCTATTCGCATAAAATACGATCTAAAATAGCCGTATAGATGTTGATCCATCTCATTTTTATTTTTTTAAATACGGCTTTATACTATTGTCGAAATTTTATTTGTCTTTGTTTTATATACTTATTTTTGTTATTTAAGGTAAAAAAATGCCCCATCAGCTATTTACTTCTGAATCTGTTTCTGAAGGACACCCAGACAAAATCGCGGATCAAATTTCTGACGCTGTATTAGACGCTATTTTAATTCAAGATCCTAAAGCCCGTGTGGCCTGTGAAACCTATGTTAAAACCGGTATGGTCATTGTAGGTGGAGAAATAACCACGTCTGCTTGGGTCGATATTGAAGAGATCACGCGTCGTACCCTTGCTGAAATTGGTTATGTTCATTCTGATATGGGTTTTGATGCGCATTCTTGTGCTGTGCTCAGCGCCATTGGGAAACAGTCACCAGACATCAATCAAGGGGTTGACCGCATTGATCCGCTGGATCAAGGTGCAGGAGATCAAGGAATGATGTTTGGCTACGCAACCAATGAAACCGATGTTTTAATGCCTGCGCCCATTACTTATTCACATCGTTTGGTGAAGTGTCAATCTCAGATGCGAAAAATAGGTCAGTTGCCTTGGTTGCGTCCAGATGCAAAAAGTCAGATCACCTTTAAATATGATAAAGGCCATGCTGTAGCGATCGATACTATTGTGTTCTCTACTCAGCATGAGGAAGATATCACTCAAAAACAATTAGAAGAAGCTGTGATGGAGGAAATCATTAAACCCGTGATACCGACTCGATGGCTTTCAAGCAGTACAAAATATTTTATTAATCCAACCGGTCGTTTTGTGATAGGGGGCCCTATGGGAGATTGTGGTTTAACCGGTCGCAAAATTATTGTCGACACTTATGGCGGCATGGCTCGCCATGGGGGTGGTGCATTTTCTGGAAAAGATCCCTCTAAAGTGGATCGTTCTGCCGCTTATGCAGCACGTTATGTTGCAAAAAATATCGTCGCAGCAGGATTGGCCGATCGCTGTGAAATTCAAATTTCTTACGCTATTGGTGTCGCACATCCTACTTCTATTATGCTCGAAACCTTTGGCACCGAAAAAATAACCATTCAAAAGATCATGAGTTTAATACACCAACATTTTGATCTCAGACCCTATGGTTTAATCAAAATGTTAGATCTACTAAAGCCTATTTATCGTACGACTGCCACATATGGTCACTTTGGGCGTGACGCTTTTCCTTGGGAAGCGACCGATAAGGCTGAGTTGCTTAGAGAACAAGCGGGTTTAAATCAATAGATTGATTTAAAACTGACCAGGGATTGAGGATTTTATTTTTGAGCGATTAAGTCAAGCATCAGAAAAGGCCCTATGACTGAGGCAGTTATCGACACAAGAAAAGTCAGTGACTTTGAGTGTATCATAATTTTTTTTTTAAGATGCCATATCGTTCGGCATATTTATTTAAGGCTGGAAAAGCCTTAATCATAATTTTTCTATTTTTTAAAAAATGGATAATGTCCTCTAAAGTCACGATTGAAATCACCTTAGACTGATATTTCTGTTCAATTTCCTCAATGGCTGAAATCGTGTAATTATCTCGTTCTTGACGATCTAAAGCAACTAATATTCCTGCTAAAGAGGCCGAATGAGCATGGATTATTTCTATAGATTCACGAATAGCCGTCCCCGCCGTGATCACGTCATCCACTAAAATCACTTTGCCTTGTAATGCCCCCCCTACTAAACCGCCGCCCTCTCCATGATCTTTGATTTCTTTTCTATTAAAACAGTAAGGCAGATCGAGATGATGATTGGCATAAAGTGCCATAGCGGTTGTGATGGTAATCGGAATGCCTTTATAAGCGGGGCCAAATAACAGATCGCATTTAATACCAGAATTTATCAAAGCGTCAGCATAAAAACGCCCTAGTTTTATTAAATCACTCCCTTTGTTAAACAGCCCGGCATTAAAAAAATAGGGACTGACTCGCCCAGATTTTAGAATAAATTCACCGAAGGTTAAAATCTTTCTATCAAGCATAAATTTAATAAATTGAGCTTTATATTTTTCCATTGATTCTATTTCTTTTATTGATTCGACACAAAGTCTATTTTTCTAAAACCTTTTTTGTGCTAGAAAAATGGGTTTTATTCTATCGTCCGCTAAGGCTGACAATTCTAATAATTGTTGATGGATAAAAGGCGCGCCTTCTGCGGCGCATAGAATTTCAATCATTTTTCTCCAAACGCTTTATTCAATCATGACGACATTCATAAACCGATACCGCTGTGACCGAGACTTGGATATGATTGTTTTTGATTTTCCATAAACTATCATTTTTTGTATGGCATCTTGGAGTGCCACATAGGTACCCTAATAGCGCGCAGTGCGAGTACCCCCATCCGCCTAGAAAACGTCATAATCGCGAGTGATAGTAAACTCACCCAATTTTGTCAAATCGACTGCCGCATGTAATGCGCGTGCAATCAAGCGTTAGATTCCGAGGTACGCCCTACTTGCTGTCCCTTAACGTATTTACTTGCATGACGTTGATGAGTAGAATGGGGAAATATACTATATTTAGCGATAATCTAGCCTTTATTTTGGTCCTTGAGAAATCGAAGAAACCCCTCCTTCAACTATAGTCGTACATAAAACCCTGGTTTCCCCAAATGTTACCAACACTGCGCCTTCAGCAGACTTGGTATCATGTCGAGTGAATGTTAAAGGGAGTAATTCTTGCGCGGTTATGCCTGAAGGTCACATCTGTTTTTCTCCTGTACAATCAATATAAAAATTTTTTATAGAGCTTAATTTGGTGCATCCCTATCGTCATTAAGATAGCTGCTCTGTATAATGAAATCTATTTCATTTATAATATTCTCATAGGGAATCTGCTCATGATACGTAGTATGACAGCTTATGCTCGATTTGATCACAAAAGTGAATATGGTGATTTAGTTTGGGAGCTACGGGCGGTTAATCATCGTTATTTAGACATCTATATTCGCTTGCCAGACACGTTTGGAAAATTAGAATCGGTTTTTCGTGAAAAAATTCGCTCGTGTGTGGCCCGTGGTAAAATAGAGTGCCATCTCTCTTTTAAAGCTAATGAAAACACCCAAAATACACTCAGACTCAATCGCGCTCTCGTAAAACAACTCATCAATGTGCTTTCTTGGGTTAAAGAGCAGGATAAAATAGCCACATTCAATTCTTTTGATCTTCTTAAATGGCCAGGAGTGATGATATCAGAAGATCTTCCTTTAGAAGACATCAGCTATGAATTACTCGCAGGATTAGAACATGTTTTAAATGATTTTATGATTTCGCGTGAAAAAGAAGGAGCGGGTTTAAAAGAATTTATTAAACAACGTTTAAAAGCAATGAGCGCTGAAATTGTTAAAATACGAGAACATATGCCTTCTATTTTAGAATCAGAACGCATGCGTTTACAAAATACATTTGAAGAATTCAAAGTTGAGCTGGACCCTAACCGCTTAGAACAAGAATTAATGTTGGTAGCGCAACGAATGGATACAACAGAAGAACTTGATCGTTTAGAGCTACACATAAAAGAAATTGAAAATATTTTGAATCATCAAGACGTTGTCGGGCGCCGTCTTGATTTTATGGTGCAGGAATGTCACCGAGAATCTAATACTTTGGCCTCTAAATCGATGAATATTGAAGTCACAAAGTCTGCTGTTGAGCTTAAAGTGTTAATCGAGCAAATACGTGAGCAGGTTCAAAATATTGAGTAATTTTGTATATTTAGAGAGTCAAAGATTGACGCTGTAATTAAATTTTAATAATGATCAGCGTTGATTTTTCCTTTTAAAAGGCTTCATCTTGCTACACTTCTACCACATTTCTTCCATAGTAAATTTCCTGCATTTCTTTATATAGCCTCTTTGTGATGAGATCTTTTTCTTGAACGCTCAGCTGCTCTGGATATGAATTAAAGAGATAATGTTTGAGATCAAAGTCCTTTAACATCATCTTTGTGTGAAAGATGTTTTCTTGATAAACATTGACATCCATCATATGATAAAGCGATTGTATATCTTTACACATAAAATTTTGGATGGAGTTAATTTGGTGATCGATATAATGTTTTACCCCATTCACATCACGAGTAAACCCCCTCACACGGTAATCTATGGTCACAATATCTGATTCGAGCTGGTGTATTAAATAATTTAATGCATTCAAAGGCGAAATAATCCCACAGGTCGACACTTCAATATCGGCCCGAAAGGTACATAAACCTTCGGTTGGATGACTTTCTGGATAGGTATGCACACAAATATGGCTTTTATCTAAATGAGCCACAATATAATCAGGTAAAGGCCCCGGGTGTTCGGAAGTATCGACATCACGTGGATCAATCGCTTCTTCGCTGATTAAAATAGTGACACTGGCCCCTTGCGGTTTGTAATCTTGGCGAGCAATATTTAAAATATTTGCACCTATAATGGTGCAGGTCTCCCTTAATATTTCGGTTAAACGATCGGTATTATATTGGTCATCAATATAAGTAATATAGCCATCACGGTCAGCAAAGGTTTGAGCATGACAAATATCATAAATACAAAATCCCAAGCTTTTGGTTAAATTATTGAAACCATGTAGTTTCAGTTTGTTCAATTTATCTCACCTTCAAAAAGAAAAATTCAAACACGATGTGATAAGGCCTCTGTACTCACGAAACCTATTTTCATCATTTAGGCGCTTTTTTTGCCAATGCTTCTATTAAATATTGAGGAAGGGCAAAACTCGTAAAGTGTACAAAAGGATTATAGTAACGACAACTTTTTAGGCCTGAATCAGCAAAGCGGGATTCTAAATCATTCAGCCCAATCCGACGTAAATTTGCATTTTCTGCAGCCCAAGCGAATACCATGATTCCCCCATAATAAGTAGGAATAGTGGTTTGGTAAAAACTCACATCAGAAAAATAAGGTATCAGGCGTTGATACGTATTTATGACTTCTGTTTGTTGTAAAAAACACACGCCATTTTGAGCGACAAAGATACCCCCTGCATTCAAGATACGACGGCATGCTTGATAAAACGAAGACTTAAATAAATGTTTACCTGGCCCTATCGGATCGGTGCTATCCGAAATGATCACATCAAAGCGATGCTTTGTTTGCTCGACAAAATGCGCGCCATCATCAATTTTTAACTGAAATCGCGGATCATCATAAGCACCTGCATGATGGTGAGGAAAATATTGTTGGCACAAATTAACCACATCTTGATCAATTTCGACCATGATAATTTCTTTGATACCGGCATGGCGGCACACTTCACGTAAAATCCCCCCGTCCCCCCCCCCTATGATTAAGATTTTTTTAGCATTACCGTGAGCTAATAAAGGGACGTGTGTCATCATCTCATGATAAATAAATTCATCACGCTCTGTTGTTTGCACTACATGATTTAAAGCCATGACTCGGCCAAACTCTTCAGTGTCGAAGATAATCAAATCTTGATGATCCGTTTTATCGCGGTACAATACTTCTTTGATGGAAAAATATTGGCCGAAAGAGGAATGTAATTTCTCATGCCAAATCTGTTTTTGTGACATATCCTACCTTCTGAGCTATCACTATAAAAATGGGACGTATCATACCGAACTCCGACTTTGGTTGCGACCATAAAGTGTCAAGTGTTTTTAAAAAAAATCTTTAGCATATTTATGTTAGAATTCTAGCCTTATAATTTTTTATGCATCTGCGATGTGAGTTTTTATGCCCAATACAATATTAGCCATAGATACAACCACAGACGCCTGCTCTGTGGCTATTTGGAAGCATGGGGAAATTTCTTCTTTATCTGAAATCTGCCCAAGAAATCAAACTCAACGTATTTTACCTATGGTACAACAGATTTTGGGCGCCTCTTCTCTTTCCCTGCATCAATTAGATGTTTTGGCGTTTTCCCGCGGCCCAGGGAGTTTCACGGGCGTGCGGCTCGGGATTGGTGTCAGCCAAGGTTTGGCATTAGGGGCTGATTTGCCGATGATTGGCGTTTCAACTTTAGAAATATTAGCGCAAGGCGCATGTCGTCAAACCGGCCTAAAACAAGTACTAGTAGCGATGGATGCACGGATGGGGGAGATTTATTGGGGTGCTTTTATTCAAAAAAGTGCCGGTCAATGGCAAAGCGTAGAAAAGGAAATGTTGAAAACACCAAAACAGGCCGTACGCCAGATCCGGTTATTAAAAGGGAAGTGGGCCTATGCGGGGAATGCTTGGACTATCTATCCTGATTTATTGAAAGTGAATTCGGAGGTTTTAATACAGGTTGATCTGCTCTTACCACAGGCAGAAGATATGTTGCCTTTAGCATTTAAATTATGGCAAGCCGGGGCGGCTGTCCCTGTTGAGCAGGCAGAGTCTGTTTATTTACGCAATAATGTGGCACAAAAAGCGAGATAAAATATGAAATGGTGTTACTGGTGTTTTTTGTTTTTATCTTTTTAATCACCGCTTGCTCGAATTTAAAAAAGTGTGGAGCGAAAAAACTGTCATTTGCGTACCAGTCGGGTTGCCAGTATCATAAATTTAGATTGGCTATCTAAAACATTCACGGAAATTTTTCCTGAACAAGAGCGTATATTAGTTTAAAAGAAAGAATTAATTTAAATACTTGGTTAATCTGTAAAAATGAGAATAAATGTAATTGTTACTTACAGTAAAGCCCGAAGCGGATGCCTTATCTTCTTCAGATATTCTCCTTTGGTCTTCTTATTTAACCGGTATCTTAGGTAAAAATCCTAGCTACGATCCACTGGCATTTTCAGTACAAGAAGCGTACAAAAGAAATATTGAACCACATGCTTGGATTAATCCTTATCGTGTCTTAATGGATACGACGCAAAATACGATTGAACATTTAAATAGGCTTCTTCCTGACGAAAAAGAAAGTGTTTACAAAAGTCACCCTGAATAGATCCGTGTTACTAAAAACCGTTTTGTACGAAATCCTAGCGTACCTGAAGTACGAACCTGGATAAAAATTTTATTAAAGAAATGATGATTTGGTATGATATTGATATCATTCATTTAGAATGATTATTTTTATTATGAAACACCTACGTCAAAATTGAATGATCATGAAACCTATCTACAATATTGCAATAATTTTAACAATAAAGCAGATTTACGTAAAAATAATACTTATCTTTTAATTAAGATAATCTCAGAGGAAATTCATCGACTTAAACTCCAGGTTAAATTTGGCATTAGTCCAAATGGGGTGTAACGAAATAAAAAAACAAGATCCGTTATGTTTAGAAAACGATATGTTATCGACTCATTATAATCAGAATTTTTTTGATACGATTCTTTGCGTAAAAGAAAAATTGATTGATTATATTGTTCCACAGATTTATTAGAGTTTTGACCGAAAGGTTGCAAGGTATGATGTGATTGCATCATGGTGTACCGAGCTTATTAAAAAATAAAAACACTCATCTTTACATATGGAATGCTTTTTATAAGGTTGGAGTCCCTTCTAAATTAGAACACAGTTAAGTCGAGAATGGCGGTGCTATTGAAATAGCAAGGCAATTGTATTTTAATAAAAACATAGCTGTAATTAAAGGCAGCATTTTATTTCGATGCCTATCTTTGAATGATCTTTTGAAAAAGATGACGCCAATATGATAAAAATCCGCTCTATTCAATGCCTGTTTTGATTCCTTCTATACCTTGGAAAGGCTCTATTGCTCTTGACATCCCTGTAAAAATAAAAAATTATCACGAGCAAAGGTATTGAGACGACTTAGAAAGCAGGAGATTGATTTCATCAAAATTTAACTCTTTATTATACTATATATAAACCACGTAAAAATACTTTGGACTTATTATATCACTATCAATTATTAAACACGGTTTATAAAACAGGTCTCTATGAAACCTGTTTGCATACATCGCCTTTCAGTCATAAAAGTGATGTTTATATTATTAGTGTGCTTCACAGAAATCATAATGAAGGCTTAGGGAGAATTTTTGACTAATAAAAACTTATCGAGAGCCATATATTGAATTATCGTTTGATTACCACCAATAACGATTTACAGGATATTTGTGAGCAGGCTAGTTTGTATAAATCGGTGGCATTAGACACTGAATTTATTAGAACGAAAACGTATTATGCTCAATTGGGTTTGATTCAACTATATGACAGTCATCGCTTATCCCTGATTGATCCTGTTTTGATAACAGATTAGATCTCTTTTTCGGAGCCTATTGCAAAATAAAAAAATCGTTAAATTTTTGCATTCAGGAAGTGAACATATTGAAATATTTTTCATTTTTTTAAAATATTCCCTGAATCTTTGATAGATAGCTAAATTTTAGTGGCTTTCACAGGGAGACCTGTCTCTTGTAGTTTTTCTGCCTTGGTGAAAGAATTTTAAGGCATTATTTTGGATAAAACCGAATCAAGAACGAACTGGCTGGTTCGACCATTGAGTCAAAAACAATGTAATTATGCGGCCGAAGATGTGTTTTATCTTTTGCCTCTGGCAAATGCTTTGATAAAAAAATAGAGACCTCCGGTTGGATGGAGGCAGTCAAAGAAGAATATGAATTGCTTTGTCAACGCCGTAGCCAAATTCAAGATCTTGAAATGGCTTACCGTGATATTGGACACGCTTCTCAACTCAACCCCGGACAACTCATTTGCTTAAAAAGCTGGCTTCTTGGCGTTTAGGTTACGCCCGTGAAAAAATATCGCGATCAATTTTGTGATACAAGAATCTTATTTATGGAAAGTGGCGCGTTATCAGCCTACCTCTTTATCGGAGTTGTTCCATTTAGGCTTGGACCGTCGGACCATTCGTTAACATGGTTTAACTATTCTAAGATTAGTGACAGAAAGTCAAAAAATAAAAGAGGATCCTTCACTTTGGGTAGCTTATTTAAACCATGAGCCTGTTTATAAAAAGATATTTTAAGCGATCAAAGATCTGATTCAATCGATAGGTGCTCTTATTGGATTAAGTCATGAGTTGATTGGATCACGAAAACATATTCATCAGCTATTAAACTGACATTTCGGTTTGATCCCAAAAGAAAAACGCCCTTTATTATTGACAGGATGGCGAGCTCAATTCTTATCTCTAGAATTAACCAAAATACTTGATCGTTATCCTATGACGATCTAAAAAAAATCCATAGTAGCTTTTTTAAAAGCTACTTTACCTTGTGTTGAGCTCGCCAAAAATCTACCGCATCTATGACTTTTTCTAATGGGATTGCATCCAGATAACGATCAGAGGTGCTGGTATCTACCTCCTCCGGAGAAGGAAGCTCTCGATGATCTCCTGCCCACAATAAAGTATATGGGGCGTTCCAAGGATGCCATTGTTTTATATTACTAGGGCCGAATAATACCACTGAAGGTGTTTTTAAAGCCGCGGCCATATGCATCGCAACGGAATCAACACCGATAAAAACTTGAGCACGATCGATCAATACGGCTAACTGAGAAAAACTCACAAGGCCAACCAAATTCACTATCTCATCTTTTTGATTGCAATATTCGATCACATTAAGAACGTAATCTCGCTCTGTTTTTTCGGGCCCTCCTGTGATAACTATCTTCTCTCTCTGTGCTGTTAAATAATTAATTAACTGAGAAAAATAAGCTGCACTCCACGTTTTAAAGTGCCAACGAGCAAAAGGATGAATGACAATGTAATCACTCAATAATTTTTCATGTAAAATTTTTTCTACATAAAAAATATCATCAGATCCATAGGACATACTGACTTGGGTACTTATTTTCGATAATTTTAATGGATCTAATATAGATAAATTATTGATAACAGTATGTTGTTTAACGTGATTTGAAACAGGCACCAGATGATCATAACAAGAGAACCAAAGCGCATTATCACGCTTTGCATAATGGAAACCGATACTGAACTTAGGCTTTAAAAATCTGGCATAAAAAGCAGACCGCCATTGATCTGATAAATTAAGAAGCAAAGAATAATTTTGTTTTTTTAACGATTGGAATAAAGCCCATTCTCCTAATATTTGAGCTTTTATCCCCGCACGTTTCAATTGACGATCGATTGTCCAAAAATGATGAATGGTTTTGTCTTTTGATAAAATCTTTTCTGTTCCTGAATACAACAACACATCAATTTTTGCATTAGGCGCATGTTGCTGTAAGGTTGTCAGTAAAGGTGTGATGAGTAAAACATCTCCGAAATGACGTAATTTAATGACTAAAATTCGTTCAAAGCTGTTTTGTTTTATCACTACATTTGTCACCATAATACATTAAAATCGTACATTTTTAAAATAACGGCTTTTAATCAAATTTTTACATAAAGAATTTTTTTGTCTTTTTATAATGATGTAGACATACAGAAATGCAAGACGCTTTCACTGATTATGATTACTTCCTAGATACTTTAGGTCTTCGCTGCCCTGAACCACTCATGATGTTGCGAAAAACAGCGCGGCATTTAGCACTGGGTCAAACATTGCTGATGATTGCAGACGATCCTTCCACACTGAGTGACATTCCTACTTTTTGTCGTTTTATGGGTCATCATTTGTTAGTAAAAAATGTAGAAAAATCACCTTATCAATACCTAATAGTCATAGGGTGTCTTGAATAATCTAGCTTATCACCATGCACCGTTCCAAAATTTTTTGGACTAGCTGGCAGTTAGTTGTATATTACAACCTATTTTGAGTTTATTTTAAATAATTTTTCAGGGGGTTTATGGAGATATATATCTCTCGTGCTATTGTGAGCATTTAATTAAAAATTTTATTTTTATATGTAAAAATCGTTTTTTTATTAAATGGATGTAAATATATGACAACCCGCCCAAACTCGATATATGAGTTTTTTCAAAATCTTTTTTTGAATCACCAACTCTATAAAAACGTTAAAAAATTCGTACTCGATCTGATCAAAATGATTAGTTATGTCAAGGCTTATTTATCTAATATTGAACAGCGTCAAAATGGGCCTTTTGGAGGAAAAAATTATATTTTATGGTTAAACTTTTTCTCACAATGATGATTCTATGGCTTTAACTATAACGTCAAAAACCTCAGTAAACGATTTAAAAATATTACAACATTGATTTGATAATTAAAATTTATTAACCATAGTCGATTATTTCCTTTCGTTGAATCCAATCAATATTTCACATTAGAAGGAGATGAATTTGAAGAAAAGGCAGCAAGAAATGGCTGAAATATTCAAGATTCATCAGAAAAACCAGACATAACCCAGTTTTTGAGTTTGGGCGATTTATATTTTTTACTCAACAACGCCATGTCGATTTTGTCTTGGTTATAAAATTCTATTGAAAATCAATATTTTGTAATTAAAATCTTAAAACGTACGATAGACGTGACCTATCAAAAAATAGAAACCGCGTTGCCTGGGAGCTGTTTTATCCTAATACAGGCCGCATTTTTGTATGATTGTTTAGATCAATTAAAATCTTTTATGGATAACTATTTTTTTGAGTCTGAAATAAAAGAAAACGAATCTATATAATATACGCGTTTTTCTGAAGTCGATACAGAAGGTTATTAGAAAACATGGAAAAATTCTCGACAGCGAGAAAAGGTTGTTGTTGTTAATATTTTAATAAAAGAAAAAATCGCGTTATTTCTTAATAAAAACTTCTCAGCGCTCTTTTTGATCTATACCCTAAATTCAGAAGGGAATATGACTTCAATACGCGTAGTACTAAAAGAGAATCATGCTGATTCGATAACCTTAGATACCCCATTTGTGGTCTTGATAGACTGCAGGTCGACGTCTTGCATCACACTGACGATAATGGACATTTAATGCCTAACAAGGAGGCCGCGAATCCTTTTGATCATTTAATATTGGTGCTTGATTTTTCAAAATGATTGCGATAAGCTATCGACCTGAACGATAAAATCAGCTCAGCAGATGTGCATTCTCTCTTTTTATAAAGAGCAAGGTTATTTTAATCTAGTAAAATTTTTTATTATGAAAAGAATCCTAGGCGCTTAAATACAAGAAAACTGTTGAAGACTATTTGAAAGTATTGGTCTCGCCAACAATAGCGAGAAAAAGCTTTTCTGGTATTAACAATCTCAGAAATACAATCAGAGCTATCCTTGCAGAAAATCTAAAAAAGCACCCGATTTTGGAGTCAATTTCAAGAAAAAACGCGCTGTTTTTTCCGCTTTAAAATCACCGGTTCAACATCACCTCATCAACGAAAAAACAATCATTTTGACGTTATAGTCAAGCACGAGCAATTAAATAAAATGATTTTTTATTTAAGACCATTAAACAGATCTGCTTTCTGAACTACAACATTTTTTTACTCATCTCGATCTTTCAGTATTGCACATCGACACTGGCAGTTATTTTTTTCTTCGGGAAAACACGGTTTTATGTTAGATGTGACTAAAAACATGGGCAATATGAGAGTACACGTTATGATCCCAATGTTGGCGTACTGACGGTGAAAAGAAACAGTGCGTATTCTACCCGAGATTCTATAACAGAGATTTTTTCTTGCTATCTAGATGAAAAAATTTCTGATTAAGAAACCAGAGGTGACTTTTATGGTTTTAAAAAATTAACCCTCGCTATATTTTTTCTGTAAAAAATCGATACAAATCAGCTTGAAAATTTCGATATCTTGAGTGGGCTTGAACAGATGTTCTTTACCCTTCCATTAGAAATCATAACGAGTATTAGAGAGATCAAGCACGGTAATACCCGTTTACCCGAAATGACGTTTTTAAAAATGGGGCATTCCCCCATTAACCACTTTCAATTTCTTCAACCCATTCCGTGCCTTCTTGAGCTCTTCAATCCCCTTAACTCCTTCAAGGACTTCGATTTATCTCGACAATACGTCCATGAAAGGCATTCATTTTAATGCCAATACATTGAACTATTATTTTTTAAATCTCGATCAAAAAAATATGGATTGGATCCCATCTATTCAATTTTTAAAAAAAGAACGGCTTTAAACCATCAAAATGAAGCGTTTTTAGTCAGGATCGCATCTAAAATAAATAGCGAGGGACTTACTAACAGCCATCAGCTCTTCCGATGATCTTTCTACATTACCCCTCTTGAGAAGTCACCTATTATCCGAAAGCTTATTAAGTAAAATGAGTCAAAGACTCAATCATATGGGGTATTTATACAATACTACGGTTATATTCGTGGATTTTTAAAACTGATTTGGGTGTACAATTCCGCAAAGTAATGATTTAAAGTAAACCAATCAATTACGTTTTGAATATTATTTAGCAATGGCGGATTTAATTTCTAATATTGTAATTGACATTACTAAATACGGTTTCAGTCGATTGGGTCAGTCTTTAAAATGGATTTCACTATATTTTATTAGTCAATTTTCTAACTTTAAAAAATAGTCTTTAAGGTCGGATTAAACTGCTCACAGTTTGGAGGGTTTATTGTAATTTTATTAAGCTCCTGGCGTGATATTTACCAAGCTTGGTAGCTTTTAAAGCACTCACTGTGACTAAAGATTCTTAAAAAACAAGATTTGATCGTCAGTGATATTTTTTCTGCTTTATGAGCCTCCCTATTGATTTTTATGGGGGCTGTTGTTCTGCTGGCTGGTAGCATAAAATGGTATCAAAATGAGCGTTTATGGATTAGCGCCGGGCGGCCTTTTGCTTGCAGGAACAAACTGCACCCCGCCATCCGTCATATGCAAGGTATCTAAAAAACCTATTGCTCTCAGTAGGAGTGAATTTTGGAAAAACGCATTTTTAATTTTATTAGGCCTACAGGCTGACTGTAGAAGTCGATGCACAACATCAAAAAGTCAGAATTCGAGAGTCGTATAATAGTCAAGTCTTTAAAAACGTAAATACCTTACTGAAAGATTTATTCGAATAAAAATAGACATCTATCATTACAGATTAGATGATTTTACAACTACAAAATCAAATTATAAAAATTTATACTCAATCTCCCTCACTTTGAATGATTTTTTAATATCCAGGGACTCTAATGATAAGAAGATAACGTTCATCAGAATCAGCTCAAAAAAACGCTAACAATATTTGTAAAAATATTCTGGTATGAGCCCTGATTTGAAAGAAGAAAATCCCATAGTGCAAAACAGTGTCTTTTACTATGATGAGATTTTATTCATCTTTGATGTCGATGATATTTGTAATATCAAGAACATCGATCAAAATTCCTCCAGCGTTTTAAAAAGCGAGCTTAACCGGCAATCACGAAAATACTAGCGCGGTGATTTATTTTGGAGACGGTAATAATATCGCTGTAGGCTATCAAAATAAAAATACCTTCAAAGCCAGAAATGGTATTAAAATATACAGAGGGAAACTTAACGGATGCTTTGTATGTATATAGTCCAAGAGCGCCGAGCGCACCGATTAAATGTAATGCGTTATAGGGAGACGATATTATTATTGCTGACTATAATCTGACAGAGACAGAGTGTTTTGGGTGCGCGATTAATTTAGAAGATAAAAAAGTTTACTACTGATCTCTTGATGAAATCGTCACCATTAGTGGTCGATATTAGAAATGTTAAGCATGTTCGTGGCATAAGGAAACTCAATACGAATTAATAGGTAACCGTAAAAATAATGTGATCGATGCAGGTGATGAAAAAGATAGACATAAAAATCTCTATAAATAAATTGTAAAAAACTTCTTCATTAAGAATTCCTTTCTAAAATGTATATATCGATTTGTTGTGGGTGTTAAAGGTAAAAAGTTGAGCGAAAGTAATGAAGTGATTTTTTAACTTCTAGAAGATAAAACTTTTTCTATCATTTATAATTTTCCTACTTTTAAATAATGAATTGACTTTTTTCGTAACATTTTTATAGGTTTTACTGTATCAGTTTGATTCCAGAAAACATGTTATTTAATGAGTAGTATATCAATTATATGCATAATAAATAGTGTTATTATTTTTTATTTTATTTACTGCATCTGTGATGATTGATGGCTCAATCACTTTAAGATGTATTCACTTCAGGGAAAAATAAGGGAACCACATTGTTCAAAACAACGCCTTAATTTCCCCGCCTGTAGATACAATCAGACCCCGACTGACGTTAGGTCAGCCATGAGTCATTTCAGAAATATTTTTGTTTTTAGAGAAAGTATCTAAACCTAGGCACAAAGGGTTTAAATCGGTTTATTTTGATGGCATCCCTCAACTTTTTTCTAAATGAATGAGTTTTTCTAATTGCCGGCGATTGGTTTTTTTTGTGTCTACCTTGATGTAAGCGCTGTGTTCCTCGTTGACCAGTAAAACCTCGGTGACTCCTGCTTGAGCTTTTATTCGATTGAGTAAATCTGAATCTTCCAAGACCCTCTTAGGAAGAAGAATTCGTAAACTACTGACATAAGGGGGCTCCCGCATTGTAGTTATGACCATCAACCAAATAAAAGAAACCAGAGCACAGGCAGCAAAGACCGTACTTGCCCCCTGCATATCAAACAGCCAGCCTCCTAGACACCCACCTATAGCGATACCGATAAACTGACCGGTAGCGTAAATACCCATCGCGGTCCCTTTATAACCGGCAGGGGCTTCCTTACTAATTAATGAAGGTAAAAGTGCTTCCATGATATTAAACACAACAAAAAAGCACTGAACACCAGAGATGATGCTCCACAAATGTTTATGTGAGCTCCATAAAATAACTTCTGCTATCAATAAAACAGTGACACAAAGAATTAAAACCGATCTAATAAGACGTTTCATTTCAGCATACAGGACGATAGGTAGCACTGCCGAAAAAGAAATTAACATGGTGACTAGATAGAGTATCCAATGATTTACGGCTGGTAATCCAGCGCGTTCTAAAGAGGATGGTAACGCAACAAAGGTCAGCATTAATAACATGTGTAAACACATAATCCCAAAATTAAGATTTAGTAGTCGGCGATTATTCAGCACTTTAGTGATGCTGCTTTTAACCATGCCTGATTCCCTATTTAAAACATGTCTATCCGTGGAAGGAACAACCGTCAATGTAATCACAATCCCTAATAATGATAAAAATGCAATAATTCCAAAAAGAAAATGTAGACCAAACGCATGAGTAATCATCGGGCCCAATATCATCGCAATCGCAAAGCTTATTCCAAAACTCACACCAATACAGGCCATAGCTTTGGTGCGGTATTGCTCTCGTGTTAAATCAGATAGTAACGCCATAATAGCTGATGCAATCGCACCTGAGCCTTGTAAAGCCCGCCCAATGATGATCCCCCAAATAGACTGACTGAAAGCTGCCACCAGACTGCCCAGAGAAAATAAAATCAATCCCCCGACAATCATGAATTTTCTTCCGATACGATCAGAAATCAGACCAAATGGAATTTGGAAAAAAGCTTGGGTTAAGCCGTAAATGCCGATAGATACCCCGACTAGGGTTGAAGTAGCGTCAGGTAGTGTCATACCGTAGGTCGTCATCACGGGCAATACCATAAATATACAGAGCATTCGCAGTGAAAAAACCGTGCCTAGACCCCAGGTTCCTCTCAATTCAGAGGCGGTCATTTTATTATCGTTTATCATATTTTTTATCCGGTATGCCGTAAATATCGATCTTCAGGTAGGAAATATAAAGCTTGATTTTAACGATTTTCTGTAGCTTCTTGCTTTTGAGCAGCATATCATTCCGTAATAAGAAAAAAACAAGCCCATCCTCTGAATGAGGACTACATTAGAAATGTGCCATAGCAGGTCGTTGTTTGTATAATAAATACAACAAAAAATGCGAATAAAATTGAAAATAAAATTTTAATCAATATCAGATTATTATGATATGCAAACTATACTCCTTTAAAATGACAGTGATTTTTTGGTAGGAGCGCTTTTTTGGCCTATGTCAGTCAATGTAAAGTCAACAGTAGAAGATTCACCACCTGATATGGGAACAACCGCTGGCGCGATACTCAATATTAATCAAGAAATAGAAATGGGGGATTTGTATCTTCGTGAAATACATTCTCATTCACCATACATCTATGATCCTCTATTAAATCAATACATCAATTCTCTGAGTAAGAAATTGGTGTTCCATGCGCAGTCTGTTAAAATGCCTTTCCATTTTTATTTAGTTAACGATAATCAAATCAATGCTTTTGCTTTTTTTTTGTAGAAACATAGTGGTAAATTCGAGATTATTTTTATACCGATAATGAAAGCGAATTAGCTTCTGTTTTGGTCCATGAAATTTCGCATATTATTCAGCAGTACCTTACGCGTGCCATAAAAAACAATCAACGTCTGTCTCAACTAACCTTAACCAGCAAATTGGAATCTCTTTTGTTACTTTTGGCAAATCCAAAAGCCGGTATGATGAGATGGAGTTCTTCTTTAGCATGAGCACAGAAAGACATACTCAGCCTCAGTCAATTGCATGAACAGGAAGCTGATCGTATTAGGCTAAAATTATTATAGGCATCCGGTTTTCATGCGCATACAATGACTGATTTTTTATAAAAACTAGCCGATGAATCATCGTTACGCTATAAACCTCCTGAAATGCTATTCACTCATCCTTGCACTCTGTGGTTTCTTCGCAGGATTGTCTTTTCACAAAAGCGCGTTTACATGGCCTGCTTGAATTAAAGAAAGATTTTAACGAATTTCTCAAACCCTTGAAAAGGCACTGCTTCTGAACGATTAGCGGCAGAATATGGGCAAGCGATTTTATGGTATAAAAATAAAAAATACGATAAAGCCCGCTAAATTTTGTAAACACTATCAGTAACGTACCCAGATAATATCTGGTTTATTAATTTCATGACCGATATTAATTGATCTAAAAATAAATCGGCTCAGGTGATCATTCGATTAAAAAAGCCAGGGTGGCGCAGACACATCAGTGCATATGGCAGCTTAATCTAGCGAATGCCTACATCAAGGCAGACGAGTCTGCACAGTCGGTTTATTTATTACGCCGTTACACTTTTGATCATCCCGATGATATGAACGGCTAGAAATTACTAATTCAGGCCGCTCTGGCTAAAAGATAACGGGATCAAGCACTCTCGGCATATGCAGAAAATCCCGCTTTGAAAGGAGATTTTTCTCAAGCCATAGGATTATTAAGTGATACCGGTAATTTAGTTCCTTTGAGGAGCCTATAACAGGCGCGATATGATGCTCGTATTGATCAACGCAGACAACTAGCGCAGCGTTTTAAAAAATATCAAAATAAAGGTTTTTTATTTTGTGTCTTCAGTCAATTTTTGAGATGCTGCCGGAGCATTTTTTTGATTCCAGATGAGAAAAAACATCTATCCTTTACAAAGAGAAAGAATACTTAATTGCGGTTTTTGCAGTTGATTGGGGTAGTCCAACGTGTAATGTAAACCTCTACTCTCCTTTCGCATTATGGCACAACGAACCATCAGTTCTGCGGTTTGTAATAAATTACGCAATTCCAACAAATGATTAGAGATACAGAAATGAGCGTAATATTCGTTCACTTCCTGCTTTAAAGTATTAATACGACGTAACGCCCGTTCCAATCTTTTAGTGGTACGAACAATACCCATATAATCCCACATAAATAAGCGTAATTCATGCCAGTTATGTTGAATGACTACTTGCTCATCAGAATTATGAACCTTACTTTCATCCCAATCAGGAAGCACATCGCTAAAATGTGATTGAGGTAAATGAGCCAAAATATCCTCGGCTGCTGACCAACCATAGACCAAACATTCTAGTAAGGAATTAGAGGCTATACGGTTGGCCCCATGCAAACCTGTATAACTGACTTCACCAATGGCATATAAGCCTTCCAGATCTGTACGCCCCTGCTGATTCACCATAACTCCGCCACAAGTATAATGTGCAGCAGGCACAACCGGTATGGGTTCTTTTGTTAAATTAATTCCTAATGAAAGTAATTTTTTATAGATCATAGGAAAATGTTGAATGATAAATTCACTAGATTTATGGCTGATATCGAGATACATGCAATCTGCCCCAAGCCTTTTCATTTCATGATCAATGGCTCGAGCCACAATATCCCTGGGGGCTAATTCAAGGCGGGAATCAAAATCAGGCATCAATCGACTACCATCAGGTCGCTTTAAATAAGCCCCTTCACCCCGCAAGGCTTCCGTTAATAAAAAATTAGGGGCTTTGGGATGAAATAAACAGGTAGGGTGAAATTGATTAAATTCTAGATTAGCCACTCTGCATCCTACACGCCAAGCCATGGCAATTCCGTCACCAGAAGAAATTTCAGGATTGGTGGTATATTGATAAACCTTGGCGGCCCCTCCTGTCGCCAGTACAACTATTTTCGAGCGAAAGGTTTCTACCTTCTTGTTATCTCTATTCCAAACATAAGCGCCAACAATTCGTTGATTTTCAGTATTACTCATTTTTCCTGCAGTAATAAGATCTACCGCGTTATGGCGTTCTTTTATACAAATATTTGGGTGATTCAAGACTTTTTTAATTAAAGTATTTTCTACTTCTTTGCCCGTCGCATCGGCACTGTGTAAAATACGCCGATGTGTATGACCTCCTTCACGAGCTAAATGATAGCGCTCTTGGCCTATCGAATTTATTTCAGTATCAAATAGAACACCCTGACAAACTAGCCATTGTATACATTGAGAGGCATGACTGGCGACAAATTCGACAATCTCTTTATCGCACAGCCCTGAACCGCTAATCAATGTATCCTGCACATGTGAGTTGATACTATCTGCTTCATCAAAAACTGCCGCGATACCTCCCTGAGCATAAAAGGTGGCCCCCTCGTTTAATAATTCTTTACTGAGAAGAGTGATGCGACAATGTGGAGCAAGACGTAACGCTAATGATAAACCTGCAGCACCACTGCCAATGATTAATACATCGGTCATTTGTTCAGATAATTTTTTCATAAAAATATGATGTTTGAAGAATGAAAATGAATTTCATGGTAGCTTATACCCCTCAACAAAAGCTGCGGTTATTCGTTTTGTGACGTTTTTATATAATATAAACAAAATAAAGCAGTGGTATGACATTTTTTAATAAAATTAATTGCGGAGAATGTATTCTGAATGATCCAATGGTTGACAGATCAAGCGTTAGTTAAACGAGTTCAATCAGGAGATCAACAATCTTTTAACTTGTTGGTTATTCGTTATCAGCATAAAGTTGCAAAGATAGCATCTCGGTATATCCATTCTTCGGATGTGCCGGATGTGGTACAAGAATCTTTTATTAAAGCTTATCGTGCTTTAAAATTATTTCGCGGTGAAAGTGCTTTTTATACTTGGTTATATCGTATTGTGATTAATACAGCAAAAAATCATCTCATTGCTCAAGGGCGCCACCCACCAGCCAATGATGTTGATACGAATGATATCAAAAATGACGAAAATATCGCTGCGCTAAAAGAAATATCGAACCCTGAAAGCTTATTATTGTCTGAAGAGCTGCGACAGGCTATCTTTAATGCTTTAGAATTACTTCCCGAAGATTTACGAGTCGCAATTACTTTACGTGAACTAGAAGGTTTGAGTTATGAAGAAATAGCTAATATTATGGATTGCCCCGTAGGTACAGTTCGTTCACGTATCTTTCGAGCTAGAGACGCAATTGATAATAAAATTCAGACACTGATTCAACGATGAATAACTATCAAAAAAGGTATTATATATGCAGAAAGAAACACTTTCCGCTTTAATCGATGATGAAATTTTAGATGATGAGCTATTACATACTTTATCAAAAGATAAAGTGCTGCAGAAAAGTTGGAAAAATTATCATTTAATTGGCGACGCTTTACGCCATGATTTAGCCAATCCTCTCTGCCTAGATATGTCTGATTGTATTTTAGAAGTCATTAAAAATGATCCTATATGTATTAATACAGCTGCATCTGAGATTAAGACCAGTCGTGATACTGATGATATTCCTTTTTGGCAAAAAAATAGGCCTTGGGTTAGTCAATTGACTCAAATTGCCGTTGCGGCTTCGGTATCTCTGGTGGTCGTTCTCAGTGGTCACTATCAATCATCTAATAAATCTGAAGTACCCACGTTTAATATTAGCCCTATGATAGAATTAAAACCGGCTCCAGTCAGTTTTGGGCTTCATGCTCATGTAGGGACTCATGCAGGAAAAAGTCATTATATGAAAAAACCATTAGAAGAAGAGCAAAACGGTTCTGAGGAGTTTAATTTATTACACAAATTTGAATTAAAGCGGCGCACCTACTTTCCATTAGAAACTCATCCTCTTTTGCCAGAGTCATACAATTGATCTTTTAAAAAATAGTCGTAATGCATCCATTTTTTCTTTTCGTGATTTTATTGCTTGCTGCTTTTTCTCCTAATTCGGAGGGTTCTGAGCAACCGAACTCCGGTATGATGTTGAAAGAAATGAGTACAGCCATTCGATCGCTTAACTATGAATTTAATTATATTCAGGCTGATGAGCAAGATATTGATTCTTTACGATATCGTCATGTTATCTTAAACGGAAAAACATTCGCTCAGTTACTGCGAATGGATCAGCTTCGAGTTGAAGTACGTCAAAACAATCATCAAATCAGTTATTTTCAATCTGACTTAACACCTTTCACATTGTTAGGCACTCACATGGTAGATGCATTTCCTTCTGTTGTTTTTTCTGATTTTTCAATGCTTTCACAGTATTATCACTATATCTTTGTAGGGAAAATGCGTATCGCTAATCGTATATGTCAAATCATTCGAGTGCTTCCGAAAGAAAATAATAGATACAGCTACTTTATTTGGTTAGACGAAGTCACCAAATTGCCTATGCAAATTAATTTACTGAATCTAAATGGTCAAACATTAGAGCAATTTAAGGTTATTTCATTGAATATGGGCGATAACCTAACTTCTTTTATGCAAAATTTAAAAAAAGCGTCTGTGCCTCCTTTAATGAACTTTCCTGAGGAAGAAACCGTCAATTTTGATTGGTTTCCAAAATGGCTTCCTGCAGGATTTTTTAATATTCCTCCTAGTGAACATCAACTAATGCATAAGAAAAAATTCTTAGCTTCTCGTTTTTATACGGATGGCCTATTTAGTTTTTTGATTACTGTCTCCCCTGTGAATAAAAAAAATAATACCGAAAGTCATTTTCAACAAAGTCGTCGTACAATTCAAACTCAGGTGCGTGATCATATTCAGATGACCGTCGTTGGAGAAATTCCTCTTTCGACTGCTAAGCGTATTGCAGATAACTTAATTGTAAAAATAAATAAATGAACTATAAAAGAAATTTTTCTATTATTGCCCATATTGATCATGGAAAATCTACTTTATCTGATCGTATTATCCAGCTTTGTGGTGGATTAACAGAACGTGAAATGGCTTCACAAGTGCTAGATTCTATGGATTTGGAGCGTGAACGAGGCATTACTATCAAGGCCCAGAGTGTGACGTTATATTATCAAGCTCAAGACAGTAATACCTATCAACTTAACTTTATTGATACTCCTGGGCATGTCGATTTCTCTTACGAAGTGTCGCGTTCTCTGGCCGCCTGTGAAGGAGCTTTACTAGTCGTAGATGCAGCTCAAGGGGTTGAAGCACAAACTTTGGCAAATTGCCATACCGCCTTTGAGATGAATCTGGAAGTGGTTCCTGTCCTCAATAAAATAGATTTACCTGCATCAGATCCAGATAGAATTGCAGAAGAAATTGAAGACATTGTCGGTATTGACGCGATAGACGCCGTACGTTGCTCTGCTAAAACAGGTATGGGCATCGCCGATGTTTTAGAACGCTTAGTGCGAGATATCCCTGCTCCGAAAGGAGACCCCAAAGGCACATTACAGGCTCTGATTATTGACTCATGGTTTGACAACTACTTAGGGGTAGTTTCATTAATTCGCTTAAAAAATGGAACTTTACGTAAAGGTGATACAGTTAAAGTCATGAGCACAGGGCAAATTTATAATGTAGAGCGCCTTGGTATTTTTACTCCGAAACGTCTTGATACAGACCTACTCAATTGTGGTGATGTAGGTTGGTTAGTATGTGCGATTAAAGATATTTTAGGCGTGCCAGTGGGAGACACTTTAACATTAAGCCGGCATCCGGCTGAAAAGCCTTTGCCTGGCTTTAAAAAAGTCAAACCCCAAGTATATGCAGGCTTATTTCCTATCAGCTCTGATGATTATGAATCTTTTAGGGATGCCTTAGCTAAGTTAAGCCTCAACGATGCCTCCTTGTTTTTTGAGCCAGAAAATTCAGGCTCGTTGGGATTTGGTTTTCGCTGCGGTTTTCTAGGTTTACTGCATATGGAAATCGTTCAAGAACGTCTTGAGAGAGAATATCATCTAGACCTGATTACCACAGCTCCTACTGTTGTCTATGAAGTAAAAACTGTAAAAAAAGAAATACTCTACGTAGATAGTCCCTCTAAGTTACCCGCATTAAATGAGATCGAAGAGTTACGTGAACCTATTGCAGAATGTCACATTCTGCTACCACAAGAGTATTTAGGTAATGTCATGACCTTGTGTGTCGCAAAACGAGGGGTTCAAGTGAATATGCTGTATCACGGTCATCAAGTAGCTTTGACCTATCACATTCCGCTGGCCGAAGTTGTACTAGATTTTTTTGATCGTTTAAAATCCATCTCCATAGGTTATGCTTCTTTGGATTATAATTTTAAATGTTTTCAAGCGTCTGATATGGTGCGAGTGGATATATTACTTAACACTGAGCGAGTCGATGCACTGTCTTTAATCACACATCGTGATAATGCCGCTTCTCGTGGTCGAGAACTGGTAGAAAAAATGAAAGACTTCATCCCAAGGCAGCAGTTTGACATCGCCATACAGGCGGCAATTGGTCAGCACATTATTGCTCGGGTTACGGTAAAGCAATTAAGAAAAAATGTGTTAGCAAAATGCTATGGCGGCGATGTCAGCCGTAAAAAAAAGCTTTTGCAAAAACAAAAAGAAGGTAAAAAGCGTATGAAGAGAATCGGTAATGTTGAATTATCACAAGACGTTTTTCTCGCTATGTTGCATATTGGAAAAAGCAAGTAAATAGAAAATCAGGAATCAATAAATATGCCTAATACTTTCACCTCAATGGCCAACACCTTCACCTTGATTCTAGCGTTTGCTACCTTGGTGACCGGTATCATCTGGTGTATCGAGCGCTTTATATGGGCCCCTGCGCGCAAGAAAAAAAAAGATGCAATTTCTACTGAAATAGCAAGTGACGTCATTCAACAACCATGTTGGATAGAAACCGCTGTCTCCATTTTCCCTGTATTATTAATAGTATTTTGTGTTCGCTCATTTATATACGAGCCTTATCAAATCCCTTCTGGTTCTATGATGCCAACATTACTGATAGGCGATTTTATTTTGGTTGAAAAATATGCCTATGGTATTAAAGATCCTATCACTCAAACAACACTGATACCGACAGGCCACCCCAAAAGAGGGGATGTCGTTGTATTTAAATATCCTTTAGATAAAAAGGTAGACTTTATTAAGCGCGTGATTGGATTGCCTGGTGATCATGTCCGCTATGATCCTATACGAAAAGAGGTCCATATTCAGCCTTTTTGCCAACCTAATACCGATTGCGATGATCAGCTGATGACCTATAGCACTACTCATCCAAGTAATTTTATACAAACATTTATTTTCAACACAGATAAAAATACCTCAATTGCTTTCCTTCAGATACCCCTTCAACAATCTGTACCAGACAATGGCATTCGCCAGAATGAGCGCATTGAGACTCTGGGCTCTGTAAGTCACCAGATTTTGATGCTGCCAGGCACAGCAGATCAAATGCGTTCCTATTATAGACAACAGTGGCAGCCTATTGGCTCTTGGGTAGTCCCTCGTGGGGAGTATTTTATGATGGGGGATAACCGGGATAATAGTGCAGATAGCCGTTTTTGGGGGCTTGTTCCTGAACGTAACCTGGTTGGCAAAGCCACTGCAATATGGATGAGTTTTGAAAAACAAGAAAATGAATGGCCGACAGGAGTACGTTTGAGTCGGATTGGGTATATTGATTAAATTTATTTGACTTTCTGACTATTGAAAAAGCATTTTAACGTAATGGCTTTATATATATTAACCGATTATAAATAACAATGAATCCTATTCATATTAATAGAATAGAAGTTAAATTAAGCTATTCTTTTAAAGAAAGATCGCTGCTTATACAAGCTCTAACTCATCGTAGTTTACACACGCAACACAATGAACGTTTAGAATTTTTAGGGGATTCTATATTAAGCTTTGTGATTGCAAATCAGTTATATCATCGTTTTCCTGAAATTAATGAAGGGAATATGAGCCGCATGAGGGCTACTTTAGTCAGAGGGGATACTTTAACTGAAATCGCTTGTGAGTTTGATATTGGAGCCTACTTACAACTCGGGCAAGGCGAACTTAAAACGGGTGGAGCTCAACGTGAATCTATTTTAGCAGATAGTATAGAAGCCATTATTGGCGCTATTTTTTTAGATAGTAATATTCAAACAGTAGAAAAAACTATTTTGCGATGGTACCACAAACGTTTAGAACAGATTAATCCAACCCATCAGCAAAAAGATCCAAAAACACGTTTGCAGGAATACATGCAAAGCCACCAACTGCCGTTGCCTTTTTATCTGCTCGCTCAGGTTTCTGGTGCAGCACATGAGCAAGAGTTTACTATTCATTGCCAAGTTAGCGGATTAGAGGAACTGGTTGTAGGAAAGGGCTCTAATCGTCGCAAAGCTGAACAGGAAGCAGCAACAAAAACGTTAAAAAAGCTGGAATTTGAATGAAGTTAATACAAGATGAACAAAACAAAACAGAAAAAACCTATTGTGGATTTGTGTCCATTTTAGGTCGTCCAAATGTGGGAAAATCAACACTGCTTAATCAACTTCTCGGGCAAAAAATTTCCATCACCTCCTCTAAAGCTCAAACTACCCGTCATCGCATCATAGGTATTCATACTCAAGGGTCTTATCAAGCGATTTATATCGATACGCCGGGATTGCATATTGAAGAAAAACGGACTATTAATCGTTTTATGAATCGCGCCGCTCGTAGTACGATTGGAAATGTAGAGCTAATTATTTTTATGGTGGAGGGGACACGTTGGTTTCCAGACGATGAGATGATAGTCAATAAGCTCAGAGGAGTGACATGTCCCGTTTTATTGGCGGTCAATAAAATCGATCATCTCACAGAGAAATCAATATTATTGCCTCATATCTCTTTTTTAAAGCGAAAACTGAGCTTTTTGGACGCAAGCTTTTTTGATTTAGTGCCTATTTCTGTAAAAAAAAGAATACAAATTGATCGTATTGAGCAAATTGTACGTCAACACCTCCCTGAAGCGCCTCACCATTTTTCTGAAGATCATATCACAGATCGCTCCAAACGTTTTATGGCATCAGAAATCATTCGTGAAAAATTGATGCGATTTTTAGGTGAAGAATTACCTTATTCTGTCACGGTTGAAATTGAAAAATTTGAAGTGAATGCCAGAGGGGCTTATTACATTCATGGCCTTATTATTGTCGAGCGAGAAGGACAAAAAAAAATCGTGATAGGTCATCGAGGTTCTAAAATCAAAACGATGGGAATTGAGGCGCGCCAAAATATGCAACAACTTTTTGGCACTAAAGTTCATCTTGAGCTCTGGGTAAAAGTAAAATCAGGTTGGGCCGATGATGAACGTGCATTGCATAGCCTCGGTTATAGTGATGACCTAAGATAGATAACCCGGTCATTTTATACATCATTACTGGCATAGATCGTTTATTCTTCATCGCCGCCCTTATAGTGAAACTAGTTTAATACTGGATTTATTGACTGAAAACGCAGAACGGATATTTCCGATCGCAAAAAGAGCACTGCGTCCTCGATCTGAATTAAAAGGCTATTTACAATCTTTTACGCCCTTACTTTTGCGTTAGAGCAGAAAATCAGAAATAAAAACCTTATGTGGTGCGGAACTCATTTCTATTGCCGTGCCTTTAACTGGCATTTTCTTGTACAGCGGTTTATATGTTAATGAGCTTTTATCTCGCCTGTTGCTAGCAAATATTGATTATCGTGCGCTTTTTTTGATTATCTCGACTGTTTGGAAGCATTATCCAATGCTCAAGATACATTGGAACGGGCACGACAATGTTTGAATTAGCACTATTAACGCATCTAGGCTACGGTATTGCTTTTCTTCATTGTGTAAAAACGGACGAACCTGTGGTCGCTCAAATGATTTATCATTATGAACATGCAATCGGGTGTATCCGAAGCCCGGAGGACGACTCTTTTAGTTTTACCGGCCATCAATTACAATCACTAGCCAAAGGTGTATTTTATGATCAAGAGACACTGAAAGCCGCCAAACCTTTTACTCGAATCGCATTATAACCTCATCTTAGACATCGGCTTTTTAAAAGCCGCTTATTATTTAGAAAAATTAACCTTTAGAAAAAAATTCACGTAGCATAGATTTGCATCTTGCGCTTTACTTTTAAAAAGTAACCACAGATTTATGTGCCTAAATTTTAAAAGGGAAGAACTTGATGTAGTCAATCGCATTCATAATGTTAGAAGTTTGGTGATCGATAATTTCAATTTATTAATTGAATATGCCATCAATATAGTGGCCGTTGTTCTGATCATGATAACGAGCTCAATTGCAGCGCAAGTAGTTTCGAAGCCGCTTAACAATATGATGAAAAATCGAAGTATCGACGCCACGGTTTCTGATTTTTTATCAACTATGGTGCGTTACAGCATTCTAGTTTTTAGCATTATTCTAGTGCTAGAACGATTTAGAGTGCAAACTTCCTCCGTCATTGCACTCATAGGTGCTGCGGGCTTTGCACTACAAGTTTTCTGTCTAACTTTGCTGCAGGCGTATTACTGGTGGTTTTTCCCTCCTTTCCGGGCAGCCATATTGGTTGACCTAGGCAGTGTTGCTGGCACTGTATTACACGTGCAACTGTTTTCAACGATCTTATGTTCTCCTGATGTAAAAATCATTGTCGTTCCTAACGGAAAAATTATCGTAGGTAATATTATCAACATGACGCGTGAACCTAAACGACGGACTGAGAAATCATCGTTGGTGTCTCTTAAGATGTGGATATAGATGTCGTTAAAATAGTCATGGGATAGGTTATCGCAGCTGATGAACGTATTTTATTAGATCAAGAAGTCATCGTACGTTTATACGAAACGGCAGCGTCTTCATTAAATTTTGTGGTTCGGGTTTGGACTCTCAACGCTAATGTTTGGCCAGTTTATTGGAATTTCATAGAAAATTTAAACGAGTCTTAGATACACGACAGATTGGTATTTCTTTACAAATAGATGTCTATTTGCATCAAATCAAAAAATAAATTTTTCAATTTTAATAATCTACCGATATTAAGGAAACAAAATAAAATTACATCAGTTTATTTATTTATCGTTTTATATTAGTCTATTCCCTATTATATCAAAAATAGATCAATGGTCCTTTGGACTTATGTTGTCACTGTAGTGATCGTAAATGTAGAGGCGGTTCTTGATATCGACCTCATTATTAACGTGAATATATGAGCTAAATATGCGGATAATGATAAAAAATAGGTCGATCATGGTATTAACCAGCACTTTGATTTTTTATAAAAATCAAGTAGGTAAAAAACATTCATGCGGCTAATCTAATCACAGAGCCGGAATACGATTATGAAACAGAAGGAAAAACTTTATTAAAATGGTATCAAGCCATAAAAGGTGCAATGACACCAAATGGATAAACTCAAGACACTGCTCGATCACACCTTAAAATTTGGATTAAAGTAAATTTGAGCACACAAATTCAGTGTCACAGATACAGAGTTTTATAGTAAAAAGGCACAGCAACAATCCATTGAAAACACCAAACAATCAGCAGAACTTTTAGCCCAAAGTTTTCAGTCTATCCAGGGGTCCATTTGCAGTGTCTAATCTCCTGGAGAGGCGACTGATCAGCCTCAGCCAATTTTGAGTACCTAAAAGATCGAAAACAGCATCTCATATGATGCCGCTTAAACTTATTAAAAACAAAGGATTCAATTTACAGATCAGGTTGATGTTGTATTTAAGCTTGCAAAAACATTAAGGTTGATTTCGCTGCGATAAGTAATGTTGAACTAAAACATAAAACATAGAAACCATAAGGCCTGCGATACCCGATAACAAAATAATACAGGTAGATTGCGGTGAATCTTTTTTTATGGGTTTGTTAGGTTCTTGCAGATATTCGAATGGGATGATTTTGATATCTGATAATTTTATGGACTGTAATTTCTCTAGCTTTAATCTACCTATAGATAGGTTTGCATTATTATTAATTAACATTCCTTTGTCATCAATCATAAACGAAAGTACATTCTTTCTTATATTTATTTTATTCTTAATTTCCGTATTGAGTCTTTCGTTTAAAATAACAGATATATAATTTATATATCCGTTTAAGCAATTTTGTGCATCTTTATCATTATCAGCAATATAGGACAAAGTATAAAAAATATAATCTTTGAACTCATTTTTTTTATCTGATTTTGAATATGTGATATTAAAATTTTTGACAACATTAAAAATGAATGTATTTTCATTTTTTGGGTAATCTTTTACTAATTTTTGATAATAATCACTGCCTATTAAATATTTTTCTTTGAGAACATTTGAGTCGAATAATTGAATGAAAAGAGAAAGTAAATAATTTTTATTAAAATTTAAAGTAATATCAAATAAATTTAATTGATTAGATAACAGTTCTAAAGGCTGCAGTTGACTGTCATCGATATAAGTAATTATAGCCTTACTGGTCCATTTTTCTGGCAATTTATAAGATATAATAGAACTTACAATTACAAAAAAAATCGTGATAAAAAAAATTTTTACTTTATTTTTAATAAAAATTGCAAGTAAATCAATTAAATCAATTTCATCTGTTGCAGGTTTTAGATTTAATGTATTTTTAGACATATTAGAATGTTTTTCTTGATAAGAAAGAACATTTTGTATTTGTTGCTCATTCATTAACTGCTCCGAATTTTAAGATGAATTTATTGTTAACAAAAAACTTTTTAAAAGGTTAATCGTGCCTAAATAGATCACGAGTAAATACTTTTTTTGATACATCGTTCAAATGATATGTAGGGCGATTTGCAATAATCACATCTGATTTATTTTTAAAGCTGACCAGGTCCTCTATTACTTGGCACCCAAAAAACGTCTTTTCTTTTAAAACTGGCTCATAAATGACGATCTCAATACCTTTCGCATGAATGCGCTTCATAATCCCTTGCACAGAAGAAGTGCGGAAATTATCTGAGCCACTTTTCATAAGTAAACGATAAATTCCCACTACTTTAGGATTTTTTTGCAGAATGGTATCTGCAATAAAATCTTTACGAGTACGATTTGAGTCAACGATGGCCTGAATTAAATGTTGAGGAATGTCCTGGTAATTCGCTAGCAACTGTTTAGTGTCTTTAGGGAGGCAATATCCGCCGTAACCAAATGATGGATTATTATAATGATGCCCAATACGGGGATCTAAACTTACCCCTTCAATAATTTGTCTCGTATTTAGCCTATGGCTGGCCGCATAGGTGTCTAACTCGTTAAAATACGCGACTCTCATCGCTAAATAGGTATTGGCAAACAGTTTAATGGCTTCAGCTTCAGTGGCATCGGTAAAGAGAGTCTCAATGTGTTTTTTAATAGCCCCTTGTTTGAGTAAATTTGCAAAAATTTTAGCTCGTCGAGAACGCTCGCCTACTATAACCCGTGAAGGGTATAGATTATCATGTAGAGCCTTGCCCTCTCGCAAAAATTCAGGACAAAAAATAATATTATCGCAGGCAAATTGCGCTTTTATTTTAGATGTGAAACCAACAGGAACGGTGGATTTAATCACCATCACTGCCTTAGAATAACAGCGACTCACATCATTAATGACCTCTTCCACAGACTCAGTGTTAAAGCAGTAGGTATTTGCATCATAATCAGTCTGAGTGGCTATTATGACAAAATCGGCAGCTTTGTAAGCCTCTTCTTTATTCAAAGTGGCCCTTAAATTGAGTGTTTTATGTTTCAGAAAGTGTTCAATATCCCCATCTATAATGGGTGATTGTTTTGCATTTATTAAACGAACCTTTTCTGGTATTAAATCCAGTGCCACTACCTCATTATGTTGAGACAATAAAATAGCATTAGAGAGGCCAACGTAACCTGTTCCAACGACTGCAATTTTCATTCAAATTTCCTGATTTTTAAGTCTATGTGTTTTTAATAAAAATAAATAATTAGGGGATAAAGTCATATGTGAGGAGTGCGCATGATATTCTTATCTCATTCACTTCTTTCATAAATTTTTACCTTTTACTTTACACTATAGTAGCTTATTCTTAGCAGTGGAATGTCGGTAGTTTACAAATTTATTCACATGCAAGGGCATCTATGGGATTCAGACGGGAGGCACGGCGAGCAAGTAGATAGCCAAATACAATACCAATCATAGTGGAACCGAAAAAGGAAATGAATAAAGCCATTGGAGAAAAGCTCAATAACTAGGTGGGAACGAAAGATTCAACCGTAAATTTAATAAGGAAAGAGAGCGCAATACTAAGGCCCCCTACTAAACGAAGCACCTCACTCAATCAAGCCACTAATGCCATGCGGATGTCAATTTTACAAGTCCGTTCTGTGACCGAAACCAACATGATGTTCATCACACCAATACCCACTACGACTAAAGAAATGGGTTCTACTAAAAACACAAAGAATTGCATGGTACGGGTAGTTTTTCAGCTATTTTCAATACTGTATTTACGTTAAACATATAAATGTCTTTTTTACCGTGGTGTAAAGTCAATAATCGTATTAATTGTTACTCTGCTTTGTTATTGTTATAACCCTCTTTGATACGAACTGTAATCGCATCACAATAAGAGTGTAAGGTGAAGAGATTTGTCATAGTACTGTAAGGTATACAGATTCTTAAAACATTGTTTTTTCTATACATAGATTGTTTTTCTGTAGCAATCCCAACAACGGTCATTGGGATATTCCCCTAATATTTCTTTTTTATTACATCTTTTATCCGCGGAAATAAACGCCTTTGTGTATTTTATCGATGACCAGCACCTGGCTTTAGTCTCTTACCTGTCTTTCTAAAATCCTTTCTCTATTTTAAATCTTAATGCCGTAATCTTTAAAGTATTGGCTTCCAACCTATAAAATTGTGCTTGCAACATCTATATTTCCTAAACGAAGGCGTATGTTGCCTAAGATAATAGGAGAAATAGCACTAAGATAGGATTGTTTCTGTAGCGCTCTGTAATAGCTTCATAAATTAATAGCTGTCGATTACTGGAATCATCATCTCCGTAGTCCCTACAAGGGTAAACAGTAATAGTGTTAGTCCCTATCGCTTTGATATTCGCCAAATTTTTTTGCTGAACAGCATCCCATACCACTAAAATTAAGACCACTGACGTAATACTAATAATGATCCCTAGCATGGGGTTAATGCAGTTCGCATTTTATTAAATAGCATGGGCACGCTAAGCCATCAGAAATGCGTCATAAAGGCGACTTACCCATTGCTGATAGGAAGCCTTTTTAATTGATTGGCTTGAGGGTTCAGGTATTTTTTAAGTTTTTGTGTGGGTTGATATCCTGAATTAAAATTATCTCTCCGTCTTTAATTTTAATACTACGATTAGCTTGATTTTACACTTCATTGTTATGTGTCACCACAATGACGGTATGACCTTTTTATTAAAGCTGTTTAAGAATATGTATGACTTCAACACTGGAATGACTGTCAAGCGCGCCTGTAGGTTCATCAGATAGGACAATTTGCCCGCCGTTCATTAATGCTCGTGCGATACTGACTCGTTGTTGTTACCCTCCTGAAAACTAATTTGGTCGATAGTTAATGCATTCGTCTAATCCAAGACGGGTCAGCAGCATGATAGCTCTTTTTTAGTGCTCATTTTTAGAAGATCTTGCATAGATAGAGGATATTTCAACGTTATGGGCTGCACTCAGATGCGGGAGTAAATGATATCACTGAAAAATAAAACCAAAATATTCACGCCGTAATATTGCCAAATCATCCTTGTAAAGATCTACAATATTTTACCAGGCAATATAGTAGGCCCCACTAATGGATTGATTTAGGAAGCTTTATATGTTTATTAAAGTGGATTTATCCAAGCCTGAAGTAACTATGATCGCCACCAGCTCTAGCTTCATAGAATGAATTTTTAAAGAAATATGCTTTAATAAATCAAGGCCTTCTTCTCCTGACTGATAGCGTCGTATTACAGATTGCAGTTCAAGTAAGAAGGACATTATATATCCTCATAATTAAAACAGCGGATGATCATTTTTCTACCCATCTTTAAGCCAGAAAGGATTTGTACATTGAGATTATTACGAATGCCAATCGTAACTTCCCGCGTCTTTTCTTGATTTTTATTGTCTTTATCCTTAACTCAGAGTGAGACCTGATAGCGATTACCATCTATTTGATTGCCCAACGCAGATCATAGTATCAGAATAGCCTTTCAAGCTTCTGGCAATTAAATAGATACCTGAGCTGTCGTTTTTAAACGTAATAAACCTTTAGAATTCGGGACTTCAAAACGTGCGGAATAAAAAACGGAATCATTGATGCTTTCAGGGGGCGACTAAATATCTTTTAATACCGCCTCGAAATGTTTATTGAGATCCCCTAATATAGTAAATGAGATTTTTAATTCAGGTTTGAAATGAATGATATCAGCTTGAGACACTGGAGTATTGACTAACATCGTGCTCATAGCTAAAGCCGGGATGTATTGAATTTCAGCCAGTTTAATTTGAAAACGTATAACAAAAAACCCAACGTTAGTAAAATAAGAGTCATCACTATCACTTTTTTATTGAGTTTTTGAACTGCATTAAATTCATTCGTTTCTTTTTTTATCTTTCGTTTATTTATATTTTTTATTATTGATTTAACACTTTTCGTAAGCCTCGAACATATCTAGGTATTAATTTAATAGCGTAGTCTATTTCTTTTTGGGTAGTAAATCGACCAAAAGAAAAACGAATAGTACTTTGAGCTAATTCATCACTGACCTCTAATGCACGGAGTACATAAGAAGACGTCACAGTACTTGAGATACATGCGGAACCAGAAGAAACTGCCAAATCTTTTAGACAAAGGATCAAAGCCTCTCCATTGATTCCTCCAAAGCTGATGTTAAAAATGTGAGGCACTTTATTTTTGAGATCGCCATTGAGATAAATATGATCAAGATGCTTAAGGCCATACCATAATTGCTCACCTAAAATATTCATTTTATCTGATTGTGTAGACATTTCTGCCTCAGCAATACGGCACGCTTCTCCCATCCCGACAATTTGATGAACAGGTAAAGTGCCTGATCTCATTCCTCTCTCATGCCCACCGCCATGTTGAAGAGGCTCAAGATGCACAGCGGGTCTTCGACGGATAAATAGGGCACCAATTCCCATAGGACCATACATTTTATGAGCCGAAATAGACATGAAATCAACGGATAACTGAGATAAATTGATAGGTAATTTCCCTGCGCTTTGAGCCGCATCCACATGAAAAAAGATGCCTTTTTCGCGACAAATTCGACCTATATGCGCAATATTTTGTATCACGCCAGTTTCATTATTAACGTGCATAACAGACACTAAAATCGTATTTTTTTTGAGCGCGGATTCAAATTTTTCTAAATCGATTAAACCATTACTTTTAGGTGACAAATAACTCACAGAAAAGCCTTCCCTTTCGAGTTGTGCACAGCTATCCAAAACAGATTTATGTTCTGTTTGGCAGGTCAAAATATGTGTCCCATTTTTTTTATAAAAATGGGCCACCCCTTTAATAGCAAGATTATTAGATTCTGTTGCACCAGAGGTGAAAATAATTTCGCGCGCATCCGCACCCAGTAATGAAGCAATTTGGTTACGCGCAATATCCACAGCCTCTGCTGCCTGCCAGCCAAAAAAATGAGATTTAGAAGCAGGATTTCCAAAGGTGCCATCTATAGTTAAAAACGACATCATTTTATCAGCCACTCGTTTATCAACTGGTGTTGTCGCACAATAATCTAGGTAAATCGGGCGTTTCATCAAAATACCTTTATTTTTAACCGAGAATAACACAGATATTTTATTACTTTTGTAATAATATTGTTTCAATAACAGAGTCGTTTGCAGGAGGAAAACGCAGTGCTGATAATTCGGCTTTATTAATCCATTTGTTTTTCTGGCCTTCATAACTACAGGGCTCACCTTCCCATTCTTCTACTAAATAAAAAATAAAGACAGATGATGAGATTATCGTGAATCTCTGTTTTATTTGAAGCAGAGAAGCACTTCGTATAGTAATACGAGTTTCTTCAAACAATTCCCTTGCTAGGGCGATAGCAGGGGTTTCATTTTTTCAATTTTTCCTCCGGGAAATTCCTAAAAACCTACAAAATGTACTTTTTATATCGTTGAGTAATAAATATTTATTGTGTATCTTGAATAATCCCTATCGCTACATCAATCTTTTTACCTCTTTTATGATCCCTCTTATAAAATAGTAAAATTAATGGGGTATATTATGATCAATTCACATCACTGTCTGAGTAAACTGAATTCGATCAGTGTTGCAAACTGAGCGGCTCAGCGCGGTTGTTAAAGTAATAATTATTTTTATCTTTTCTATGGCTGTTGACTCACAGATTCACAAATTAAATACGATTACCGCCGTGAGAGACTCTTTGATTTGCTGAGCCTAAATAATTTAATAAAAGGAATGTTCTCCACGCCGGTGCTCTGTCAGATCTTTGACACCTTTAAGCTCAGGGAATTGTTGCAATAATTCCTTTTCAATTCCTTCTTTTAAAGTGACATCTACCATTGAGCACCCATTACAACCCCCTCCAAATTGTAAAATAGCAAAAGCATCATCTGTAATTTCCATTAGGGTCACGCGACCTCCATGATTGGCTAATTGGGGATTAATTTGTGATTGCAGAATATAATCGACTCGTTCTATTAAAGGAGCATCATCATCTACTTTTCGCACTTTAGCATTCGGCACCTTTAAAGTGAGTTGAGAGCCCAGCTCGTCAGTCATAAAATCAATCGCCGCTTCATTTAAATAGGGTGCACTAATTGGATCAACGAAAACAGAAAATAGGTTGAATTTGAGATGGGTGTCAGTACTTTCAACGCTGTCGGCCGGGCAATAAGACACGCTACATTCAGCTGTAGGATTACCAGGATTGACAACGAAGACGCGAATTTGTGTTCCTTTAGGTTGGCTGGATAAAAGTTTAACAAAGTGGTTTTGTGCAGCTTCTGTTATAGTAATCATCATATGTGAACTCAATTTAATTGTTTTATATTTTCTTTTTTATGATACGCGTATTAGTGCCAGAACGACAAGGTGCGGTAAATATATAAAATTTGTGATGAATCTACTCATTCTTTTATAAGCAGCGCTGAGATTTCATTAATTGTGCCACCTGTGGTAACGACGTCGTCTACTAAAGCGACACTCTAGCCTTTTAGAGATAAATGAGATTGAAATGCCCCTATTAAATTTTTTCTCTTGGATGCGTTTAAATGTCGTTGTGATGGAGTGAGACGTAAACGAGTCAAACAGTCTGATTGATAATCACAATTTAACCAACGAGCTAACAGGCAAGCTAATAGATCGTTTTTATTAAATCCGCGCCGACAGCAACATCTGACATGCAAGGGCACGCCGATAATGCGACTGATTTTTTATGTTGCTATCACCACAAAGATTTCGCTATCGTAGTAATAATAAACTAACCAATACTAACGTTAATGCTGTCATGCTTTGAAATTTCATTTTTTGAATTAACGCACTTAAAGGCGGTTCGTAAAAATTGACAAAGGTAATGCTATTCCACAAGGGAGGTGCAAGTAAGCAACGTCCATAAGATAAATAAGGATTTGTTGAAGGTAAACTACATTGTAGACAATAGGAGCATAACTTAAGCAAATAACGCGTACAAATAGAGCAAAGTCAATAATGAGATAAATACAATGGCATCTGGTATATCTAATAATAGTTAATAAAATTTGATATAAGCATAAAATATTTTTGACCAATAATCTGTATAATATACGGATAAAAAACCTATATAGATATAGCTGCGGCGAAGGAAAACTCGACTTTGTGATGTTGCATGGATGGGGACTGAATTCAAATGTATGGTGTTACATTATAAACAGATTCGGTTCGCATTTCCGATTACATTTATTTGACATCCCTGGCTATAACTTCAGTCAGGGTCAAGAGAGTTTTACCTTTCTAAAATATCAGAAACGGTCTTTTAAAAGCCCCGACACAGACAATATGACTAGGTTGGTCAATGTGCAGATGTATTGTCAGTGAGATTGCTCTGAGATATACTGAACGTGTTCTTGCTTTAATCATGGTTTGCAGTTCTCCTTGTTTTGTTTCTCAACATCAATGGCTTAGAATATCATGGCAGGTTTTGTCATGTTTTGAACAAAAATTAGAGGATCATTTATAGAATACGCTAGAGTAATTTTTTTGCTTCAAACATTAGGCATGATCAACAGTTAGCGCGATACAACATCTTTAAAATCTTTTTTATTCAATCGATATTTACCAAAAAAGAAGTACTTGAAGCGGGTTGGAAAATATTACGATATACTGCGACATGCATGATATTCTAAATGCTATTTCTGTGCCTTTTTTGTGTATTTATGGTAGCTAGATGCGTTAGTAGGCTGTCAGATAACTGAATTATTGGATGAGGCCTGGCCTCACACTATCACACTAAATCTGTTATCATGCATCAGTCTGCTCATGCGCCTTTTATTTCTCATCCAGATTCTTTTTAGAAGTGATACTGTATTTTATCAGAAATCTTTTTCTCATTAAACTGCAATACTTTTTCTGGAATACCAAGGCCGTATGTGATTAGCAAACACTTTGTCAGTTAATCGTTTAATTTTACAAATTACTTTACCTAATAAAAGCGTCACTATGAATTTTCAGGGTAGCTATTTTTTATTAAAATCACTAGACATGAGGACCTGAAAACCGTAGTATCCTCCCCCGCAAAGACGCAGGCGCGTCCGTAGCTCAGTTGGATAGAGCACTGCCCTCCGAAGGCAGAGGTCACAGGTTCGAATCCTGCCGGTCGCACCATCTTTATGGTGGCTATAGCTCAGTTGGTAGAGCCCTGGATTGTGATTCCAGTTGTCGTGGGTTCGAGTCCCATTAGTCACCCCATAATAATTCATACAAAAATGCGATGGTGGCGGAATTGGTAGACGCGCTGGCTTCAGGTGCTAGTATCTTCAGGATGTGAGGGTTCAAATCCCTCCCTTCGCACCAAAAACGGCGAGTAGCGCAGCTTGGTAGCGCAACTGGTTTGGGACCAGTGGGTCGGAGGTTCAAATCCTCTCTCGCCGACCAAATTGATTATATTTAGCTAAATCAAATGAAACTCACCATGCGTCCAGTCACCCATTGGGACGCCCGATAAGAAAATAATTTTCCTGTATTTTTGATCTTACAATCATTCCCACCATAAATGGCATCAACCTCAATCGCCAGCAAACATAACCAAACTAGATAATAAATATCCGCTAAATAACGACGATTATCCAAGCCTGCAAAAGCGAAAGCGGCTTTTTATCTGTGAGGATAAAAACGGGCGCGCCTCCTCACCTACTATGAATTTTTTTAGTTCGATTGCCGGGCAGAGCCATGCCATAATAGTAGAAGACTGAGTACAAAATTAAGTCACCGTTTTTTATAAGATACACATGCCAAGACCCCTTCAACCGGCATGAACTGCAGCGACTTCATTTTCTACGAAATTGGTTAAGCGTACAGATAAACAATCAGCCGTCATCATGAGAGCACACTTGACCTGGTAGACGCGTATAAACGGCGTTTGTCTTGACTTCCTGAGGTTATAATTTTCCCTCTAGATTTAAAACTGTATGACCGTGTACCTGATTTAACCAAATAGGTATGTGAGATAGATCGGCCTCTAGCAACGCAACAATTTCTAGCGCTTTTTTCTACGTGATCACGATTATCACCCACATGAGTTGACAAATTGAAGAAATGATAAGGTGGCAAACGTACACCTCCCTGACATGTCGTGCTGTAGGATCTGACGTTAACGTAGGTGGGCCAATCAGGAATGAGTAACATCTTTTTTATTGTTCCTCTTTTTGGCAAAATGCCTCTTGATCTGCGTTGAGAGCACTGATCAAATCAAGCATATCTTGAGGTAAATCAGCATGCCACTCCATTTCAATCTGAGTAATAGGGTGATGTAAACGCAACATAGTGGCATGAAGCGCTTGCCGCTTAAAAGCGCTTAAAGTTTCAATGAGCTTCTCTAAAGCACCTTTTGGCTTACGCAAATGTCTGCCATATAAGGGATCTCCGACTAAAGGATGATGAATATAAGAAAAATGAACCCGAATTTGATGCGTACGCCCTGTTTCTAAACGCAACCGTAATCGAGTATGAGCTCGAAAATGTTGCAAAATACGATAATGTGTGACCGCAGATTTCCCTAGGGGATGGACAGCCATATGAGTACGCTTACTGTTATGTCGAGCGATAGGTTTATTAATGCTTCCCCCTGCTGTGATATGACCGACTGCAATCGCTTCATACTCACGTGTAACTAAACGTGCTTGCAAGGAATCGAGCAAGCCGGTCTGAGCGTGAAGTGTTTTTGCTATCACCATCAAGCCTGTCGTGTCTTTATCTAAACGATGAACTATGCCGCCTCTTGGAACATGAGTAATATTAGGGTAATAATCTAAAAGCGCATTCAATATTGTGTGATCAGGATTTCCTGCACCTGGATGCACCACCAAGCCTGAGGGTTTATTAATCACTAAAATATCCGTATCTTCATAAATAATATTTAAAGGGATTTTTTGTGGCATCCATTGTTTATTCTCCTCAATATAAGTATGAATTTCGATGTGTTTGCCACCTGATATTTTTTCTTTAGGGATACTCTTTGTGATCCCATTGACAGTAACCTGATGGGCCAAAATCCATTCTTTGATGCGCGATCGTGAATACGTGGGGAAAAGTTCAGCCAAAGCCCGATCTAATCGTTGGCCCAGTTGTGATTTACACAGTGTCGCATTGAGTTGTATTTTTTGTGTCATAGATCGCTTCTTTATTCACCTTGTGTTGTGACGGTTAGGCTATTTAATGTAACCTATCATTTTAATGACATATCTTTCTGGAACCTAATCGATCCTTTACTAAATAATATTTTGAGGATAATCAAAAAGTCATGAAATTTATTAAACATTTAGTGATCCCCTCTATTTTTGCTTTGGCCCTCTCTGCTTGTAGCAAAAATAAACGGATTGTGCCAGATCAACCTACCTATGCGCTGTATGAAGTCGCTCAAAAAGCGTTATCAGAAGGGAATTTTAGAGAAGCGATTACTCAACTTGAGGCATTAAATACGCGCTTTCCTTTCGGCGGGTACTCGCAACAAGTACAACTTGATCTTATTTATGCTTATTATAAATCAGATCAACTTGCCTTAGCCCAAGCTTATATAGACCGTTTTATGCGTCTGAATCCCACTAGCCTCAATATTGACTATGTACTATATTTGAGAGGCTTAACGGAAATGGGTATGGACGTAAATCCACTCCAGAATTTTTTTGGGATAGACCGTTCGGATCGAGACCCAGAGCACGCCATAAGGGCTTTCCGTGATTTCCAACAGTTAATGCAATATTATCCAAACAGCACATATTTAGCAGACGCTCAAAAAAGATTGATTTTTTTAAAAAATCGGTTAGCCAAGCATGAATTAGCTATCGTTCAATATTACATTAAACGTGAAGCATACGTGGCAGTCATCAATCGCGTAGAAGAAATGCTTAAAAAGCATCCCGATACTCAAGCGACTCGAACTGCACTGCCTTTGATGGAACAGGCATATCGAAAATTACAGCTTCACGAACAGGCCGATAAAGTGGCTAAACTCATTGCTATTAACTCATAATTCTTTCATATTCTTCTAAAAATAAGAGGTTAAGCCTTATGACCGTGAACATTACTGGTAAAGATATCGATATTACTCCTTCCATAAGTGAACGTATTAATGAACGTTTTAAAAAACTTGATAAATGGAAAGTGCAACTAATTCATGCACGTGTTGTAATAAATAAAGCTAGAAATGGCTTTAAGGTAGATGCCACAATAAGGATTCCTCATCGCTCTTTGTTTGCCAGTGCCGAAGATCCCGATATCTATGCTGCCATTAATGAGGTTTTCAATAAGCTTGAACGTCAGTTAAATAAAATACAACATAAAGAAGACTCCCGTCGCAATATTAAAAATGTTAAAGATATTGAATACGAAGGGGAGGGAGGAAAAGAAGAAGGAGAAAAATAAATAGAAGTTTTTATCCTTTCAATCAGATTTATTCTTTATTAAAAAACAAAAAATCATGTTAAATAAAAATAGCAAAAAAGTCGTTGTTGGAATGTCTGGCGGTGTAGATTCTTCCGTGGCGGCCTACTTGCTCTTAGAACAAGGCTATCAGGTTTGTGGCTTGTTTATGAAAAATTGGGAAGAAGATGACAATGCACTGTATTGTGCCGCTGCCATTGATTTGTCAGATACACAAGATGTGTGTGATAAACTCAAGATTGAATTACATACTGTTAATTTTTCGGCTGAATATTGGAGTCAGGTTTTTACGATTTTTTTAGCGGAATATAGAGCAGGCAGGACGCCTAATCCTGATATTTTATGTAATAAAGAAATCAAGTTTAAAGCTTTTCTTGAATTCGCTTTAAAAGATCTAGAAGCGGATTATATTGCTACAGGACATTATGTACGTCATCAAAGCAATAACGGGAAGCACTTTTTGTTACGGGGAATCGACGAACATAAAGATCAAAGTTATTTTCTTTATACAATTGGTCAACAACAGTTAGCTAATTGCCTTTTTCCTATCGGAGGATTAAAAAAATCAGAAGTGCGGGATATCGCTAAAAAGCTGAATCTGGTCAATGCACAGAAAAAAGATTCTACGGGGATTTGTTTTGTTGGAGAGCGTAAATTTCGTGATTTTATTAGCCAATATTTATCTTCTCAAATAGGCTCCATCATGACCATAGATGGAAAATATATCGGCCAGCATCAGGGGTTGATGTATCACACTTTAGGTCAGCGTAAAGGTCTAGGAATAGGTGGAGTAAAAGGAGAAGGTGAAGCCCCTTGGTATGTCGTGGATAAAGATATTAAAAACAATATTTTATTGGTATCTCAAAATCCTATGCATCCTCGACTAATGTCCAAAGGACTAATAGCTCAAAAATTACATTGGGTTAATTCACCTCCAACTACATCACCCTATAGATGCGTACTCAAGATACGTTATCGTCAAGAAGACATCCGGGCCGAGATCATAGTAGGGCAGGATCAATCTATTGTGCGTTTTGAATCTCCTGTTTCATCCGTCACTCCTGGTCAATCCGTCGTGTTTTATCAAAATGAATTTTGCCTTGGTGGAGGCATTATTGAAAAGCGTCTCTGACAAGAACCATTATTTGGCAGAACAGCATTTACAATTGATATTGTTTTGCTATTTGTTTATGAACACAAGCACAAAAATCATAGTCTCATGATCAACGCTTTAGGAGTCACAATGGAATTATCTGTTTTAACAGCAATATCACCTATTGATGGGCGGTACCGAAATCAAATTAAAAATTTAGAAAATATTTTTAGTGAATTTGGTCTTTTAAAATTTCGTGTACAGGTTGAAATAGCTTGGTTTAAAGCATTATCTGATGCTGAAGAGATACAAGAAGTGCCTCATTTTAACGAGGAGGCCCAAATTTTTTTGGATAAAATTGTTGATGAATTTGATGAAAAAGACGCTTTTTGCATCAAAGAAATAGAAAAGATAACGCAACATGACGTCAAAGCTGTGGAATATTTTTTAAAAGAAAAAATGAGGGTCATACCAGAACTCAAGGAGGTTTCTGAATTCATTCATTTTGCCTGTACTTCTGAGGATATCAATAATTTATCACATGCATTAATGTTAAAAACTGCTCGAGAGCAAAGTATTCTGCCTGCTTGGCGAAAAATCATTGACACGATAAAAGAAAAAGCGGCCCAATACTCAAGCATACCATTATTGTCACGCACACATGGACAACCTGCGATACCTTCAACTATGGGAAAGGAGTTTGCGAATGTGGCTTTTCGGATGGAACGACAGTTTCTACAATTGTCACAAATAAAAATTTTAGGAAAAATAAATGGGGCAGTAGGAAATTACAACGCCCATATTGCTGCTTATCCAAAAATAGATTGGCCAGCATTAAGCAGAGACTTGGTAAAGTCTTTGGGTATTGATTGGAATCCCTATACGACTCAAATTGAACCGCATGATTATATTGCGGAACTTTTTGATTGTATCTCTCGATTTAACATTATTTTAATTGATTTTGATCGTGACATCTGGGGTTATATTGCTTTAGGTCATTTCAAACAAAAAACTACGGAGGGAGAAATTAGTTCTTCTACCATGCCGCATAAAGTGAATCCTATTAATTTTGAAAATTCCGAAGGTAACCTTGGTTTAGCGAATGCGTTATTAAATCATCTGGCTAGAAAATTACCGATATCACGTTGGCAGAGAGATCTTACAGATTCTACTGTGTTGCGTAATTTAGGCGTTGGATTGGCCTATTCTTTGATTGCGTATGATGCGACCCTAAAAGGGCTCAGTAAGCTACAGATTAACCAAATTCGTTTATTAGAAGAATTATCAGATACTTGGGAAGTACTAGCAGAACCTATTCAAACTGTGATGCGTCGTTATGGTGTTTCTGAACCTTATGAAAGGCTTAAGGCATTAACTCACGGGAAAAAAATTGATGTAGCGACTTTACAATCTTTTATTGATACTTTAGCTTTACCATCAGAAGAAAAAAAACGCTTAAAAAACATGACGCCACAGAACTATCTGGGACTGGCGATTTTATTGACGACAGAAATATTAGATCACTAAAAATTAACGTTTGAAATGTAATAAGAAAATCCACGTTTGGCTTTTTTCTTTAAGCCTTGAGAATAAAGTCTAGTTTTTATTTTATATCGATGTTCTTTTTTTACAATACGCTAATCTGGATACGTCGTATCCAGATCGCAGATTAATAGCAAGTTTTACGGAGTATTGAATAATTTTTTATTATTCTCACTCCATCATTCACCTGCTATCTTCATCTCAGAAATAAGAACTGAACCGCATTGAATAGTATTTCGGGTTTCAATATCACTCCCTATGCTAACTATATTTAAAAACATCTCTTTTAAATTTCCAGCGATGGTAATACCACTAACTGGATATTGAATGACCCCATCTTCAACCCAAAAGCCAGAGGCCCCACGTGAATAGTCACCTGTTACAATATTAACGCCTTGGCCCATCAGTTGGGTGACAACTAAACCTTTGCTCATTTTTTGAAGCATTTGTGTAAAGTTTTCTCCTTGGCCTGCGATATACCAGTTATGAATGCCCCCAGCATGCCCCGTGCTTTGATAGCCTAATTTTCGAGCTGAATAACTCGCTAAAAGATACGTGTTTAATTGCCCTTTTGTTACAATCTCTCTTTCAGAAGTACAGACTCCTTCCAAATCAAATGGCGCAGAAGCAAGCCCTCTTAAAGTATGGGGGCATTCTAGAATATTGAACCAATTCGGTAAAATTTGTTGATTCAATTTATTTAATAAAAAGCTGGATTTGCGATAAATATTTCCGCCGCTGATGGCAGATATCAGATTTTTAAATAACCCTATGGCAGCTTCCGCTGCGAATAGGACCGGAGCTTCAATGGTGGATAATTTTTTTGGTGATAAACGCGCAATGGCTCTTCTGGCAGATTCTTTGCCAACCCACTCAGGGCTATCCAGATCCTGTATCCGACGGCTTAGTGTATACGCATAATCCTTTTCCATACGGCCATCACATTCTGCAATCACACTAGTGCAAAGAGAATGACGGCTCCCACAATAACTTTGCAACATCCCATGAGTGTTGCCAAAAACCTTGATACTACAGTGGCTATTGAAATTTGCTTCTGTATTAATAATACGCTTATCTATTTCCAACACTGCCTTTTCTGATCTTGAGGCAAGAACAATGGCGGCTTCTGGCTCTAAATCAGAAGGGTACAATAAATCTAAATCTTTTATTTCATAAGCCAGTAAAGAAGCCTCAGCTATTCCGGAATAAGGATCAGAGGAAGTATAATGTGCGATGTCCAGGGCCGCTTGCACTGTTTGGTCGATCGCCTTGGGATTTAAATCCGTTGTAGAAGCACTACCTTTACGTTGCTGATCATAAACAGTGATGGCTAAAGCGCCATCACTATTAAATTCTAGGTTTTCTACTTCACAAAAACGAGTACTGATACTGATCCCTGTTGTTTTTGTTACTGAGACCTCCGCAGAAGCTCCTTTAGCTATTGCCCGTTCTAAGGCTTGTGAAACTGCTTTTTCGAGTATGTTACGCTGTTCTATTATTTGAGTCACTTGCATGGATCCGCCGCAATAAATAGAGGAGTTTATTAGAAATTTTCCTTACCATGTTATTTAGCCTCTTGTGAATATCATGCGAATAAAAATCAGTCAATTCATATTGATAAAAAAGATAAGCAGGCATTGAATAAAAAACAAATTGATGCAAGTGCCGCCATTTTAGTGCAGACATCTTCTTATAGAGCATCCCTAATTTTTTTGGGCATTAGTGTTTTCTTGCCTTAACAAAAGCAACAGGTCATAACGGCTAAGTGTCCATGACTTTTTAATCAAAAGCTAATTCTATTCAAGCCAGTGAAGCCTATTATATGCCATAAAAAGGACTAAAGTCTTTTGGCCTACGTGGTGCACGTAAAGTTATTAATGCAAGCAGAGTATAGACAATCAAAGAAAATAATTTTGTAAAAGGCGAAACCTGTAATTTAGACTGGAATGATCCCACGTATTTTATTTTTCCTTCGGATAATTTGGACTATTTTTCTTAACGCTTTATCTGGAGATTTCTTTTTATTCATTAACCAATCAAGTAAGTCGGCATCATCACAAACCAACAAACGGATAAATAAATTTTTTTCTTTATCACTTAATCCGTCATATTCATATTTAAAAAATGGCATGATAGAAATATCTAATTCGAGAATACCGCGTCTGCAGGCCCATCGAATATGGGCTTTGTCGTTAATTCTCATTTTTGCTCAGTTTTTATCTAGATATATCAAGAATGTCTTCTTCTTTTTGATGTAGTTTTATACGACTAAACCTATGAGTTCATTTTTTAGTGAAGTTTTCAGGTATTTTCTTTAATTTTATTTTGTGAAGAAGATCGCAAAAAAAATTATTTGTTTGCATATTAATTGAAAAGATGTGCAGATATCTATTCTCTCTCTGAATCAGTGACGATCTATTGTTTCTATAGATACAAATGATTAAATATCATTTATCTTACCTAAAAGTGAATGCAAACGATTTTGCCAAACGGCTTTTTCTTGTTTTATCTCATTATTTTGAGCGATTAAATCTTTTTGTTGAGCTAAAATAGCATTTATTTTTTCTTCTAATACAATATTTTTTTCTTTAAATTCTTCTATTTTTATTTGTAACAAGGCATTTGCTTCGAGCATTTTCTGAACTTTTTCTTGCAATTGATCCAAAGCTTCCAACGACATATCTTTTCCCTTTTTATGATTCAGGCCCCTGCGATTTATTAATAAAAGAAATAGTTCTAGATTTCATTAATAAAAAATAGATGATGATATTCATTACCATTCTGCGAGTGTCTCTGTACTATTGACTGATACATAAACTGCTTTCTTAAGCGTCATCTACTCCGATGAATTTATACATATTCGATAGTATCGCATGGATATGAATACATTTAAAGTAAATAGTTTAATCCTATTTTTAATCGGAAATAATTAAAAATTAATATATTTCAAATATATCATAAGAATTTTGGTTTTTTATTAGCTCCCAAATATAATGTATTCCATACTTATCATTTAATACGGAGGTAATTAAAATGCCACCATATATTTTCGTCGATGATTGTACCTTTATGCATGGGAATATACTCTGTTGACTCCTCTTCAAAACTGCTTATTCTTCAAGATAAGAAGTAATAATAAAATATAGCACATCCGAGTAATTTACTTGCTCGGTACTTTCGCTACATCACAAAGTGATGTCAGGAGCACAGCACATTTGGGTGATAAGATTTTCGTCATTTTTTTAAATAAATCTGTTGATGACCGTTAGGTAACGAGAAATCATTTTTTGTATGGCCTTGATGATACAAATCCATTTTATAATGAATTAATTGATTTTCTTTCTCCTTTTTTCATTGAAAAAACTGCTCAGTTATATCCAAGCCATTTTGGTTGCGAGAGATCACCCTATATTTTCTCGCTACCGTTCCTAAAGACACATAATTTATGCAAAATTTATTTTGAGTCGTATTCATGAATTCAGCTGTGAGCTCGGTACCTGAATCTGTTTTTCTCTCAGCTTATCAAGCTTCACTTTTTTAATTTCTATAAAGTGGCACTTAACTTAAATTTAGGATCCTTTGGTAAGGGATCAGTGGCCTGTAGATTTTTAGGATACAAAGGTTCGCAAGATTGACCTGATGCACCAAAAGAAATCCATTGATGATCGATTAAACGCCATTGTTTTGGTGAAAATCTTTTAATATTGCATCTATGACAATTCCTATGGAGAGTCTCTTTAAAGTATTTGGTACTAAAATCAATTGAACATGATATTATTCACTTACAAATCCCGAATTTTTTTCAATATCACTTGATACATATTATTAATATACGCCGTTCTATAAAACTCTGTCATTCTATTAAAAAATATTTTATGTCTCACTAATATTAATATTATGCTCAGGGCTTACATAAAGATGATAAAAAGATAAAGCGACAATTTAGAAGAAGATATCTTTATAAAACGATAGGTGCTGATATTTTTTAAATCAAATAAATTTTGATTAAAATTGACAGAAAAAGAAATTTATTATTATGCCATGAGCTGAAAAATTAACATTAATGACCCTTGATATTTTCTATAAATCGATTGATTTGCTTATGTTGACATATTTAAAAAATAAGTTTCTTTAGAAATATTATTCAACGAATTTTCTTGTTGACAAAATAAAGGATCTGGAGTGAGTGTGTTTAAATTATCTCTTTTCCTTCCATTGAACTTCAGATTTAAGAAAAGCTTAATCTGATAAAGAACCAGATATTTCTTTCTTTTCCAAAATTCAAGGTGTTTTAAGTTTTAATTGATACTGAGAGCTGTTTGTTAATGTAACTAAAAAAGGCTCTGTGATTTGATATTCGAATATGTTCTGAGGATGATTGTTAAGTTGTACATCAGTACTGACAAGGTTTTTTATTTTTTTTATAAAAAATTTTGGGCTTTCGGTGACCTGTAATGATAAATGAACTTCACCTAATTCTACAGTTTTGATTGCCAAGGTTTTAGAAAAAATAAAATCAAAAATAAAACTAAAGTGAATCCTTGTTGCAAAATAAATAAAAATTTTCATGATTGACTTTTTCTTTTAGTGAAATATTTTTGACCGCTCGCTGATACAAAATGAATTTGATCAGAGTATAAATGAATATTATTTAGTCTGACTTTTTATTTCCATTTTGCATATCAGTGTAACTTAGTCGAATATTATCTGTATTTTTAACTCTACTCTATCTTTCGTACAATGATGCTTCCAATTAGGATAGATTTTTTTAGTAAATGCAGAATCCCATATAACTCAGTTTCATACTGAGTACCGCATTCATTTCAGAACGACGCAATTTTATAGAGGTTTTTGGTATTACAGCTAATCGATAAAGCTGTTGTTTCCCCGGTGCTTTGAATTTTTTAAATAAATTTTGTCACTTGTTACGGACCTAAAGTGAATTTTAAGGGCACCGCATATAATAAAGGCGAATTTCTTAAACCTATTGGTGTTAGAGATTCTTCTAATATCTGTATGATTTAAATAATAAAGTTCTAACAAAACATATTCGACATGAGAGCTTTTATTAATGACTTCAAAAAACTCTGATCGTTTTTATTTCTAAAGAACATCTGCACTGTAATAACCTGACAGCAATTGATTGTAAGTAATGCTATTTCGGCCTATCTGCACCGGGATTTCCTAATCAAGCGATTATCTCTATAAATCTCATAATACCCTAGGCTGCGGGCATAAAAAACTGAAGATTCTTCTGAATCGATCTGGTCTGATAAATAATACTAGCTTCCAAAAGTCATAAATTAATCTAACCAAGGATTGGTAAGAGTCTAAATACTTCCAGCGGAGGCATCTAAATTATTTTTTGCCTGAAACGTAAAGATGGTTTCGAAAAATTTTTTTTAAGATGACTCGATATCCAATTAATATAGGCTCACAGCCATGTGCGTATTTATTATAGGGCAGTTGGAATAGAACTTTTTCTAAAATTTTGATGGTTGAATCGTTTAATCCATTTTATTGAAATTGTTTTTCATCAAAAATTAGTTTTTACGTTGCTTTGAAAAAATAAAATTTATTGTGAAAAAGATTGCTATTCAAAATCCCCAAAAATTCTATATTCATTTCTTGTTCAAAAGGCGAAAACCCTTTAGGGACTAAATATTCAATTGTAATCTCTGATTTTATGTGCCCATAAAATATAAATAATAAAAATATAAAGTGTTTTTAATATATAAATTTTTATTCTTTCCCCTTTTTTTATTATAGGAATTCATCCTTTTTTATTTCCAAAATAACTCTCTTTCAAAGATAATGACTGCAAAAGCGGGCAAGACCAACGCCTGATTTATATATCAGATGCTTTTTAATGATAAAAAATGTAGTGATATAAATTTAATGAAATAAAAATTAAGATAAGAATGATTCACATCATTAAGACACTTATTCAAATTTTAAGATCAACTCACCTGAATAATCCCCTACTTTTTTGATTTTCAGTGACTTTAGCTATTATCTTTAATACACCTTCAATTTTATTATTATCAGGTATGAATTTAATATAATTATTTACAGTAAGATCTTGATATTTAAATAAAACTCGCGCATCTCTAATTTTATCTTTTTGTTTCTTTTTATTTAATTCTAAAACTAACTCTTCATAAAGAGAAATTTTAAATCTATAACTAGAATCGTAACTAAAGGTCGATATGGTAGCTGCTTGATAAGTTTCATCAAAAAGAGGAACCACTAGGCTGGCTGTTAAACTGAGATTTTCTATGAATGCAGATTAACTAGCACGTGCTATTTTATATCCAGGATAGGTTTCATACTTACCTTGACTGTAATTTTTTGTTTTTTAGCCTGAGCCGCTAAGAGCGGATGATTGAACAAAAGTGATATTTAATAAAATATTTAATTTATTTTATTTAAAATAAAAGATGAGTTTATACAATCAATGAATTTATTTTTAGCAATATAAAATATATGAAATAATTTTTTTAAAAAATTGAGTGGTAAACACTTTTACACCAAATAGATTTCTTTCAAAATCTATTGAGCGCGATGAATGTAGACCCACATATTTAATGTGTTTATTGTTCTGTCAATCATCTGTTTTTAGAACCGTCTGGTGTGATAGTGCCTGATTTTATATTCATTAACATACGATTAGCATGAGCCTTAAAATATGGTGCAAGAATCGGTTGTTCTCGAACCTTCTTTTACCGATTTCGGAAAAACTGTTTTTGTTAACAGTGTCATACATATAATCTATACAAATATAAATAATAAGGTTTTATACTGATCACAATAAATCACTTTTTCTAATAAAATTATGTCAGCACTTAAACTTTTTCAGATAAAAATAGAAAATTATTGCTATTTTAAAATAGCACAACAATCAAATTGTTATTTTTATAATTAAGAGTTTTATACAATTATGACAATAAATACTTCGCACCGTTCGACACAGATGCCTTCAATGAATGATTAGAGCGATTTGTCAGAGACTGAATCCAGCATCTCAACTGCATATAAGTAACTGCTTTCCTATCAAGAGTCTAGTTGTTGTTCATAGGTACGTAATTTACTTAACTATTTAACTGGAACTTTCGGTGAGAAATTCAGTTTCTCAGAATTAAATTCTGCTTTGAATAATATTTCAGCCCAGACAATAGATGTGAGCATAAAAGTCACTTTGGATATGGCGACAAAAGCCAAGTTGGCTATTGAAACAAACAAATATCTGGTGTGAGTTATATTATCTCTGCCCCATGGCATGTCATGATTTGAGTAACCCTGACATTCAGCAACATGTCTTATCAGAGGGACATAATGCTGTACAAATGCTCAGTGAAATCAACAATACCTATCCCAATAATGAAGTCGAAATCTTAATTTTTGTTGCGCAAAGCAATAAATTTGGGCTTAGTGAAAAAGAGGACATTTTGTCTTACTTGAAGTTGATATGCAGGAAGGTAAGTTTCAATCTGCTAGCATCGATGATTCTAAAGGTGGCTGACTTGATACGGCTTATCGTGGCGAAAAACATTTTTAAAATAGTTATTTGTAGATAAAATATCAGTTTAACAAAAGATTTTGCTATCAATACCGAATATCATGCTTACAAATCCGTATTTAATGGTAATGATTGTGAATGTTATTCGGCTTATTATGCAAATAAAATTATTAAAAAGCATAATTTATCTGAAACGACAGATGCTCGACCTTTTTTTAAAAAAGTCTCTAACATTGGTAAGCCAACAACTTAAATCTGCACATTTATGAATGATCAACTTTCAGAAAGGTGAACCACTTTCTCGTACTTTCTCTGCTGAATACCGACTTAACCTTTGAAACGTTGAATTGAGTTTGAGGGAGAGTTTTTGAAAAATCGTTGACTCATTTAGAAGTATACATATAATGCGGTACACAATCAGTTTAGTGAACACTATTAAAAAAGTGACTCTAAAGGCAAATTGCGGTTTCTCATTGTTTTATATATTAGTATTTTATCAATCTCATCTACTGATGAATATACTCTCGTGTTTCGGTAAAGGTCAGTTAGATTGAGCGTTCTTGATGTGATTCTAAAGAAGCCTACAGCATCCCTTTGTAAATATGTTCGATTGCGATTTTTATCTCAAAAAGTGGGCGATTAGCTCAGCTGGTAGAGCATCTCCCTTACAAGGAGGGGGTCATCAGTTCGAATCTGGTATCGCCCACCACTTCTTAAATTATTTGGGTCGTTAGCTCAGTTGGTAGAGCAGTTGACTTTTAATCAATTGGTCGCTGGTTCGAATCCAGCACGACCCACCATTTTTTGATGTAGCGCATTGTTATTCAATAATATGCCTTAATGGAATTTCTATTCTTTCATCATCAACATCGTTGGTGTATTTGCACTGCACTCCTGAGCTTTTTATCATGAAATAAAAATTTTTTAACAGGAATACGCAATGATCAAAAAAAAATGGCTATTCATTTTATCTTTATTTATCACGCTAGCAGCCCCTTTTATTTTCGCTGATCCCAAGAAAGACTTACAGAATCGTCTTAATGAATCCCAAAATTTTTATGCACACTTTTTACAAAAAGTGTTACGACTAGATGGTACTGTGATACAGAAAGCGCGAGGAGAATTATGGCTGAAACACCCTAATCTTTTTAATTGTCGCATTATCACGCCAGATGAAAGCCGCTTGATTTCTGACGGTAAAACGCTCTGGTTTTACAATCCGATGTTGGCACAGGTGACAGCAAACTGGTTAAAAAATGCAGTAGGTAATACCCCTTTTATATTAGTTGTTTATCATAATCTTAAAGATTGGGAAAAATATCAGGTAGAGCAGCAAGGGGATACTTTTCAACTCATTCCAAGAATTCAAACAGGCGATTTAAAACAGTTTTCGATAAACATTACACCAGAGGGGATATTCAATAGTTTCCGTGTGTTGGAAGAAAATCAAATCAACGAATATGTGTTTCAAAATCAAAGCAGAAAACCGATCGCTTTGTCAAAATTTACCTTCACAGTGCCTATGAATGTGACTCTAGACGATCAGCGTCAATAAAGGCAAGTAGATGCTTGAAAATAAAATCATAGGGATCAGGCTTGCAAAATTTTTTTGGACGTTCAGCATATTGATATGTTAAGAGCATGCTCTTTAAATATATCGAGCAAAAATGTGATTTTTATTATAAATAATAATCACTTTAAGTAAGTACCCATACACTATGACTATGAATCATTATAACGCCAGTTCCATCGAAGTGCTGACAGGCTTAGAGCCTGTCAGACGTCGCCCAGGTATGTATACCGAGACTACTCGCCCGAATTATTTGGCACAAGAAGTGATCGATAATAGTGTTGATGAAGCTCTAGAAGGGAAGGCGCACCGCATTGATGTCACTGTTTATCCTGATCATTCTCTTAAAGTCAGCGACAATGGCCGTGGTATGCCGGTCGATCTCCATCCCGAAGAGCAGGTTCCTGCCATTGAGTTAATCTTGTCTCGCCTGCATGCAGGGGGAAAATTTTCAAATAAAAATTATCACTTTTCAGGCGGCTTACATGGTGTCGGGCTGTCTGTTGTAAACGCTTTGTCTCTTCGACTTGAAGTGACTGTAAAACGCGGGGGACAAATTTATCGCATCGCCTTTGAGAAAGGGAATAAAACTGAGGATTTGAAAATCATAGGCACTTGTGCTCAACGGGATACTGGCACCTGTGTACACTTTTGGCCTGATACCTCCTTTTTTGATACCCCGCATTTTTCAATATCTCGGTTATCTCATTTATTGAAGGCTAAAGCGGTTTTGTGCCCCTCTCTTCAGATCGTTTTTAAAAATGAACTGAATAATACGGAGCAACGTTGGTGTTATGAGGACGGACTAAAACATTACTTAATAGAAACACTGGGAGCCAGCGTGACTCTACCTAAATTCCCTTTTTTAGGTAGTTTTTCAGAGGAAGATAAAGCGGTTGACTGGGCGTTATGCTGGCTCCCTGAAGGCGGCGGGGAGTTACTCACAGAAAGCTACGTGAATTTGATCCCCACGACGCAAGGCGGCACTCATGTGAATGGCTTGCGTCAGGGACTGCTGGATGCCTTACGTGAATTCTGTGAATTCCGACAACATTTGCCGAGGGGGGTGACTCTCTCTGGTGAGGATGTTTGGGCAAGGTGTGCTTATCTTTTATCCGTTAAAATGCAGGATCTTCGGTTTTCGGGTCAAACAAAAGAACGATTTTCTTCGAGGCAATGTGCCACTTTTGTGGCAATGGTGGTGAAAGATGCCTTTAGTTTATGGTTGAATCAAAATCTATTAGAAGCAGAGCAATTAGCCGAGATGGTCATCAACAATGCTCAGAAACGGTTGCGGGCTTCTAAAAAAGTCGTTCGTAAAAAATTAACTAGTGGCCCTGCTTTACCAGGAAAGCTAGCCGATTGTAGCTCACAGGATGTACAGAAAACCGAGCTCTTTTTGGTTGAAGGAGATTCCGCAGGGGGCTCGGCTAAGCAAGCCCGTGATCGACAATATCAGGCGATTATGCCGCTCAAAGGAAAAATATTGAACACTTGGGAAGTCTCGCCTGATGAAGTTTTATCTTCGAAAGAGATCCATGATATTTCGGTTGCTATAGGAATAGATCCAGCAACAGAAGATTTGAGTGCACTTCGTTATGGTAAAATTTGTATTTTAGCGGATGCAGATTCCGATGGCTTACACATTGCAACTTTGTTGTGTGCGCTATTTTTTCGGCATTTTCGATCTTTAGTAAAAGCCGGACATATTTATGTTGCCATGCCGCCTCTATATCGTATCGATCTCGGCAAAGAGGTATTTTATGCTTTGGACGAAGAGGAAAAAGAACGTATTTTACGTGATTTGAAGCAAAAACGCGGTAAACCGAATGTTCAGCGTTTTAAAGGTTTAGGCGAAATGAACCCAATGCAATTACGTGCAACAACCCTAGATCCCAATACGCGACGCTTAGTGCAGTTAATAGTAGAAAAAGATCAGATGAATTGCACTGTGGCTATCATAGATATGTTATTAGCAAAAAAACGCTCCGAAGATCGCAAAAATTGGCTGCAAGAGAAAGGCGATATCGCTGAAGTAGACTGCTAATAAATCATGCGCTGACTTTTTTAAAAGACTGGATACTTCATTATTCATTTTAAACTATTTTATAGCTAGCCGTTTTTTTAAGTCAAAAATATGATTTTAAATTTTTTAAAACCCCTAGGATTGTCGTGTTATGAATCAATTAACTCAGTATGCAGAAGAACGTTTGTCTCTTCATACCTTTACGGAAAATGCCTATTTAAATTATTCGATGTACGTCATTATGGATCGGGCACTACCATTTATTGGAGATGGTTTAAAACCCGTGCAGCGCCGTATTATCTATGCAATGTCCGAACTAGGTCTAAATAACGCCTCCAAATTTAAAAAATCAGCTCGTACTGTGGGTGATGTACTGGGTAAGTATCATCCCCATGGAGACAGGGCCTGTTATGAATCGATGGTGCTAATGGCACAACCTTTCTCTTATCGTTATCCCTTGGTCGATGGCCAAGGCAATTGGGGGGCGCCAGATGATCCTAAATCCTTTGCTGCTATGCGTTATACCGAGTCTCGTTTATCAAAATATGCAGATGTCCTGCTCAGAGAATTAGGGGAAGGGACGGTCGATTGGCAGGCAAATTTTGATGGAACTTTGCAAGAACCTAAGATGCTTCCTGCTCGTTTGCCCAATATTTTGCTGAATGGCACCACAGGGATTGCGGTCGGCATGGCAACAGATATCCCACCTCATAATATTAAAGAAATAGCATATGCACTGATCCAACTGATTGATCAACCTCAAACATCGCTCAAAGAACTGATGCGCTGGATACAAGGCCCTGATTTTCCGACTGAGGCTGAAATTATCTCGCCCAGAGAAGAAATAGAGCAGATATATCGCACGGGTCGAGGGTCTATACGAATGCGTGCTATTTGGGAAAAAGAAGAGGGGAATGCGGTGATAACGGCCTTACCGCATCAGGTCTCAGGTGCAAAAATATTGGAGCAAATTGCGCAACAAATGCGAGTAAAAAAATTGCCTATGCTGGAAGATTTACGAGATGAATCAGATCAAGAACATCCTACTCGGTTAATTATCATACTACGCCATCACGGTGTTCATTTAGAGGCCGTGATGAATCACCTCTTTGCTACCACAGATCTAGAAAAAAGTGTTCGTATTAATATGAATATGATTGGCCTGGATCAACGACCGTCGGTCAAAGGCTTGGTTTTGATTCTTACTGAATGGTTGACTTTTCGACGAGCCACTTTGCGTCGGCGGCTTCTCTTTAATCTCGATAAAATTTTAAAGCGTCTGCATGTCTTAAAAGGTTTATTAGTTGCTTTTTTGAATATCAACGAAGTAATTCATATTATTCGTACAGAAGATGAACAAAAATCTTTTTTAATAAGTCGTTTTAGGCTCTCGCTAATACAGGCCGACGCTATTTTAGAGCTTAAATTGCGCCACTTATCGAAATTAGAGGAAAGCAACATTCGAGCGGAACAAGACGCGTTAGAAAAAGAAAGCGGTACACTTCAAAGTGTGTTGGCTTCAAAAAAAAAACTTGATGACTTGATCAAAAAAGATATTCAGGATGATGCGTGTCTTTATAGTCAAAACCGGCGTTCTCCTTTGGTGCAACGCACTGCCAGTAAAGAGAGGAACGAAAATGAGGTCTTGCCTTCTGAACCTGTGACTGTAATCTTATCTAAGACGGGTCGGGTACGTTGTGCTAAAGGACATGAGATTGATCCCGTTAGATTAAATTATAAAAAGAGCGATGCCTTTTATGCTATGGCGAGAGGGAAAAGCCATCAATCCCTTGTATTGTTCGATTCCACGGGTCGAACTTATGCCTTGAATCCCATGAAACTACCTCATTCTCGTTATCAGGGTGAGCTGGTGATGAGAAAATTAACTCTACCTCAGGGTGCTGTAATTAAAGCACTCATGATGGCGGAACCGGAACAGAGTTATTTGATAGCTTCAGATGCGGGGTATGGTTTTATCTGTACCTTTGCGGATATGATTGCAAAAAATCGGGGGGGTAAAATACTCATGACCTTGCCAGAAGGTGCCCAGATATTGCCTCCATTACTTATCACTCATGTGCATGACTACCTGCTGAGTATCACGGCGTTAGGGCGGATGCTAACATTTTCTATAGCAGATTTACCGACTTTATCGAAAGGAAAAGGCAATAAGATTATATCTATTCTTTCGACAGATTGGCAAGCAGGTCTCGATCGAGTGATTCATTTGTTTATATTACCGCCAAACCAGTCAGTGACTCTATATGCAGGGAAACGCAAGTTACACTTGACACCACAACATTTACAAAAATTTTGTTCCACAAAAGGTAAAAGAGGCACATTGCTGCCACGTGGCTTTCAGCGAATCGATAAAATAGATATGATTTAAGTCTTATATCTTGAGTTTTTGTATAAAAATACTTCTCCAATTAAATTTAAAAGGTCATTATGTTATTTATTGTGCGAGCTATATTGGCCATTTTATATGGCCTTCTCGTCTGTATTTTAGGATCCATGTATTGTTTGTTGAGTCCCAGAAATCCTCGTCATGTGGCGCGATTCGCGCATTTAATCGCTCGAATGTCCATTTTGTGTGGCATTAAGGTTGAACAACGCCTTCCCCCTGAATATTCAAAATGTGGTCACTGTATTTATATCGCCAATCATCAAAATAATTACGACATGGTGACGACAGCAAAGGTAGTGTCACCTGGCGTCATTACCGTAGGCAAAAAAAGCTTAATCTGGATCCCTTTATTCGGGCCATTGTATTGGTTGACAGGTAATTTGCTGATTGATCGTGATAATCGCAAAAAAGCGCGAAGCATCATTTATCAAATTGTCAAATATATCAAAAAAAACTATATTTCGATTTTCATGTTTCCAGAAGGGACTCGTAGTAGAGGGCGAGGTTTACTCCCGTTTAAGCTAGGAGCTTTTCATGCTGCAATTGAGGCTGGGGTTCCTATTGTTCCTATTTGCGTCTCTAGCACTCATCATATCGATTTGAATCGTTGGTTCAATGGGTGGGTGATTATTGAGGCATTGCCCCCCATTGATACTCGTTTATATAAAAAAGAAAACGTTCGTGCGCTTTCAGATTATTGCTTTAATCAAATGAAAGAGAAAATAGAGGCATTAGATAAACAAGTGGCAGAACGTATGACAGAGTTATTGAAGAGATAAACTTAATAACAATTATATGAAATTTAAATTCAATGATGAACTTTCACATGAATCGCATTATTTTTATTAGCGTTAAATTCGCCTCTATTTTATATTAGAAAAAATTTTATAATACTTGAACAGAAACCGTGTTGGTTGTACCACTGGGTACGAGTGCTCCGGATACCATAACTACGATATCTCCTTTACAGGCTAATTTTTGTTCTAGTGCCTTTTGTTTACCGATATGATAAAAATCATCTGTAGAATTAATTTTTTTAACTAGAAAAGGAAATACACCTTTTGTTAAAATCAGCTGCCTTTCTGTCACTTCATTTGTTGTTAATGCCATTATCATCGCATGTGGAAAATATTTCCGAACTGATTTTGCGGATTTTCCACCACTAGTCGCCACAATAATCAAGTAAGCATTTAATTTTTCAGCAGTTTCTACAGCACTCCGACAAATCGCCTCTGTGATTCTGATTTCTTGATTTTCGTTCAAAAAATCAATCCGGCTTTGCATAACCAGATCGGTTCGTTTACAAATACTGGCCATAATTTTTACAGATTCTATCGGATATTTTCCTTTGGCACTTTCACCCGATAGCATTACCGCATCTGTTCCATCTACAATCGCATTCGCGACATCGCCTGCTTCAGCACGAGTGGGACGAGGATTTTTAATCATGGAATCAAGCATTTGAGTCGCCGTAATGACCACTTTTCGAGCCCGATTACATTTTTCAATCATCATCTTTTGTGCGAAGATCACTTCTTCGACGGGTATCTCAACACCTAAATCGCCACGAGCGACCATGATGCCATCAGAAACCGCCAAAATTTCATCGAAGTTATTGAGACCTTCTTCATTTTCAATTTTAGAAATGATTTGAATATCTTCTCCTTTATGTTTATTTAAGAATTCGCGTATTTCTAGTACATCAAACGCTTTTCGAACAAAAGAAGCGGCGACGAAATCAACAGAATGTTGACAACCAAATATTAAATCTTCTTTATCTTTTTCAGTTAGTGCATTTAATTTAATAGAAATTCCAGGTAAATTTACTCCTTTGTTTTCGCCTAAATCCCCATTATTTTGTACCTTACAGATCACGGCATTTTTTTTGGTCTCTATTACCTCCATCGAGAGCAACCCATCATCAACTAACACGGTATCGCCGGCTTTTAAATCATTTGAAAATCCAGGGTAAGTAACCGCCACAGTATAAGCATCACCGATGATATTTTGATTGGTCGTAAACGTGAAAGTTTGACCTATAGATAACGAAACTTCTTTTCCTCCCTTCAGTTCTTTTGTGCGAATTTCAGGGCCTTTAGTATCCAGTAAAATCGCCGCTTTTTGATTTGTCTTTTTAAGAACGGTTCGCAAATTTTTAATACGTTGTAGGTGCTCATTGTGGTCACCATGCGAAAAATTCAGGCGCATGACGTTCATACCTGCATTAAGTAATTGAACTAACATCTCTTCTGATTCGCTGCTAGGACCGATAGTGCAAACAATTTTAGTTTTTTTCATAAAATTTTCTTATGTAATAAAGAAGGTCTATTAGTTAAATCATCGCAAAATACCCGGATGATATTTTTAAATAGCGCTTTGCTCAGGAAAATAGTAATCACATTATACGAAGCATACTATGAAAAGGAAGATAAAAATTGAAAGTACCGTGAGAGGAAAATCGAAAAAATGGACTGGGTTCAATTATTCTAAAAATTTTTTAAATCTGATTTAGTATACATCACCACTTGATCGTAATAATAAGTCAAATTAGGTAATACCCTAACCGTCCACGATGAACTGATTGTTACAAGTAATAAAAATACGAGCCGTAGTTTTTTGTCTTTTTTTATATCGTATATTCCATGTTGTTAAAAGAAATTTAACTTTGCTGGATGCTTGTTTTACAACAATCAGTTGATTCAAAATATGAGAGAAATTGTGAAAACTATTTTTCTTAGTTACAAATATTTGCAATATAATGCGATATTAATCGCAATTATTGGTCATCGAAAGACCGTATTTGAATGTCTGCCTCTCTACGTAAATTTTTTACTAAGGCCTCTATGTTAGCTATATTATAGCTAGCTTTTATGTTGCTTATAAAATTTTGTTTTTCACTCGACGTTAATTCCCCTTCCGTGACAGATAAAAACTCAATTAATACACCATTATTATGTTGATCGAAGCTAAAACCATATACGGGTTTGTTTTTTGTTGGCAAGTTTAATGCAAAAATAGATTCAATAAGTGCATTATGATCTGAATTATAAGAAAGTGATTTTTCTTCACTAAAACTTAAGCCTGCTGATTTCATCTCTGACTTTCCTTTACCTTCTTTTAAAGCCGTTAAAAATTTTTCACCTTCAATTAGAATTTGTTTTTGTGCTTTTTGAGCTCGGATCTGTTTTTGCACTTTATCTCGGACTTTTTCTAAATGTTCAATACGTTTAGGTTTATGTTCATCAACACGAATGATTACCGCTCGATTACCATCAAGATTAATTATTTCAGCATCACCAGCAGTCTGAGTTTTTTTAGCAACCCAATCACTATCAAAAATTGCTTTTATAACTGGTTGAATATTAAGTTCAGATGGAACATCATTACGGCCAAAAAAAGCGGTATGCTGCGCTTTTAACCCAGAGACCGCCTCTACAGAGGCTAATGATTTATGTTCGTTGAACATCTTTTCAGTGATTTTTTGCAAAACATAATATGCTCGTATGGCTTTTTCTTGTTTAATCTTTTTAATCAATTGATTACGAACAATAGATAAAGGTTTAACATAAGAAGGTTTTATATCGTTTAAACGAAAGATAAAATAACCAGTAGAGGATTCGATGACATCAGAAAGTTGTCCTTTTTCTGTTAAATGAGCCTGTTTAATTTCGTCAACAGTAGTATCTGGTTCGAGCCAGCCTAATTGCCCCCCTTGTTTGCGTGAAAGACTGTCTATTGATTTATTTTTAGCTAGGTCAGAAAAAATCGCTCCTTTTTTTAATTGATCTAAAGTGGTGTAAGCCTCTTTTTTTGTTTTAAGTTGAATAACACTATAATTTTTAAGATTGGGTTGAATGAATTCTGCTGAATGTTGCTCATAAAAGTTTTTTATTTCTAATTTATTGACGGTTATTTTATTTTCCATACTTTCAGCATCCATAATAATAAAGCTGACTTTGATTTGCTCCGGATTAGTAAAAGTATTTTTGTTTTTATCGTAATAATCTTTTATCTCCTCATCTGTCACTTGTTGGCGATTTTGAAATGTATTGAGATTTAAGGTAGCCATTCTCACGTGACGTTTTTGTAAAAGTAAAGCTGAGATTCTTTTGATTTCATTGGGTAAAACAAACTCGCTGTTTCCAAATACCTGTAGTAACTGGTCGTTAATAAGTTGTTGGCGCTGTAATTCAGCGAATTCATCAGGGGTATATCCCATATTATTAATTAAATTGAGATATTTTTTATTATCAAATTGATTTTCTGTTTGAAAATAAGAGATTTTTCTAATCGTGTCTTTGACATGCTCATCATCGATCTTTAAACCAAGATGGTGAGTGTATTGAACAATCAAAATATGATTAATTAATTGATCAATCACCTTTTTACGTAGTTGTCTCATATAGTCTTTATTGTCAGCCAAGACTAAAAAATGTTCTCCTAACTGTTGTTGTAAGCTCTGACGTTCGTTTTGTAGAGCCTGTTCTAATTGTGTCAGACTTATTTTTTCACCATTTACTTTAGCAACATAATCAGTCGTTTTCCCTATGAAGTAACTACCCAAACCACCTGTAATGAAAGATAACACGATAAAAAATAATATAATTTTTAAGGTAAGGTTTTTAGTAGACGTTTGAAAAGATTCCATCATATGGATGCCACCCACTGTAAAATAAAAAAATCGCCGGAACGGTCAAAAATATGACTTCCCAACGTGGAGCGAATGTGACTGACGTATCTACTCTTGTTGTGATTTTAAATTTCATGCTTTATATGCAGATTTAGTTTTTAAAACTTTAGTTTTATTAACTGTTACTTCACTCGAAGTAGAAGAAGCAGAAAAAGGTGCCTTTTGCAAAGCTAATGTTAAAACATCATTAATAGATTTGACAGGATGAATTTCAAGATCAGAAATGATGTTTTCAGGTATTTCTTCTAAATCACGTTTATTTTCATCGGGGATTAAAACGATTTTAATATTGCCTCTGTGAGCCGCCAGTAATTTTTCTTTTAAGCCACCAATAGGTAATATTAAACCACGTAAAGTAATTTCACCTGTCATAGCAACATTCGCTTTTATAGGGTTACCAGTTAAACAAGAGACTAAAGCAGTACAGGTTGCAATACCCGCGCTGGGACCATCTTTTGGAGTAGCTCCTTCTGGTACATGTACGTGAAGGTCGCGATTTTCATGAAAATCGCTTGCAATACCGAGTTTTCCGGCAAGAGAGCGTACGACAGTTAAAGCAGCTTGAATAGATTCTTGCATCACTTTACCGAGGGATCCGGTATAAAGCAGTTTACCCCTTCCTGGAAGAGAAGCGGCCTCTATTGTCAGTAAGTCGCCACCTACCTCTGTCCAAGCTAATCCTGTGACTTGACCGATTCTGTTTTCTGAATCAGCACGACCATAATCAAACCGTTGAACACCAAGAAAATCTTTTAAATTATTTTTATTAATATCAATGTGCTTTATTTTTTTTTGCATTAATAAAATTTTTACGGCCTTTCGACAAATTTTAGATATTTCACGCTCTAAATTTCGTACACCTGCTTCCCTCGTGTAATAACGAATGATGCCGAGAATTGCGCCATCTTCAATGTTGAGCTCATTTTTTTTAATAGCATTACGCTCAAATTGTTTTGATAATAAATGCTGTTTTGCAATATTGAATTTTTCGTCTTCTGTATAACCTGAAAGGCGAATGACTTCCATACGATCTAGTAGTGGTGAAGGGATATTTAATGAATTAGATGTGGCGACAAACATAACATCAGAAAGATCATAATCTACTTCTAGATAATGATCATTAAAAGCAACGTTTTGCTCTGAATCTAGTACTTCCAATAGCGCAGAGGCAGGATCTCCACGCATATCTGTCTCCATTTTATCAATTTCATCTAATAAAAACAGGGGATTTTTTACTTTTACTTTTGCCATTTTTTGAATCAGTTTACCTGGCATAGAACCAATATAAGTGCGCCTATGTCCTCGTATTTCAGCTTCATCGCGTACTCCTCCAAGTGCCATTCGAACATATTCACGGCCCGTTGCATGAGCAATAGATCGGCCCAATGAAGTTTTGCCGACTCCAGGAGGACCCACTAAACATAGAATGGGGCCTTTAATTTTACTGATTCTACTTTGTACCGCAAGATACTCAAGAATGCGGTCTTTAACTCTTTTTAAACCATAATGTTCGGTATCTAGCACTGCCTGTGCCTTTATTAAATCTTTTTTAACTTTGTTGCGGTTGTGCCAAGGAACTTGTAGCATCCAATCAATGTAACCACGTACAACGGTGGCTTCCGAAGACATAGGAGGCATCATTTTTAATTTTTTCAGTTCAGATTCTGTTTTTTCACGTGCTTCTTTGGGAATTTTTGCGGCTTCAATTTTACGTTTTAGCATCTCATATTCGTCAGGAATATTGTCCATTTCGCCTATTTCTTTCTGAATGGCTTTCATTTGTTCATTTAGATAATATTCGCGCTGGCTTTTTTCCATCTGTTTTTTTACACGCCCACGAATGCGTTTTTCTATCTGTAATAAATCTATTTCTGATGCCATGATATTCATCAGCTGTGTAAAACGCTCAGTGAGATCTGGAATTTCTAAAATATTTTGTTTCTCATTTAATTTTGATGCAATATGAGCGGCAATCATGTCTGAGAGACGTTCCGCATCATTAATAAGGCTTAAAGAAGTCAATACTTCGGATGGAATTTTTTTATTTAATTTAACGTACACCTCAAATTGACTTATCAGAGCTCGTACGGATACTTCCTGCTCAATCTTTTCTATGACTTTTGGATTAATGTATTCAAATTCAGCTGAGAAGTAACCTGAATCCTCACATAAAGCTGTTATACGTGCACGCTTGAGTCCTTCTACTAAAATTTTTACTGTGCCATCAGGCAACTTCAGTATTTGCAAAATGGAAGCCACAGTGCCTACAGAAAATAAATCATCCATGCAAGGTTCATCAGCAGCTGCTTCTTTTTGAGCGACAAGCAACAATTTTTTACCATAATCCATTCCTGCTTTTAGGCATCGTATGGATTTTTCTCGACCAATAAATAATGGGATCACCATGTGAGGAAAAACAACAACATCACGCAGTGGTAAGACGGGAATTTGTACGCGTTCAGCACGCTTAAGGTTCATGAAGGTCTCTCTATAGTTTTATCTTTGTTTAATTAGACCTTTTTAAAAGCCTACTAGATTGTGATTTATTAGGTGCTCGTTTTTTATACACTAAAGTCTTCTGAGCATTTCCTTCATTGACTTCTATGAGCACAAGCCGGCCGGACGCTCCTTCGTTTTGAATTCACAGTCATCACTACGGTTTTAAAAAAGTCTATGACTGAAAGCAGGGCTTTTATTTTTAGCAGTGATAATCCATTTTGCATTTTTTATGAAACTTGAAAAATAATTTCGATATATTTTCGTTAATTATTTTTTTTTGAAATTTGTGTCTCATTTTGCTCGAAAATCATTAAGGGAACGGACTGGCCAATAATCACAGATTCATTGACCACTACTTTAGAAACATTTTCTGTGGATGGTAAATCATACATGGTATCCAACAAAGTGTTTTCAACAATAGATCTTAAACCACGAGCCCCTGTTTTGCGAACCATGGATTTTTTGGCAATTGCCTTTAAAGCATTCTCATGAAATTCAAGCTCAACCCCCTCAAGGTGAAACAAAGCCTGATATTGTTTTGTCAGTGCATTTTTAGGCGCTTTCAAAATTTGGATTAAAGCCTCTTCATTTAGTTGATCTAATACAGCAATAACAGGTAATCGCCCTATAAACTCAGGGATTAAGCCAAATTTTACTAAGTCTTCGGTCTGAACCTGAGACAAGATTTTATCTTCATTTATTTTTTCACAGGCCCCTTTAACTGTAGCGTTAAAACCAATGCCAGTACCTGTATTGAGCCGCTGTTCAATTACCTTGCTAAGATCGGCAAAGGCGCCTCCACATATAAATAAAATTTTTGAAGTGTCAACCTGTAAGAATTCTTGCTGCGGATGCTTACGGCCACCTTGAGGAGGTACAGATGCGATTGTTCCTTCAATGAGTTTCAGTAATGCCTGTTGTACTCCTTCACCTGATACGTCTCGAGTAATTGAAGGATTATCTGATTTACGTGAAATTTTATCTATTTCATCAATATATATGATACCCAGCTGTGCTTTTTGAACATCGTAGTTACATTTTTGTAGCAGTTTTTGAATAATATTTTCAACATCTTCTCCTACATAACCTGCTTCTGTTAAAACTGTGGCATCTGCAATCGTAAAGGGAACGTTAAGGAAACGTGCTAAGGTTTCTGCTAATAAGGTTTTACCGCTTCCCGTTGGACCAATCAGTAAAATGTTACTTTTACCTAGTTCAACACCATCAGGGATAGAGTGACTTAACCTTTTATAATGATTGTAGACAGCCACTGATAACACTTTTTTTGCAGCTTCTTGACCAATAACGTAGTCATCTAAATGGGCACGTATTTGATGAGGTGTGGGTAAAGCCTCTGATTCTGTAGTAGAAACTTCTTTCATTTCTTGACGAATAATGTTGTTACATAAATCAATACATTCGTCACAAACATAAACTGCAGGGCCTGCAATTAATTTGTGCACTTCATGCTGGTTTTTCCCGCAAAAAGAGCAATAAATCAGCTTTCCAGAACTTTTGCGCTTACTCATTATCAGTAAACCTCTTTTGTCATATTATTCATTCAAAAATTTCAGTGATAGAATGATTATTCTCTATGTTTATATTCATATAGAATATTTTTTACTAAAATTTTTAACATCCTTGCGTTCAGTTAATACACAGTCCACCAGTCCATATTTTTTCGCTTCTTCAGCAGATAAAAAGTGATCACGTTCTGTATCCTTTTCTATTATCTTTAATGTTTTTTTGGTATGTATTGCCATTAAGTCATTCATACGTTTTTTTACTTTTAATATTTCTTTTGCATGAATTTCAATATCACTGGCTTGGCCTTGAAATTTACCTAGTGGCTGATGAATCATTACTCTGGCATTAGGTAAGCAATAACGTTTACCTTTTGCGCCAGAGGCTAATAAAAAGGCCCCCATTGAGCATGCCTGCCCTATACAGATCGTGCTGACATCAGGTGTTATAAATTGCATGGTGTCATAAATAGACATCCCTGCTGTAATCACTCCCCCTGGAGAATTAATGTATAAATAAATATCTTTTTCAGGATTTTCTGCTTCTAAGAATAAGATCTGCGCCACAATCAGATTCGCCATATGCTCTTCTACTTGCCCTGTTAAAAAAATAACACGCTCTTTTAGCATACGGGAATAGATATCGTACGCCCGTTCTCCACGCGAAGTTTGTTCTACCACTATAGGCACCAAAGCCATACTGGGTAAGCGTGTATTTTGTTCCTCAAAAGATGACATATCCTCTCCTAAAAATTAGTGTTTTGCGGCGTAATTTTAGTTCAGAATTAACTTCTTGGTATAGTCTGGCTTGATTTCTTATATTCAAAAAGAATAATTTTTTCTCTAAAACATCGAAGACGCTAAGGCGAGTCAGTCGAGACTGACTCAATCGTTAGCCGTATCAGTCTCATGGATTTGCTTCATAAACTCACTAAATGAGATTAGTTTTTCCGTGATTTTAGCTTTTTTTAAAAGCACTTGAATGGCTTCTTCTTCCAAGGCAAGATTGCATATATTATTCATTAACTTTTTATTATTTTTATAAAATTCCATTGTTTCCTTAGGGTTTTTATAAGCCTCGGCGATTTCTTCAAGAAAAACTTGGACCTTATTTTCATCAACCGTTAACTTGTTTTGATCGATGACTTCAGTTAATAACAGTCTTGCAAGCACCAGACTTTCTGCCTTTTTAGCAAATACAGAGTGAGGAAGCTCTTTTATGATGTCTTTTGTATCGCGATAAGATGCAGCTTTTGTGCGTAAGGCATCAATTTCTTCTTCTATTAAAGAAAGAGGTACTTTTGTTTTATTTAAACTGCATAAGCTTGTAATAGTTTGTTCTTTAATTCTTTTGCGAATGGATTTTGTGAGTTCTCTTTGCATGTTTTTACGTATTTCAGCACGTAAAGCCTCTATGGAGGATTCCTCAGGTAAATCAAAATTTTTGATAAATTCTTCATTAATTTCAGGTAATTGAAATTTTTCGATTTTTTTTAGATGAATTAAAAATTCGCTTTCTTTTCCTTTTAAAGGATCACTGTGATACTCATCAGGGAAAGTTAATGTGATATTAAATTCTTCGCTCATTTTATGACCTACAATACCATCTTCAAAACCCGGGAACAGATTTCCTTCACCGAGGTTCATGACAAAGTCAGAAGCAGTACCGCCTTCAAATTTTTCTCCGTCAATAGAGCCAGTAAAGTCAAAGGTCACGCGATCTCCAATTTCAGCAGGGAGATCCGGGATTTCTTGCCAAGTTTTTTTTTGGTGGCGTAATTTTTCTAACATGTTATCAATATCATCATCGGTGAGTGACACTATAGGTTTTTCTACTTCAATTAATTCTAAAGATTTAAGTTTGATCACTGGATACACTTCAAATTCCACTGAATAAGTGTAATTTTCATTTTTTATATATTTTCCTGGTAAATATTGAGGTCTGCAAGCGAGGATAAGCTTTTCTTGAAGAATGATTTTTGAAAAATGATCTTGCATAAAATCGATCAAAATATCTTGTTGAATAGATTCACCATAACGTTGTTCAATCAAGTTGATAGGGACCTTTCCTTTACGAAAGCCGTCCATTTTTGCTGTTTTAGCCATTTGAACTACCTTATCTTTAATGGCTTTTTCGATATCATCAGAAAATAATGTGATTATTGCTCGTTTTTTAAGATCTTCTGTTGTTTCAACCAAAAATTGCATTTTTTACCTCAATACAGATTTTTTAAAATTTTCTCTCAGGTCAACGTATAAACAAGGCAATATGTTCATCAAGCAGTTGAGACTGAAAACACTAATACAAGATTTTATTAATTAAACTCATTTATTTTTCTGTGTACATACATAAATCATAAAGATTACGAATGAAACCGGTCATATGCTCTATGATATATAGAAAAAGATAACACAAGGGATTTTTAGACCCGCTAATTTTGTCACGATTCATTATAACGATGTACAGGTCCTCAGTCGAGGGAAGCGCCTATTCACTCAGAACGATTTGATTTGAAAAAACTTCACATACAGATAACGCATTGATTTATTGAATTTTTTATTTATCAAGTTTTTTGAAATGTCTTCAGTGAGACCTCTTTTACAACATTTTATCCATGTGAGCGAGTAGGCACGAGTCAACAGAATTTCATTTAATAGCCTTGTGGCACTTTAACGATAACCATTCGTGGCACTAAAAATTGAAGTGGCTAGAGCATTGAAAAAGTTAAACATTCGTTTTTAAAAAATACTGAATTGACCGTATGGCATTTTTTTATAATGCTTGTGAGTAAAGCATTTTACGCGCTAAAGCTTGAAGGGTTCGGCCATGAATGTATTTTAAAGTGTCCAAGGTCTCTGCTCTATAAAGGGAAAGCATGGGAATCAGATAAACGATTGATTATGATGGCTGGGGTACCAGGATTCGAACCTGGGAATGCCGGGATCAAAACCCGGTGCCTACCACTTGGCTATGCCCTAAACGTATACCCTAATAAAATAACAGCGTGTCGTCATGAGGGATTTTTTAAAATAAGGATGGTGCAAAAATATGGCTGGGGTACCAGGATTCGAACCTGGGAATGCCGGGATCAAAACCCGGTGCCTTACCACTTGGCTATACCCCATTTGCTTTTATCATCGGCGGTTTAAAAGTGGTGCGGGAGGCGAGACTTGAACTCGCACACCTTAAGGCGCTAGAACCTAAATCTAGTGCGTCTACCAATTTCGCCACTCCCGCAATGGTGGCTACGACGGGATTCGAACCTGTGACCCCAGCATTATGAGTGCTGTGCTCTAACCAGCTGAGCTACGTAGCCATCTTTTATGCTCTTTATGATTATAGACCTTCATTAAGCGTTTCGGGGCGCATTATGCGTATATGCAAAATGAGCGTCAACTCATTTTAAAAAAAATCAGTATTTATCACAGAGTTTGATTCAATATCAAACAATCAGAGATTCCTCATTCTTTCAGAAATTTATATTCCATCATTTTTATTTTTACGGACGTGATACGGCAGCACTCTTCTTTTTCAGCAGTAGAATAAACGCAAAGTCGCGTTAATATGTCTGAAAAACTTTATCATAATTGAGTTTTCAAAATACTAGAAATGCTTAAATACTCATCAGGCTTAACTAAATCGGCAATTGCGGCTGCTAATTCACACAAAGGGGCGGATAAATATTAGCAATAACCACATATATTTGAAGATTTTTCGGTTCTTGTCCAGATAAATAGAGCACCAGATGCTACGTAACTCTGTTACGTTGTTCGTTATCCCGACTTGCTTCAAGCGCTTGAGGATCTATGTCAAGCCCAATCGTTTGGTTCGCCCCTAATTTTAGCGTTGCTATGGCCAAAATGCCTGAGCCACACATAAAATCAATTAAGATTTAATTTTATAAATCAAGGCTATAAAGCTATTCTAAACAAAGCGCCCTGGTCGGGTGTGCTCATGTGCTAAATACCAATGCGGGATCTAGTATGACATTAACTGCACTCGAATCTATCCCACTTGCATACTCTGATAAACCCAAAGATGCTGCCTAAAACGCATAAGATAAAAATGAATCATCCATTCTTGCTACCACTGTTTATCTTTCAAATATTCAATTTTATAAATAAAATAATGCCCGGGTTCATACATGAATTTTATTTTATTGATGGCTGCGTCGATTTTCGTTTGATGTTCATATAAATTAGTATGCGCTTCATATAAACCTACGATTTCAATGTCATTCCAAAATTCTAATTCGCCTTAAAAAAATTAAAAACAGGCCGATCCCCTGGGTCTTGAAAAGTGACAGAGATAGCGCCGGTTTCTAACAATAGCGTTTCTAACAGGTTGGCATGCTATTTTGATGTGATTATTTTGATTTGTATTCTAAGGTATGTTTTATCTCTATGAAGTGTGAGAGTTTTTTATTGCCCCAGATATTGCCCATCAAAAAAGCTAAAAGGTTTAAAATGCATGTTGGCGTAATTAGGATAGAATCCTTAAAATTGAATTTTAAATATCGTCAATAAAATATAACAAATGTCACCCACTATCATTGGGCTGATGTCTCCATAGGCACTAGCGGCCAGTATAATCCAAGTACAAAACGCCACAAAAAACGGAGTCTATTTCCCAAAATAGCCAATAAATTAAGATATGAGAATATCGCTGGTGGTGGCCACGCTGTTAGTATGAGTAAAAGATCGAAACACAAAGTGATTCACTTTGAAATTTATTTCATTTTTGATCTATTTGGGCTTGAGGTTCAGATACATGTCCTTGACCAAGGTAGCGGAGGATTGCAATAGCTGTGCATTCACAGTCGACATAATAGCCGCCATTGGTGCGGTAAGAAAAAGAACGGCTGCAAAAGGTAAGAACACCCGAATCATCAGTTTTAGGATTAACTCATCAGGAACACTTAAAGAGGGTAAAGTAGTGCGCCATAAAGCCCTCGATAAATACATAGTAACCATCATGATGCCCACCAAAAATGGCATATTCAGTATTTGATCTTAGCTCGGAGGTGTGATCAACGCAGGACAAAGTGAAAGAAGGTATCTACTGCTTTTGCTAACCCTCCGGCGTTATATACTTCCGCCATTAAAAGAAAATAATGCCCGATAGCATATACCCTGTAAGCTGTCATCGAGTATGCTGCTGCAAAAAACAGCCAAAAGTGTTATATAGAGTTGACACTGATAGCGAATACCAATAATCCGACATGATAGGGAATGTCAGTAGTCGCTTCTAGCAGCCGAGCGCCTCTCACAAATTAAACTGTCATGTCTTCCATAAATGTCAATAACTCTCCCTAGTCAGACAGATTAAAGCCAGCTTTTATAACTGGTATACAGCACATCATTTAAAGTGGCAGCGTTATAACTCCGCGCCAAAATAGCAAATTTTCCTAATATGCCCAAATAAACATCATATTGTAGGGAGCTAGATAATGGCGAATAAAACCAAACCCATATTGATAAGCCGCTCCAGGACCGCCGATAAAAGAACTTGCACTAAAATATAAGTGCTGCTCAAAGTCATGGCTAATACGAAGCCCACATGGGGTGCTTGCCAATAAAATATTGCTTCAGGAAATGTTTATATTTTTGATTTCTGACACTATAAAAAGATAAACAAAAAAGGATAAATAAATACGCTATTAGAGGCAAAATCATATCAATATTCATCAATCTTGATCCTTAAGCTTTTTAAGCGGTATATCAGATAAAATCAGTGTAACCATTAAGATGCAAAGCTAGATAAAGACTAAAGGGAGAGCAATACGCCTACTTCAAACTATATGGGTAACCCCGTTATGCTATCAATATGACCCATTAAATACACCCCATATTCAGCGTGATCAGAAAAATAAAAAAGGATCCACCAACAAGAAAAGTAATTAAGGGTAATACAAATAACCATCGTGCTTCTTTGTTTGCCTGTATAAATCGTTTTTTATAAATTGTCGGTGATTTGTTTTTAAATGTAGCTAAAACACACTTAAGTTAATGGTTTAAAACCATTAAATTATTTAAGATTTTACGTATTTATTATAAAATTATTAAATATACTATACGATTAAAGTGATTAATATTAAGCCATAATGTTATGGCGTCTGTACTGAAGTAAGCAATAATAATTGCCTAAAGAAAGTAAATTCATTTTCAATCTCATGGAATAAATTGGATAAAAATAAACGTATTTTTCTATTTTTTGATAAAACTACTGTCTTATTTTTAATTTCTATAAATTGTAATCAATTTTAAAAGCTGTTTTAAATAGTACTTTATGATAATCACTTTATTAAAAAATAACTTCATGATAAAAATGTTTAAATCAATATCTAATACTATAATTAATAAATTAATAAATGCTGCAAATACAACGGATGCGTTCTGAGCTTATTATGTATCAAGGATTCAAAATATAAAAAAGATATACTATGAATACGAGTTCAGATGAAGTTGATAAAGATCAAATAAATTTTGAATATTTTAAATAAATTTTAAGGGGAGACTCATGTAAATAAAAAGAAATAAATCTAATTTATAATAAAATTTATACATCATAAAATGATTTAAACGTATTAAAATAATTAATTGAGCTAAAAATAATTTGTTTGAGTCAATTAAAAATTTGAATAAAATAGAGAAATTTTCTACAGTAAAAATTTGTGATTATTATGAAGATTTTTCAATATATTTTATGATAATTGTTCTATAAAAATAATTCCGATAAAAATAAAAGGAGAACATGAAGATCATAACAGATTAATTAAAGAAAATTTCTACATAGAGTCTAATTGTCAAAAAGAAAAAATTCGGATTAAAGTACAAATGAAGGATTAATTTGAGGAAACAAAAAATTAAAAATGCATTTCCACGTATTTACGATTTAATAAATAGTATTATTTTTATGAAATGACACTACAGATTTATTTAGAAATATAGAAAAAATATAAAAACATTTTTAAAATCTTTGATAGATATTAAAAATATTCTTACTCATTTAAATATGTTTACTAAAAAATTAACATATGTAATGATTTAATATTTTAAAAATAATTTAAATAAAATAACATGTAAATTACAGGTTCTTGATAGTCCTGTTTTTATTAAAGACACTCTTTTATAAAAAGAGATTAATGATATTCAAAATTATATAAATGAGTGTAATGCTTTAAAACAGCTGATAAAGAGCCTATTAAAACATTGATAAATCGTATCATTTATATTTTAAGAAATTTAAAAATGATTGATTTAACTATTTTCCAGGGTTTTTAAAATACTTTATTCGAATATTAACCGCTTTCTGTGATATTAAAACCCAATTTAATCAATGCATATATAAATAGGTTTCTATGTTGCTATTAATAGAGAATTACGATTATTTTACTTACAATTTATATCAATATTTTGTGAATTAGGCGTTGATGTATTAATCAAACGTAACAATGAAGTAAAGCTTGAAGATATTGAGCGGTTAGCGCCGAAATATTTACACATTTCTCCTGACCACTGCACACCTCTGAAGCAGGGATTGCATTAGCTGAGATACAGCATTTTCGGGCAAATTACCTATTCTAGGTGTCTATTTTGGATATTAAGCATTGGCGCAATCTTTCGGAGCTCGCATCTCCAAAGCCAGAAAAATAATGCACGGTAAGATAAGCTTGATTCAACACAATCATCAAGGCGTTTTGCAGCGGTCACCCATTAACGGTGACTCGATATCATTCACTAGTCGTTGAAACAGATTCTTTACCTGAAGATTTCAAATTAACATCTCGGACTGAAAAAGAAGGCCGTATGGATGAAATCATGGGTATCCGACATCGTACTTTACTCTTAGATGGGGTACAATTTCATCCTGAAAGCATTTTTAGTGAAAATGGTTATCAATTATTAAAGAATTTTTTAAATGGACTACGGGTACGATGATAAAAAAATCTCCTCATTTTCATCTTTCATTATTACATCCTCGTTATTGGCTTACTTGGTTTGGCGCTGGGTTTCTTTATCTTTTAGTATGTCTTCCTTACCCCATAATTTATCATTTAGGGAGATGTATTGGACGTTTATCTATGTATTTTCTTAGACGTCGAGTCAATATTACCTTTCGTAATCTAGAACTTTGTTTTCCAGAAATTTCTCTAACTGAGCGCCAAAAAATAGTCAAAAAAAATTTTGAATCCTTAGGAATAGGTCTGCTTGAATCGGGAATGGCTTGGTTTTGGCCAGATTGGCGTGTCAAGCATTGGAGTCGCTTGATTGGTTTAGAATGTATTGAGAAAGTACAAAAAAATAGACAGGGGATATTATTAATAGGTGTACATTTTCTGACGCTAGAATTTGCCGCTCGCATTCTTGGCCTGCACAAACAGGCTATTGGTGTTTACCGGCCGCACAATAATAAAGTGATTAATTGGATCCAAATTTATGGCAGGACAAGATCTAATAAAGGGTTGATAGACAGAAATCATATAAAAACAATGATTCTTTGTTTAAAAAAAGGTGAGATACTTTGGTATCTTCCAGACCATGATTATGGTCCTCGCAGCAGTGTTTTTGTCCAATTTTTTGCAGTTGAACAAGCGGCTACCACCAGGGGTACTCATCTGTTACTCAGTAAAGGGAGTATAAATTGTGTGCCTTACCATCTTGTCAGATTACCTGGCGCTAAAGGCTATAGAATGGTCATATCGCATGCATTGAACAATTTTCCACTTCAAGATGAAACTGAAACCGCTACTTCTATGAATAAGGTTATTGAAAACATCATTCAAAAGGCGCCGGAACAATATATGTGGCAACATAGGCGCTTTAAAACAAGGCCTAAAGGCGAGGAATCATTATATTAGCCTATTCTAAGGACCTAATATAGGTTACAGGTCTATTAAAAACTATCGCCACCACTTAAGCTGAGTTTTTTAAGAAAGAAATATCGAACCCGCAGTGCTATCGAACGTTTCTTTGGTAAGATAAAGAACACAAAAGATTCAGTTTGCGCTTCGATAAACTCGATGTCATCTTCTTTTCTTTGCGTAGCTATCACTTGTCGTAATGTCTTTCAGTGACTTTTTTAACAGTGCCATATAAAAGATATTGATAACAGCCATCTTTCAATATCGGCCTGGCGAGTCAAATCTTGTTTTGAAGTACTGACACTTTCATAGATCATTCAGCTCCCTCAGCAGGAGAGGGTTCATGTAAAGTTTTAAACGCCCGAAATTCACTTCTTCTAGTATTCCGATTTTTACCAGTTGCCTAAAATAAAGCGATGCTGTTTGCCGTTGTGCAATCCACGCATTCAGCATATTTTTATTCTGCAGTAGGGTTGCATGAACAGCATATTAAGAAGTTCGTAGGTATAAATTTTGAGGAGCTTTTCCTGTACATATTACAGGGTAAAATAATCAGCGCTCTGATTGAGGCAATCTTTTTTTGTCCAGACAGCAGAAACCGTCTTAACTTTCAGAATGTATTACATCCATTTTTTCTGCTCTCCATATTTAATCACGCGGCGCAGATAAAGTGTAATACTTATTACTGTTTGCAAGAATGTGGGCAGGGAAAGCAGTCTCACTGCTGAATTAGATAAAGAATATTCAAGGTTCGCCCTGTACGTCCGTTACCATCATGGAACGGGTGAATGCTTTCGAAATGCTAATGTGTTATGGCTATCTTAATAAGTGGGTCAATATCGTTTTGTTCATTAATAAACTGCCCCCAGTTTGATAGTAACGTGCGAATCTTCTCTGCTCCTTCCGGATAGGTAGAATATACAACGTCTATATACTGATCGCAAAAACAGTGCCAGAAGTCTTTCTTACATCGGTTTCGACTGCCCGCATTTTGGTATAAATCTGCATTGCGTTCGTGACATATAACGGATACGTTTTCAGTAACTCAGATTACTCATACATCGACGTACGATATAGAGGATCCTCTTTAGTGGCCTGATCAGTCCGTTCAACATATTGAAAAAGCTGATCGCTTGTAGTGACGATATTTTCGATGCGGGACGAATCTTTTGCTTTCAGGATCGGGAGAATATTCACCAGTAATTACTGAGCAAGCATTACTGGTCCGCAGATTTTAGCTCTGCTAGCTCGTGGATATGGGCTCTTAGTACTGCTGTTGTTTCGATCGTTTCTGAGTCAGACGGAAACGATGGGAGTTAGTCAAATGGGTTATCTGGGTTGAATGACATGTTTTAAAAAAACCGATTTTATAGAAATTTAGGATCACATCGATATATCTACATTTTTTATTTTTTAAACATTTATGGTGACTGATAAATGGGCAATTTGTGTATAGTTAATTTGGCCATCGTAAATGAGGTGGGCAAAAATGGCGATTAATGATGTAAGTTGGATTCGCGGATCTAATGCAGCAATACGCAAACAGGTATCTAAAAAATATTATCACGAAAATAAGCGATAAAGTTGCACATCCATTGCGAGGGTTGAAATGGACTTTTCAACTTTAGAAAAGTCCTCTACAAGATCTTAGCAAAAAATTACTCAGGAAAAGGCCGCTTTCTGTAAATAGGGAAGATGATTAAAAGAATCAGAGTTTTGTTTACAGTTTTATTTATATGCACAGTAAGTTGATTAATGATAAAAACTGGCTTGCCAATGAATGAATTATATGAAATAAGGGTCCTGAGTAAAAAGAGATAGCGTTCTTGATTAATTGTGGTTTTTGAGCAAGAACTTTTAGGCAAGAACGTAAGTGTTTTAGATTACTTCCCTTCAGATGCTTCTCTTACTGCCTTCAGCAGATAAACGAGGCTTGTTTTTTTGATTTTAAATACCCGTGATTGAGCTAAATAATTTCAAGGAAATTTTTAAGATAGTAAAAATTAAAGGTACAGTTAAGTGATTCAACGAATCTAAAGGGGTCTGCTTTATTACTTTATCAGATGGTAGCAAGGACGTATTTTTTTATTTTTCTGCAATTCAAGCTAACAGATTGAAAACTTTAGCAGAGGGTTAAAATTTCGAATTTGAAATGCAGGATGCTTAAAAAGAATCATCCGAAATTAATGATATCGAGACGATCCTCCGAATAGGAGGGGCGTTCAAGGCAGCTCCTATGCCGCCATGAATAACGGGTCCATGCAGTCACTCATACCTTCGACTTATAAAACGTCACTTTCTAAACCTAAATGTCGTCTTGGCCTAAGAGATATTTTAACCAAGGATTCAAAGCAACAATCATTTTGCCGTGAGCTGAAATTAAATTTTGTCTTTCTAATGTTTTTAAAGCCTGCCCAACTATTTAACGAGTTCACGAGAAAAACCTGCCATTTGCCAATTTCTAGACGAGTGCTTTTAGTTTGCATCTTACAGGGATAAAGCATGGCATCGGGTTAAAGTGCGAGTTTTATCAATGTTTGCCTAACACGTATCGCCACATCTAAAAATGCCAGTTCTCCTATTTTTTTGATGTCGTTTTCAATTGACATGCCATATATGCGGATAAACGAATTAATATGTTAGGATTAATTTAGACAAGGGTTTGAAATTTTTTATAAGAAATTTCAGCTAATTCAGAGGAGGGTTTCACTCGTATTCAAGTACATTTAGGTTGAGCGGATAAAATAATTTAATCTCCCCAATAAAATTTCTTAGATTTAAATGAGGCAATACGATTTTTCACCATTTTAAGACTTCATCAGGGATGATGAGAAAACCTTGTGCAATATAATAAAGTGTTTCAGATACACAATCTTCACTTACAAGATTGATTTTCGGCGGATATGTACGAATATTGCAATGAGAAAGAAACTATTCAAAAGTTGAATCTATCGTAATTGATGCCTTAAATATGTGCTTAGGCGGCCGTTCAGAAGTTGTAATGGTGAGTTTGGGAGCTCTTCGCACAAATATGTGCGCCCGCTTTTCTCTAAAGGATAAGAGTTTGGCGATGCAATGGTTAAAAAATCAAGAATGTTTTCTGTGCCGCACTATTAGTGCTGATGGACGTTCTCTAGGATTTATCAATGGCACACTTGTTCTTCTATCGCAACTACAAGAATTAGTCTAGCTTTTATACAGATTTGCGGCTAGCATACCGATCACTGTTTGCTGAAACGGGACCATCATAAACAATTATTGGATGCGTATTCAGCAGAGCATAATTTATTCATAAAGATGGAAAATGCGTATGAAACCTGGCATAACAGTTGCCGCCGATCGGCCGAACGAAAGAGAAAAGTGGTGGAAAATGATGCCCGTCATTAACTTTTGGAATATTACCTTAAAAAACTCAATGGATTGCATCCAAAGCAAGAAGAGTAGGAAACAATAGAAGCGGAGCATAAACATTTATCGGATAGAGCTCAATTATTGAAAATGAGCCAAGAAGTTTTACAAGGGCTGTGTGAAACTAAACAGCAGAGTATTATGAGTCAGCTTTATTTTTCTCAAAAACAGATGATAGAATTAAGTGCTATGGATCATTACTTTAATGATTTATTAAATATGCTTAAAGAAGCGATCATTCAAATTAAAGAAGTCAGTGATGAAATCCGTCATTACAGTCAAAAATCAATATAGAACCGAATTTCTTAGCATCATTAGAGCAACAGTTATCTAATTATTTAGATTTGGCTCGTAAATATCATGTTTCTCTAGAACGTTTAGCAGATCAATATCAACAATTATTGGATGAAAAACAATAATTAATTGAGCAAAATCTAGATCAGGAAGATCTTCTTCAAGTAACAGAAAAACAGTATCAGCAAGTATTAGAAATAGCCCATGAATTACATGAAAAACGGCAATTTTATACTAAAGAGCTGTCTGCCTTAATCACTAAAATATGCGAAACTTGGCGATGCCTATGCAAAATTCAGTATTGAGACCTATTTTGATTCCAAACACCTCAATATTTATGGTGCGACTCGTGTTAAATTTTTGTCACAATGAATCCATGTCAACCATTACAGCCCCTGATTAAGGTGGCTTCGGGAGGAGAAATATCACGGATTGCCCTGGCAATGACGTTAAGTACTGCGCGTAAAATCGAAACCCCTGCTATCATTTTTGATGAAATAGATGTGGGTGTCAGTGGATCTACAGCGGCTTTAATGGGTCGCTTGTTGCGGCAATTAGCTGCCTCAAGACAGGTACTCTGTATTACTTATCTTCCACAGGTTGTCGCTTGTGACATCAACATTTTTTATTTAAAAACAAAGTGATACAATAGAAACAGATATTTATGTTCATTTGTTAGATAAAAAGACGCGTTTAGAAGAGATGACACGTCTTCTTGGACAAGGACAAATAACAAAAAATACACTGGCGAATACAAAAGAATCACTTGTTATGTAAAACTCTTTTCAAGAGAATCAGCCACACTATCATTACTATTAAGGAATCTATGACCATGTGCTTTAAGATGCTGATCCACCTCATTTTGTTTTTTATAATATTTGTTTCAGGTTGTTCTCGATTGAATCAATGGGTTTGTAAACCTGATATTAATCAAGGAAATTACTTATCTCTGAATGAGGTCAATAAAATTGATAAAGGAATGACACAAAACGAAGTGATTTCTACATTAGGAAGCCCTATGTTGACAGACCCTTTTGGTACTCAAACTTGGTTTTATATCTTTCGTCAGCAGATAGGGCATGAAAAAGTAAAGCAACAAACTTTAACTCTTAAATTTAATCAATCAGGTCAATTGATTGATATTAAAAATCATATAGCGTAAACATTTTCATTCAAATTCCACCCTGATTTTAGATCGGGTATTGACAGAAGCTTTAATGGCGCATTTGATCGGTTTCAATCAGCCATGAAGTTCATTCGTGGTCTACATAATATTCGGCCAGAAAACCATGGTTGCGTGCTGAGTATTGGTAATTTTGATGGCGTCCATAGAGGGCATCAAGCATTGCTGGCGCGTTTGAAACATGAGGGGCAGAAACGGCACTTGCCTACTATGGTCATGATTTTTGAGCCTCAGCCATTAGAGTTTTTTTCACCTGAAAAGGCCCCCTCGCGTTTAACTTATTTAAGGGATAAATTGAAGTATTTGAGTCAAATTAAAATAGACTATGTATTATGCGTCAAATTTGACCCATTTTTTGCTGCTTATACAGCAGATGATTTTATCGCCGAGTTTCTCATTAAACAGTTAGGAGTTCATCTTTTAGTCGTAGGGGATGATTTTCGTTTTGGTAAAAAACGTCAGGGTAATATCAAACTATTAACACAAGCCAGCAAAAAAATTAATTTTCAGATCATCAGCATAGAAGGCTTTTTCTATAAAAACCTTCGTATTAGCAGCACGGTTATCCGTGAAGCGTTACAAAAGGATCAGTTGACTCTTGCAGAAGACTTACTCGGTCATCCTTATTGTATTTCTGGTCGAATAGTGCATGGCGATAAACTTGGGCGCAGGCTTGGGTTTCCTACCCTTAATTTACCTTTAAAGTCCTCACGCATGCTACTTAAAGGTGTTTATGTCGTTAAAGTATATGGCTTAACATACGAAGTCTTGCCTGGTGTGGCAAACATCGGCAGCAGGCCGACTATTTATGGTACTTGTCAGCAAATTGACGTACATGTGCTGGATTTCTCTATGGAAGTCTATGGCCGTTACGTTGAGATTGTATTTCATCAAAAGTTACGTAATGAGCAACGTTTTACTTCACTTGATGCGCTCAGACAGCAAATTACGCTTGACGTGCTTTCAGCTAGAACCTTTTTTAGTTGAAGCTAAAATATAAAATTTAATTTTTTATTGAGAATGGAATAAATCACATGAGTCATAAAAATAACTATAAAGATAGCCTTAACTTGCCAGTAACAGACTTCCCAATGAGGGGAAATTTAGCCCAGCGCGAACCTGAGATGCTCAAACGCTGGGAAAATGAAAATTTATTTGCCCTTATTCGCGCCGCTAAAAAGGGCAAAAAATCGTTTTTATTACACGATGGCCCTCCTTATGCGAATGGGGACATTCATATTGGTCATGCCATCAATAAAATTCTTAAAGACATCATTATAAAATCAAAAGGGATGTCGGGTTATGACGCACACTATATCCCTGGATGGGATTGTCATGGATTACCGATTGAATTAAAAGTAGAACAATTTCTCGGAAAGGCCAATGAAAAAATCAGCTTGCCCGAATTTCATGCAGCCTGTCGCGAATATGCGTCGGAACAAGTGAACAAACAGAGAAAAAGTTTTATTCGACTGGGCGTTATAGGTGACTGGGATCACCCTTACTTAACGATGAATCACCAAACAGAAGCCAGTATTATTCGTGCTTTCAGCAAAATTATCGAAAATGGTCATGTTTACAAAGGGATTAAGCCGGTTTATTGGTGTACAGATTGTACTTCTTCTTTGGCAGAAGCCGAGGTGGAATATTATGATAAAACCTCTTTATCGATCGATGTCCGTTTTCTTGCAGTCGATCCCAAAGCCGTTGTCGCTCGGTTTGGTGTTGATTCTGAAAGTACCTCTGTTTCTGTCATTATCTGGACCACTACCCCCTGGACTTTACCTGCAAATCGAGCGATTACTCTTCATCCAGAGGTGACTTATCAACTGGTACGCATGGCCGATGACTATTTTATTCTAGCAGAAGATTTAATAGAAACGGTGATGTGGCGGGTTTTTAAACAAAATCGAGAAAAAGAATGGCAAGTGATCAGCCAGTGCTCAGGTGGGGATTTGGAGCATCTGCGCTTTAAGCATCCTTTTATGGATTTTGATGTGCCCATCATTTTAGCAGATTATGTCACAGTAGAGGTAGGAACCGGTGCCGTACATACCGCCCCGGCACATGGGCCAGATGATTTCATGATCTGTCAAAAATATGGGATTAAAACCTTCAATCCTGTCGGGCCCGATGGCTGTTATTTACAAAATACCGATCCAAGATTAGATGGCCTTTTTGTGTTCAAGGCAAATGACGTTGTGCGCGAGATTTTACGCGACAACCGCACACTAATGCATGATGAACAATTAGTGCATAGTTATCCTTGCTGCTGGAGACACAAAACGCCTTTGATCTTTAGATCCACATCGCAATGGTTTATCAGCATGGTAAAGCAGGCTTTACGTAAAAAAGCATTATCAGTAATTCAAAAAGTCAAATGGATCCCTCATTGGGGTCAGGCTCGCATTGAATCCATGGTGAGCAATCGTCCAGATTGGTGTATTTCTCGTCAACGTGCCTGGGGTGTGCCTATGTCTCTTTTTATTCATAAAGAAACGGAGGCCTTACATCCGCGAACTCACGAATTAATGGAAGAAGTCGCACAAAGGGTCGAAAAAGAAGGCATTCAAGCCTGGTGGAATATATCGCCAGAGGAAATGTTAGGTGAAGAAGCGGCCTCTTATATCAAAGTGCCGGATACTTTGGATGTTTGGTTTGATTCTGGTTCTACGCATTCTTCTATTATAGAGGCTCGTTATGGGCTTAATACAAATATTGATATGTGCTTAGAAGGATCTGATCAGCATCGCGGCTGGTTTATGTCTTCGCTGATGTTGTCTGCCGCAATGAAAAACAAAGCGCCTTATAAAGAAGTGTTAACGCACGGTTTTGTGGTCGATGGTCAAGGGCGAAAAATGTCTAAATCTATTGGCAATACAGTGGCGCCTCAAGATGTAACCAATAAGCTGGGTGCAGATATATTTCGACTTTGGGTAGCCTCAATGGATTATACAAGTGAAATGGCGGTTTCAGACGAAATACTGCAGCATTCTGCGGATGCTTATCGCCGTATTCGTAATACGGCGCGTTTTCTTTTAGCTAATTTAAAGGATTTTGATCCTGCAACAGATTTAGTGTCTCCAGATGACATGGTCATGTTAGATCGTTGGTCTGTGAGCTGCGCGGCACATACCCAAGCCGATATCATTAAAGCTTATGAACATTACGATTTTCATTTTGTGGTACAACGTTTAATGCAGTTTTGTTCCGTCGAAATGGGATCTTTTTATCTCGATATTATTAAAGATAGACAATATACCTTTAAAAATAACGGATTAGCTCGCCGTAGCGGTCAAACTGCATTATTCCATATTGCACACGCCTTGGTTCGCTGGTTAGCGCCCATCCTCTCTTTCACTGCGGATGAAATTTGGCAATATTTACCTGGTCATGGTTCGCATCGTGCAAAATATTCTTCTGTTTTTACTCAAGAATGGTATCCGCATTTATTGACCTTAGAGGAGAACAAAGATCCTTCTTATCCTCTAATGAATGATGCATTTTGGCGAAAAATATTGCGGGTGCGTAGTGAAGTGAATAAAGTTTTGGAAAAAGCGCGTAAAAATAAACAGATTGGAAGTTCTTTAGAAGCCTCAGTGACTTTATATGCTCAGCCCGAATTGGCAAGCGATCTGAATAGCTTACAAAAGGAGCTCCGGTTTGTATTACTCACTTCTTCTGTACGTGTTGCTGACTATAAAGAGGCAGATGACAAGGCACAAAAAACGGAACAATTGATGAACGAATTAAAAATCACGATCAATAAAGCACAAGGGGAAAAATGCCACAGGTGTTGGCATTACACGCAAAATATTGTTTTGGCAGACGAACAGAGTAAACTGTGTCCGCGTTGTGTGAGTAACGTAGCCGGTCCCGGTGAAGAACGTAAGTTTGCTTAAATGAATAAAATAAACCGTTCTATGGGTATAACTCAATTGTGTTGGTTGTGTCTCTCTGTCGTGGTAATAGTGTTAGATCTCGCCAGTAAATATTGGATCATTCATCATTTTGATTTATATGAAACACGGCCTTTGATTCCTTTTTTGAACATAACTTATGCTCAAAATACAGGGGCTGCATTTAGTTTTTTAGCAGACAGAGGCGGTTGGCAACGTTGGTTTTTTATTCTGATTGCTATTTTGATTATCGCTATTTTGATGAGATTGATGTATCGCTCAATAGAGAATAAATGGATAATTGCCGCTTATGCTCTCATCATTGGGGGTGCCCTTGGAAATTTATGTGATCGAATAGCGCATGGATTTGTGATCGATTTTATCGATTTTTATGTCAACCAATGGCATTGGCCTACCTTTAATTTGGCTGATTCTGCTATTTGCATCGGTGCTTTATTCATATTGTTAGAAGGATTTTTAAATCCAGCTTTAAAAAAACAGATCACTCAAAAAGAGAAATAAGATGTCATCAGTCGTCAAAAAGAGAAATAAGATGTCATCAGTCGTTCCAAATTCGAGCAAGAACAAAAACGAATATATTAAAGAAACAGTTCCTGCTTCATCATCTTCTGGTGTGAGTCAAATTAAATTCAATCAATATATTGACAGGATTTCCATCAAAAAAGACCATATTTGCAACAATAGCATAGAAAATCGGATAGAAAAAACAGTTCGGTCTTGCTGCATTTTATGCTGACTTTAGAAGATGGCTCTATCGTCGAATCTAGCCGTCTTTCGGGTAAACCTGCTTTATTTTGTTTGAGTGATCAAAGCTTATCTGACATGTTAGAAGTCGAATTATTGGGTTTAAAGGTCAGTGATAAAAAATTCACACTCCCTGCACTTGCCGCTTTTGGTAAAAAATCTTAATTTGATTCAATATTTTCTAGAGAGGATTTTTCAAATATAGGTCTACCTACAGTTGTGGTAGTCATCTTATTCACGGCTATTAATCGCCGTGAAATGCCTGGGATTGTGTATGAAGTGATGGTAGAGTCTATTAATGTGTATTTTAATCATCCTTTATCAAGACATTCTGTGAAGTTTGATATTAAAGTATTAAAAATTGATCCTAAAGACGGTAAAAAATGAAAATATTATTGGCTAACCCAAGAGGATTTTGTGCGGGTGTGTATCGTGCGATCAGCATTGTAGAAAGTGCGTTAAAAATATACGATCCAGTCATCTATGTGCGCCATGAGGTTGTCCATAATCGCTATGTTGTGGAAGATTTACGCAAGCGAGGGGCAATATTTATTGAACATATTTCACAGGTGCCGGATGGGTCCGTACTGATTTTTTCTGCTCATGGTGTTTCGCAGGTAGTCAAGGCGCAGGCCAAGGCACGTCAATTAAAAATACTGTTTGATGCCACTTGCCCCTTAGTCACTAAAGTGCATATGGAAGTGCTTCGTGCGAGCCGTAAAGGGCAAGAAGCCATTTTGATTGGGCACGCGGGGCATCCGGAAGTTGAAGGCACAATGGGGCAATATGATAACGCATCCGCAGGGATTTATTTGGTGGAATCTGTGGAAGATGTTCAGCAATTAAACGTCAAAGACGAAAATAACCTCTGTTTCATGACCCAAACCACCTTATCTGTTGACGATACTCTCGAGATCACTGCAGCGCTTCAAAAACGATTCCCTAAAATCATTGGGCCACGTAAAGACGATATTTGTTATGCCACGACGAATCGGCAGCAGGCAGTCCGTGCATTGTCAGAAAAAAGCGACATAATGCTGGTGGTCGGTTCAAAAAATTCCTCTAACTCAAATCGCTTAGCGGAGCTGGCCAAACGAATGGGAAAACCTGCTTATCTAATTGATTCTGATGCAGACATTAATGCTGATTGGTTAAAGAACAGTAAATATATTGGTCTGACAGCAGGTGCTTCGGCACCTGATGTGTTAGTGCAGAAAGTCATTCATACCTTGCAATCATTAGGTGCTGATGAATCAATTGAAATGATGGGCCAAGAGGAAAATATCGTTTTTGAAATACCCAAACAGTTAAGGATTCATACCACAGAAATCTCTTGTAGCTAGGTTCTAGCATTCGTTTTTTTCCCTGTAAAAAATTAGCTAGTAAAAATGGAGGCACGCCCACTTTATGCGATGAGTAGACGTATGCGTCAAGCAGTGATGTTCTTGATTCTCATTTGATTTACACGTTACAAGACAGAACTTATGAAAATTGCAAAACTATCTTCTATGCCACAGATTTTCATCATTTTTTTTTATCTTGCGCTTTATGTGATTATTTGGACATGTGCAGGTTATTTTTTGAATCTCAGTGTGCCTTATGATGTTGTTGAAGCATTAAACTGGGCCAATAACTTAGAATTTGGATCACCTAAAAATCCTTATATGGTTGGCCTGGTTATGTTTCCTTCACTATTGCTGAAAAAGTGGGTCGCCCTTGATCTTTACTGGTATGCCTCTCATTTTTTAGCGGGTTCTTTGGGTATGCTGGGGATTTGGTTGCTGGGGTTACGACTGTTTGGTCTTCCTGTCCTTGCTTTCTTTTCTTTAATGAGCCTGAATTTAACGGGCATTATTAATTTTGATATTCTTCCTTATAACGACAATTATTTACTGGTGATGTTTTGGCCTTATCTTTTTCTTTTTTTTATTAAAGCACTCTACGATCATCAAAAATATTGGTTGGTTTTGGCATTATGTTCTGGGTTAGCGGCAATGTCGAAATATTCTTCATTCTCTTTTTTACCCTTTATGTTGATTTCTCTTTTATTCACGACGGCAGGAAGAAAAGCATTTAAATATAAAGAATTCTATTCTTCTATATTACTTTTTATCTTGATCATAGCCCCCAATTTCATTTGGCTTTATCAGCATGACTTTGCTGCCTTTAATTGGGTTGAATCTCAAATAAAACCCGCATTAAATCTTACAGTTATCATTGCTTTTTTATGTGTGTTTTATCCTATTATCATGATTTTACTGATTTTATTGCCTTTAGGCGCAAAAATAGTGTATCCCAATACAGAAGAAAAAAAACATTTTGTCTTTATTTTTTTATCTCCTGTTTTTTGTATTTTTATTTATTTTCTGTTTAATCAAGGGGGTCGACTCACTGAGTGGATGCAACCTTTTGCTATATTAGCCTCATCACTAACATTGTGTTTTTTAAATGTGGATAAAATCAAAAAATGGCGAAATATAAATTTATCTTTATTATTTTTTTCTATATTAGTTTGCTCTGGTTACACCCTAGTCTTATATAAAAACATTAAAGGTGCAGGTAAAAAATTTTTTTATATAAAAAAAGTGAGCAACGAATTAAACCAATTATGGAAAAACGAATATCACACCCCTTTAAAATATGTAGGAGGGGGCTATTTATCTCAATGGTTGACTTTTTATTCCCCCGATTATCCTTTCATCACGACAAAATGGTCGAATGAAAACAAACCTAATATTTACAATGCGGATATTGCTCTGGATAAACTTCAAAGTTCAGGCGCATTATTTTTAAGTCATGCTGGAAAAAACTGTGAGACAGCTGATTTTAATGATGTCAAAAAAGATTATCCAAGTATTCATTTAACGAAAAAACTCGATTATCGTTTTACAACAGAAAAGGGAGAAAACATTCAAATATGTTTGGCATTTTTGGCGCCAAAAAATTAACACAAATATATCATTCTTTATTAAAACGCTCTATTAATAATAGCCATATTTTTTCTTAGGAACAGGGGAGATAAGTTATTATCGTAAGAAGCAGGTACCGGATTTAAAAATTCGGGTGTTTGTTTTTTTTGCCAACTCTCGCATACAATTCGTCTATTTGATTGTCTGTAAGTGGAGTGAACGTTATGTCTTCAGTAGGTTGTGTCTTTCCATTTTCCATCGCTTTTATTAGATTAGAAGGATCCTCATACATTCTTTTATTATCACAATAGTGAGGATCGCCGCTATGTTGATCATTCTTATGATAATTTTCTACGGGAGCGGCAGTGTTTTCTTCTGGGTTTTTTGGCGGATCTAAAACGGGCTCTTTTGTTCTAGCATATTGTTCTTTATTAAGATTTTTGAAAACTTGCCAGCATTCTTAAAGTAATTTTCTGAAGTCTTAGCTATAGAGATAATTTTATTATATTTGTCATCTGTTAATGAATAAGAACCTTTTTTGTTTGTGGTAGCATTTTAAAAATACTTCTCAAAAATTTACGAGATTGACGAAATAATTTTTTCGCATGAGATTTTGTTTTAACAACAGATAATGATGCGCTATGAGCGCTTTTATCTGTAAAAGCGTATTTGTTTGTTGGGTTTGTGTATTTTATTAGTCTAAATTCTATACTCATAATCGTATTTTCTCTTCTCTATTATAAAAAATTTTTAAAAACTTTGTTAAAATATTTTTTAAAAAGAATCAAAAAACGTTTATTGATGATATTTAAGACAAAATCATTTTTAAAAAAACTGAGCCATATTCAGATGAAAAAATAGGCAAAATTGAGCCGATGCCATTTTTGAATATGCCATCACCGTTGGCGGCTGAGGTTAACAAGGGATTTTTTGAAAAATCAGATAAAAATGTTGGTAATCGCGCCTTCATGGGTGGGGGATATGATGATGTCTCACAGTTTGTATCGTACGCTGAAAGTGCGTCAACCCCCTGCAATAATAGATGTGATAGCGCCGGAGTGGTGCCATGCCTTACTGTTAAGGATGCCAGAGGTGTCGCAGATATGGACGATGCCCATCGGTCACGGTCAGTTGGCGCTTTTTAAGCGGCGACGTCTTGGTATTCAATTACGTTCTGAGCGTTATCAACGCGCGTATATATTACCTAATTCATTTAAATCGGCGTTGATCCCTTTTTTTGCACATATTCCGCATCGGATTGGGTGGCGTGGTGAAATGCGATACGGCCTGTTAAATGATTGTCGAATATTAAACCCCGCCGCATTCCCGATGATGGTGCAACGTTATGTGGCACTCGCTGATAATATTGCTGATATAAAAACTCAAGCGTTATCAGCGGCCCATTTACCTCAACCTTTTCTACGGCCTTATTTGCAGGTCACAGAAAAAGCAGTGGCAGAGGTCAAAGCAGTTTTTTCATTAAAAAATGACACACCGCTGATAGGGTTTTGCCCAGGGGCCGAATTTGGCCCAGCAAAACGTTGGCCTCATTATCATTATTCGGCTTTGGCGCAAACCCTCATTGAGAAGGGGTATCAGATCGTTTTATTGGGATCGGCAAAAGACAAAGAAACAGGGTGCAAGATAATATCGGCACTCAACCAAAAAGCGAAAGAATACTGTCATGACTTAATTGGCCACACATCGCTTGCACAGGCAATCGACCTGATTGCAGCCTGTAGCGCGATAGTAACAAATGACTCAGGTTTAATGCATATCGCGGCGGCTTTAAATCAGCCATTGGTCGCGTTGTATGGGCCGAGTAACCCTGATTTTACGCCCCCTTTATCCCCAAATGCCCAAGTTATTCGTTTGATCAGCGGCTATCATAAAATTCGAAAAGGCGACGATTCGGAGGGGTATCATGACAGTTTAATTAGGATTACACCCGAGCAAGTAATGGCCAATTTGCAAACATTGTGTGATGCTGCTCACCCTGATGAAGCACAGGAATAAAATCGATTAATGCAGGTTTTATTAGTCAAAACTTCCTCTATGGGCGATGTTTTACACACCTTACCTGCGCTTACAGAGGCCATGAACGCGCATGAAAAAATTTGTTTTGATTGGGTCATCGAAGAGAATTTTGTTCAAATCCCCACATGGCACCCAGCCGTAGACAAAGTCATCCCAGTGGCCATTCGGCGTTGGCGGCAACACTGGTTTCGCAAATCCGTACAGGCAGAGTGGGCGATTTTTAAACAAGCATTACAAAAAAAGCACTATGATGTGGTGATAGATGCCCAGGGTTTACTCAAAAGTGCAGCCTTGATCACGCGCCTTGCGTATGGCATCAAGCATGGGTTTGATCGCCAAAGTGCGCGTGAAGCTTTTGCTAGTGCGTTTTATCATCAGCGCCACCGGGTAGATAAAAACCAACATGCAGTCGAAAGGCTCCGTGATTTATTAGCGAAAAGTCTGGGCTATTCAAAATCGTCTTGGCGTGGTGACTATGCCATCAGTTCTGCATTTGTTTCGAAAAATAGGCCACATGATCCCTACCTGATTTTGATTCATTCAACAACGCAAAAGGCAAAGCATTGGCCTGAACTACATTGGCGAGCGCTGATTGAGGAAGTCATTAAAAGAAGCGCCCGCCTAAAAATAAAATTGCCCTGGGGGACGGAGCCAGAATATCAACGGGCCTGCCGTTTAGCTGAGGGTTTTTCTCAAGTTGAGGTATTACCCCATTGTGATTTACAGGCCATCGCCCACATTCTGACTTCCGCTCAAGCCGTGGTCTCTGTTGACACGGGTTTAAGTCATCTGGCGGCGGCGTTGGGTAAACCTAATCTCACTTTGTTTGGCCCAACAGACCCCCTATTGATCGGGGGCTATGGTGACCATCAAATGTCGATCGTTTCAGAGACAAAAAATATGGCCGATCTTTTTGTTGATGAAATCATGGCTGTTTTAAAACAACACATTTTGTAAATGTATTGTTTTTTATCCATGATACATCGATTTTTTCTTATGCTCAGCTAGATGTAAAATAGGTGTCATCATTACAATATCCGCATTTTCTTTTGATGAGCTCGTTTTTAAGCCTATTAAAGGGTCAGTGTGATATCTGTCTGTGGTGTGCAGGCTGCTTATTCTTCTTTCAGAAGAGACATCAATACTGAAGGTTTTATCTAGGCGGATCCAATCCCCGTCTAGGTCAATAAGTGGCACTCAGTTTATGCAGGTTTTTCATGAACAGCACGCCGACAGTGAATACTCCTTGGTTGTCAATCAGATCAAGCACATATTCTGGGCGAATATCTACTGTTATCACCGATTTGACGGCATTGTGCGCTTCTTTTAGGGCGTTGAGTGTGAAGATGGGGATAGATCCCGTGTGACTGCATTTTCTGAGTTGATATGGTGTAGTGGTTTAATGAGGTTTTGGGGTGTGGTGACCTGCTTATGGATTTCATCCGCTGGTTAGGATATCGGGATGCTGTGTTTATAGCGGTCAGATAGCTCTTCTTTTGAGGATTCTTCAGACGTGCTTCCGGTTTCGGCGCGGTTAATTTGTTGTTTCAGAGGGGGATGCTTTCGAGCGCTGATTTTCAGTTGCTCCCGCGTTCTCATCTTGCCGTGCATCAATGTTTTCTGCACGGTTATTTCAAAGGTATGAATCTGCAAAATTCATACAGAGTACTATTGTTAAATTCAATGACCCAATACGTTTACTCTTCTTTTGTGAATTTTAATAATTTACACCCCATGGGTGAATATAATTCTGGTTTTAATTGGGAGGGATAGAAAAAAGAATCAGAATTATATTCTCCTAATTTATTTTCACTATTTGTATAGTCAGAAAACCTCGCGCGATAGTCTCCTGTGGTCGAATCCAAATAAAGCACTATAAGTTGAATTTCGTCTGTAGCTATTTGACTTTCTCCGCCCTGTGTGTTTGAAGTGTTGCAGTAGTGAAGTTTTAGTATCAGTATCAGAATTTTTATCACTTTGATTGGTTTGACAACTTTTTTCAGTAACCTCACCTCTATCGTATTTTATTTTTACATTTAACGTTTCTCTATACGTTGATATCTCCCGTAACGGCAAAATAGTTGCCTTTCCAAATGAATGTATAATTTACATCTTGGGGCATTTTAGGAATATTTCTTTAAATTGTTTTCTTTTGTGCCCTGCCAGGGTGATATAATCCGTGAATTGGGTTGTTTTTGTTAATTGTTGATTATTAGGATCATACTCATTGGTTCTGAAGCTAAATGTATTATTAGTATAATGATGTAGATCAGTACTCTTCACTGTATGTTAGATGGAAATTCATTCCTGCATCGCTTTTATTCTTAAAGACTAAAATGGGTTTGTCATGATTCTTTTTGCAATCCCCGGCAGTGCCGATGTTGGTATGAGGATCAATTATGAGGCTCGGATTCGAGAAAGAAAATAGAGAGATTTTTTTTAATTTTTAATGGAGTACTACTGTTACTATTTGTGTTCCCTACCTTGTCTGTAAAGTGACTACGACTGAATAAATTTTGTCACCCTATAAACCGCCCATGCCGCTCCACTCTTTTAAGTGGTCTGTAATATGATTTATATTATCTATCTCATAAGTGCGCATATCAGTGCTATTTTGAATTTTAATTTCAATCTTATGAAGATCATCTGGAATATTCTTAATAACAAATTCTGGTTGTTTTTTGTGGTTTCTACTCGAGGATTTCTGATCCATGAGTTTTTCAGTTTGATCGGAGAAACATCGGGAGAGATGCTGTCGATTTTAATATCGACTTAATTTAACTTATTCCTTTAGAAGACATCCTTTGTAATACATCCTTATCGGTGACTGTCAATATATATGTACCATCAGATTGACGTTGGGTATCTCCACTATCCAATTTTTATTGGTATAATTTTTTTGGATAGCAGGAGCTGGGCTTAAACTTGTGTTTTGATTAATGAGCGTAGCTGTCATTTTAACATATGGGCATAACGAATTGTCATCCAGTTTGATTGTTAACTTCTTCTTGATAAAAACTACTGGCTTAATTCTCTGAATTAAAGGTTTCAACGGATACTGTGTATCTGCCTGTCACTAATCATTAGGAGTAAAGTTGAGTTTACCATTAATGCTCAACGAGAATTTTCCTGATGCAACTGCATTTACATCTCCATTTTGTTGATTCTCCCAATTGCCTAAATCATTTTTTTCAGCGATCTATTTATTTTCTTCTAAGTTTGTAACCCTGACCTCTACCTTTTTGATGAGATTACTTGCATTGTCTTTTAGAACAATATCAAACTTAGGGTTATGGGTACTTGTCCATTTTTCAAGAAGAGATTCATGAGAAGTAGTATTGCTGCCCTCAGAGAGGGTTATGTCGGGCTTATCTGATTTTCTTCTGGTATTGATGCTTAGCTATATCGTTTGCGATGGTGTAGATGTTTGTGCAGCGGCATTTATGACAAAAACTGAGATAGTATATTTTCCTGATGTCTAATCTTGGGCAGGGATGGCGATGATCTGAATTTTGCTAGCATGCAGATCGACATTCTTAATTATAAATATCGGTGTCTGACTTGCATTTAATCAAGGGTTTCATTAAGCTTATATATTAACTAAATTTTAGGGCGTGATACCGTTCCATAAAACTTAACCGTCAGCGCACTTGAATTCTTGATAGTATCGTTTGCTGACCAAAATTAAAATGTTTTGTTTTGGTATTTCCTTTACTCTTACTAGATTTTAGGAAGCTCAGGATTATCGGAATCTAATCAGTTTTCCGCGATACCCTTTAAGTATCGGTTTTAGTTGCATTTGATTGTTGATTGAGTGTGCATCAGTTCCGGTTTTACTATCAAGCTCGTTTGATATTAAAGGCAGGTTGTTTACCCTGCCTTTTCTGTTCGCGTTTTTATTCATACGACCGACTTCTAAAATACTTCTCAATTCTTTATGTAAAGATAACGAGGAATCCAAAGATATCTCTTTGTCAGCCTGAATGATTTGAGCCAAGACAGCCTGGGTGTTCACTTGAGTTAAAAAATCATCGATGGTGTCTTCGATTTGTTGAGAGGATTTTTTCACCTCCTTTGCTTCTCAGGCCACTTTTTGTGCTTAGGCTTTTTCTTTCTCCGGTTGCCGCATTGTGTATTTCAGCTCTTCTGCCTCAGATTTCTGTTGTTCAATCACTTTATGGTCTTTTTGATTCACTTAAAAAGTATCGACGTTTTTAAAGTTAATATTCTCAAGGTTGATCTGACTGACTAAGGTTTTCCCTTTGATAGTTGATATCTTTAAAGGTTACAGACAGTTGGCTATCTTTTAAGCTGGAATACAGCGCGCCATTGACAATCGTGACACTGCCTTAGTCTGAGGGTTAATGTCAGATAGGGCCCTGATATCAACACTTTCACCTTATTTTTATTCGTTAATGCAGATAAATTAACCACAGAATTATGTTACACAAATATTTTTGCGTCGTCATCACTTTTTCCTTTGATAAAAATCTATTGTGATCATCAGAATATAGATAAGGGGTATCATTAGAATTGAGTGTTATGTTGTTCAGTTATCCTATTAATCAAATTATTTTTCTTACATTTGATTCTAGTATATAAATCAATGTTTTTTGACTTGATAGTAATATCAGATAAAGCTTATTTTAGGTGGATGATGGAATCATTTGATTCCATCACAAATGGGCATTTTTCTTTTCAATGTAGACATCTCGAGATTTATTAACGGACATGGCATTGCTATAAGCCATTTCGACACTTTCTCTGCTATTGGCAGATACGCCTAAATCTCTCACACGCCCTTCGTGCATACCATAAAGCCAACCGTGTAACATGACTTTTTGACCACGTCTCCATGCAGATTGCACAATAGTAGAATGTCCAAGGTTGTAAACCTGCTCCACCACGTTGAGCTCACAGAGTAGATTACTCCGATCTTTAAGTGGTAATTCCCCTAATATCAAGCGATGCTTATACCAGAGATCACGAATATGTAATAACCAGTTATCTATTAAGCCTAATTCTTTATCTTTTATTGCTGCCTGGACGCCTCCACAACCGTAATGACCACAAATAATGATATGCGCTACTTTTAATACTTCTACAGCGTATTGTACTACAGACAGACAATTGAGATCAGTATGAATAATCAGGTTAGCCACATTACGATGTACAAAAAGTTCACCTGGTTCTAAACTGGTTAATTGTTCGGCGGGGACACGGCTATCTGAGCAACCAATCCAAAGAAAATTCGGTTTTTGCACCTGAGATAAACGTTGAAAAAAATCAGGATCTTTTTGACTCATCGAATCTGACCAAATTTTATTATTTTCAATCAGTTTTTTTATGTCTTTCATTTAATTGTCTGATTACCTTTTATTTATAAAAGGTGCTCCTTACTATGAGGAGCCAAAGTGGGTTATATTTTTGGCGCTAGAATTCCCTAGATTCGCTCAATATGAGCGCCCAACTTTCTGAGTTTATCTTCGATTCGCTCATAACCGCGATCGATATGATAAATGCGGTCTACTGTCGTGATTCCTTGAGCGATACAACCGGCTAGAACTAAACTGACTGAAGCACGTAAATCAGTCGCCATGACTCCTGCCCCAGAAAGGCGCTCCACACCATGGCAAATAACGGTGTTGCTTTCAATTTTTACCTGGGCACCCATACGGATTAATTCAGGGACATGCATGAAACGATTTTCAAAAATGGTTTCAGTAATAACACCTGTGCCTATTGCAACGATATTGAGCAAAGTGAATTGGGCCTGCATGTCGGTTGGGAAACCGGGGTAAGGCGTTGTACGCACATTCACCGCCTTTGGACGCTTCCCTTTCATATCCAGACTAATCCAGTCCTTGCCGACTTCGATTTGTGCACCAGATTCGTGCAATTTAGCCAATACGGCCTCTAAGGTAGCGGGCTGAGTGTGACGACAAATAACTTTACCTCTTGAAACTGCGCATGCGACAAGAAAGGTCCCTGTTTCAATCCGATCAGGCATAATACTGTAATCACCTCCTCTTAATCGCTTGACTCCTTCCACGACGATCTTATCACTTCCAGCACCTTGAATGTTGGCCCCTAAAATATTGAGGAAATTGGCTGTATCAACAATCTCAGGTTCTCGGGCAACATTTTCAATAATGCTGGTGCCTTCAGCCAATGTAGCGGCACTCATGACGGTGAGTGTGGCCCCAACACTGACCTTATCCATGACAATATGAGCCCCTTTTAAACGACCTTCAACAGACGCCTTAATATAGCCTTCTTCTATTTGTATTTTTGCACCGAGCTGTTTTAATCCAAGAATATGTAAATCCACTGGTCTTGCGCCTATAGCACATCCCCCAGGTAAAGAGACCTGCCCTCGACCAAACCTGGCAACCAAAGGCCCCAATGCCCAAATAGAGGCGCGCATGGTTTTGACCAATTCATAGGGCGCACAAAAATGATTAACCGATTTCGCATCAATCATAATAGAATCAGTGGGTTGATATTTTGCTTTGACCCCCAGCTGTTTCAGTAAATTTAGCGTGGTATCGATATCTTTGAGTTGTGGGATATTTTTTAACTCAATGGGTTCTTCTGACAATAGAGTGGAAAACAATATAGGCAGTGCGGCATTTTTTGATCCAGAAATCATCACCTCTCCCGAGAGATAGCAAGGCCCCTGAATGCGAAATTTTTTCATTATGCTGATTCTCTTTACATTTAAAATTTTTCGATTAAACAGAGGTTTTTTTAAACTCTTTCCATTCTTGCACTGTATAAGTTTTGATGCTGACCGCATGAATACTTTTATTAGTGATGTATTTCATTAGGGGGGCATAAATAGTCTGTTGTCTTTTGAGGCTGCTCATTCCTGAAAATAAATCACCCACAGCAATAACCTCAAAATGGTTGCCATGCTTAGTGATAAAAAGCGCTTCAAGAGACAAAGCAGCGAGCAAGCTGTTTTTGATTTTTTTTTGCATAGTGATGATCAGTTCTTTTAAAGTAATCGGCTGCTAAGTAAGCAGAGTTAAATGTTTTGTTAACCTATCTATTCTTGTTTCACGCAAGATGTTAGCCCATTCATTTTGTTTCGTAGTAATAATGCTAACCCCTTCAACCTGCATATTAAATGCTTACCAATGATTGGTTTGAATGTTTTTTCTCCATTGAAACTCTAATCTGACGGGAAGTCGGCCATTAAGATTAATGATTGTCACTCTAATAGGGATGATGGTGGCCGATCCCATCTCCTGAGGAAGAGCAATATGATACGTTTGGCCATAATACATGGTTAAAGCTTGACCGTAAGCTTGTTCTAAATATTGACTAAAAGCTGCATAATAGTTTTTAAGTTGTTCAGGTTTTATGCCTTTGTAATAGGTGTCTCATACCAAAGCTCCTGCATATTTAATTTGTATAAAAGGTAATAACTCCTCTTGAACGATAGTCCGTAAATAATTGGGGTCAGCTTGAATTCTGGATTGCTCGTTTTTGAGTCGCGCGAAAGTTTTTGCGCTGCATCTTCCATCAGTGTATATGGATTTGTTGTATCTAATGCCTGAACTAATGAAGGCACCAGTATCAATAAAACGATAAAAATATTTTTTAACATCATGGATTCTCTATTTTAATGATGTGACATATTGGAAGTTTTATATATGCTGCTTTTCAGCACTTTTATATAAAAGTTAACCGATCAAATCTTCAAGCACCAACGCGCAGGTGGTGTTTTAAATGGTATCCCCTACTTTTAATATATGCGTTCCCATTTCTGCATCTTTAAAACCCAGGTGCAATGCCAAAAATTGTTTCCCTAATAAACCAGAAGTACGCATAGCTAGTGATGCTGTCTGGAATGTGATAGTACTGTGAGTCAATATTGATGGTAACACGAGGCGTATAATTTGGCCCCTTGAACGAAAGGTTAGAGACTTTTTCTATGACCATACCAACAATTTTAACAGGAGAATGAATTTTCAGGTCGCCAATATTGTCAAAATTAGCATATGTTTCATAGGTAGATTGTGGTGTTATTAAGTGAATATTCGCGATCTTCAAGCAAAGAAATAGGATCGCCCTGATTCCTGATAACATAAATAAACCAACTCAGACTTCATATTTTTTGTATGCATTATCATGAGTTTCAAAATATCAATACAGTGAGCAAGAAATCAACAGCCAGTACAGCCAATGATTAATTTACGACGGTCTTAGTCGTTGCTAGGCTAATCCCTTCAGAGGGAGGTGTGGCATCATAGCTATTATATATCGAGGTCCAAGTGATGATCAGTGTAAATGAAACATTTTTTAAAAAACAATTAATGATATCAGAAGGCACCACGGAATCGTGCATTGCTGACCAGAAAAACACCGTATTAATACTCTTCCAGTCAATAGATATAATGCTACTCCCAAATATACGGACGCTGATAAAGAGAGCGGTTAGTAATGGTAAACTGATGACGTTAGACTAAAAGCGCGGAGTGATAACCCGTCTTAAGGGATCAATTGCCATTATTTCTAAACTGGAAAGTTGCTTCGTGGCCTTCATTAAGCCAATTGCAGCCGTCAGCGAGGATCCTGGTTGCCCTACGAACAATAAAGCCGAAACTACTTGGCCCAGTTCAAGTTCACGGAACAACGATAAAAGAACCAACATACCTAAGCTGCCTTCTGCACCGTATATCGTTAAGGTTAAAGATACTTGCAAACCTAAAATTATACCGATGAATAAACCCGAAATGAAAATAATTAAAATAGATTATACGCCAATACGATATAGTTGTTTAATTAAAATAGGAAGATTTTTACGAGGTTCCGGCTTACCGAAAACGATATTCAACAACATGCATCCTGCTCGTCTCAGGGTAGAGCAGGCGTCAATCCCTTTAGGCCATAAAGATGATACACTTTCTATGATTAACATGAATATTCTATCAAGTTTAAGGGTATTTCAAGGTATACAAGTCTCTGAAATACCATACAAAAATGCTCGAATATGGGGATTCTGATGGTTTTTCAGTTGTTCTGTTGAACTCTCTGCAATAACGTGCTGAGTTGCATGATATAAGCGTAATCAACAATACTAAAAACTTCTGTCACATTATGTGAAACCCTGATATAGGTCATGTCTAATGTATGTTTGAGTTCTCTGATTACTTTCACCAATATGCTTAAATTCATGGGATCTGGTCCAAAAAAGTTCATCAAACATGATGTGGTGGGGATCTAGCGCGATAGCACGCGCTAATGCCGCCCGTCTAGTCAGGCACCAGACAGCTCTGCGGGCATTAAATAAGCAGCTTCCTTGAGATCCACCGCCTCTAACTTTAGCATCATTGTGCTTCTCAGCAATTCTTCGGATAAACCTCTATGTTCACGTAAAGCAAATGTCATATTTTTGAATATATTCAGATCAGTAAATAACGCACGAAATTGAAATAACATGCGCATTTTTTTACGAACACGATAGAGATTTTTGCGAGATAAGTGAGGGATATTTTCTTCATCGAATAAAATATCTCCTTTATCAGGCAAAAGCTGCCGCCTATCAAACGTAGTAAAGTGGTTTTACCTGTGCCAGAATGGCCCGTAATGGCAGTCATTTATCCACGAGGGAAAATGATATTAATATCAGAAAATATCGCCTTATTGGCACGTGTGAAATGTACACCTTTCATTTCAATTAAATGAAGATTTATCACTCATTCGTCGTCTGTAAAATACATGCCTTCAGTTTATATTTAATGAGATTTATAAACCATTTAATTGATTTTGCTGCTTTTATTTTTTATGTTGCGCTCTTTAATTATTGAAATTCTTTTAAAATCCTTGAGAAACTTAGAACCTGGTGTGCTGATACGGTTAATTCATTTTACATGGTAGGCTTCTTAAACAGTTTAGTATAAAATTTTTACCTGACTATCAAATGTATGCCATGAGTATTTTAATAAGTGATAAGTATGATATTAGTCAATCAAGTAAATTATCAACAAATTGCCAAAGCAGTATTAAAAATTGAATGTGCCGGTTTAGCGCAATTAGAGCAGTACATCAATGAAGATTTTGAAAAGGCTTGCGTTCGCATTTTTTCTTGTCATGGAAAGTTAGTGATCATGGGAATGGGAAAATCTGGGCATATAGGTTGTAAAATAGCCGCTACCTTTGCCAGCACCGGAACACCAGCTTTTTTTATTCATCCGAGTGAAGCAAATCATGGCGATCTTGGCATGATAAGTCAGGGTGACATTGTGTTAGCAATTTCAAATTCCGGTGAAGCGAATGAAATTTTGTCTTTGATCCCTTTGTTAAAGCGCCAACATATTTTTTTGATTTGTATGACAGCAGATCCCAACAGTACGATGGGGGAAGCAGCAGATATTCACCTGTGTATTAAAGTTCCTCAAGAAGCTTGCCCGTTAGGATTAGCGCCCACCAGCAGCACGACGGCTACTTTAGTGATGGGGGATGCGCTTGCGGTGGCCATTTTGCAAGCTCGAGGATTTACTGCAAAAGACTTCGCTCGCTCTCATCCTGGGGGAAGGTTAGGCCGTAAGTTGCTGCTTCGGGTTAGTGATATTATGCACACTGGAAGCGACATTCCCTTCGTTTATTCAAATGCTTCTTTGCGTTATACTTTGTTGGAAATGACCCAAAAAAAGTTGGGTTTAACTGCGATTTGTGATCAAAATATGAAAATTGAAGGGATTTTTACTGATGGAGATTTACGCCGAGTGTTTGATCAAAAAATAGATTTAAACAACGCGCACATTCATCACCTGATGACTGCTAATCCGGTACAGGTTCAACCTAGTTTATTGGCTGTAGAGGCGCTTAACTTAATGCAATTACATCATATTACCGCTTTGTTGGTGGCTAAAAAAAGCCATTTGGTGGGGGTGGTGCATATGCATGACATGTTGAGATCTGGAGTCATCTAATGCATGAGATAGTCGATGAATCATATGCTAGAAACGCATTACGGAATCGTTAAAAAAGAAGTGGTTCAGCGCGCGACACAGATTAGGCTTTTAATTTGTGACGTCGATGGCGTTCTTTCCGACGGGCGAATTTATATGGGGAACCAGGGCGAGGAACTCAAATCCTTTCATATACATGATGGTTACGGTATTCGATGTTTAAAAAATGCCGGGATTGAAGTCGCATTGATCACAGGTCGTTCCTCTCAAATTGTCAAAGATAGGGCACTTACATTGGGTATTGATTACCTTTATCAAGGCGTCATAGAAAAACTGATACCCTATCGGGAGCTCCTATCTCTCCTGTCTCTCAACGATCAACAAGTGGCCTACATTGGGGATGATTTAATCGACTGGCCTGTGATGCAAAAAGTGGGGTTATCTGTAGCTGTTTCAAATGCCTATCCTTGGCTTTTAAAAAACGCACATTACGTCACCTATACCTCGGGTGGCTATGGTGCGATCCGTGAACTCTGTGATTTAATTTTGTTGGCTCAAAAAAAGCTCAATAGAGCTAAAGTGTCATTTATATGAATGAAAAAATGAAAGGAGCGGCTTTTCTTTTATCAGTGATTGTTATCATTTTGTTAAGTTGGAATTTATTTAATTATTTTGATCTAAATTTAAAAGACAGTACAATCAGTCTTAGCCAGAATGCTCCTCTCTATCAAGCTCAAGAAATACGTACTGATATTTATAACCTCGAAGGTTTTATCAGCTATACCATCACTGCTCAAAATGCCGTACGTTATTTTCATAAAAAACAAACAGGCAATTCTAATGATCCTGAAAATACCACTTGGTTTACAAATCCTGTTATGGTTTTATTTGATGAAATTTTTCAGCCTTATTGGTCTCTGAAAGCGGATAGAGCAAAATTGACTGATAATGACATGCTTTATTTATATGGTCATGTTGAATTAACCAACTTAGTACAGAGTACAGATTTAAAAAAAATCACCACAGAAAATGCAAAAATTAACTTGATTACCCAGGATATTTCTTCGAATGACTCAGTCAACCTTTATGGTGTTGATTTTTTTTCTAGCGGTATGAAAATGCAAGGAAATTTACGAAGCAAAAAAGCGGATTTGGTTGCAAAGGTAAAAACACACTATGAAATACAAAAAGAAAATCCATAAGCTATTTTTGATAGGTATATTGCTTACTTTAAAATTCCCTGCGTTTGGGTTAACCGATGATACCGATCAGCCTGTCATTATTACATCTGATAAGCAATCTTTAGATATTATCAATCATACGAATACTTATATAGACAACGTGATGATTCAACAGGGCTCTATCAAGATCACTGCAAGTAAAGTAGTGGTGATTCGCCCTAATGGAGATCCTCAAAAAACTGTGGTGGATGGTTTTGGTGATCCAATCACCTTCTATCAAATGCAAGATAACGGAAAATCCCTCAAAGGTCACAGTGACAAATTACGTTATACCTTCTCTGATAAATTGTTGGTATTAACGAGTAATGCTTATTTAGATCAGTTAGACAGCCACATGGAAGCAGATCGTATTACTTATCTTATTCCACAAAAAAAAATGCACGCCTTTAGTGCTAAAGGAAAACCGGTGTATTCTGTGCTTTTACATTCTCAATTAAAAAATTAATCGCCTAATCATTCTACTCAAAAAGACTCACCATAATGTCCACATTAATCGCAAAAAATTTAGCGAAAACATATCAAGGTCGTAAGGTCGTTAAAGATGTTAGTTTTCAGGTTAACTCAGGTGAAATAGTGGGTTTATTAGGCCCTAATGGAGCAGGCAAAACCACGACTTTTTATATGGTGGTCGGTATCATTTCTTTAGATGGCGGTAGCATCATCGTTGATGACCAAGACATCAGTTTATTGTCTTTACATGAGCGTGCGCGACGGGGTATTGGCTACTTACCACAAGAAAAGTCTATTTTTCGTGGTCTTAACGTTTACGATAATTTGATGTCTATTCTAGAAATAAACAAAAGCCTTTCTTTTGAACGCCGTAAAATACGGGCAACTGAATTGATGGAAGAGTTTCACGTTAGTCATTTGAAATCGAATTTAGGCCGCTCTCTTTCAGGAGGAGAATCTCGAAGAGTCGAAATTGCACGCGCACTGGCAGCAGATCCTAAATTTATTTTGCTCGATGAGCCTTTTTCTGGGGTGGATCCTATCTCTGTTATTGAAATAAAAAAAATCATCAAACATTTACGAGACAGAGGGTTAGGCGTACTGATTACGGATCACAATGTTCGGGAAACGCTCGATGTTTGCGAACGGGCTTATATTATGAATCAGGGCAATTTAATTGCACATGGTGCACCAAATGATATTTTAGACAATCAACAGGTTAAAAAGGTTTATTTAGGGGAGGAGTTTCGCCTTTGATAAACATAAAGAAAGCCATCAAATGACAGCTAAAGCTATCGGTAATCTGACAAAAGTAAAGATAAAACAGTGAAAATAAAATGTCCAATGATGATTCAATACCACTTACTCCAATATTAAGTATGGATTGCACAAAAATTGTTAATTGCACCAGTAAAAAAAGGGTTTTAGAAATTATCAGTGAGTTAGCAGCTCAACAGCTTCATATTTCCTCACAGATTATTTTTGATGCGCTCTTAACACGAGAACGTTTGGGTAGCACATGTATTGGCAATGGGATTGCGATACCTCACGGTAAATTAGAAAAAGACACCCACGTAGTGGGGGTGTTGATTCGCCTGGTTCAACCGATTGCGCTTGACGCGGTTGATCATCAACCTGTCGATCTGATATTTGCTTTGTTGGCCCCTTTGGACCAGGATAAAATGCATTTAAAGATTTTATCTTTAATGGCAGACAAATTAGCAGATAAAGCCATTTGTCGTCGTTTACGTGCAGCAGAAAATGATCAAGCGCTTTATGAAATTATCACTGAGTCAACGATAGTTTGATTATTAACACTTGAACGATATATTGTACAACTGTTATATCCTGTTGAATTAGTGAGGAGATCGATATAGCCTTTTATATTAACAAGCAAGACACTTTATGGTTCTGATGATTGTCAGTGGCCGTTCTGGTTCTGGAAAATCTGTAGCCTTACGGGCTCTTGAAGATATGGGGTTTTATTGTGTTGATAATTTACCCATTATTTTATTACCGAATCTGGCCAGTAGCCTGATTCCTAGAAACACACCTGCGGCCATCAGCATAGATGTCCGAAACATGCCAGAATCTTCTGAAATATTTGAAAAGGTACTCACAAAATTAAATGAAAAATTTTCAACGCGATTTATTTTTCTAGATACTAACCACAATACATTGCTCCAGCGTTACAGTGAGACACGACGCCTACACCCACTTTCTGCTAATCACCCGTCATTAGAAAAAGCCATCGAAGAAGAAAATATCTTGTTAGAACCATTACGCTCTCGCGCTGATTTGGTTATCAACACCTCCGCAATGTCAGTGCATGAGCTGTCTGAAATACTCCGTGTTCGATTATTGGGAACAAAAGAACGAAAATTAAGTATGGTATTTAAATCTTTTGGATTTAAATATGGCCTGCCTATTTATGCAGACTACGTTTTTGATGTTCGTTTTTTACCCAATCCTCATTGGGATCCCAAATTAAGATCCATGACAGGTTTGGATAAACCTGTTGTGGATTTTTTAAAACGGTACTCTGAAGTGGATCATTTTATTTATCAAACCCTTCATTATTTAAATCAGTGGCTTCCCATGCTAGAAAATAATGATAGGAGCTATCTCACCATTGCGATTGGCTGCACAGGAGGCAAACACCGTTCGGTCTATATTGCTGAGCAATTAGCCGATTATTTTCGTTCCCGTGGGAAAAATGTTCAATTATGTCACCGTACATTGGAAAAAAGAAAAGAATGACGACAAAATCAATAGTGATAATTGAAATGTGTGACTTAAATGTTTTATTTTCATCAGGAGGCTTCATTGACCCACTCTTTATATCGTAAAAATATTATTTCAATTTCTGATCTGAGTCAGCTGGAGTTAAAACATATTATAGATACGGCAGTGTATTTTAAAAACACACCGCCTGTGAATATTTTAAAAAATAGCGTTATCGCCAGTTGTTTTTTTGAAGCCTCTACCCGCACTCGATTATCTTTTGAAGCAGCTATTCATCGTCTTGGAGCTTCTGTGGTAGGATTTTCAGACGATCTGTTTACATCCGTCAGTAAGGGTGAAAGCCTCTCTGACACCTTACGTGTGATCAGCAGCTATGTAGATGCGATTATCATTCGGCACCCCCAAGAAGGGGTTCCTCAATATGCTGCCGGTTTTTGCCCAGTCCCTATCATCAATGCGGGTGATGGTGCGAATGAACACCCAACACAAACCTTGCTAGATTTATTCAGCATTCAGGAAACACAGGGGCGCTTAAACCATCTCAAAATCGGTCTCGCCGGAGATTTAAAATATGGCCGAACGGTTCATTCGCTCACAAAAGCACTATCAACATTTCCAAATAATAAATTTTTTTTAATTTCGCCCCCCGAGCTGTCAATGCCTTGTCCCCTTGTGAAGGACCTCAATTATAGCGTACATCACACAATTGAAGAAGCGCTACCTCAGCTTGACATTCTTTACATGACCCGTATTCAACAAGAACGCTTGCAACCAGAGCATCGTCATCTTAAAACCGCTTTCATTTTAGATGATGATCATCTGCTTCCTGGTCAGGTAAAAACGAATTTAAAAATTTTACATCCTTTACCAAGGATCGATGAAATAGCACGCGAGGTAGACACAACACCGTATGCCTATTATTTTCAACAGGCGGCGAATGGGATGTTTATTCGAGAGGCTTTACTTGCATTATTGCTCAATCCTCATGCACCTTAGCCGTAAGACCTTCAGCATAAAAAACGAGGGAGTCTCAAGCAGTGATAAGTAGAATGAAAGGCATTATTTTAGAAAAACAGCCGCCCTGGATATTGTTAGATATTCAAGGAATGGGATATGACATTCAACTTCCTATAACCTGTTTTTATCGACTTCCAGAATTAGGGCAAGAAGCGATTATTTTTACACATTTTGTGGTGCGAGAGGATACGCAATTATTATATGGGTTTCATCATCCTAAAGAGCGGGCGATGTTCAGTGAACTAATTAAAGTGAATGGTGTTGGGCCAAAACTTGGGTTGGCGATTTTATCAGGTATGTCTTCAGCAGAGTTTATCTGTGCGCTAGAAAAAGAAGATATTTCAAATTTAATCAAATTACCTGGAGTTGGAAAAAAAACGGCAGAGCGATTGCTCGTGGAAATGAAAGATCGGATTAAAAATTTAAATAAAAATTTATTTAAAAGCACAGCCGATCACATGTTGTCATTAGTTTCTACTAATCTTTCAACGAAATCGTCCGAAGCAGAAGCCATATCGGCGTTGATCTCACTCGGTTACAAACCGCAAGAAGCGGCTCAATTGATCAAAAATATCGCTCAACCAGATTTAGATTCTCAAGCTTTAATAAAGCATGCGTTACGCTCTATCTTATAATATTTTCTTGCTTAAAGGCAAAAAAGGTGCCACATGATTAAAATAGACAGATTGGTTTCACCCGATGTTTTCAATGGAAATGAAGCTTTGGTAGATCACGCTATTCGCCCAAAACGGCTTGATGAATACATAGGTCAATCCCATGTTCGTGATCAAATGCAAATATTCATTCAGGCAGCAAAACAACGCGGAGATGCATTAGATCACTTACTCATCTTTGGTCCTCCAGGGTTGGGTAAAACAACACTGGCCAATATTGTGGCCCATGAAATGGGAGTGAATTTACGTACCACCTCTGGGCCTGTTTTAGAAAAAGCGGGAGATTTGGCGGCGTTATTAACGCATCTTGAACCTAGAGATGCGCTCTTTATCGATGAAATTCATCGTTTATCTCCTGTAGTAGAAGAAATTTTGTACCCCGCGATGGAAGATTACCAACTTGACATTATGATAGGAGAAGGCCCCGGCGCGCGTTCAATTAAATTGGATTTACCCCCCTTCACATTAATTGGGGCTACCACACGCGCGGGATCTTTGACCTCTCCTTTGCGAGATCGATTTGGCATTATACAACGTCTGGAATTTTATTCTATCGCAGATTTAGAACATATCGTCTCTCGGGGTGCACGCTGTTTACAATTACCCATTACTAAAAATGGAGCTCATCAATTGGCACTACGTTCAAGGGGAACTCCTCGAATTATTAATCGCCTTTTAAGACGGGTGCGGGATTTTGCTGAAGTGAAAGGAGAAGGCAAAATTAACACTGAGATTGCGATTAAAGCCTTAGAGATGTTGAATGTTGACAAAGAAGGATTAGATTATATGGACAGTAAATTACTGTTAGCGATTATTGAAAAATTTCACGGAGGACCGGTCGGATTAGATAATTTAGCTGCGGCTATTGGTGAAGAACGCGAGACCATTGAAGATGTCTTGGAGCCTTATTTAATCCAGAAAGGGTTTATTCAGCGCACACCTCGCGGCAGAATAGCGACACAGCACGCTTATCAGCATTTTATATGTGGTGGTAAAGAATTCACAAAAATATTAGAAGGAGGACTGTAGTCAATATGTAGATAAAAATTAGCTAATTGATACGGTAAATGACATTTTTGAAAAATCTGATAAAAATCATGATAACAAAATTCGTCGTGAAGAGTTTGAAAAATTTTATAAAATCAGTTTTAAATCTTTTTCTGAATATTATATTGATCTCAATATAATACAAAAGTGACCCACTCAGGACTTTTCTATTTTTTAAGGATGAAAAATCACCATAACCTAAGAACAATCCCCTTATTTTTTGATTTATGAACTTTGATCTAATGCTCATACTCACCGTATTAAACGAACGCCAACGGTTTTTGCACCTGTTGATCAATGGGAGCTTCAATCTATCATCACCAGTTCTGATGGCAGTTAGACTCGATATGTGTGGCAACTTATTATTTAGCTAGAAAACAATCCGACTGTGCTCAATGCAGCCTTGAGCACTCGCGGGAAAACAACCAGGCTCAGTCTTTGTTTAAGTCAAGCAACAAAATCATTATCGCGTGTTATCAGGCTCTCCAAAAACGCTTCAAGGAAAATTGCGTTGACAAGTTGTAAGGTACGTAAGTAAAGTTGATGCAGATAGAAAATTGAATTCTATTCAGACTATTTCTAGCATCAACCAGGATGGTTTAGCCACACTTTTAACAAAGTTTAATCAACATTTTAGTAAAAATATACTATACAATAGTACTCCAAACCGAATCAGTTTAATCGGATATCGGCTGATCGATCACAACGGCAAAATTTTTGCTGCCGAATTTGCTTATACGATGAAAAGTGGGCGCATTCTGGCAGACATATCGGCTAGAAAAAGATTAGTGTCTGTTCCTCATGACGGTTTTGGTGAAAAATTTACTCGTGAAACGTAATCAGTTAATAGGGCTGAGACGGTAGGAAACACCTTCCTGCTAGGCTGGAAAAAACCTGGCGTACTAATACATAAAAAACACATCAGTGTTTTTGGTTCTTATCTCCCGTAGTAGATGCTTGGGCATTTACGGGATTTTACCGATCATAAAATACAAAATAAGCAGTTTAAGGATCTCATGTATCTTTCTTCAATCAGAGATTTTATAAATCGAAAAGGCGTTTTTCAAAAGATATTAAAGAAAAACTCAGCCAATCTGATTGCATTTCAGTCAGTATTCCGTCAAATGAGACCCTCAGAGATCATAAGTTAGGCGTGATATTAGAGGTCCTAGAACAAAACATTTTTGCCGCGGCCCCATGAAAGCATTTTTAAGTCAAATTTAGAAGATATGTTTCAAGCATCAGGCACACGAATGCGTTTCATCAAAAAAGGGGCTACAAAAAACAAATCAGATTATTAATGTTATTGAAGACCGATGATCGTATATAAAGAACAGGTCCCTTCTCTGCATTAGTCCGTCATGCTTTACTATCGAATCAATTATTTTCCTATCCATAACGAGTCACTACGCCTGACGATATTATTCATCAAACCATCACGCGAAATACCAGTGCTTGTCACTGGACGACCAGATATCAATATTTATCCCTATGATCCTATGATAAAAAACATTAAAATTACCGGCTTATTTTTGATAGATTTTGATGACCCTAAAAATAAAAAGGTGTCTAAGAGTGTAACATTATTACGTTAAGCTGCTCGAGAGATGACTCAAGAATGAGGTATTGAATTCAAGATCCTCAAAATACGTCTAGAAGCGGATTCAGATAAAGATGCTAAAAGTAATATCACCAAAAAATCAATCAAAATAGACCGATAAATCTTGTAGGATGATATCTAATCAAAAAAATATTAGTTTTTCTGATTTTTTAACTAAAAAACTACAAAGAATTTGGATCTTGCTCAATGGTATTGCTTCTAATAATTACACCTAATATGGTTCTCATGATCTTAAACTATTAACGGATTTTTTAACCTTTCCGCAAGAATACTTGACTGGAAAAGATTAAATACAACAGTCTCGCGCCCACTGTTTTATTCTTAGTTTATCCATCAAATTCAACGCTTAATGGAATTGAGTAACACTCATTTTATCCGGTTATGCAAGTGATTTATATGGGTGACGGCAGTGATGTCGCATAACAAAAAGCGAAAAAAGTGAGTTTAGCTGATTTGAGCATGCTCAGACTAGATGATAAAGATTGATGCGTAAAATTACTGAAGGCATTTCAAATTCATGATCAAATCCACGCCTAAAAAATATTTTTTGAGATTACTGATAAAGATATCAATACTGCTGGGCGCCTGGTTCATAAGCTGGAAGAAAGTGGGTTTTTTATTAAAAAAGGGTTGCAGAAACTCCCTGAATTTTTTAACACACTGGCTAATGAAACGACAGGGTATTATCAGTTTCGCATGGAAGAACATATTTTAACGATAACCAAACGTCAGGGCACAGATCAAAAAAACTATTGGTATCTCTATGATACGAATTTTGGCGAAATTATTTTCACTGATGATCATTCTCAAAACATAAGTCACATTCTTTAATCGATGTTAAATAACTATTTTGCGTGCTTAAGGAGCCGTTCTGCAAGAAATGGTGCTTTTTTATTGGATGTTTATCAGTTAAATTTTGATCAAATTTTGACATCTCCTTCTGTTAAAAAATTAAAGCAATTTATCAGAAGACAGGATAGAGAGTCACTGTTTTTATCGACCCTTAAACTAGTTAAAACGTAGACAAATCAGAATAGCCTTGAGTTTTCAAAGCTGTTTCGTACAGTCGGTATGTTGGGATAAGTAAATAAATGGATCTCCTGGATCCGATCTTTAATACTTTTGTCTCATTACTGGAGTCGTCGTTCTTCTGAACAACTCAATTTCTCTCAAAAACACGCATTGGAGTTGGAATCTCAACTAGCTATAGCGAGCCTTGTTTATGATGTGGAAAGTACATGTTTAGAATTAAGTTCGAAAAAGCTGGGGCATTACCTGATTAAAAAATTCTCTTCTCAGTCTTTTTAAGTGCTTGCATCTAGAATGCAGCGTTTTTAGTATGCAGCTGGAATGAATCTCGTTCGACATGGAGGTATCTGCTTAAATATGCTGGGTGCCAATTTCGATATTTATCAATCACACAAAGCAAGCACTGACTTGAAAACAGTCACTGATCCGGATGTTCGACAAGATTTACAGATCAGTATCTCCGTGTCTTCTTGAAGTGCTTCGATCAGTATCGCCATTGGTCTGGCAGTACTCGCCTTAGCTAGAAAAATGGTGTTAGTGAGTGGCGAGATCGGTATCGTCTTAGGCGTTTTGACGGTTGTCGTCAGAGAAATGTATCTCTCAGTTCGTTAAATTTAACAAATCAAGCAGCTACACTAATTTGACTGGGTTACAAAAATTACGGATGGGTTGGTTGAGTTTTGGTGGCGCAGATATTGACGTTGAGGTCACTAATCAGCTCACGAAAGGACAAGTAAAGCAACAAGCTAAAAAAATGTTCATGACTTATTCAAAAAAAATTCAAGCATTATTAAATTCATAGAAGTAAATATAGACGGTATATTATAGCATAGGAGAAATCATGTTAAATGAATATTCCTATCAAAAATTAACGGGAAAAACGGACTATGTTGAGTAGCCCATCCATACTCCTGAATCAATATTTATTGATCGACAGCATTAAAGATAAAATACTCCCCTCACAAACTTAAACCATATTATCAGATTATCAAACCCAAAAATTGGGGCATCAAGCTCTCTATGCTAATCTGCGTTTAGAAGACAGTGAGTCAACATTTTACGATATCGAAGGACTTTGACTGACCGATGATTAGATATCCCTTGACACTGATGCACATTTAGAGAGAATTTTATCTTTTAAAAGACTGGTCGAATCTTCTAGTTCGTTATCGTTCTCTTCTTCTATTCTAAAATCCGATACCGCTGATTTTAAAAATCTCGCTAAAATTTATTTTTTAGGAGCCGGAAACGATGGGGTGGTAGGACAGTCTATCTAGAAAAAAAGTAACGTCTTTGACGTCGGTGATAGGGGCGAAAATTTTAAGGGAGGACATCAATCAGATATGTTGATTGGCACTCTGCCCCTTTCTCAACCAAGCGTATTCGATGGAGTAAAAGGGACTAATGCTCTGATAGCGTACAAAAATTCATCTCAAGGCGGATACTATGTCAATCTGCAGGAAAACGCTTTTTATTTTACCCATGAACCTCAAAAAATAGCTGTATTAAAAAATATCGATCATATAGAGACCTGCGCAGAAAAAGACGATGTAATTTTGGGTAACGCTCCATCCAGTATCCTGAATGGGAAGGGGTGGAAAGATAAATTGATGGGGCTAGATAGGAATGATATTTTAGTGGCGCAGGCTGGAAAATTATATAGAGGAAAAGACACAGATTCTTATCGTGTTTTACAAAATACCGACGGCGAGGCGTCGGTATTAATCATTGAAGCAGATGACGATCCAGACACATTGAGTCATATGTTTTTGGATTATTTCGTGATTTCAATCATCAGTATAAAGAGAATTAAGCAGCATCTATTCATTGAACTAAACCATGACAATCAAAGTATTACCACTTTAAAGTGATTTCATCTTTATTCCGCGTTTAAGCCAAACAACGAAGGTTAACCAGCCAATATATTTTTATCGCAAAGATGGTGTGAGCTTCCCGGTCTTACCTGCTGAAATTGCATTTTATCCCAATAAAGATGAACCTGATACTCTCATTTTAATAGCAATATATGCACCACACTTTGATCAAAAATTATCTCTGCCTAAAACCGACAGTCTAAAAACCCTTTCATTATTTTAAAAATCTCTGAGCAGAAACAAACAGGGATGATTGATATGAGTGGCAAAAAAATATTTCCAGATTTTTTTGAGATTGGTCGATCGAGAAACTGGGTTTGATGATGCTTTACATGGAAATGAGCTCAGCAACGTCTTACACGGTAAAACGGGAGAAGATATTCTGGAAGGCAAAGGAGGCAGAGATATGTACATCATCAAAGACAGACCCACGGAAGAAGTGCGCATTCATAATTATGATGCGCCTAAAACAAGTTCTCCGGAGAAAGATATTATACTATTGCCTTTTTTACTGAAGGATCTTCGGTTAACACAAGATGATAACGATGTGATTTTAAGTTATTTCTATGCCCATGCAGAACATCTCAATCTACGTCTGATGAATTTTATGATAGAGGAAAGCTATAGATAGCTTTCTATCATAAATAAGAGAAGGCGTGTGCACACAGTGATCGTCAATCATAAACATGAACCAGACCTCGTTTTAGATCACTTATTTTCTCATATGAGCATAAAAATGGGGATCATATTTTAAGCCAATTGATGCAAATCACGCCTGAATTTTTAGAGGCAGAGCAAGTATACCATGTTGATAGAGAGCACATTTTACAGACAGTGATACCGGTTTTACAGACAGTGATACCGGTAATGTTATTTTAACGCCTCATCCCTTGTTTCCACGACTAACAGGCCAGAGTATCTAACCCTATTTCAAACTACTTGTCAGTCTTTCTGTGAATCAGTTTTTCTTTCTCTCGAACACGGAGAATTTTTTCAAAAAAAATTAAGTGAGTAACTTATAGTAAACTCATTTAAATTTTTACTCAATTTAAATCCTTTAGCCATCATTAATTTATCAGAGGCTCTATGAATTATGTGCATATATATAAAACACAGGTATAATGTGCCTATTAAAATAAAAAGGTCTATTTTCATGAATAAAATCAAAATCATCAAAGGCACTTTAGTGGCTCCAAATGCCAAAATCGCCATCGCTATCGCGCGTTTTAATCGTTTTATTAATGATAGCCTCCTCAGCGGAGCACTCGATGCTTTGCAATATATCGGGCAGATTCCCGAAGAAAATATCACCGTCGTTTGGGTTCCTGGCGCTTATGAGTTGCCTCTCATAGTAAAAACATTAATACAAACAAAAAATTACCAAGCTGTCGTGGCATTAGGCACCGTGATCCGTGGTAGTACCACTCATTTTAATTATGTGGCGGGTGAATGCAGCGCTGGTTTATCTCAGATTGCAATCAGTACCGATACCCCTGTGGCTTTTGGTGTGCTGACAACAGAGAATATTGAGCAAGCCATTGAACGTGCCGGCGCTAAAGCTGGTAATAAAGGCGCCAATGCCGCTATAGCCGCCCTAGAAATGATCAATCTCATTCAAACTATTCAATCTTAATCATTAAACAAACATTTAAAGGAGAATGTTGTGAACCCTTCTTCTCGGCGCCGTGCACGCGAATGTGTCGTACAAGCCCTCTATGCTTGGCAAGTAACTAAAAATGATATAGCAGAAGTTGAATTATCCTTCTTGGCCGATCAAGAAACGCAAGGAGTAGATATCGCTTATTTTCGTCATGTATTATTGGGTGTTGCCTCTGATGTGGAATCTCTGGACATCTTGATGACCCCTTATCTTTCACGTCAATTTCAGGAATTAGGTCAAATAGAAAAAGCCATTTTGCGCTTGGCGATGTTTGAATTAAGTAAGCGTGATGATGTGCCCTATAAAGTCACTATTAATGAAGCGATTGAATTGGGGAAAACTTTTGGTGCTGACGACAGTCATAAATTTATTAATGGTGTCCTGGATAAAGCGGTGCCTATTATTCGAAAAAGAATGCAAATTAGATCACAAAATGGACCTTATCAATAAGTTTGTTGAGGTTGTGTTTAAAGAGAGATGATCTTTTTAAAATTTTTGGAGTGCAGATGCTTCGCAGTGAATTTGTCCTGATTTCTCGCTGCAGTGAATTTGTCCTGATTTCTCGCTATTTTAATCGAAAAAGTTTTATTCATGAGGATGTCGAGCTCTGCATAGAAAGAAGATGATTGCGCTTTACTTTCTATTGAAAAGGCGAATATCGGTCAGTACGGACACATTGGTTTCCGGTGTGTGTTTTTTACCAGATATTGATCTCGCTGATGTAAATTATAAAGCCTTTTTGATCAATTAAGTGATTTGGTGACAATGGGGGCTGAGCCTGCCTGGTTTTCTTTTGCGTTCACTTTGCCGTGTATCGACGAACCCTGGTTACAAACATTTAGGGGTATGCTGTTTGAATAACTTGAAGCGTATCGCATGCAGTTAATTAGCGGAGACACTACCTGTGGGTTTTTAAGCCTTATTTTAATCATTCAAGGCCTATTGATTGAAAAGGGAGGATTAACCCGCAGCGGAGAAAAAAGGCGATGGAATTTATGTCATAGGCACTTTAGGTGCCATGGCCGCCGGTTTAGTCATCTTAAAAATGCCGTCACTATTAGACAAGCGTTTTTGATTAGGCGCTATTGACGCCCACAAGCGAGGATATTGCGAGGAAAGTCGTTGAACGAACGACTTATCCCATTCAGCAATTGACATCTCAAATGCATTTGTCTCTAATTTATAACATATTTTAAATATCAGTCAATACGAGGCTTATATTGAATTATCTCAATTACCTTATTCGCCTGCTTTAAAAACATATTCAAATCATGAACAGATCCTGTCTTGGGGTTTGAGTGTGAGCGAGGATTATAAGTTTTGTTTTACTCTCTTACCTCAATACTCACATATTGTAGAAAACTTATTTTAGCGATGCAGAGGGCCTAAAGTGTTTTATAAAAAGGTGGGTGCAGTTGTATCGGACTTTGATAAAAAATTACATTTTTCGTGATGGATCGCCGGTTTCAATGAAGGTCTCCAATATCACAGATTACGATCATTTTGATACCTACCATAGAGAATAACCGTGTTGAAAGAAAAAATTTTGCGGATGAGCAATCCTATCCATTTACTCGCAACCGGCTTTGGAAGCGGCCTTTCTTCTTTGTCGCCAGGAACCATGGGATCGCTGGCGGCTATCCCATTTTGGTTTGTCTTGATAGCTCTACCCAACCCTTTTTATATCATATGTCTCATCCTCAGCTGTGGTTTTGGGATTTATCTGTGTGGCCGAACCGCTCAAGAGATAGGCGTTGATGACCCTAGTTGTATCGTTTGGGATGAATTCGTGGGTTTATGGATCACACTCAGCCTCTTACCGAAAGAGGCGCAGACTCCGTTATGGATCACGGTGGGTTTTCTTCTCTTCCGGCTTTTTGATATTTGGAAACCGTTTCCTATTTGTGTGATTGATCGTCATATAAGAGGCGGCGTTGGCATTATGCTTGATGACGTCATTGCTGGATTTTTTGCCGCTATGATGCTTTTTTTATTCCATCGAATTTTGTAAAAGTGAGGCCGAGGCATCATAAACCTTGATAAAGCCAAATTTGCCATAGGTTCTGTACGATCCATTTAGATATCTGTAATTTTTCCCAGGACATAAAAATTATCCACCCTATTTTGTCTCGTCAAATACCCTCATGATCCTGAAAACAGGGGGGAAGCTTTGTCTTATCAGATCAAACTTTGGTAATGAATGTGTTGAGGTTAGTGATTTCATAAGACGATAAAACATGAAGGTGGTGACGTTTGGCATCAGATGTGTTCTTCATGGAAGAGATTCAGAACGACATTCACCCATGACTGAGATTATACAATACAGAGAGACCTCATTCAGACCGGTATGGTTATGGAAAAATCCTTGGAAAGTTTGGCTTCTTTGGGGATTTTCACTGATGAATAATATGCACCATGCCAGTTTTATTAATGATAATTCGACTCACTTGCACCACATACTATTTTCGAATAACGGGAAAGGTGACTTGTATCAAAGATACTGAATCTAGTAAGTAATATTCAATATCAAACAAACTAGATTCTTTTTCTGCTTCATTTGCAATAACCATATTTGAATCTACACAGACTGCAGGCATAGGTGAAAAGCAGAAAAAGTTACACGAGCGTAACTATTGCAATCGTATTTTAGACTGAAAAATCTATAGATTAGTGATATTTTTTGGTTCCACTTTACTGGCTTTATAACACGAGAATTGACTGAAACCTTATATCTTGATCATTCTTTTTGAATAGTTGATGCTTCAAAACTGATCATTACGAAACCATTGTTGAGTTAAGGCGGGTATTCGTGAGAATTTTTACTCCCACTCGATGGTGGCAGGGGGTTTACCACTGATGTCATATACCACCCGAGAAATGCCTTTAACCTCATTAATAATTCGGTTTGAGACACGCCCTAACAAATCATAAGGAAGTTCAGCCCAATGTGCTGTCATAAAATCTACAGTTTCTATCGCTCGTAACGCAATCACCCATTCATATTTACGACCATCCCCCATGACGCCAACAGAGCGTATCGGTAAAAAAACTGCAAAAGCTTGGCTGACTTTTTGATATAGCTCCGCTTTTTGAAGCTCTTGAATAAAAATCGCATCCGCCTGACGTAATAAATCACAGTATTCCTGTTTCACTTCGCCTAAAACACGAACACCCAAACCAGGCCCAGGAAAAGGATGTCGGTGTAACATTGCATGGGGCAGCCCCAGTTCTAACCCCAATTGACGTACTTCGTCTTTAAATAGGTCTTTTAGTGGTTCGATTAAACCGAGTTTCATTTCTTTGGGTAAACCCGCTACGTTATGATGAGATTTAATCAAGTGTGATTTCGCAGTACCAGAGGCCGCAGATTCAACCAAATCGGTATAAATCGTGCCCTGAGCCAACCATTTTACCCCATCTTGTTTTGCGGCTTGTTCATCAAAAATATCTATAAAAACACGGCCAATGACTTTACGTTTTTTTTCAGGATCTTGGATACCCTTTAATGCATTCATAAAACGATTAGCCGCCGACACATGAATGATATTAAGGCCAAATTGATCTTGAAAGATATTTAATACCTGCTGTGATTCATTTAAACGTAATAAATCATTATCTACAAAAACACAGGTTAAATTTTTTCCAATCGCACGATGCAAAAGTATTGCCGTGACAGCAGAATCCACCCCGCCAGATAAACCAAGAATCACTTGATCGTCACCGATTTGATCTTTTAATTCTGAAAGCGTTTGATCGATAATATTCCGAGGCGTCCATAGTGGTTCGCATTGGCAAATTTGTAGCACAAAACGTTTTAATAGAGATTGTCCTTGAATGGTATGGGTCACTTCTGGGTGAAACTGAACACCATAAAAATGTTTTTTGAGATGTGCCATTATCGCAATCGGGCAAGTTTCTGTGCTGGCGATACAGGTGAAATGTTCTGGAAGCTTTGTGACTTTATCTGCATGGCTCATCCAGACTTTTAAACAGGGTTCATTGTTGGCGTTCACAAAATCTTCAAGATTATCTATTAAGGCATTCTTGTTTTTCAGAGCTAGCTGAGCATAACCAAATTCGCCTTGATGTGTATTCGAAATAGCTCCGCCTAATTGAATCGCCATAGTTTGCATACCATAACAGATCCCTAAAATAGGCACCCCTAAAGTAAAGATGATGTTTGGCGCTCGAGGAGTATTATTTTCAGTAGCGCTTTCTGGTCCTCCAGAGAGGATAATGCCTTGAGGATGAAATGCTTGAACGCTCTCAGCTGCTACATCCCAAGGCCATAATTCAGAATAAACACCCATTTCACGGATGCGCCGAGCCAGTAGTTGAGTATATTGCGAGCCAAAATCTAAAATTAAAATACGATGACGATCAATATTTTTTATCATGGGCGATGTGTTCCAAAAAACAAGTGAGAGTTGGCATGAATAAAACCTGTTAAAAGTCGTCTCAAATAGAGGCAATTGAAGCACTAAGAGGTGTAAGAAAAAAGATACAGTCAAGTTAGTTTTAAATAGGCCTATTATTCTTTTGTAATGGTCACATCATGAACATGACTTTCTCGCATGCCTGCACTGGTAATACGCACAAATTCAGGTTTAGTGCGAAGTTCATCAATGCTTTCACAACCAGTTAATCCCATACAGGAGCGTAACCCCCCCATTTCACGATACACAACGTCTTTCAATAAACCTTTATAGGGAACCCGTCCTTCGACACCTTCAGGTACTAATTTATCAGCGGCATTATCTAATTGAAAATAGCGATCAGATGAGCCTTTAGACATGGCTCCGAGTGATCCCATCCCACGGTAAGATTTAAAGGAACGGCCTTGATAGAGTTCAATCTCTCCCGGTGATTCTTCAGTACCCGCAAACATTGAGCCCACCATGACACAAGAAGCCCCTGCGGCAATCGCTTTAGCGATATCGCCGGAAAACCGAATCCCCCCATCTGCAATGACAGGAATGCTAGTGCCTTCAAGGGCTGTCACCGCATCTAAAATAGCGGTAATCTGTGGCACTCCCACTCCTGTTACAATACGAGTGGTGCAAATGGATCCTGGACCAATCCCGACTTTAACTGCATTGACACCTGCGGCAACTAGAGCAAGCGCGCCCTCTGCTGTCGCCACATTCCCCCCAACAATCTGAAGTTCAGGATATTTTTTGCGTGTGTCACGAATGCGCTGTAACACGCCTTCAGCATGACCATGAGAAGAATCGATCAGTAACACATCAATACCTGCCTTCACCAAAGCATCAATCCGGTTTTTGTTATCAGGCGCCGCTCCAACAGCGGCACCAACCCGAAGACGACCCAGTGAATCTTTGCAAGCATTAGGTTTACTTTGGGCTTTTTGAAAGTCTTTAACCGTGATCATGCCACGGAGATGAAAGGTGTCGTCCACGACCAAGACTTTTTCTACCCGTTTTTCATGCATTTTTTGAAGAACAATTTCACGAACTTCGCCTTCCTTGACGGTCACTAGACGTTCTTTAGGCGTCATCACTGCAGTAACGGGCTGATCGAGATCAATCACAAAACGTACATCACGTCCGGTTACAATACCGAGTAATTCATAATAGTCACTGACCACTGGATAACCTGCAAAACCATTACGAAGAGTCAGTTCTTTTACTTCACGCAAAGTGGTCGTTGGTCTAATGGTATGAGGCTCATTCACTACGCCGCTTTCATACTTTTTGACCTTCTGTACTTCGTTGGCCTGTTTTTCGATCGACATGTTTTTATGAATGAATGCCATTCCTCCTTCTTGGGCTAATGCAATGGCTAAGGCGTGTTCAGTCACTGTATCCATCGCAGAGGATAATAAAGGGATACTGAGAGCAATAGTGGAAGTCAACCTTGTGCTTAAATTTGTAGTATGAGGCAAAACAGTGGAGTGTGCCGGAACAAGAAGGACATCATCATATGTTAGGGCTTCTTTTTTAAGACGTTGCATGAGACGTGTACCGAGATAAAAAAATAACTAAAAATTGTGCGTGGAATTATACAGAGTCTGGGTATTTCTCTCTAGTACTTTATGATGAGCTATTTGATCAAAAGACCGTGCTAGGCGGTTTGCTGTTGCTCAATATATTACCTAAGAGTATGATTTTTCAGTCAACCTCTTTAAATAGAGAATGTAAATAATACACTTATTCTTGTAAAATAATCATAAAAAGTGTTTGAAAATAATTAAGGATAAAGTAACTCATGCTAACACTGACTTTTTTTGCTACAACCCTCATTGATATTTATGTCATGATACTGTTATTACGTATTTGGATGCGCTGGGTAAAATGTGATTTTTATAATCCATTTTCACAATTTATAGTTAAAATGACACACCCAATTGTCAATCCGATACAAAGTATTCTTCCTTCTGCAAAAAAAATTGAAGCTGCCGCATTCTTCATCTCTTTTTTCTTAATGGCACTCAAATATCCCCTTTTGCTCTTTATTCAAGGGGGAGTCATCGTGTTAAATCAGTATAATTTGCTATTTGGTGTAGTTTCTTTGTTGAAAGTCATCGGATATCTTGTTTTTTGGATCATTATTATCAGAGCCATCACAAGTTGGATAAGTCAGGGCAGCAGCCCTATGGATGATTTGCTTGATGAATTGACTGAGCCTTTGATGTCACCGATTAGGCGTTTCCTTCCTGCCATGGGGAGCATTGATTTTTCAGGGATGCTGTTGATTTTGATTTTGTATTTGATGAATTATTTGGGAATGGATCTGCTAGGCGATCTTTGGCTGATATTATAAATACTTTTATTCAGGATATAAAAGGTGCTTGAGTTTAAAGATTTGTTCAATAGATCTGGCTTAAAGATTATTCCTAAAATAGAATATGACCTTGCCTCTATAGAATCAACAGGATTGACTGTTATCGAACATGCGCTTTTAAAAACGCGTTATGCCGCACAGATAACAGGATTATCTGCCATTGCAGACGATTCAGGATTAACGGTCGATACCTTAAATGGCGCGCCCGGCATTTATTCTGCACGTTATGCCGCATTAAACGCCAGTGATAGCGAGAATATAAAAAAATTATTGCACGAAATGAAAGAGGTCCCCGATGCGGAATGTAGCGCACAGTTTTATTGTGTGTTGGTCTGTTTAAAACACTCTGCTGACGCCATACCAGCAATATTTCATGGCAAATGGTTAAGCATAATCACTTTTTCTTATCAAGAGCCCAAAAAAGCCGAAGGATTTAGTTATGATCCTATTTTTTATCTTCCAGCATTAAAACGAACAGCAGCTGAATTGAGTATTGAAGAAAAATCAGTGATATTTCATCTCGGAGAGGCATTAAGAGAATTCTTAGATGTGATGAGAAATGTCTAAACTCGCTCCGTTAAGCCTCTACATTCATATCCCTTGGTGTATCAAAAAATGTCCCTATTGCGATTTTAATTCGCATGCCTTGAAAGGCGAGTTGCCTCATGAAGAATATGTGGCGCATTTATTGGCCGATCTAGAAGCAGATATTCCTCTGACAAGCGGTAGAGCTATTGAGACTATTTTTATTGGAGGTGGAACCCCCAGTCTGCTCAGCGCGAAGTCAATGCAACAACTGCTTGATGGTGTTAAGGCGCGTATTGATATTAGAAAAGCCACTGAAATCACAATGGAAGCCAATCCTGGTGCCATTGAAGCGAAACGTTTTGTTGACTATCAGCAAGCGGGTATCAACCGTATTTCCATAGGCATACAGAGTTTTGATAATAAAAAACTCTTAGCACTGGGCAGAATACACGATGCTGAGCAAGGTAAAAAAGCCGCTCATTTGGCACAAATGCTTTCTTTGAACAGTTTTAATTTAGATTTGATGCATAGCCTGCCCGATCAAACATTAGAAGACGCACTGAAAGACTTAGAGCAAGCGATTATATTATCTCCGCCTCATCTGTCCTGGTATCAACTCACGATTGAGCCTCACACGGTATTCAGCTCGCGTCAGCCGCCTTTACCAGATGAAGACAGTAGTTGGGATATTGTGCAAAAAGGTCATCAATATCTTCAAAAAGCGGGATATGAACAATATGAAATATCGGCGTATGCAAAAAAAGAACATCAATGCCAGCATAATTTAAATTATTGGCGATTTGGCGATTATCTGGGGATTGGGTGCGGGGCTCATGGTAAATTAACTTTTGATGATGGGCGGATGATACGAACGGTGAAGACAAAGCACCCTCGTGGTTTTATGCAGGGTCAATATCAATATCAACAATATGATGTCGACTTGGCAGATCGTTCTTTTGAATTTTTTATGAATCGTTTTCGTCTATTAGAACCTACCCCCAGAGCGGATTTTTTAAATTTAACAGGGGTGAAAGAAAGCCATATTCGTTTAGCCTTAGATCAAGCATTAAATTTAGGCTATTTAAAAGAGGATACTAAATATTGGCAGGTGACTGAGAAAGGGAAGTGGTTTTTTAGTTCTTTGATTGAACTTTTTTTATAATTTCTTTTTAGTGGCTGCACTCTGTTAGGAGAATGATTAACTCAGAATCATATTGTTTACATCCATTTTGTAAGGCGTTAAAAATGTCTCAAAACCTGACTTTCTATATTTATGATTATGAAACTTTCGGTCAACACCCTGGATTAGATCGTCCTGCTCAATTTGCCGGTATTCGTACTGATTTAGAGTTTCATCCGGTCGAAGATCCTTTAGTACTGTATTGCTCACCGGCTCAAGATTATCTCCCTGATCCTCAAGCCGTCATAATAACAGGGATTACACCGAAAAAAGCTTTATCAGAAGGAGTCAATGAATCACTGTTTGCGCATCAGATTCATCGGGTTTTGAGTCAACCAAATACTTGTATTCTTGGTTATAACAACATTCGTTTTGATGAAGAATTTAGCAGACATATTTTTTATCGTAATTTTTATGATCCCTATGCGTACAGTTGGAAAAACGGTAATTCGCGTTGGGATTTGCTTGATCTGACGAGAGCTTGTTATGCTTTGCGTCCAGAGGGCATCATTTGGCCTAAAAATAAACAAGGCTTTCCTTCCTTTAAATTGGAGCATTTAACGAAGGCAAACTCGATAAAACATACTCAAGCTCATGATGCACTTTCTGATGTTTATGCGACCATGGCATTAGCAAAATTATTAAAATCAGCTCAACCGCGTTTATTTCATTATTTTTATGTACATCGTAGCAAGTATAAAATCAGCACATTGATTCATATTGGGGATATTGCCCCTTTGGTGCATGTTTCAGGAATGTTTAGTCCAGAAAAAGGCTATACGAGTTGGATATTGCCTATTTCTTGGCATCCAGAAAATCAAAATGCTTTGATTGTCTGTGATTTAGCGGGGGATATCACGCCTTTATTATCATTAAAGGCGGATGTGCTTCGGGAACGATTGTATACACCTAGAGATCAATTAAGCAGTGAATGTGCTCCAGTCCCTTTAAAATTGGTCCATATCAATAAATGCCCCATATTGGCGCCAGCCAAAACCCTGTCAAGGAAAAATGCACAGAGATTAGGTATTGATCAGCAACATTGTTTAAACAATCTAGAACTACTGCGGCGGTATCCAGACATAAGAGAAAAGATAGTAGCTATTTTTGACGGTTACAAACCTTTTCCAAAAGTGAATAATGTAGACGCACGATTATACGACGGTTTTTTTAATGATTTTGATCGGGCCGCGATAAGCACCATTCAAAAAACGTTACCAGAGAATTTGCCGACCTTAAAAATAGTATTTCAAGATCCTCGGTTGGAAACCCTATTTTTTCGATTTCGTGCCAGAAATTATCCTGAAACTTTGAGTGAACAAGATCAACGACGCTGGAAAGCGCATCTCAGCACGGTGCTCAGCCCTGGAGTCATCTCAGAGTATCTTCTCAAATTAAAAGAGATGCTTTTAGAATATGAAGATAATCCAGAAAAACAAACCTTAATTCATTTATTGATTGAGTACGTAAATGAGAAAGAAAGATACGATAAACACGTGGTGTCCCAGACTGGGATCGAACCAGTAACTAGCCCTTAGGAGGGGCTTGTTATATCCGTTTAACTACCGGGACTAATTAGAAGTGATATTTTTATATCTATCTCAGATGCGGCCGGTGATTTTATCAGTTTTAGTAAAAACATCAATGATATCTATATATTCATCAAATACATTTTACAGGCTTAGGTAACCCCCCGATTTTACTGGCTTGTGTCGCAGGGCCTTTTGGAAATAATTGGTAAAGATAACGGCTATTTCCTTTGTCTGGACCATATTTTGCATGCAGCACTTTGACTAAAAGACGAATTGCAGGTGATGTATTAAATTTTTTATAAAAATGACGAATAACATACAACATTTCCCAGTGTTCTGGCGTTAATACAATACCTTCTTGCTCTGCTAAAAATAGAGCTAAAGCCTCAGACCAATGATCACTATTTTTGAGATAACCTTGTGCATCTGTCTCAATATAATGATTTTCAAAAATGAATACATGATTATTTCGCATTTTTAAATTGCCACAGGCGCTTTAATGGCCGGATAAGGGTCGTATTTTTCTAATAAAAAATCATCAAAATGATACTCAAAGAGGGAGTCTGGTTTTCTTTTGATTAATAAATGAGGTAATGATTTTGGTTCTCTCGTCAGTTGAAGATGCGCCTGACTAAGGTGGTTAGAATATAAATGGATATCGCCGCCTGTCCAAACAAAATCACCTAAAAAAAAATCACATTGCTGTGCAATCATATGCATTAATAACGAATAGCTTGCAATATTGAAAGGCAAACCTAAAAAAATATCACATGAACGCTGATACAATTGACAGGATAAAGTTTTTTTTAGCACATAAAATTGAAAAAAAGCATGGCAGGGTGCCAAGGCCATTTTATCTAATTCGCCTACATTCCAAGCAGACACAATCATACGTCTTGAATTAGGGTTATTTTTTAATAGTTCCAGAGTTTGAGATAACTGATCCACTTGGTCGCCATCTGGCGTGCCCCAGGCTCTCCATTGCTTGCCATATATGGGTCCCAGATCGCCTGTTTTATCAGCCCATTCGTCCCAAATAGAAACTTGATTTTCACGTAAATACGCGATGTTGGTGTCACCTTTGAGAAACCATAATAGTTCATGAATAATAGATCGCAGATGACACTTTTTAGTGGTGACCAGAGGAAATCCTTCTTGTAAATTAAACCTCATTTGATGACCAAATATCGATACGGTTCCTGTTCCCGTTCGATCTTCTTTTTCACTACCTTCGTTTAAAACCTTTTTCATCAAATGGAGATATTGTTTCATACTGCCTCATAAAAATTATTTTAAATATACTAACGGCGATATGCCCAAATTAGAATTATAAAGCCAAATAAAATCATAGGAATAGAAAGAATTTGCCCCATGGTAATAACACCATCGAATAAACCAAGTTGTTGATCTGGTTGCCTGAAAAATTCAACGATCACCCGAAAAATACCATAGCCTATCAGGAATAATGCAGAAACACTCCCAATGGGACGGGATCGGCGAATAAAAAGGTTGAGAATCATAAATAGCACGAGGCCTTCAAGGAACATTTCATAAATTTGGGAAGGATGACGAGGCAACACACCATACTGATTCAATAAATTCTGTAATGTAGGATCACCGGCAGCAAGAGAGATGTCCTCACCACGTGAACCAGGGAATAATACGGCCCAAGATGTATTTATTGCGACACGCCCCCATAACTCTCCATTAATAAAATTACCTAAACGACCTGCCGATAGACCAAATGGGATTAAGGGTGCAACAAAATCAGCAACTTGAAAAAAATTCCGATGAGTGCGACGGGCGAAGCAAAGCATCACACAGATGACGCCTATTAATCCCCCATGAAATGACATCCCACCTTCCCAGACTTTAAATAAATACAGAGGGTTATCCCAAAAAGCGGAAAAATTGTAAAACAAGACATAACCTAAGCGGCCACCAATAAAAACACCCATAAAACATGCATATAATAAATTTTCAACTTCGATTCTATTCCAATGACTATGAGGTTTATTAGCACGTTTTGTTGCCAACCAAAGTGCAAAAATAAAACCAAGTACATACATCAACCCATACCAATGCAGAGCAATTGAGTATATAGAAAAAATAATGGGATCGAACTTAGGAAAGGTGAAATAAGTATAATTCATGTGTGAGCCTATATTTGGCAAAATGAGAGACAAGTGACAATAAGCTCTGTCTTTTCTAGGGTTTTACAGTAAGCTGCATAGAATATTAATAGAATATGAGTTTTTGATTGTTAGACACCTGAATAAAAAAATCCTGCTGCAGAAACAACAGGATAGTATCTTTGGTATTTTTTTTACAATGCGGGGATTGTATTATATTCAAATGGAAGCCTAATTTGACTCAGTGGGCGTACGCTTCAATTCAAACAGTTACTTAATTTTTGCTTCTTTATAGATCACATGATGACGAACAACGGGATCATATTTTTTAAACTCTAATTTTGTGGTTTGAGTACGTTTATTTTTGCTGGTGGTATAAAAATGACCAGTACCAGCAGAGGAAAGCAATTTTATTTTTTCACGAACACTTTTAGCCATATCTTAGCTCCTTAATACTTTTCGCCACGGGCTTTGATTTCTTCTAAAACAGCCTCGATACCTTTTTTATCAATAATACGAATACCTTTAGCAGATAAACGTAAGGTGATAAAACGTTTTTCACTTTCAATCCAAAAACGGTGACGATGCAAGTTTGGTAAAAAACGGCGTTTGATTGCATTCATAGCATGTGAACGCTTATTACCGGTTACTGGGCGTTTTTTCGTCACCTGACAAACTCGGGACATATTTATCTCCAAAAAATAAACCAGCTTCAGTTTCTTAATAAACTGACTTGTGCTTTTGTTAAAATGATCAATAATTGGTATTATACGCGCTGCAGATGATAGTCTCAATACCCAAAAGTAATCATGCGAAATAGTAAAAATATTTTTATATTTACCCTCGTTCTGAAAAAGAAACACATTTTCTATGAGCAATCAGGACATGGTCTAAAACCCGAATATCTAATAATACAGAGGACACTCTGATTTAAGTGGTGATCAAACGATCAGCCTGACTAAGTTCTGTTGCTCCTGATGGATGATTGTTGGATAAAATGATGGTGGCAGCATTCACCGTTAATGCCTTTCGTAATACTTCTCTTGGCTGCCTTCAACAGTATCAATCGTGCACTGAAAAGTTCCTCATAACAAACCACTCTGTGGTTGTTGTTTAAAAAAAATAAAAAATTTCTCTATCCCGATAAGAAAGCAGCTTGCGCAAAAATTTTGGGGATTTGTGAATTGAGCATCATATTGTCATATAATAAATTAGAATAAAAATAAAGATTTATTAACTCTAATATGACTTGAATTTGTGAAAATTTAGATTTACCTATTCCTTTCTGTGCAGAGAGAGTTTCATAGTTAGCCGACATGAGATGGTAGAGCAAACAAAATTCTAAAATTAGTTTTTCTGCCATTTCACTGACATACAGATCTGGTGTTCCTATCCTCAGAAAATAGAAAGCAATTCTGATTCTGTTAGTACACTTGCACCGAATTTCAATAATTTTTCTCTGGGTGGCAATTGACATGGCCATATTATCATCCTTGTTCTTGCCTATTTTTTAATCACATCTCAATTTTATTTCCTCTTATCATGACATACATTTTAATAACCATGTTTTCAGATCTTGCATCTAAAAGATGTAGCAGAAATCTTGATTTTTTCATTTTTTTAAGAGTAAAGATCTTTCATCATAAATGAATGTAAATATTTTCTGTTTTTATATAAAAATATATCTAATGTATCTAATAATCTTCCAAGATAAGTAAATTCATGACTAGTCTGAATTATTAGATGCAAAATAAATGAAAAACCCGCGTGCACTGATTGATAGAAAAAGAGATGATAAAAAATTAGCAACACAGAAGTCGTAGGCCACTTTATAGATATAATTTTTATGTTTTAAGAAAAATTTTTCCATATATCAAAAGCGATATCATCATCTTATGATACAGCTTAACAGGGATGAAATCCTTGTGCCTAGAAACGCATCTGGTGAATATGCGTGAATCAAATTTAATCACAATGGAAAACTAGTCGAATCGTCTCATTCACAATATATTTTAGCTTCAATTTAGAGAAGAAAACAATAATTCTGTCAAGATAGTTTCAATTTAATCAAAAAAATCCGTTGACAAAAATCCACTGCGTGATTAGAGAGTATCTCTAAACAAAAATTTAACTACATCATTTTCTGATGGCGGTAAAACAGAATTTTTGGAGCCGCTGAAAAATCTGTTTAGTGATACTGCTGCTTCTTCAAGCACACCACTAATTTCAGAATAAGAAAAGTCTCAACTAATAGTAGATCATTAGGATGATGAAGGTGGGAATTCTCGAGCCTCACTTTCTGTTAATTCTGAAAGCCAATCTATTTTTCTTCAAGTGTATCTACAACTTCATAATATTCTCAGAAGTCTAAAAAACGGGTTTATATAGATGACTATGGTGCATCTTTTTCACAGTGGTACTTTAAAAACACATTAAATGGAAGACCCATTTGATAGGTTGTATTAATACTGCCAATAGAAGGCAAATGGAAAGGAATTAACACCTAAAGACATGGAGTTACTATCATCTAGACAAGATAGAATTGAAGCTCGTTTTGAGCCCAAACTCAAACTCTCTGATATATTTCTTTAGAATATAATTTGAATATTACAGGAGAACGTAAAAAAGAATTAAATTCACTATGCATGCAATTTGAAGACTCAGCTAAGGCAGCTAGCCAGGCTGCAATAATAAGTTGCAATCAGAATGAAAAGATAAGTATACAAGATCTATATTTCATTAAGAACACGTCAGATGTAGAGAAAATTAAAGAAAAAACAAAATTCTTTAGTAGTATTAAAGAAAAAGTAAATACCTTTAAATCACATAAGAAGGATTATTGGGAGATAAAAGTAATTCTTGTTGTAAGTATGCCCTCCGAGATGCTCATGTAATACTCTACGGTGAAGAGATGGTACCTAGAGGAGAAATGAACATTAAGAGCGATGACAATAGAAATCGACTTACACAGGTAGATGCTAGGTTTATTTTCTTTTCTGCCCAGAATAAAATCGAGAATACTGATGTTACAGAGAGCACTTTCAAAGATCAGTGAAAACAATTCCAGACGCCAATAGAATTAAATTATAAAATCTTTTTTTGAGAGAGGAGCAATTCCAAGATCATGCTCTTGGACATCACAATTTAATTTGTAAGCGTAAATATAGAGAATTTTGGAGGATTAATTCATATTCATCAGTAAGACCAATAGAACAACTAACACAGGGAGATAAATTAACCGCATGCAGCATAGACCTTCTTAACAAGAATTTTGTTTTGATTCCGTACAGCTTCACTGATCATGATAAGTTCGTTCACTTGCTCCAAAAATTTAGGGCTATAGGCACTAGCTACGATTAGTAGGCCATAAAAGTAAATCCCTGTGATTTTTATCATCAATTCATATCTTTTTGTTGATGTCATTTATTTCAAAGCTGTAGAGAGAGCGGTGAAATCCCCGCTCTTTGTGTGGTTTTGCAACGGCCTGCTTTCGTGAGGTGTTTTTGAATAACCCTACACAGCTCCCACTTCCCCTTTTCCTGCCAGATGATGCCACCTTTTCGGGGTTTTATCCTGGTGACAATTCCGCGTTATTGGCCGAGATTGAATCCGCCCTTTGTGATTCTCATGGTCGCTATATTTATTTTTGGTCTAAACAAGGTTCAGGACGTAGCCATTTACTACATGCCGCTTGCTCTACGCTCTCAAAACAAGGAAAAGCGGTGGGTTATGTGCCATTAGACAAACTCGCCTATTTCACCGTAGAAGTTCTTGAAGGAATGGAGCAGCTTGCTTTGATTTGCATCGATAATATTGAACATATTGTCGGTGATATTGAATGGGAAATGGGGATATTTCATCTTTACAATCGTATTGTGGAAAAAGACCACACCTGCCTTCTGATGACCGGTGACCGCCCTCCCCGTCAGTTACATCTTCATTTACCTGATTTAGCTTCTCGCTTGGATTGGGGGCAAATTTACAAATTACAGCCTTTATCAGATGATGATAAAGTGCTTTCTTTGCAACTTCGTGCAAAATTACGAGGTTTTGAGTTACCAGAAGAGGTGGGACGCTTTATGTTAAAACGCCTTGATAGAGAAATGCCATCGTTATTTATGGCGCTAGATAGGCTTGATAAGGCATCTATTCGTGCACAACGCAAACTCACCATCCCTTTTGTGAAAGAAATTTTGAGACTGTAATCTAATGTTTGTTGGGAAGGCATGAATTTAAAAATCATTTAACTGATGCTATGTCAGGTGTGTCAGCACGATGTTTCATTTTTCCTAAAATACGGACAAAGCGATTCGAAAGGAATCGCTAAACTCGTTGTTTATTCAAGCAAGAAACGGTGGATTTAGCGTATGATAGAGCATATTTGAGATAATAGGTGCTCTATAACATTTTAGGAAAATATTGATGAATGCACATTATGATTACCTATTGATAGGGGGAGGTAGTGGGGGCATTGCTTCTGTTAACCGAGCGGCGTTATATGGTCAAAAATGTCTCTTAGTGGAAGCCAAAACGCTTGGGGGTACCTGTGTGAATGCAGGGTGTGTTCCTAAAAAAATCATGTGGCATGCCGCACAAATTGCCGAGATGATCCATTTATATGGGTCGAATTATGGTTTTGATACCACTTTAAATGATTTTAGTTGGCAAACTTTAATCAAAAATAGAACTGCTTATATTGAAAGAATCCATCAATTTTATCAACAGGATTTAGCCAAAAATAAAGTGGATGTCGTTAAAGGGAAGGCGCATTTTATTGATGCTCACACTGTTGAAATTACCACTGAAAAAGACAATCCAGCTAAAAAAATCGTGACAGCCGATCATATTTTAATTGCCACAGGGGGACGTCCAAAACATCCTGATATTCCCGGTGCGGCATACGGGATTGATTCCGATGGTTTTTTTGCTTTAAAAGAGCTGCCAAAACGGGTGGCTGTGTTAGGGGGAGGATATATTGCACTTGAAATTTCTGGGATCCTCAATGCCTTAGGAGTTGAAACCCATTTACTGGTACGTCATGAGGCCCCTTTGCGTCATTTTGATGCTTTAATTGTCAGTACATTGCTTGAAATCATACATAATTCGACCTTAAAATTGCACACTAAAACTCAAGTATCACAGGTGATCAAAAATGCAGATAGCAGTTTAACCTTACAATTAAAAACAGGGGATGCGCTGACAGTAGATAAGATCATTTGGGCGATTGGGCGTGATCCGCAAATCGATCAACTCAATTTATCGGCGGCAGGTATTCGCATGAACGATCAAGGCTATATTGCGGTCGATAAATTTCAAAATACCAATCAGCCTGGTGTTTACGCGGTCGGCGATAACACAGGGGCAGCTGCATTAACGCCTGTTGCCGTTGCGGCGGGTCGGCGACTATCTGAACGGCTTTTTAACCATAAACCTGATGAACACCTGGATTATACTCAGGTGCCCACGGTCGTTTTCAGTCATCCTCCCATCGCGATGGTAGGCCTAACAGAAGAACAAGCAAAAGAAAAATATGATGCGAAAGCAATTAAGATCTACACTTCATCTTTTACGCCGATGTACAGTGCCATGGGAAGACACCGGCAACCTTGTCGCATGAAACTGGTTTGTTTAGGATCAGAAGAAAAGATTGTGGGCATTCATGGCATCGGCTTTTCTGTAGATGAAATATTGCAGGGATTTGCAGTGGCGATGAAAATGGGGGCCACTAAAAAAGATTTTGATCAAACGATTGCGATACATCCTACAGTTGCTGAAGAATTCGTCACGATGAGATAAATCTCTTGCAAAAAAGAAGTGGAGGTGATGTTGAATCATATCAAAAGGATCACTTAATTGCGCGTTTTCAAATTTATGTTGCCTATTAGCGCTTGATTGATTGCCATCATTTCGCCGCAAAGCGGCGCTTCTTTGGCACATGGGATTTTCTCTCTTGTTGGCTGTGCTCCAGGGGCGACCTCTCTTCGGCGCAGCATAGGCGCTTTCATTTTATTGTTCATCTTGAAGCCTGAGCGCATGCGCTTCTCCTCCGGGGATCGCATGGCATTATTTTTATATGCTTTTGCATTGGATGGAATGAATTTTCTCTTTTATTTTTTATTAAAAAATTACCTTAGGGGTTTCGGTTGCACTTGAGTTTACCGGGCCTTTGGCGGTTGTGATATTTTCTTCTCGTCGTATTGTAGATTTTGTGTGGCTTGGCTTTGTCATTATAGGGTTCTGGCTTGTGCTGCCATTAAATCAAAAATCTGGGGATGGATTTATTTTCTGCAGCCTGTGCTTTAGCGGCCGGCGCTTGTTGGGCGTTATATATCATTCTTGGTGAAAAATGGGCGTGTATTATGGCCCTGGCGCGGTTTCAGTGGGTTCATTGATAGCCGCTTGTTAATTTTGTCTCATTGGTATCATTGATAATAGAATAGATTGATGTTCATTTGAGGTGTTGCCTTTTGGGATAGCGATTGCGATTCTTTCTAGTTCGTTCCTTTTTCATTAGAGATGGTGGATCTAACGTGCCTGTCTGCAAGAACGTTTAGAACACTGATAAGTTTTCGAGCCGGCATTTGGGGCGTTTTCTGGTGTAATTTTTAAAATGAGTATGTAACAGGGGTTCAGTGGTTTGGACTATCGCTATTATTTGTGTTTCTACTGGCACAAACTTAAGCGTTAAGCCTAAGGTGGGATTGCAGGAGTGGGGGTGATTGCCATATTGTTTCATTGATTGCAGTCGATATTTTTGAGAGATCTCTAATCGCCCCTTATTTTTTTCTTCGATTTCATTAAAACTCAAACTCCGCAAAATTTTCAAACATGCATCTGATCGACGTATTCTACAAGATCTCTCATCTTAAATGCTTGAACACTAAGATCTTTAAGTAATGTTGCGTTTTTAATATTTAAATGAATTTTTTCTGTTAGTAGAGGGGTAATGTGTTTTTCTGTGTTGCCCGCTTGTTTTTTAACCGGAGCAGATAAGATGTTTATATACGCTTTTAAATTTAATAAGTTTGTGGTTTGATCAATTAGTTTCTGATGATTGTTTAACTTTAAGAGTTGATTCGTTATATTTTTAATTTCATTTAAAATATATCTACATTCTTTTTTTATTATTCTCATGAAAATAGATGATGCAAAATCTAATTTATCTTGCATTTCTAAATCACTCAAAATTTCATTTGAAGTTAATTTTCAATTAGACTCTGTACGAGAGAAGAAACTGTTTTTTCTGGAGATTTTTAAAGTTATTAAATTGTTTCAACAGAAAGTCCATTCTTTGACTTAATTTTGATAATTCTTTGTTTGAATCTGCTTGAATTTTTGCCCTATTTTTAAGTACCTCCTTATTAAATTCTTAGTAAAATTTTACATATTTCGCTAATTTAGCTCGTTCACCTTTCAATGCATTTATTAGAGTGTTAAATTTGTTCTCACTCTCTAATGTATTTTCTTTAATTTTTTAGATTGTTGTTTTCTGCAGTTAGTTTTGTAATGATAGATTTTGCGTTTTTTTTCTATATCATCTTGCATTTTATTGTTAAAGAAATTGCTGATTTCTTATTCTACTAATTATCTTTTCTGATTAATAAGGTGAATTATTGTCTTATCGCCAAAATTTTTTAAATAAATTTTTAACAAATCTATAAAACTATTTTGTTGATTTAAAAATTTATTATCGTGGATGGTTAATTTACATTATATAAAATTACTATTTTTATCTTTAACTGATTTTTGTAAAAATACACATCCTCGAATAGATGTATTCTTTTTATTGTCATGCAATTAAAATTTAATAATCATTTTTTGTTTTTATTGTCTTCATTGATAAAGCATTCTATAATTTTTAATTCAGCATTTCCTATTTTATATTTCTCACCAATTATAGCCTGTAAGATATCCATGAATTCTTTTTTCATTCTTTATGTTAGAGAACTCACAAAAATCACTAAATATAGTGCACGCGACTAGATCTTCTAAAGCCAGATCTGTTGATGAGACCTTGTTAATCAAGTTAACTGTGGCTTTATTGTTAAAAACATTAGATGCATATTCAAAAAATCAGAAATCTTTTATTTCTAACTTGCTTATAAGACAAAATATCGCGCTAATATAGCGGTAGTAAAGGTTTTTTTTAAATAAAACCCTCTTGGTAAAGTCATTATAGGTTGTCCGATTTCTCCTGTTGCGGCGGTTAAAATACGACTATTCGCGGCTTTTGGACGTAGTTGTAACACTTCACCATGGTGGGCACTGATATGATTAATTTGCCCCATAGTAATTCGCTCCATTAGCTCTTCCCAATCTTGTTGTAGTGCTTTGTCTTCATCAAGATTCGGGCTCCAAAAAAAGGGGGTACCGACACGCCTTTGGGTGAGCGGGATCTGTCGCTCACCCTCTATAGGTACCCATAAAACTTTTACTAACTTTTTTCGTACATGACTATTTTCCCAAATAATCCCTGTATTTTGAGTTAAACGGGCGTAACATACAAAAGTCGCCTCTAAAGGCTGTCCTTTAAAATCAATAGGAATAGTTTTGAGCTCAACCCCTATATCTGCAAAATCCTGCTCAGCTTTACTGCCTGCTCGTGCCCCTAAATAATATTCCAGCAATAAACCTACCCAACCCTTATCCTTTTTTAAATCAGGTGGGACCGGCCATTTAGCCAGGCAGGCTAATTCCCCTAAAGAGGAACCTGATATCCTCTGAGCTCGAAGCAAAAGTTGCTCCTGATTTTCAGGGGGCTGAGGGCGGGTATGCATACTCATATTAAAAATATTTTCATATTAAAATAAATTATTTATTACTTTAGGTTTTGTTTAAGCGTTTATCAGAAGAGTTTGCAATCATCTCTATATAAGTGATAAATTGCAAAAATGATATTCTTCACCATAAATGGTAGCGATGATTTCTATTCTATCAAAAGAGAGATCAAAATACTTACGTATACGGCGAATCGTCACATCCACAGTGCGATTGTTTAATTTCAGTTCACACCCTGTCATTTTTACGTAGGGTTTCACGTGAATGCATTTTGCCTGTATTTTTGTGAAAATACAGGAGCACTCTAAATTTATGACGTGGCAATTTATGCATCTTTCCTTGAGGATTAATCAGAGAACGACTGTTAATCTCTAGTTTCAAACCATTAAAGAGATACCTTGCAATCTATTGAGTTTTTTCTGGGTGCATGATGAGTATAGTGCGCGAAAGTAGATTACGAGCTAGAATAGTTAATTCTCTCGCATTGAAAGGTTTGGTGATGTATTCGTCCGTATCAATTGCCAAGCTTAAAATTTTATCGACTTCATTAGCACGCCCCGTAAGAAAGATTAACGCCCCATTTTTTTTGTTCACGAATTTCTCGAGATAGAAGAAGAGCATTTTTACCGGGTAGATTGATATCCATAATAATCAAGTTGATATTTTCTTTTTATAAAACCACTTGCATTTATTCCTCATCACTTGCTTCGTAAACAAGACAGCCTTCTGATTTCAACAATACTTTTTAATGTATGACGAGTGACGAGTTCATCCTCTACTATCAAAATTTGCAATTCCAGTACATTTTTACTTAAAATTTTGCATGCTAAAAATAGCCATAAGAATGTAACCATTCTTTGCTTCCTAAGAAAATAAATTTATTACTTTTACTAAAATGATTAAATATATTTTTTATTTAAAAATATTATCATTTATGAATGAAAACTAAATTTTAAATAGATTTTTAAAATACATGAGATTAAGCTCTTTTGTGTATTCAATAACTTATTTAAAAGTACACATATTATAATAACATTATATATATCGAAATATATAAAATATTCATATTAAAAAAATAATTTTGTATTTTTAATCGATTTAACATATTTAATGTTAAATAACCAAAACTTTTTATATCAAATATTTAAAGTAGTAACTTATATTTTTAATTAATTTAATTACGTTATTTTTATAATTAATTTTTATTTCATTTTGCTTTTTAATAGACAATTTTATTTTGAGATTCGTATTTTTATCTCACATATACATTTATAGAAAAATGTCGCATCTTGAAGAATCCATGAAATCTGGCATCATGCGTTTCTTTCAAAATAAATAAGAAGATAAAAGATGCGTGTTCTAAAATTTGGTGGAACCTCAGTAGCAAATGCGGCGCAATTTTTACGCGTGGCGGATATTATCGAATGTAACCGTGTTCATTGCCAAGTGGCGGTGGTGCTTTCTGCGCCCGCTAAAATCACTGATCATCTTTTGACCATGATTGAAATGGCCTTTGCTGGTCAAGATGTCTCTCAATATTTAAAATCTGCCAAAAGCATTTTTTTTGATCTTTTACAGGGGCTATACGCGGCTTATCCTTTATTGCCTTACGATCTACTTAAAAAAATGCTACAAGCTGAATGGAATCTGATTCAACAAAAATTAGATGGAATCGCTTTGCTTGGATTGTGTCCTGATAGCGTGAAGGCCTCTATTGTCTGCCTCGGTGAAAAACTCTCTATTTATATTATGGCCGCGATTTTTCAGACAAAAGAGGCGTCTATTACTGTCATTAATCCTGTAGAAAAAATTTTGGCTTACGGGGATTATCTTGAATCTACTGTTGATATTGCAAAATCCTCTTTACGCATCTCTCACATGGCGATACCGAAAGATCATTTAATTTTTATGGCCGGTTTTACTGCGGGGAATGAGAAGGGAGAATGTGTTGTGTTGGGTCGCAATGGTTCAGATTATTCTGCCGCAGTGTTAGCCGCATGCTTAAAAGCAGATTTTTGCGAAATTTGGACGGATGTGGATGGGGTGTATACTTGTGATCCCCGTTTAGTTCCAAATGCAAAACTGTTGAAATCGATGTCCTATCAAGAAGCCATGGAATTCTCTTATTTTGGTGCGGATGTATTACATCCACGTACAATTGCCCCGATTGCTCAATTTAAAATTCCTTGCTTCATTAAAAATACGCGAAATCCTCAAGCCCCTGGTACCCTAATCAGCCATCAACAAGTCAGTGATACTGAATATCCTGTTAAAGGCATTACCAATCTCCATCATGTCGCGATGATTAACGTATCTGGGCCTGGGATGAAAGGCATGACCGATATTACCGCCAGAATATTTTCAGTGATGTCGCGTAAGGGGATCTCCGTTATTTTGATCACTCAATCTTCTTCTGAATACAGCATCAGTTTTTGTATTGCGGGTAACAAATTATTGCATGCACGCCTGGCCTTAGAAAAAGAATTCTATTTAGAATTAAAAGAAGGCATTCTCGATGCTTTAGACCTCATGGAAGATCTGGCTATCATTTCTGTCATTAGAGATAGCATGCGAACCTCGCGAGGCATTTCCGCGCGTTTCTTTTCGGCTTTAGCAAGAGCGAATATTAATATTATTACGATTTCTCAGGGCTTTTCTGAACGTTCTATTTCTGCTGTGGTCAAAAACGAGGTGTCGACCACCGCTGCCAGAGTGTGTCACCAAATGCTTTTTCATACCGATCAAGTCATGGAAGTTTTTATTGTTGGTGTCGGTGGAGTGGGTAGTGCATTAATAGAACAGATTCGTCGTCAGCAATCTTGGCTTAAGCACAAAAAGATTGATTTACGTGTCTATGGGATTATCGATTCAAAAGTCATGTTAATGCATTTGCATGGTATTGATTTGAACGATTGGCGGGAGCAATTAGCACAAGCTGACACTTCATCTGACTTCAATCAGCTGATGTATTGGGTTAAAGAGCAATGTTTATTGAATCCTGTCATCGTAGATTGCACTTCCAGCACACTCATAGCAAACCAATACGTGACATTGCTTTCAAACGGTTTTCATGTCGTCACACCCAATAAAAAAGCCAATACGGATTCTATGGCCTACTATAATGAATTGAGAAAGGCAGCTGCTCAATCTTGTCGCAAATTTTTATATGATACCAATGTCGGCGCGGGGCTACCTGTAATTGAAAATTTGCAAAATTTGCTCAATGCCGGCGATGAGCTGATCCAGTTTTCTGGTATTTTATCAGGCTCTCTTTCTTTTATTTTTGGGAAGCTCGATGAAGGCATCACCCTTTCAGAAGCGACACTTGACGCAAAACATAAAGGTTATACGGAGCCGGATCCTCGAGAAGATTTATCGGGGATGGATGTAGCTCGTAAGCTTTTAATTTTAGCACGGGAAGCGGGTTACCAGCTTGAGCTAGGCGATATTGAGGTTCAGTCGGTGTTGCCCGACAACTTTGATATCTCAGGGGATGTTGATACCTTTTTGAAACGTTTACCTTCATTAGATGCGGATTTTAAAAAAAAAGCATCATCCGCCAAGTCAAAAAAAAAGGTTTTACGCTATGTTGGATTAATTGAAAATAAAATCTGTAAAGTACGCATAGAAGCGGTTTCCAGCCATGATCCTCTCTATAAAATTAAAGATGGAGAAAATGCACTTGCATTTTATAGTCGTTACTATCAACCCTTGCCTTTGGTGTTACGAGGATATGGCGCTGGTAATGATGTTACGGCCGCGGGGGTTTTTGCGGATCTGTTACGGGCCTTATCTTGGAAGCAGGACGTTTAAAATATGCTGAAATTTTTTGCACCCGCATCCATTGGTAATTTGGGTGTGGGTTTTGATGTATTAGGAATGGCGATATCGCCTATTGACGGCACCTTACTCGGTGATTGTGTAAGCATCGCCCCGGCAGAACAGTTTGATCTAGAGATCAAAGGACCTTTTTCCGGTAAATTACCTAAAGAGCCAAAAAAAAACATCGTTTTTCGGTGCTGGAAAAATTTTTGCCAAAAAATAGGAAAAGATGTGCCGGTGCAAATGCGGTTAGAGAAAAATATGCCCGTGGGGTCAGGATTAGGGTCCAGCGCGTGTTCTGTGGTTGCGGCCTTGGTGGCCATGAATGAATATTGTGCGCATCCCTTGGATCAAAACGCGTTGCTTTATTTAATGGGGGAAATGGAAGGTCTGATTTCAGGCAGTGTTCATTATGATAATGTGTCGCCATGTTATTTAGGCGGTCTACAGTTCATATTAGACACACAAAGCAGAATTAGCCATAGCGTCCCCCTTTTTTCTGATTGGCTTTGGGTCCTCGCTTATCCAGGCATTAAAATTTCGACGGCCAAAGCTAGAAATGTGTTGCCCGCCTACTATTCCAAACGCGATTGTGTGAATCACGGGCGTTATTTGGCTGGTTTTATTCATGCATGTTACAGCCAACATCCTGATTTAGCGGCAGAATTAATGAAAGATGTCATTGCAGAACCCTATCGGTTACCCATGTTACCTTTTTTTTTAACTGCTCGTCAAAAAGCGAAAGAAATGGGCGCATTAGCAACTGGTATTTCTGGATCCGGCCCCACTCTGTTTAGCGTTTGTCGCAACCTAAAAACCGCCACGAGCATCTCAGACTGGCTCCAGCATCATTATTTAGAGAACGACAAAGGTTTTGTACATATCTGTCGCCTAGATAGCCTGGGTGCACGATCAGTAGGATAAAAACACAATGAAATTTTATAATCTGAAAGATCAGAATGAACAAGTCACCTTTACGGAGGCAGTACAGCGAGGTTTAGGGAAACAGCAGGGGTTGTTTTTTCCGGTCGCATTACCCGAATTCAGCCAAAAAGAAGTAGCCACGTTGCTCGAGCAAGATTTTATTACTCGGAGCCTCCCTATTTTATCCGTCTTTATTGGCGATGAAATTTCTCAAAACACCTTGGCTCAGGCCATCAAAGCCGCGTTTTCTTTCCCTGCGCCACTTGTGCGCATAGATGACAAAATCGCTCTATTAGAATTATTTCACGGCCCGACCTTGGCTTTTAAAGATTTTGGCGCGCGATTGATGGCGCAAATACTGTCGATAGTGGGTCAAAACGATCCGATGACTATTTTAACAGCCACCTCGGGAGATACCGGCGCTGCAGTGGCAAACGCCTTTTTAGGGTTGAAAAATATCCAGGTGGTAATCCTGTATCCTCGTGGAAAGATAAGCCCGCTTCAAGAAAAGCTATTCTGTACGTTAGGACAAAATATTCATACCCTCGCGATTGAGGGAGATTTTGATGTATGCCAATCCATGGTGAAACAGGCATTTGAAGAAACTTCTTTAAGAAAAACCCTTCAGCTCAACTCTGCAAATTCGATTAATATCAGCCGTCTTCTTGCCCAGATTTGTTATTATTTTGAAGCCGTGGCTCAAATCCCTGCTAACCAGCGTAGCGAGCTGGTGATCTCTGTGCCAAGTGGTAATTTTGGAAATTTGACCGCTGGTTTATTAGCAAAATCCTTGGGGTTACCAGTCAAACGATTTATTGCCTCGACTAATGTTAATGATACCGTCCCTCGTTTTTTGATAGAGGGACAATGGCGTCCTGGAAAAACAAAAGCCACTTTATCGAACGCAATGGATGTCAGTGAACCGAATAACTGGCCAAGAATTGAAGCCTTATTCCGCTGTAAAAAGAAGTCATGGAAAGAATTAGGATATGGCGTGGTGAACGACAAAACGACTGAAAAGAGCTTATTAGAACTCAATGAATTAGGCTGTCTTTCTGAACCCCATGCAGCCGTAGCTTATCGTGTGTTACGTGATCAGCTTCAAGCAGGAGAATCCGGCATATTCCTTGGGACAGCTCATCCTGCAAAATTTAAAGACAAGATAGAGTCTATTCTAAAATTGAGACTGGACTTACCGCCTGAGTTAGCACAAAGAGCAAATTTGCCTTTATTATCTAAGAATATACCGGCGAATTATCGAGCTTTATCCGATTTTTTACGAAAGTTGCCGCTTTATTTTTATTAATTTATCCGATCATCAAGTTGTAACATACTGAGTCTCTCGACATGTCAGCCAAAATTATGGATGGTAAAGCCATCGCGCAGCAAATTAAAAATGAAGTCGCTGATGGCGTACAAAAACGCCTAAAACAAGGGAAACGTGCCCCTGGTCTGGCAGTGATATTAATAGGCGAAAATAGCGCTTCTCAGATTTATGTGGCAAATAAACGTAAGGCCTGTGAAGAAGTTGGGTTTGTTTCTCATTGTTATCCGTTGCTAGAAACAACCTCTAAAGCAGAACTAGTGTCTTTAATAAAGCAGATTAATCAAGATCCTGAGATAGATGGCATCTTGGTTCAGTTGCCTCTACCGGAACGCTTTAATAGCGCGAACATGTTAGAACAGATACGCCCCGATAAAGATGTCGATGGGTTTCATCCTTATAACATTGGCTCTTTATGTCAAAGGATACCGAAATTACGGCCCTGCACACCTCTAGGCATCATGACCTTACTAGCGCGCTATAATCTTGATCCTTGTGGCTTAAATGCCTCGGTCGTGGGTGCCTCTAACATTGTTGGGCGGCCGATGAGCTTAGAATTGTTGCTGGCCGGTTGTACCACCACAGTTGCACATAGATTCACTCAACATCTCCAGCAACATGTTGAAAATGCGGATTTACTGGTGGTAGCAGTGGGAAAGCCCTCTTTTATCCCTGGAACATGGATAAAACCCGGCGCGATTGTGATAGATGTCGGTATTAACAGATTGCAAAATGGTCAAGTGGTAGGAGATGTAGAATTTGATATTGCTGTGACAAGAGCGGCATGGATTACGCCTGTTCCTGGCGGAGTCGGCCCCATGACGGTGGCCAGCTTGTTGCAAAATACGTTAAAAGCTTGTATGGAGCGCACTTAACTTTTTTGTTTTCCAAAATCACCTGTGTTAGATTTTTCGTAACCCACGCTCTCTTACGGCACAGAATATGATAATGATTAAAAATCAATTGGTATTTTACTAGCCTGACCAGCGATTTCTCTAGTAAGTCTCGGCACCAAATAACCTGATACTTGACCTAAAAGTGCCTTCATAATTTGTCGCGCTTCGTGTTCCTCCACCATAAAATGCGCGGCACCATGCACCTTATCTAGCAAATGTAGATAATAAGGTAAAATTCCTGCGTTAAATAATCTATTGCTTAGCTGAGCCAATATTTTGGCGTTATTATTCACGTCTTTTAATAAAACGGTTTGATTGAGCAAGGTCACGCCCGCCCATTTTAGGCGGTACATACTGTTATAAACGGCCTGATCCATTTCATTGGGATGATTAATATGGGTCACCATCAATATTTGCAAAGAAGAATTTGAAAAAGATTCACACAGTCTTGCTGTAATGCGAGAAGGGATCACGATAGGTAATCGGGTATGAATACGGAGCCGCTTAATATGTGGAATGGATTCTAAAACGGTGATTAAAGAAGCCAATTCAGGATCTTTGGCCATTAAAGGATCGCCCCCCGAAAAGATCACTTCATCTAATTCAGTGTGTTTTCTAATATAATTGAACACCTGCTCTCTGTTGACTTGAGAGCCCTTGTGATTTTGATAAGGAAAATGACGGCGAAAGCAATAACGGCAGTGAACTGCACAACCTCCTTTAATCAACATCAATACGCGATTATGATATTTATGAAGTAGGCCAGGCAAAACCGTATTTTGTTCGTATAAAGGATCGACACTAAAACCAGAGGTGTGAACGAATTCATCAGATAACGTCATTACCTGTAATAAGAGGGGATCTTTGGGATCTCCAGGCGTCATTCTCTGTGCGAACGCGACAGGCACACGCAACGGAAATAAAGCACGAGCTTCGGTGCCTTGTTTGAATTTTGTGTTTTTATCCAGCTTTAAAAAAGACAATAATGCGAGAGAATCAGTGATAACATTGCCAAGTTCTTGTAACCAGTCTTCTCTGGTCGGGTGAGTTTTAGTGACCATATTTTTCATTTTTAATTTTAAATTATCCGTTTCAAAAGGATCATAGATGGGCACTTATTCTAGCAACGAATTTCGTTCGAGTCTTAAAATCATGTTAGACGGTGAACCCTGTTCTATCATCGAGAGTGAATTTGTTAAACCAGGCAAAGGTCAGGCGTTTGTTCGAACTCGTATTCGAAAATTAATTTCAGGAAAATTACTCGAAAAAACCTTTAAATCAACAGATAGCGTTGAAGGTGCAGATATCGTCGATATAAATTTAATTTATCTCTATAATGACGGTGATTTTTGGCATTTTATGAATAATGACACCTTTGAACAATTGGTAGCGGATGTGAAAGCAATAGGTGAAAGTGCGAAATGGTTGGTCGAACAGGCCGAATGTATTTTGACATTGTGGAACGGACAACCAATTTCTGTGACGCCCCCTAATTTTGTGGAGCTTCAAATTGTTGACACCAATCCAGGTTTGAAAGGCGATACGGCTGGTACAGGGGGGAAACCAGCGACTTTAACCACAGGTGCTGTCGTTAAAGTGCCCTTATTTGTACAAATCGGTGAAATTATCAAAGTAGATACGCGTTCTGGTGAATATGTATCTCGTGTTAAATAAACTAAATTGATATATTTTTTCTCCTCAAACTGAATATTTTAGTATCATTGAATGATTCATTATATCTAAAGAATGAGAGAACTATGCTTAAAAGAATAGGAGTATTAACCAGTGGGGGGGATGCACCAGGTATGAACGCCGCAATACGAGGTGTTGTCCGTTCTACTTTATTTAAAAATAAAGAAGTTTTTGGTATCTACGACGGATATCAAGGTTTGTATGATAATCAGATACAACAACTCAATCGTTATAGCGTATCCGATGTTATTAATCGAGGTGGCACAATTCTTGGTTCTGCCCGTTTCCCTGAGTTTACTCAAAAAGAAAATCGAGCAAGGGCCATCAAAAATATAAACTCACATGGGATTAATGCGTTGGTAGTAATTGGGGGAGATGGGTCGTACGCAGGGGCCCAGTTGCTAGCAAAAGAAGGTGGTATCCATTGTATCGGTTTACCTGGAACTATTGATAATGATGTGGCAGGCACAGATTATAGCATTGGCTTTTTTACTGCGTTGCAGACAGTAGTCGAAGCAATTGACCGCTTACGTGATACATCCTCTTCACATCAACGTATTTCTATTGTTGAAGTCATGGGGCGTCATTGTGGTGATTTGACTTTAGCCGCGGCTATCGCAGGGGGATGCGAATTTATTGTGGTACCAGAAGTCCCCTTTGATCGTAAAGAATTGATCACAGAAATTAAAGCAGGTATTGCCAAAGGTAAAAAACACGCAATCATCACTATCACAGAGCGTATTTGTGATATTAATGAATTATCTCAATATATTGAAAAGGAGACTAAAAGAGAAACTAGGCCAACAGTATTGGGGCATATACAAAGAGGTGGAGCCCCTGTTGCTTACGATCGCATCCTGGCTTCTAGAATGGGCACTTACGCAGTGGAATTATTAGTCAAAACTGATCACAAGGCAATATTGAGTTGCTGCGTAGGCGTTCAGAATAGCAAAATGCGGCATGCTCCTATTTCTGAGTGTATTTCTATAGACAATAAACGCCAAAAATTTAAAGAAGATTGGTTAGATGTCGCTAATACATTATTTTAAGATTGTTTTAACCATCTACTAAAAAAGGAATTGCAGTGATCAATTAGACTTTGCTGAGATATAATTTTTTAAAAGTAAGTTAACCGATAAGCCGGGTTTTGTCGTGGACAGTCATTCATCTAGGCCAGCAATCTCTTGATGGCTCAAGCAACCTACCCGAGTTCAGTACGAGCCGCACTATGTGAACCCCTATTTGGTCTTGCTCCGAGTGGAGTTTACCTTGCCACGCTTGTTACCAAACGCGCGGTGTGCTCTTACCACACCCTTTCACCCTTACCTGATCCTCATATTTTAGGCCATCGGCGGTTTGCTCTCTGCTGCACTTGTCATAGGCTCACGCCTCCCAGGCATTACCTGGCACTTTGCTCTATGGAGCCCGGACTTTCCTCTCCCTCTATTTTTTGTTTTTTTAATAAACATCAAAAGAAGCAGCGACTGTCTAGTTAACTTACTAGCGGATTATAGCCATATAAAAAAAAAATAGCATCCTGAATATATGTTATAAAAAATGAAAACCGCTCTAGAGCGGGCGTCAGCAGTTTTCATTTATTTCAAGAGATTGATATCTTTTATATTTTAATCAAATGACCTAATTGGTAGATAATTGAACATCTCTGTTTTAGTGCGTATTAGATAAAGTTGATACAAAAACCTTAATTCAATAGATGATTGATTTTTTCATAACCTCCCATCATCTGTACGTTGTAATCTACTTTCTAGCTGAAACAGGGGTGGATTAAGTATTTAAGCTAATCCCTATCCAGCCAGAGTGTTTGGGTAAGTCGATCCATTTGACTCAATGATGTACAGAAGGGAAACCGATAAATGTCTCTTTATAATTTACATCGTCTGTTTTTAAGTTCTGTTGATAAAGCCCGTAAGGCCTGGATTCAGCTTGCCCCGCGGTTCGGTCAAAAAAGTAAGCAAAGCGGATAACTAGTAAGCCAGAATTTTGTTCGTAACTTGCTGCATTGATTTTTAGAGTAAAGGCAGCCTCGACGCCTTTTTCTGTAAAAGCGCCTCGAGGTCCGGTCATAGGCTAAACTAACGAAGGGGATGATGCGAGCTTGCTTTCGATGCATAACATCGCCCGTTTCTAGATACACTACCATAGGTTATCTTTATGTTTTGCATCGATCATTTTTTTCATCATTGTTTGAAATTTTACGTTCAATTTTATTTTTGATAGAGGCCCAACATAAACGCCATGCGGTATACCAAGCTTGGCTTTGACCATATCGACTATAGACAGACACGCCGATATTACGTGATGTAGACTGCCCACCCCAACGACCAAAACTGGCTTGCTCATTCTCAGCCAACACGGTACACCCCTCTATCCCAATTATCATTGATGCGGTGTGCCCCATTGACCGGCCTAAAAATGGGGTTTCCGGTCTTAAAGCCCGTTTGTTGTAGTTCTATTTTTATCCGTAAAAGTCAAACCACATGATAGAGCCGGATGAATTTTGCGTGATTTTATTTAAACTATTGCCTAAAACCTGGTTAATCATCGTTAATTGCTGAAAACTCAACGCTAAATCTGAGGAATAGAGCTGACCATGAACGGCTATCGAGCATGGCTCGAGTTTTTCGGTATTTGATATGGTTAGATTTTTTGTAATTCGAGAGATTGCTTTACCATCACTAGCCTATTTGTAGATTGATCTCCCATGCCTTTTCTATAGATTGTGTAACGTTATTGTAAGTTTTATCTTAACCTATGAGGGATTGTCTTGATCTTTTAAGAGTATTTTCTGAGTTTTTAGCTTTTACTGTGATATAAATGAATTTATCTATCGTATAATCTTTATCAATTTTAAACTCATACCACTTAAGTTCTTAGCCTTTTTCATCAATGTCGTCCACCGATGAAGAAAATGCTCCATCGATACCATGCACCGCATATAATGCATCATATTTTCATCAAATGTAGTTTTTCTTATCATCTTTAACAAGCAGCACCTTAATTTTAGTGTTGTCTAATGATACCTTGTCAACCACATGTAATCTGCTCCCAATGTTATTGATTAAAGTAAAACTATCATTAAAAGCGACATTACCTTCTATAGTGCGCGACTTGTAATAGATATTGTTGTGAATCATTTTGTTTTTCAAAGCAACTCAGGTGTCTCCTGTATTATTAATATCAGCATTGATTTTTCCTGTTTGGCTGATCTAAACAGTTATTAGATGACGAGTCACTTGTAAATTTAGGCTTGCGAAGTCATAAAGAAATAATTCGTTTTTTTATATCAGTGTTTCCTGTATAGGTATTTGACCTTGTTAAAAACAATGGTCCAGAACCTGGTTGTATTACACCTGCATCACCTTGCATGCTATTACTGAAAGTATAGTTTGAATGTAAATCATATTGTTTATAAACGCTGCTATCATTACAACCATTAAGTTTTTCGTTCATATTTGCCACAAAAGCGTTTTTGCGGCTTCAGATGCTCCATTGAGGTCGGTTAATCTTTTATCAAATCGAGTTTGGCCATGAATAGCTTTGGCTGCATTTAGTACTAGCTTTGGCTGCATTTAGTACTCTCAAACCTGTATCTTTACTGAGTTTTATATCAAAATTAGAGCCTGCTAGTTAAGATTGTTTGACGCAGATTATTGACAGTCATCCAAGCGTATTTTCCCGAAACTAATCCGGCTATCCCTGAAACAGTAGGCGTGCCAAGTCTCGTATCGGAATAAATGTCACCTCTCGTCAAAAGCTTCATATGAGCCACAATACAAAAAATTTTACGTCATTATATTTTACAGAACCGACGTCTATGTTTCCAAAGAGATCCACTCCAGCTTTACCGTGATCTAACCTCTTTTAATCTCTGTATACAAATAAGGTAGTTTAACTATGTAGGGATGACGACTAATAGAGTCATTATTTCTAGAGGATCAAATGTATAAAATGTGGCGGGCGTGACTAATTTTTAGATCTTCAAAAAACTTTATTTTTGTCTTTAACTATTCGCTTCCCATATTCAGAATTCTTAACATGATAACTGTGATTAATGATTTTTATGTTGTTATTTAACAGCAGCGCCCCAAAATTTATGCTGTTTTTTATTTACATTCTTAGATCTATGATTTACATAAAAACCTGACTTTCAGATGCTACTTCTCCAGCAAAATCACCTGTTTTATTGCCTACAGTCATCAACACTAGTGCTGCGCCATGCCTAAACTTCTGATTTTCTACAGTGGTCGATGGATTGATTTCATTGATTTTTTTTGCCCATCTCTAGAACATCAGATATATCTCCACCGTCGATGACCAGTATATTAACACCTTAATCTTTATGTCTCTGTTGATGCATTTTTTTTGATTTCAGTTTGGTTTAAGTAATCCTCAACAAAAATTTGTTCCCAGATCTCAGGTTGTGTATCAGGATTAATTTGAGCACTTAATGTTGATTTTGTGCCAATAGGATGAGCATATATCCCATCCTTACCCATCTCCACCTCCTCCACAGAAGATTAATGTAGTTAAAAGAGACAGTTTTCCAATCTTTTTACAAAAGAAGGTAATACCAAAAAGTTAAATTTTTCACCATGTTATTTTTTATAAGTTGTTTGTGATGTAGCTGATTGTGATGAATCAATATCATTACCTGATTAAAGTGTGAGGTTGTGTTGCGTTAAGAGTAAAAACATGAAGAAAAAGAAATGTAATTTTTAAGCAGACAGAAGATAAAATGGTTCTGAAGGGGGAATTATGTCTTTTGGGGATGAGGCGTGATTCTCTCTAATCTATAAATATTTTAAATAAAATTAATAAGCAGCTTTAGTTAAAACGGTTTATTTTTAATTTATCTCTGATAAAAAATTATATTAAAAATAAAAAAGAATTTTTATAATAAGGTTGAGTCGAAAAAAATTTTTGATAGAAAGAGGCGGGGATGAATTCAGGCTAATATTGATTTCATTTTTAATCGATCAATTAACGCGTTGCTCACGCGTTATATTAGTATTTTCTTAATCAATTATGATAAAATGTTGATCACCGCTTTGCCAATATCGGTCAGGCTGTGGACCGTTTTTACTCCCGCTGCTTCTAGAGCTAAAAATTTTTCTTCCGCATTCCCTCGTCCTCCTGAAATGATTGCACCCGCGTGTCCCATACGCTTTCCTTTTGGCGCTGTCACTCCTGCGATATAAGCCACAACCGGTTTTTTAAATGACGTATTTTTAATGTAATCTGCGGTTTCTTCTTCTGCGTTTCCACCAATTTCACCTATCATGACAACTGCTTCTGTTTGAGGATCTTGTTCAAACAACGTGAAAATATCAATGAAATGAGACCCTGAAATAGGGTCTCCTCCAATACCCACACAGGTCGATTGACCTAAACCAACATCGGTGGTTTGTTTGACAGCTTCATAAGTTAATGTGCCTGAGCGTGATACAATGCCAACCTTGCCTGGAAGATGAATATGACCAGGCATAATGCCAATTTTACAGGTGCCAGGTGTAATAATCCCAGGGCAATTCGGGCCTATCATTCTTACATGGCTTTGCTTGAGTTTCTCTTTGACGATTAGCATGTCTAACGTCGGAATGCCTTCCGTAATGCAAACAATTAGAGTTATGCCCGCATCGATGGCTTCCAGAATAGAATCTTTGCAAAAAGGCGCTGGCACATAAATAACAGAAGCCGTCGCCCCAGTTTTCAAAACTGCTTCTTTAACTGTATTAAATACAGGTAAGCCTAAATGGGTGGTTCCCCCTTTACCTGGAGTGACGCCCCCAACCATTTGAGTTCCATAAGAGATGGCGTGTTCTGAATGGAAAGTGCCTTGGCTGCCGGTAAAACCTTGGCAAATAACTTTGGTGTTTTTATCCACTAAAATAGACATTATTTTTCCTTTACTGCTGCAGCAATTTGCTTTGCTGCATCGATTAAACTGTTTTCGGTAATAATATTAAGGTCACTGTCAGACAATTTTTTAGCCCCTAGTGTAGCATTGTTACCTTCAAGACGGACGACGACAGGGATTTGCATACCCACTTCTGCAACGGCAGCAATAATGCCATCTGCAATTAAATCGCAGCGTACAATCCCCCCAAAAATATTAACTAAAATCGCTTTTATTTTTTCGTCAGACAAAATAATTTTAAAAGCCTCTGTGATACGTTCCTTGGTGGCTCTTCCGCCAACATCCAAAAAATTAGCAGGTTCAGCACCACCATACAGTTTCACCATATCCATTGTACCCATAGCAAGGCCAGCGCCATTAACCATGCACCCGATATTGCCCTCTAACGCCACATAATTTAATTCAAATTGCGCTGCGTGCGCTTCACGGGCATCTTCTTGCGTGACATCATGCATCTGACGTAATTCAGGTTGCCGATATAGGGCGTTACCATCTACAGTCAATTTTGCATCTAAGCAAATAAGTTCTGCCGTTTTTGTGATGACCAAAGGGTTAATTTCTAGTAGTGCTAAATCACATTCTAAAAACAATTTTGCTAAATTCATGAAAATTTGACTGAATTGGCTGATTTTTTTACCAGTTAATCCCAATTTAAACGCCAGTTCACGCCCTTGGAAAGGCTGTGGTCCCGTTAAAGGATCAATCGTCACTTTGTGAATGAGATGCGGGGTTTTTTCTGCGACTTTTTCAATCTTAACACCTCCTTCGGCAGAGGCGATAAAAACGACACGGCTTGAACTCCGATCTATCACAGCGCCAAGATATAATTCTTGACCAATATCTGTTGCAGCCTCTACCAAAACGTGATGAACAGGTTGACCTTGCAGATTGGTTTGGTAGGTCACCAGATTTTTACCTAACCACTGCTCGGCAAAATCGCTGACATCTCGCGGGTTGTTACATAATTTGACCCCCCCAGATTTCCCTCTGCCTCCTGCATGCACTTGACATTTTGCGACCCAAAGATTTCCGCCAAGCTTTATGGTCGCTTTTTCTGCTTCATCCGCTGAGCGGCAGACATACCCTTTTGGAACAGGTAAGCCACGTCGAGCAAATAATTCTTTTGCTTGATATTCATGTAAATTCATTATGTTATCTCATGTAGAGTACAGTATTAATGAGGCGTGCTAAAGGTATAGCCATTCCTCAGATTTTAATTCTAAAGGAAATATTGAGTAAGGCTAAACGGGGCTGTTTCAGCCCTATGTTTTATAGATCAAGCAATAAACGTACGGGATCCTCAAGCATGTATTTGATGGTTACTAAATAACCTATAGATTCGCGACCATCCACTAAACGATGGTCATACGAGAGCGCTAAATACATCATTGGTAGGATCACAACCTGACCTTTAACCGCCATTGGGCGCTCCTGAATGGTATGCATGCCCAAAATGGCACTTTGAGGAGGATTAATGATGGGGGTGGACATGAGTGAACCAAAAACCCCTCCATTAGTAATAGTAAAATTCCCCCCAGTTAATTCTTCAACCTTGAGCTTACCGTCACGCCCTTTCAGGGCCAAAGACTTAACCTGTTTTTCAATATCCGCCATGCTTAAGGTATCCGCATCACGCAGAACAGGTGTGACAAGACCACGTGGTGTAGAAACCGCAATACTTATATCAAAATAATGGTGATACACAATATCAGCGTCATCAATAGAGGCATTAATTTCAGGATATCGTTTTAGGGCTTCTGTCACTGCTTTCACATAAAAAGACATCAAGCCTAAACGCACGCCATGGCTTTTTTCAAAAGCCTCACCATATTTTTTACGTAAATCCATGATGGGCTTCATATTCACTTCGTTAAAAGTGGTTAACATGGCCGTGTTATTTTTTGCTTGCAGCAAGCGTTCAGAGATTTTTTTACGTAGGCGCGTCATGGGGAGACGTTTTTCACTACGATGTATGCCCATCTGCTCTGAAGCAGCAGAAAAATCGGGATTTTTTGAAATATCAGAAACCGCGCTCTGGGAGATAGGTTGAGATGGGATCTTTTTTGAATCGTTTTGATCGGATAAATATTGTTCGACATCTTCACGAGTCATACGTACCCCCGGGCCCGTGGCTTTGATCAGGCGAGCATCAAGCTCATGCTCAGCAATCAGGCGACGAATAGCTGGGCTTAAATTCTCTATTGTTTGTGATTTGTTAGTGACATCTGACGCTGGCTTCTCGCTGGATTTTATTTCATTGGCAGCGGTCGATATGATTTTCTGTATTTTTTGAGACGTAGATTCAGAACAGACATTTTCTAGCCGCATTTGACCCAATTTCTGGCGTGAAACGACGGTAGCGCCTTCATCCTCTGCTATCGAATCGAGGATACCAGAAGTGCTTGCTGGGACTTCTAAAACCACTTTATCAGTTTCAATTTCCACTAAAACCTCATCGCGTTGAACCCTTTCGCCTGGTTTTTTATGCCAAGTGGCTACAATGGCATCTACCACAGACTCAGGTAAATCAGGCACCAGAATATCTGTATTATTCATTATTCATTCCTATGTAGTGACGATTTTGCACGAGAAAAGCGTTATTCGATGGTTAAAGCGTCGTTAAGCAAATCTTTTTGTTGTTTTTGATGCAGTGAGAGATAACCCACAGAGGGAGAGGCTGAGGCCATCCGGCCCGCATAACGTAAGGAAGCAGCAAAAGGGATCACCTCTCGGAAATGATGTTGACTACAATACCAAGCTCCTTGATTCAGAGGTTCTTCTTGACACCAAACAAAATCTTGCACATGCGCATAGGGTTCAAAAAGCATTTTTATTGCTTGATGGGGAAAAGGGTACAGTTGCTCGATACGAATAATCGCTACATTATCTTGCTGATTTTTACGACGTTGTTCTAACAGATCGTAATACACTTTTCCGGCACAGATCACAACACGTTTAATAGAATCGCTGTTTATCTCATCAATTTCAGCGATGGCCGGCAAAAAAGTGCCTTCTGCTAATTCTTTAAGAGATGAAATTGCTAAAGGATGGCGAAGCAACGATTTCGGGGACATCACCACCAACGGGCGTCTCATAGGTCTTAATGATTGACGACGCAACATATGGTAAACCTGTGCAGGTGTAGAAGGAATGCAGACCTGGATATTTTTCTCAGCACAAAGTTGCAAATAGCGTTCTAAACGTGCTGAAGAGTGCTCTGGGCCTTGTCCTTCATAGCCGTGTGGTAATAACATCACAAGACCACACATACGACCCCATTTTTGCTCTCCAGAACCGATAAATTGATCGATAACTACTTGAGCACCATTGGCAAAATCACCAAACTGGGCTTCCCAAATAGTTAAAGTACGAGGTTCCGCTGTCGAATAACCGTATTCAAAAGCCAGTACTGCTTCCTCAGATAAAACCGAATCCCAGACCTTAAAGTCACCTTGGTTTTGGTGAATGTTTTCTAAAGGTACATATGTTGAGCCATTTTTTTGATCATAAATCACAGCATTCCGATGAAAAAAGGTGCCACGCCCTGAATCTTCACCGGATAAACGAATGGAAATACCTTTATCTAGCAAGGTGGCGTAGGCTAATGTTTCGGCGGCACCCCAATCGAGGGGTTTCTTCCCTACGGCCATTTCTGCACGATCTGCATAAATTTTAGCGACTCGAGATTGCATGTCGATTTTTTTAGGGATACGACTAATTTTTTTTGCCAACTCTATTAAAGAGGCCATTTTAACTGTATTAGGGTATTGAGTATCCCATTCATGATTAAGGTAAGGCTGCCAATTAAAAGCATGGGGCTGCATGGGACGCCATTCCTTCACCACTCCTTTACCCTGATCTAAAGCATCTCGATAATGATTGACCATTTCGGTCGCGTCTTCTTGAGTAACGATATTTTCTTGAATTAATTTTTGTACGTAGATTTCCCGAGTCGTTGGATGTTTTTTGATTTTTTGGTACATGACGGGTTGAGTCGCGCTCGGTTCATCCGCTTCATTGTGGCCATGTCGTCGGTAGCATACCAAATCGATCATAAAATCGCGCTTAAAAGTGTTACGAAAATCTAGGGCCAAACGAGCGACAAAAGCTACGGCTTCTGGGTCATCCGCATTGACGTGAAAAATCGGTGCTTGTACCATTTTGGCGACATCAGTGCAATATTCGGTGGAGCGGGCATCTTTGGGATTTGAGGTGGTAAAACCGATTTGATTGTTAATCACAATGCGCACTGTTCCGCCCACTTCATAACCTCGGGCTCGAGACATATTTAAGGTTTCTTGCACCACGCCTTGCCCAGTGATTGCTGCATCCCCGTGGATCGTGACGGGGAATACTTTATTGCTTGCTTTATCACTGAGGCGATCACGACGCGCTCGTACAGAGCCGATGACAACGGGGCTGACAATTTCCAAATGAGACGGATTAAACGCCAACGCTAAATGAATCAGGCCCCCTTCTGTTTCAATATCAGAGGAAAAACCTTGATGATATTTAACATCTCCTGTGCCGAGATGTTTTTTATGTTTGCCTGCAAATTCATCAAAAAGATCTTGAGGCATTTTACCTAATACATTGATCAACACATTCAAACGACCACGGTGTGCCATACCCAGAACGACTTCTTTCATACCCTGCTGACCTGCGTGACGAATCAGTTCTTTCAGCAAGATAACCAAAGCATCTCCGCCCTCGAGTGAAAAGCGTTTGGCTCCTGGAAATTTGGCCCCTAAATAACGTTCTAATCCCTCGGCAGCGGTCAATTCACTTAAAAAACGCCGCTTTTCCTCAGCCTTAAATTGAGGCTTTCCCATGATAGGTTCGAAGCGTTGCTGTATCCAGATCCTTTCTTCAGTATTATTAGTATGCATATACTCGGCGCCTATTGAGCCGCAATACGTCTTCTTTAATGCAGTGTATAAATCTGTCAATGTTATTGTTTTTTTTGGAATAGCAAAGAAACCAATGTTGAAACTGTTTTCAAAATCACTTTCAGTTAAATCATGATAGGCTGGATGAAGATCAGGAACGGGTTCGCGCTTCCATAAATCGAGAGGATCTAAATGAGCGTTTTGATGGCCTTGGAAGCGAAAAGCATTCATCAGATTAAATACTTTAATTTGCTTGGAATCGAGATCTAAACCGTTACATGAAGATAATAAACTCGCTTTATTTTTTGCTAAATCTCGACAATGTTGACGAACTTCTGAATGTAATTGTATAGCTGTTTCGGCGGATGAAAATTGCTTAAAAATAGTTCGCCAGCTTTGTTCTACTGAATTGGGATTGATTAAAAAATCTTCGTAGAGTTGTTCTATATAGGATTGATTAGCCCCTGCCAGATAGGAAGAATTCAACCAAGCCTGCATTAGCCCGTTCTGCATGATGATCCTTAAAGCTGAAAGCTTTTATTTTGATAATTAAGCACCATGTTTTAATAACATGGATTTGATGTGCCCGATAGCGCGTGTTGGGTTGAGGCTTTTAGGGCAAACACTGACACAATTCATAATGCCATGACAACGAAAAACACTGAATGCATCATCTAAACCCTCTAAACGAGTTTGCGTTTGTGTATCCCTGCTGTCGATTAAAAAACGATATACGGCTAACAACCCTGCGGGGCCCACAAATTTATCGGGGTTCCACCAAAATGAAGGGCAAGCAGTAGAACAACAAGCACATAAAATACATTCATATAAGCCGTTTAATTTAGCTCTTTCTTCAGGAGATTGTAAATGTTCTCTGGCAGGCGGGGTTTTCCCGTCATTTAATAGATAAGGCTTGATTTTTTCATACTGGGCATAAAATTGGGTCATATCAACTACGAGATCACGCACCACAGGCAGGCCAGGGAGAGGGCGAATGACCATTTTTTGATTGGCTTTAATCAGCCTCGACACCGGTGTAATACAAGCCAACCAATTTTTGCCATTCATGTTCATACCATCTGAACCACAAACACCTTCACGACAAGATCGACGAAAAGTCAGGGTGGGATCTTTTTCTTTTAATGCAATGAGCGCATCGAGCAACATCATATCCCCGCCTTCTTCGAAGGGTAGGCTATAATCTTGCATTCGTGGCTTATCATCGACATCAGGATTATAACGATAGATTGAAAATTCGAGCGTCATGCGTTTTTTCATTTTTACAGCTCTCTTATATTTTTATTATGCTAAAAATCGAAACATGCCAATCATCAGTAAGAACGTACTTTAGGTGGAAATGCGGGTCTGAGTTTGGGCTTCATATTCACTTTACGACGTGTCATACTCTGTGTCTGTGGTAAAAATAATGAGTGAGATAACCAGTTGATGTCATTGCGTTCTGTGAAATCAAGCCGGCTATGCGCACCTCGACTTTCTGTACGGAAATTGGCAGAAACGGCCGTTGAAAAGGCGGTTTCCATCAAATTATCCAATTCCAAGCATTCAATACGCTGTGTGTTAAATTCAGTCGAAGTATCTTCTAGGCGTGCATAGTTGAGTCTCTCTCGGATAACGTTAAGCTTTTTTAATCCCTCAGCTATCGATTCACCTTCACGGAAAACAGAAAAATGATTTTGCATGCAGGTTTGCAATGCGTGACGAATTTCAACGGGATCTTCACCTGATTGTGTATTATTCCAACGATGAATGCGTTCTAGAGCAGCGTCAAGGTCAGCATCACTAGCATCGCGACTTTCGCCTTGCTCTTTTAAGGATTCTGATAAATGAAGCCCAACCGCTCGACCAAACACCACCAAATCAAGTAAAGAATTACCCCCTAATCGGTTAGCACCATGCACAGAAACACAGGCAACTTCACCTACAGCAAATAAGCCGCGTATTACTTCATCTTCCCCATTTGGATTGACAGTAATGGCTTGTCCTGTGAATTTAGTAGGGATCCCGCCCATCATATAATGACAGGTTGGGATCACAGGAATAGGCTCTTTAATAGGGTCGACATGAGCGAAGGTCCGAGATAATTCCAGGATACCGGGTAAACGTGATTCGAGAACTTCTTTGCCTAAATGATCTAATTTTAATTTCACGTGTGGCCCCCAAGGCCCTTCATAGCCCCTGCCTGCACGAATTTCAATCATGATAGAACGTGCGACCACGTCACGCCCCGCGAGATCTTTTGCGTTAGGCGCATAGCGTTCCATAAAACGTTCGCCATGACGGTTGAGTAAATATCCGCCTTCACCCCGACAACCCTCAGTCACTAAAACGCCAGCCCCTGCAATGCCTGTTGGATGAAATTGCCACATTTCCATATCTTGCACGGGGACCCCAGCACGCAACGCCATACCAATACCATCTCCCGTATTAATATGTGCATTCGTTGTCGATTGATAAATTCGACCTGCCCCCCCCGTCGCAAGAATGGTGGCACGCGCTTTAAAATAAACGATTTCGCCAGTTTCAATAGAGATTGCGGTGCATCCAACAAAAACGCCATCCTGGTTTTTGACCAGATCTAATGCATACCATTCAGAAAAAATAGTGGTGTTGTTTTTTAAATTTTGTTGATAGAGAGTATGCAGCAAAGCATGTCCGGTTCGATCGGCCGCCGCCGCGGTGCGAGCAGCTTGAGCTCCGCCAAAATTCAGAGATTGCCCGCCGAAAGAGCGCTGATAAATACGCCCATCAGCTTGCCGAGAAAAGGGTAACCCCATGTGTTCTAATTCAATGATAGCTTCAGGGCCGTTTTGACACATATATTCGATTGCATCCTGATCGCCAATATAATCCGAGCCTTTGACGGTGTCATACATGTGCCATTCCCAGTTATCTTCATGATGATTACCTAATGCGACGGTGATCCCCCCTTGGGCAGATACGGTATGAGATCGGGTCGGGAACACTTTTGAAACCAATGAACAGGAAAGCCCCATCTGAGAAATTTGCAGGGCTGCACGCATACCAGCACCTCCAGCACCAATGACGACAGCATCAAATGTTCTTACAGGTAATTTCATTTAAACACTCCAAACTACCATCGTTCCGTAAAATACATAAACCATCAATACGACCAACACCAGCAGTTGTAGTAATAGTCTCAAAGGTAATGATTTGACATAATCGGTGAATACTTGCCATAGGCCAATCCAAGCATGAAGTAGAATCGAGAATAAAGTGAGGAGGGTAAAAATTTTAGTGAAAGCAGAGCCAAAAAAATGTTGCCAAATTTCATAAGTTATATTCGGGGTAATCGCAAAAAAACCAAAAAGATAAAAAACATATAGCGCAATAATAATCGCAGAGGCACGCAGTAGTAACCAATCTTGAATTCCATTACGCCCTAAAGCAGAAGCGTTGCTTACCATATGATGATTCCCACTAAAATCGACAGTAAAACTGTGATAACCATTACTACTTGAGCAGAGCGGATACCCATTTTTAGGTTTTCTTCAATATAACTAAAATCCATTAACAAATGACGAATGCCCCCTAAAAGATGATAAAATAAGGCCGTGAGAAAACCCCATAGTATCAATTTCATCAAAAAATGATCGACAATAGTAGAAGTTTCTATAAAGCCTTCTGGTGAAGAAAGAGAAAGACCTAAAAGCCAAACAAAGAAACCGACCGCAAAAAAAATAATCACGCCCGATATTCGATGCAAAATCGAAGCAATTGCCGTTAGAGGAAACCAAAATGTCATTAAATCTAAATTGATCGGTCTTTGTTTTTTTGTCATTTTCACCCCATTTTTATCATTTCTGAGCTTCGTTATCCACATAGAAGATGATAACGCAGATCTAAGATCAGTATCTGATTGGCATATTTTGATTGGAATCATTTTCAGTCAATTTATCTGCATTTTATATGAAAATAGTGTTTTATTTCAAAATATTCAAAATGAAAATGAATAAATTACATAACTATTTGATATTCATCAAAAAATAAATTCACTGCTATATTTAATGGTATCTTTTGATACTAATGTGATTATAAATCATATAAAAATTGTCTACACTGAAACTATTTGTAAAACCGTGAAAAGAAGTAACATGAAAGGTGTTTAAAAGAAGTTTATCTTAAATATGAAAGTAAATATGTTAAGGAGATAGGAATGTCTGATAAAAAAGCAAAGCTCATTATTGATGGAGAAACTTTGATTGAACTTGATCGATTTTCACCTACTTTAGGGATCCAAGTCATCGATGTGCGCCCTTTGATTTCTAAAAAGTATTTTACTTTTGATCCAGGATTTACTTCAACGGCTTCATGCGAATCAAAAATTACCTTTATCGACGGTGAAAAAGGTGTGTTATTACATCGTGGTTTCCCTATTAAAGAACTCGCAAATCATTCCACTTATTTAGAAGTGTGTTACATCTTATTGTATGGTGAGCCTCCTACCCCAGCACAATATGCAACATTCAAAACAACCATCACCCGCCATACGATGATCGATGATCAAATTACACATTTATTTCGTGGATTTCGTCGTGATTCACATCCAATGGCGGTACTTTGTGGCGTTACAGGTGCTCTGGCGGCTTTTTATCATAATGGTTTAGATGTGCATGATCAAAATCATCGCGAACTCAGTGCTTTTCGTTTATTGTCCAAGATGCCGACAATGGCGGCCATGTGCTATAGATATTCTATCGGTCAGCCTTTTGTTTTTCCTCGAAATAATCTCTCCTATGCGGCTAATTTTTTAAATATGATGTTTTCGACTCCTTGTGAAGAATATCAAATTACCCCTGTTTTAGAGCGTGCGATGGATCGCATTTTAATTTTGCATGCAGATCATGAGCAAAATGCATCTACGTCCACAGTACGTACAGCAGGTTCTTCTGGCTCCAATCCTTTTGCTTGTATTGCTGCTGGGATCGCGTCTTTATGGGGCCCTTCTCATGGAGGAGCCAATGAAGCTTGCTTAAAAATGTTAGAGGAAATAGGTAAAGCTGAAAATATTCCTAAATTTATAGCGAGGGCTAAAGATAAAAATGATGGTTTTCGATTGATGGGATTTGGTCATAGAGTGTACAAAAATTATGATCCCAGAGCAAAAGTGATGAAAGAAACCTGTGATGAAGTGTTAAATGAGCTCAATATACAAGATCATTTGTTCGAAGTAGCAAGGGAATTAGAACACATTGCGCTCAACGATTATTACTTTATTGAGAAAAAACTCTATCCTAATGTCGATTTTTATTCCGGGCTTATCCTGAAAGCAATAGGTATTCCTACTTCGATGTTTACTGTGATATTTACTGTGGCCAGAACGATTGGCTGGATTTCACACTGGAAAGAAATGCATGATGAAGGACTTAAAATTGCTCGACCCCGTCAGCTGTATCTGGGATACACTCAGCGTGCATTTAAGAGCCAAAATTTTCATTAAATCTAGTTTCGAATAAGTATTAAAAAGTTATTTTTTATTAATTGCTTTAAAATATAACGTAAGTTTGCCATTGAAAATTACCTGTGTATGTTTATCAGCCGAAGGGATTTCAAACGTCTGCATTATCTCAAGCATTATTACGTTTTTTCGAAAGATCGTTTGCCATAACGGGAAATCAGAGGGAGTGAACTCCGACAAAAGTTGATGTAACGCTTTAGCATTCACTCAGTTCAACGCATATAAAACCCATCATCTAGCCTGGAAATTTAATTAAAAATGTATTAAGCCAATTTTTGGCTTTTTATTTTTTAATAAATTATTGTTTTAACATTAAACATTTCACCCATTATTGATATGGACGCTTTAGCAGTCTCTATTTAAATTACATTTTAATAGAAACCATTTTTTAAGAAAAAACAATCATAAGCTTGAATCACAATGGATATCCAACCTTGCATAAATCACTTTTGCTAGAAGAAAAAAATTATCGTGATATTAAAGAAAAAAGCGATCCGATTATTAAATTTCACCAAAATAAGCGTGGAAATAAATTTTATAAGTCGCAGGATAGGCTCTCCAACTCTGAAGACTATTCGAAAGAATACCTTAAGCTTGATACAAATTATTTAATATTTAATTATAAAACAGATGAAAGCCCTATACATAATAGTTTTGAAGATACTAGTCCCGAAGATAGCAGTTATGTCAAAAAAATGAAAGACTAGCGATTTGTCTGAAATAGTAATATGGATTTGTCTATTTAATTCAAACTAATGAGATGCAGGTCGTACCGTTAATAAATAATTATTTTCTGAATTTCCTTGAAGCTGCCTCAGAAGTACATATATCGGTACCTGAAGATAGTCTCAAAAAATTTAGAGGAATTAGTCTTGGTACAGGTTGATAAAAAATTATTAAATATGGCATCTCAATGATACAAGGAAGTGGATAAAAGGTCTGCCTGAAAATTACATACAGGAGTGCTATTGCGTTGGAATATAGTAGGACATAGACGTGATAGGGAAGATGGCGCTAATCAACCTTAAGTGATGCAGTCTCTGAGTATTTACCAAGCAATTATTTCAGTTCCATCAGGCATTTCAAAAAGAATTAGGCCAGTAAGTAATACCAGACTATATAGTCTGGTAGGGTTTTGAAAGAAAGAGATAAATCAGATTAGAGTAGTGCTCAGTTGACACTAGAAGAGAAATTAGTCTGAAAAATTCATGGGCCTAAAGCGGTTACTGGGATAACCGATTTGAACGCCGAGAAAACTGTCCCGGTTCGAAACGGATGAGCGGGTGTGAATGAATCAATTCTCTGCTCGAGCTGCTTTAGGCATGCAAGGGTACGGTTACCTACGGGGGGTTCGGGATTTTAAAAGCTATAACGAGCTCTTGCATAAGAGCGGTCTAACAGAAGAAAAAATAATTCATTTTTCAACGTCATTTAGTCATCGCTTCTTTTATCTCGAATATTGGGATTGCCGCGCTCTACTCTGGATTAGATCAATACGGAAAAGTTTTAATAACACGGGGCATTACAGCAGATAATCAATTGAAAGTGGTTCGTTTTGGTAGGCCGGTATTAGGGGCATTATCCAGTGGATTTGAGCTATACGAATCTTTTCAAGCGTTTGATACACTGAGAAAAATGACGGATCCAAAATTACGTCAAGATGCCCTCGTCAAAGACAGCGATGTTTCATCAGCGGGGTCTTTTGAGTTGCTAGTTAGGTTGGCATTGTTAGGCTCTGGTGAAATTTATTCGGCCATACGCCAGGTACAAGAACTAAAAAAATGGGTTGCATTGAGTGATGCTGAAGAACTTGATGCGCGCTGGAGTTACTTCTCATATCACGATTTAGCGCCAGATGTAGAAAATGTAGCCATTTATCAATAGACTTTAGCGCCGGCAAGAAAGGGTATCAGCAACTTTTCACCAAGCAAGCCCAGGCCCTACTACTCAGGCAAGGCTAAATAGAGAGAATTTATAGTAGTCGAGTGAACATCTCACTAAAATCTCAACACAACAAAAATTGTTGCGAATGACCGTTGTATTACATTAGCTAGCGGGTTGTATGAAGATCTCATATAGGACGGACCTTCTCATAGTTATAGTGTAGTAGGCCGCGTGCGGCCTGAAGAGGTATCAAAAAATTTATAGATTAAATACATCAGCGAACGTGAGGGTGTGGATAGTGATTATAAAAACTATACCTCCGTGTTGATATCGAGAGACGATAAGAGTAATGACGATATCATGATGACCTTGTCCAAATGGCATCGAAAATTATGGAGGCAGTTCGTAGATGAAAACTAAAAATATTGATGCAGAAGGAGAGACTCGCCATTGGAAATCGGCACGGGACTCCGACCCCTGTCGGGGACTTTAATGGAGCAGATAAGTGGGGACATCGCTTACTTCAACGATCGGGGCGTCTCTGTCCTACTGTTGTGCAAGGCAGTGAATGAGTACATGATCAAGACAGACACAGAGATAAAGACTTGTTATCATGCCGAAGATAAAGATGCAGTTTATCATGTTATGGGAAACATCAACTAAGATGTTTAAGAGACGAGATTGTGTTATCACTCAATTTGATGTTAACGATTTTGTTTTCAAGCGAAAAGGTAGTTTTGAGAAAAGCAACAGGGGTATCCGATGAATCCTCTATGTTGACATAAAACCAGTCCCGTTATTGATGGAGATCAATAATGAAGATAACCAGTTGGATTTGGTCCAGTTTTCAGGGAATAAATTATGCCTGTACCATGGTGATGCTTCGGACAAAGACAGGTTTGATAAAACCCCGAAAGAAGTCACCTTGAGTTCAGAATATGTTACTGATTTTAAGAATAATCGGTAATAATATTTTAAGCCTAAGTTCAGAAACTGCTACAGGGGGCGATGGCATAGATAGCTATCGTATTTTATAAAATACCACACAAAAAAAGCATCTATCGAAGTGCAAGAAACCTTAAATTCTTATAATTATTTTATTAAAGTGGGAGTGAAGATATTAAAAGTTAAACAATTAGCACAAGCGATAGCGGGTCTTTCGGAATCAGACAATGAAGCCAGGTTTCAAAAACCTCTTAAACAAAGAGGTGCTAAAATCACAATAATTTCTACCTTAAACAAGAAATCGATATCGTACTCGATGCGCTTCTTTGACTTTTAGCCTTAGCACATCTGTCAGCGTAAATATCTGACCAATCAGATGAAGTAGGACCATCGAAATATCACTCGACGAATACGCCCTACGATAGGATTGAAATCATTCTGGCAATTACAAATCTGCACAGACATCGAGATTATGTATTTTAAAAAATAGAAAACTTCAACATCCGCATCGGGAGAGGTTGTTATAAACCGCTCAATTTTATCTTTTATATGCCTAAAGAATAGCAGAGGATTTTTTCGGACTTGTCGTTCTTAATGCAACACAACCTTAAAAATGTTCATATAAAAAGAGAATATACTGCCTTCAGATTAAACTTAAATTACTTTAACACCCCGCTCATTTTATAATATCGCTTATGACAGCCCGGATTATGTAAACAACTTTTACAATAGCGGCTGTTACAGCCATTCTGTTCTTCTTCGACAGATTCTATCTTACCCATGATAGTAAGCTGCGATAACATGGCTTCCATGAAAGGCAAAGGTGTGTGAAGCAGTCGACTTAGCTGATCTGCATCCATCATGCCGTTTAGCGCAATCGCATTGCGTATTTGAAATAAATCCGTCATAAAATATTCGTTGGTTTTGCAAAAAGAGGGTAACGTCTTAGACCCAAGATGATCAGCCCATTGATCACAAAAAGTGCTGTCATCGTAAGTGTACTTCGTTCTGGATCTTGAGAAAAAGTGGCGATTTGATAAAACAAGGTAGAGAAAAACCAAGCTAAATTCAAGCTCCATAAAATCGAAAAAATCATCCACCCTCGATGAGTTTCTCGAGCAATGGCACCCATCACGGAAGCACAGGGTACATATAAAAGCACAAAAATCAGATAGCTATAAGCGGCAATATCGGATCCGAATTTTTGGCTCATGACGCCCATTGATCCTTGAGTCATTTCTCCATCCCCTTGGCTTGCTTTGATAGGGTTAGACAGTACGGTGCTGTTAATACTGTGTCGCAGTTCTTCCAAAGTTTCATCTATGGCACCAGCCAATTCATCTAACAAATGAAAATCGTTCGGATCAAAGGGTTCATTGTGGATCTGCTCAGCGGTGTACAATGTATTTAATGTACCTATTACCACTTCTTTGGCTATCGCGCCCGCAATTAAACCGACCGTCGCTTGCCAATGATCTGGTTTGATTCCTAACGGCTCCAAGAGAGGTGTCAACTCTTTACTGACAGAAGCTAAAGCAGAGTCATTGATATTATCCACTGTTCTACCCGAAAGAGAAAAACTGTTTAGTCCTCCAATTAGAATACTGGCCATAATAATGACCTTTCCCGCGCGGATCATAAATCCTTTTAAGCGCTGCCAAGTCTGTAAAAGTAAGGTCTTGAGATGGGGAACATGATAGATCGGCAATTCCATAATAAAGGGGGAGGCTTCACCTTGCATCAAGGTATATTTTAAGAGTAATCCGGTCAAAATTGCGGCCGCAATCCCAAGTAAATAAAGTGAAAAAACGACACTGGCACCTGATTTCCCAAAAAATGCGGCAGAAAAAACGGCAAAGATGGCAAGCCGAGCACTGCAAGACATAAAAGGGGCCATCATAATAGTGATCAATCGTTCACGAGGCGCTTCTAAAGTGCGCGCGCCCATAATTGAAGGCACATTACATCCAAAACCGACAATCAATGGTATAAACGACTTCCCAGGTAATCCGATCAGCTGCATGAATCGATCCATCACGAAAGCAGCTCGTGCCATGTAGCCTGAATCTTCTAAAAAAGAAAGAAAAAGATACATCATGGTAATCTGAGGTACTAATGGCAGCATAGTATTAATACCTCCTCCTATGCCTTGAGCAAAAAAAACGGTCAACCAGTCAGGAAAATGAAGCTGATAGCCCAACCACTGAGTGCCTTTAATAAAAAAGGCAGAGGAGCTGATATCAAAGAGCGGTTGAAATGCGCCTCCCACATTAATTGCTAGAATAAACATCACATACATGACAAATAAAAAAAGGGGTACCCCAAGCCAACGGTGCAGAATAAAGCAATCCAACACTTCCGTAGTGCGATCCCCAGAGAGCTGTTCAGTCCGGATTACTACATCAGTGATACTCTTGATAGATTGATAACGGGCGTTTGCAATCACAACATCAGAATCGTTACATCTATTTTGCTCTAATATTTTGTTTAATTCGGCTTCCAAGGTGCCGAATTTTTTGGCCTGTGAGATACTATAAATATCCCCTTCAAGCATTTGTAATGCTAACCATCGACGTTTTTGTTTGGGTATTTTGTCGTGAGGAATCATTTCAATCAATTGATTAAGTTCGTTTCTTAAACAAGAAGGATATTCCACTAAATCATCTTTTTTCTTGATCTGCCTAACGTTGCTTTGAAAAGAATTTATTGTGTGTTTTAACTCTTTGATACCCTTTGCTTGTGTTGATGTTAAGGGGACCACAGGGCAGCCTAATTGAGTCGAAAGCGTTGCGATATCAATATCGATATTTTGATTTTGAGCGATATCCAACATATTAAGCGCGAGAATACAGGGCATTACCCATTCCAATAATTGTAGTGTCAAATAAAGGTTGCGTTCTAGATTAGATGCATCGATCACATTGATCAGTAAATCTGCTTTATTATATAGAATGTATTCAGAGGCAATTTTTTCATCTAGTGAAGTCTGCTCTGAAATCGTGGTTAACGAATAAATACCTGGCAAATCAACCAGAGTCACCTGATACTCAGACGTATTAAATTCACCTTCTTTACGCTCTACTGTGACACCTGCCCAATTACCCACACGTTGATGAGCGCCAGTTAATTCATTAAAAAGGGTTGTTTTTCCTGTATTTGGATTGCCGATTAAACCGATGGTGAGTTTTTTCATGAAATTTTAAGGGAATTTATGTAAAGTTTAAAAAATGTAAATCGGATTTACGTAATATCAAATTGATTTGATTGATCTTGATATGAAGAGGATCCCCCATCGGGGCTTCTCTAATCACAGTGAAAAATAAACCCGGAAGCACGCCCAGTGACAGTAATTTTTGCCGATAAGCGGGGCTGATGTCTTTTGAAAAACCGATAATACGATAAGAATGACCTGAAACAAAATGCATATAACCTAATACTTAACGCAATAATATGCGATATACAATAGAAGAATGATAATCGTTATCATATGTAATTTAAGTATCAATACAATGATATATTTATTTTTTTTAATAAAAAAAGTTGAAAATTATGATGAAGCTAAGAACACAAAACGAAACAAGTTGAAAGCGTTTAGCGGTTCTCTAAAGCAATACAATTTTTTAAGTATCTGAATTCTTTTATAGGAGTACAAGCAGCTTGCTGGTAAACGAGTCAGCCGCGATTGTAATCTCACTTATCAAACATCATCAATACTCCTCTTCTTATCTACGTTTAAAGCAGACTACTTTATTTTAAAATTTGTTATAAATTATATTTAATAATGATTCTCATTCAATATATGATTTGAAGCATACGAAAAAGGCTCTTTCAAGCCAGTCATTTATCTGTTCTATTTTTCATATAAAGGAGATATTTTGTGGGATCTAGGAAAAATAATATTTTTGTAAACGCAACTTCATTAGAAAAAACCTTTTCAATAAATAATGCGTTAAAATGCTTGGTGCATTGCCTTTTTCAGAAGGCCCTTTAGGTCTATCGCGACTAATTTTTACGTCAGATTAAGTATGTTATCCGTTAAAGCAGGTACAGTTATTTTTTGAACATTGACAAATTGCACTAATAAAGATCTTTAGTAATTGTGGGCAAATAATTTGGAGAGTAATAGGGGGGCAATATCACAGATCATAATAAATTAATTGCTTTAATAAAAATGAACTAGATTTCAGACACACAACAGAAGGTATTGAAGGGATGAAGTCTGATATTACAAACAGCATTCATAACGATATTCCAGCTCGACAGTATCAGCAAAAATGGAATGCCATATTATAACAAAAAATCGCCCTCAGTGGTGAAACCACTTTGACAGGTTAGTTAGCTCATCAGATGTCTCTTTCAGATGCCGATATTTTACTGGATCAGTGGGAGTAGTAGTTATTAGAAGGTCATCCTTGATTATTTCACATGGAAATATAGATCTAGTTTAAGCCCTGAATCTGTTGATTTATTATCACTAGAATTTGATGACATAGTTCCTGTACGTATCACCGCTTTACGAGCAGACATGGCTTATATCCAAACAATGCCAGATAAAAACAAATTACCAAGGCTGGTATACTGAGCAATTTCTTATTTTGTGGCAGGAATAGTAACAACAACTTACGCATCAAAACATGATGCAAAAGAATGCTTGTCCTTACCTATTTATTATTAATATCTTGCCGCTTGTGTTTAGCAAAATTATGCTGGATAACATCGCCGCAGGTATTTTGATTCTTGAAGGCCTGGATCCTCAAACGAGACCCACTATGTTTTTTCGTACTATGTGTTATCTAACACTCGAAAACGCTCCTTTTATTAAATTACCTGTTGCTATATAAATGACCAGTGAAATGCGAAGTATACAGGCCAAATTAATACATATGAGGCCTTGGATTAGTCAGCTGATGAAAGAAATTTAACATAACGAATATGGCTTTAATCAAAGTGTGTCTATTTTAGAGGAACAGATAGCTTTTCATTACCAGCATTATTCATAAAGAAAGGTAGGACGATGCTAAGAGGAAATGTTTATCAGTGGTTTTTTGTCAAGCTTACAGTTCCCCAAAATGTTATAAAAATATCTTCCGATTACGGTGGCGACTTTATTGATTTCTTTATTTCAAAATAATAATCCCTTGATTACTGAGTTAATTGCTTCTGCTGAACAAAGCGTTAGAGACTAGTTTAAGCAATATATTCAGGTTCTAATCTATCCTGTCATCATCTTTTATCTTTTTTATAGCATTTCTTTAGAAGCACATCAATAAAACACTCAAATTCTTTTTTTCTCATAAGGGGATGGCACATCATTTTTTAATCCGTTATTGTGGCAATGGAAGCACTTATACACCTTTATTGTATAAACGAGGTTATGCATTACAGCCTGATTCCTATATCCAGAGATATTGCCCATCGTATTTTTAAATGATATCTAACCAGTGCATACTTTTTCGTATATGCTTACTTTTTAACTCATTTATATGAATTAGGGCTCTGTTTGACATCTTATTATAATCTAGATACCCCGGTTCTTTGGAAAATTCTCAGAGAGGTCACAGTTTAGGTTTTTAATGCCTTTAAAAAACGAGTATCGAATTCTTTATGGCAAAGAGAACGAAAAATGTTTCTTTCTGAGCCTTGATCTACCCGCTCATTATTGAGCATGCATTTATCTCAATATCACAACTATCGTCTTCAACATGAATTAACTAACCGATGAAATTTCATTACATAGTATATTAAAAAATGCTTAGCATTATTTAGTGGCTTTTATAAAAGCACGTCTCTCATTTTTGTGATGACTATTGATGCCTTGGCTCAAAGCAGTCTTATTTCTGAAACGGTATCTAGAAAAATCATCAATCAAGAAAAAGAAGAGAGCATGATTGTTCAAGAATATTCGTTTGATGAGAAAAAAGGATTGATCTCAGGTGGAAAAGCACGTCATGCGAATCTCGTATTATTAGGCAACAAGATTAGATGGAGACGCTTTTTATTGTCAGTAACTATACCTCTAAGTACATGGAAGAATCGCAAGCGATTACGTTGTTAGATGCCATCAATCAGGTCTTTCGGTCAGATTGACCAGGTAAGAAGGGAGATTACTGGATTCATTGTCTCTGCAGGGCTTTCCAAGTAATGAAAGCCTGCGATTTTCTTGTTTATTCGAATACAGCGGCTTATTTAATGAATTTATTAGAAAATCGCTTTCATTGGTATCCTATTCCTCAACATATTTCTCTATTGAAAGATCAACAGGCATAACGAAAGCACGACAGGGAGAAAAATCGTTAATTTTTAATAAAGTAACTGATTTTGATTGGAAATACTCCATACTCAATCTTTCTCTTAAAAATAAAAATGCGCAACTCTTTCTTAAGATTGAAAAAACAATCCAGGAGGAAAGATGCAAGATCGTATGGCACGAAATATGATTTTAGCGGGGGTTAAAATCAGGCAAAATAAAACCAGGAGGGACTATTGTGAAATCCTCCTCAAGTAACACCGGTATTAGACTTGCTTTGACGGTGATCGAATTTGATTTTCTTTTTATTGCTATTGTTGATCATCACGCTTCTCCGGATAAAATTTTTATTATGCGTGCCTGAGGAGATGAAATCTGTTATGTAACAGTGAACTATAAAGAAAATGAAGTCGCCGTGGTGGAGAGACAATATTTTGCCGCCGCTTTAGCAAAAGAAATCCCCGGCGATGTTTTTATGCATCAATCAGATAACGTTGCCAATACAGGTGGTATCTTGATTTTATCAGAGAAAGAGAAATAGTGCAGAAAGGTGAAAAGTGGATGTTTATTGGTGTTGTCTAAAACAGGTGTATTGATGACGGGGATTTCTCATGGTTTAAAGGTCTATAACCAAAATATAACGATCATTGCGGTTGAGCCTGTAGGTTATATTGTTTTCGGAAAACCAGGATATCCTTATTATCAATCATGGCGGGTACATCAAACGGAGATAACGTAGGTTGGGTCTTTGATTATAGTACGATTAATATGGGTGAACAGGTTTCCGACGCTCAAGCGTTTGAAACCGCCTGTTACATAGCTAAAGAATATGGCCTTTTGGTAGGCGGTTCAACAGGGTGGTGATCTATAAAGCGTTGGCGCGGATTTATCAAAATCAAATTTTTGGCAATATTGTGATCGCGGTGGCCAATAGTAGAGAAAAATATCTCAACACTGTTTTTAATATTGATGTGTCTTCTATTCACTCGTTATTAGAAGAAATCAGGGAAGCTTATACGGAGCAGAGCATTGAAAAGTACACTTTATTATCCGTGCTACGTGCGCATCAAGCTTATCGAAGGATCCATCTGCCATTGATCCCCGTTGACCAAAAAGGATACGTTTTTGATAAAACTCATCGCACTTTTCATGAAGACGTGAACAATAAATTTGTCTTTATTAGTGGCGATGGCAAAACGCTTAAATATTTATTTACCTTATATTTAAGAAATATATTCTTGAATTCTTGATGATATGAGATCTTTTTCTTCGTGTCAGAGTACTTTAGATTATTGTCCTGAACACTGCCCCAATAAATAGCAAAAAATAATAGCTCTGATATGCCTAAATTTATAGGCAGTGTATCTTGCTTAATGTATTTTTTGTTTGTCGTATAATTAGTTTCCATGGGAGTCACGGAAATGAGCAGCCCTTTTTAGCCCGTACATTTTAAAAGCCTCAGATTAGCATCCGAGTTGCGTTTTTTCAGCACAGCTGATTTATGTGTTCCCGCTTGGGAATAAAATGATGATGCGCGCGCTTTTAGGCTTTTCTTTGACACAGTTTGCTTTCTGCTATCATCATCTTGATTTTTTTGCCGAAATCCCCGGTGTTTTATCTTTCTTAAAAGAAAAATCCTGTTTGGATAAAAGTCTTACCCCAATTTTGACGAATATCCTCGTTCCTATATTTTTGGATTACTGATCATTATGGGTTTATTACTGGTCAGCCAAATGATCCAACAATCTTCTTTTTCTTTTGATCATAGCCAGTGACTCTTAAGCTGAAAAAGATTCTTGCATCAAGAAGAAATAGGAAAACTGACCACTTTAACTAATTTATTAGGACGAAAAATTAAGATTCGTATTTCCGTCAAAAGAATGATGTTGTCAGAAGGGCAGCGGCTTGTTGCATAAAGAAAATCTATTACAGCACATTGTCGCTTGGCGTAAAGATTTGATGGAATCCGATCTTGCCACGTATCGTCTATATTTAAAAAATCTTCATCTGGCAAATATTCCTATTTTTGAAGGTTTTGAAGAAGGGACTTTTAACATTGAGCAAGCTGTCGTGCTAAGGCCTGATATGATCATCATAAATATTAAATCATCACGGGCATCCGAAGAGGCGAAATATCATGAAAAGCTTTTAGTAGTAGCTATTCTGATAGTATATGTTGATTTTCGTCATGATCTTATTATAGAACACAAAAACTACATTTCAGATTTTTAGAAAACTCTTAAACAAGAAAAAAGAGCCAAAGAATTTATTCATTTTCGAAGGGAATAAATGAAAAGGGTGACGGCAGTACTTGCTGCCGAACGTCCACCTTCCCAAAAAGTCTTTATTGAGCGTGCGGCAGATAGACTGATGAATATTGTTTAAGTTTTGGTAAAGATAATTTTGGCGGTTTTGTGACCTTTGCAGGGGGAGATAATATTTCGGATGAACTTTCAGTGGGCACGCTTATACAGATGCATCTTAACAGGTTATGGTATGATAAAATGGTGACCACCAGTGGTGGTTTGTAAACTTTTGTGACTAATGGAGATTAGATTGGTTTAGGGCCCTAAATGAAGATTTAAAAATTGCAGAAAAAATTAAAATTTTTATTCATCGTCCTATCTATTTTGATACTCAGGCGTTAAAAAATCGCTAGTTTTATGCTATCTGGCATCAATTTTATAATAGCCCTTATGATTTTATTGCCTTAAATAATTAAAAATATGAATTTAAATATTATTAAAAAAGATCTCTTTTAATTTGATGTCTATCAAATTTTGGTCAAACAATATGTTTATTATTTTTTTGCCCTACTTATGATATTGAATTTGGTTTTGGGTCCAGCCAATTATAATTTATAGGATATGACAAAAGTCCTTATCATGCCTAACACAGTGCCGGTGCAATTACGAGTTGTGTTATGGAATATTCGAATGCTAATGGCATTAATGGTATTACTGATCAGGCTGATTTATCGCTTTCTTAAGCACAGATGTAAATCATTTTAATATTCCCTTAGGGAGTACTTTTACATTAGGGATTGCCGCATCTGTCAATTTTGGTGCTGCTTTTAGGTTTTTATTTGACCTACGACTATTTCTAATATTAAATGAATATATAATTTTTATTAATACTTTTATCATGGCGTTCTTCTCTGATTGTATGATTGACTTATTAAGTTTAAGACGGGGTGTGCGTACGGAAAATTTGGTATTACTCGGTATTGCAATGGTCTTTACCTTCAACTCTATTATTGTCGTTAGTTCAATATTTTTCTCATGAGTAAGTCGTTGCTGCCGTTGTTTTTTTAGATTATGAAGAGCTTAATGAAAGCTACTTAGCTAAAAGTCGCCGTGATATTTTTAATATTCATACTGACTCTTCCTTTATTAATCAAGTGGGTTTGGGCATTAATAGCACTTAGGCTGGGTGATAAAAAGGCATAGAGTCTAGGTATCAATGTTAACATATACGTCTTGAAATTTTATTATTAGTGAGTTTTGTGACTTTGATATCTATATTCTTTTGTGGGTGCTATTAGATTTGTTGGTTTAATCTGGTCTCAGATTGCTCGTATGTTGATAGATAAAAATCAACGATTTTTATACCGTCTTTATTGCTGGCAGTCGCTTCATTGGTCTCTATTAGCTATGTTGTGAGCAAACTACTAATACCAGGAATAGTAGTACCTAGTGGGGTCGTCACTTCATTAATTAGCATCCCTTTTTTGTTACGTTAATTTTACATACTAGGCGCACTAGATGGTGAAATTACGGTTAGAAGAAGTAGGGGTAGCTTATGAGACTCGTCAAGTGTTGAGCAAAATCAACACCTCCGTCGGTTTATGAATCGTTGTTTTTGGTACGTAAATAATTTACCTCTTCATAGGGTGTGCATAATGATGAGTTGATCTTTATTGATATCTTAATGTCGTTATGATTTATTAATGGATTTTCTTTTCGTCATCTCACTGAATTAAGCGGTGGTAATGCCAGCTGGTTTTTATTACGTAAACTTTAACACGTGATCCAGAGATATTACTAATGAATGAGTTGACCAGTGCACTTGTATCATCAATTACGCGTACGGAATTTTATTCGTAGCCTAGCTCAACAAAAAACATTATTGTTTTATTGCATTGCATGATCTTAATCATGCGTTACGTTTTTCCGATCAAGTAATTGTTGTCGCGAACAGCGTCGTAAAAGCGAGTGGCCCCTCTGAAGAAGTTCTGACAAAAGAAATATTATGGGAGATTTATGGGATTAATGTGCCTATTGAAAATGTTGCTCGGCAGCAACCCCACGTTATTGTATCTGGTTTGAATCAAAGCCTTATGCCGGTATAAAATTTCAATTTTTTCCAAAATCAAGGACATATTTACGAAATAATCAAAATTTATTTTGATAAATTTGAATTCTGTTGTTTTCTAAAAACAGTTATGTATAATGTACTTCCTTAAAAAAATTCAGGATCAGTCCAAGAACAATACCTTCAATTCGAAGGTTATACGACAAAGAGTTACGCTCGTTTTTGATAATTTTTATACGCGAGCGCAGCCAATATTTTTTATAAAAATCGGAGTTCTGGTCTAATGCAGACCCACACACAACAAAGAATTCGTATCCGCTTAAAAGCATTTGATCATCGTTTAATAGATAAGTCGACTACCGAAATTGTAGAGACAGCGAAGCGCACAGGTGCTCAAGTGAGTGGTCCCATTCCATTACCAACTCATAAAGAACGCTTTACTATTTTAGTTTCTCCACACGCTAATAAAGACGCGCGTGATCAATATGAAATACGGACTCACAAACGCATCGTCGACATCATCGAGCCCACATCAAAAACAGTTGATGCTTTAATGCGCTTAGATCTTTCTGCAGGCGTAGACGTTTATATCGAACTAGATTAGTCAAGTCATTGAGCAACAAAGAGGTTGAAAGGATGAAGGGTTTAGTTGGTAAAAAATTGGGTATGACTCGTATCTTTACCAAAGATGGTATTTCAATTCCTGTTACCGTAATTGAAATAAAAGCGAATCGAGTGACCCAAATAAAAAATTTGGATAGCGATGGATATTTGGCTTTACAAATAACTACGGGCACTAAAAAAGCAAGTAGAGTTAACAAACCAAAAGCAGGGCATTTTGTTAAAGCAAATGTAGAAGCCGGTCGTGGTTTGTGGGAATTTCGTATCTCCGAACAAGATACAACTGTTTTTTTAGGTGACACTTTTGAAGTATCAATGTTTAAACCAGGCGATATAGTCGATGTTACTGGAAAATCAAAAGGTAAAGGTTTTTCAGGTACTGTGAAACGCTGGAACTTTCGTACACAAGATACTAGTCATGGTAATTCATTGTCTCATCGTGTTCCTGGTTCTATTGGTCAAAACCAAACGCCCGGAAAAGTATTTAAAGGCAAAAAAATGTCCGGCCAGTTAGGTAATGAACGAGTCACAATCCAGAATTTAGAAGTAGTGCGCGTAGACGTCGTACGCGAAATACTTTTAATCAAAGGGGGTGTTCCTGGGGCAGTAGGGAGAGATGTGATCGTGAAAGTGGCTGTCAAAGCGTAACATCGAGGAGATAGGAATGGAATTAGTAATAAAAGGCGCGGCATGCGCGCTAACTGTTTCTGAAACTACCTTCGGGCGTGATTTTAATGAAGCACTTGTCCATCAGGTGGTTGTTGCGTATGCGGCAGGTGCCCGCCAAGGTACTCGTGCTCAAAAGAGCAGAGCTGAAGTAAAAGCTTCAGGTAAAAAGCCTTGGCGTCAAAAAGGGACAGGACGTGCGCGCGCAGGATCTGTAAAAAGCCCAATTTGGCGATCTGGAGGCATTACTTTTTCTGCAAAACCTCAGGATCATAGCCAAAAAGTAAATAAAAAAATGTATCAAGGCGCACTCAAAAGTATTTTATCTGAATTGGTGCGTCAAAACCGCTTAATCGTTGTTGAGACATTTTCTGTTGAAAAACCTAAAACTAAATTATTGATTCAAAAATTAAAAGAAATGTCTCTTAGAGACGTTTTAATTGTAACAGAAAAAGTGGATGAAAATTTATTTTTAGCGTCTCGTAACCTTTATAAAGTTGATGTTCGTGATGCCGCAGGCATTGATCCAGTGAGTTTAATCTCTTTCAATACAGTGGTTATGACGGGGAGTGCGGTTAAACAACTCGAGGAGATGTTGGCATGAGTTCTGAAGAATATCTATTAAAAATATTACGAGCGACACATATATCAGAAAAATCTACTTTTTTAACAGAAAAAAAGAATACCTTTGTATTTAAAGTGCTAATAAATTCCACTAAAGCACAAATTAAGGCTGCAGTAAAATGTCTCTTAAAAGTTGATGTTATTGCTGTTAACACCTTAATAGTTAAAGGAAAAACCAAACGTAGAGGTCAGCGTATTGGTCGCTGTATCGATTGGAAAAAAGCTTATGTTACCTTGAAAAAAGACCAAAACTTGGACTTAGTCACGGGTCAAGAATAAGCTGGAGGAGTTAATAATGGCAGTCGTTAAATGTAAACCTACATCTCCAGGCCGTCGCCATGTTGTTAAAGTGGTCACTTCTAAGCTGCATAATGGCAAACCATATCGTCCTTTGCTTACAAAGTTAAGCAAAACCGGCGGGCGTAACAACAGGGGCTGTATTACTACTCGTCATATTGGTGGTGGCCACAAACAGCATTACCGTCTGATTGATTTTAAACGCAATAAAGATGGAATTCCTGCTTTGGTTGAACGCCTAGAATATGATCCGTGTCGTTCCGCCAACATCGCATTGCTTTTATATTCAGACGGTGAGCGGCGTTATATTTTGGCTACAAAAAATTTAAAAAAAGGTGACCGAGTTCAATCGGGTGTTGATGTTGTAATTAAAGCAGGAAATACCTTGCCTATGAGTAACATTCCAATTGGATCCACGATCCATAACGTAGAAATGAAACCTGGTAAAGGTGCTCAGATAGCACGTTCTGCAGGTGCGTATGTTCAAATTATTGCGCGGGAGGGTTTTTACGTCACCCTTCGTCTTCGTTCAGGTGAAATTCGCAAAATCCATTCAGATTGTAGAGCAACTCTTGGCGAAGTAGGTAATGCTGAACATATGTTACGTGCTTTAGGTAAAGCAGGCGCTAAGCGTTGGAGAGGAATTCGTCCTACAGTGCGCGGTACAGCAATGAACCCTGTAGATCACCCGCATGGTGGCGGTGAAGGCCGCAATTTCGGTAAGCACCCCGTCACCCCTTGGGGGGTTCAAACGAAGGGCAAAAAAACCCGTAACAATAAGCGTACTGATAAATCTATTGTACGTCGCCGTAGTAAAAAATAACCAGAGGGTAAACCGTATGCCACGTTCTCTCAAGAAAAGTTTTTTCGTTGACCTACATTTGCTGAAGAAAGTGAAATTAGAAAAATCGGCAGAAAATAAAGATAGAAAACCAATTAGAACTTGGTCTCGTCGTTCAACGATTTTTCCAAAAATGATAGGTTTAACCATTGCTATCCACAATGGTCGTCTCCATGTCCCTGTGTTTATTTCTGACGAGATGGTTGGCCACAAACTGGGAGAATTTGCACCTACCCGTACTTATCGTGGCCACGTTGCCGCTGATAGAAAGGCAAAAAAACTCTAAGATAAGGAAAGAGATGGAAACTATCGCTAAACATTGCCACGCTCGCTCTTCTGCGCAAAAAGTACGCCTCGTAGTGGATTTGATTCGCGGTAAGCAAATACCGAGAGCTTTGGAAATTTTAAGTTACACTAATAAAAAAGCTGCAGTTTTAGTTAAAAAAGTATTAGAATCTGCTGTTGCTAATGCAGAAAACAACGATGGTGCTGACATTGATGATCTGAAAATTACGCGAATTTTCGTAGATGAAGGCCCTGCTATGAAACGTACCATGCCACGTGCCAAAGGCCGTGCAGATCGCATATTGAAGCGCACCAGCCACATTACTGTTGTTGTGTCTGATGGCAGAGACTCTGGAGACGAATAATGGGTCAAAAAGTACATCCGAAAATTATTCGGCTAGGTATTATTAAGTATTGGCTCTCTAATTGGTATGCCAACACGAAAGAATTTTCTGAAAATTTGCAGGGAGATTTTAAAGTTCGTCAGTTTTTGACTAAGGAATTATCAAAAGCTTCACTTTCTCATGTTGTTATTGAGCGTCCACCAAAAAGTATTCGAGTCACTATTTACACAGCACGACCCGGTATTGTTATTGGTAAAAAAGGTGAGGACGTCGAAAAATTGCGTAAGCGTGTTTCTGTTATTGCCGGTGTTCCTGCTCAAATTAACACCTATGAAATTCGGAAACCAGAATTAGATCCAAAATTAGTTGCAGATGGTATTACTTCACAGCTAGAACGTAGAGTAATGTTTCGTCGAGCTATGAAGCGTGCAGTACAAAATACAATGCGAGCTGGAGCTAAAGGTATTAAAGTAGAAGTTAGTGGTCGTTTAGGTGGTGCCGAAATTGCTCGCACTGAATGGTATCGTGAAGGTCGTGTGCCTCTACATACTTTAAGAGCAGACATTGATTACGATACTTCCGAAGCACATACTACTTATGGTGTTATTGGAGTTAAAGTGTGGATTTTTAAAGGTGAAATTTTGGGTACCGTGCTTCCGTTTAAACAGGCTGAACAACCTAAACAACAGCAGCGCAAAGGCCGAAGCAAGGAGAATCGCTGATGTTGCAACCAAAACAAACAAAATTTCGAAAAATGCATAAAGGCCGTAATCGTGGCCTGGCTAATGGGACTAATGTTGTTTTTGGCCACTTTGGCTTGAAAGCCTCTGGTCGTTGCCGGTTAACAGCCCGGCAGATTGAATCTGCTCGTCGAGCAATGACACGTTGTATTAAGCGTCAAGGTAAAATTTGGATCCGTGTTTTCACAGATAAGCCGATTACTCAAAAACCTTTGGAAGTACGCATGGGCAAAGGAAAGGGTAATGTAGAATATTGGGTCGACTTAATTCAACCAGGAAAAGTTTTATTTGAAATGGGTGATGTTTCTGAAGAAATTGCTCGTGAAGCTTTTAAACTAGCTGCAGCAAAGCTTCCTGTTGGAACTACTTTTGTAACTAAAACGGTGATGTAATGAAATTACAAGAGCTGCGTAAAAAAAGTATAGAAGAGTTAGAGAGAGAGATTTTGAATCTTCTACGTGAACAATTTAATTTGCGTATGCAGGCCGCATCAAGTCAGCTAAAACAAACGCATCTCTTTAAAAAGATGCGTCGTGATATTGCTCGCATTAAGACTTTATTGACTGAAAAAGGGAGTGGGTGTCATGAATAATAATACTCGTACCCTTCAGTGCCGTGTTGTCAGTAGTAAAATGCAAAAATCAGCGGTAGTTGCTTTCGAACGTTTTGTTAAGCATCCTATTTATGGAAAGTTTATCAGGCGCACCACTAAATTACATATACATGACGAGAATAATGAGTGTAACGTAGGTGATATTGTGTCTATTCGTGAATGTCGGCCGATATCAAAGACAAAGGCTTGGACTTTTATTGGCGTTATAAAAAAAGCGATTAATTGATTCGATCAATAAAATAAATTTGAAATGAATAACAATTTTGATTTTGAAGTTTTTCTTAAGATCATAGCTTAGTAACGGCCTTAAACTCCTAACTGTATTTTGAAAGATGTTAATAAGATTTGAGGTATTAAATTAGTTAATGTTATTGGAGCACTAACATGATACAACAAGAAAGTATGCTCAACGTAGCCGACAATTCAGGTGCGCGTAGCGTAAAGTGTATTAAGGTTCTAGGTGGCTCTCGTCGCCGCTACGCGTGTGTTGGAGATATTATTGTTATCTCAATTAAGGAAGCAATTCCTCGTGGCAAGGTGAAAAAAGGTGATGTTTTAAAGGCAGTTGTAGTGCGAACAAGCAAGGGTGTACGTCGTCCAGACGGTTCCATTATTCGGTTTGATACTAATGCTTGTGTTATCTTAAATAAGAATACCGAACAGCCTATTGGTACTCGTATTTTTGGGCCCGTAACCCGCGAATTACGTAATGAAAAGTTTATGAAAATTATTTCTTTAGCGCCAGAAGTACTTTAAGAGGCGAGCTATGGCAATGAAAATTCGTTGTAACGATCAAATTATCGTGCTTACCGGAAAAGATAAAGGGAAGCAAACTAAAATAAAAAAAATTTTGAAAAATGGGAAGGTCATTCTCGAAGGCGTAAATTTGGTTAAAAAACATCAAAAACCAGTTCCTTCTCAGAATAAACCAGGTGGTATTATTGAAAAAGAGGCGCCGATCGACTTTTCTAACGTTGCTATCTTCAATGAAGATACCGGTAAACCTGATAAAATAGGTTTTAAATATGAAAACGGTAAAAAAGTTCGATTTTTTAAATCGAGCGGTAAGGCTATTTCTAATATAAATAAAAGTTAGAAATTCATTTGGAGTAACTTGATGGCAAGATTGCATGATTACTATAAAGATATAATAATTAAAGAGATGATGTGTAAATTTTCCTATGCTTCTATCATGCAAGTCCCTCGGGTAATAAAAATTACCTTGAATATGGGCGTTGGCGAGGCTGTTTCTGATAAAAAAATGCTTGATAATGCAATGTCGGATTTAGCAGCAATTGCCGCTCAAAAACCTTTAGTGACTAAAGCCCGAAAATCAGTTTCGGGTTTTAGCATACGTCAAGGTTATCCCATAGGATGTAAAGTGACTTTACGTGGCAAACGTATGTGGGAATTTTTAGAGCGTCTGCTTTCTATTGCCATACCACGTATTCGTGATTTTCGGGGCTTATCTAAAAAGTCTTTCGACGGTCGTGGTAATTATAATATGGGTGTGTCAGAACAAATTATTTTCCCTGAAATTAATTACGATGCGATTGTTAAAATCTTTGGTTTGGATATTAGCATTACCACTACTGCAAAATCTGACGATGAAGGGCTTGCATTATTGGCTGCTTTTAAATTTCCATTCCGTAAATAAAAGCGGATTACTAATATGGCTAAGAAATCAATCATCGCTAGAGAATATGTTCGTATTCAATTAGAAAAGAAATATCGTGATAAACGTCAAAATTTGAAGACTATTGTTTCTAGTAAATCTTCATCAGATAAAGAGCGCTGGGCTGCCATGATCATGTTGCAAAGTTTACCGCGTGATTCTAGTCGATGCCGACAAAGTAACCGTTGTTCTCAGACCGGACGAGCACACGGTGTACTTAGAAAATTTAAATTGTGCCGTAGTAAAATTCGTAAGGCCGCGGTACAAGGTCTAATACCAGGCCTAAAAAAGGCATCTTGGTAATTTTATTAATTGAATCACGGGAGTTAAATATAAAATGAGTATGCAAGATCCTATTGCGGACATGTTAACTCGTATCCGTAATGGTCAGGCCGCAAACAAAGTTGGAATTACCATGCCTTCATCTAAATTAAAGGTCGCTATAGCTGAAGTTTTAAAGGAAGAAGGTTTTATCAACAGTTTTACTGTTGAAGGTGAAAAAACTAATCCAGCCTTGGTAATAATACTTAAGTATTATAAAGAAAAACCGGTAGTAGAAAGAATTGAGCGTATTAGCCGTCCCGGTCTCCGTATTTATAAAAAAAGAGATGCGCTGCTTAAGGTCATGGGTGGTCTGGGGATCGCTATTATTTCTACCTCTAAAGGTGTTATCACTGATCGCGCAGCGCGCCAAGCTGGTCTTGGTGGTGAAGTTATCTGCTACGTAGCTTAATTCGAGGAATAGAATGTCTCGTGTTGCAAAAACTCCCATCGTCATTCCTGCTGGTGTAGAGGTGAAACTCAACAATCAGGTAATTTCGATTAAAGGTAAAAATGGCGAATTAACTATTTCAGTTCATAAAGCTGTGAATATTAATCATACAGGAAATATATTAACTCTGTCAGCAAGAGAAAGGACTACAGACGGTTGGGCTCAAGCGGGTACCACTCGTGCTTTACTTAACTCCATGGTTATAGGGGTAACTGAAGGTTTCATTAAAAAGCTTTCATTAGCAGGTGTAGGTTATCGTGCGGCAATACAGGGGAATACCTTAAAGCTTGCTTTAGGGTATTCTCATTCGATTGATCATCAACTGCCGTTAGGTGTTTTTGCTGAGTGCCCAACTCAAACTGAAATTATACTTAAAAGTTCTGATAAAAAGCTTATTTCTCAGGTTGCCGCTGATATTAGAAATTACCGTCGTCCTGAACCCTATAAGGGCAAAGGTGTTCGTTACGCCGATGAAAGCGTGCGTCTCAAAGAGGCTAAAAAGAAGTAAGGTAACACTATGGATAAGAAATTAGCCCGCATCCGTCGTGCGACCCGTACACGACAAAAGATTAAAGAATTAGGTGCAACTCGTTTAGTTATACACCGGACTTCACGTCATATATATGCACAAATTATTTCACCAACTGGTTCTAATGTTTTGGTTGCTGCTTCTACTGTAGAAAAAGCGATCCGTCAGGGACTTAAATACTCCGGAAATAAAGAAGCCGCCGCGTTTGTTGGTAAAATTATTGCCGAGAGAGCATTAGAAAAAGGTATTATAAAAGTATCTTTTGACCGATCTGGTTTTCAATATCATGGCAGAGTCCAGGCGCTGGCAGATAATGCTCGTGAAGCTGGCCTTAATTTTTAAGTTTTAGAGGTTAGTGAAAATGGCTCTCATCGAAAAAGTAAAACATGCTGGTGAACTACAGGAAAAATTAATCGACGTAAACCGTGTATCTAAAACGGTAAAAGGTGGTCGTATTTTCAGTTTTACTGCACTGACAGTCGTAGGAGACGGTAAAGGACGAGTAGGTTTTGGGTATGCTAAAGCTCGCGAAGTGCCTGCGGCAATTCAGAAAGCAATAGAAAAAGCCCGCCGTAACATGATCAGCATTTCTCTAAATGCTGATACCTTACAATATTCTATTAAAGGTTCTCATACTGGTTCTCAAGTATTTATGCAGCCTGCTTCTGAAGGTACAGGTATTATTGCTGGCGGCGCAATGCGTTCTTTGCTAGAGGTTGCAGGTATTCACGACGTATTAGCGAAGATTTATGGTTCTACGAATTCAATTAATGTGGTACGTGCTACTATTAAGGCTTTAAAAGATATGAAATCCCCAGAAATGATCGCAGCTAAGCGTGGTAAATCACTCGAAGAGATTTTAGGTAAATAAAACCATGAGAAAAACTATTAAAGTGACTCTTATTCGCAGTAGAATTGGACGTTTACCAAAGCATAAAGCGACTCTAGATGGTTTAGGTTTACGACGTATTAATCATCACGTAGAGCTTAATAATACTCCTGCCATTCGTGGTATGCTTAACTTGGTTTCTTATATGATTAAAGTCGAACTACTCGAGGAAGGTAACCAATGCGTTTAAATACTTTATCGCCTGCTCAGGGTGCTAGGCAGGCTCCAAAACGCGTAGGTCGTGGTATCGGATCCGGTCTGGGTAAAACAGGCGGACGTGGTCATAAAGGACAAAATTCTCGTACTGGAGGCGGTGTACGTCGGGGTTTTGAAGGCGGTCAGATGCCTCTATATCGCCGATTACCGAAATTTGGCTTTATCTCTCGTAAAGCGATGGTAACAGCAGAGGTTCGTTTATTTCAACTTGCTTCACTCGAAACAGATATTGTCGATATCAATATTTTGAAGGCATGTAAAATTATTCCTCATAAGTCTCAATATGCAAAAATTATTCTTTCAGGCACTATAGAAATCCCTGTTACTATTCGTGGATTAGTCGTCACTAAAGGTGCCCGTGCTGCTATAGAAGCTGCTGCTGGTAAAATAGAGGAATAAGTAGCAGATGACCAAAAAAAAACCAACACTAGATTTTCAAAGTACTAAAGGCGGTCTAGGTGAACTTAAACGTCGTCTTTTATTTGTTGTTGGCGCTCTTATTGTTTTTCGTATTGGTTCATTTATTCCAATTCCTGGTATTGATTCCGCCGTGCTTTCTAAATTGCTTGAGCAGCAAAAGGGCACGATTATTGAAATGTTCAATATGTTTTCGGGTGGTGCTTTAAGTCGTGCCTCTATATTAGCCTTGGGTATTATGCCTTATATTTCTGCTTCTATTATTATTCAGTTGCTAACAGTGATTAATCCAATACTAGCAGAAATGAAAAAAGAAGGTGAGTTGGGTCGTAGAAAAATAAGTCAATATACTCGTTATGCCACTTTATTATTGGCCATTATTCAATCTATTGGTATTGCAACCGGTTTACCTAATATGCCTGGAATGAAAAGCTTAGTATTGTCGCCTGGTTTTTCTTTTTACTTTACTGCGGTTGTTAGCTTAGTTACTGGAACTATTTTTCTTATGTGGCTGGGTGAACAAATTACTGAACGCGGTATAGGTAATGGTATTTCAATTATCATATTTGCTGGTATCGTTGCAGGATTACCTTCTGCTGTTAGTCATACTATTGAGCAAGCTAGAGAAGGTGATTTACATTTTTTACTGTTACTGATTGTTATAGTATTAGTATTTTCAGTAACTTTTTTTGTTGTTTTTATAGAGCGGGGTCAACGCCGTATCGTAGTTAACTATGCTCAACGTCAACAAGGTCGTCGTATTTACGCGGCGCAAAGTACGCACTTACCATTAAAGGTAAACATGGCGGGCGTGATCCCCGCTATTTTTGCTTCGAGTATCATATTGTTTCCTGCTACTTTAGCATCTTGGTTTGGTAATGGAACAGGTTGGAGCTTTCTCACCGCTATTTCTATGTACTTGCAACCTGGTCAACCCCTTTATGTATTGCTTTATGCATCGGCTATCATTTTTTTCTGTTTTTTTTATACTGCTTTAGTGTTTAATCCTCGCGAAACTGCTGATAATCTTAAAAAATCAGGTGCATTTATTGCAGGTGTTCGTCCAGGAGAACAAACATCAAAATATATAGATAAAGTAATGTCACGTCTTACATTAATCGGTTCAATTTATATTGCTTTTATTTGTCTTATACCAGAATTCATGCGTGATGCGATGAAAGTTCCATTTTATTTTGGCGGTACTTCTTTACTTATTGTGGTTGTAGTTATCATAGATTTCATGGCTCAGTTGCAGACTCTAATGATGTCAAGTCAGTATGAGTCTGCTTTGAAAAAAGCAAACCTGAAAAGCTAAAATCGCCGTTTGAGAAAATTTCGGAGAATTAAAATGAAAGTGCGTGCTTCCGTTAAAAAAATGTGTCGGAACTGTAAGATTATAAAACGTCATGGTATCGTTAGAATAATTTGTAGTGATGAGCCAAAGCATAAACAACGTCAAGGTTGATCAATGCTTTTTATTTTTCAAAAACTAAGTAAGTAAGCTTTATCTCTCATTCTTAAGTGAATCGTTTAATGCCGTTTGAGTATCCTGAAATGGGCCTTCAATACAGTATTAATTATAAATAGTAGGAGTGCATAGTGGCCCGTATAGCAGGGATTAACATCCCTGATCAAAAACATACCGTGATTGCTTTAACCTCAATTTACGGGATAGGTAGACCTACTGCATTAGATATCTGTGCTAAAACAGGTGTTGCTGCGGCTGTTAAGATCAGTGAGTTGTCTGAAAAACAAATCGAAGACCTACGTGAACAGGTTGCAAAATATACTGTCGAGGGTGATCTACGTCGTGAAGTAACCCTGAAAATAAAACGTTTGATGGATATTGGAACGTATCGTGGTTTGCGTCATAGACGTGGTCTCCCAGTTCGGGGCCAGCGTACCAAGACCAACGCACGTACCCGAAAGGGGCCACGTAAACCCATCAAGAAATAATCGGAGGGAGGATTCATAATGGTAAAGGCACCTATTCGTGCGCATAAACGTATAAAGAGGCAAATCCCTAATTGTATCGCTCACGTTCATGCTTCTTTTAATAACACTATCGTTACCATCACAGATGGTCAGGGAAACGTTTTAGCTTGGGCAACAGCAGGAGGATCTGGTTTTAGGGGTTCTCGTAAATCTACGCCATTTGCGGCACAGGTTGCAGCAGAACGCTGTGCTGAGGCGGTAAAAGATTATGGTATAAAAACTTTGGAAGTTATAGTGAAAGGCCCAGGACCTGGGCGTGAATCTACTGTTCGCGCATTTAATGCATCGGGTTATCGAATTACTAGTATTACTGATATGACCCCTATTCCTCATAACGGTTGTCGTCCGCCCAAAAGGCGTCGGGTATAGAGCCGATTTTTAGTTTTGTTGGAGAAAAAAATGGCTAGATATTTGGGTCCTAAGCTCAAACTGAGCCGTCGCGAAGGCACGGACTTATTTCTTAAGTCCGGAGTTCGTGCGATTGAAACTAAGTGTAAAATTGATCAACCACCTGGGCAACATGGAACGCGTAAACCTCGGATGTCTGATTATGGGCTGCAGCTACGTGAAAAACAGAAAGTTCGTCGTATTTATGGTATTTTAGAACATCAATTTCATAGTTATTATAAAGAATCTGCACGTTTAAAGGGTAATACAGGTGAAAATTTGTTACAACTACTAGAACGTCGTTTGGACAATGTCGTTTATCGTATCGGCTTCGGAGCAACGCGTGCTGAGGCGCGCCAGCTGGTTACACATAAAGCTATCCTAGTTAACGATCGTGTTGTTAACATACCTTCTTTTTTAGTCTCTCCTAATGATAGAGTCAGTGTTAGACGGAAAGCAAAAAAACAATCTCGTATTAAAGAATCACTTCAGCTGGCTGCACAACGTGAAGAGCTGAGTTGGTTGGAGATAGATTCTTCTGAAATGATCGGTACGTTTAAGTTTATTCCTGAACGTGCCGTTATATCTGGTGGTATCGATGAACACTTGATCGTCGAACTTTACTCGAAGTAAAGTTTAGTATCAAAGAGAGGACACAATGCAGGGTTCTGAGATAGAATTTCTAAAACCGCGCTTGGTAAATATCGAGCAAATCAGTCCGAGTCACGCTAAAATAACCCTTGAACCTTTAGAACGTGGTTTCGGCCATACTCTCGGTAACGCGCTACGTCGTATTTTGCTTTCATCTATGCAGGGTTATGCCGTCACTGAAGTTGAAATTGATGGTGTGCTTCATGAATACAGCACTAAAGAAGGTGTGCAGGAAGATATTTTAGAAGTTCTGCTTAACCTGAAAGGCTTGAAGGTGAAAGTTAAAGGTAAAAAAGAGGTTACGGTTACCTTGAGTAAGTCTGGCATAGGCCCTGTGCTTGCTGCTGATATTATTCATAATGGTGATGTGGAAATAGTAAAGCCGCAGCATGTCATATGCTATTTGACCGATGAAAATGCTTCTATTAGCATGAAAATAAAAATTCAACGGGGCCGCGGTTATGTTCCAGCTTCTTCTAGAATGAATCTAGAAGAAGATGAGCGTCCAATAGGTCGTCTACTGGTAGATGCATGTTATAGTCCTGTAGAGCGGATTTCTTATGTTGTCGAAGCAGCACGTGTAGAACAAAGAACCGATTTAGACAAACTAGTTATTGATATGGAAACTAATGGTACGATCAATCCTGAAGAAGCGATTCGTTTTTCTGCCACCATATTAGCTAAGCAACTAGAGGCGTTCATTGACCTACATCATGTTAGTCAACCAGAGCTGAAAGAAGAAAAGCCAGAATTTGATCCTATCTTGTTGCGTCCTGTCGATGATTTAGAATTAACTGTTCGCTCTGCTAACTGTCTGAAGGCAGAAGCCATTCACTATATTGGTGATTTAGTACAGCGTACCGAAGTTGAGTTACTTAAGACGCCTAACTTGGGTAAAAAATCTCTTACTGAAATTAAAGATGTATTGGCTTCACGAGCTCTATCTTTAGATATGCGCCTAGAAAATTGGCCACCGGCAAATTTTTTTGATGAGCAATGATATACAAGATAATGTTTTACTGAGAAGGATAAGGTTCCATGCGACATCGTAAAAGTGGTCGTCAACTCAATCGTAATAGTAGCCATCGTCGTGCTATGCTTCGTAATATGGTTAGTTCTTTGGTTCTTCATGAAAGAATCAAAACAACTGTACCAAAAGCTAAAGAATTGCGTCGTGTTGTTGAACCATTAATTACTCTTGCCAAGACGGATAGCGTTGCTAATCGTCGATTGGCATTCGCCCGTATTCGTGATAACTACATTGTAGTGAAATTATTTAATGAACTTGGGCCGCGTTTTGTGAGCAGAGCGGGTGGTTATACCCGTATTTTAAAATGCGGTTCCAGGGCAGGAGATAATGCACCTGTGGCTTATATTGAATTACTTGATCGATCTGTATCAGAGCCAGAGCCTACCACACATACAAATGCATAAATGTATCTATAGATAAAAAATCGAGGAAGCACGGTTTTTATATTTTTTGCTTCTAAAAATAGCAATAGAAGATCTAAATTATTGCTCAAGTTTTAAAGACAGTTTCCTGTCTACATTTACCTTTTTAGAGGACGACTAATGTTAACTAAAACAGGTGTTTTTAGCGGATGTATTGTGGCATTAGTTACTCCTATGGACAACAAAGGCCGTTTGGATGAAATCAGTCTAAAAAAATTAGTGGAGCATCATGTCGAGAGAAAAACGCAAGCGATTGTTTCCGTTGCTACAACGGGCGAATCTGCAACTTTAAATTATGATGAACACGTGTATGTTGTATTAAAAACCTTGGAATTTGCATCAGGTCGAATCCCCGTCATTGCTGGTACAGGGGCTAATTCGACAGAAGAAGCCATTTCTTTGACACAACGTTTCCATAATACAGCTGTCTCTGCTTGTTTAACGGTGACGCCCTATTATAATCGGCCTACCCAAGAAGGGTTATACCAGCATTTTAAAGCGATTGCAGAAAGCACCGAGCTCCCACAGATTCTTTATAATGTTCCTTCACGTACTGGTTGTGACCTCCTGCCTTCAACGGTTGCAAGACTCTCTAAAATTAAGCATATAATTGGTATTAAAGAAGCCAGTGGTGATTTAAATCGTGTCAGTGAGATCCAATCTTTGATTGACGATGAAGAATTTATTCTTCTAAGCGGTGATGATGCAACTGGTTTAGACTTTATGGAACTGGGTGGAAAAGGTATTATTTCAGTGACAGCGAATGTCGCAGCTGCCAAAATGAATAAGCTCTGTGCGTTGGCTCAAGAGGGGCTTTTTTCTCAAGCTCGAATTTTAAACCAAAAGCTGTCTCCCTTACACCATTATTTATTTATTGAGTCAAATCCAATTCCAGTGAAATGGGCTTGTTACAAGTTACAATTAATCAAGACTGATACTCTACGCTTACCTATGACTCGTTTAGTTGAATCGGCTAAACCTCAAGTAATGGCGGCATTAAAAAGTACTGGTTTACTTTAATTTTTTAAGGAAATTGCGAATGTTTTTACAAAAACTTATGAAAATAAAATTAAACCCCAAAATGCTGATTATTTTTTTAAGTTTATTGTTAACGGTCTGTGCAAAAAAATTAAATGCTAAACATGAGATGGAATCTGAGACAAAATCAGCTATAAAAGGAGAAGAATATTATCTTAATACTCCAAAACTGATATTACTTAAATCACCTGAAGGTCTGATGTTACCTCTAAAACAAAGCAATTATTATGTTCCTGATGTGACACAAAAAGAGCCTGTTGGAAAACAAGTCGATATTCGTCCGCCTGTACAAATTTTGGCCTTAATTAAGGCTTCCCAGAGTCAATCTGCTAATGGAATTAGCACGTTATTTTTAGAGGATAGCCCCGGTAATTTATGGTTAGAAGTTCTCAATATAATAAAGAAAAAAAACCTTCCTATTGTTAATCAGAATAATCACGATCAAACACTAACAACCGATTGGATTATATGGAAAAATATGAATGAAAATCCTCTATTTTCAGGGCGTTATGAAATCAGTGTGAAACAAAATGAATGCCCAAAAAGATTAATACTAAGGACCCTTGAACTACATCAGGGAGAGAAAAAAATCACTGATTCTAATTATATCCAACGTTATAACAACACAGTATTAAACACTATTATCGAAGGTTTGTACCAAACTCAAGTAGATACAGAAAACACACGAGTCATACATAAAGCAGGAAGTTTAGACGTACAATTAAGTAGTAATGAAAATGGGTTGCCTAATATCTTGATAGGTGCATCTTATTTAACCGTTTTGGACCGTTTACCTGTAGCGATAAAGAAAATAGGCATGGTAATAACAGAAAGCCGTCGTTCAAAAGGAACTTTCTCAGTGATCTATAAACCTGTCAGCAATGAACAGTGGGAAAAAATGGGTATCAAAAAACCGGGTTTAAAACCAGGTGAGTATAAATTACAGTTGGTAGATTTAAAAAATTATAGCAGTTTACAGTTTATAAATTCTAACGGACAGACTTTAATGCAATCTGATAATAATGATTTGGTACCGGTTTTTAAGGCGGTTTTTAGTGAAACAGAAACAGAAAAATAAATCATATCATCTACCCCCCTTTTTTTCATAGGGCGATAAAAGTGCAAAAATTGTCTGAAGTCTACCGTGGAAAAGCAAAAACAGTCTACGCCACCGAAAACCCTGACTTTCTTGTGTTAGAATTTCGCAATGATACTTCCGCACTGGATGGAAAACGTATAGAACAATTTTATCGAAAGGGAATTATTAATAATCAATTTAACCATTTTATTATGCTAAAACTGGAAGAGGCGGGTATTTCAACACAACTCGAACATTTACTATCAGAGAATGAACTGCTGGTTAAAAAATTGGATATGTTTCCTCTCGAATCTGTCATAAGAAATCGCGCTGCAGGTTCTTTAGCAAAACGGTTAGCTCTTCAAGAAGGTCTTTTACTCGATTCTCCTATCTATGAGCTGTTTTTAAAAAATGACAGCCTGCACGATCCAATGATAACTGCATCTTACTGCGAGACTTTCGGTTGGGCCAGCACCGCTCATTTAGTCAAAATGAAAGAATTAAGCTACAAGGTAAACGACGTATTAAGTCCCTTATTTGATGCCGCGGATTTAATTTTGGTTGATTTTAAATTAGAGTTTGGTTTGTTCAAAGGAGAGATCATTTTGGGGGATGAGTTTTCACCGGATGGCTGCCGTATATGGGATAAGACAACCTTAAATAAACTGGACAAAGATCGCTTTCGACAAAATTTAGGCGGCCTTATTGGGGCCTACGAAGAAGTGGCTAAACGTATTGGGGTTCCATTAAATCAATAAAATCGATGCTCTCTTTTCAACAAGCATCATCAATATCAAATTATTAGAGCATTTTATGCAAAATCCACTTTTAACGCATTTTTATCTTACCCCTTTTTCAAAAATTCGTGTGGAAGATATTGTGCCTGCAATAAAAACAGTGATCAATGAATGTCGTGAACAGGTAGAAAATTTGATTGCCAAAAAAAAAATGTTTACTTGGGATAATCTTTGCCAGCCTTTATCAGAATTAGATAATCGGTTGTCCCGTGTTTGGTCGCCTATCAGCCATCTCAATTCTGTTAAAAATAGCAGAGATTTCAGAGCCGCCTATGAGCAATGCGTATTATTATTATCTGAGTACAGTACTTGGATAGGGCAAAACGAACAATTGTATGAGGCTTATCTCAATTTACAATCAGGTGCACATTTTTCTGAGCTCAGTGCTCCTAAACGTAAATCAGTTGAAAATCAGTTACGTGATTTTCGGTTATCAGGTATTGGTTTAGAACCTGAGGCCAAAAAACGCTATGCTGAAATAGTCGCTAGTTTGTCCAAATTAAGTTCTGCCTACAGTAACCATGTTTTGGATGCAAGTATGGGTTGGACAAAACAAATTGACGATCTTGCCTCATTAAGTGGATTACCTCAAAGTGCTTTAAGTCTGGTCAAAATACAAGCGGAAGAAAAACAAAAAAAAGGGGCATTATTAACCTTAGATATGCCATGCTATTTGCCTGTTATTACCTATGCAGATAACCGTCAACTCCGGCAAGAAATCTACGAGGCTTATTCGACTCGAGCATCAGATCAAGGGCCTCATGCTGGTCAATGGGATAATAGCGAAATCATGGAAAAAATACTGGCCCTCCGTCATGAATTGGCGCATTTATTGGGTTTTGCAAATTACGCTGAAAAATCTTTAAGTACTAAAATGGCAGACAAGCCAGAACAGGTACGCAATTTCTTAGAGGATCTCGCCAAACTTGCTTGTCCGAAAGCGGAAAAAGAGCTAGCACAATTATGTACTTTTGCAAAAGCGCATTATAGTGTGGATGAATTACAAGCTTGGGATATTGCTTATTACTCTGAAAAACAAAAGCAGCATTTATACACTATCAGTGATGAAGAATTAAAGCCCTATTTTCCAGAGCAACGTGTTTTAGAGGGGTTATTTGAAGTCACACGACGTATTTATGGTATTCAGATAAAAGAATGCTATGATATTGATACTTGGCATCCCGATGTGCGTTTTTTTAAAGTATTGAATGAAAAAAATAACGAGCACTATGGCAGTTTCTATTTAGATCTTTATGCACGAGAACATAAACGTGCTGGTGCTTGGATGGATGGATGTATTGATAGACTACGTTTTAGTGATGGTCATTTACAAAAGCCAGTCACCTACTTAGTCTGTAACTTTAGTCGTCCTATCGAAGACAGGCCGGCCCTGTTCACTCATGATGAAGTCACTGTCCTTTTTCATGAGTTTGGTCATGGGTTACACCATATGCTCACCACAATAGAAACACCAGGCGTCTCTGGGATACATGGTGTACCGAGAGATGCGGTAGAATTACCTAGTCAATTTATGGAAAATTGGTGCTGGCAATCAGAAGCATTGACGTTTATTTCAGGGCATTATGAAACGACTGAACCCCTACCAGAAAAAATGTTAAATAAACTCTTGGCCACAAAAAATTATCAATCGGCCTTGTTTATCATTCGTCAATTAGAATTCGCCTTATTCGATTTTTGTGTACATCATGAATATGATCCTATCAAAAGAACACAGGTTCTGGCTCAATTGCGCGAAGTAAAAAAAAGAATTTCTGTCATACCTACGCCTCCTTGGACCCGTTTTCCACATTCCTTTACGCATATATTTTCGGGAGGTTACGCGGTAGGTTATTATGGCTATTTATGGGCAGAAGTATTAGCAGCAGATGCATTTTCTCGTTTTGAAAAAGAAGGTATATTTAACTCTAAAACGGGTCAATCTTTTCTTGAAGAAATCCTCTCTAAAGGCGGTTCAGAAGAACCTATGGTGCTCTTTAAACGTTTTCTCGGTCGTGAACCCAGATTGGAGGCTATGCTACGCAGCTATGGGATATGCGACAAATAACAGGAAACTTATAAAACACTTTGATCATAATGATAAATATCGGTACGAAATTGAGTGGCTCCGTCTTCTGAAACCCAAGCAGTGAGATAATACGACCAAACCGGAATACGCGGAAGCGTATTCCGGTAGATACTTTTATTTTCTTTAAGAAAATTCAATATATCTGCGTCGGTTAAACCTGTCTTTTTAAGTAATATGCGAGCCAGTTCGGAGGCTTTTTGTACACGCATACACCCTGAGCTGCCTGCTCGTCTGTATCGTCGAAACATCGCTTTATTAGGAGTATCATGTAAAAAAATAGAATATTGATTCGGCATATTAAATTTATAATGCCCCAAAGGATTGTTTGGTCCTAAGGTTTGACGGAGATAATAGGGAAAATTTTCTATTGAAATTTTTTCCCAGTCGATACTTTCTGGATCGATGACCTCTGCATTTTGGCTCCAACTCGAGAGTATGCGATAATTGTGCTCTTTAAGATAATCGACATTTTTGATGACTTGGGGGAGAATATCCTCTCTTGCTAGGGAGTGAGGCACATTCCAATCAGGATTAATCACAATTTGCTTGATCGCGCTTTGCATCACAGGTGTTTTTCTATTAGGACGACCAACTATTATTTTTGAGAATAATTTTATCTTTCCTTCTTCGTAGTAATTGAGTGAATAATCAGGGATATTGACTAAAATCCCTGTTTGGATATCAGCCGGAGTGAAACGCAATCTTTGCATATTGAGCGCCAGTAATCTCGCCAATATTTTGGGTGATACATTGAGCCAATTTTTGGTCTTAATGCCAATTATACCATCAGAAGGTAAGCCTCTATTTTTTTGAAATTGTTTGATTACCATGACGAGATCATGACTATAGACCTGTGAATCTATGTTTGTGAGTAACATATTTCCTATACCTAAACGGTATAATATTTTTTTCACATTAGAGATATCTTGACTTCTGTACCCCTCTCTCCAATAAACCCGTTCAGTCAATTTTGGCCAAGGGGAGTTATCCGAAAGTAATTTAAGTAATTCCGCCTGCATTTTACGATACTGAGGATGCTGTGGTGCTAATGATTTTACATAATGATATGTCTCTTTTTTATAAATAGCTTTTTTCCATAAGGTAATTTTATTTTCAGGAGCCTGCATAATCTGGTAGCCCTGTTTGTCTGAATTTAAGGGAGGTCTATATAACAAAACTTTTTCTTCAGAAGTGAGGGAGGAGATAAAATACAAATACCCTAACATCGCATCAGATAAAATGATGTCACGTGCTATTCCTGTGATGTTTGGATCGGATAGATATTCCAGCCATGTTGAAAACTGCGGATTTATCCTTAATAGGGCCACTTCCAAAAGTTGTTGCTTAAAATCTTGGATAGCCATCGGGTCTTGCCATAGGGGTTCCTGCGCATTTTTTTGATAAAACTCAGATAATATTGATAAAGAATAGAGTTTGATTCGTTCAGGTAATTGACTGAATAAGGCACGTTCACGCTCATCGATAGAATCGACGACTTTCAACGGATGCTCTGCTGAGCTCAATTGAGGTGTCAACATTAAAATCACCGAGCAGCTATATAATGACCAACACAACAGCATTGACTGTAAGAGATTTTTTATACTCATCAATCTATTTTTATTTTTTCTGAATACTCAAAAGCATTAGGACAGTTCTCCGGAAAAACCTGTTAGACCAAAGAGATGAACGTGTTTATTATTTTGAAAAATTTTTCTAACCAATGCGAGCCACCTCAAATGGTTAAGAGAAGTGCTGACTCTTTCTTGTAATTTTTGTTTATCTAAATTTGAACAGTTTTTATCAGAAAGGGTAATTAATTCTTTATAAGGCTCTTGCATCACTAAAGATGCCATGATTGTTTAAACGCTCAGGACTGAGATATAGATAACATAAAATTTTACCCAAGATCATATCTGATGCTGGCAACACGGAGCGGGGATCAGGGTACTGAAACGAGGCCGTAAATAAAAAACCTTCAGGTGCGCGAATTAATTCAATGTGATATCGACAGTAAAATGTCTCTATGGCTCTTGAAAATCTATCAAAAACAGTAATTTTCTAATTCATCCATTCCTACATGTCTTCCTAAACGTAGTTAGCTGTCTACATTCGGGAATAATGAGTTCGATAAATCCTGTGCCAGTTTCACTGGCATAATGTGTTCAATATTGATCGATGACATGTGCCTGCACTTGTGCTCCATAATCATTAATGGGCAATCATTAAACTGATAATCCAGAAAAATCTTCTGAAGCCACGCTAAGTTGTAGGGCGCGATCAACCAAGATCAGAGCCACCTCAAAATGTTGAGAAACTAGATATTTTGCAAGATAATCTCTTAGTATTTTCCCTAAATGAAGAGGAATCGATTTTTGTTGATACACCATCAAGGCCTTTTCAATGAGCCAGATCAGCTTGCTTCTGATCAGATGACATACTTCAAATTTGAGTTCCGAGGGAAGCTCTCCTATGGACTCTATATTAGAGAGTCTGGATGATTGTTGATCACGTATATTTAATAAACGCAGAGCATCAGAAAAGGTTAATGCCAAAGGATGATAAAAATATTTCTGTATCGAACGACGCAATATTTGCGCAAAGACTTGATTTTTATTAATATCAATCGCAGTTCGAATAAATTTATACACATGACAATCATACATAGCCAATCCATAAATCAATAGATTATTGACCCCAACTGATGGTGCGATCTGGTTTGGGTTGCAAAGTAAAAATAAGTTTATCAATGTACTCTAATTCAGAGCGATTCATCGCAGCAGATTGAATCCGTAACAAGTGTGTTTGAATCTGATCTCCCGCTTCCTCTAAAGTATCTTGTAACTCGAGTAAGATGATAGACGTTTCGGACAGCAGTATCTCGCAGCTGGCAATTGCCGTACGCTAGCCTTGATGTAGGCAGCCCCCTCTTTTTTGATACTATTTTATGCTCATCCATCGCTCGTTGGGTCATATCAATATAGTCAAGCATGTCTAATACAGAGTATTTCAAAGTAGCGAAATCATACTGGCGCCAGTAATCTTCTTTCCGTCGCATTTTTTATGAAACATTCGCTGCTTGCTCTATTTCTTTGGCCATTACTAACAGTTGTATCGAAAGACGTAATGTCAAAAATTCTTTTTGACGAATATCATAATCTGTGATGCTAATACCCAAAATGGTTAAGCGATAAATTGCATAATCTTCTGCCTGTAGAGTTGTAAAACGACTGAGTAAACGCTGGTGAACCATATCATTAATAGCATTATTGGCACGAATTAACGGATTTTAATGAGTTTGTGCGACGTCTTTATTGGCTAGATAAAAATGTCTATCAGATCACCTGCGCTGATTTCTCCATCCAATCGCTCGATATTTAAAGTCGCAATCGCTACAAGAAGAGCAAAGCAATCAGGTAGCAATATAATAGAAAAATGATTTTGTCGTATTAAGCTGACCCTCTCGGTTATGCTTTGAAAAATTTCACTTATGTTCAACCAATTTATTGGTTATTTTTTAACTTACTGCATTTTATTACTGTACTCAATCAACGTTTTTAATTTTAACCCTGCATGAAAAGTAACGACTCTGCGTTTTTTAATAAGAACATCTTCGCCGGTTTTTGGATTACGGCCCGGTCGTGCTTTTTTATCTCTTAAATTAAAATTACCGAAACCAGAAAATTTAAGCTCAGAGCACTCTTCATCCCCTAGAATACAACGTATTTCTTCTAAAAATAATTCTAAAAGATCTTTACTCTCTTTCGGCTCTAAACCAAATTTTTCAGATACATCATTTAAAATATCAGCTTTAGTAATGGTCATCTTAATTACCTCAAGGATGCTTGAAATTTCTTTTTTAAAGCCGATACACATGTCGCAACGGTAGCAGCGATCTCATCTTCCTTTAGCGTGTGCTCTGCATCTTGCACCACTAAACTGATAGCAAGACTTTTATAGCCCTTACTTACCCCTTCACCTTGATAAAGGTCAAATAAGTTTACATCAACTATCTGATTTACGGTAACTTTTCTACATTCTTTTAATATTTCTTCCGCAGGGATCTTCTCATCAACAATGATCGCAATATCTCGGCGATTAGAAGGGAAACACGAGATTTTTTTAACATATGGTGTCACAGAATCTGTTAATTTTCTCCATTCTATTTCAAACACGAGTGGGCTCTCTTTGAGACTTAACGCTTGAGCACATTTCGGATGGATGAGTCCCATCCATCCTATTTTTTCTTCGTTGAGATACAAAGCGGCGCTTTGCCCTGTATGTAAAGCGCAATGAGGTTCCGCTTTAAATTGGATCAGAGGTAATTTTCCGCTCAGATCTACAAGCGCTTCCAAATCCCCTTTCATATCGTAAAAATCAAGAGGCTGGCTTGAAAAATCCCAATGTTCTGGAAAACGTTTCCCCGTGATTATGCCTGAAAGTACTTGCTCCTGCTTAACTCCTAAAGGTTGAGAGCTATCCGGAATAAAACGTAACCCGCTTTCAAAAAGGCGTAGAGTGGTTTGTTGTCGGTTTTTGTTGTAAACGACGGCACAAAGCAGGCCAGTTAAGAGCGATAATCGCATGACAGACATATCAGCAGAAATCGGATTAGGTAAAAAAAGAGCGTCTTCATCAGGATGCAAGAGCAATTGAATTTTAGGATCAACAAAACTGTAAGTGATGGCCTCTTGGTACCCTCTATCTGTTAACAATGTTTTAAATCGAGTGAGGGCGCATTCGTTTTGAGAAGATGACCCGATAGATAGCTCCGATTTTATGGGTGTCTCCGGAATACGGTGATACCCATAAATACGGGCGATTTCTTCTATCACATCTTCTTCGAGAGTGATATCAAAACGCCAACTAGGTGGCCTCAATTGCAAACGATAGGCCCCTTGCGTATGTTCTTTTTCTTGAATTTGAAAACCAAGATGCTGCAAAATATCTAGTGCCTGATCAAACTTAATCTGATAGCCCAGTAAACGATCTAATTTTGTGCTGCGCAGGGTGATATGTTGTGTTTTAGAGAGTATGGCTGGGCTGCTGACATCAATAATTGGCCCGACTTCACCTCCACAAATCTCTATCAATAACTGAGTTGCACGCTCAATCGCTTTATATTGTAACTGAGGATCAACACCTCGTTCATAACGATGAGCCGCCTCTGTTTGCAATCCATACTGACGAGCCTGAGCCACAATCGCTGTCGGGTGAAAAAAGGCGGATTCCAAAAAAAGGTGTTCGGTTTGTTCAGTGATCCCAGAATTCTGACCGCCAAAAATGCCTGCTAATGCTAAGACTTTGGTGTGATCTGTAATCACCAGTGTTTTCGGATTCAGATGTAGGGTACGGCCATCAAGTAAAGTGAGTTCTTCCCCTTTTTTTGCCCAACGCACAATAATTTCGTGTTCGATTTTTTCTAAATCAAACGCATGGAGCGGTTGTCCAAGTTCTAAAAGTACGTAATTAGTGACATCTATAACGGGGTCAATCAAACGTAAGCCACTACGCTTAAGTTTTTTTTGCATCCAGAAAGGCGTTTTTGCTTTAACACAGATCCCTTTTATCACTCGTCCCAGATAACGAGGACAAGCCTCAGGGGCTTCTACCCTAATCCATCTTTTTTCCTGAATCTTTTCTGTGACCTTATTGATATTGGGTTCAAGCAAAGGTAAGCGGTTGATTGTGGCGATTTCACGTGCCACTCCTAAAATACTTAAACAATCAGAACGGTTCGGGGTCACATTGATTTGAAAAATATTGTCATCAAGATGCAGCCATTCGCGAAAACTTATCCCAATTGGCGCGTTCTCAGGCAACTCAATAATGCCTGTTTCATCTGATGGGATCCCAAGTTCATCAAAAGCACACAGCATGCCCTCAGAGATTATACCTCTGAGTTTTGTTTTTTTTATTTTGAAGGATCCGGGTAACACAGCGCCTACTGTGGCAATCGCGACCTTTAAGCCTGGCCGGCAATTTTGGGCACCACAGACAACATCGTATAATCTATCTTGTCCCAGATGAATTTTAGTGACTTTTAATTTGTCAGCATTCGGATGAGGATGGCATTCCAGCACATGACCAATCAGCACACCAGAAAAAGGAGGCGCGGCAGGTTCAACGGTTTCTACTTCTAAACCGACCATAGTGAGTTGTTCGATTAATATTTCTGTATTAATTTCAGGCTGCACCCATTCCCGTAACCAAAATTCGCTGAATTTCATAAAAATCAATGCCTTATTTAAACTGTTTAAGGAAACGGACATCGTTTTCAAAAAAAGCCCTTAAATCCGTCACACCGTAAGCTATCATAGCTAAACGTTCTATCCCAATTCCAAATGCAAAACCTGAATAATGTTCAGGATCAATATGCAGGTTGGTTAGTATATTCGGATGCACCATGCCACAGCCTAATACTTCAAGCCATTGACTATTTTGGGTCATGATATCAACTTCTGCGGAAGGCTCAGTAAATGGAAAATAAGAAGGACGAAAACGAGTCGGAAGATCTTTTTGAAAAAAATACTGTAAAAAACACTGCAAGGTGTTTTTTAAATTTGCAAAACTGATGTCTGAATCGAGGATTAATCCTTCCATTTGATGAAACATGGGGGTGTGTGTTTGATCGTAATCATGACGATAAACGCGTCCAGGCGAGATGATTCTAATGGGAGGGCCTTTTTTTTTCATGGTACGAATTTGGACACCAGAAGTCTGAGTTCTTAATAGTCGCTCACTATCAAACCAAAAGGTATCCTGCTCTGTGCGAGCCGGATGGTGATGAGGAATGTTGAGGGCATCGAAATTATGTTCGCTGTCTTCGATCTCTGGTCCTGATTCGACGGAAAATCCCCATTTTTTAAAAAAATGTTCAATGCGTTGAATTGTCAGTGTCACGGGATGGAGCCCGCCATGTTGTAATCGGCGACCTGGCAATGAGACGTCAAGGATTTCAGAAGATAAACGCAGAGCTAACAACTCAGATTGTAGTGTTTTTTTTCGAATATCAAGCCATTGTTGTATTTGCTTTTTGGCTTGATTAATGACACGGCCTGCGGCAGGCTTATCTTCAACCGATAACTGACTCAAAGAAGCCATATGAATATTAAAATATCCTTTTTTGCCGAAATAAGAGACTCGTATTAGATCTAATGCCTCTGTATTTTGAGCGTTTTTTATTTCTTTTTGAGCATTCGCCGTAAAATCTGAAAGATCTGTCATTATTTTCTCTTGATATTGCGAGTATGCAGAAAGCAGGGCCTGCAAGTAGAAGGTTATTTAAAAAACGCCATTTATTTTAAAATGGTTCAACGGAAAAAGGGAGACCAGCTCCCTTTTTGAAACGATTTGTTAATCTCAAATTACACTAAAGTCTTTTTTGCTTTTTTAGCCAAGGCAGAGAAGATGGGTTTATCAAAAACCGCGATATCTGCTAGCATTTTACGATCAATGTCAATAAAGGATTTCTTTAAACCATTAATCAAGCAGCTATAAGATAGACCGTGCTCACGAGCGGCTGCATTAATACGTGTGATCCACAGTTGACGAAATTGACGCTTGCGTTGACGACGGTCACGGTAGGCATATTGCCCTGCTTTTGTTACAGCCTGAACAGCAACACGATATACACGAGAGCGTGCACCGTAGTAGCCTTTTGCCTGTTTTAATATTTTTTTGTGGCGTGCACGTGCAACCACGCCGCGTTTGACTCGAGCCATTGGCTTCTCCTAGTCTATATATTTAACATAAAAAATAGGTTATGCGTAAGGCAAACAGGCTACGACTGAAGTGATATCATTTTGAGATATCAACCCTTTAGGACGTAACTGACGTTTACGTTTGGTAGATTTTTTAGTCAGAATATGACGAAGATACGCGTGCTTACGTTTGAAGCCACCGCTGGCTGTTTTTTTAAAGCGCTTCGCCGCTGCGCGCACTGTTTTAATCTTTGGCATTAATATCACTCACTTTTGATGACTTTTAGTCAATTTTTATGTTAACAGACCAGGCAAACAGGCTATGACCTCATAACCCGTCACTTCGATTTTAGCCCTGCTGCTTTTTTTTTGGCGCAAGCACCATACTAATTTGCCGGCCTTCAATTCTCGCAGGAAAAGATTCAACAAGAGCAATACTATTTACAGATTCACATAAATCTACACGAATACGTTCCAGCATGGCCATCCCAATTTGTTGATGCGCCATTTCGCGTCCACGAAAACGTAAAGTGATTTTTGCTTTATCGCCCTCTTCTAAAAATCGAGTCAGGTTGCGTAATTTAACCTGATAATCCCCTTCATCGGTGCTAGGACGAAACTTGACTTCCTTCACCTGAATGACACGTTGCTTTTTTTTCTGCTCTTTAATTGATTTGCTTTTTTCATAAAGAAATTTGCCGTAATCCATAATGCGACAAACAGGTGGATCTGCGTTCGGACTGATTTCTACTAAGTCGACGCCGGCTTCTTCCGCTTTTTGTAGAGCAACAGCAATACTGACAATGCCAATTTGCTCTCCCTCTATGCCCGTTACACGGACTTCTGAGACGCGAATCTCTTTATTAATACGATTAGGACGCGCTAATGGAACTCTTTTTCCGGGTTTAATACTTTTTTCCTCCAAGTTAATGAAGACAACGGCTACTGATTTCTTCCAGTAGCTTGTCTGCGAATACGTTAACAGAAAAAGATCCTAAATCTTTGCCACTGTGAGTACGAACGGCAATCTGATTTGATTCAACCTCTTTATCACCACAAACTAATATATATGGAATTCTATATAAACTATGCTGGCGGATTTTAAAGCCAATCTTCTCGTTTCTCAAGTCTACTTTTGCCCGAATGCCCAACTGTTGCAAGTTTTTTGATACTTTTCTGACATAATCAGACTGTTTTTCCGTAATATTGATCAGTATTACCTGTATTGGCGCCAGCCAAACTGGAAAAAAACCAGCATACTCTTCTGTCAAGATCCCTATAAAACGCTCTATTGAACCGAGAATTGCACGATGAATCATCACCGGTACCTGACGTTCACTGTTTGCATCAATATAAAATGCATTTAATCGAACAGGTAATGAAAAATCGAGCTGCACAGTACCACACTGCCAAGCACGATCCAAACAATCATAGAGCGTAAACTCAATTTTTGGACCATAAAAAGCGCCTTCTCCTAGCTGTAATTCAAAGGTCATTCCTTGCTCTTTTAACACAGATGCTAAATCTTCTTCTGCTTTCATCCAAATTTTGTCTGAACCAATCCGTTTTTCTGGACGGGTCGATAGCTTTACAGCGATTTTTTGAAAGCCAAAGGTCTGGTAGATATCATAAGTCATTTTGATGCAATTGCTGACTTCTTTGCGTACTTGTTTCTCTGTACAAAAAATATGCGCATCATCTTGAGTAAATCCTCTGACGCGCATTAGACCGTGCAAGGCTCCAGAAGGTTCATTACGATGACAACTGCCGAATTCAGCCATTCGCAAGGGTAAATCACGATAGGATTTCAGGCCTTGCTTAAATATTTCGAGATGTCCTGGGCAGTTCATAGGTTTGATGCAGTATTCTCTATTTTCAGACAAGGTAGTAAACATATGTTCGCTGTAATTTTCCCAATGCCCTGTTTTTTCCCAGAGCACGCGATCCATCATGAATGGGCCTTTCACTTCTTGATATTCGTACTCTTTTAGTTTTTCACGTATTAAAATTTCCAATTCACGAAACACTATCCAACCGTTTTCATGCCAAAACGCCATGCCTGGCGCTTCTTCTTGGAAATGATATAGATCCTGTATCTTACCGATTTTTCGATGATCACGTTTGGTGGCTTCTTCTAATCTATTTAAATAAGCATCCAGTTGTTTTTTATTGCTCCAAGCTGTGCCGTAAATGCGTTGTAATGTTTTATTTTTTCTATTGCCTCTCCAATAGGCACCAGAGATTTTTTGTAATTTGAAGTAATGGCAAAAGCTCATATTTGGAACATGAGGGCCAAGACACATGTCGATATATTCTTCATGAAAATACAAGTTTGGCTGATCGCGGCTATCAATATTTTCATCTAAAATGGCGATTTTGTAAGATTCACCTCGTTTAGAAAAAGTATTTCGCGCTTTTTGCCAGCTGACTTTTTTTTTGATCACTGTGTAATTTTTATGCGCCAGTTCGTGCATTCGTTTTTCTAAAAGCTCTAAATCTTCCTGTTTCAAAGGGCTTTCAATGTCTAAATCGTAATAAAAGCCATTTTCTATCACAGGGCCTATGGCCATTTTTGTCTCTGGCCAGAGTTGCTTTACCGCATGACCTAATAAATGCGCACAAGAATGGCGAATAATTTCGACCGCCTCGTCATCTGAAGGAGTAATAATTTTAAGTTTTCCATCGACACTGAGCAAATCACAGGCATCGATCAATTGACCATTAAAACGACCCGCAACGCAGGATTTAGCTAAATGAGGATGAATGTCGAAGGCGACATCAAGTACAGAAAGCGCTTGTTCATAATGACGTGTATTGCCATCAGGCAGGGTAATAACCGGCATTCTCTGTTCCTTAGTGAGAAAAAATAATAGACCTCGTTAAAAAACCACAACTGGAGTGTGATTGATTTATTGCGCGTTTTAGTGACAGTTTTACTAGTCTACAGTTTTTAAAAAAGTTTTATTTATTGACGATAAGAAGATAAAAATTGTTTTATTTTTTTAATAGCCTGAGCTAATTCATTAACGGCGGGTAAAATAACGATACGCATATGATCGGGCTCGGGCCAATGAAAAGCCCCACCATGCACTAATAAGACTTTCTCTTGTAAAAGCAGATCTAAGACCATTTTTTGATCATCGTATAAATGAAACCGTTTTGTATCCAATTTGGGGAACATATAAAGTGCGCCAGCGGGTTTAGTACAAGATAATCCAGGAATTTCATTGATCAGATGCCATGCCATTTCTCTTTGTTCGTACAAACGGCCCGTAGGTTGAATCAATTCGTTAATGCTTTGATGGCCCCCTATGGCCGTCTGAATCGCATGTTGCATCGGTACATTGGCACACAAACGCATCGAGGCTAACATCTCCAAACCTTCAATATAGCCCTTTGCGTGTTTTTTAGGCCCATGTAATACCATCCAACCTTGTCGAAATCCAGCTACTCTGTAGGTTTTCGATAATCCGTTAAAGGTCACTGTAAACAAATCAGGCGCTAAAGCTGAAATAGAATGATGCCGCGCGCCATCGTAAAGAATTTTGTCATAAATTTCATCTGAAAAAATGATTAAATCATGCTGACGGGCGATCTCTACAATCTCTGATAATAAAGCTTTACTATATACTGATCCTGTTGGATTATTAGGATTAATAATAACAATCCCTTTCGTAGAAGACGTAATTTTACGACGAATATCGCACAGATCTGGAAACCAATCAGCGCCTTCATCACAGAGGTAATGAACCGCTTTTCCATTTGCAAGAGAAACCGCTGCTGTCCACAAGGGATAATCTGGCGCAGGGATCAACATTTCATCCCCAGTATTTAATAACGCCTGCATAGATTGAATAATCAGCTCTGAGACGCCATTTCCAATGTAGATGTCTTCTACTGTGAGATGGTGCATATTTCGGGATTGATAATGTTGCATGATGGCTTTACGAGCGGAATACAGCCCTTTGGAATCACAGTAACCTTGAGCCGTCGGCAAATTACAAATCACATCGACCAAAATTTCTTCGGGCGCATTGAAACCAAAAGGCGCTGGGTTGCCGATATTAAGCTTGAAAATATGATGCCCTTCTTCTTCAAGACGTTTCGCAGCTTTTAAGACAGGGCCACGAATATCGTAACAAACCTTATCTAATTTATGAGATTTTTTAATATTAAAGCGCTTTTCTGAAAACATTGAAGGTTCTTTATCTTGTTCTGTAGAAGGGATAACTAAAAATGTCTCTGTTAAAGATCGATGAAAACAATCTCAGTACTTTAAAAAATCATTTTTAAAAATTTTTTAAAATTAAGCATCTGGGACTAGAGGTGCATTCCGCGATTTTAAAATAGAATAAAGTATTCCAGTCAATACTGTGCCAGCCAAAATAGCCACTAAATAAAGGATTGCAGGATGAATCGCACCTGGAATAATTAAAACAAATAATCCACCATGTGGTGCCATTAATTTTGCGTCAAACATCATAGAGAGCGCGCCGGTTAAAGCGCCCCCTGCGATACAGCAGGGCAAGACTCTCATTGGATCTCTGGCTGCAAAGGGAATCGCACCTTCAGAAACAAAACACAAACCCAACACCAAAGCAGCTTTCCCTGCTTCTCGTTCGCTGGTTTCAAATTTTTGTTTAGCCAAAAATGTGGCTAACCCCATCGCCAGTGAGGGTACCATCCCTGCGGACATAATCGCCGCCATCGGCGCATAAACAGAGGAACTTAAGAGAGCAACCCCAAAAGAATAAGCCGCTTTATTTACCGGTCCTCCCATGTCTGAACACATCATCCCCCCCAAAATTGCACCTAGCAGAATCGCATTAGCAGTTTCTATGGATTTTAACCAGTTTGTCAGTGCTGCCATGATTTGAGCAACAGGTTCGCCGATTAGATAGATCATGATCAGGCCAACAACAAGGCTGCTTATTAATGGGATGATAAGAATAGGTTTTAACGCGTTCATGCTAGAAGGGAGATATAATTTCGTGCTGATGATTTTTGAGACATAACCTGCAAGAAACCCGGCAATGATGCCCCCTAAGAATCCAGCGCCTGTACTGACTGCTAACATGCCACCAATCAATCCCGGTGTTAAACCGGGACGATCAGCAATAGAAAAAGCAATAAAACCGGCTAACACGGGCACCATCAAAGCAAAAGCAGAAGCGCCCCCGATTTGCATTAAGGCGGCTGCAAATGTCCCTGGCGTTTCAAATGCTTTTATACCAAATATAAAAGAAAGCGCGATACACAACCCACCAGCAACTACCATGGGCAGCATATAAGACACTCCGGTCAGCAAATGACTATATATACCCTGACCTTGATCTGTCCGGCTGTGAGATGGCTTTGCGTGCTGGGAAGGAGAATGGTAAATCTCTGATGTGGCTAAAGCATTATCGAACTCTTGAGCGGTTTTTTTTAATGCTAAAGATGTAGAAGTACGGTACAACTGCTTGCCTTGAAATTTATCCAAATTGGCTTCGATATCCGCAGCAACAATAACCAAATCAGCGGCTTTAATGTCTTCGGCCGTGAGAGTATTAGTGACACCGACCGAACCTCTTGTTTCCACTTTGACCCAAAAATTTCGTTTGTGGGCTTCTGATTCAATCGCTTCTGCAGCCATAAAGGTATGAGCAACACCAGTAGGACAGGCTGTGATTGCAACAATACGTTTTCTGTGGTGAGAAAGGTCGGGTTTTTTTGCAGAGGCTTGATAGATTTTTGCTTCAGATAGAGCCTGTTTTAAAAAAATATTAGGATTATTTAGTGCTGATTCTAATGAGCCTGTAAATAATTTTTTATTTTTAAATACACCAAATTCGTCTCTAACTGCACCAATTGCAATAATCAATTCTGCATCGTCTGGCTTTTCTACAAAATGCAATTGTAATTTATCTGCGCTGGTTTTTAACATCCATTCAGCCAGATATTGGCTGGCTGGCCCGTAATAGTTATCTATAATTAATAATGTTTTCATGATATCTCCAATTAACTCAAGGGTTGTAGATTGACTCGAGCCATCATGGCATCGAGCTTATCAATATCATCAATACCGACACCGCTTTGACTGACAGTGATACAGGATATGGCTGTGGCTAAACGTAAGCTATGTGCATAAGTTTTACCTGTAAGCAACCCATAAATTAAACCCGCAACCATCGAATCCCCAGCTCCTACGGTACTGACCACTTTACAGGCAGGAGAAGAGGCAAAATACCCTCCATCTTTATAAATCCAAATAGCGCCTTTGTCTCCCAGAGACACGATGACATGTGCGATGCCCTCTTGATGCAATTTTTTAGCTGCTTCCACAACATCTGAAAAATGAGATAAATCAACGCCCGCCCATATTTTTAATTCAGGGAGATTCGGTTTTACAAGCCAAGGTAATACTTTTAAACCGATTTTTAATGTTTCTCCACTGCTATCAAATACCAGACGAGGGCACTTTTCTTTAACTGACTTTATCCATAGACTAAAATCATGAATATCAATTCCTATAGGTAAACTGCCACTCACCACGACGAGATTGACATTATTTAAGATATTCATTGAATGAGAATAAAAATCCTCCCAATTTTTGGGATTGATTTCAAAACCAGAAAAATTAAAATCCGTGCTGATGTTCTCTGCATCAGTTAATTTCATGTTGATACGTGTTCTACCTGGCACAGTGTGAAACTGTGCGGGCATCTCTAATATTTTTGAAGAAAATCCTTCTTTATTTTCTTCCCCTAAAAAACCACTAACAGTGACTGGCATACCAAGGTCTCTGAGTACTTTAGCAACATTGATGCCTTTTCCTGCAGCATATAAGCCGTGGGTTTTAATACGATTCACTTCGCCATATTCTATTTTTTTGCAGGAGCCCATCAAATCGTAAGCAGGGTTCAATGTAAAAGTAAGAATGTGATTTTTTTTCAATCCAAAGTCTCCCCTAAACCAGATGTAATCGCTTTGCCTATTTCCTTTAATGCCGTAGAAGCATCCTCACCCTGAGCAGTAAACTGTAAGCGATTACCTTGCTTACACCCTAATCCGACCACTTTCATTAAACTGCAAGCATTCACTTTTTTACCTGTGCCATTTAGATTGGCAACGTTGATCTCACTGTTAAATTTTTTGATTAAATTTACTAGCAAGGTGGCAGGGCGTGTATGTAACCCATGTTTATTATGAATCACAAATTCTGCACTGACCGCTTGAGTAGAGTCTATATAATCGCTCGTTAATAAAGATAGCAAAGTGCTAGCATCCGATTTTAACAATAAGCCGGCTTTTTTTGTTAACAATAATTGACCTAGGTAAGATAAAACCCTCTTGGGTTTGTCGTCGGATGCAGATACAGTCAGCAGCAATCTCACCTCTTGATCGTCATGTTTAAAAGGAGTTAATGGACGGCTGATTACGATAGCACTGATAAGGTTACCTTTTGGGGTATCACTTAACCAAATACCTTCTCCAAGATGGACGGGCGATTGAAGAATCACTTCACTGACAAAGTGTTCATCCACTGAGGAGATTTCTTTTAAACGACCTGCATTTAATGCTTTTAGTGTGGTCATATTTTCTGCGGGCACATCTAAAGCAATCAGTGAAATATCAAATAAAAGATCAGGATTTTTTGTTTCTCCTATTAATAGCGATTTAAATTCTATTGCTGATTTAGTTTGAGCTAATTTTTTAGCGACTGTATTGTCATTTAGTACGTAAGTTAGTTGTCTTAGTAAAGATAGATGCTCATCAGAATGAGCGGCAATCCCAATCACAATATAAGCAATGTGATCGACATCCCACTCAATTCCTTTGGGGAATTGAAATACTTGTACCCCTGTTTTTTTTATTAAAGCACGGCTTTCAGTTGTGCCGTGTGGGATAGCAATTCCATTGCCAAGATAGGTTGAAATTTGTTCTTCGCGTTGCATCATATCTTTGACATAACTCTCGTCAACTTGTCCTGCTTTTGCTAATGCTTTTGCCACTTGTTTTATTGCTTCAATTTTATTTGAAGCATGGCAATCTAAATGAATGTTTTCTATTAACAACTGGAACATAGACTCTCCCTACTCTGGAAGGTAAAAATGATATTACTAGTACAGGTATCAATTAATACAAGAGACCTTTATTTCAAAATCTACGAATAACTGACTTGCCTTTACTACGGTTTTTCAAGTAAGTCTAACCTATTTTTTGATTTACAATGTTTATTTAAAGACACACTATTAAATAGTACAACGAAATAAAAAGGAGATAATCAAAAACTGATTTTTCTGGAGCAAAGCATGTATATCAATCCAATAAAAAAAATACCGTCCCTATTAGGAGGCAGTACGATTATTGCCGGAACTGCAATCGGAGCAGGCATGTTTTCTATTCCTATTGTGACGGCGGGTGTCTGGTTCAATGGATCTATCTTTTTGCTGATTTATACTTGGGCATGCATGCTCATTTCTGGTTTGATGATTCTAGAGGTGAGTCTTCATTATTCTGTCGGGGTGAGTTTTTATCGTATGACAAAAGATCTATTAGGTCGAATATGGAGCTACATTAACGGGCTTTCTATGGCTTTTGTTCTTTATATTCTGATTTACGCTTATATTTCTGCGGGTAGTTCCATTATTTTTCATACTTTTTCTAGGATCTTTAATGTTAGCCAATCTTCTGCAGGTATGTGTTTCTCTGTCGTCGTGGCTTTTATCGTGTGGTTATCGACTCGCATGGTCGATCGCTTAAGCACCTTTTTAATAGGAGCTATGGTGATTACTTTTATTTTCTCTGTTGGCCAGCTATTTTTTCGTGTAGAGACAGCTATACTCTTTCCTCAGAATATTGAGTTCACGCAATACTTACCTTATGCACTGATCAGCTTACCTTATTTATTAAGTTCTTTCGGTTACCATGGCAATGTGCCTGGTCTGGTTAAGTATTATCATAAAAACAGCAATTGTGTCGTAAAAAGTCTATTTTTTGGCACCTTGATAGCACTAATCATTTATTTAATTTGGCAATACGTCATACAGGGAAATATTCCGAGAGAATCTTTTAAAAAGGTGATCACAGAAGGTGGGAATATCAGTAGTTTGCTCAAACAAATAGATAGCTTTTCTGATACCGATATCACTCGTAAATTATTAAATACTTTTTTTTATATGGCATTGGTGAGCTCATTTTTAGGCGTTTCTTTAGGTTTGTTTGATTATATCTCTGATTTTTTCTTATTTTCTGATGACAGCTGGGGCCGCACGCAATCTGCTGTAGTGACATTTTTACCTCCTACCGTTGCTGCTTTCTTTTTTCCTAACGGATTTTTATATGCCATTGGTTTTGCTGGTTTGGCCGCTACTTTATGGGCGGTGATCATTCCAGCATTAATGGTCAGAGCTAGCCGTCTGCGTTTTAAGAAATCGCTTTACCAAGCGCCGGGAGGTAAAATAATGATTTATTTTATTATTTTTTTTGGTTTGATCAATGCTGTGTCACAGATTTTGTCATTAGCTGGCGTGTTGCCAATTTATCAATAGCCCTTTTTCAAAATCGAGCCGCTAAATATTTTTGGGTAGATTTGATCAAGCAGATAGATTAAATAGGCTTAATTATAGGGGTTTTCAATAATAGTGATGTTTAAATTGATATTTTTACCATTACGTAGAACAACAATAGGGATCTGGCTACCAGGCGGGATTTCTGCTACTTGATCCATGGTCTCAATAGTAGAATGGCTGCGTTTATTATTCAAACTTAAAATAATATCGCCTTTCTGTACTCCGGATAGAACAGCAGGCCCATTAGGTGAAACATGATTGACTTTAATCCCACGGAAATGATTTTGCTTATCCTCATAAAATAGGGGATAATCGCTCCCTGCGATACCAATATAACCACGAATAACACGCCCATGTAGGATCAACTTATGCATCACTTTAATGGCCAAAGCGGCTGGAATGGCAAATCCTATTCCTTCTGGTACTTGTCCATAGCTTTTAGCGGTATCAACAGATAATGTATTGATACCTACCAGCTCACCTAAGGTATTCACTAAGGCTCCCCCGGAATTACCTTGATTAATTGGGGCATCGGTTTGTAAAAAATTTTGACGCCCTGAGCCACTCAAACCCACACGACCTGTCGCGCTGATAATACCCTGGGTGATTGTTTGGCCTAAATTATAAGGATTTCCTATCGCCAGGACGACGTCACCAACACGAGTGATACGATTTTGATTCATTGGAATAACGTGAAGGTTGTCTGCATCAATTTTTAATACCGCCAAATCTGTTAAGCTATCTGAACCTATCAGCGAAGCTTCGTAAATTTGCCCGTTCTGTAAAGCCACAATAATTTTATCTGCATGATTAATCACATGTTTATTAGTAATAATGTAACCCTTGTGACTTATAATAACACCGGATCCCAGTTCTGGAGCCCGATTGATATTACTGTTATATACATTCACTACTGCCGGTGCGGCGGTCTGCACACTTTGTGCATAACTAATAGGGGTTTGATTTTTAGTAAAATTTAAAAAGGGGATCTCTTTAAAAAAAGAAAAAGGAGACGTGGAGGTGAATATTAAAAATATACTACCAATAATCACTCCTACAATAGCAGAAGAGAGTAATTTTTTCAAGCATATTGTTTTAAACATTAGTTAGATATCAAGAAAATTGAAGAACAAATCGGACAATAAATAATTTATTATTTAGAACTTTCTGTAAAAGCGGATGATCCATCAGAATAATCTCGCGGGGGGATTTTTATTTTCTCTGCGTTATTAATGAAATCAACTTCTGTTAAAGGCGGATGTGATAAATTATTTTTTAATGGCAAATCAGGTAATAATTGGTTCGAATTTTTTGCGATATGCTGATATAACTTACGATATTCTTGTGACATATTATCGAGCAATTCAGAACTGTGTGAAAAATAATCTATTAATTCTTGACGATATTGTTCTAAATCAGCTTTATTTCTTTCTAATTGCGTTTGTAGTATTTTTTGTTCACGTAGTTTTGGGTGTAAAAAACGTATTCCTAAGGCACCGACAACGACACCTAGAATGAAACTAATTAATCCGTATTCCCAAGTCATGATGGCCTCTTTTATCTTACTGTTTAATCAAATATGTTGATTAATGATATTGCTGATGGCTTTTAATAGAATTTTCATGCAAAAAAATAATTTTACATTCCACTATCAAAAAGAGATAGCAAATCAACACTTTCAGGTTGATAAAAAAATTGAAAGCGATTTCTCAGCTAGCGAGCATTGCTTATCAACTGATCAATCGACATGTTGTATTACCCACTCAATATACTTGATTCCAGAAACTATTAAATCGTTTCTCTCGTAAAGAAAAAAATACGGTGATGACACCACAAGGTTTGTATCTTTGGGGAGGAGTTGGTGGAGGTAAAACCTACTTCATGGATCTATTTTTTCATCATTTAGAAGCTGAATGTAAATTGAGACTCTAGTTTCACCATTTTATGTTAATCATTCATGATATGCTCATGCAATTAGCTGGACATCTCAACCCTTTAGAAATACTAGCAGACAGGTTGAAAGCACAAACTGATCTTCTCTGTTTCGATGAATTTTTTTCTGATATTACTGACGTCATGTTATTAGCAACAGTATTAAAAGCCTTATTTTCTCGTGGGATCACCTTGATTGCCATTTCAAATATTCCTCCAGATCAGCTTTCTTCTCATGGAGTACAGCGTGCACTCTTTATGCATACAATTGCCATGTCATTCATTTTGATTCAGACATCGATTATCGACAACAAGCGCTTAAAAACGCTTATTGATATTTCACGCCATTAAATTAAAAAACAGAAGAGGCCATGGCCAATTTATTTATAAAATTGGCAAAAAAAGATAAGGTGTGTTTACTTAGTATCAATCACCGTTTTTTGAAAGTGATTCGTGTCACAGCAGGTCTATTAGCGATTGATTTTTTGTTTTATGAATAGAGCCTCGCAGTTCCTCTGATTACGTTTTATCATCCCGCTTATATCACACATTTCTACTCCATAATGTAGTCGTCATGGGGATAGGTCCGTCAGCAAAAACCGATGACAATACTGCACGACGTTTTAGTTTTAATTGATGAATTTTATGCAAGAAAGGTGAACTTAATCATTTCTGCTCAAGTGTCTATATCTGAGTTTTTCAGGGGGAAATATTTTACATTTGAATATCGGCGTTGTGTATCAAGGCTGAAGGACATGCAGATTAAATCGTATTTAAGCCAACCCCATTTGTCTTAAATATCTCCATAAAAAAGTGAGATCAATATTTGTCTATATTATGTAGGTAAAAATGAAAGTATGATTTATTTATTATGTAATAAAAACTTTTAAAAACGAGTGGTATGAGAATCTGTACATTCTACAATTTCTTCTGGCGTGCCTGAAACCAAAATATGCCACCCCATTACCACTTTCAGGACCTAAATCTACAATCAAATCTGCTGTTTTAATCACATCTGAATTATGTTCAATCACTAAAATCGTATTTTCCTGATCTCGGAGTCTCTGTAATACTGATAATAATGGCTCTATGTCCGCAAAATGTAATCCCGTTATTGGCTAATCCAATATATATAGCGTCTTTCCTGTGGCACCTTTTGACACCTCGCGCGATAATTTTATCCATTTGGCTTCTCCTCAGGAAGCGCCGCCGCTGATTAGCCCCGCCGCATATAAAATAAATCCACTTCTGTTAACGTCTGTAATTTGCTTGTTAATACAGGGACGGCTTGAAAAAATTCAAGATTCTTCAACCGTCATATGCAATACTTGATGTATATTTTTCCTTTATATTTGATCTCCAAAGTTTTATGATTATAGTGTTTTCCTTTAGAAGGATCATATTGCACATAAATATCAGGCAAAAAAATGCATCTTTACCTTGCTCCTTGACGTGCTTCGCAACGGCCACATTTGACATTAAAACTAAAACTTCCCGCTTATAACCTCTACTCCGTGATTCATGAACCGCCGTAAATAACTTACGCATAGGTGTGAAACACCCGTATAAGTGGCTGGATTCGATAGAGGTGTGCGGCCAATTAGGCTTTAATCAATATCGATTAATTTATCAAAATGTTCTAATCCTTCAATTTTATAATAAAGAGAAGGTCGAGTCTCAGTGGCACCATTAAATTCACCATGAGCAATAGGATAAAGGGTGTCATTAATCGGGGTTGATTTACCCAAACTATACACTTCTGTCACACAAATCAATAAGTCTACAGGCAATATTAAAGTAATATTTTTGAAATGATTTCTTTATGCACATGTTAATTTAAGCACTTTCTTGTGATCTGCTGAAATACGCTGAGATGGAATGATAATTTTAATCGCCCACTGAGAAATTACCCCGTTACAGATTCAGCCGTCGCTATAATATCTTCCATTGTTCCTTTAGTTACTACTTTTCCTCCATGAACGCCAGCACCAGGACCGATGTTAATCAGATTATCGGCGGTACAAACGGCGTCTTCATCATGCTCCACCACAATCGCTGTATTTCCTATATTACATAAATAAATCAATGTATTGATTAATCGTTTATTATCTCTTTTATGTACACCGAAGGTTCATCCGATACGTATGTGACCACAATCAAACCTGCCCCGATTTGGCTTGCCAAACGAGTACGTTGGGCTTCTCCCCCAGATAAGGTTTAAAGAGCTCGTGAAAGTGAAAGATAATTCAATCCCACACTGACTAAAAATTTTAGTTTAGCGATGATTTCTTGTAAAATTTTTCTGCAATTTAAGCGCTCTGCTCAATTAACTCAATGCCTTTAAAAACAGCAATACTGCCGCAATACTGAAATCAGAAAGCTCTGAAATAGTCTTCTCTTCTATAAAAATATAAGGCGCTTCTTTACGTAGACGAGTGCCATGGCAGAAAGTACATCAACGATGACTAATAAATTTCCCCAATTGTTCACGGACGGTAATTGATTCAGTTTCTTTATATCGACGCTCTATGTTATTGAGAATACCCTTAAATAGATAACATTTTACTGTATTATCACCTCGATCATTCGCGTATTTGAAACTAATAATTTCGTTTCCAGAACCCTATAAAATTGCTTTTATATGACTTTTTAAAATCAGAAACGATGTTTGAATATCACATTGATAATAATTTACCAAAGAATTGAGTATTTGAAAATAATAAGAATGACGGAGATCCCAACCTATAATTGCTCTACCGGGTAAGGAAAGTTCCTCGTTCTCAATTAATTTTTTGTGATCAGAAAATTTCTGAATGCCTAACTTATCACAGCTTGGATATGAATTTCAGTAATTGTACCCACAGTAGAATGAGGATTATGTGAAGTTGATTTTTGTTCGATAGAAATAGAGGGCGATATCCTTTCATGTATTTGACATCAGGTTTTTCCATTAATGAAAAAATTTATGTGCATAAGACGAAAGAGATTCCACATAACGGCGCTGCCCCTCAGAATATAAAGTATCGAAAGCTAACGAAGATTTGCCAGAGCCAGATAATTCTTTAAGCACAATCAATTTATCTCTAGGAATAGTCAATGTTATATTGTTTAGATTGTGAGTACAAGCGCCTAGAATTTTGATATTTTTCATTCAAAACTTCCTAGTTGAAAGTTACTGTAAGATCATGGAAAAATAGAAGATGTACGGCTGGATTTATAGCGTAACTGGTATGAATAAATTGCTTCATTACTCGAAAAAGCTTCAAGTAAAACTGAATCTAAACTATTTAGTTCAGTCAGTATACAGTTTATTTTCGTGCAACTATTCTTGTCAGCTAAGAAATGAATATCATACGTAACACCGGTATTCCTATCCGATTTTTATTCTTGATTAATGATTAAATTAAAATAATCAACTTCATTTTCAAAATAATATAATTTACAGATAGCCTTCATCCCATCTAAATTTTCAATTTTTTGAGTGAAATATTTTAAAGCGCGGGCTAAAATATAATTAGCGTGGTTCTAATTTTTCCTTTTAAGTCTTGTGAATGGCGTTAAAAAATCCCTAACGTAATAACGCTTTTTTAACACAATCTGGAACAAAAGGCGTGAGATCCCCTCGATATTGGGCAATTTCTTTGACTAATGAGGAGGAGATAAAATCCCATTTTTCTGCAGGCATCAAAAATAACGTCTCTAGCTCAGGCATGATGCGATGATTCATATGGCAGAGTTGCCATTCTTGTTCAAAATCTGAAATAGAACGGATGCCCCTAAGTAAAATAGGGGTATTTTTTTGTTGCGCAAAATGAATCAATAATCCATGAAATGAAGTGACTTCAATATTGTTAAGGTGGGCCGTCGCGTCCGTTGCGAAATCTACACGCTCATTCAAGCTAAAAAGCGTTTTTTTATTGGCGCTGTCTGCTATAGCGAGTATCACGTGATCAAATAAGGAACAGGCTCTGCTCACCAAATCTACATGACCATTAGTGATGGGATCAAATGTACCTGGATAAATTACTCGAATACTCATCGTGTTTTTAATCCCTATTTTTTGAACGTTGAAATGACCATAAAATTGCATATTTATTAAAAGTGTATTGTGTGTTTAACAAAGAAAGTAATAGTCCTTCTTGAGCATCCAAAAAACCGAGTCTGAGTAAAAAAGTTTTTATAAAGGCTCCGATAGAGTGAATAAAAATGGATAAAAAAGAAACGCGTTTGCCTTTTTTATGGCGCTCTGAGGCCCAAGCTTTCGCGTAATCAAGCTGTTTTTTTTGAAAAGAGAAAAAATCTCGATAAGTGAGATGCAATAAATCTCCTTGTAAGCACACGACTTTTGCAGAGCCGTAATTGAGCGATTCGTGAACATCTTCATCACCGTATTGATACTGTAATCGAGGATATAATCGAATCACAGGATCAGGATACCAACCGCTATGTCGTATTAATCGTCCTAAAAAAAAATTTCGACGACAACAGCTGTACACCGTTGGCGATTTTTTTTCAGTATGCGTTTTCGTTAAAATAATTTGAATAGCTGTTTTGAGTTCTGGCGTGATTCGTTCATCTGCGTCTAACATAAAAATATATTGTCCTTGCGCATATTGTTGTGCTAATTGTCTTTGTTGTCCAAACCCTCGCCAATCTGTTTGAGTGTAAAATTTTACATTATGTCGTTTTGCGATGGTTTGGGTGTCGTCTTGACTCCCTGAGTCAAGAACGATGATTTCATCAGCCCAAGAAGCGCTGATAAGGCATTCATTTAGTAAATCGGATGAATTTTTGGTTAAAATGACTACAGATAGGCGGTTTTTTGCTTTCATTTATGGATCTCGTGTCGGTGGCGCTAAATAAGGTTTCAATAAAGACAACAGACATTTTAAGGCACCTTGATTTTCATGAACCACCTTGATGGCATTTCTCCCATATTGATGGCGACAATTTTGATCTATCAGCCATAGATCGACTCTTTTTACTAATGAGGCCACATCAGCGATTTGAATCAGACCCTGAGCAAGTACTAACTTAGTACAAATATCCTTAAAATTAAATGTATATGGGCCCATAATGATTGGAACCGCGTGAGCTGCAGGTTCCAATGGATTATGTCCACCATGATTGACGAGACTACCACCGACAAAAGCCAGATCAGCGATACCGTACAGCAACATTAATTCGCCCATAGTATCACCGATGATCACTTGATCTTGACTTGAAGGAACATGACCTGAGCTGCGTTTTATATAGTTGAAATGAGATTTTTTAACCAGAGATACCACTTTAGAAAAACGTTCTTGATGTCTGGGCACCAAAATCAGCAATAAATCAGGATGTTTTTGTAACAACTGCCGTTGCGCTTCTAATAATAAAATTTCTTCACCTGTATGAGTACTGCTGGCTATCCAAATCAAACGATCTGGGGCCCATTGTTTGCGTAAATTAACGGCTTTCATTTTTAGTTCTGGTGTCAGGTGAATATCAAACTTAATGCTCCCCGTCACTACCATTTGAGATGGCTTTAGCCCTAATTCTATGAATCGTTTTCCATCTTCTTCATTTTGTACTGCCACTAATGTTAAGCGCTCCAGGAGGCTTTTCATGAAGGGCGCTATTTTTTTATAACCTGCTGCAGAATGCGCTGATAAACGCGCATTAGCGATGATCAGAGGAATTTTTCTTTGATAAAGTAAAGTGATTAGGGTGGGCCAAAGTTCTGTTTCCAGAATAATAAATAATTTAGGATTCAGGGTGTCCAGAAAACGATGGATAGCACAGGGAAGATCGTAAGGCAAGTAAACATGATCAACCTGAGAGCCGAGTTCGGAAAGAATGCGTTCAGAGCCCGTCGGGGTCATAGTAGTCATCGTGATGGGTAATGAAGGATAAGCTTGCCGCAAAGCTTTCACAAATGGAGTGGCAGCGACGGTTTCACCGACTGAGACTGAGTGAATTACAAGACCGCCTGGCGTGATTTTTTTTTTGCAAAATCCGTAACGTTCTGACCATCGCTTTCGATAAGCCGGTGTTAAACGTGCGCGTAACAATAAGCGCAACCAAATTACCGGTTGGATCAAATAAAATACTCCTTGATAGAGTTTAAGCCACATTGTATCCCTTATTTTTGTAAAAAATGGCGAATCATATCACTAGATATGGTTTTGAGAGCGGGTATGTAAGATTTGTACATGAAAAAATTGAAAACTGTCTATTTTTCTCAAGTGTAATCGAGTCCCCTCTCAGGAAGTTTTATTTGCTAGTCTTATTAATAAATAAAAAATAAAGGTTGAATAACATTGATAAATTTATTTAAAAATTAATAAATTTTAATTTATAAAATAAATTGATATTTTAAATCTTATTAAGAATAAATCTATGTATTTATTCTGTAATATACACACATATTTATTTTTATTTGAAATTAATATTTAAAATCAACTAAAAAATATATGTTATTAAACAGTTGTTAAAAATTTAATTTTTAATTTAAAAATGACTAAGGAAAAAATGATTTTTAAAAAAATTCAATCATTTTATTTTCATGTCTACTTTATTTAGTGTTTTACTATGGATCAGCGAGTCTGCTTTTGCTAATTACTCTAGCTCTAATTTTTAGAAAAAATTTCGGTTAATCTTTTTAAGAATTTTTTAGAAGCAGTTACAGGAGCAAAGGTAACTTCTATAGATTTGAATAATACATAGGAAGGTTTATCTGAAACGATCAGTCAACAATGGTATGTGATCAATTTGGTAGGCTATCGTTTAACTGGTCTTTTTAAACGCCGCTGTGAAATAAGCCAAGGGCAAAGCTGTATTCAAGGAGGGATCTGGTGTCGATTTAAAGACACCAAAGGTTCTTCCATTAATCTTAATTTTACTTAATCTCTGACGAATGATATGTATTTCGGCGTCTTTTAAAACCGGAATCTTCATAACAGGGTTCCAAATAGATTGTTGTAAAAAATATAGTCCCTACTATGGCTTTTTATATACAATAAAGATCAAAACGACAATGGTCATAGTTGGGGGCTAATGACTGGCCTTGAGTATATGAGAGATCTCCTGGATATTCTAACGAGTTTATAAGCCCAACATAGAAAAAGGTCGTGGTTATGCCAATTGAAGAGGTTTCTCGTTTATCACTCAAGCACGTTATACTTTTCAAATAGACCGGAGTCTAGATCTCACTCTATATGGAGAATTACGCTACAGCCACTTTAAGAGAAACACTTATTCGGAAGACACGATCTTTAAAACTGCATACGATGAACTCAAAAGTAAAAAATATATTGCCCGAGCCGGTATTAAGCTCAATAAGCAACTGAATCTGGTGTGTTCTGTAGGCACAGGAGCTAAGCTGGTGCTGATCTCGTGCTTTCTAAAAAACAAGCGGCGGCACTGCTAATATGCCTGGACTAAATGGTTTTTGAGTTGATTAAAACTAGAAGTTCCTTCTCAAGAGACTGAGAAAGTGAGTGCATTTATGCAAGCTTAGATACAGGCAAACCTTAAAAAAATCAATATGACTTTGTTGGCTGCTCTCTATGGTAGTGCTCAAGATGAGTTGGGCCTTACTTTTAGTAAGCGCTGGTAACACGCGTGTGCCTATAAAATTCGGGCACGATGATTTTAAAAATAGGAGTTTTCTATTCTGCTTAAGTTATGTTTGACACAGATGATTTTCACAGAATAGACAAAAAATCGCAGTTTATATAAGATCGATTGATACGATTAGCATCATTATTCACAGATGGCGACTGCGCATTTCATTAGGAATGGCGCTAATTTTCCAATACATTTCAGCGGCCACACAAGAAGCTAATTGCCTAAAAATATCGCTCAATCAGCTATCAGGTTGCCTGACGACGGTTGGATACCAAGAATCAGCATCTTCACTTAAAAAAGAGTGTAGCGGAATTTTTCCCAGTAATTTTATTTGATACTTTTTGATTAATTTTTCTGTCCCACCACGCCCAAAAATAGGATCAATAGAACCACACTGAGCGCACAGATGCTCCGTTATGTTTTCAATCACACCCAATAATGGTACCTTCACCTTGCTGAACATCACAATTCCTTTAGCAGCATCAATTAATGCAAGATCTTGTAGAGTCGTGATCACAATTGCCGCGGTCACAGGGATTTTTTGAGCCAATGTTAATCGAATGTCACCTGTCCCTGGTGGCATATCCCTATCAAATAGTCTAATTCAGGCCACAAAGTATCGTTTAACATTTGTAATAGCGCTTTGCTGGCCATGGGCCCACGCCAGATCATCGCATTGTCACCTGTCACGAGATAACCAATAGAATTACTCGCCATACCATGCATAATAATAGGAACCATATGTTGACCGTCCGGTGACGTGGGTCGTAGATCAGTATTGCCTAAAATATGAGGTACAGATGGGCCGTAATATCTGCATATAAAATACCCACTTTGCACCTTCTTGAATCAAAGACAAGGCTAAATTCACTGCGATAGAGGATTTTCCGACGCCTCATTTTCCTGAGCTGACCGCTAAAATATTACTGATTCCCTGTACCGCTGCCTGCCCATTCTCTCTGTGTAATGGGCGAATATGCTGAATGAATTTCTATTCAACGGCTTGAGCGCCAGTGCAAGCCAAAAGTGTTGCAGTGGTTTTTAATTTTAATTGTTCACAAACCGAGGCCCATGGAAACGGGATGATGATTTCTATATGAAGCACTTGATCTAAAAAAGTGCAACGATGAAGCGCATTCAAGGATCATAAATCTTTTTTTAGAGTGGGATGAGTAAAAATCGCGATAATGTCTGACACCTGTGTTTTAAGCATCTCGGCGCTATTTTAATTTGAATATCTCTTCATATTTTATCTTCCTACATAAAAATAAAATTCATTTGAAAAACTAATAGAAAAACTTTGTAACTTAATTGAGATCAGGATGGTAAAACTTCGTGTATGAATCCCTGGCGGGCGGAAGTCTGATCAGTTAATATTCAACTTTATTATTTAAATAAGCCATTTTTATTATGACTGAATCTATCAAAAAAATATTGGTCACCTGTGCATTTCCCTATGCCAATGGTCCCATTCACTTAGGGCATATGTTAGAACATATTCAAGCAGATATTTGGGTTCGTTATCAACGAATGAGAGGCCATGAGGTTTATTTCATTTGTGCAGATGATGCTCACGGTACTGCCATTATGCTCAAAGCAGAAAAATTAGGTATTCATCCAGAGAAAATGATCGAAGAAATAAATCAGCAGCATCAGAATGATTTTTCTGGGTTTCTAATCAGTTATGATCATTATTACTCTACTCACAGTGATGAAAATCGTGAGCTTTCCGTGGCCATTTATCAGCGGCTCAAAGCGAAAGGACACATTAAAAAACGGGTTATCTCACAATTATATGATCCTGAAAAAAAGCTTTTTTTACCTGATCGTTTTGTAAAAGGTACCTGCCCTAAATGCCAAGCTCCCCATCAATATGGGGATAATTGTGAAGCTTGTGGTGCTACTTATCGTTCCACTGAATTGATTGATCCTAAATCAGAGGTTTCTGGCGAAACGCCTGTAATACGCGAGTCTGAACATTTATTTTTTGATTTGCCGGCATTCACTGGAATGCTAAAAAAATGGATTCATTCTGGTACACTGCAGCAACAGGTGGCCAATAAAATGCAGACTTGGCTTACATCTGGTCTTCGTCAATGGGATATCACACGTGATACCCCTTATTTTGGATTTAAAATCCCTGATGCACCCGATAAATATTTTTATGTTTGGTTGGATGCTCCGATTGGTTATATGGGATCTTTCAAAAAATTTTGTGATAAAAAAGAAGATGTTAGTTTTGATGAATTTTGGCAGGTGGATACTAAAACTGAGTTGTATCATTTTATTGGCAAAGACATTGTGTATTTTCACAGTTTATTTTGGCCTGCTGTACTAGAAGGGAGTGATTTTCGCAAACCAACCAATCTATTTGTACATGGATACATCACGGTTAATGGCGAAAAGATGTCTAAATCTCGTGGTACTTTTATTGAAGCAAGTAATTACTTAAAGCATTTAGATCCTGATTGTTTGCGTTACTATTATGCAGCCAAATTATCTTCTCATATCGATGATATCGATTTAAATCTTGAAGATTTTGTTCATCGCGTGAATGCTGATTTAGTCAATAAAGTGGTGAATATAGCAGCCCGAAATGCCAGTTTTATCAATAAAAAATTTTCTGGTATTTTATCGAAAGAATTAGCAGATTCAGAGTTGTATTTCACTTTTGTTCAAGCAGGTCTCCGCATAGCGGAGGCCTATCATACTCGTGAAACCAGTAAAGCGATTCGTGAAATCATGGCACTGGCAGATTTAGCCAATCGGTATGTAGATGAACAAGCCCCTTGGGTGCTTGCAAAAAAAGAAGTTGATGCAGCAAAAATTCAGTCTATTTGCTCAATGGGAATCCATTTGTTCCGTATATTAATGACTTATCTTAAACCTGTTCTGCCTGCGTTGTCAGAGAGAAGCGAAGTATTCTTGAATACCGAATTAACTTGGGATTCAATCAATTCTCCTTTATTAAATCATGAAATTAAGCCTTTTAAAGCTCTTTTTAACCGTATAGACAACGATAAAATAGTCGCGATGCTGAAATGTTGAGAGTAATCAGTCAGGATAATTTTTATGAAATTTGAATATGAAAATAAACCTCCTCTATATATTCCGTACGCTGGTCCAGTTTTGTTGGAATTTCCATTACTGAATAAGGGTAGTGCCTTTACAAAAGAAGAACGTAGCCAATTTAATCTCCATGGTTTATTGCCAGAGTCTATAGAGACTATTCAAGATCAGACTGAACGGGCTTACCAACAATATCAGGAATTCACAAATGATATAGATAAGCATATTTATTTAAGAAATATCCAGGATACTAACGAGACACTATTTTATTGTTTACTCTGTCGCCACCTCCCTGAAATGATGCCTATTATTTATACTCCGACTGTAGGCGAGGCCTGTCAGCATTTTTCAAATATTTATCGGCGAGGGAGGGGCCTATTTATTTCTTACCCTCATCGCGCTGATATGGATGGGATTCTTCAGAACGCCGTGAGACAAAATGTGAAGGTCATCGTGGTTACGGATGGTGAACGTATTTTGGGTTTGGGTGATCAAGGAATTGGCGGTATGGGCATCCCGATTGGGAAGCTCGCATTATATACTGCCTGTGGAGGGATAAGCCCTGCTTACACCTTACCGATTGTTCTGGATGTCGGCACAAATAATTCTCAAAGATTAAAAGATCCTCTTTATATGGGTTGGCGTCATGAACGCATTTCTGGTAATGAATATTATACTTTTGTGGATCAATTTATTAACGCTGTGAAACGTCGTTGGCCTAACGTACTTTTACAATTTGAGGATTTCGCTCAAAAAAGTGCCACAGGTTTATTAAATCATTATCGTGATCAACTCTGCTGCTTTAATGATGACATTCAGGGTACTTCTGCAGTCACGCTGGCCACTTTAATTGCAGCAAGTGGAGGCCACTTAAAAGAGAAAACCATTGCTTTTTTGGGTGCAGGCTCAGCTGGTTGCGGCATTGCAGAGCAAATTATCATACAGATGCAATTAGAAGGTTTAACGGAAAAAGCGGCTAGAGAGCGAATATTTATGGTAGATCGCTTTGGTTTGCTGACAGATAGATTACCCAATCTATTAGATTTTCAAAAAAAATTGACACAAAAAACCAGGTGCCTTCAAAGTTGGACTTTAGATAAAAAGGTCATTTCTTTACTAGATGTGATCCGAAATGCTCGTCCAGATATTTTAATTGGTGTTTCAGGTCAACCTGGATTATTTACTCAAGAGCTGATTCATGAAATGTGCCTTTATTCTGCTCATCCTATTATCCTGCCTCTTTCTAACCCAACTTCTCAGGTGGAGGCCTTACCGGAAGAAATTATTCACTGGACTGCGGGAAGTGCTCTGATAGCAACGGGTAGTCCATTTAAACCTGTTTATTATAAAGACCAGATTTACTCGATTGGACAATGTAATAATGCATATATTTTCCCAGGCATCGGATTAGGCGTATTAGCATCAGGCGCTCGTCGAATTACAGACGCGATGTTTATGGCTGCAAGCCGCGCTTTAGCTTCTCAGTCGCCCTTATTACTGACAGGAAAGGGCGGGATACTTCCGCATATTGATGATATTCATAAAGTATCAAAAAGTATTGCTTTTGAGGTAGGAAAAACAGCTCAATCAGAAAATAAAGCGCCATTGATTTCTGAAGCGGATTTAATGCAGTCTATTGAACGTAATTATTGGAAGCCAGAGTATAGTCGTTATAAACGAATTGCCTTATAAAATTTTTTGAAACCATTTTTTCTGTCAGATATTTCACCATAATAAATACGCATTAACTGTAATTAAAACAGATTTTTTATTCATTTTGACTTCCATCTGAAAACTGCGCCTAGGATTTTTTTAAAAAATAAGCTATGCTTTTTCTCTTTTTTTTAGCTTCGTTTATAGGTTTTTATGTGGCAAACTGTTTTCAGTATATTATTTTTTATCTTGTTTTCTTTAGTGATGTCATCTATATTGATTAACCGTTGGATTCGTTTTAAAACAGATCATCACATATACGAAAAAATACAATTTTGTCCCACTCTTTCTGTCAGCTGGGCGATGAAGGCTACAAAATATTATCAAACAGGAGTCATTAATTAATTTTATCAATACAGGCTACAAGGTGGTCTTCAATTTTATAAAAGTGGTAAAATTAATTATTTATTATTAAGCGAGGATAACGCCCGGCCAAACTACAATGAGCCCAGAACCATGAAAAGTGATTTCATTGCGCCTAGAGTGTTTCCTTGAGATATAATCTTGGATTACGCAGGTTTTCGAACATTAGATTCTATTGTGCGTACGTATAAAGTATTTAACACGAATAATTTTATTATTATTATTATTACTCAGCGTTTTCAGTGCGATGGAGCTTTATTTATTGCTCTATATTTTAGAATTTAGGCGGCATATTATATGTCTTGTCTGCTCCTAAAAAATGCTATTGAGTCGTTTTAGGGAGGTATTAGAAAGAATAAATCTCATAACAGATCTTTATATTTTTGATAGGCATCCTTGTTTTTTAGGTCCATTAATCAAGATAACTACAACATCTGACACGACAAAAAAGTATCTTCTAAAAAACTCAAATTTTTAAATAAAAGAATTTTAAACAAAATAGCGCCAATATAATTTAATTGACGCCAAGCTTCATAAATCACAATAGAAACTGCATTAGAAAGATTTATACTACGGCTATTGGTTGCATATGGATTTTTATTTTCTTTTCGGCCGGCAAAAAATTAATAAGCCTAGAAGGCAACCCCCGAGTTTCTAAACTAAACAGTAAATAATTATTTTTTGATAATACACGTCGCTATATAGAGAACAATCTTGGTTTTTAAAGCAAAGAATGAAGCAACACATGTATTATAAAATCTTTCATTATTAAGAAAAGATTGATAGTCAGATAGCTGCTTCACGGCAGTAAATTCGTAATAATCAAGCCCCGAAAGATACAATCTTTGGTTACTTAAAGCAAAACCTAACGACTTCATAAAGTAAAGATGCATCTGCTGTTAGCACATAACCGGATAATATGGCCTATATTAGCAGGGATTTCTGGTTCGAATAAAACAATATTTAATAAATTTTTCATAGTTATAATTCAAATCTAACGATACCGAAGATATGAATTTACTAAATTATGAAGCTCGTTACGCGTCTGCGACCATTAAATATCCGCGCCAACACAACGTCTTAAAGCGAGGAAACGGTCTTTGTGTTCAGGCAATTTTCGACGAAGGTGAGAAATATGTATATCAATGGTATGATTAAAAGGCGCTAAATGTTTACCGAATATCTATTAATTTGCTTTTTTGATACTACCTGCCTTATATTTTTTCTACAAAATAAGATAAAGAAAATTTAGTACCTGTTAAATCTAACACGTGTCCTGAAAAACAAGCCTCTTGTTTTCCTAAATTAAGCTGTAGATCAATCTATATTGACGATACTTTTAGGCTTGATTTTTATTTCTTCTGTTTCATTCGAAGCAGTATGTCGTAAAACAGTACGCATACGAGTAATGAGTTTATAATTATTAAATGGCTTAGCCAAATAATCATCAGCAGCTGACTCTCAAGAAAGTATTAAATCTAAATTGCTGTCAGTTTGACCTAAAAATGACTGGCATTTCATAATTTTTTCTTAATGCTTTTAATATATAAATACCATTCATTTTTTATGGTAGTATCGATTAACACCACATTAATAAAATTATCTAATAAACTAAATGCTTCTTTTGCATCATGAGCTACTATTAACTCAAAAGATTCTATCTCAAGAAATGATTTTAATAATGTAGTCAGCTCTTTATTATCATCTACTTTTACGTATTGTCATATTATTTCCACAGAAAAATCATTCATAATTTGTGCAAATTTAATTTTTACACTTCAATAACTTCAATTTGCGTTTAATCAGGTAGTCTATTTGGCGCTTCCAGCATTTCGCTTGTTCTAATAATGATATGAGTGGCGTTTATTAGGACAGAGTGCTAGTGATAATATCACTTTCCCTACAAAAGTTTTTAAAACGAAAATATTCAACAGAAATTTCATTATGCTAAATAATAAAGAAGCTAAAAAGAGCACTAATTCTGCAGATGGGGCACATGGGTTTAACTTGACTGTAGATTGAAAGTGCTTTTGTTTTTTAAGAATGAATGAAGAGCATAAAAATGCTCTGCAGATTTTTTCGAAACAATAAATAATATGACAATTCTGGTTGTGATCATTTTGTTCTTTGAAAAGAAAATCTATGTTTCTTTATCGGGCTATCTCGCTTTAATATTTTATGGATCTGCTTTTATGATATTAAGTGGAAAAACTAGCGCTATTTATGGGCATCCGCCTAATGTGCAGGGTACTCTCTATTTATTACAGTTAGATGGAGTCACTCTCATATCAAAAGGTGAGTTTTTACATTTATCAGATATTCCAAATAAATTAAAAGTATCGAGCCCTGAATACAGGGCTTAAATTTTTTTGATAAAGACGATAATTTTAGTTTAAGAAGAACGATTTATGTTAATGAAGCCGATATTATTTGGATATATAAAGATGAAAAATGCTAAATAGATAAGAACAATCGAAACCGCTCGGTAAAATAAAAAATATCGAGTCAATGTGCTGGTGCCCGTTGAAGTGTCTAGCGCCACGGGAATTCCTTCTAAAAATAAAATCTCATTTGAGTGGCATGATACATCAGAAATAGCGATTCTATCTAAGATCACCAACATAAAAACTGTTCGTCCTTATCCTGTCTCCAACAGAAAAGATTCTTACGCTCTTACTATCATGGTCACAGACCAACGAAATTAACCTATAGCAAATCATGATGTGCTGATTTCAGTGAATACCGGCATCAAAATTGCTGACACTTATGGTGAAGACTCAATAATGCTGTCTACAATTAGAAAAGGAAAATAAGTGTGAATATAATAAGTGATATCGGCGGTTTTCACACAGCCTGTTCAAAGATTATTAAAAATAAATGGTAATCTCAAATTTAAATAAATTTTATTCAACCATAATATCTTTTGCAAAAAAGAGAAGAGAATATTTCTTTATGTATGATAAAGACGGCTGAAAATATTTTTTTTGATATAAAATAATAAGAAAAAATTTTTGTTTAATTGATATTAAATAAAAAATAAAAGTGATATATTGATTTTATCAATAATTAAGAATTAATAAAAGAATCAAATTTCTTTTTAAATGACCGTAAAGTGAAATTTTTATATATTGCAATCTTATAAGAATAAGTTTTATTTTTTTGATTATCCTGAGTGAATTTTCTATATTTTATCCATTTTAAAAAACTATCTCTTCAATGCTTTTATGTATCATATAATTTTAAATTATCTTACTATTATTTTATTGATTTTAACGAGGTAGATAAGATGAATCAATAACATTAAGTTAAATAAACTTTCTTTAATAAAAGAAAAGTCATTTTTTATTTTTTAACAAATAATTTTTTGTAAAATAACCTAATTTATTGATTGGTTTTTAAAATTATTTAATTTTATTTATTATATTATAGACGATTTATTTTAATAAAAATTATTGGAAATTAAAAAATTCATACTTTCTACCCGGATGGGATTCAATTATTTTTAATAGAAAAAGAAAGATCATCGATTCTATTAATTGCAAGATATATAAAGTGTCATTCATTTTATGATGTTGGCATTAGCGACGCTTTCTTTTACAGGATCATCTGCATGAAAACTTATTGCCGTTAAGCATGTCTGAATATAACTTATTAACTGTTAATCAAGTAGCCAAAAAAATCATTTGACATCCATTTAAGAAATCTTGATCTCAATTTGTTGACAGTGTTTTATGCTGTCATGAAAATGCAAAATGTGACAAAAGCGGCGAATTTACTCGGTATCTCATAACCTGTAGTGAGAAACGCCGTTGCTTGCTTAAAGGTGATGTTGAACGATGAATTATTTCTACGCTATGAGCGTGGCATACAACCTACATTGCGGACCCGTCAACTCTTTTGACCTGTACGTCAAGCGTTACAATTAGTACATAATAAATCGCCGGGTGCGTGTTTTTAACATAAAACCCGCACACGTTTATTTAATTTATTTATTTGTAGTCTTTTAGATGTTTGATTAACCGCACAAATACTCAAGCATATTAAACAATCAGCACCTAATTACGCAGCTGGTTATTTCATCTTTAAATGATAAAATTGAACATCAGCTACGTTATCATGCAACATGAATTTGTGATCAGTTATTCTGAATTTGAGTGTTCAGATTTTCATCAAATACCTTTATTTAATGATGCACTTCTTTTAGTAGTTTCAAAGCATCATCCACGTATTGGCGATACCATCTTTTCCGATGATCTGTTTAATGAAGCGAATGCTATTGTTTCATAGAATGAACAGGATCTTTCAGCGAACATTACTACATTTCTAATGCAATGTGCGCAATCAATAGCATAGAAAGTACAGATATGAGTAGTGTGCTCAATATTATATCTCAAACTTATTTTTTCGCAATTGCGCCTCGTTGGTTGGTACAGGAACAGAGTAAAAGGCTTAACTTAAAATTAGTCGAACTGCCTTAGGAAAATGCGACACGTGCATGTGATCTCAACTGGCATAAATCAACTAATAGAGATAATGGTCATCAATGGATGAAAGCATTATTGAAAGAATTTAGTTTACAAATCTAATATTTTTCTATATCAGTTTATTTTTACTATTGAAATATCAGTATTTTAGTAGAATTGAATATCATTCATTTTTCTTATTTTTTTAAACTATTTCTTAGATTATTACTTCATTTTTATTTTAATCGGCTTTAATCTGCATTTTTTCTTTACTTGACAAAGTTTTTTGACTCTCCATAAACTCGCAAAAAGTGGACATTTGTAGTGTAAAGTGAGTTAACAATGATTATTTTATTTTGAGAGGAGTAAAATAAAAGGAGTCAGTGCAGTGTTTCGTGGTGCGACTATGCTTAGTCTCGATAACAAGGGAAGATTAGTAATTCCTATTCGATATCGAGATATCCTCAAAGAAAAATAACAATCTCGAATGATGTGTACCATTGATCTTCATCAAACCTGTTGAGTACTTTATCCATTTCTAGAATGGGAAAGCATTAAAAAATTATCTGATTTTTCCAGAATGCATCCAGCAGATCGTCGGGTTCAGCGTTTATTATTAGGTTATGCCAGTGAGTGTAAAATGGATAAATCAGGCCGCTTATTGATTTCAATGACTTTGCGTCAACATGCGCAATTAAGCAAGGAAATGATGTTGATAGAGCAATTAAATAAATTTGAAATCTGTAGTAGGCCAAATTGGCAGCAACAAATTAAAGACGACATCACCTCTAAACAACTCGTTCAAGAATCTTTATCTGAACGATTAAAAGGCTTATCTCTGCAAATAACGATATGTCATACCATCAATCATGATTGATAATCAACATAAGACCGTATTACTTTATGAAGCAGTTGACAGTTTAAATATCCAAAACGATGGCATTTATATTGATGCGACTTTTGGCCGTGGAGGTCATTCCTCTCTCATTTTATCTCGTCTTGGATCTCAAGGAAAATTAATTTCTATTGATCGTGATCCAGAGGCTTTTAAAAAAGCGAAATTGATGAAAGATCCCCGTTTTTCTTTTATACAAGGCTCTTTTTCTAATTTATCCCACTATATACAAAAGCTTAACTTAATGAACCGTATTAACGGCTTGTTATTCGATTTAGGGGTTTCATCACCTCAACTCGATGACGCAAAGCGAGGATTTTCTTTTATGCGAGATGGCCCATTGGATATGCGAATGGATCCTTCCTGTGGTTTATCCGCTGCAGAATGGCTGATGCAAGTGAATGTCGAAAACTTGGCTTGGGTATTAAAAAATTTTGGAGAGGAACGCTTTTCAACGCGTTTGGCTAGAGCCATTGTAGAACGTAATCAACTTAATCCTATCAAAAATACTAAAGAATTAGCTGATTTAATCAGTCATGTCATACCCATCAGAAATCATCACAAACATCCTGCTACACGCAGTTTTCAGGCAATTCGTATCTATATCAATGATGAATTGCAAGAAATTTCCTCTGCTTTGGATGCCTCTCTTGAAATTTTATCATTAGGGGGACGTTTATCTGTGGTGAGTTTCCATTCTTTAGAAGACAGGATTGTAAAAAATTTTATACGCCAAAACAGCCGTGGGCCTCAAATTCTTCGTGGATTACCATTAACAGAAATACAAATACAGTCTATCTGGCAACCTAAACTAAAATTGATAGGAAAAACCATACCATCCCAAAAAGAAGTTCTCGACAATCCCAGATCACGTAGCTCGATACTCCGTTTTGCAGAGAGAATCAATTGATGCAAGATCTGCAAAGAAAAAGATTAGTGTCTCTGATAGGCTCGGATTTGGCTAAAAATGCCAAAATGCCACTTATATTACTTTTTGCTGTACTGGTATCCGCTTTATTAGTGGTGGCTAATATCCATCAGACCCGCTTGCTAATTTCGGAACGTGAAGAATTGATTTTGGAACGAACTGCCTTGGACATTGAATGGCGTAATCTCATTTTAGAAGAAACGGCGCTGGGAGATCAAAGCCGGATTGAACGTATTGCAATCAATAAATTTAAAATGCGTCATGTTGAGCCATCAAAAGAATATTTAGTGATCCAAAAACAAAATCTCACTGAATATAAAAACCACCTATCAGATTAAGAAAGATAGTGGATACAAATGGGAAAAAAATTAAAACAACCAAAAGAACAAACTGGCTCTATTATTCGCTGGAGATTTTTGTTGCTTTGTAGTTGTATTTTATTAGCGATATTAGGATTAAAGCTTCGCTTGGCTTATCTACAGATCATTAAAACCGATAAATTAGTCCAGGAAGGTGATCTCAGATCACTACGAGTTCAAACGATGCCAAACCCTCGGGGCATGATCACCGATAGAGCAGGGCGCCCATTAGCGGTCAGTGTTCCGGTGAATGCTATTTGGGCTGATCCTAAAGAGCTCAGTGAAAAAGGAGGTATTACGCCTAACCCCCGATGGGGGGCTTTATCAGATGCATTGGAGCTTCCTATTCACAAACTAATTGAGCGGATTCATAGTCATCCAAAAGCACGTTTTGTGTATTTGGCGAGACAAATCAGTCCTGATATAGCTCATTATATTCAAAAGTTAAAATTGCCTGGGATCTATTTACGCCAGGAATCTCGTCGTTACTACCCTACCGGTCAAACAACAGCTCATATTATTGGCTTAACGAATATAGATGGTCAAGGTATTGAAGGTGCAGAGAAAAGCTTTAATACCTTATTGATGGGGCAGCCGGGTCAACGCGTGGTGCGTAAAGATCGTGATGGTAGAGTGATCGAAGATATTTCTAAAGTAGACTATTATTTAGCAGATCATCTTGTGCTGAGTATAGATGAAAAATTACAAAGGCACGTGTTTCGTGAATTAAATCAAGTGGTTATTGCTCATAAAGCAGAATCTGGCACAGCGGTTTTATTAGATGTAAATACAGGTGAAGTGTTGGCGATGACTAATAGCCCTTCTTACAATCCAAATAATTTAATGAATACGCCTCAAAAAGCGATGCGTAATCGCGCTATTACAGATATTTTTGAGCCCGGTTCCACGGTCAAACCCATGGTCGTTATGGCAGCATTACAACATCGTATAATAGAAAAAGACACTGTTTTGAATACCACTCCTTATTATATTAATGGTCATAAAATTCATGATATTAGTTTCTACCCAAAACTATCTATTACAGAAATTTTACAAAAATCCAGTAATGTTGGTGTGTCTAAATTAGCACTTGCGATGCCTCCGTTATGGGTGTCTGAAATTTATTCAAAATTTGGTCTGGGTAAACCGACCCTGTTAGGGTTAGTAGGAGAAAGCAAAGGCTTATATTTACAAAAAAAACGCTGGTCAGATTTAGATAGAGCCACTTTTTCTTTTGGTTATGGATTGATGGTCACACCACTACAGCTGGCGCGAGTGTATGCGACTATTGGGAGCATCGGGATCTATCGCCCATTATCTATTACTAAGGTTGATACTCCTGTTTCTGGTCAACGTATTTTGCCTGAAGAAATCGTTAAGAGTGTTTTACAGATGATGGAAAGCGTCGCCCTGCCAGGGGGAGGGGGGGGTAAAGCTGCCATTAAAGGCTATCGTATTGCTATTAAAACCGGTACCGCAAAAAAAGTAGGGCCTAACGGAAAATATATTAATCAATATATTGCTTATACGGCAGGGGTCGCGCCTGCTAGTAACCCAAAATTCGCTCTAGTCGTGCTGATTAACAACCCTAGAACGGGGAAATACTACGGTGGGGCGGTCTCTGCTCCTCTTTTTGGGTCTATTATGAACGCTGTATTACGTATAATGAACATTGCACCGGATGCTTTAATTCAAAATGATACTGCATTAGTCATTAAGCATGCAGGAGCCACAAGTGGAAAATCGTAATTTATGTGATTTATTTGCTTCTACTCCTTGGAAACAACAGATCAAGGAAGTACTGCGGCTGGCCACTATCATAATAAAGGGAATAACATTTAAAAGCGATGAAGTCACTACGGGAGATTTATTTGTCGCTATTGTCGGCCATGAAACTGACGGACGACATTATATTACACAGGCTATTTTACAGGGTGCCAGCGCCGTATTGGCTGAAGCAGAAGGCGTAGTGAATGATGATATGGGCATTGATAAAATACAAGGTGTGCCTATTATTTACATTTTTAATTTAAATCAATATTTATCACAATTGGCTGGTGAGTTTTACCATCATCCCGCGTCTAAATTGAATTTAGTAGGCATCACAGGTACTAACGGGAAAACCACTAATACTCAATTACTGGCGCAATGGACCCGGGCTTTAGGAGAAGTAAGCGCTGTTTTAGGCACCTTAGGCAATGGACTTTTGGGGCAATTGTCATCGCATCAAAATACCACTGCCTCTGCGATAGAAGTACAACAAATTTTATCAAATATGCTCACACACAAAGCCACTTTTGCTGCCATAGAAGTTTCTTCTCACGCATTAGTACAACATAGAGTTGCCGCGCTACCTTTCGCAGCGACCGTATTCACTAATTTAAGCCGAGATCATCTCGATTATCATGGCGATATGGTGACCTATGAAGCTGCAAAAAAATCTCTCTTTCTAAATCATGAATCTAAAAATCATATTATTAACGTGGATGATGCAGTTGGTAAGCGTTGGTTATCTGAATTACGAAACGCGGTCGCAGTAAGCACATCTCATCAGATTCATTCTGGATTACAGGGCGCTTGGTTATTTGCTCAAAAAATTCAATATCATGAAAACGGGGTTTTGATTTTTTTTGATTCAAGTTGGGGAAAGGGGGAATTTAAAAGCCCATTTCTTGGTGCTTTTAATGTCAACAATGTATTGCTTACTTTAGCGACATTATTAGCATTAAAATATCCCCTTGATGATTTATTAAAAGCCGCCTCAAAATTACAGCCTATCCCTGGAAGAATGGAGGTCTTCAAAAAAGTCGGACGACCCACTGTTATCGTCGATTATGCTCATACTCCTGATGCACTGAAACAGGCACTAGCTGCTTCTCGAATGCATTGTCAAGGAAAGCTGTGGTGTCTATTTGGTTGTGGCGGTGATCGTGACAAAGGCAAGCGGCCATTAATGGGAAAAATCGCAGAAACACTGGCTGATCAGATGGTCATCACAGAGGATAATCCCCGTACTGAATCGCATAAAATGATTACTGCTGACATTCTCAAAGGGGTATTAAAAATAGATCGAGCTTCTGTGATCCAAGATCGTACAGAAGCAATTACCCATATCCTCAATCATGCAATGCCAGAAGATGTCATCTTAATCGCAGGAAAGGGACATGAAGTCTATCAATTCATTGAAAATCAGAAATTAGATTATTCGGATCGTGCCACGGTCGCGCGTTTAATGGAGGGTTGAGATGATCCCAACTTTTTTGAAAGAGCTTGCTGAGGTGCTTCAAGTTCATTCGATTGGGGATAACATGCCTATCACACAGATAGGGATTGATAGCCGTGCTATTAAACCAGGGGCTTTATTCGTTGCCTTGAAGGGAGAAAAATTTGATGGTCACCATTTTACAGACGAAGCCCAATCTCATGGTGCCGTCGGGTTATTGGTAGAACGCTTATTACCCATCAAATTGCCGCAAATTGTTGTTCCTAATACTTTAAAAGCGCTCTGGCAATTAGCAGCATGGGTTCGCCAACAGGTCAACCCTCGTCTAGTTGCCTTAACCGGTTCTTCTGGAAAAACCTCCGTCAAAGAAATGACGGCCGCGATTTTACGTCAATCTGGACATGTTCTTTACACCAAAGGCAATTATAACAATTGCATTGGGGTTCCACTCACACTATTACGCTTAACCCCGGAACATGATTTTGCAGTATTAGAATTAGGCGCCAGCCAACCAGGGGACATTGCGGATACTGCCGCATTAAGCCGTCCAGAAAATGTATTGATTACGAATTTAGCGCAAGCACATTTGTCCGGTTTTGGCTCTTTTAAAGGGGTTGCGAAAGCAAAAGGAGAAATTTTAACAGCGCTTGCACCAACAGGGACTGCGATTATCCATGCCAGCAGCCATGATTGGCCCAAATGGAAGTCGGTTTTTCGTGGAAAGCGACTCTGGCGTTTTTGTTTAGAAAAAGGAAAAGAAATCGATTTTTTTGCGAGCCACATCTCAAAAATGCCACTGGCTACAGATTTTACTTTGCATTCTCCCTTAGGATCCCAAAAAATATATTTACCATTGCCCGGGCTTCACAATGTTTTGAATGCGCTAGCCGCGAGCGCCCTGGCTATTTCGGTAGGAGCAGATTTATCGGCCATATCTAAAGCGCTATCAGAACTCAAACCTATGCTTGGTCGAGCATTCCCGATTATCTTGGGGCCTGGCAAATTACTGCTAGATGACACTTATAACGCGAATGTCGGCTCTATGATCGCGGCCACGGAAATGATGTCGAACATGCCGGGTTATCGCGTTATGGTGGTTGGAGATATGGCAGAATTAGGGGAACAATCAAAAAATTGTCACAAAAAAATAGGGAACGTCATGCGTCAAGCAGGAATCGATAAAGTGTTCAGTTTTGGATATTTAAGTAAATTTATGACAGATAGCATTGAGCATGGAGAACATTTTACTAGACGAGAAAAATTAATTAAACGAGTGCAAGATTTACTATTAGGGCATTCAGAAATAAGCATTTTAGTGAAAGGCTCACGGAGCTCAGCCATGGAAAAATTGGTTTTAGATATTAAGGAGCAGGCATCATGCTAGTCTGGTTTGCAGAATATTTGGTGAAATTTTACTCTGTGTTTCATGTCTTTGCGTACTTAACTTTTCGAGCTATTGTTAGCTTGCTAACAGCACTCTGCATTGCCTTATGGACGGGCCCTTCTTTCATTCGTTGGTCGCAAAAATTACAAATTGGTCAGGTCATTCGTGATGATGGGCCCCAATCACATTTTTCTAAAAGTGGCACACCTACCATGGGCGGATTAATGATCCTTCTGTCTATTTTGATTTCTGTAGTGATCTGGGCTAATCCTGCAAATCCTTATGTTTGGTCTGTACTGTTTATTTTAGTCGGCTATGGTTTCATTGGTTTTATCGATGATTATAGTAAAGTGGTCAAAAAAAATGCACGGGGATTATCTCCTCGCTGGAAATATTTTTGGCAATCCATCCTGGCTTTATTGCTGTCTTTTTTTCTATATAGCCTCGGAAAAAATACACCGGCAACGCAATTAGTGGTGCCTTTCTTTAAAGAAATTATGCCTCAATTAGGTTTACTTTACGTTTTATTAGCCTATTTTGTCATCGTAGGGACCAGCAACGCAGTTAATCTGACCGATGGGTTAGATGGTTTAGCTATCATGCCGACTGTTTTGGTCGCGGCAGGTCTTGCTCTGGTGGCTTGGGCAACAGGAAACATTAATTTCGCACATTATTTACACATTCCTTATCTACGCCACGCAGGCGAGCTTGTTGTGGTATGCACGGCTATTGTAGGGGCAGGGCTCGGCTTTCTCTGGTTTAACACTTATCCTGCGCAGGTATTTATGGGAGATGTCGGGTCGTTAGCCTTAGGAGGTGTATTAGGGACAATTACTGTACTTTTACGTCAAGAATTTTTATTGATTATTATGGGGGGAGTCTTTGTTATTGAAACCTTATCGGTCATTCTACAGGTGGGATCTTTCAAATTAAGGGGAGAACGTATTTTTCGCATGGCACCCATTCATCATCATTTTGAACTCAAAGGCTGGCCAGAACCAAGAGTGATTGTCCGTTTTTGGATTGTTTCCTTGATGTTTGTATTGATCGCATTAGCCACTCTAAAGGTCAGGTAATGAGACCCCATTATCAGGGACAGAAGATTGTCATCGTTGGATTAGGATCCACAGGTCTTTCGTGCCTTGATTTTTTCCTCTCACGAGGAATAGTGCCGCGGGTTATGGATACCCGTGCGAGTCCTCCTGGCTTGAGTGCTGTACCCTCCCGTGTCGACTGTCATCTTGGTGGATTCCATGAAAAATGGCTTATGATGGCAGATGTGATCTTGTTAAGCCCAGGTATTTCACTAGCACATCCCATGCTCCAAGCGGCCTCAAAAAAAGGCATCGATATCATTGGGGATATCGAATTATTTTGTCGTGAAATTCCATCAGTTCCTGTGGTGGCTGTAACCGGATCTAACGGTAAAAGCACAGTCACTACTTTAGTAACGCAAATGGCTAAAACGGCAGGTTGGCCCGTTTCTATAGGAGGGAATATCGGCATCCCTGCTCTTAAGCTGTTAACACAAAAAAGCCGTCTTTTTGTATTGGAGCTTTCCAGCTTTCAATTAGAAACCACTCATACTTTATCTGCCAAAGCCGCCACCGTTCTCAATATCACCGAAGATCATACCGATCGTTATCCTTTGGGTTTAAACCAATACCAAGCGGCCAAATTACGTATTTATCAAAATGCCCACACGGCTGTCATTAATGCCGATGATCCTCTGACTTTACCCAGAAATGGAACACAAAAAACAGCTACTAAATTTGAAGTGTCTTTTGGCCTAAATCAGGGGCAATATCGGTTACATCAAGACGGCCATGATTTTTGGTTACAGGCATTAGATCAAAATGTATTGAACACAAAAGACATGAAGCTTATCGGTAAACATAATTACCTCAATGCATTGGCGGCATTGGCATTAGCGGATACGGCGGAGATACCTCGTGAAGCCAGTTTGAAAGCATTAATTGAATATCCAGGGCTCCCCCATCGTTTCGAAAAGATTTTTGAAAAAAATGGTGTTTGCTGGATTAATGATTCAAAAGCGACGAATGTCGGCAGTACCAGTGCTGCCATCAAGAGTGTGCAGTGTCAAGGCACGTTACATTTATTGTTAGGAGGACAGGGCAAATCGGCTGATTTTTCGATACTGCAACCTGACTTAAACCACAATAGAATTCAAATTTACTGCTTTGGTCAAGGCGCTGAAACCTTAGCCGCACTCAGACCAGAGGTTTCGCAACGCACAGAAACTCTAGAACAAGCGATGAAATTATTAAAATCTCGTTTAAAAAAAGGGGATACGGTTTTACTCTCACCTGCTTGCGCTAGTTTCGATCAATTTTCTGATTTTGAGCAACGTGGGCAAGAATTTTCTCATCTGGCAAAGGAGCTCGGCGCATGAACCTCTTCTCTTTTTTCAGAAAATTAAAAAAACATTCGACTCATGATGCTTTTTACGATCGTTTTTTGCTTTGGATGACATTATGTTTAGTGGCACTAGGATTTGTGATGTCCACCTCTGCTTCCATGCCGGTCAGTCAGAGATTAAACGGAGATCCCTTCTTATTTTCTAAACACAGTGCCGTTTATTTTAGTCTCTCTTTTTTCTTCTCTCTCTGCGTCTTAGAAATTTCGATGGCACATTGGCAGCGTTACGCTTATGTGTTTTTATTAATCAGCATCTCGATGTTGGTGACAGTGTTATTTATAGGGCATTCTATCAATGGTGCCTCACGCTGGATTGCCTTAGGGATAATTCGGATTCAACCTGCAGAATGTGTCAAATTATCTTTTTTTTTATATCTATCTCACTACCTTGTTCGAAAAGCAAAAGAAGTCCGCCGTTATTTTTGGGGATTTTGTAAACCTATTGGAGTGATGCTGATTCTGTCGATTTTGTTATTAGCTCAGCCAGATTTAGGCACTGTACTCGTCATGTTCATGACCACCTTATCGTTGCTTTTTTTAAGCGGGGCAAGGCTCTGGCAATTTTTAGCCATAATTATCTCAGGCCTATTGAGTGTATTTTTATTAATTATTTTAGAACCTTATCGTATGCGGCGTGTCACATCATTTTGGGATCCTTGGGCGGATCCTTTCGGCAGCGGCTATCAACTCACACAATCTTTAATGGCATTCGGCCGTGGTGAATTATGGGGTCAAGGCTTAGGCCATTCTATCCAAAAATTAGAATATTTGCCGGAAGCGCACACTGATTTTATTTTTTCTATTATCGGTGAAGAACTGGGTTATCTGGGAGTAATCGTAGTTTTATCCCTGATATTTGGGATCTCTTTTCGCGCTTTGTTTATTGGTTATCGAGCATTAAAATTTGAACAACAATTCTCTGGTTTTTTAGCCTGTGCGATCGGGATCTGGCTGAGCTTTCAGAGCTTGATTAACGTAGGCGCCGCCTCGGGATTATTACCCACTAAGGGGTTAACTCTGCCATTGATTAGTTACGGAGGATCGAGTGTAGTGATGACCATGATCGCCATTGCCGTGCTGCTACGTATTGATTTTGAGACTCGTTTGGCTATGAGCCAAGCCTTTGCGAGAAGTAAAACATGACACAGAAGAAAAAACACTTGATGGTATTGGCAGGGGGTACAGGGGGCCATATTTTCCCAGCTCTGAGCGTCGCTCATCATCTGATGGCAGAGGGATGGCATATTCGTTGGATGGGCACAAAAAACAGAATGGAAGCCACTTTAGTGCCTCAGCATGGAATTGAAATCGATTTCATTGAAATTTCTGGTTTAAAAAATAAACGCTTTTTATCTCAAGTATGGTCTTCATTAGAAATTTTTCGGGCGGCATGTCAAGCTAAAAAAATTATTAGGGCTTATAAACCGGATGCCATACTGTGTATGGGGGGCTATGTTTCTGGTCCTGCAGGCTTGGCTGCATGGCTATTAGGCGTGCCACTGGTAGTTCATGAGCAAAATGTGATAGCAGGTTTGACAAATCGTTGTCTGAGCAAAATGGCCAAAAAACGCTTACAGGCTTTTTCTGGGGCTCTTTCAAATGCAGAAATAGTTGGGAACCCTGTTAGAGCAGAGCTGTTAAAATTACCTCTTCCAAATGAACGCTTTTCTGAGCGTTCAGGCCCATTGCGGATTTTGGTTTTAGGAGGAAGTCAGGGCGCAGATATACTGAATCAAATGATGCCATCTATCACTACGCATTTAGGAGAAAAAATCCTTGTTTGGCACCAAGTTGGCAAAAATCGGGCACAACATGTTCTGCTAGCTTATCAGAACAAAAAGCAGTCCCCTTACAAGGTGGTCGAATTTATTGACTGTATGGCTAAAGCTTACTGCTGGGCGGATGTTATTTTTTGCCGCTCCGGTGCTTTGACGGTCAGCGAAGTTGCCGTAGTAGGTTTGCCAGCAATATTTGTTCCCTTTCAACACACAGATCGTCAGCAATATTGGAATGCTTTGCCTTTAGAGAAAGCAGGGGCAGCAAAAATAGTAGAGCAAAATAAACTCAGTATAAAAACTATCGTCAATTTACTGGAGAGTTGGGATCGTTCGACATTGCTCAGAATGGCAGAAAAAGCAAAAACAGTGGGAAAACCTGATGCCACCGAGCAGGTTGTCTCTGCCATAAAATCGGCTATTAAAACAAATAATTTTTCATAGAGTCAAAAAATGAATCAAAAACAATTAACCAAATTACGCACTATGGTGCCTGAAATGAAACGAGTCCGACATATTCATTTTGTTGGAATCGGGGGAGCAGGCATGGGCGGTATCGCGGAGGTATTAGCAAACGAGGGCTATAAAATTACCGGCTCTGACTTGGCCGAGAATGCGGTCACACAGCAGCTCAGTCATTTAGGGATCTGTGTTTTTTTGCATCATCATCGTGACAATGTAAAAAATGCGAGTGTCGTGGTCGTTTCTAGTGCCATTCCTGAAGATAATCCAGAAATTCTTGCTGCACATGAGGCCCGCATTCCTGTCATTCAAAGAGCAGAAATGTTGGCTGAACTGATGCGTTTTCGATATGGTATTGCCATCGCCGGGACTCATGGAAAAACCACTACAACCGCCATGGTTGCCAGTATTTACGCTCAAGCAGGATTAGATCCCACCTTTGTCAATGGGGGGTTGATCAAATCCGCAGGAAAACATGCGCAACTCGGCTCCAGTCGTTATCTTATTGTTGAAGCAGATGAAAGCGATGCTTCATTTATTCACCTTCAGCCTTTGGTTGCGATTATCACCAATATTGAAGCCGATCATATGGATACCTATCAGGGTAATTTTGAACATTTAAAACAGACTTTTATTAATTTTTTACACAATTTACCTTTTTATGGCCGAGCCATTCTTTGTCTTGATGATCAAGTGATTCGTACACTCCTGCCTCGTATTGCTAGACATATCACGACATATGGTTTTAGTGAAGATGCAGATATTAAGATCACCGGTTATGAACAAAAAGAATTTACTAGCTACTTTACGTTAGAACGGGCTCATAAACCTATTTTAAAAATACAACTGAATGCGCCTGGTCGTCATAATGCGTTAAATGCGGCGTCGGCTATTGCGGTCGCGACAGAAGAAGGCGTTAAAGACGATCACATTTTACAAGCATTGTCTTTTTTCCAAGGTATAGGGAGACGTTTTGATTGTTTAGGCATTTTTCCATTACATCCTATCAATGGGCAGCAGGGGGAAGTGATGTTAATCGATGATTATGGTCATCATCCCACTGAAGTGGCCGCAACCATTAAGGCGGCGAGGGTAGGGTGGCCTAAAAAACGCATTGTCATGATTTTTCAACCTCACCGTTACACTCGGACTCGAGATCTTTACGATGACTTTGTAAAAGTACTGTCTCAAGTAGATGTTTTATTGATGTTAGAGATTTATTCGGCAGGGGAATCACCTATACCAGATATCAGTAGTGATGCGCTCTGCGACAGCATTCATGATTTCAGTCATAGAAGGCCTATTCTGGTCACCGATCACGAAAAATTACCATCTTTACTGGCAAAACAATTAAAAGAGAACGACATGGTGCTGGTTCAGGGTGCGGGCAATATTGGTAAAGTTGCCAGAACACTCGCTGAATGTGAGCTAAAAGTGCCGCCATTTATTTAAAAAGAGAGTCATTATGTCTGAGAAAGTGGCCGTTTTAATTGGCGGAACCTCTTCTGAGCGGAAGATATCTTTGCAATCCGGGCATGCTGTGGTGGCTGGTTTAAGAGAAGCAGGGATAGACGCCTGGCCGATCGATACAAAAAATTTTCTTTTGACTAAGTTGAAAGAGACGGGTTTTACTAAAGCCTTTATCGCTTTACATGGTAGGGACGGTGAAGACGGTCATATACAAGCGGTGCTGGAATTTTTAAAGATTCCTTATACTGGAAGTGGTGTGATAGCGTCCGCATTGGCGATGGATAAACATCGCAGCAAAATGATATTTCAGGGCGCTAGTTTACCTGTATCCCCTTATGTTGTTCTTAATCGTCGTCAGATTTTACCAAATTTTACCAAAAATACAGCAAATGATTTATTATCAAATAATAGCATTTCTAATAAATTAATAAAAAATATCAATCAATTGGGTCTACCCTTAATAGTGAAACCAAGTCGTGAAGGCTCGAGTTTTGGTATGACCAAGGTAGAGAATCTTGATCAGATGGACGATGCACTGAAAAAAGCTTGGCATTATGACGAAGAAATACTCGTTGAAAAATGGCATTCTGGAACAGAATTGACAGTAGCCATACTAGGTGACACCGTTTTACCCTCAATTCGAATTCAGGTATCCGATATCTTTTATGATTATCAAGCAAAGTATGTTTCAGATAAAACACAGTATTTTTGTCCAAGTGGTTTAAAACAGGAGCAAGAAAAACAATTGGCGACATTATCAATGAATGCTTATCGGGTATTAGGTTGTGATGGTTGGGGAAGGGTAGACGTCATGTTAGATGACGAAGGCTATTTTTATTTAATGGAAATCAATACTGCCCCTGGTATGACAGACCATAGCCTTTTTCCGATGGCGGCGCGCCAAGCAGGTTTTAGCTTTTCTGAACTGGTTTGTAAAATATTGTCATTGGCACATTAATATGTCCCAAGCTGTTTTAAAAAAAGCGCGTAATATCAAAAAAAATAAGAGAATATTGCGCGATTCTCGACCGTTTTTGGGGATCATTTTTTTTTGGATACTTTTAGTTGTTTTGTGCATAGCATCCTATTGGGCGATTAAGCAGGTTAAACAAACGTATTCATCCCCTCTTTCAACATTATTGTTGACAGGTGAAAGGCGCTTCACTACAAAAAAAGATATTCAACAAGCGATTTTATCAACAGGCATAGCTCACTCTTTTATGGAAGAAGACGTTTACCTGCTTCAACAGGCAATAAAACGTTTCCCTTGGGTAAAACAGGGGTATGTGCGAAAACACTGGCCTGATAAACTTGATATTCATGTTACAGATTATGTGCCTATAGCTGTTTGGAACGACTTACATTTACTGGATCATGAAGGGAAAATATTCAGCGTGCCTCATGAGCGTATGACACATGAAAGATTAGTGTTGCTCTATGGCCCTGAAGGCAGTCAAGAGGATACGCTGGCTTCTTATCGTGCTATGGATCAGTTGTTATCCGCACATAAGTTTCATTTAAAAATGGCAGAGATGAGTGCACGACGCTCTTGGCAATTGATTTTAGATAACGAGATTCGGCTTGAAATTGGAAAAGTTCATATAATATCACGTTTAAAACGCTTCATTGAATTATATCCATTTTTTGAAAATCATCCTGATCAACGTATCGATTATATTGATTTACGGTATAAAAATGGTGCAGCAGTTCATTGGTCTCCTATATTTGTCGAGACCCAGCCTGTACAGATGCAGAGTAAGAAATAACCGCCCTGAGTAATATGAGATACAGGCAAAATAATAATGATGAAATCAACAGATAAAAAATTAGTGGTAGGCCTTGAGATAGGCACGGCAAAAGTCTGTGTATTAGTCGGTGAGGTATTGCCCGATGGAATAATCAATATTATTGGAATCGGTAATTGCCTGTCTAAGGGAATGGATAAAGGAGGCGTGAACGATCTTGAGTCTGTCATAAAATGTGTTCAACGTGCGGTTGATCAAGCTGAATTGATGGCTGACTGTCAGATTTCTTCCATCTATTTAGCCTTATCTGGTAAGCATATCAGCTGTCACAATGAAATAGGTATGGTCCCTATTTTAGAAAAGGAAGTCACTCAAGGAGATGTTGATAGTGTTATGCATACTGCCAAATCTGTACGAGTCAGAGATGAACACCGTATTTTGCATGTGATTCCACAGGAATATGCGATTGATTATCAAGAAGGGATAAAAAATCCGATTGGCCTTTGTGGTGTTCGTATGCAGGCTAAAGTGCACCTGATCACATGCCATAACGATATGGCAAAAAATATTGCAAAAGCGGTTGAACGCTGCGGTTTGAAAGTGGATCAATTGATATTTTCTGGTTTAGCGGCAAGTTATGCCGTATTAGCGGAAGATGAACGTGAATTAGGTGTCTGCTTAATTGACATTGGTGCAGGTACAATGGACATGGCCGTTTATTATAATGGGGCATTACGTCATAGCAAGGTGATCCCTTATGCCGGAAATGTAGTGACTAGAGATATTGCCTATGCTTTTGGTACGCCTCCTAGTGATGCGGAAGCCATTAAAGTGAGATACGGTTGTGCTTTAGGAAAGATGATTCCAAAAGATGATAAAGTGGAAGTGCCGAGTGTCGGAGGACGCCCTCCCCGTAGCTTGCAGCGGCAGGCATTAGCTGAAGTCATAGAGCCTCGCTATGCCGAATTGTTACAGTTAGTGCAGGATGAAATTCTACAGCTGCAGAATAAATTACGTCATCAGGGGTTAAAGCACCATCTTGCTGCAGGTATTGTATTAACAGGAGGCGCTGCTCAGATGAATGGCCTAGTAAACTGTGCCCAAAAAATCTTCAATACTTATCAGGTGCGAGTTGCAACGCCTCTTAATATTACCGGTTTGACCGATTATGTACATAATCCGGACTATTCTACTGTGGTTGGTTTATTACATTATGGTAAAGAATGCCATTTAGGTGCCGAATCAGAAATAAAAAAATGTTTTCTAACGGGTTGTGTACTAAAACGCATTCATAAATGGCTTAAGAAGGAATTTTAGGTATTCAAATATCATCATAAGATTGAAATAATGGATAAAAATTAGGAAAAAATCAATAAAGAATAATAAAAACCTCTTTTAATTTTTTTCATAAAATATCAAAAAATGATTTTAAGTAGCCGCAAAAATGCGAAACGGAGAAAACTATGTTTGAACCAGTTGAAATAACCAATGAAGCAATTATTAAAGTCATTGGTGTTGGCGGCGGTGGCGGGAACGCTGTCGAGCACATGGTAAAAGAACACATTGAAGGTGTTGAATTTTTTGTTGTCAATACGGATGCTCAAGTATTGCGTAAAACGACTGTGGGTCAAACAATTCAAATTGGGAACACCATTACTAAAGGTTTAGGGGCTGGTGCAAATCCTGATGTTGGACGAAACGCGGCTGAAGAAGATAGGGAGGCTTTGAGGGCTGCTCTTGAAGGAGCTGATATGGTCTTTATCGCGGCTGGTATGGGTGGAGGGACAGGCACAGGGGCCGCGCCTGTGGTAGCTGAAATCGCAAAAGAATTAAATGTTTTAACGGTTGCTGTGGTTACTAAACCTTTTAATTTTGAGGGCAAAAAACGTATGTTATTTGCCGATCAAGGTATTATCGAGCTCTCCAAGCATGTGGACTCTTTAATTACTATTCCGAATGATAAATTGCTAAAAGTATTGGGACGAGGCATTTCTCTACTGGATGCGTTTAGTGCAGCTAATGATGTATTAAAAGGGGCAGTACAAGGGATCGCTGAATTAATTACACGCCCTGGCTTAATGAATGTCGATTTTGCGGATGTACGTACGGTCATGTCTGAAATGGGATATGCAATGATGGGATCTGGATCAGCTAGTGGCGAAGATAGAGCAGAAGAAGCTTCAGAGATGGCTATTTCCAGTCCTCTCTTAGAAGATATCGATTTATCGGGTGCTCGTGGTGTGTTGGTGAATATCACAGCAGGATTTGATCTCAAATTAGATGAATTTGAAACAGTGGGTAATACCATACGCGCTTTTGCTTCTGACAATGCTACTGTGGTGATCGGGACTTCTTTACACCCAGAAATGAATGATGCATTGCGAGTTACCGTGGTGGCAACAGGTATTGGAATGAATAAACATCAAGAAAATACTTCAGCTAAGAAAAAAATGCAGACCGGATTAAAACATCATTATCAAACAAATGTTCTGCCACCTTTGCTTGAAGAGACAAAGAACACAAATCATCACTTAAGCAACGAAGATGATACGGAAATCAAAAAAGCACCTGATTATCTTGATATCCCTGCTTTTTTACGTAAGCAGGCAGATTAATAGAATTGTTTACACCCTACTAAGAATATCGATTTTTGTGTGCTCAGTTTTTATAAAACCGTTCTCTCCCGGTATCTTTATCTACAAAAATACCCTCTGTGTCTACGTGTAGAGGCCTCGAGATTGATGGGCTTATATTTTGCAATAAATTTAATAAATTCATATTTGAAAATATAGAATGATGCATCTCTATGTTAGAATCAAGCTAATTTGAAATAAAGATTTGGATTATTAATAATTGTTCTTAAATAACACTGCGAGATAGTACGCATGATAAAACAAAAAACATTAAAACATGTTGTGAAAACAACCGGTGTTGGCCTGCATACAGGGAAAAAAGTGACTCTTACTATGCGCCCTGCATCAGTAAACGATGGGATTATTTATCGTCGCGTTGATTTAAACCCTGTTGTTGAATTTTTTGCAGATCCTAAATCTGTAGGTGATACCCAGCTTTGTACCTGCCTAGTAAATGAAAATAATATACGTATTTCTACGATTGAACATCTTAATTCTGCCCTCGCCGCATTCGGAATCGATAATGTCATTATAGAAGTTGATGCGCCTGAAGTGCCTATTATGGATGGTAGCGCCCGCCCTTTTATATTTTTTTTACTAAATTCAGGCATCAAAGAACTCAATGCACCCAAAAAATTTTTAAAATTAAAAGAAACCATCCGAGTTCAAAAAGATGATAAATGGGCAGAATTATCACCATATGACGGTTTTCGTTTGGATTTTAGCATTGACTTTAAGCATCCTGCTATTCATAAAAATACTCAAAGTTACGGTTTCGATTTTTCTGCACAAACTTTTATCCTTGAGCTGAGCCGTGCCAGAACTTTTGGGTTTATAAAAGATATTGAATATCTGCAGTCAAAAGGTCTCTGTTTGGGTGGCAGCTTTGACTGTGCTATTGTGATGGATGACTATCGTGTGCTCAATGAAGATGGTTTAAGGTTTGAAGATGAACTTGTTCGTCATAAAATGCTGGATGCTATTGGTGATTTATTTATTTGTGGTCACAACATTATTGGTGCTTTTTCTGCCTTTAAATCTGGCCATGCATTAAATAATCAGCTATTAAAAGCCGTTTTAGAGAATCAATCTGCTTGGGAGTATGTTACTTTTGAGCATGAAGAAGCTCCTATCTTATTTGGTCATTCGTTAGAGATGTGCTTTGTTTAATACAGTTATCTGATTTTAACCCCTTCTTCGAGGTACCTCGATTTTTTTTGATCATGTTGACTCGCTCACCTACTGACAATATCCAAAAGGTCACATTTAAACCCAGTGGTCAAACAAACATACCCATGCCATCAACTTCTAAGCGAAGCTGCCAAAATCCATCATTTTTCATCGAAATAGACTCGCAGTTCTCGGCACATTCAAAGCACTAAATAATTTTTTGATTTAGCTTGAAGATTACAATAATCTCCAATGATATTTTTCATTCGATCCCTGATCTTGTGTGTTTTCAGATTTTAGAGGAGGTTAGTATTCTACTTTTTTCTTTTTTAGGTAATGTTACTTATGACTTATGCTCTCGAATTATCACAATTGGAAAAAACCTATTCTACTGGAACAAAAGCGCTTCATGGAATTAACTTACGTGTTAATAAAGGTGATTTTTATGCTTTGTTGGGCCCAAACGGGGCAGGGAAATCTACCATCATCGGTATTATCAGCTCTTTGATAAATAAAACAGAAGGAAAAGTACAGATATGTGGTGATGATATTGACAAAAATAGCATTCATGCTAAACGCTACCTTGGCTTAGTTCCACAGGAATTTAATTTTGCTTCTTTTGAAACCGTGCTCCAAATTTTGCTGACTCAAGCAGGTTACTATGGAGTATCTCGAAAAGAAGCGCAAATAAGAGCAAAAAAATATCTGACCCAACTTGATTTATGGAAGAAACGTAATGAAACAGCCATTCGTTTATCGGGCGGAATGAAACGCTGTTTAATGATTGCACGAGCTTTAATGCACCATCCAAAATTGCTTATTCTGGATGAACCTACGGCTGGAGTGGACATTGAGCTAAGACGTTCTATGTGGCTTTTTTTACAAGAGCTCAATGCACATGGTACTACTATTATTCTGACGACACATTATCTTGAAGAAGCGGAAATTCTTTGCCGTCATATTGGTATTATCCAAGGTGGAAAACTGATAGAAAATACTTCCATGAAAAATTTATTAAGTACATTGGAATCAGAAACCTTTATTTTAGACATCTCATTAAAAAGTCAATTGCCTCATCTGGAAGGTTATCTTTATCGTTTCATCGACAAGATCACCCTTGAGGTCGACGTCAAACGTGGACAGGGGTTAAACAATGTATTTAGCCAGCTGAGTTCACAAGGAATCCAGATTCAAAGTATGAGGAATAAATCAAATCGCCTAGAAGAATTGTTTGTAAACATAGTGAACAGAAAAGAGGTAAAAATATGATCCGCTTATATTGGATTGCCTTAAAAAGCATTTGGATGAAAGAAGTGAATCGTTTTACGCGAATATGGCTACAAACTCTAATCCCTCCTATGATCACCATGTCACTCTATTTTGTTATTTTTGGTAAATTAATCGGTTCAAAAATTGGTCACATGAACGGCGTCAATTATATCGAATTTATTGTTCCAAGTTTAATTATGATGTCTGTGATCACTAATGCGTATTCAAATGTTGCCTCCTCTTTTTTTAATGCAAAATTTCAGCGAAATATTGAAGAATTATTAGTCGCCCCTGTACCCACCCATATTATTATTATTGGGTATATGGGAGGAGGTATGGCGCGCGGTATTTGCGTTGGAATGCTTGTCAGTATTGTATCGTCTTTTTTTGTTCCTTTTCAGGTTCATTCTTGGCCGATGGTCTTGCTCACCTTATTATTAACTAGTGTATTGTTTTCTTTGGCAGGTTTACTGAACGCGCTTTTTGCAAAATCTTTTGATGATATTAGCATGATCCCAACGTTTATATTAACACCTTTAACTTATTTAGGCGGGGTTTTTTATTCACTCACATTGCTTCCTTCTTTTTGGCAATCGATTTCCAAAGTGAATCCTATTGTTTATATGATCAGTGGCTTTCGTTATGGGTTTCTAGGTTTTACAGAGGTACCACTAAGTATCACAATATGGGTGATAACAACATTTATTGTTGTTTTTTATCTTTTGGTTTGGTATCTGATTGAAAAGGGATTTGGGCTACGCACCTAAATTTAAAACGACAAAGAATATGCGATTAATCTGAACGAACGACCTTGTTAAAGGATCTCTGAGATTACCCCTCTATCTTATTATCACCATTTTACTCTGTCATTGACGAGTAATACGATAGTACTTGCCCCTTTTTTGCTGCTCGTTTGATCTTCTGATAGGAGACATTAGTCAGGCTGGAAAAATGATCTGTAAAAGTAACTCTATCGAAGGGATTCATATTTTTGAAGCGATATTATTTAGTTCCTCAATTTTTATTCCATTCGGTAAAGTTACCGAGTAACGACTTCCTACTGACGCATCTCTTTCAAAAAGACGAACTACTTTTTTGAAGGGATTCATCTAAGATTCTTCATGAATTGGTAAAATTTTCTTAGTGCCACTACCGCAGCCTGCTGCCAAATCCGATTTACCATCATCTGCATCAGTGGAAATAAAATTTAGAGGCACATTGGCTTCATAAATATAAGCTGTAATACTTTGATTACCCTCGCTATTAGCGTCTATTTCACAAATCATAAAAAAAGCATCTGCTTTTTTCTGAGGCTATTTGTAGAAATGGATTCATCGACGTCAGATTGACTACGAAAGAAATCGGTTATATTTACAGTATCAAATGAAAGTAATAGTTCCACTTCTTTTTGGGGTAATTCTTTCACGCCATTAAATATTCGATAATCATTTTTCTTTATAAGAACAATGGCATACTTATGATAAAGATTTGCTGTGACTCGCCAATTTCAAACCCGATTAGTACTGTGAATGTCATGAACATAAAAAGCATATGCAGAGAGTGTATCTCGCTGCCGTGACACGGCCTCTGACACTTCACTAAGGTTATTAAAACAGCTATTTAATGTAATGTGTTTTAAAGACGTGAGAGTCTGTATTTTTTCTCATGATAATTCTTGAGCTGCCTTTACCTTAATAAGGGTATAACATAATCAAATGAATGTGATAGCAGTACCATGTTTAAATTTCATAAAATATCCCTTCGGGAATGACGTGATTTTTTCACGTATGAATGTGAACTCACTTCTCAAAGAGATAAGAAAAAATAAGCGCGTCAACGAAAAACTTGAGATTAATGACGTTGTTCAAAAGCTAATCCTTTCCTTTCTATAAAACGCATCAATAAGGTCAATACTCCGTTGATACAGAAATAAATGATACCGACTGCTAAAAATGCTTTGATATCGTAGGTTCTGCCGTATATCAACTGAGTGTAGCCCATCAGATCCATTAAGGTGATCGTGTATACGAGTGATGTACTTTTAAAAATCAATACTACTTCATTTGAATAAGAAGAAAGGGCACGTTTCAAAGCAAAAGGCAACAAAATCCGCAAAGATTGAGTTTTTGACATCCCGAGAGCCTGGCAGGCTTCCCATTGGCCAACAGGTAGTGCCCGTAAAGCACCGTAAAATAACTGCGTGGTATAAGCGGCACTGTTTAACATTAAAGCTATCATTGCGCATAACCAAGGCTGCGATAAAAAGTGCCATAACCAAGCGCAGCTGCGTAGAGAGGGGAATTGCCCAGGGCCATAATAAATTAAAAAAATTTGTATTAGTAAAGGAGTACCGGTAAATAGCGTCAGATAAATTTTGACAATTGGCGATAAAAATGGCCTATTTAGACCTAAAATAAGAGTTAAAACAATAGATAAACCTAAAGCAAAAAATAGAGAAAACGCGGTTAAGGTCACACTGATTTGCAGCCCAGTAAGTATTTTACATATATATTCAAACATGCCTTTTAATTCCGTTCAAAACGCGTCGTATAAATCTCAAGGCACTTTATCAAATATTGACTTATCAGTGTGATAAACAAATAAATCAAGGCGGCGATAAAGTACCAAGTAAAGGGTTCTTGAGTACGAATCGCAATATTTTTTGCTTGTAACATCACATCATTCACACTAATTAAAGACACTAACGCCGTATCCTTTAATAAAATCAGCCATTGATTCCCCAAACCTGGTAAGGCATGTCGCCACATTTGCGGCATAATAAGCCGAATAAAAATAAAGAACGAAGAAAGCCCTAAAGCTTCCCCGGACTCTCTTTGTCCAAAAGAAATGGCTTTAAGTGCCCCCCGAAAAATTTGAGCGGCATAAGCAGAATAAAGCAAAGCTAATGCGATGACAGCGCATAAAAATGGGCTAATTTGAAGGAAATTGCAATGATATTTGATAGGTAATTCAAATAGATAAAAATTTATGGTAAAGCCATCTGTCAGTAGCATGAAGAGTTCTGCAGATCCAAAATAAATAAAAAAAACGATTAAAATTTCAGGGAGCCCCCTTAATAAGATCCCCCATCCATGAATAAGATAACGAAGACCTCTGTATTTTAATGATTCGAAGATCGCGAAAAGTATTCCTAAAAACAACCCAACTAAAAGTGAATACAGCGCTAAAGAAAGCGTCATTCCTGTTGCATTGAGTAAAGAAAAGAATTCATTCATTGATAAAATCAGCTCTTAGGAAACAATTTTTGTAAATATGGTCATAGCTTCCATCATCTTTAATTTTTTTTATTGCTTCATTTAACTTATTGAGTAATGAATCAGCACTCTGCTTGACTGCAATGCCCAAACCTACTCCAAAATAATCCGAATCTGTAATTTTATTTCCCAGTGCACCCAGAGTTGGATTTCTTATCAGCCATTGATTGACTGCCGCTGTATCACCAAAAACAGCGTCCAAGCGACCATTTTGAAGATCTAAAATAGCATTTTGATAAGTACTATAAGAAATGGGGATCATTTCAGGATGTTTGTCTATTAAAAATTTTTGATGTGTGCTGCCATTTTGCATACCCACTCTTTTCCCATTTAAATCGCCTATGCCAGAAAATTTACCAGTTTGAATAATAAATAAAGCGGAATTTTTACAATATGGGATCGTGAAAGCCACTTGTTTTGAACGTTCAGGAGTGATATCTAGCCCCGCGATAACAGCATCGATACGACGTGATTTAAGGCTTGGTATTAAGCTATCAAAGGCCTGATTTACAAAAACACACTCTATCTGCATTTTTTGACACAGTGCCTTCGCCAGGTCTATATCAAATCCTTTGATTTCATTATGAGCACTCATAAACTCAAACGGAGGATACAAGGCCTCGGTTGCAAAATGAAGAATTTTTTTCTCAGCAAACACAGATAAACTGATCGCCAGGCTTATAAGGGAAAAAAATACAGAAAGGATTAATTTTTTCATTTTAAACTCCTATTCTTACTATAAATAGAGCACCATGGATTCATGGTTTTCCAGCATTCATGTTGTAGATTTTTAAAAATAGACTTGAAGAAATAAACTCCCGCCTAATGTGATAAATAATGGGCAAAGGCTTTTGTTTTGGGGTGTTTAAAGAGATTGCCATCCCCCTCCTCTATTATTTTTCCATTTTCCATGTAAATAAGTCGAGTTGCTGTTTTACGGGCAAACTCAAGTTCATGTGTTACTATCACTTGTGTAATACCTGTTTCAGAAAGTTCTCGAATAATGTCCACCACTTGGGCCGTAATTTCAGGATCTAAGGCCGCTGTGGGCTCGTCAAATAATAAGACCTTAGGTTCCATCATAAGTGCTCGTGCAATAGCAACTCGCTGCTGTTGCCCTCCAGACAGATGCAAAGGATAACGATTTGAAAAATTCTGCAAACGTAAACGAGCCAGCAACTTTTCAGCCCTAAAACGCGCTTCCTGTTTAGAAAGCCTCAGTAACCAACAAGGTGCTTCTATTAAATTTTGCATCACCGATAAATGTGGCCAAAGATGATATTGCTGAAATACCATACCCACGTTTATTCGTAATTCACGAATAATATTTTCTGATAAATTTTCATTGAAATCGAAATAATGCCCTGCAATCTGCAAGATTCCGGAACCCGGCATTTCAAGCAAATTTAATACTCGCAATAAAGAGCTTTTGCCTGCACCGCTGGGCCCAAGTAAGACTAATGTCTCCCCTTCAGGACAATATAATTTGATATTACAAAGTGCTTGTTGTGAACCGTAATAACAGTTAATGCCATTTAGTTGAATGCTCATTGACCTAATTTTAGTGAAATGTTAAGTGCGCCAGAGAGTAGCTTTCATAGAATGTGGATGCAATATTTATTGGCAAAATTTTATTATTTTTGAGATGTTTCTTTACCAACGTCATCACATGGTATCCAGCGCATAAAAACCGTTCAGATTTAGTACACTGAAATATGGATATAAATAAAAAATGAATAATCAAATTATGGAAATCTTTTGAATTAAAGAACTGAATTTCAATACAGATGAAAACATAAAGATTACCGCTATCGGAGGTATAACAAATAAAAATTACCTCATATTAATGAAAAAAATGAAATTAGTGCTTCGTGTACCTGGTGTTGCTACTGAGAATTTTATTAATCGTCATAATGAAAAAATAACATCGGATTAGTTTTTAAAATAGGTATTAATCTAGAAACAATTTATTTTGATACTAGTAAGTAAAATAAAAATAATTCAATACATTCCTAATTCAGAAACATTCATCCCGTGCCATGTAAGAAAAATAATATTGAAAATATCATTCTTTGTTTTCGTCAACTGCATCAATTAAAAATTAAATTTTGTAATGAATTTAATGCTTTTCTGAATATAAAATATCAACATATTTTAAAATTTAAACATCACCATGATGGTATTTATCATAATAAAATGCTGGTTAATTTTTTATAAAACAATAAAAATTTTAGATAGGTTGAATAACGATAGACGCCCTTTTCATACTGATTTAGTTGCAGAAAATATTGTTAAAAGTGGAGATAAAATCTATTTAATTGATTGAGAATATTCCGGCATAAATGATCCCATGTAGGATTTAGCGTCGCATTTTCTATAATATCAGTTTCACAGTGAAGAAGAACAAATATTTTTAACGTATCATTTTGAAGGAAATATCCATGAGGAATCCAAATAAAAAATACTGTTATTTAAATTTATGCAGTATGGACTATGGCCCCTTTTGGCAAAGGTCAAAGAACAATATGATAATAATTTTGAAAATATGACATAAATCAATTCAAAATGCATATCAATTCATGCATCAATATCAAGAGCAATATAAAAAATCATAAAAATAAGAAATTATAGATTCTGGTACATAGACAAAACTAGATGCCTTTAGACGCCCTTTGCGTAAACTGTTGCAGATGCTAGAGTGACCAGATTTTATGAAATCTACTTTCTGAAAAACTTGCAGCAGGGTTACGCAAGCCGTCCGTTATCATGTTTTTAATAAGGATAAAATTTGTGGAATTACTTTCTTTGTATGGCCTGTTTTTAGCAAAAATGATTACTATATTAGGTGCCTTTGCGGTATTTGCTGTACTCATAATCCATATACGACAACGTAAATCAGAGAAAACTGGTGAACTAAAATTTTTTAATTTAGGGAAAGAATATAAAGAGATAGAAGAACAAATTCGTTTATTTAAAATGTGTGAAGCAGAACAAAAAATTTTTCATCAGACGAAAAAAAAACAAAAAAAGCTTAAAGCAAAATTTAAAAAGCAAAAGATGACATCGGGCGAACACCATTCACAGAAACCTTGTGTTTACGTTATTGATTTCAACGGCAGCATAGACGCCCATCAGGTCAGTTCCTTAAGAGAAGAGGTCTCCGCTATATTGAGTGTGATAAGGACAGAAGACAGTGTTTTTCTTCGTTTAGAAACTCCCGGGGGAGTTGTTCATGGCTATGGCTTGGCCGCATCACAATTAGCGCGTTTTCGTCAAGCTGGTGTTTCTTTAGTGGTCTCCGTTGATAAAATTGCGGCTAGTGGAGGTTATATGATGGCTTGTGTCGGAGATCATATTTTGTCTGCACCTTTTGCCATCATAGGTTCGATTGGCGTCGTAGCACAAATTCCTAACTTTCATCGTTTTTTACAAAAAAATAATATTGATGTTGAATTGCATACGGCAGGTGAGTTTAAGAGAACATTAACCGTATTTGGAGAAAATACAGAGCAAGGTCGTGAAAAGTTTTGTGAAGAATTAAATGAAACCCATCTTTTGTTTAAGCAGTTTGTACAGGAAAAACGCCCTCAGATTGATATCAACACCGTGTCAACCGGTGAGCATTGGTTTGGCGTTAAAGCCAAAGAGAAAGGTCTGGTAGACAGTATAGGTACGAGTGATGATTGGTTGATTTCAAAAATGGAAAACCATCAAATCATCCGTGTATCGTATCAAACTCATAAAAGCCTAATAGAGCGCTTAACAGGCAGTATGGTAAAAAGTGCGGATCGTTTATTATTGCTCTGGTGGCGGAGAGGAGAAAAACCATTCCTCTAAAAATAATCTGGTGACGCTTATAAATAATCAATATATTTGGACTCAAGAAAAGATGAATCAATCTTTCTTTTTTTGAATTTATGGCATGGAATCAATTTTGCCCTTTTTTAAAAAATTTTAATTCAGGTAATAAAAAATTATGGGTAAATCGCTCGTGATAGTTGAGTCTCCGGCTAAAGCCAAAACAATTAATAAATATTTAGGCAGTCATTATGTGGTGAAATCGAGTGTAGGGCATATCCGAGATTTACCAAAAAGTGGCTCTAATAATAAAAAAAATGCTTCAGCAGTCATAAAAAAACAAAAAACTGAAAAAAAGATATTGCAAGATCATCAAAGTAGCCTGATTAAACGTATGGGGATTGATCCCTATCATGGCTGGAAGGCGCAATATGAAATTTTATCTGGTAAAGAAAAAGTGGTTTCCGAATTGAAAGCATTAGCAGAAAAGGCAGATCATATCTATTTGGCGACAGACTTAGATCGTGAAGGGGAAGCGATTGCGTGGCATTTACGTGAAGTCATTGGTAGTGATCCCCAGCGTTTCAGTCGGGTGATTTTTAATGAAATCACCCACAATGCGATTCAACAGGCTTTTAAAAAGCCAGGCGAATTAAATATGAGTCGTATTCATGCTCAACAGGCTCGGCGATTTATGGATCGGGTTGTGGGTTATATGGTATCTCCACTTTTGTGGAAAAAAATCGCCAGAGGGTTATCCGCAGGGCGAGTGCAATCTGTTGCTGTCCGCCTCGTCGTAGAAAGAGAAAGAGAAATCAAAGCTTTTGTGCCTCAAGAATATTGGCATTTAGAGGCAAATCTGTTGACACAACAAAAAATCATGATTCACATGATAGTCAGCCATTTTGAAGGTGAGCCTTTTAAACCTGTGAATCGAGAGCAAACTTATGCTGCGCTTAAAGATCTTGAAGATGCACAATATGTTGTTTTAGACCGAAAAGACAAACCGACCAGCAGTAAAGCGGGCGCGCCTTTTATTACCTCCACGTTACAACAAGCAGCAAGCACTCGATTAGGGTTTAGCGTTAAAAAAACCATGTTGATGGCGCAAAGTTTATATGAAGCAGGTCAGATCACTTATATGCGTACTGATTCCACACATCTCAGCCAGGACTCATTAAGCATGGTGAGGAATTATATTCAGAAGCATTTTGGCAATCATTATTTAATTTCACCCGCTTATGAATATGGCAATAAAAAAAATGCCCAAGAAGCGCACGAAGCTATCAGACCCTCGAATGTTAACGTGTTCTCAGAACAGTTAGAAGACATAGAACCAGATGCGAGAAAGCTGTATCAGCTGATATGGCGTCAGTTTGTAGCCTGCCAAATGACCCCGGCTCAATACGATGTGACCACTTTGATCGTAGAGGCAAAAAACTATCAATTACGGGCTAAAGGACGGACATTGCGGTTTGATGGCTGGACTAAAGTGATGCCGGCTTTGCGCAAAGCAGAAGAAGAAAAGACTTTTCCAATCATAGCCGTCGGGACTTCTATGTATTTAGAAAAATTAATTCCTAGTCAACATTTTACCAAGCCGCCTGGCCGCTATAGTGAAGCTTCTTTGGTTAAGGAGTTAGAAAAACGCAGCATAGGACGCCCTTCCACTTATGCTAGTATTATTTCCACTGTGCAGGAGCGAGGCTATGTCCGCATTGAAAATCGTCGTTTCTATGCAGAAAAGATGGGCGAGATCGTCACAAATCGCTTAGAAAAAAATTTTCGGGAATTGATGAATTATGATTTCACCGCCCGTATGGAAAATGCATTAGATCAAATTGCTCAACATCAAGCAGAATGGAAAAAGGTGCTGGATGAATTTTTCAGTGAATTTATCGCGCAACTGAATATCGCTGAAAAAGATCCCTCAGAAGGAGGAATGCGTCCAAATTCAATGGTGATAATGGATATTAATTGCCCTGCTTGCGGCAAAAAAATGGGGATACGTACAGCTAGCACGGGTGTTTTCTTGGGTTGCTCGAGTTACGCATTATCTCCAAAAGAACGTTGTAAAACGACGCTTAATTTGATTCCAGAAAATGAAATTTTAAATCTTCTTGATGGAGATGAAGCAGAGACAAATGCATTACGTTTGCGACGCAGGTGTGAAAAATGCAAAACTGCGATGGACAGTTATCTACTTGATACAGAGAGGAAATTACATATTTGTGGTAACAACCCTATCTGTGATGGACATCAAATGGAGCAGGGGGAGTTTCGTATTAAAGGGTATGAAGGCCCGATCGTAGAATGTGATAAATGTGCTTATGAAATGCATTTAAAAGTAGGGCGTTTTGGTAAATATATGGGATGTACGAATGAAGAATGTAAAAACACTCGTAAGATTTTGCGTAATGGAGAAGTGGCTCCCCCAAAAGAAAATCCCGTGCCTTTACCTGAAGTACTCTGTGAAGAATCGGATGCTTATTTTGTGTTGCGTGATGGAGTGGCAGGTTTGTTTCTTGCGGCTAACACCTTTCCTCGATCACGTGAAACCAGAGCTCCCAGAGTGGAAGAATTAAAGCGTTTTAAAGATAGGCTTCCAGAAAAATGGCATTATCTCGCCGAGGCGCCCCTAAAAGATACAGAGGGGAATACAACATTCATCCGTTTTAGTCGTAAAACAAAGGAGCAGTATATTTCTTCTGAAAAATTAGGAAAAGCAACAGGTTGGTGTGCATTTTACATTGATGGGCAATGGGTTGAAGGTAACAAAAGACCTCTTGTAAAGTCGTAAATAGATTGATGAATGTAATGCAAAAAGGCAAAAATAAAAGATTTGGCTCAATCAGAACATCTCTGTGATTTATAAAAAACATTTTAAAGATGAAATTACAGGAACTTCGTTATATTGTTGAAATTGTTCACTATCATCTTAATTTATCTGCTACTAAAGCAGGTTTCCATATCTCTCAACCAGGAATCAGTAAACCGATTAAAATGTTAGAAGAAGAACTTGGAATATAAATTTTTACACGCAATGGAAAACATTTGACAGAGATCACCGTGTCCGGGAAAAATTATGGTGATGGCTCAAGAAATATTAGCGAAAGTGAGTTTTATCAAAAGCTGTAGCAATAAAATATAAATCGTTAGATCAAGGAGTATTATGTATCACAACTACTCATACTCAGGCCAGATACACATTATTTAAATTAATCAATGAGTTTATTAAAAATTATCCTCAGGTGTCCTGACTATATACATCAAGGTTCGCTAATTCAGATAGAGGACGCTTTGTCAAAAGGTAAAGTGGATTTGTCAATTACCACTGAAAATGAAGATTTATATAGTGACGCGGTGATGTTGCCCAGATATCGCTGGAGGTGGCTTATCATTATTAAGTCTGATTATCCCTTATCCCACCGAACTTCTTTTGACATTCAAGAAGTAGCGGCCCATCCAATCGTGACCTTATACCTTTGGTTTTACAAGACGAACAACTTTAGATAAAGCGTTTTGTGCATCCGATTTAACACCGAATATTGCTTTTACAGTCACAGATTCAGATGTTATAAAAACTTATGTACGTTTGGGCCTAGAGGTAGACATGATTGCTAATATTGCGATGGATCCTATACAAGACAGTGAGTCAATTTGTATTGACGCTCGTACTATTTTTGATGGCAGTATTACTCATATTGGTTTTCATTGCTATACTTTTTACGTGGTTACATGTATGATTTTGAAAAGTGTTTCGCCCACCATCTCACTCGAACACTTGTAGATAAAGCGTGTTACTTGCACTCCTATCAAGAAATAAAAGAGCTGTTTAAAAATATTACTCTTCCTGTTTTATAAAAAATTCTGCTTCTTAATCAGGAGCAAAAGGATGAAAACAAAAACATTAATTCTTTATTCGACTAGGGAATGGCAAAAGTAAAATTGCCTCTTTCATTGCAAATAAATCATCCTGTTTGATGACATCTGAGGTCAAGGCCCTTTCTGTAGCCATAGACACTTGAAATCCTATCAACAGGTGATCATCGGTTTATCTGTACATTATTGCCGTTGTAACCGCAACTTGATCAGTGCATCAAACGAATAGATTGTACTTTTAAATCAAATGCCACCGGCTCTTTTCGTGAATTTATTAGCTCGAAAACCAGAGAAGTATTCCCCTTAAACCAATAGTGATGTCCGTCAATTTCTATTAAAAACACCTTGGAAGCTCCTGTTATCTAAGGTATTTCCCGTGGTGTTACATTATTCGCATTATCTCTAGCGAGATAAAATGCTGATGCAGCTCATTATGAGCTTAACGCAGAGTGAAACCGATCCCAGTAAAAAAGTTGAATATGCTGACTGGAATGAAGTTAATATTTTTATAAAAATTTTTAAAAATAATTTAAAATTGATAAAAATGGTATTGTTTAGCAAAATTTTATCAATCAAAATGCAGTCAATTTTGTAAATTGAATCGAGCCATGCAGATTTAGGATTATTTTCAGTTTAAAAATGCGTTATGAAATTAAAAATAAATCATAGATATCAACTACTCTTTAATTAATCAAAATAAATGAGCACCGCTCTAAAAGATATCAAGTATAGATGGGACGAAGGCTAATATCCCTCAGATACATGGAATATCTGTGAGCGGTTTCATAAAACGATATTCTAAATAAATCTTTTTATATTCCTGTAAGGTGTACCACCTCTTCTAAACTCTCCTTGAATTTTTTCTGATTTTTCAATCAGTTAATCTGTTTCTGAATAGAAATAACGGTAGACCATATATCCGATGGATAAACCGACCCATAAACATTCGGCAATCAGACATTCTCCCTTCGGCAAAGGTCTTATTAATATATTAGCTAAAATCGAATAGCCCAAGCCTGATTGTCTAGATTAAAGCCGCTAATGTGATTTTATTTTTACGCAATGCTGTAATGATATTGAATGAATGCTAATTGGATTTCCTTAAAATCATTGTTTATCCTTCTGTATTGCAAGATACTGGTTAATTAATATGATAACTAACTTGCTTTCATTAGTTATTTTGTGAAATTAAAGATTCTTATTAAAAATCATATCATTATTTTTAGGAAAAATTTACTGAGTTTTTCTAAAATTTGTATTTTATTAAATATATTCAATAAACGAAAATGATACAAAATACATTTTTAAAAAAATTTTTAAAAATCAAAATGTTGAATTTTCATTCAAAATTAAATGAATTAAAAAAACGATGAGATTTATCTGAATTGAAAAATAAAATGATGATTTTTGTTGTTTTCAATAAATCAATACATATGTAAATGAAATTAGAGATAAACAATTCTATGGATAAGGAATAGCTTTCAGCTAAGGAATTAATTCATTCCCCCTGGCTTCCGTTTTCAACGCAAGGAATTAATCAAATGGCGCGCCAACAAGGTTGGAAACATCGATATTGGTTAGGTGTTCAGGGGAAGGCACTTGAATATTACATTGATAGTTTACTAAAACCAATTTTAAAACAGTTAAGGTTAACGGAAAACCCTGAAAAATATAGTTTAAAGCAACAGGATTTATTTACTATCTGGATAGAATCGTACCGCCAATCAACAGATTATGAACGTGAAAACTGATTGTGTTTCTTTTTCGTGCAGGTATTCGAGGATTAATAAAAAGACTAAGTAAAGATTAATCAACGATTTTGATGGTTTTGATTTTAGATATATTGAAGCAAAAATTAAAATGAACGTTTCACAGCGAAATAAGCAAGGCTCTCTAGCGCTGTACGATAAGAATTTTTAGGTAAAATTTGTAGTGCTGAGATAGCTTTATTCGCTTCTTCTTTTGCTCGATTTAACGTATATCCCAATGATCCACATTGTTTCATAATTTTGAGTATTTGAGGAAGCGATTGACGCGCATTTCCTCGTTTAATTGCGAATGAAATTATGTGCTTTTGTTCTTCTGTTCCATGATTCATGGCATGTAGTAGTGGTAAAGTCGCCTTACCTTCATCAAGGTCATCCCCAATGTCTTTGCCAAAAAAATTGCTCTTTGAATTGTAATCAAGCAGATCATCGATTAATTGATATGTTGTTCCAAGATAACAGCCATAACTTTGTAGTGCTGATTCTTGTTCAGGGCTTGCTTTTGCTAAGATGGCAGCAGATTGTGAGGCGGCTTCAAACAAACGTGCTGTTTTGCTATATATGACTTGCATATAATCATATTCGGTAATGTTTACATTATTACAATACATTAATTGCTGTACCTCCCCTTCAGAAATAACATTAGTTGCTGAAGACATCACTTTTAGGATGCGCATTGAACCTAAGTCAGTCAGCATCTGAAATGCTCGGGTATAGATAAAATCTCCAACCAAGACACTTGCAGAATTACCAAAAACGGTATTTGCTGTTTTTTTCCCGCGACGCAGATCAGATTTATCGACGACATCATCGTGCAACAAGGTTGCGGTATGAATAAATTCTATTAATGCGGCTACAATAATATGTTGATCGCCTTTATAATTTAATGCGCGAGCAGATAAAATTGAAATCATGGGGCGAATACGTTTTCCGCCCCCATTAATAATATAAGTGCTTAATTGCTTGACAAGTGGTATATCAGAACGCATCTGATCGATGATAATGACATTTAACGCTGCCATGTCTTCTTTAGTTAATACTTTAATTTCTTTTAAATTCATTGTCTTATTAAAAATTTTTCTTAAAAATTAGAAAGAGAAATCAAGTTATTGTACTTAACAATCAGTCAATGACTCTAAATTTGATGAAAATGATGCTAAAAGTCTTCTTCCTAGAAGACAGTTGATGACCACACAACCCTAGTCCGTCGCTCAGTCTGATAAGGCAGAGAGTATGCCAGTTAAACCTACGTTAGCGCATTTAGAAAAAACCTTAATTCTCTTAAAGATTGAGGTGATACTTTAGCATTCTAGAAAAAATTATATTTAATAAACCGCACTAAACAGAACAAGACCTCTAGGCTATTTTAAGGTCACTTTTTATTTCGCTCAAAGGGATCACTTGAGCACTAAGATTATTTCTTTTGGATTAGTGATGATAAAATAAGCAACATTCTTCAAATAACGCGCATAAAGTAAATGGTTTTCTTAAAAATTCTTTATGGCCCAATAAAACGTCGCCTTCTCAAAGTCAGCCAGAGGACGGGAGTGAAAATCCTTATTAATAGTGCATATATGATTCTTAGAAACTGAATAATGATTATCAGAAACTAAATAGTAAAGTTTTTTAAAAACCTGATGCTGATCTCAAATTGAAATTTGACGCGACACTTTACTCAGTACATAGTTTCGTGAATTAATTAATATATAAAGAGTAAAATAGGATTATCAAAAATAATAGACAAAACATTAAGTCGAAGAGAAATAGGTTTTCTCTATGAAATGATCGCCTTTTGTGATCTTGAAAAGCGGGTTTTGTTTTTAAAGAGGATAATGTTACTCTTTGGAGCGCTGAGATCGATCTTATTATGCGTGATCAAAAAAATGGGTCTTTGTTGAGGTTTGATTTAAAAGAATTTTTTTTGGAAGTGCGGCCGACAGCATCAATAATAAAAAGCAAAAATGCTTATGTGATACGGCCGAAATCTGGCTATAAAAACGTGGAAGCCATTTTAATACATCCTATCGTTTTGACTTTTTTCCATTACTAGTAATCAATTTGCATGGTTTCAAAACGCATTTAGTTAAATACGATCTTTTAACTAGTTATTTTTATTATGAGAGTGTATGTATTACGTTTTGGATAAAAACAAACATTACTTTACTGAAAGTATTCAAACCAAAATTGCTGCTACAGAATCCTTATTGCAGTCCTTGTGTTATACTGTAACTCTCCTTGTACCAGTATTAACGAATGGCCATAAAATTCTTTGCTGTGGTAACGGTTCATCCTCAGCTAATGCTCATCGTTTTGCCAGCAATATGATCGATTGGTTCGAAACAGAACGCCATAGCTTACCGGCTATCACTTTAAGTTCAGACAACATATTGCTTCCGCGATAAATTACGTTCATTTACATTGTAAAATGTATACGCGGCAAGTACAGGCGTTAGGTCAATCAGGAGATATCTTTTTTCTATTTCGACTCGAGGTAATGTAATTATCTTGCTATCATTAAAGACGTTGAAGCTGCAGTCACTCGTAATATGAAATTATTGCATTGACATGTGATGATGTAGATGAGCTAAAAGGTCTTTTAGGAAAAAATAATGTTGAGATTCGAGTGCCTTCTGCTTGTCGTGTGAGTGTTGAGTAAGTACATATGGTAGTTGTAAACTGTCTATGTGATTTAATTGATCACACTGTATTGCTTCATCAGGATGATGAATTAAAGAAAAAATGAAAATAAATTTGGCGGCTATCGTATTAAGTAGCGTGATTTTACAGGGTTGTGTAGGTGCCGTATTGATCGGGGCTGCTGCTATTGCGACAAAATCAGCGGTGGATCCGCGCACAATAGGAACACAGGTCGACGATAATACCTTAAAGTTACGTGTTATTAATGCAATTAATAAATATCCGAAATTAAAAAAAGAAGTAAAAATATCGGTGACGGCTTATCAGGGCAAAATTTTGCTAACTGGCGAAGCACAGTCCTCTGAACTGTCGGAACGTGCAAAAGCGATTGTTGCTACTGTAGAAGGAGTGAGTGAAATATACAATGAAATTCGCCAGGGGTGGCCCGTTGATTTAGCAACCACTTCATCGGACATATGGATCACCACTAAGGTTCGTTCTCAGCTTTTATCTATACTTTCGATGAAATCATCAAAAGTAAAGGTAGTGACCGAAAATGGAGAGGTATTTTTATTGGGCTTACTGACAAGAAAAGAAGGTGCATCTGCAGCAGAAATAGCTAGTAAAGTAAGTGGTGTTAAACACGTTACTACTGCATTTAGCTATATTAAATAAGATTTAAATAGATATGAGATATGGCACTTGTAATAAAGTAATTTTTTAATTAATTGTAAGGTACTCTTATATAAGATAAGAAGGTTTTTAACGTTACCCATACAAGCTTTGTTATCACTGCTTGCAACATAGTTATCCTCTTACTTTATCTCTCACTTTATATAATATAATTAACTGTTTAGGCACACAGATAACAAGCAGAAGCATATCTGTATCTATGCGTTTTAAATAGCTTTTTATTTTTAAAATAATTTTTTTGACCATCCAAGTTTTGTATTGAGTCTATTAATATAAATGTAATCTTTTGGATGAATTAAATCGAGATGATGAGCGCTCTTATAAATGACCACTTCTTGATCATTTCCAATCGATAAAACTGTTTGGCTATCACAACTTATTTTTAGATCATGATTTGATTTTTTCAATTTTAAACAAATTTTACTGTTGCTGTTGATTACCAAAGGTCTAGTAGAAAGGGTATGAGGGAACATAGGTACTAACAAAATAGCTTCTAAAGTAGGAGTTAAAATTGGTCCGCCAGCAGAGAGCGAATAAGCCGTAGAACCGGTAGGAGTAGCAATGATCAATCCATCAGAACGCTGAGAAAAAGCAAAACGATCATCAATCCATACTTCAAATTCAATCATATGCGCGACTTTCTCTGGATGTAATACCATTTCATTAATTGCAGTTCCAGTTAAAGTAGGTGTTGCGGGGCAGCTCGTATAATTGTTTGCCTCAATCAATGTTAGAGAAGACTTTAATTGCGTTTCTAATAAAAAACGTCGTTCGTTGAGATATTCACCTTTTAACACTTCGGAAAGTTCTTTTTGTACATTATCTGGGCTTAAATCAGTTAAAAAACCGAGGTTGCCTCGGTTCACTCCTATTACTTTGATATCATATTGCGCTAATATTCTAGCTGCACCTAGCATATTGCCATCTCCCCCTACTACTATGGCGAGATCAGATTGATTACCAATATCTTTTAGGCTAGCTGTCGTCACATCTCTTAGAGAAAGAGCATCTGCAATCTCTCGCTCAACAATAACTGTGTAATTTTCAGATTTTAGCCAGTGATATAACATATGATGAGTTGCTAAAGCCTCTGAATCTCTAGGGCGACCAAGAATACCTATGCTATTAAATTTTTTATTCATTCGTTTCATTGTCTCACACGATATTATCGTTACTGTAGATTATAATTAATTCACTTGAATCATGGCGAGCGATCCCCATAATAAACTTAAATTTTAACATGCATGCTAAATTGAATTAGGAGAAAAATTAAGATGAGTGAGAAACAATCTGAAGAAGAAAGTTTTGATATAAATTTAGAAAAACAAGGAAAAAATCAGATAGATCAACAAACTTTAACATCAGTAGAAAATGATGAATCTAATCTTATTAAAAAAGAAAGTGAAAACAGTAGCGATATTATTACAATGAAAGCTCGAATTTTAAAATTAGAATCTCAATTAACGGATGCATTAAAGCGTGAGAATGAAAATTTGTTAAGGCATAAAGCGAATGAACAAAATATTCACCGTAGTACTCAAAGAGATATAGAGAAGGCACATAAATTTGCTCTTCAAAAATTTGCCTATAACCTACTGCCTGTAATTGACAACCTAGAGCGCGCCTTAGAAACAGTGAAGCAATCTGAGAAGGGAGCAAATCCAATAATTGAAGGCATTAAACTCACATTAAAATCGTTATTAGATACTGTCAATAAATTCGGTATAGAAGTGGTTGAATCTCAATGCAATCTACCTTTCAATCCGGATATTCATCAAGCCGTGGGAGTTGTTGAATCAGATATGCATGAACCTAATCATATTACTTCTATCGTCTGTAAAGGTTATACTTTAAATGGTCGATTATTGCGCCCAGTTATGGTTAAGGTATCATCAAAAAAAACATCAGAAAATGTAATTTCTCAAGCCTAATTAATTTATTTAGCAACAGTTGACTCGATTTTCTGTAGAATTTCAGAATTAACTATAACCCTCAAAATATACGAGACGCTAAATATAATGAATTAACATATAGATGTTGATTGGAATTAAATAAATGGACTAAAGGAGTTGACTGGATAGAATAAGTACGTAGAATGCGCGGTCATATTAGGATTAGGAAGAAGCTCTTTAAAAATTTATCAGATAATGTGTGTGTGCACTGACGTGAGAGTGAATAAT